>MEGH01000006.1:0-24974 GCA_001725415.1 Pseudonocardia sp. SCN 73-27
CTTCGTCGACGGGGTCGACGGGCCCGGACCGTGGGCGGGTGTCGCCGGGGTGACGGTGCTGCGTGTCGGGGCGCCGCCCGGGCGGCGGGCGGCACCGTCGGTGGTGCGGCTCACCGTGGGAGTCGGGTCCCTGGGCCGCGTCGCAACCGACGGGACCGTCACCCGGATCGGGGTTCCCGACACGCTCGACGTCGTCGAGGCGGCCGCGCTGGCCCGTCGCCTCGCCCGCTTCCGTCCCGCCGGAATGGCGGCCGCCGACGACGGCGCACCCGTTGTCGCACAGGACCTTCCTACCCTGCTCGGCGTCCCCGGGCGGCCGGTCGCCGCTGATGTCGACGCCGTCCGCGCCCGCTGGCGACGCTCCGCGGCAGACCGGCTGCGCGTCCCCCTGGGGGTCGACGAGGACGGCCGGCCGCTGCTGCTCGACCTCAAGGAGTCGGCGCAGGGCGGGTCGGGGCCGCACGGGCTGTGCGTCGGGGCCACCGGCTCCGGCAAGTCCGAGCTGCTCAGGACCCTCGTCCTCGGCCTCGCCACCACGCACAGCCCTGCCGACCTCAACCTCGTGCTCGTCGACTTCAAGGGCGGCGCCACGTTCCTCGGGCTGTCGGCGCTACCGCACGTCTCGGCCGTCATCACCAACCTTGCCGACGAGCTGACGCTGGTCGACCGCATGGCCGACGCCCTGGCGGGGGAGATCACCCGCCGCCAGGAGCTGCTGCGCGCCGCCGGGAACCTCACCGGCATCGCCGAGTACGCCGCCGCCCGGGCCGTCCGCCCCGACCTGCCGCCGCTGCCCGCGCTGCTCGTCGTCGTCGACGAGTTCTCCGAGCTCCTCGCGCAGCGGCCCGAGCTGATCGACCTGATGGTCATGATCGGGCGCCTCGGCCGCTCGCTGGGGCTGCACCTGCTGCTCGCGTCGCAACGTCTGGAGGAGGGCAGGCTGCGCGGGCTGGAGTCGCACCTGTCGTACCGGATCGCGTTGCGCACCTTCTCCGCTGCCGAGTCCCGCGCGGTCCTCGGGGTGCCCGACGCGCACCTGCTGCCGCCCGTGCCGGGGGCGGCGTTCCTGTCCGACGGCACCGGCGAGCTGGTCCGGTTCCGCTCGTCATACGTCTCGGGGGCGCCGGCCGACGCCCCGGTCGCGCGTGGGTCGGCGCGGCGGCCGGTGCTGTTCGGGACCGCGATCGTGCCGGAGCCGGTCACCGATCCCGTTCCCGGTGACTCCGGTGACTCCGATGACTCCGGTGACGACGCGACGGTTCTGGACGGGTTCATCGCCGCCGCCGACGGGCTCGGACCCGCCGCCCACCGGGTGTGGCTGCCGCCGCTGGCCGAACCGCCGCCGCTCGACGATCTCGGCGCACCCGCCCCGATCGGGCTCACCGCTGTCATCGGCGTCGTCGACCGGCCCTACCAGCAACGACGTGAACCGTTCACCGTCGACCTGGCCGGTGCGGCGGGCAACGTCGCTGTCGTCGGCGGGCCCCGCTCGGGCAAGTCGACCGCCCTCGCGACGCTCGTCCTCGCGCTCGCCCGCACCCACACTCCGACCGAGCTGGGCGTGTACGCCGTCGACCTCGGCGGCGGCACCCTCGCCCAGCTCGCCGGGCTCCCGCACGTCGGCACCGTCGCCGACCGTGGCGACCCGGACCTGGTGGGGCGCACGGTTGCCGAGGTCGCCGGGCTCGTCGCCCGCCGCGAACGGCTGTTCCGCGACGCCGGACTGACGTCGGTCGAGGGGTTCCGGACCCGGCGCGCCGCCGGGGAGTTCGCGGACGAGCCCGCCACCGACGTGCTGCTCGTCGTCGACGGGGTCCTGGCGCTGCGGACCGAGTTCGAGGACGTCGAGGCGCGGCTGCACGGCATCGCCGCCCAGGGCCTCGGCTACGGGGTGCACCTCGTCGTCGGCGCGGGCCGGTGGAGCGAGCTGCGGCCAGCGGTCAAGGAGCTGCTGGGCACCCGGATCGAGCTGAGGCTCGGCGAGCCGGGGGAGTCCGAGATCGACCGACGACGCGCGGCCGCCGTCCCCACCCGGCCCGGGCACTGCCTTGCCCCCGACGGCGGCGCGGCCGTCGTCGCGGCACCGTGGACGTCCACCCTGGACACGGCCGGCCTGGTCGGGGATCTGTCCGGCGGCGCGGCAGGTGTGCCGCCCATCCGGACCCTGCCCGAGCGGATCGACCGGGCCGATCTCCCGCCCGGCGCCGGCGGGGTGGTCCGGCTCGGACTCGACGAGGACGGCCTCGTGCTCGTCTCCCTCGACCCCGCCGCGGAACCGCACCTGCTCTGCTTCGCCGACGCCGAGAGCGGCAAGACCGGGCTGCTGCGCCTGCTCGCCGCCGAGATCGCCGCGGAGCGGACCCCGGAGCAGGCGCGGATCGTCGTCGTCGACCCGCGGCGTGGCCTGCTCGGCGCCGTCCCCGGGACGCACCTGCTCGCCGCGCCGTCCACTCCCGACGCCATCGCCGCGGCCGTCCGCGACGTCGCGGAGTCGTTGCGCCGCAGGCTCCCCGGACCCGACGTCACCGCCCGCGAGCTGCGCGAGCGCAGCTGGTGGACCGGCCCCGACGTGTGGCTGCTGGTCGACGACTACGACCTCGTCGCCCCCACCGGATCCGGTGTGCCGCACCCGCTGCTGCCGTTGGCCGAGTTCCTGCCGCAGGCCAAGGACGTCGGCCTGCACGTCGTCGTCGCCCGTCGCTGTGGCGGCGCCGGCCGCGCCCTCTACGACCCGGTCCTCGGCCGGCTGCGCGAGCTCGGCGCCCCCGGCCTGGTGATGAACGGCAGCCCCGAGGAGGGTGCGCTCGTCGACACCGTGAAGCCCGCGCCGATGCCGCCCGGGCGGGCGATGCTCGTCGACCGCCGCTGTGGCGCCCGCCGCGTCCAGCTCGCCTGGGCCGCCCCGGAGGCCGACGCGTGAGCCTGCGCGTCGCGGTGCACCCGGGCGCGGCGACGACCCGGGTGGCGGTCGCCGATCCGCAGCCCCGGCTCGTCGCCGAACTGCCCGGTCACGTGGGCCCCGACGCCGCCGTCGCCCTCCTGTTCGGACGGCCCGTGACGCCGACGGTGGTCGGACAGGGCGGGGTCCCCGCCGCGGTGGCGGTCGAGGGGGCGACGCGACGGGTCGTCGTCGACGTGGAACGCCTGGAGGTGTCCCTCGTGGACGGTGACCGTGTGGTCGCCACCCATGTGGCGGCGCAGGTCGTCGACGCCGTCGTGGCGCTCGCGCGGGAGCAGTCCGTCACGGAGGTGGTGCTCGTCGGCCGGGATCCGGAGCTCGCCACGCTGCTCGATGCCGCGCGGGTGGGGCCGGTCAGGGTCGCGGGCGCCCCTGCTGTCGTGGGCGCGGTGGCGGCTGCCGGGCCTCCGCCTCCCGAGTCCGTCGTGGACGACATCCCGCCCCTGCTCCCGGTGCCACGGCGGCGCCTGGTGCCCGTCGTGGTCGCGGGCGCGCTCCTGGCGGTGCTCGGCGTGGTCGGCGCTCTTCTCGTACCCACCGCAGCGCCGCGCACCGGATCACCCGGGCAGCTCGTGCAGTACGGCTACCGGTTCGCGCTGCCCGACGGCTGGGCCCACACGGGTGCGCTGCCGGAGCGGCGACGGACCGTCGTCACCCCGGTCGCCGCACCCGACGGCATCGAACTGATCGCCGTCGAACGCACCGACCTCGGCTACGACACGGCCCTCGAACCCGCGCGGGCCACCGCCGACCTGCGCACCGTCTACGACGACGCCCTTGCCGCGGGCGAGCGCCTCGACGGGTTCGCGCCGCGCCGGGCCGCGGGGCGTGACGTCCACACCTACCGCCAGTCGCTCACCGGCGGCGGCGGCGTCGTCGACTGGACGGTCGTGCTCGACGGCACCGCCCAGCTCAGCGTGGGCTGCCGCCACGGCCCGGTCGCATCACCCGCGCTGACCGCGGCGTGCGAGCACGTCGTGTCGTCGGTCGGTCGCGCCTGAGGCCCGCCCCGTGTCCCCGCCGAGTTCGTCAGGAGGCTGCCGCTGCGGGTGTCGAAGGCAACCCCACGTCGAACTCGGCGGTACCGGGGCGCGCAGGATGAACAGGTGGAACGTCTCGATCCCGTCCGGCTCCACGTGCAGGTGCACGACTGGACCGACCCCGTCGTCGCGGAGCTCGTCGAGGAGGTACAGGGCGAGTACGTCGTGCGCTACGGCGACCGCGACCTCACGCCCGTCGACCCGGAGGAGTTCCGGCTCCCGCGCGGGTTCGTGCTCCTCGGCTGGTGCGACGGCGTCGCGGTGGGCTCGATCGCGATGCGCGCCGCCGCGGAACCCGGTGCCGCGGAGATGAAGCGGCTCTACGTCCGCGCGACCCACCGCAGGCGCGGCCTGGCGCGGCTGCTGCTGCACGCCGCCGAGGACCGCGCCCGCGAGGCCGGATACACCCGCATCGTGCTCGAGACCGGCGTCCGCCAGCCCGAGGCCATCGCGCTGTACGAGGCCGAGGGCTACATCCCCATCGCCGGGTTCGGCTACTACGCCGACATGCCGTCGAGCCGCTACTTCGGGCTGGACCTCACCGCCGGCCGTTCGCGCCGGTGAACGGCTCTCCCGAACCGCCACGGGGACGACGCCGGTCCTGCGACGGTGGGCGCTCCACGGAAGAAGGGGCGCACACATGTCAGGTGGATACGGGACCAGTACCGCGGAGATGCGGCGGGCCGGACGGCACGTCCTGGAGGTGAACGACCAGGTGCAGGCCGACCTGTCGGCACTGCGCAACGGGCTGATGCCGCTGGCCGGGGCATGGCGGGGCGAGGCGTCGGCGGCGTTCACCGGGCTCATGGCCCGCTGGGACGCCGACGCACGCAAGCTCGGCGAGGCGCTGCATGCGATAGGGACGGCCGTGCATGGCTCGGCCGCGGCCTACCAGCGCCAGGAGGACGAGCAGGCCGCCGGTCTGTCCGCGATCCGGTCGGCGCTGGGCTGAGTCGGAAACCGGCGGAAGGGGACAGACGATGTCGGAGATCAAGGTCGCCTTCGGTGAGCTGGGCGCCGCCCAGCAGAACGTGGCGAGCACCGCACAGCGCATCAGCACCACGCTCGACGAGCTCAAGCGGTTCCTCGGGCCGATGGCCGCGACGTGGGAAGGCCAGGCCGCGACCGACTACCGGGCGCGGCAGCGGCAGTGGGACACCGCGGCGGCGGATCTGGCGTCGGTGCTGAGCCGGATCGGGGTCGCGCTGGGCGCCGCGAACGACAACTATCAGCAGGTCGAGCAGGCGAACGCGCGCCGCTGGCAGTGAGCTGTGCACAGCCCGGGGGACCTGCCGTCCGAGGGGGAGGGGGGCGTTTTGACCCGCCTCGAAGGCGGCGGGTACCCTCGTGAATCGATGTGCGGCGGGCGAGCCGCCGCCGTTCCGGTCCAGGAGCGGTGCGCTCGCCCCCCGGGGTAGCCCTCAGGTCAGCCGCACCCAGCGACGACAGGCATCCCGAGCCGAGAACGACGAGGTACATCCGTGTCCACGTACAGCCCGAAGCCCGGCGAGATCACGCGCGCCTGGCACGTGATCGACGCCAGCGACGTCGTCCTCGGCCGGCTCGCCACGCACGCCGCGACGCTGCTGCGGGGCAAGCACAAGCCGACGTACGCGCCGCACATGGACACCGGTGACTTCGTCATCATCGTCAACGCCGAGAAGATCGCTGTCTCCGGCAACAAGCGCGACGACAAGTTCGTCTACCGCCACTCGGGCTTCCCGGGCGGCCTCAAGCAGCGCTCGGTCGGCGAGATGATCGAGAAGCACCCGGACCGTCTCGTCGAGAAGGCGATCAAGGGCATGCTTCCCAAGAACCGTCTGGGCCGCGCCATGGCCAAGAAGCTGAAGGTCTACGCCGGGCCGTCGCACCCGCACAGCGCGCAGAAGCCGCAGGCCTTCGAGATCACCCAGGTCGCGCAGTGACCGACCCGAGCAACGAAGAGGGACAGCACGTGACCAGCCCTGAGTCCGAGGGCGTCGACGAGACCGTCGCCGCCGAGGAGACCGCTGTCGACGCCGTCGCCGACGAGGCCGTCGCCGACGAGGCAACCGCCGACGAGGCAACCGCCGACGAGGCAGCCGCGGAGGAGGCCGCCGTCGAGGAGGTCGCCGCCGAGGACTTCGCCGCCGACGACGACTTCGCGGCCGACGAGTCCTTCACCGTCGACACCCCCGCGGTCCTCATCGACCGGCCCATCCAGACCGTCGGCCGCCGCAAGGAGGCTGTCGTCCGGGTGCGTCTCGTCGCCGGGTCGGGCCAGTTCACCCTCAACGGCAAGCCGCTCGAGGTGTACTTCCCGAACAAGCTGCACCAGCAGCTGATCCGCGAGCCGCTCGTTCTCCTCGAGAAGGGCGAGCGCTTCGACATCTTCGCCAACCTTCACGGTGGGGGCATCTCCGGCCAGGCCGGTGCGCTGCGCCTCGCGATCGCGCGTGCGCTGATCGAGGCCGACTCCGAGGACCGCCCGCCGCTCAAGAAGGCCGGCTTCCTCACCCGTGACGCCCGCGCCACCGAGCGCAAGAAGTACGGCCTCAAGAAGGCCCGCAAGGCGCCTCAGTACAGCAAGCGCTGACGTACACCCGGATGCGTCGACTCTTCGGAACCGACGGCGTCCGGGGCCTGGCCAACGGCGAGCTCCTCACTCCGGAGCTCGCCGTGGCTGTTTCGGCCTCGGCCGCCCGCGTCCTCGCCGCCCACGACCGGTCGCACCGGCCGGTCGCCGTCGTGGGCCGCGATCCCCGGGCCAGCGGCGAGATGCTCGAGGCCGCGGTCGTCGCGGGCCTCACGTCCGCGGGCGCCGACGCCGTGCGCGTCGGCGTCGTGCCGACCCCGGCGGTCGCGCACCTGGTCGCGGAGCAGGGCGCCGATCTCGGCGTCATGATCTCCGCGTCGCACAACCCGATGCCCGACAACGGCATCAAGCTGTTCGCGGCGGGCGGGCACAAGCTGCCCGACGACGTCGAGCTGGAGATCGAGGCAGGGCTGACCCCGCCGCCGACCCGGCCCACCGGCGCCGCCGTCGGCCGCGTCCGCGACCTGCCCGACGCGATCGCCCGCTACGGCGCGCACCTCGTCGCCGCCACCCCGGTCTCGCTGGCCGGGCTGCGCGTCGTCGTCGACTGCGCGCACGGTGCCGCCTCGGTGGCCGCGCCGGAGGCGTACGCCAAGGCGGGCGCCGACGTCGTCGCGCTCAACGCCAGCCCTGACGGCCTCAACATCAACGACGGCGTGGGCTCCACCCACCTCGGCCCGCTACGGGAGGCCGTCGTCGCGCACGGCGCCGACCTGGGCATCGCCCACGACGGCGACGCCGACCGGTGCCTCGCCGTCGACGCGCGCGGCAACGACGTCGACGGTGACCACATCATGGCCGTCCTCGCGATCGCGATGCGCGACGCGGGCGAGCTGGTCGACGACACGCTCGTCGCGACCGTCATGAGCAACCTCGGCCTGCACCTGGCGATGCGCGCACAGAACATCACGCTGCGCACCACCGGCGTCGGCGACCGCTACGTCCTGGAGGACCTGCGGGCAGGCGGCTACAGCCTGGGCGGCGAGCAGTCGGGGCACGTCGTGCTCCCCGGCTACGCCACCACCGGCGACGGGCTGCTCACCGCGATGCGGCTGATGGCGCGCATGGTGACGACGGGGTCGTCGCTGGCCGAGCTGGCCGGCGTCATGACGTCGCTGCCGCAGGTTCTGGTCAACGTGCCCGTCGGCGACAAGGACACCGTCGCGGCGTCCGAGTCGGTGCGGGTCGCCGTCGCGGAGGCCGAGGCGGCGCTGGGCGACACCGGGCGGGTGCTGCTGCGCCCCTCGGGCACCGAGCAGCTGGTGCGGGTCATGGTCGAGGCCCCGACCGCCGAGACCGCCGAGCAGACCGCCGCCGGTCTGGCCGAGGTCGTCGCCGCCGCGTCCTGAGACGTTCGCGATCGCGACCGGTTCCGGCCGGTCGCGACCGCGGCGCCCCGGGTGCTGTGACGATCGCCGGATGGCCGACGTCCATCTCGATCCCGAACGGCTGCGCGCCCACGCCCGCCGCGCCGAGACGCTGGCCGACGGGCTGGCGCGACGTCGGCGAGACGTGGACCGGGCGCGGCCCGGCGACCGTGCCGAGCTCGAACGGATCGCCGGGGGCGTCGGCAGGGTCGCCGACCGGCTGACCGCGCTGGCCGCCGAGCTGCGGACCGCCGCGGAGGCTGCGGAGGAGGCCGACCGGGCGCAGCGCGACGTCGTGATGCGTCGGGCGGACGACTCGCCGATCGTCGACGTCCTCGCCGGCCGGACGCGCTCGGGATGACGAGCCCGGAACCCGATGCGGCCGCAGAAGAACTCGACGAGGCCGCCCGGCTGCTCGGCTCCTACGCCGGCGAGCTGCGTGAGGCGTGTGCGTCGGTGCGGGCGCTCCTCGCCGACGTCGCCGCCGACTGGCCCGACCCCACCGGCGCCGCGTGGGTCGACCGGGCCGACCTGCTGCGCCGCGACCTCGACCGGCACACCGACGACGCCGCCGACCTCGCGGCGCGCGCCACCCGTGCTGCGGTGGACGGGGTGCGAACAGCGGATCCTGCGTCGGGGCCCCTGCTCGCCGGGACGGACGCCCGCCGGGTCCAGCCGGGGACCGGGATGCGGATCGCGACCCTGCCCGAGCGCTGACCCCGCTGGTGATCCCCGTTCAGGGAGTGCGGACGAGCAGTTCCGTGCCGGGGACCTTCCCGTCGACCAGCACGTCGACGCGGTCCTCCTCGCACAGGTGGTGCAGCAGGAACGCCGTCATCAGCGCGGTCGCCAGCCGTCGCGACCTGCTGTCCCTGCTCGTGGCCAGGATCAGGTCGCTCCAGTGCATGCCCTCGAGGAACGCCGTGTGACCGGCCTTCGGCAACGTCCGCACCGTGACCGGGCCGCCCGCCGCCTGCGTGATCGGCTCCGCGTGCCCACCGGGCGGTGCGACCGTGTCCTGCCCGGCGACGACGTGCAGCGTCGGCACCGTGATCGCCTTCGCCGCCTCGACCGCCGACGGCTTGGTCTGCGCGGGCGCCAGCGTCACGACGGCCGCCGCGCGCGGGTGCGTGGCCGCGGCCAGCAGCGCCGCCCCACCCCCGATCCCGTGGCCCGCGAACGCCATCCGGCGGCTGTCGACGCTGATGTGCCCGTCGCCCAGCCGCACACCGGCGCACGTGTCGAGCGCAGTACGGAGGTCGGCGGAGAAGCGGGCATGGCTCGCGAACGCACCCCGGTGCGACGACGGCGCCGCCACCACGAACCCCCACGACGCCAGGTGCCGCAACAGCTCGGTGTAGCGGGTGGCGGGCTGCAGCCAGTCGTGGCCGAACGCGACCGCGGGCAGCCCCAGGCCCTGGGCAGGGGCGAACACCACGCCCGGGACGCCGACGAGGCCGAGGTCGCCGCGGAGTACCGCGTTGGGCCCCGGTCGCGACAGCTGCGCGACGGCATCCTTCGCGCCGCGGGTCGGCTCGGGCCGGGTGAACGTGCTGGTCCGCGTCACCGCAGCACGGTACCGCCGACGATCACCGCCCGCTCACTCCGGGCGTGCCCCGACCGGGGGTCGCGCGGGACGCGGGGCCGGGTGGCAGGGCGACACCGAACCGTCATGCTCGCTTCCGGCGAGGGTGGTGCCAGCACCCCTGTCCGCGAAGCTGATCATCCCTACGGTTTCCCTCGGGACGGGCCGACGTGGCCCGCAACGACGAGGAGATCACGATGACGTCCAGGCTGGTCCGCATTCTCGCCGCTACGGGCACGGCGGCGGCCGTGGTCCTCGGCCTGAGCGCCTGCGGCGTGAGCGTCGCGAAGGCCGATCTCGCGCAGTCGGTGACGGCCAAGCTCGCCGAGCAGCAGGTCGACGCCAAGAACATGACGTGCCCCGAGGACCTCAAGGGCGAGAAGGGTGCCTCGGTCACCTGCCAGTACACGACGGCCGACGGCCAGCCCGTCGACGTCGTCGTCACCGTCGACACGGTCGACGGCTCGACCGTGAACTACACCGCGCAGCCCAAGGCGCGCCCGCTGGTGCCGGCGGTGCTCGCGAAGTCGGTGACCTCCGACCTGGCGAAGCAGAACGTCCAGGCGACCGACCTGACCTGCCCCTCGGAGCTGCAGCCGCAGAACGGCCAGTCGATCGAGTGTTCCTTCACCTCGGGCGGCCAGCCCGTCGGTGCGAAGGTCACCGTGACCGAGGTGAAGGACGCGAACGTCAGCTACGAGGTCGAGCTGGCGGCCCGCCCGGTGTCGAAGGACCTGCTGCAGAAGACCCTGACCGAGCAGATCGGCCAGGCCGCCGGCGTGAGCATCCAGTCCACGACCTGCACCGACGACCTGCAGCCGCAGGTCGGGTCGCGCACGACCTGCACTGTCGTCGCGCCTGGTGAGCAGGTCGCGTTCGACGTGACCGTCACCGCGGTCGAGCAGGGCCTGGTCAAGTTCAGCTGGGTCCCGCAGGCCTGACCCTCCGCTCCGCGATGCGGCCCGACGCTCGGCGTCGGGCCGCATTACGTTGAGGGGCGTGAAAGGCGTCTTCACCGCGCAGCAGGTCCGCGACACCGAGCGTGTCCTGATCGACCGGCTCCCCGAGGGCACGCTGATGCGCCGGGCGGCGTTCGGGCTGGCCGTGCACCTCGTCCGCATCCTGCGGGAGCGGGTGGGGCGGGTGTCGGGTGCGCGGGTGGTGCTGCTCGTCGGTGCCGGGGACAACGGTGGCGACGCCCTCTGGGCCGGCGCCGAGCTGCGCCGCCGGGGCGTGGCGGTGACCGCGGTGCTCCTCGCCCCCGACCGTGCCCATCCCGCCGGGCTGGCGGCGCTGCGTGCGGCCGGTGGGCGGGCGACCTCCGACGGCGCCGGGCCGGTGGGGCGGGCGGACCTGGTCGTCGACGGGATCGTCGGGATCTCGGGGCGGGGTGCGTTGCGCGATGCCGCGCCGGCGCTGGTCGACGAGGCCGCCGCCGCGGACGTGCCGGTCGTCGCGGTCGACCTGCCGAGCGGCGTCGACACCGATACCGGTGCCGTCGTGGGCCCGGCCGTCACCGCAGCGGAGACCGTGACGTTCGGGGCGCTCAAGCCGGTGCACGTGCTCGCCGCGGCGCGCTGCGGGGCGGTACACCTCGTCGACATCGGGCTCGGTCCGTTGCTGCCCGAGCCGCACGCGCGGGTCCTCGACGACGCCGACGTCGCCGACGGCTGGCCGCTGCCCGGCCCCACCGACGACAAGTACACCCAGGGTGTCACCGGCATCTCGGCCGGATCGTCGACCTACCGGGGTGCCGCGGTGCTGGCCACCGGGGCCGCGGTGCTCGCGACGAGCGGCATGGTCCGCTACGCCGGCTCGGCGGCCGACGGGGTGCGCGCCCGTTGGCCGGAGGTCGTGGCCGCCGACGCGCTGGGCGACGCGGGCAGGGTCCAGGCCTGGACGGTCGGCCCCGGCCTGGGGGCCGACGACGCAGGCCGCGACGCGCTCGCCACGGTGATCGCCCAGGACGTCCCGCTGTGCATCGACGCCGACGCCATCACCCTGCTCGGGCAGCACGCCGACCTGCGCGACGCGGTCCGCGGGAAGCCGGTGATCGTGACGCCGCACGACCGGGAGTTCGCCCGCATCGCAGGTGAGGTGGGCGACGACCGGATCGGCGCCGCCCGCCGCGCCGCCGCCGAGCTCGGGGTGACGGTGCTGCTCAAGGGCAACGCGACGGTCGTCGCGAATCCGGGGGGTGCGGTGTTCGTGCATCCGTCGGCGGAGTCGTGGGCGGCGACCGCCGGTTCGGGCGACGTGCTCTCCGGGATCGTCGGGGCGCTGTTGGCGGCGGGTCGTGACCCGGCCTGGGCGGGTGCCGCGGCGACGCACGTCCACGGCATGGCGGCAGCTCTGGCGGCACGCGGCGCCCCGGCCCCGGCGTCGGAGATCGAGGCCCACATCCCGGAGGCGATCCGCAGCCTGGTCGCGGAGAACTGACTGCGGGCGGCTCCGGGCACGCGCTGCCGGGAGGCCGCTCCAGGGGGCGCTCACAGGGTGTCAGGCGGCGAGGGCCTTGCCCGCCTCCCGGGCCGAGGCGAGGGCACCCTGGTGCATGTCGGCGGCGAGGTCGGCGAAGTCGTCGAGGGCGGGGTTGACACCGACGAGGGTGAACTCGCGCTCGACGACGGTGAGGTCGGCACCCCAGACGTCGGCGAGGATGCGACGCAGGTAGCCGGTGGAGTGGTCCCAGCCCTCGCGGGGGGTGCCGCCGCCGTAGGCGCCGCCGCGCACGGTGCAGAGGACGACGGGCTTGCCGGCGAGCAGCGGGTCGGAGCCGGCGGCGGCGCGCGGGTCGGTGATGACGAGGTCCACCCACGTCTTGACGTGCTGGGAGACGCCGAAGTTGTAGAGCGGGACCGCGAGCAGGACGGCGTCGGCGGCGAGGAGCTCGTCGACCAGCGTCGCGGCGAGGGCGACGGCGGCCTGCTGCTCGGGGGTGCGCTCGTCGGCGGGGGTGGCGCCGGCGGCGAGGGCGTTGCCCCAGGCCTCGGCGGGCAGGACGTCGATGCCGATGTGGCGGCGTTCGACGGTGTCGCCGGGGTGGGCGGCGAGCCATTCGGCCTCGACGATGTCGGCGATCTCGCGGCTGGCCGACCCCTCGGTGCGGATGCTGGCGTCGAGACGGAAAAGGGTCATTGCGATCTCCCGGGAGCGTGACTTCAAGGTTGAACTGAGAGTGCATGACTTCATGCTTGAAGTCAATGCGGACCTCGTAGGCTTGGTCACATGGCCGCCCGTCCCGCCGCCACGCCGCGCTGGCTCACCGACGCCGAGCAGCAGGCGTGGGTCGCCGTCGCACAGCTCGTCCTGCAACTGCCCGGCGCGCTCGACGCTCAGCTGCAGCGCGACTCGGGCGTCAACCTGTTCGAGTACCTCACCCTCAGCCGACTCTCGATGGCCCCGGACCGGCTGCTGCGGATGAGCGCGCTCGCCGAGCTGACGGGTGGCTCGCTGTCACGGCTGTCCAATGTCGTCAAGAGGCTCGAGCAGCGCGGTTTCGTCCGGCGCGAACCCGATCCCGCCGACGGCCGGTTCACCAACGCGATCCTCACCGCCGAGGGCTGGGACAAGGTCGTCGCCGCAGCTCCGGGGCACGTCGAGACGGTCAGGCACCTCGTCCTCGACCCCCTCGGACCCGCCCAGATCGCGGCGCTCGGGGAGATCGGGGAGCAGCTGCGCACCCATGTCCGCGGCCAGTGCGACGGGGCGGCCCACACCGTCGGAGAGACCACCGACTGCTGACCCGGCGCGGAAACGGACGAAGTGCGAGGGCGGTCGCACACCCGGACGAGGCGGGGCGGCGGGTGCGATGATGCGGATGTGGCGCAGCCGAGACCGACCGACCCCGGACCGCGTGCCGAGGTGGTCGTCGATCTCGCGGCCGTGCGGCACAACGTCGGGCTGCTGTCGCGGTCGGCGGCGGAGTCGGGGGCGGCGACGATGGTCGTCGTCAAGGCCGACGGGTACGGCCACGGCGCGCCCGACATCGCGCGGGTGGCCCTGCAGTCCGGCGCCACCTGGCTCGGCGTGTGCACGCTCGACGAGGCGCTCGCGTTGCGCGGCAACGGGATCGACGCCCCGGTGCTGTCGTGGCTGCACCTGCCCCACGAGGACTTCGCACCCGCGGTGGCGGCGGACGTCGACCTGTCGGTGTCGTCGCTCGCCCACCTCGACGCGGTGCTCGACGGCGCCCGGCGCGCGGGCCGGCGGGCGCGCGTCCACATGAAGGTCGACACGGGCCTGAGCCGCAACGGCTGCACCGACGACGACTGGCCCGACCTGGTCGACGCCGCGGCCAAGGCGGCGGCGTCGGGGCTGTGCGAGGTCGTGTCGGTGTGGTCGCACCTGGCGTTCGCCGAGGTCGCGCACCATCCGGTGACCGACGCCCAGGCCGCGCGCCTCGACGCCGCCTGGAGGCACGCCCGCGACCGCGGCCTCACCCCGATGCGCCATCTCGCCAACTCCGCCGCCACCATGGCGCGCCCCGATCTGCACTACGACCTCGTCCGCCCCGGCATCGCGGTGTACGGGCTCGACCCGTTCGGCCGGCCTGTCGACGAGAGCCCGCTGCGACCGGCGATGACGTTGCGCGCCAGGGTCTTCAACGTGAAACGGGTCCGCGCGGGCGAGGGCGTGTCGTACGGCCACGAGTTCACGACGACCCGCGACACGACGCTCGCGCTGGTCCCGCTCGGCTACGGCGACGGGGTGCCGCGGCGGATGAACTTCGGCGGCCGGATGCGGGTGTGGCTCGCGGGCCGGTCGCGGCCGGTGGTCGGGCGCGTCTGCATGGACCAGGTCGTCGTCGACTGCGGTCCCGACGGTGGGGCCGAGGTCCGGGAGGGCGACGTGGCGGTGCTGTTCGGCCCCGGCGACGGGGGCGCGCCGACCGCCCAGGAATGGGCCGACGAGCTGGGGACGATCCACTACGAGGTCGTCACCGGCGTGCAGTCGCGCAGGATCACCCGCACGGTCATCGGGGAGAACGTGTGAAACCGAATCTCTGGCAGACCGTCGGCATCGCCAGCGGTGTCGCCGGGGCCGCGGGAGCCGCGGTCGGCGTGGGCGTCGCGGCCCGGCGCCGCAACAAGATCGCCACCGAACGGCGCCGGCTGGCCGCGCAGCTGACGTCGACACCGCCGCCGGAGGCGACAGCGCGCAGCGAGCAGTCATCGGTCACCGCCGACGACGGCGTGCGTCTGTCGTGCGAGGAGATCGAGCCGCCGGAGGGTGTCCGCCCGGTGCTGACGGTCGTGCTGGTGCACGGTTTCGCGCTCGACCGCCGGACGTGGACGCTGCAGCTGCCGGTGCTGACGTCGCTGCGGCACCCGGCGGTGCGGGTCGTGATGTACGACCAGCGCAGCCACGGCCGCTCGGAGCGGGCGCCGCGGCAGACGTGCACGATCGACCAGCTGGGTCACGATCTCGACGCGGTGATCCGCGCGCTCGCCCCGGACGGCCCGCTGGTGCTGGTGGGGCACTCGATGGGCGGCATGACGCTGATGGCGCTGGCCGAGCAGCGTCCCGACCTGTTCGCCGAACGCGTCGCGGGTGTGGCGCTGGTGTCGACGTCGGCGGGGGAGATGGGCAGCGGCGGCCTGGGCGCGGCGCTGTTGTCGCGCAGCAACCCGCTGCTGCGCGGCATCGGCCTGCTGGCGCGGGTGCAGCCCCGGCTGGTCGAGGGGGTGCGGCGCGCGGCGGGGGACGTCATCTGGTCGATCACCCGCGCCTACGCCTACGGTGACCGGTCGGTCGACCCCGCGCTGGTCGACCTCGTCGACACCATGATCGGAGCGAACGCGGTGGACGCCCTCACCGACTTCGTCGACACCCTGGGCAGCCACGACCGGATCGCCGCACTGCCTGCGCTCGCGGGGTGCGAGGTGCTGGTCGCGGCCGGGGACGCCGACAAGATGATCCCGTTCTCCCACAGCGAGCGGATGGCCGGGGAGCTGCCCTCGGCGCGGCTGCTGCGGCTGTCCGGCGTCGGCCACATGCCGATGATGGAGAGGCCGGCGGAGTTCGACGAGGCGCTGGTCGAGCTCGTCGACCGGGCCGCACGGCGGGCAGCGTCCGGCCGGTCGGTGCGACGGATGCGGAAGCGGGCATGACGACCCTTTTCGAGGCGGAGCACGTGCTCCCCGAGCCGGCCGACACCGAGGCGCTCGGCGAAGCCCTTGCGGCGCAGCTGAAGGCGGGCGACCTCGTGCTGCTCTCCGGCCCGCTGGGGGCCGGCAAGACGGCCATGACCCGCGGCATCGCCCGCGGCCTCGGCGTGACCGGCGCGGTCACGTCGCCGACGTTCGTCATCGCCCGCGAGCACCGGCCCGGGCCCGACGGCGCCGGGGTGCCGCTGGTGCACGTCGACGCGTACCGGCTCGGGTCGTCGGGCATCGAGGTCGCCGACGAGCTCGACGACCTCGACCTCGACACCGACCTCACGACGGCGGTCGTCGTCGTGGAATGGGGCGAGGGTGTGGCGGAGCGGCTGTCGTCGTCGCACGTGCTGGTGCGGCTGGACCGCCGCCCGGACGACGTCCGCGTCGCCACGGTGCACCGGGTCGCGCCGGCGTGATCCGGGCCGTCATCTTCGACTGGGGCGGCACCCTCACCCCCTGGCGCACCATGGACTTCCGCGCGGGGTGGCGGGCCTACGCGTCGTTGCGGCACGCCGGTGACGACGGCCGGGCGGCCACGCTCGCCGAGGCCCTCGCCACCGCCGACGTCGCCCGCTGGACCGGCATCCGCGACGGTGCCCGGGCGTTCACGATCGCCGACGTCCTGGCCGACGCCGCCGCCGACCACCGCGACGACGAGCACGCCCACGCGCTGGCCGCCTACCGCGACCACTGGGTGGCGGCCACCCACACCGACCCCGAGGCCGCACCCATGCTGCGCGCGCTCAAGGAACAGGGCCTTCGCCTGGGCATCCTGTCGTCGACGATGTGGCCCGGCGACTGGCACGACGACTGGCTGCGCCGCGACGGCGTCCTCGACCTGTTCGACGGCCGCACCTGGTCGAGCGACCTGCCCTTCACCAAGCCGCACCCCTCGGCGTTCCGGGCGGCGATGGATTCCGTCGGTGTCGACGACCCGGCCGCCTGCGTGTTCGTCGGCGACCGGCCCTACGACGACATCAGCGGCGCCAAGGGCGTCGGGATGCGGGCGGTCCTGGTGCCGCACAGCGAGATCCCGGCCGACCAGCAGGTCCGGGTGGACGTCACGCCCGACGCCGTCATCCAGCGCCTCTCCGAGCTCCCGGACGTCGTGCGCGGCTGGTGAACGGCGGCTCGTAGGCTGGCCGGGTGCTGGTTCTGGCGATGGACACCGCGACGTCGACCGTGACGGCGGGGGTCGTCTCGCTTCCCGACTCCGGCGGTCCGGTCGTGCGAGGGCAGCGGGTCGCCGCCGACGCGCGCAAGCACGGCGAGCTCCTCATGCCCAACGTGCTCGCCGCGTGCGCCGAGGCCGGCGTCGCGCTGCGCGACATCGACGCGATCGTCACCGGCACCGGGCCCGGCCCGTTCACCGGGCTACGCGTCGGCATGGTCACCGCCGCCGCGCTCGGCGACGCGCTCGGCGTGCCGGTGCACGGCGTCTGCTCGCACGACGCGATCGCCCGCGAGGCGAGCGCGGACAGACTGGGCGGCAACCTGCTCGTCGTCACCGACGCGCGGCGCCGCGAGGTCTACTGGGCCGGCTACGACGCCGAGGGCGCCCGCATCACGGGCCCGCACGTCGAGGCCCCCGCGGTGCTCGTCGAACGGCTGGACGGGTTCCCGTCGGTCGCCGCGGCGGGGGAGAAGGCCGACGTCACGGGACTGCCCGTCGTCGCGCCGGCGACGGCCGGGGTCGCCGGGCTGGTCACGGTGGCCGCCGACGCGCTGCGCTCGGGCACCGCCCCCGGCCCGCTGCGCCCGCTCTACCTGCGCCGTCCCGACGCCGTGGAACCGGGGGCCCGCAAACGGGTGAGCGCGTGACGAGCGTCCTCGTGGGCCCACTCCTGCGTGCCGACGCCGAACGCTGCGCCGAGCTCGAGGAACTGCTCTTCCCCGGCGACGACCCCTGGAGCGCGCAGGCGTTCCGCGACGAGATCGGCGCCGGGCACGTCTACGTCGGCGTCCGCAGCGACGGCCTGCTCGTCGGCTACGCCGGGCTCGCGTTCACGGCCGGACCACCGCAGCCCGAGGCCGAGGTGCACACCATCGGCGTCGACCCCGCCCACCAGGGCCGCGGCCTCGGCCGGGTGCTGCTGCACCGGCTGCTCACCCCCGCCGACGAGGTGGGGGCCACCATCTTCCTCGAGGTGCGCACCGACAACGAACCCGCCCGGCGGCTCTACGAGTCCGAGGGGTTCGAGATCGTCGGCGTGCGGAAGAGGTACTACCGGCCCTCCGGGGCCGACGCCTACACGATGCGAAGGGACGCGCGAGCGTGACGAGCGGGCTGGTGCTGGGGATCGAGACGTCGTGCGACGAGACCGGTGTCGGGATCGTGCGCGTCGACGGTGACGGCACGACCACGTTGCTGGCCAACGAGATCTCCTCGAGCGTCGAGGAGCACGCGCGGTTCGGCGGCGTCGTGCCGGAGGTGGCGTCGCGGGCGCACCTGCAGGCCATGGTGCCCGCCGTGCACCGGGCCATGGCGACGGCCGGCGTCACCGCGAAGGACGTCGACGCCGTCGCCGTCACCGCCGGGCCCGGCCTGTCGGGGACGTTGCTCGTCGGCGTCGCGGCGGCCAAGGCCTACGCCGCGGCGTGGGACGTCCCGCTGTACGGGGTGAACCACCTGGCCGCGCACGTCGCCGTCGACACCCTGCAGAACGGGCCGCTGCCGCCCGCGCTGGCACTGCTCGTCTCGGGCGGGCACTCCAGCCTGCTGTCGGTGCCCGACCTCGCCGGCCCGGTCACCCCGCTGGGCGCGACGATCGACGACGCCGCCGGTGAGGCCTTCGACAAGGTCGCCCGGCTGCTGGGCCTGCCGTTCCCGGGCGGCCCGCACGTCGACCGCGTGGCTCGTGACGGGGACCCCCGGGCGATCTCCTTCCCGCGCGGGCTCACCGGCCCCCACGACGCCCCCTTCGACTTCTCCTTCTCCGGCCTGAAGACGGCCGTCGCACGCCACGTCGAGGCTCTGGAGCGGTCGGGCACCCCGATCCCGGTCGCCGACGTCGCCGCCAGCTTCCAGGAGGCCGTCGTCGACGTCCTCACCGCGAAGGCCGTGAAGGCGGCGCGTGAGCACGGCATGGAGATCCTGTGCCTGGGCGGCGGTGTGGCGGCCAACTCGCGGCTGCGCGCGCTGGCCCAGGAGCGTTGCGACGCAGCGGGTCTCGTCCTTCGGGTGCCCAAGCCGGTGCTGTGCACCGACAACGGCGCGATGGTCGCGGCGCTGGGCGCACACCTGCTCGCCCGCGACGCCACCCCGTCGTCGCTCGACCTCCCCGCCGACTCCTCGCTCCCGGTCACCGAGGTCCTGGTCGGCTGAACACCGACGAGGGCGGCGGCCGAGCGCCCGAACTCCTCGCTCACAGGCTAGGAACTCACGTGCGACAGCAGGCGGAGCTCGTCGTCGGTCAGCTGCAGGGTCAGTACCGGCAGCAGGTCGGCCAGCTGCTCCGGGGTGCGGGCGCTCGCGATCGGGGCCGCGACCGTCGGCTGCGCCGCCAGCCACGCCAGCGCCACCGCCGCCACCGGCACCTCGTGGCCCGCGGCGATCTCGTCGAGCGCGGCCAGGACGGCCCTGCCCCGGTTGTCGAGGTACTCCAGCGCGCCCTCGGCGCGGACGCTGTCGACCGTCGGGCCGCCGTCGCGGTACTTGCCCGTCAGGAAGCCCTTGGCCAGCGCGTAGTACGGCAGGCAGGCGATGTTCTCCGACTCCAGCAGCGGCGCCTGCGACGCCTCGAAGTCGCTGCGTTCCATCAGGTTGTAGTGCGGCTGCACGGCGTCGTAGCGGGGCAGGCCGTCGCGGTCGGAGATCTCCAGCGCCGAGCGCAGCCGCTCCGCGGTGAAGTTCGACGCCCCCAGCGCGCGGACCTTGCCGGCCTTCACCAGCGTCGCGAACGCGTCGAGGGTCTCCTCCTGCGCGACCGACTCGTCGTCGCGGTGCGCGTAGAGCAGGTCGATGCGGTCGGTGCGCAGCCGGCGCAGGCAGTCCTCGGCGGCCTCGGCGATGTTGGCGGCGGACAGGCCCGGCTTGCTCGGCAGGCTGCTGACCTTCGTCGCGATCACGACGTCGTCGCGGTTGCCGCGCGCCGCCATCCAGTTGCCGATGATGGTCTCGGACTCACCGCCCGAGTTGCCCGGCTTGCGCCAGAAGTAGGAGTCGGCGGTGTCGATGAAGTTGCCCCCCGCCGCGACGTACGCGTCGAGGACCTCGAACGAGGCGTCCTCGTCGATGGTCCACCCGAACACGTTGCCGCCGAGGCAGAGCCGGGAGACGTCCAGGTCGCTGGAGCCGATCGTCGTCATGACGACAACCGTACGACGCCGATCACCACCCCGGTCAGCGGGCGAGGCTGTTGCCCTCCGGGCCCTCCGTGTGCGACAGGCGTTTCGCGAAACAGTCGTCGCGAAGGAGGTTCTGCTGGTCGCACCACGCATTGGCCTCCTGCGCGGTCGCGAACGGCTGCCCGGCCAACGTCACCCAGAACCCGCCGCGCCGAAAGCTCGTGTAGTCGTCGGAACGGACGAGGATCGCCTGCGGGAACCGCGACCGCGACACGGTGAAGTCGGCGAGGATCGACGCCTCGTCGAACGTCCGCCCGTTGACGACGAGCCCGGGCGCCTTCGACCCCAGCTGCGGCACCCATTGCCCGACGAGGGCCTCCGCGCGCACCCGGTCGGTGGCGACCTGCCGCTGCAGCGCCTGCGCCGGGTCGCCCGCGGTCAGCGAGCCCGACGGCGTCGTCGGCACCGTGCGGCCCGGACCGGGCCCCGGCACCCCGGCCGCCGGGCCCGCGGCCTGCGCGATGCCCGTGACCTGGCGGTACAGCAGATCGTCGCGGTACAGGTAGACGGCCAGCGCCGAGCCCAGGACCAGTAGCGACGCGACCAGCGCGGCCACACCCGTCGCCGTCGAGGGCGGGCGGGACCCGTTGGACCGGCCCGTGGGACGCGGCGCGGGGCTTCCCTGCGACACGGTCGTCCTCCCGACGTTGAGCGGTTGGCAGTCTCGTGGGTAGAGTGCCAGAGCACAGAGCGAACGGGCCGCCCCGGCACCCGCGACGGCGGGGCTCCCGGTCGCCTGACACTTGCCAGGGTCAGAATTCGAGTTCGTACCCCATGGAAGGGGAGGTCATCCAGTGGCGAACATCAAGCCGCTCGAGGACAAGATCGTCGTCCAGGCCAGCGAGGCGGAGACCACCACCGCCTCCGGCATCGTGATCCCCGACACCGCCAAGGAGAAGCCCCAGGAGGGCAAGGTCCTGGCCGTGGGCCCGGGTCGCATCGACGACAACGGCAACCGCGTGCCGCTCGACGTGGCCGTGGGCGACGTCGTCATCTACTCGAAGTACGGCGGCACCGAGGTCAAGTACAACGGCGAGGAGTACCTCATCCTCTCCGCGCGCGACGTCCTCGCGGTCGTCAACTGACACCACCCGGCTGATCTCCGGCCGCACCCACCGCCCCGGCCGACCGTCGACCATTGACAGGTCGCCGGGGCGGTGGTGTGTGGCGGGACGCCGCACAAGAACATCGAGAGAGGCGAAGATGCCGAAGCAGATCAGCTTCGACGAAGACACGCGCCGCGCCCTCGAGCGTGGGGTGAACCAGCTGGCCGACGCGGTCAAGGTCACCCTGGGCCCGCGTGGTCGGCACGTGGTGATCGACAAGAAGTTCGGCGGCCCGACCGTCACGAACGACGGCGTCACGATCGCCCGCGAGGTCGACCTCGAGGACCCGTACGAGAACCTCGGCGCCCAGCTCGCCAAGACCGTCGCCACCAAGACGAACGACGTCGCGGGTGACGGCACCACCACCGCCACCGTGCTGGCGCAGGCGCTGGTCCGCGAGGGCCTGCGCAACGTCGCCGCCGGTGCGAACCCCACCGCCCTGGGCAAGGGGATCGCCGCCGCCGCCGACGCGGTCTCGGACTTCCTCAAGTCCAAGGCCACCCCGGTCAACGGTGCCGCGCACATCGCGCAGGTCGGCACCATCGCCTCCCGCGAGGAGACGATCGGCGAGCTGATCGCCGAGGCGTTCGGCAAGGTCGGGTCCGACGGTGTCGTCACCATCGAGGAGGGCTCCACGCTCGCCACCGAGCTGGAGATCACCGAGGGCCTGCAGTTCGACAAGGGCTACCTCTCGCCGTACTTCGTCACCGACCCCGAGTCGATGGAGGCCGTGCTCGAGGACGCCTACGTCCTCCTGCACCGCGACAAGATCAGCTCGATCCAGGACCTGCTCCCGCTGCTGGAGAAGGTGCTGGCCGACGGCAAGCCGCTGCTCATCGTGGCCGAGGACGTCGAGGGCGAGGCGCTGTCGACGCTCGTCGTCAACTCGATCCGCAAGACGGTCCGCGTCGCCGCGGTCAAGTCGCCGTTCTTCGGCGACCGCCGCAAGGCGTTCATGGACGACCTCGCCATCGCCACCGGCGGCACGGTCATCAACCCGGAGATCGGGCTGAAGCTGTCCGAGGCCGGACTGGACGTGCTGGGCAAGGTCCGCCGCGCGGTCGTCACCAAGGACGCCACGACCCTCGTCGAGGGCGCGGGTACCAAGGACGCCGTCGACGGACGGATCGCACAGATCAAGGCCGAGATCGAGGCGTCGGACTCCGACTGGGACCGCGAGAAGCTGCAGGAGCGGCTGGCCAAGCTGTCCGGCGGCGTCGCCGTCATCAAGGTCGGTGCGGCCACCGAGACCGAGCTCAAGGAGCGCAAGCACCGCATCGAGGACGCGGTGTCGGCGACCCGGGCCGCGGTCGAGGAGGGCATCGTCCCCGGCGGCGGTTCCGCGCTCGTGCAGGCCGCCAAGGCCCTCGAGGACGGCATCGGCCTCACCGGTGACGAGGCGACCGGTGTCGCGATCGTCCGCCGGGCGCTGTCGGCGCCGCTCTACTGGATCGCCGCCAACGGCGGTCTCGAGGGCGCGGTCGTCACCTCCAAGGTGGCCGACCAGGAGTGGGGCCATGGCTTCAACGCCGCGACGCTCACCTACTCCGACCTGCTGGCCGACGGTGTCATCGACCCGGTGAAGGTGACCCGTTCCGCGGTCGTCAACGCCGCGTCGATCGCGCGCATGGTCCTCACGACCGAGAGCGCCGTCGTCGACAAGCCGGAACCGCCGGCGCCCGCTCCCGCGGGTGGCCACGGCCACGGCCACGGGCACTGACGGTCCCGTAGCACTACCGCCGAGGGCGGGTGCGGACATCGCGTCCGCGCCCGCCCTCGTGTCGTCGTGGGGTCTAGTGACGGATCGCGGGGTCCCGCGGCTGCCGCAGACTGCGCTCGCGGGCGTTGAGCACCTCGAGACGGTCGGCCTCCGAGAGTCCGCCCCACACGCCGTAGGGCTCGTGCACGGCCAGGGCGTGCCGGCGGCACTCCTCGACGACCGGGCACGTGCGGCACACGGCCTTGGCCTGCGCCTCCCGGTTGACCTTGGCCGGGCCGCGCTCGCCCTCCGGGTGGAAGAAGAACGCGCTGTCCATGCCGCGGCAGGCGCCGCGCATCTGCCAGTCCCAGATTTCCGACACGGGGACCGGAAGTCGTCGGGTGTCTGCCACGACCCTCACCAGCCTGTCTGTTCGAACGATGTCGTCGCCGCGGTGATACCCGTAGTGAATCGCGCCAAACCTGGTTCAACAAGAGGGTCGGCGCAGGTTTCCGGCTTGACCACCGGACGGTCGGCACGCACGATGGCCGCCGTGGAACGGGAGCCAGGCGCAGGGATGCAGGCGCGGGAGGCGGCCGCCCTCTCGCTGCCGGTCGCCGCCGTCGCCCGCAGGCTCGGCGTCGCGCCCGCCACGCTGCGGACCTGGGCCCGTCGCTACGGGCTCGAACCCACCGGACACGTGCCCGGCCGCCACCGCCGCTACACCGCGGGCGACCTCGCACGGCTCGAGGTCATGCAGCGCGCGCTGACCCACGGCGCCGGCCCCGCGGAGGCCGCGCGCCTGGCACTCGCGACGCGCACGCCCGGTCTGCCCCCGCTCACCCCCGACCCCGCCGGCACCCCCGCCGCGACCGCCGTGCTCGACGGTCCGGCCCGCCGCGGCGGCCGGCTGCTCCGCCTCTCGGAGGCGGGCCCCCGGGCCCGCGGGCTCGCCCGCGCCACCTTCGCCATGGACGCCCAGGCCGTGCGGGACGTCCTCGCCGAGTCCGTCGCCGTCGACGGGCTCGTCACGACCTGGGAGGACGTCGCCCGGCCCGTCCTCGTCGCCGTCGCCGAACGCTGGGAGTCCAACGGCCGCGGCGTCGAGATCGAGCACCTCGTCAGCGACTGCATCACCAGCGTCTACAACGCCCACGCCGTCGGCGCCCCCGTCGACACCGGACTGCGGCCGGTGCTGCTCGCCGCCATGCCGGGGGAGCTGCACGTCCTGCCCCTCAACGTGCTCTCGGCCGTCCTGGCCGAGCACGGACTGCCCTGTCGCCCGCTCGGTGCCGACCTCCCCGCCGTCGCGCTCGTCGACGCCGTCCGTCGCGTCGCCCCCGCCGCGCTGGTCCTGTGGTCGCAGATGGCCGAGTCCGGCGACCCGGAGGTCGTCGAGGCGCTGCCGCGGACCCGGCCGCGGCACCGCGTGTTCGTCGGCGGCACCGGCTGGGACGGTGTCGCCCTGCCCGCCTCGACGACCCGCCTCACCTCGCTCGCCGAGGCCGCCGACGTCCTGATCCGGGTCGTGACGGGCTGAGCCTGCCCCTGTGGGACACGGCGTTCGGTGCCGTGCCCGGCCGTCTCGTCACCGTGCCGCCCGGCGCCGGTGCCGCTGACCGCTGGGTCGCCGCCGTCGCCCTCGGCGGCCAGGGCCACTACGCCCGCGCCGTGACGCTGCTGCTCGGCCTCCTCCACGACCCGGCTGTCCCGCGCGTCGTCGCCGCCCACGCAGCGGTGACGCTGGCGTCGCACCGCAGGCAGCTGGGCGGGCACTCCGCGGCGCGCCGGTACGACGCGCTGGGGTTGCGTCTGGCGACGGGCGCGGCCGCGGTGCCGGGGGTCCCCTCGGTCGCGGCGGCCCGCGCCGACGCGCTGACCGGCCTCGCCGCCGACGCGCTCGGCACCGGTGACCTGCGCGGGTCCCACGACCTGCTCGCCCGCGCGACCGCTGCCTGCACGGTGGTCGACCCTGCCGGGGCCGACCGCAGCGCGATCCGGGCCGGATGGGTCGCCGCCGAGCTCGCACTGTTCAGCGGCGACGGCCCCGCCGCGTCCCGCGCGGCCGATGCGGCGGCGGCACGCGCGGCCGGGAGCCGTTCGTCGCGGCACCGGGTGAAGTCGGCGATAGTGGC
>MEGH01000006.1:25021-223339 GCA_001725415.1 Pseudonocardia sp. SCN 73-27
CTCCCGACGTCCTCCTCGAGCTGGACGCCCTCGCGGCCGCCGCACTACGCCTCGGACTGCTCCCGCTGCACTGGCCCGCGTCGCTCGCGGCGGCCGATCTGGCCGACCGCCCGGGCGTCGCCGCGGCCGCCGCCGTGATGGCCGCCGAGGGCGCTGCGACCGCCCGCAGCTGGGGGGATGTCCTGGGACTCGCGTCGGGCGCCGAGGTTGCCTGTCATCCCCCGGACGGCCGTGTGCGACCACCGGTCAGACGGCCGGACACGTCCGTGGCGGCCACCCGATCGGCCCTGCCGTCCGCCCCGCGTCGGCGACCGTCCGACGTCGCCGAGTGCGCCGGGAACGCAAACGACCGACACGTGAATCGATCCTCCGATGCGCCGAATGACACGGTGAGCGACACGCCACGCCGACGACACGCCGCCGCAGCAACGCTGAGCGTCCTCTACTCCCGATCGGACCCGATCGGCAGGCGCCTGATGGGGGAGTCGGCGTGGGTTCCAGGGTGGCACCGGGTAATGTAATTACTCCGTTCGGACGTTCGTCACCCACATGACGAGTGCCACTCGGCGAAACGCGCTCGAATGGAGGGCACAAACTCGCCCTGATCGTGTCAAGGTGAGGCTGTCACCCGCCGATGCGGAGGGTGACACATCACCCGGCTGCAGGAAGCTGCAGGAAGGAATCGTCGTGACGACGGTACTCATCTGCGACGATCGTCGCAGCGTCCGCGAAGGTCTCACCCGCGTGATGTCCGCGGTGCCGGGGGTGCACCGGATCGACTGTGTGGCTCATGGCGACGAGCTGCTGGCCCGGTTCTCCCGGCAGCCGGTGGACGTCGTCCTGGTCGGGACCCAGCGTGCGGTCCCCACCGGTGTGGAGGCGACGCGACGACTCGTCGCTGCGCACCCGCAGGCCAACGTCATCGTGTTCGGCGCCCCTGACGACGCGGGCAGCATCGCCGCCGCCATCGCGGGCGGCGCACGCGGTTACCTCCGCTGGGACGCGTCCCGCCCGGAGCTCGTCGCCGCCCTCGCCCACACGCTGGCCAGCACCGCGGTTCCCACGCCGCGCACGCCGGCCGACCCGGGCGTCCAGCTCACCGAGCGCGAGCTGCAGGTGCTCCGCGGGATGAGCCAGGGTAAGAGCAACGGCCAGATCGGCCGCGAGCTCTACCTCTCCGAGGACACGGTCAAGACCCACGCGCGGCGGCTGTTCCGCAAGCTGGGTGTCCGCGACCGCGCCCAGGCCGTCGCCCACGGTTTCCGTCGCGGCCTCGTGTCCTGACGTCCGTCCGCCGAGAGGCGGTCGCCCGGCTCCCCCTTGCCGGGCACCCGGTCGTCGCGTCGGACCCCGAATTCGACGCGCGGCCACGACGGACGCCGGCGGCGCCCCACGCCGCCCCTGTCCGCCCGGGACGTACCGTCCGGCTCGAGTTTCCGCCCCAGAGGGCTCGATCCGCGACACGGTGCGTCCCGTTGCTCCCCACGGGTCGCCGGGTTCTCCGGCGATCCCGGTCCGGCCCTTGCCGCGATGCCGCCCGGGTGACCATTTCCCCGGGCCTCCCCACCGCCCCGCGCGGCTCACGCTCCGCCCGGGTGCAGCCGTGGGCCCGGTGCCGGCGTGCCGGTCGCGTTCCGTCGCCTCTCCCGTGGCCCCGGCTGCCGTCGTCGCAGGGGCGGCTCCGGTCGGATGTCACCCCTCCGCGAACCCGCCCGGGACCCGTTCGTGACTCCTTCCGGCGGAACCCACGGGGCCGAACGGCCGGACCGTACGAGAGGATTGCGCCACTCGGCGGCGTGACCTCCCGGCGTCGTCACTCGTTCCCACGATCGAGGCCTTGTCCGCAGTTCGGGCCCGGGCTTCGCTACCGTGTCCGTTGTCGAGGACTCATTACGACACTCTCCGTAGTCGTCCTCACCGATCGGATGATGTCGACCATGTTGCGTAACACCCGGAGCACGGCCTGCGATGAGTGAACCGACAGACGTTCTCGACGAACTCGTGGCATCTGCCATGGCAGGTGACCGCCGGGCCGTCGAACGTGTGCTGGCCATCATCCGGCCGCTGGTCGTGCGCTACTGCCGCGCGCGGCTGGGTCGGGTGGACCGATCGTCCGTCTCGGCGGACGACGTCGCGCAGGAGGTGTGTCTGGCCGTGCTGACGGCCTTGCCCGGCTACCGGGTCCAGGGGCGGCCCTTCCTCGCATTCGTGTACGGCATCGCTTCACACAAGGTGATCGACGCCCACCGGGCCGCCACCCGCAACCGTTCCGAACCCGTCGCCGACGTCCCCGACGCCGTCGAGGTGGCGGACGGCCCCGAGCAGCGCGCGCTCCGCGTCGAGCTGTCCGGGGAGATGGCACGACTTCTCGAGGTACTACCCGAGAAACAACGCGAGATCCTCGTGCTGAGGGTCGTCGTCGGTCTCTCGGCGGAGGAGACGGCGGAGGCCGTCGGCTCCACACCGGGCGCGGTCCGCGTCGCCCAGCACCGTGCACTCGCCCGATTGCGCAAGTCGATGCCCGAGGAGGAGGTGGTCTAGAGATGAGTGATCGTGAACAGGGCGGTCCCGAGGAGACCCCCCGCCGCGGCCGTCACCGCCGTCCCGACGGCGCCCCCCCGAACGGCTTTTCCCTGAACGGGGTCCCCGACAGTGGGACGCCCGGCGGCCGAGCACACGGCAACGGGGCACCTGCGGCACCCGGCAGCGGTGACTCGTGGTTCGACCCCGGTCCGCGCGCCCAGGGCCCCCAGGGCCCCCAGGGCCCCTGGCAGCAGCCGGCCAACGGCTCCCACGTCAACGGGTCCCCCCACAACGGTTACGACAACGGCTCTCACACCAACGGGCGGCACGTCAACGGCTCCGGCGGCCCCGCCATGGGCCGGCCGTTGCCCCCGCGCGTCCCGCACCCCGCGGTCACACCTGCGGCAGGCGCCGAGGAGGCGCCCGACCTGATGGCCGTCCAGTCCGACGACGCCCTCATCGACGCCCTCGCCCGCGGCTACGGCGGCGGTGACGGAGGCGGTGAGGACGACCGCATCGCCGCGATGCTCGCCGCCTGGAAGGCCGAGGTCGACGCCGACCCGATCCCCGAGCTCGTCGACACCGACACCGCGCTCGCGACGATCATGGCCGTCACCGGCGGCCCGATCGACGTCGACACCACCGTGTTCCCTGCGGTACCGGCCGACGTCGAGGCCACCGGCCCGCGGGGCGCCGTCGGGGCGGAGGCGGAGGACGTCGCCGCGACCGTCACACCCATGCGCCGGAGCAGGCGTCCGGGCAAGCGGGCCCGGCACCTCGTGCCGCTGGCCGGCGCGGCCGCGCTGATCGTCGTCGCCGTCACCGGGGTGTCGATCGGGGCGCACAGTGCCCAGCCCGGCGACGCGCTGTTCGGCGTCACCGAGGTCCTCTACACCGAGACCGCGCAGTCTCGCCAGGCGGCGGTCGACGCCCAGGCAGGCATCGTCGCGGTCAAGGAGTCGCTCGCCTCGGGCGACACGAGCGGCGCCGCGGCGCAGCTCACCAACGTCGAGACGCTCATGGCCAAGGTGAAGCCCGAGGACGGCGCGCCCGTCCTGCAGGCCAACCAGCGGTTCCTGACCATGAAGCTGCAGGAGACGCCCGCGGGGCAGAAGGCCGACCCCGAGGCCCCGCTGCGCGACGGCACCCCGGCACCCGCGCCGCCGTCGATCCCCGGCAAGCCGAGCACGCCCACCTCGCCGTCCACCCCCGGTGGTTCGGTGACGTCGACGCCGTCGGCCCCGCCGACGACCTCGACTCGGCCGCCGTCGACCACGACGGCGCCCACGACGACCCAGTCGCCGTCGGGCACGGTGCGGCCGACGTCGGAGGGCCAGCCCGACCCGTCGTCGACGACGTCCGGGATGGGCTCGACCAGCACGTCCGACCGCACGCCGGTCACCCAGCCCAGCTGAGCCACCGACGGCGAAGGCCCCCACCCGATCCGGATGGGGGCCTTCGCCGTGTCAGGGGGACTCAGCCGTCGCTGATCGTGGCGTCGGCGTAGCCGCGGCAGTACTCCCACGTCACGTAGTCGGCCGGGTCGGGATCGAACGCCGGCTCGTGCGGACGCATCTGCCCCTCGTCGAGCAGCTGCTGCAGGCTGGCCCGCAGCAGGCGCCACTCGTGGAAGTGCTGCTCACCGCAGTCGCCGCAGTCGACGACGATGCCGCGCACCCCGCGGCACTCCAGCAGCGCCTGGTAGACGGCGAGATCGGCGAGATCGGCCACGACCTCCTCGCGCTCGGAGCTGCTCAGCTCGTCGTGGTGTGCGGCGTCGTCGAGGGACAGCGCGGGATCGTGGGGATCGCCCGCGAAGGGGTCCGGAGGCATCGCGTCGGCCGACACGCTCGACACCGTACCCCCCGCACACCGGTCCCGTGTCCCGGACGGAACAATCCCCGCAGGTGCGCCCGGCGCCAGGTGTGCCGCACGACTCGTCGGTTCGGCCCCGCTCGTCGACCCGGATACGATGGACCGAGGGCGGCGCCCGGGCCGTCCGCACGTGCTGACCGGTGAGGGGCTGAAAGCCTGCGATGACCACTGAGACCACCGGACTGCCGCCGAAGTTCGCGATGCTGGGTCTCACGTTCGACGACGTGCTGCTGCTCCCCGCGGAGTCCGACGTCGTCCCGAGCGCTGCCGACACCAGCACCCAGGTGACGCGACGCGTCCGTATCCAGGTGCCCGTCGTGTCCTCGCCGATGGACACCGTGACCGAGTCCCGCATGGCCATCGCGATGGCCCGCGCCGGCGGCCTGGGCGTGCTGCACCGCAACCTC
Source organism: Pseudonocardia sp. SCN 73-27 (assembly GCA_001725415.1). Lineage (GTDB taxonomy): Bacteria > Actinomycetota > Actinomycetes > Mycobacteriales > Pseudonocardiaceae > Pseudonocardia. Next base: position 29,827 of record MEGH01000006.1, read on the forward strand.
TCGACCGACGAGCAGGCGGCGCAGGTCGAGGTGGTGAAGCGCTCGGAGGCCGGCATGGTCACCGACCCCGTCACCTGCTCGCCCGACGCCACGCTCGCCGAGGTCGACGCCCTCTGCGCCAAGTACCGCATCTCCGGCGTCCCGGTCGCCGACGCCGACGGCAGGCTCGTCGGCATCATCACCAACCGCGACATGCGGTTCGAAATGGACCACGACCGCCCCGTCCACGAGGTGATGACGCCCGCGCCGCTGGTCACGGCCCGCGTCGGCGTCACCGCGGAGGCGGCGCTGGGCCTGCTGCGCCGGCACAAGCTGGAGAAGCTGCCGATCATCGACGGCGACGGCATCCTGCGCGGCCTCATCACCATCAAGGACTTCAACAAGACCGAGAAGTACCCGCTCGCCACCAAGGACCCCGACGGCCGGCTCGTCGTCGCCGCGGCGGTCGGTGTCGGCGACGACGCCTACGCACGCGCGATGCTGCTCGTCGAGGCCGGTGTCGACGTGCTGATGGTCGACACCGCCCACGGCCACTCCAAGCGTGTCCTCGAGACCGTCGCCAAACTGCGAGCCGAGGTGGGTGACAACGTCGACGTCGTCGGCGGCAACGTCGCCACCCGCGCCGGAGCGCAGGCGCTCGTCGAGGCCGGTGCCGACGCGGTCAAGGTCGGCGTCGGGCCCGGCTCCATCTGCACCACGCGTGTCGTCGCCGGTGTCGGCGCCCCGCAGATCACCGCCATCTACGAAGCGGCGCAGGCCTGTGCGGCCGCCGGCGTCCCGGTCATCGGCGACGGCGGCATCCAGTACTCCGGCGACATCGCCAAGGCCATCGCCGCCGGCGCCTCCAGCGTCATGCTCGGCAGCCTGCTCGCGGGCACCGCCGAGTCACCGGGGCAGCTGATCCTCGTCGGCGGCAAGCAGTACAAGACCTACCGCGGCATGGGCTCTCTCGGCGCGATGCAGTCCCGCGGCACCGCCAAGTCCTACTCCAAGGACCGCTACGCCCAGGACGACGTGCTCAGCGAGGACAAGCTCGTCCCCGAGGGCATCGAGGGCCGCATCCCCTTCCGCGGGCCCCTGTCGCAGGTCGTGCACCAGCTCGTCGGCGGGCTGCGGTCGGGGATGGGCTACGCGGGCGCACAGACCATCCCCGAGCTGCAGCAGGCCCAGCTCGTGCGCATCACCGCGGCCGGCCTCAAGGAGAGCCACCCCCACGACATCACCATGACCGTCGAGGCGCCCAACTACGCCTCCAGGTAGCCCTCTAGGCTCGACACCCGTGCGTGACCTCGTTGAGATCGGGATGGGCCGGACGGCCCGTCGCAGCTACGACCTGCAGCAGATCGAGATCGTTCCGTCGCGGCGGACGCGGAGCTCGAAGGAGGTCACGCTCGGCTGGCAGCTCGACGCGTACCGCTTCGAGATCCCGCTGATGACGCACCCCACCGACGCGGTCGTCTCGCCCGCCAGCGCCGTGCGGATCGGGCAGCTCGGCGGCCTCCCGGTGCTCAACGCCGAAGGGCTCTGGGCCCGGCACGGCGACGCCGACGCCGCCCTCGCGAAGGTCCTCGACGCCGCCGACGCCGGCGACGAGTCCGCCGCCATCCGGCTGCTGCAGGGGCTGCACGCCGCCCCGATCCAGCCCGACCTGCTCGCCGAGTCGCTCAAGACCGTCCGCGAGGCCGGTGTGACCGTCGCCGTGCGCGTCAGCCCGCAGCGCGCGCGGGAGATCACCCCGACGCTGCTCGCCGGCGGCGTCGAGATCCTCGTCGTGCAGGGCACGATCATCTCCGCCGAGCACGTCTCCCAGGGCGAACCGCTCAACCTGGGCGAGTTCATCAAGGGCCTCGACGTGCCCGTCGTCGCCGGCGGGGTCGGCGACTACCGCACCGCCATGCACCTCATGCGCACCGGCGCCGCCGGCGTCATCGTCGGCTACGGCGAGTCCACCGGCACCACCACCGACGCCGTCCTCGGCATCGGCGTGCCCATGGCCACCGCCATCGTCGACGCCGCCGCTGCCCGCCGCGACTACCTCGACGAGACCGGTGGCCGCTACGTCCACGTCATCGCCGACGGCGGCATGGCCGGCTCGGGCGACATGGCCAAGGCCATCGCCTGCGGCGCCGACGCCGTCATGCTCGGCGAGCAGCTCGCCGCCTCCTCCGAGTCGCCCGGAGGCGGCCTGTACTGGACCTCCTCGGCTGCCCACCCCGCCCTGCCGCGGTCGGAGATCACCGTGCAGGACACGGGCGACCGGACGCTGGAGCAGGTCCTCTTCGGCCCGTCCGACAGCCCCTACGGCGACGTCGCGCTCTTCAGCGCGCTGCGCCGGGCCATGGCCAAGACCGGCTACTCCGACCTCAAGGAGTTCCAGAAGGCCGGCCTGACCGTCCGCGGCTGAGGCAGTCCCGGGCCGGTGCATGCACCGACCCGGGAGCTCATTCACTCCAGGGCTCGCCGTACGCACCGGATCAGGAGCCTTCGACGAACGCGGCCAGGTTGGCCAGGGCCATGCGGGTGCCGGCCTCGTTGTCGGCGGGGGCGACGGCCTCGGGGAGGCCGTCGTGGGCGATCGTGACCTCGGTGCCGCCGTTCGCGTCGGCGAGGGTCGTCGTCTGGACCATGGTGCCGCCGGCGGCGGGGTCGTCGGACTCGAACTCCAGGGTTTCGACGAGGGTCTCGTCGGCGCGCATCGTCGTGAAGACGCCGTGGTAGGTGTCGGTGTTGGCCTCGGACTTCCCGACGACGTCGGGGCCGGTGTAGGTCAGCGAGATGCGGAAGCGCCCGCCCTCGCGGGCGTCGAACTCGTGGACCTCGCAGGTCATGCCGTCGGGGACGCGCCAGCGGGCGATGGCGTCGGCGTCGACGAGCGCCCGCCACACCGCGGCGCGCGGGGCACGGACCAGCAGGGTCACTCTCGTCGACCGCATGTCCGCGCTCACCGGAAGCTCGCGACGCGCGACTCGGTGTCGGGGATCGGGTAGCCGGTGGCGGCCTCGTAGGCGAGGCCGTCGGCCAGGCCGGTGCCGTCGAGGGCGTGGGCGTAGAGGTCCTTGTAGGCGACGAGCGAGCCCTGGCTGTTGGCGAGGACGGCGTCGAGTAGCTCGCCGACGGCGGCGTCGAGATGCGCGAGCGGTGCCGAGCGGGTGGCCAGACCCCAGGCTGCGGCCTGGGCGCCGGTGAACGTCGCGGCGGTGTACGAGAGCGATCGGGCCCGGGCGACGCCGACGAGCCGGATCAGCCGCTGGCTCATGCCCCAGGAGGGGCGGAGCCCGAACTTGGCGTGGGTGTCGCCGAACTTGGCCTCGTCGGCGGCGACGATCATGTCGCAGCCGAGCGCGATCTCCAGCCCGCCGGTGAAGCAGGCGCCCTGGATGCGGGCGACGACGAGCTTGGGGATCGTCGTGAGCCGGGTGATGACGCCGCGGGCGGGGAGGTCGAGGAGGTCGCCGACGGCGCCGTCGGAGATCTCCAGCTGCCCGAGGGCCTTGAGGTCGACGCCGGCGCAGAAGGCCCGGCCGGCACCGGTCAGGACGACGACCCGGATCGTGGGGTCGCCAGCCACCTCGTCGAGCCGCTCGGAGAGCCGGTCGAGCGATTCCGGGGTGAGCGCGTTGAGGGCGGCGGGCCGGTTGAGGGTCATCGTCGCGGTCGCACCGTCGCGGTCGAGAAGCACGAGGTCGTCGGTCATGGTCACACCGTAGGTCGCCGCCGCCGGGGTGACAGGGCGCACGAACTATCCTCGACACGTGCAGCAGCCGACCGTCCTCGTCGTCGACTACGGGGCCCAGTACGCCCAGCTCATCGCCCGCCGGGTGCGTGAGGCGCAGGTGTACTCCGAGATCGTCCCGTCCGACATGCCGGTCTCGGAGATCGTGGCCCGCAAGCCGGTGGCGTTGATCCTGTCGGGCGGTCCGTCGAGCGTGTACGCCGAGGGCGCCCCGGAGATCGACCCGGCGCTGTTCACGGCGGGCATCCCGGTGCTCGGGCTCTGCTACGGCTTCCAGGCGATGGCCAGGGCGCTGGGCGGCGAGGTCGCGCCCGACGGCACCCGTGAGTACGGCCGCACCGAGCTGTGCCTGACGTCGACGGCCGGGTCGTTGCACGACGGGCTACCCGCGAGGCACCCGGTGTGGATGAGCCACGGCGACTCCGTCGTGCGCGCGCCCGAGGGGTTCACGGTGACGGCGTCGTCGGACCGGGTCGCGGTCGCGGCGTTCGAGGACGTCGACCGCCGCCTCGCGGGCGTGCAGTACCACCCGGAGGTCGGGCACAGCCCGCACGGCCAGGAGGTGCTCACGAGGTTCCTGCGCGAGGTCGCGGGTGTCGCCCCGAGCTGGACGACGTCGTCGATCATCGACGACTCGGTCGCCGCGATCCGCGCGCAGGTCGGCGACGGGCACGCGGTGTGCGGGCTGTCGGGCGGCGTCGACTCGGCGGTGGCCGCGGCGCTGGTGCAGCGCGCGATCGGCGACCGGCTGACGTGCGTGTTCGTCGACCACGGGCTGCTGCGCAGCGGCGAGCGTGAGCAGGTGGAGCGCGACTTCGTGTCCGCCACCGGCGCGAAGCTGCACACCGTCGACGCGGCAGACCGCTTCCTCGACGCGCTCGCCGGGGTCAGCGAGCCCGAGACGAAGCGCAAGATCATCGGTCGTGAGTTCATCCGGGTCTTCGAGGCGGCGACGTCGGAGGTCGCGGCGGCCGAGCACGTCGGCTTCCTCGTGCAGGGCACGCTCTACCCGGACGTCGTCGAGTCCGGTGGCGGTAAGGGCACGGCGACGATCAAGAGCCACCACAACGTCGGCGGGCTGCCCGACGACATCGAGTTCGCCCTGGTCGAGCCGCTGCGCGCGCTGTTCAAGGACGAGGTTCGCAAGGTCGGGGCGGAGCTGGGGCTGCCGGACACGATCGTCGGCCGCCAGCCGTTCCCCGGCCCCGGGCTGGGCATCCGCATCATCGGCGAGGTCACGTTCGACCGGTTGGAGACGCTGCGGGCCGCCGACGCCATCGCCCGCGAGGAGCTCACCGCGGCGGGCCTGGACAGGACGATCTGGCAGTGCCCGGTCGTGCTGCTGGCCGACGTGCGCAGCGTCGGTGTCCAGGGCGACGGCCGCACCTACGGGCACCCGGTCGTGCTGCGGCCGGTGTCGTCCGAGGACGCCATGACCGCCGACTGGACGCGCCTGCCCTACGACGTCCTCGAGCGCATCTCCACGCGCATCACCAACGAGGTCGCCGAGGTCAACCGGGTCGTCCTCGACGTGACGAGCAAGCCACCGGGCACGATCGAGTGGGAGTGACGCGAGGGCGCATGATGGGGGCGTGATCACCCCCACGGCGCTGTCGCCGGAGCTCCCGGGCCGGCTCGCGGACGCGTTGCGTTCCGGCCGGTTCGCCGTCACCGCCGAGATCGCGCCCCCGCGCGGGGCCGATCTCGTGCCCGTCCGCCGTGCCGCCGAGCATCTGCGCGGTTGGGTCGACGCGGTCAACGTCACCGACAACGCGGGTGCGAACGTCCGCATGTCGAGCCTCGCGGGCAGCCTCGCGCTGCTGGAGGAGGGCGTCGACCCCGTCATGCAGATGACGTGCCGCGACCGCAACCGGATCGCGCTGCAGTCGGACCTGCTGTCGGCGTCGGCGCTCGGGGTGCCGAACCTGGTGCTGATGACGGGGGACCGGCCCGAGCAGGGCGACCATCCGGACGCGGCCGCGGTGTTCGACCTCGACTCCGGGGGACTCATGTCGGCAGCCCGGACCCTGCGCGACGACGCGACCCTGATGTCGGGGCGGGCCGTCGACCCGGCGCCGCGCTACCTGCTCGGTGCGGTCGACAGCCCGGGGCCGTCGGCCGACCGGTTCGCGCAGAAGGTCGACGGTGGCGCCCAGTTCGTGCAGACGCAGTTCGTCTTCGACATCGCAACGTTCAGGGGCTGGCTGGGCCAGGTCCGCGACCGGGGCCTCGACACCCGTTGCGGCGTGCTCGCCGGGGTGGGTCCGATCCGGTCGCTGCGTGCGCTGGAGTTCATGTCGTCGATCCCGGGGGTGGTGATCCCCGAGGCGCTGGAGCGGCGGCTGCGCGGGGTCCCGTCGGACAAGGTGGCGGCCGAGGGGGTCGCGGCGTGTGTCGAGACCCTGCGTGAGCTGCGGGAACTTCCCGGCGTGGCGGGCGTGCACGTGATGGTCGTGGGCGACGAGCGTGGCGTCCCGGAGATCCTCGAGGTGGCGGGACTGTCCAGAACGTCGTGAGTGGCGATAGTCGCTACAGCGACTATCGCCACTCACAGGGCCATCGGTCCCCCAACCGGCGGCCTTTCCGGCGGGCGGCGCCTCCCCAGGGGCCGCCGAAGTTACTGGGAACCGTTGCGGCGCAGGCTGCCGATGAGCATCAGCAGTCCGAACAGGACCGCCGCCCCGGCGAGCAGCCACCGCAGATCGAACCCGGCCCGGAGCGGGTCGTGGCCGGTCAGCACCGCCCCGGCGACGCCGAGGCTGATCAGCCCGACGAGCAGGGTGAACAGGTCGGGGAACCGGCGGGTCGCCGGTGAGGTCTTGTCAGCCACGGTGCACCTCCACGTTGCCCAGACCCGCGTGCAGGTACAGGACGATCGGCTTGCCGGAACGGATGCCGTCGGCACCCAGGTCGTCGACCACGTCGATCTTGGCATCGCTGCCCTCGCTGACCCGGTCGCCGAACTGGACGTGGCCGAGCCCGGCCGAGCCGAACACGGTGACGTCGGCGTCGGGCGGGACCCACACCTCGAGGTTGCCCATGCCGACGTCGGCCGACGTCTGCACCGGCACGAGGGCCGCCCCGTCGCTGCCCGCCGGGAGCGAGAGGTCGAGCTGCCGCAGGTCGATGCCGATGTTGCCGGCGGCCCGCTCGTAGGTCGGGGCGACCAGCTCGATCGACGCCGGCTGCACCTCGGTGTTGCCGACGCCGCCGCGCAGCGAGTCGGTCGGCACGTGCATCGCCCCCCACGTCAACAGGCACATGATCAGCGCGAACGGGATGATCCCCCGGCCGGCGCGCAGGAACGCACCCACGACCAGACCCACGCCCAGGATGCCCAGCACGATCGCGAGGAGGGTCGGCAGCGGCATCAGCCCGACACCGCCGAGCATCAGCGCCCCCAGCACCCCGCCGACGACGAGCGCGGTGGCCAGGGTGACCGCCATGACCGGCGGGCGGCGGCGCGGCGCGGGCGGCTCCGGCTCGGGCTGCGGCGACGGCTCGGGCAGGTCCCACGCGAACGGCGCGGCGCCCAGCGGGTCCCACGACGGCGGCGTCGGCCTCGGCTCACCCGTCACCGGGTCGAGCTCTGTCGTCTCCTGCTGCGCGGCGTCCCCGGCCGTGCCGTCCTTGCGGAGGTTCACCGTCGGCGCGCTCTCCGGCGCGGCGGCACCTGCCTGCTGGGGGCGGCCCGGGCCGGCGATGCCGCGGCTGCCGCGTGCCCGGTGGAGCAGGAACAGCAGGCCCAGCGCGATGATCGCCGGCCAGATGATCCCGCCGTCGTGGCCGAAGATCGCCCCGGTACCGACGACGGCCGCCACCACCAGCGCGATCAGCAGGCCCGGGTGCGGGCGCTTGCCCGGCTTGGACGCCGACTCGGCGCCGTCGGTCGGGTCGTTCTCGTCGGCCTCCGGGAGCAGGACCCAGCCCGCGATGTACAGCGCAGCACCGATCCCGTAGATCGCCGCCACCACGAAGCCCACCCGTACCAGCACCGGGTCGATGTCGTAACGACGGGCGATCGCCGCCGCCACCCCCGCGACCTTGCGGTCGTGGCGAGGACGCGCCGGGCGCGTCTCCCACATCTCCCGCAGCGTCGACTGAACGTCCGTGCCGTTCATCGCTCCCCCTCCATCATGGGCACCAGCCTCCCGCGTGGCGGGCGCGCGCCCATCCGGGACGACCCTGAGGTCACCCGGAGGTCGTCCCCGATGCCCCGGGGACGTCCTGCGTGTGACGATGGTGTCGTGAGTCAGCCTGCAGCGACGAGTGGCGCCCCCGGCGCGGCGCGTCCCGGGGCACCCGCCGCGGCGGCGGCCCCGGAGCCGCCCGTGCCCACGCGAGGTGCGCTGGAACGTCGCCGGTCCGGCCGGCTCGTCGCCGGCGTCGCCGGGGGTGTGGCCGACCACCTCGGAATCGACGTCCTGTGGGTGCGCGCTGCGTTCGTCGTGCTCGCCGCGATCAACGGTGCCGGCGTCGTCGGCTACGCGCTGCTGTGGATGTTCGTGCGCCAGGAGAGCGCCGACACCGAACGCGCGGTGCCGCGCCGGGAACGGCAGCAGGCCATCGGCCTCGTCGTCCTCGGGCTCGGCATCGGGCTGGTCGCCGCGCTGCTGGGCAACTCGGTCATCGGCTGGATCGTCGGCCCGCTCGGCGTCGCCGCCCTCGGCGCGGCCGTCGTCTGGCGGGAGGCCGACGAGGCGCAGCGCCGTCGCTGGGCCGCCGGCGCCCGCTCCGGTGTCACCGGCGCCGCGGGGGGCGGGCGCACCGCACTGATCCGCATCGTCGCCGGCGCCCTGTTCGTGGCGCTGGGCATCGCGGTGTTCCTGATCGGCAACATCAACCTCGGCCAGGTCCAGTTCGGCCTGCTCGCCGTCATCGCGACGATCGTCGGCGTCGGCGTGCTGACCGTCCCCTGGTGGCTGCGGCTGGCCCGCGACCTCGGCGAGGAGCGTCGTCAGCGCATCGTCGAGGCGGAGCGCGCCGAGATCGCCGCCCACCTGCACGACTCGGTGCTCCAGACCCTCGCGCTCATCCAGCGCCAGTCCGACGACCCCCGCGAGGTCGCCCGCCTCGCCCGCGGCCAGGAACGCGAGCTGCGGCACTGGCTCTACGGCCCGCAGGGCTACGGGCGTGGCAGCACCGGCGGCGGGGTCAAGGCGCCCGCGCTCGACGAGGGCCTCGCCGAGTCGCTCACCAAGGCCGCGGCCGAGGTCGAGGACACCTACGCGCTGACCGTCAGCCCCGTCCTCGTCGGTGCCGACCGCCAGCTCGACGCCGACCTGCGTGCCCTCGTCCTCGCCGCCCGCGAGGCCATGGTCAACGCCGCGAAGCACGCAGGGGTCGACGAGATCAGCGTCTACGTCGAGATCGAGCCCGACGAGGTCAACGTCTTCGTCCGCGACCGCGGCAAGGGCTTCGACCCCGACGACGTCCCCGCCGACCGGCACGGCCTCGCCGACTCGATCAAGGCTCGCATGGCCCGCCACGGCGGCCGCGTGCGGCTGCGCAGCACCCCTGGCGAGGGCACCGAGGTGCACCTGGCCATGACGATCAGCGATCCGGCCGCTCCCGATCGCGCGACCGACACCGACAACGAGGACAGGCAGGAGGCCCCGTCGTGACCGACGAGCAGCCCGACACCGACAGCACCGGCGGCGAGGCGCAGAAGCCGATCACCGTCTTCCTCGTCGACGACCACGGCCTCTTCCGGGCGGGTGTGCGTGCCGAACTCGACCGCGGCGTTCCGGACGTCGAGGTCGTCGGCGAGGCCGGCTCGGTCGACGAGGCGGTCGCCGCGATCCGCCACCACACGCCCGACGTCGTGCTGCTCGACGTGCACATGCCCGACGGCGGCGGCGCAGAGGTACTGCGCCGCGTCCGGCCCGAGGCCCCCAGCGTGGTGTTCCTGGCGCTCAGCGTCTCCGACGCCGCAGAGGACGTCATCGCCGTCATCCGGGCCGGGGCGCGCGGGTACGTCACCAAGACGATCTCGGGACGCGACCTCGCCGACGCGGTCCGCCGCGTCCACGGTGGCGACGCCGTGTTCTCGCCGCGGCTGGCCGGGTTCGTGCTCGACGTGTTCTCCGACCGCCCCGGCGCCGCCCCGCCCGGCGACCCCGAGCTCGACCTGCTGACCCGTCGCGAGCGCGACGTCCTGCGGCTGCTCGCGCGCGGCTACGCGTACAAGGAGATCGCGGGGGAGCTGTTCATCTCGGTGAAGACGGTCGAGACGCACGTGTCGAGCGTCCTGCGCAAGACGCAGCTGTCCAATCGCTACGAGCTGTCGCGCTGGGCCTCGGACCGCCGCCTGGTCTGACGTCCGGCCCCGAAGACGACTGCGCCGGGTCCGATGTGGTGTCGGACCCGGGCCAGTCGGGGAAGAAGGGGTCAGCGCGCGCCGGTCAGGCCGCCGACGAGCCCACCGACGGTGCCGCCCGCGGTCTCGACGAGGCCGCCCGCGGTGTCGCTGACGCCGCGGCCGACCGTCTCGACGACCGACTGCTGCGGGCCGCTGCTCGGGGCGGGGTTGGACGGGGTGAGCAGGTCGAGAGCCGGGGCCAGCGGCGGGGCCAGCTGCTCGACCTGGCCTGTGACCGGCGCGAGGACATGGTTGACCGGCTTCGTGACCGGCTCGGCCAGCTTGTTGACGGTGCCGACGGCCGAGCCGAGGGTCTTGCCGAGGCCGTTGCCGAGGCCCTCGACAGCGCCGCTCGCGCCGTCGGTGACGGGCTTGAGCGGGGTGTTGTTGCCGGCCTGCTGGACGACGTCGGCGACCGGCTCGGTCACGCTGGTGACGGTGTCGTCGACGATGTCCGAGTGCTGCGGCGCCTGGCCGTCGGCCGGATTCTGGCCGCTGTTGCCGCCCGTGCCGCCGCCGGGGTTGGTGACGACCCCGCCGTTGCCGCCGGAGCCCGAACCACCGACGCCACCGACGCCACCCGCGCCGCCGCTGCCACCGGACCCGTACAAGACGCCGCCCGCGCCACCCGCACCGCCGCGTCCGGCCGAGGCCGCCTGCGGGAGCGCGGAGGGGAACGCGACGTTCATCCACGACGTCGGGGCCGCGGTGCCGGCGGCGAGGGCGTTGCCGGAGGACGGCAGCGCCGCACCGGAACCGTCGCCGGCTCCGCCACGGCCGGGGAAGCTGCCGTCGAGCTGGTCCTGCGCGGCCGAGGAGTTGGAGGCCGCGTCGGTGAAGACGGCCGCGCCGAGGACGCCGCCGATCGTGAGCATGGCGGCCGCGGCCGCGGTCATCCGGCGCCGTCCGGAAACGCGCTCCTCGACGGCGTCGTCGGCGCTGCGCTCGAGGCGGGAGGCGCGCGGCTTGAGGGGCCGGTCGAACGAGTGCGGGGCGCGGCCCTCGCGGCGCATCAGGGCGCCGACGGAGACGTAGTCGGGCTCGGCGTCTGCATCGCGCTGGCCGGGGATGTCGAGCTCGGAGTCGCCCAGGAGGTCGTCGTCCACATCGGAGGCTGTGCGAGGCGCGGGGACGTTGCGCCGCATCAGTTCGGCGACCGTGACGATCTCGGCTTCACGTCGAGATGGACCACGCTGAGCAAACGCGACCACGGTGTGCCGTCCTCCTTCGGGTGATGACTTGCAGGGTCCACACTTACCGGACACGCGGAATGTTCACCAAGTGTCATTCGCCCGCTCATCGATGCCGCCCCGAACGCGTGAATTCCGCTCACCGACGACGACCGACCGTTGACCGTCGGTCGCCCTGCGGAGTCGATCACTCACGCAGATGGACCTGACGGCAAAGGTGCAGGCAGCGTCAGGTGCGGGGCTGTCCGGCCCAACGGTGCCCGTGTCGGGGATCACCTGTCGCCGAGCGGTGCATCCGATCGGAGGGCCTGTCGACGCCGAACGGACGTGTCCCCCGTAGGACCACCCGGGTGGGGGAGCGGGCACCCGGCGACCGTCGGCGGTTCAGCCATGTTCCACACAGAGCCGGCCCCGACCGCGGCCGGCAGGCCTCGGGTCGGACCCGGCGCGGTGTTCCCGGCCGGTACGGGTGGGGTCAGCGCGGGAGCTGGTTGCGGAACTCGCGTCGGGTCGCGTCCAGCGCGCCCTTGGCCGCGACCCCGGCGCCACCCGCGAGCAGGATGCCGATGATGTCCGGCACGACGCCCCCCGTGGTGAAGAGCAGCCCGATCAGCGCGACGAGCGCCGTACCACCCGCGACCTTCCACCGGCCGTTGACGTAGTCGGTGGTCGCGCCGCCGGACAGGCCGCGCTCCTTGGCACTCTTGTTGAGCATCGCGAGGTAGCCGACGTGGCCGAGCGCGACGAGCACGCCGACCAGCGCGATGACGAATGCGACGATGCCGAAGACGGTCCCCATGCCTCCACTGTGCCACCGGAAGCCCCGGTGGCGGCGGGTTTTCCGCCTGTGGGTGTGCTCAGCGTCCGCCGAGGCGGCCGCGGCCGAGGCGCAGCAGGAGCATGGCCAGCTCGCGGCCCTCCTCGCCGAGCTCGCGGAACCGGGCGAGGACGTGGATCTCGCGGCTGTAGACGATGCGCGGTCCGCCGCCCGCCATCCGGACGGCGCCGATGCGCCGGGAGACGTCGGTGCGCTCCTTGACCAGTCTCAGGATCTCGGCGTCGAGCCGATCGATCTCGAGGCGCAGCGCGTCGATGTTCGCGGCGTCGGCCTCCACCTCGTCGGCGCGCGGTGCCGGGGTGGCGGGGGCGGGCTCGGTGCTCACGGACATGGTCTCCTCCTGTGTGCGGTCCACCGGCCCGTGACATGCAAGCGCCCCGGGTCCAGTGGACTCCGGGGCGTCGGGGCTGAGTGCGTCAGGCGGCGACGGGAACCGGAATCCGGTACCCGTAGAAAAATCGCTGCGCCATCGACACGTCGGCGAGTGTGCCACACCGGCGCCGCGGCGCGCATCGTCGTACCCCGCCGGTACCGTGTTCGACACGATGAGCGCGCTGTTCGAACTGCCTTCCAGCAACCCCGCCCGCCCCACCACCGAGCGGGGGAAGAAGCTGCTCGAGGGGCTCAACCCCCGTCAGGTGGAGGCGGTCACCCATGCCGGGTCGCCGCTGCTGATCGTCGCGGGTGCGGGCTCGGGCAAGACGCGGGTGCTCACGCACCGGATCGCGTGGCTGCTGGCGGAGCGGCACGTCCACCCCGGCGAGATCATGTCGATCACGTTCACCAACAAGGCCGCGGCCGAGATGAAGGAACGTGTCGACGGGCTGGTGGGCCGCCGGGCCAACGCAATGTGGGTGTCGACGTTCCACTCCATGTGCGTGCGCATCCTGCGCCGCGAGGCCAAACACCTGGGGGTGCGCAGCGCCTTCTCGGTGTACGACGCGGACGACTCGCGCCGCCTCGTCGGCATCGTGGCGCGCGACCTGGAGCTCGACCCCAAGAAGTTCGCCGCCCGTGGGCTGGCCGCGCACATCTCGAACCTGAAGAACGAGCTGCTCTCGGCCGACGACGCCGCCGAGCGCGCCGGCAACGACTTCGAGCGCCGGGTCGCGGAGGTCTACGTCGGCTACCAGTCGCGGCTGCGGCAGGCCAATGCGTTCGACTTCGACGACCTGATCATGGAGACGGTGTCGCTGCTGTCGCGGCTGCCCGCCGTCGCGGAGTACTACCGGCGCCGGTTCCGCCACGTCCTGGTCGACGAGTACCAGGACACCAACAAGGCGCAGTACGAGCTGGTGCGCCGGCTGGTGGAGCCGGCCACGGCGGGGGCGAAGCCGGCGGAGCTGTGCGTCGTCGGCGACTCCGACCAGTCGATCTACGCGTTCCGCGGCGCGAACATCCGCAACATCATCGAGTTCGAGCAGGACTTCCCCGACGCGCGGACGATCCTGCTGGAGCAGAACTACCGGTCGACGCAGACGATCCTGTCGGCGGCCAACGCGGTGATCGCGCGCAACGCGAACCGTCGCGACAAGCGGCTGTGGTCGGACCAGGGCGACGGCGAGAAGGTCGTCGGCTACGTCGCCGACAACGAGCACGACGAGGCGTCGTTCGTCGCGAACGAGATCGACCGGCTGGTCGACTCTGGGGAGTTCCGCAACAGCGACGTGGCGGTCTTCTACCGCACCAACGCGCAGTCGCGTGTGTTCGAGGACGTGTTCCTGCGGGTCGGGCTGCCGTACAAGGTCGTCGGCGGGGTGCGGTTCTACGAGCGGCGCGAGATCCGCGACGCGCTGGCCTACCTGCGGGTGCTGTCCAACCCGGAGGACACGGTCAGCCTGCGGCGCATCCTCAACGTGCCCAAGCGTGGCATCGGCGACCGGGCGGAGTCGCTGGTCGCGGAGTACGCGGAGCGGCACCGCACGTCGTTCTCGCGGGCGTTGCGGGTCGCGGCCGAACAGCCGGAGGAGCTCCCGGCGCTGGCCACGCGGTCGCAGCGCAACATCGCCGACTTCCAGCGGATGCTCGACGAGCTGCGCGAGCTGGTCGAGCGCGGCGACGACACGGCCGAGGTCCTGGAGGCCGTGTACGGGCGCACCGGCTACGTCTCCGAGCTGGAGGCGAGCGACGACCCGCAGGACGGCTCCCGGCTGGAGAACCTCGCCGAGCTGGTCACGGTCGCGCGCGAGTTCGCGGGCGACGCGGCGGTGGCCGACCTGCTCGACGGCGGCTCCTCCGATCCCGACGGCACCGTCATCGGCTCCGGTGAGCTGGCGCTCGACACCGACGACACCAACGTCGGCGCCCCGCCGCCCGGATCGCTCGCGGCGTTCCTGGAGCGGGTGGCCCTGGTGGCCGACGCCGACTCCATCCCCGACGACGACTCGGGCATGGTCACGCTGATGACCCTGCACACGGCCAAGGGCCTGGAGTTCCCGGTCGTGTTCCTCACCGGCTGGGAGGACGGCGTCTTCCCGCACATGCGCGCGCTGGGCGACCCGGCGGAGCTGGCGGAGGAGCGGCGGTTGGCCTACGTGGGCATCACGCGGGCGCAGCAGCGGCTGTTCCTGTCGCGGGCGATCGTGCGCACCGCGTTCGGCCAGCCGAGCGTCAACCCGGCGTCGCGGTTCCTCGACGAGGTGCCGGCCGAGCTGGTCGACTGGCGTCGTGAGGAGGCGCAGCGGCCGTCGGCACCGGTGGGGCGCTTCGGGTTCGGCCGCCGCCCGAACGCGACCGACCGCGGTGACTGGCGGGTGCCGGAGCGCAAGCTCAACACGGCGACGATCAGCCTCGACGTGGGCGACCGGGTCAACCACGACAAGTACGGGCTGGGCACGGTCATCTCCTCCGACGGTGCGGGCGCGCGGGCCACGGTGACGATCGACTTCGGCAGCGCCGGCACGGTGCGGCTGATGCTGATCGGCGGGGTCCCGCTCCAGAAGCTCTGACCGCTCAGTTCCGGCCGGCTGCGTCGTCAGTACTCCCGGAGGCGGCTCAGAGGGGTCGTCCCGGGACGAGGAGCCTGCATGTCCGACGAGACGATGACCGCCGCCCTGACCGTCGACGCGCCCGTCGACGCCGTGTTCGCCGTGCTGGCCGATCCTGCGGCCCACGCGGCGATCGACGGCACCGGCTGGGTCCGCGAGCCGATCGACCGGGCGCCGCTCACCGAGGAGGGCCAGGTCTTCCGGGTGCACATGTTCCACACCAACCATCCCGACGGCGACTACCTGATGGCGAACCAGGTGAACGTCATCGACGCGCCGCGCGCGATCGGCTGGCGGCCCGGGCAGGAGGGCGAGCGCGGCCTCGAGTTCGGCGGTTGGACCTGGCGCTACGACCTGACGCCCGCGGGGTCGGGGACCGAGATCGTGCTGACCTACGACTGGGCGCAGGTGCCGCCGGCGATCCGGGAGTTCATCTCGTTCCCGCCGTTCGGGCCGGAGCACCTGACGAACTCGCTGCAGCACCTGGGGGAGCTGGCCGGGAAACCTGCCGCGTAGCCCTCAGTCGTGCGAGGGGCCGTCGTCGCCGGTGCCGGGGATGACGATCCCGCGCGCGGCGAGCCACGGGATCGGGTTGATCTTCTGCCCGCCCGGGGTCCAGATCTCGAAGTGCAGGTGCGGGCCGGTCGACTGGCCGCGGTTGCCCATCTCGGCGATCTTCTCGCCGGCGGTGACCTTCTCGCCGACCGTGACCAGGCTGCGGTTGATGTGGCCGTAGACGCTGTGCGAGCCGTCGGGGTGCTGCAGCACGACCCACATGCCGAAGCCGCTGGCCGGGCCGGACTCGGTGACGACGCCGTCGGTGACCGCGTAGATCGGGGTACCGATGCTGTTGGCCAGGTCGATGCCGTAGTGCGTGACGCCCCAGCGGGCGCCGAAGCCCGAGGTGAAGCGGCCCGTGGTGGGCAGGACGTAGGCAGCGCCCTGGAACAGCACGCCCTGCGGGGCGCCGGCGGCGAGCGCCTGGCGCAGCACGTTGGCCTGCTGGGCGATCTTGGCGCCGATGTCGACGGCCTTGGTCAGGTTCGCGACGTCGACGTCCTCGCCCGGGTCGAGCGAGTCGACCGGCTGGGATGTGCGCAGCTGGCTCGCACCGATGGCGGGCTGCGCCGGAGCCGGGCCGGTGTCGTCGGGGAGGGCCTCGGTGGTTGTCGAGACCGGGATCATCGCGTTGGTCGAGAGGTTCGCGTACGGCTCGTCGACCGGGTGGCTCTGGCCCCAGAGGGAGGCGAGCGACTGTCCTGCGGCCACGAGCGCTCCGGCCGCCGCGAAGGCGACCGTCGCACGTCCACGGACGTGCGCAGGCGGTGGTGCCGGAAGCCGGTGTCCACCCCGGGCGTCACGCCCACGGTTGTGCGGGCGTACGTCGGGATGGTCCTGGTCGGCGCCGCGTGGGGAGCGGTGGCGCGACAAGAACTGCCCTTCTCGATGCGATGAGGCAGTCCGTTCCACGGTGGGGCGTCAGGGCGGGTTGGGGAGACCCTCGGCGGGCCGGTTCGGGGCCGGTCCGTCACCTGTCGTGACCCGTCCGTGATCCGGACCCGGCGAAGGTAGCGGGCTCCGCGGCGGGGTGGCAAATCCCTCGGGGGCGTGTGCGCAGATACACCTGGACGTGGTCAGGCGGGCGAGGACTCGTCACGCAGCGTCGCGGATCCGGTCCTGCGAGTGCGCGACCTGCGCGTGAAGTGATCAGTCGGAGCATCCATGCGTGCGAGTGCTGTGGCGACCCAGTGGACGGTCCGCGCGTCGATCGGCAGCGATAGGTGACCCACGTCACGTAGCTCGAGCTCGTCGACGACCAGATCCGAGTGGACCAATCGGGCATTCCGTTGTGGCACGACCATTTCGTCCATCCGGCTCCAGACGACCAGGAACCGCGTACTGCAGTGCGGCGCCGGCTCCGCGAGCTCGGTGAGGACCGGCGAACCCGGCCGCAGCTGGCGCGCGAGCGGCGTCGGCATCAGGTATGCGGTGGCCGTCCCGGTGTGCGGACTGCCCAGCGTCACCAGCGTGTCGACGGCCTCGTCGCCGCCCATCCGTTGCACGTAGTAGCGGGCGATCATGCCGCCGAGCGAATGCCCGACGATGTGCACCTTCTCCGCACCCGTCGTCTCCCGGATCTCCTCGACGGCCCGCCGCAGGTCCCGTGCGGCGTCGCGCAGGTCGCCGGTGAGGATGCCGTAGTTCACCGCGTGCACCCGGCCGAAACCGCGGCGGCGCAACGCCCGACCGAACACGCTGAACACCGACCGGTTGTCCATGATCCCGTGCACCAGCAGGATCGGCGTCCCCGCAGCGGTCACGTCCGACACCACGAGGCTGCGGCTGCGCGGCGGCATCACGTCGGTGCGGTAGTGGTCGGGATCGCGCACCGACTCCGCGAGCAGCCCCAGCGGGTAACTCGCGGCGTGCACGGCCAGCCACGCGCCCTCCAGCGCGACACCGCGCAGACCCGCAGGGGACCCGAACGTGCGGACCGCGTACTCGGCGGCGCGGCCCGCCTCACGCGCGAGCGACCGCGCCCCGCCTGCCGCCGTGGCCAGGCAGGCCAGAGCATCCGTGGCCGCCATGGACAAACGGTAGGTCAGGACCTCGGTTCCTGCCCATCCTGGACATCCGGACGCGCTGCCGCGTCACCCGGTGTGAGCAGCCCCACCGGCATGGTGACCGGCCTCACCGGGCCAGGTCAGGGCGGGTGCGCCGACCGTCGCTAGGGTCCTTGGGCGGAGAGCACGGTCGAGTCCGGTGGTCGACGGCGGAGACGCGTCCGATCACGCGCCCGCGGCCGCCTTGGCACACCGGAGTGATCAGGAGAAGAGCCGAGTGGACCTGTACGAGTACCAGGCGAAGGACCTCTTCGCCGCACACGGAGTCCCGGTCCTGCCGGGCCGGACCGTCGAGACCGCGGACGACGCGGCCGCGGCCGCCGCCGAGCTGGGCACCGCCGTCGTCGTGAAGGCGCAGGTGAAGACGGGCGGCCGCGGCAAGGCGGGCGGCGTCAAGCTCGCCGAGAGCGCCGACGAGGCGAAGGAGAAGGCTGGTGCCATCCTGGGGATGGACATCAAGGGCCACACCGTCCACCGCGTCCTGGTGACCACCGCCAGCGACATCAGCGAGGAGTACTACTTCTCGTTCCTGCTCGACCGGTCCAACCGCACCTTCCTGGCCATGTGCTCGGCCGAGGGCGGCATGGAGATCGAGCAGCTCGCAGTCGAGCGTCCCGACGCGCTCGCGCGCATCCCCGTCGACGCCATCGCCGGCGTCGACAAGGCGAAGGCCGACGAGATCGTCGCCGCGGGCAAGATCCCCGCCGCGGTCGCCGACGAGGCCGCGCAGGTCATCGTCAAGCTCTGGGAGACCTTCGTCTCCGAGGACGCGACACTGGTCGAGGTCAACCCGCTGGTCCGCGACCCGCAGGACAAGGTGATCGCGCTCGACGGCAAGGTCACCCTCGACGAGAACGCCGGCTTCCGCCACCCCGACCACGCCGCACTGGTCGACGAGCGCACCGAGAACGCGCTCGAGGCCAAGGCGAAGGCCAAGGGCCTCAACTACGTCAAGCTCGACGACGGCCAGGTCGGCATCATCGGCAACGGCGCGGGCCTGGTCATGTCCACGCTCGACGTCGTGGCCTACGCGGGGGAGAAGCACGGCGGGGTCAAGCCGGCCAACTTCCTCGACATCGGTGGCGGCGCCTCGGCCCAGGTCATGGCCGACGGTCTCGACGTCATCCTCGGCGACCCCGACGTCAAGAGCGTGTTCGTCAACGTCTTCGGCGGCATCACCGCGTGCGACGCCGTCGCCGACGGCATCGTCGAGGCGCTGAAGATCCTGGGCGACGCCGCCACCAAGCCGCTGGTCGTGCGGCTCGACGGCAACAACGTCGTCGAGGGACGCCGGATCCTCGACGAGGCCAACCACCCGCTGGTCACGCAGGTGGACACGATGGACAACGCGGCCGACAAGGCCGCCCAGCTGGCGGCGGGTGCCTGACATGTCGATCTTCCTCAACGAGAACAGCAAGGTCATCGTCCAGGGCATCACCGGCGGCGAGGGCACCAAGCACGCCACCAAGATGCTGGCGGCCGGCACCGACATCGTCGGCGGTGTCAACGCCCGCAAGGCCGGCACCACCGTCACCATCGGCGGCAAGGACCTCACGGTCTTCGGCACCGTCGAGGAGGCGATGAAGGAGACCGGCGCCGACGTCAGCGTCGTCTTCGTGCCGCCGAAGTTCGCCAAGGACGCCGTCATCGAGGCGATCGACGCCGAGATCCCGCTCGCCGTCGTCATCACCGAGGGCATCCCGGTGCACGACTCCGCCTACTTCTGGGCGCACGCCGTCGCCAAGGGCAACAAGACGCGCATCATCGGCCCGAACTGCCCCGGCATCATCAGCCCCGGCAAGTCCAACGCCGGCATCATCCCCGCCGACATCGCGGGTCCGGGCAAGATCGGGCTCGTCTCGAAGTCGGGCACGCTGACCTACCAGATGATGTACGAGCTGCGCGAGATCGGCTTCTCGACCGCGATCGGCATCGGCGGCGACCCCGTCATCGGCACCACGCACATCGACGCCCTCGAGGCGTTCGAGGCCGACCCCGAGACCGCCGCCATCGTCATGATCGGCGAGATCGGCGGCGACGCCGAGGAACGGGCCGCGGCCTTCATCGAGGCCAACGTCAGCAAGCCGGTCGTCGGCTACGTCGCGGGCTTCACCGCCCCCGAGGGCAAGACCATGGGCCACGCCGGCGCCATCGTCTCCGGCTCCGCGGGCACCGCCCAGGCCAAGAAGGAGGCCCTCGAGGCCGCCGGGGTCAAGGTCGGCAAGACGCCGTCCGAGACCGCCGCCCTGATGCGCGAGATCATCGCCGGACTCTGATCGTGCAGTGCGGTGGCCCGCCAGACGGCGGGTCACCGCACTGGGTTACCGTCGGCCCGGTCGGAGGACGACGCGCGGCCCGGGGGTCGCGTGACGAGGGGAAGTCGATGTCTGCACAGACCGAGGCACAGGCCGGCAAGACGCTCGAGGGCCCGGCACGGTTCGTCGCGATGGGCGTCGGCGCCCTCGGGATCGTCGTCTACCTCTGCTCGTTCTCCAGCGCGATCTTCCTGTACCTCACGCAGGGCCAGCAGATGCTGATGATCGGCGGGCTGCTCGTCGCCGCCGGCCTCATCCGCCGCTCGCTCGTCCTCCCCGGCGCGATCGTCGCCCTCGTCGGCGGCCTCGCCGTCCTCCAGGGCTCGCTCGCCGCGTCGTCCGCCGCCTCGGCGCTGTCCGGCGGGTTCGGCTCGTCCAGCGCCTCGTTGCCGACGATCGTCATCGTCGTCATGATCCTGGCGCTGCTCGAAGCAGCAGGCGCCGTCGTCGTCGTGCTCATGGAGCTGGGCGTCATCAAACCCCCGGCCCCCAAGCCGCCCGCCGGCTACGGTCCGCCCCCCGGCTACGGCCAGCCCTACCAGGGTGGATACATGCAGCAGCCGCCGCCCGGCTACGGCGCCCAGCAGCAGCCGCCCAACTACGGCCAGCCGACCGGCCCGCCGGCCTCGCCCTACGTGCAGTCGCCGTCGTACGGGGCGCACGGCTGGGGTGGCCCGACCACCGGTCAGCAGCCCGCTGCGCAGCCCCCGGGCGACTCCACGCAGACCATCCACACCAGCAGCACCGGCGAGCAGCAGCCCCCCACGCAGCAACAATGAGGTGTGGCGCCACCGTCCTCGCCCGGCGTGCCTGACCCGAACGGGCCGCCCGCGCTGAGATGGTGGACGACGTGAGCCGCACCCACCCTCCCCGGAGCCGTTCGGTCCCGGCCACGCCCGACGCCCCCGACCTCGGCGAACCCCAGTCCGACGCGCCGGGCCCCGACCCGGGCGACGGCCTCGACCGCCTCCGGATCCTCCTCGCCTCCGCGATGGGGACCGTGCTCGTCAGCTACGGCGTCCTGCTCCCCGCCGCCGCGCTCGTCGTCCTCACCGCCGGTTCCGGCATGTCCGTCGACGGTGTCTTCGCCACCGCCATCCCGCTCTGGCTGGCCGCGCACCAGATCCCGCTGACCGTCGTCGGCGCGCCCCTCAGCGTGCTCCCGCTGCTGCCGACGCTCGTCCTCGTCCTGGTCGTCGCCGCCGGCGCCCGCTGGTCGGTGCGTCGCCTCGGTGGCCGCATCCGCACCGACGGCGGCGCCGTCCTCGCCGCCCAGGCCGGGGCGCACGCCGCTGTCGCCGTCCTCGCCAGCGCCCTGCTGCCCGCCGCCGCACCCGTCTCCGTCGCCCCCTGGGCCGCGATGGTCGGCGCCGGTGTCGTCGCCGCCCTCGCCGCCGGGCTCGGGCTGCTGCGCCAGTGCGGCGTGCCCGCCGAGTGGCGCGCCCGGCTCCCGCGCTGGGCCCCACCCGCGCTGCGCGGCGCCGCCGCCGGGCTCCTCGCCCTCGTCGCCGCCGGGGCCGCCGTCCTCGCCGTCGGCGCGGTGCTGCGCGCCGGGGAGGTCGAGGCTTCCTTCGCAGCACTCGCCCCCGGCTTCGGGTCGTCGCTGGGCGTCTTCGTCCTGGCTGTCGCCTACCTGCCCAACGCCGTCGTCGCCGGGGCGTCGTGGCTGCTCGGACCCGGTGTGTCGGTCGGGGCAGCCGCGGCCTCGCCGTTCACCGTCGCCGGTGGCCCGCGGATGCCGTTCCCGCTGCTCGCCGCCATGCCCGAGACCCCGCCCCCGGCCTGGGTCCTCGTCGTCCTGCTGGTCCCGCTCGCCGTCGGCGCCGTCGTCGGGGCCGCGTGCCGACGCGCCCTCGCCGACGTCCCCGACGTGAAGCTGCGGCTGCGCGCCACCGCCGCCGCGGCGGTGCTCGTCGCGCTCGGGGTGGTCGTCGCCGCCCTGCTCGCCGGGGGCCGGCTCGCCGCGGGGCAGTTCGACCCGGTCCGGTTGCGTCCGGAGTTGCTGTTGCCCGCCGTCCTGCTGTGGGTGGGTGGTCCCGCTCTCCTGGTGGCGACGTTCCAGCGCTCCGTCCCCGGAGCCGTCGCGCTCGTCGAGGAGCCGGAGTTCGAGGAGATCGAGGACGAGCCGGAGCCGTCCGACGAGCCCGCGCGCAACCTCATTGCTGTCGAGGAGCGACGGAACGACCGTGAGGTTGCGGACGAGCCCGGCGACGACTCCGACGACGGCTCCGGCGACGAGTCCGAGGCGGACGAGTCCGGCGGTGTGTCTGCGGCCGGGTCCGATGCCGGAGGGTCCGACGGTGAGCCTGCCGACGAGTCCGACGCCGGCGGGTCCGACGGGTCCGACGGTGAGCCTGTGACCGGGTCCGACGCCGGCGAGTCCGACGGCGACTCCGACGGCGGGTCCGGGGCCGGGGGGTCCGACGCCGGCGAGTCCGGCACGAGCGACGATCCGGCTGACGACGAACCCGCGCGCAACCTCACTGCTGTCCGGGGCCGCCGGGAGGACCGTGAGGTCACGGCCGAGGCCCCGCGGAAGCCGCAGACCGTGGCCGAGCTCGTCGCCCAGCGGCAGGCCGACGGCGACGCCGACTGGTGACCACACCCCTCTGCGACCCCGGCAACCGGGGCGGCGACGGTGTGACGGCCGCCTCGGCCTAGGCTCGACCTCGACGTTCGTCCTGTCGACCCGTCGTGCCCGAGGAGTGGTGTGCCCGAGTCGTCCGGTTCTGCCCCGCAGAGCGAGCAGCCCGTCCGCAGCCGGATCGTGGTCCTCGCATCCGGCACCGGCACCCTCCTGCAGGCCCTTCTCGACGCCACGGTCGAACCCGCCTACCCCGCGGGTGTCGTCGCCGTCGGCACCGACCGCGCCGGAGTGGGCGCGCTCGACCGGGCGCAGGCGGTGGGCGTCGACACCTTCTCCGTCGCCGTGTCGGCGTACCCCGACCGCGCGGCCTGGGACGTCGCACTCACCGAGGCCGTCGCCGCGTACCGGCCGGACCTGGTCGTGTCCGCCGGATTCATGAAGATCCTCGGCCCAGCCTTCCTGTCGGGCATCACGTGCCCGGTGATCAACACCCACCCCGCGCTGCTGCCGTCGTTCCCCGGGGCCCACGGGGTCCGCGACGCGCTGGCCTACGGGGTCAAGATCAGTGGTGCGACGGTGCACCTCGTCGACAGCGGCGTCGACACCGGACCGATCCTCGCCCAGGAGGCGGTCCCGGTGCTGCCCGGCGACACCGAGGCCGAGCTGCACGAACGCATCAAGATCACAGAGCGGCGGTTGCTGGTGGGCACCGTCGCCGCGCTCGTCCGAAGCGGGCGCGACCGGACGAGAGGTGACCTTCCGTGAGCGAGCCCGTGAGTCAGCGTAGAGCGGTCCGACGGGTCCTGATCAGCGTCTACGACAAGACCGGCCTGCTCGACCTCGCGACGGGGCTGCACGCTCTCGGCGTCGAGATCGTGTCGACGGGGTCGACCGCGCAGCGGATCGCCGCCGCCGGCGTGCCCGTGACCCCCGTCGAGGAGCTGACCGGTTTCCCCGAGTGCCTCGACGGCCGGGTGAAGACGCTGCACCCGCGCGTGCACGCCGGGCTGCTGGCCGACACCCGCCGCCCCGAGCACGTCCAGCAGCTCGAGCAGCTGGGCATCGCCCCGTTCGACATGCTGGTGTCGAACCTCTACCCGTTCACGCAGACGGTCGCGTCGGGTGCGTCGCCGGAGGAGTGCGTCGAGCAGATCGACATCGGCGGCCCCGCGATGGTCCGCGCGTCGGCGAAGAACCACGACAGCGTCGCGGTGGTCGTCGACCCGTCGCGGTACGCGTGGGTGCTCGAGCAGGTCAAGCAGGGCGGGTTCGACCTCACCGACCGGCGCCGGCTCGCCGCCGACGCGTTCCGGCACACCGCCACCTACGACGTCGCCGTCGCGTCCTGGATGGGCAGCGTCCTGGCCGCCGACCCCGA
This sequence comes from Pseudonocardia sp. SCN 73-27, assembly GCA_001725415.1. Classification (GTDB taxonomy): domain Bacteria; phylum Actinomycetota; class Actinomycetes; order Mycobacteriales; family Pseudonocardiaceae; genus Pseudonocardia. Next base: position 53,840 of record MEGH01000006.1, read on the forward strand.
GGGCGGGCCCTTCCCGGAGTGGGCGGGCGCCACGTGGGAGCGCGCGGCGACGCTGCGCTACGGCGAGAACCCGCACCAGGCGGCGGCGCTCTACGTCGACGGCTCCGGCGGTCTCGCGGGCGCGGAGCAGCTGCACGGCAAGGAGATGTCGTACAACAACTACGTGGACGCCGACGCCGCCTGGCGGGCCGCGCACGACCACGGCGACGTGCCGACCGTCGCGGTCATCAAGCACGCCAACCCGTGCGGCATCGCGATCGGTGCCGACGTCGCGGAGGCTCACCGCAAGGCCCACGCCACCGACCCGCTGAGTGCCTTCGGCGGCGTCATCGCGGTCAACGGCGAGGTCACCGCGGAGATGGCCACGCAGGTGGCCGACATCTTCACCGAGGTCGTCGTCGCTCCCGGCTTCGCGCCGGAGGCGCTGGAGATCCTGGGGCGCAAGAAGAACGTGCGGCTGCTGCGCATCGACGGCGCCGGCCGGCGCCTCGGCGTCGAGCAGCGGCCGATCTCCGGTGGGCTGCTGTTGCAGCAGCGCGACGCGATCGACGCCCCGGGCGACGACCCGTCGGCGTGGACCCTCGCCGCCGGTGAGCCGGTCTCCGACGAGGTGCTCGCCGACCTGCTGTTCGCGTGGCGGGCCTGTCGCGCGGTCAAGTCCAACGCGATCCTGCTGGCGTCGGGCGGCGCGGCCGTCGGTGTCGGGATGGGCCAGGTCAACCGGGTCGACTCGGCGCGGCTCGCCGTCGCGCGGGCGGGCGACCGGGCCCGTGGGTCGGTCGCGGCGTCGGACGCGTTCTTCCCGTTCCCCGACGGCCTGGAGATCCTGCTCGAGGCCGGTGTCGCCGCGGTGGTGCACCCGGGCGGCTCGATCCGCGACGACGTCGTCACCGAAGCGGCCGCTGCAGCAGGTGTGCCTCTCTACCTGACGGGGACCCGGCACTTCGCGCACTGAGTTCTCGCCTCACCCGCGGCCCCGCCCTCTCGGCAACGTCCGGAGCAGGGCGAGGGTCGCGGTGAGCAGCGTCGTCATCGCGACGACGTACCACAGCATCGCCATCGGCCACGGCAGGTCGTCGACGGCGTAGCCGGCCGGCCCGACCGGGACGGCGACCCCGCCCGAGGCGGCGCACAGCCTGGCGTACAACGGCTCACGCCCTGCTCGGCGCGAGATGGTGCCAGGTGGCGCCCCTGCCGCGCAGGGCGTCGGCCGCCGCGCGCAGGAACACCGCCTGCTGGAACAGGTCGTAGCCGAACTCGATCAGCATCGGCAGCGCGAGCGCCATGCCGCCGATCCCGCGGGCCCGGACGGTCCACACCCGTTCGACGACGAACACCGCGGTGACGCCCAGCCAGACCCCGACGGGTGGGCCGAGCAGACCCGCCGTCGCGAACAGCGCGTTGGCCAGGAGGAAGAGCGTGACCGCGACGATGCCGAGGTACATTCCGACCTGCCGGGCCAGATAGGGCACCGTGACGGCGGTGAGGCCGTAGCCGTGCAGGTTCTCCAGCGCGCCGCGCTGCCAGCGCAGACGTTGCCGCCACAGGTCACCCCACGTCGGCATGATCTCGGTGAGGACGCCGCAGCCCGCGGGCGAGACGGTCTGCCAGCCGAGGGTGCGCACCGCCAGGGTGATCTCGTTGTCCTCGGTGAGCGCGCCGGGGTCGTAGACGTGGCCCGCCGGGCCGGGCAGCCCGTCGCCGCGGGTGCGTGCGACCTCCCGCAGCACCCCGACCCGGAACACCGTGGCCGTCCCGGTGAGGACCGACGCCCGGTCGGCCCGCCGGGAGATCTCCCGGGCATAGCGGGCGTACTCGTTGCGCTGCAACGCTCCGATGAGCCCGGACCCCGCCTCGCCGTGGAAGACGCCGCCGACCGCGCCCGCAGTGTGGTCGGTGCGCAGCCGCAGCGCAGCGGTCTCGACGAACCCGGGCACGAGCATCGAGTCGGCGTCGGCGACGAGCAGGAGATCGTCGTCGGACAGGGTGGGCAGCAGGAGGTCGAGCGCCTGGTTCAGCGCGCCGGCCTTGCGGTCGCGGTTGGCGTGGGTCTCGACGACCTCCGCCCCGTGCCTGCGCGCGACGACGGCGGTGTCGTCGGTGCAGTTGTCGGCCACGACGACGATGCGGTCGAGCGCGACCGTCTGGCCGCGCAGCGACGCGATCGCCTCGGGGAGGGCCCGCTGCTCGTCGTGCGCCGGGACGAGGGCGACGACCCGGGGCGGCCGGTGTCCGGGTAGGCCGGCGGCATGGTCGAGCGGCGCCGACGGCAGGTCGAGTGTGAGGGTGGCCAGCTGGCTACGTCGTTTCTGACCCCGCGTCACGTGTATCGCTCCAACGAGTAGGGGGGGAGCCCGGGACGGGGATCGGCCCGGCTGCATATTCGTACAGTCGCGGCGGGCGGTGACGGGATTCCTCGATCGAGTGACTGTGGACAACCGGCGGATCTGCACCCCTTCCGGGTGGCTTTCCGGAGTTGTCCACAGGCGGTCGTGGGGCCGGTTGAGTCGCTCTCCGTCGGTCCCTATGATTCGAACATCAGTTCGAACGACGGGTGCCGGGGGGCGGGCGATGGCCGAGGTGACGCGGGCCGATGCGGCGAGCAGGCTCGAGGTGGCGCGCGGGTTGTTGCGACGGGTGGAGCGTCCCGCCCGGCTCGACCCGGCAAGGGTCGCACCCAGCCCGGGTGACGACGGACGGGTCCTGCCCGTCACCGCCGGCCTCGCGCGGGCGCTCCCGGCGGGAGGGCTGCGTCGGGGGTCCACGGTGGCGGTGGGCGCCGCGCCGGGGGCCACCTCGCTGCTGTTCGCGCTGCTCGCCGAGGCCTCGGCGTCCGGGGCCTGGGCGGGGGTGGTCGGCCGGCCCGACCTGGGGGCGCTCGCCGCCGCCGAGGCCGGGATCCGGCTCGACCGGCTGGCGCTGGTGCCCGACCCCGGCCGTGATCTCGTCGCAGTGGTGGCCGCCCTGGTCGACGGGCTCGATCTCGTGGCCGTCGCGGGTCACGAGCGCGCCGGGGTCCGGACGGCCGACCGGCAGCGGCTCGCCGCGCGGGCCCGCCAGCGCGGCACCGTGCTGATCGCGCTGGGCTCGTGGCCGGGAGCCGATCTGGAGCTGACCTGCACCCGGCCGGTGTGGGAGGGGCTGGTCGGCGGCGGTGCCGGGCGGCTGCGTGCCCGGCGGGCCGGGGTGCGGGTGCGCGGGCGGGGGATCGCCCCGGGCGGCCGGGAGACGCGGGTGCTGCTGCCCGGCCCGGTGGGTGCCCCCGAGTCGGCGACCGTGGACGCGATCCCGGTCCAGGAGCGGGTGGCCGCCGTATGAGTGGGGCGGACCCGGGCGAGGTGCCGGTGCGGGTGCTGGCGCTCTGGTCGCCCGACTGGCCGGTCACCGCCGCCGCCCGCGCCGAAGGTGTCCCCTCGCACCGGCCCGCGGCGGTGGTCGTCGCCAACCGGGTGCTGGCCTGCTCGGCCACCGCCCGGGCCCACGGGGTGCGCCGGGGACTGCGCCGTCGCGAGGCCCAGGCCCGCTGCCCCGACCTCGCGGTCCTGGGCCGCGACCCGGAGCGCGACGCCCGGCTCTTCGAACCCGTCGTCGTCGCGGTGGAGGAGCTGGCGCCAGGGGTCGAGGTCGTCCGGCCGGGACTGGTGGCCCTCCCCGCGCGCGGGCCCGCCGGGTTCTTCGGTGGAGAGCTGGGGGCAGCGGAACGGCTGGTCGACCAGGTGGCGGCCCGCACCGGCGTCGAGTGCCAGGTCGGGGTGGCCGACGGGCTGTTCGCCGCCGTGCTCGCCGCCCGCCGCGGGGTCGCCGTCGAGGCGGGTGCCACGCCGGCGTTCCTCGCCCCCATGGACGTCGACGAGCTCGACCGCGAACCGGAGATCGACCGGTCCGAGCTCGTCGGGCTGCTGCGCCGGCTCGGGCTGCGCAGCCTCGGCGCCTTCGGCTCGCTCGACGCGGCCGACGTCGCGTCCCGCTTCGGCGCCGACGCCGTGCTCGCCCACCGGCTGGCCCGCGGGCTCGACCCGCGCCCGCCCGTGCGGCGCTGCCCGCCCGAGGAGCTGGCGGTGGAGCTGGAGCTCGACCCCCCGGTCGACCGGGTCGACGCCGCCGCGTTCGCCGCCCGCGGCCTCGCCGAACGGCTGCACCAGGTACTCGCCGGGCACGGGTTGTCCTGCACCCGGCTGGGCGTCGCCGCCACCACCGAACAGGGCGAGGAGCTGCTGCGGATCTGGCGCTGCGCCGAGCCGCTCACGCCGTCCGGCACGGTCGACAGGGTGCGCTGGCAGCTCGACGCGTGGCTCACCCGTGGCGGGTCGGGTGCGGTCGTGCGGATGCGGCTGACCCCGGAGGAGACCGTCACCGCCGGGGCGCTGCAGCTCGGACTGTGGGGCGAGGTCGGGGTGGCCGACGAACGGGCGGGCCGCGCCCTCGTCCGGGCCCAGGCGCTGCTGGGGCCGGGCGGGGTCCTCACCGCGGTGCTCACCGGCGGCCGCGACCCCGCCGAACGGGTCCGGCTCGTCGCCTGGGGCGACGCCCGCGGCACGCTCGACGGCGTCTCCGACGAACGCGCCGGAGCGATGCCGGGGGAGCCCGCTCCCGAGGAGAGCCGTCCCTCCGACGATGCCGGTCCCCGGGCCGGTCGTGCCGGTGGCGGTTCGGGACCGGGCCGGGCGCGCGAACCCGGCCCCGGGGCGGCCCAGCCGCCGTCCCCGCCCGCGGGCCCCATGCGGCGCAACGCCCGGCGCGGCACCCGTCGCACCAAACCGGTCCGGACCGCCCGCCCCGCCCTGCTGTCGCCCCCGCCCGCGTGGCCGGGCCGGCTCCCCGCGCCGTCGCCCGCGTCGGTGCTGCCCGAGCCGCAGCCCGCCGTCCTGCTCGACGCCGCGGGAGGGCCCGTCGGGCTCCGGGCGTCCGACCTGCTCGCCACCGCCCCCGAACGGCTCGACACCCCGGGCGGGCCGTCGGGCACGGTCGTCGGCTGGGCGGGGCCGTGGCCGGTGCAACAGCGCTGGTGGGTGCCCGGCGCGGTGGGGACGGCCCGGTTGCAGGTCGTGCTCGACGACGGCGTGGCCGTGCTGCTCACGGCGGCGCGGGGGAGGTGGTGGCTCTCCGCCGTCTACGACTAGGGGGGTGTGCTGACAACCTCGAGTTGTTCGGCAGGCCCCAAGGGTCGTTCGTCCGTTCCGCACCGCACGGAAGCGCTGCCGCGAACCCCGGAAGTTCATGAGGTACGGGACGAAAGTACGTTGACCCCGATCACGGCCGGTCCGGGAGGAGTCGTCATGAGGGCGGGAAGACTCGCGCACGTCCACAACGTGGAGGACATGCGCAGCCTGGCGCGCCGACGCCTGCCCCGGGCGGTGTTCGACATCGTCGACGGCGGCGCGGGCGACGAGGTGACGTTGCGCCGCAACCGCGAGTCGCTCGACCGGATCGTCCTGCGCCCCCGGGCGCTCGCCGACGTCACCAAGGTCGACACCACCACGACGATCCTGGGCGATCAGGTGTCGGTGCCGTTCATGCTCGCCCCGTGCAGCTCCGCGCGCATGTGCCACAGTGCGTCCGAGCCCGCGGTCGCCCGCGCCGCCGGCCGGCTCGGCACCGCGTTCGCCGTCGCCGGCGGGGCGAGCGAGAAGCCCGAGATCATCGCGAAATCCGCCACCGGCCCGCTCTGGTACCAGCTGTACATGAAGCCCGAGCACCGGGCGAACGTCGAGCTGATCGACCGCGTCGAGGGCGCCGGCTACCGGGTGCTGTGCGTGACCGTCGACAGCGCGATCAAGCCGTACCGCGAGAAGGACCTGCGCAACCGCGTCGGTATCCCGCTGAAGATCTCCCCGCAGCTCGTCCTCGCCGGCGCGTCCCGCCCGCTGTGGGCGCGCGACTACCTGCTGGGCAGCGCCGGCTTCGGCCGGGTCGCGGCCAAGCTCGACCCGCGCGCGAAGCGGGGCGGCGGCGTCCCGGCCGCCGACAGACAGAGCGGCCCGGCCGTCGACGTCATGGCCGCCAAGCGCGCCTACGACAACCTCGCCGACGCCATCAGCCACGTGAAGTCCGTGACCCCCGAGGACATCCGCTGGCTGCGTGAGCGCTGGGACGGCCCTCTCGTCGTCAAGGGCATCCTCCGCTCCGACGAGGTCCCGATGCTGGTCGACCTCGGGGTCGACGGGATCGTCGTCTCCAACCACGGCGGCCGGAACATGGACGGCGCCCCCGCCACGATCGACGTCCTCGGCGAGGTCGTCGACGCCGCCGCCGGCCGCGCCGAGGTGTTCCTCGACAGCGGCGTGCGCCGGGGCGCCGACGTCGTCAAGGCCGTCGCCCTCGGCGCCCAGGCCGTGCTCGTCGGCCGGCCGTACATGTACGCGCTCGCCGCCGGGGGCGAGGCCGGTGTCGACCGGGTGCTCGACCTGCTGCGCAACGAGGTCGTCCGCGTGATGTCGCAGCTCGGCGCGGCCTCCGTCGCCGACATCGACTCCTCGCTGGTGCGCTGACCTCCGACCGGGCGGGATTCGGGCTGGCGTTCACGTCGGCGTCAAGGTCTACCGTCGGTCTCGACCCGAGGGGGCGAGGATGCGGATCGGTGAGCTGGCCCGGCTGGCGGACGTGACCACGCGGACGCTGCGGCACTACGACGAGCTCGGCCTGCTCACCGGGCGCCGCGGTGCGAACGGCTACCGCGTCTACGACGACGCCGATCTGCGCACCGTCCGCGAGATCCGGATGCTCGTGGGCCTCGGGTTCGCGCTGGAGGACACGCGCCCGTTCGTCGAGTGTCTGCGGGCGGGTCACGAGCGGGCGGCGAGCTGTCCCGACTCGCTCGCCGTGCTGCGGCGGCGGATCGCCGAGGTCGACGACTCCGTCGACCGGCTGCACGAGGTCCGCGGTGAGCTCACCCGCCAGCTCGGCGAGGCCTCGCGCGCCCGCTGCGAGTTCTCCGGCATCGACCCATAGCGCCCGCACGCCCCGTCAGGTCGACCACACCCTTCGCACGACGTTCCCGGGAGGAACCATGTCCGCACCCGACCTGCCTGCCGTCACCGACGCCACGTTCGCCACCGAGGTCCTGGGCTCCGACGTGCCGGTGCTCGTCGACTTCTGGGCGACCTGGTGCCCGCCCTGCCGCATGATCGTCCCGGTGCTCGCGCAGATCGCGCGGGAGCGGGAGGGCGGGCTGCGGATCGTGTCGGTCGATGCCGACGTCAACCCGCTGGTCTGCCGCGACACCGGCATCATGGCGATGCCGACGCTGGACCTGTACGTCGGTGGGGAGCGGGTGGCGAGGGTCGTGGGGGCACGGCCGAAGTCGGCACTCGACGCAGTGCTCGACGAGCACCTGCCCACCCCGGCCCGCACCTGACGACCCGCCTCGTAGTCGGGGAGCACCGAACCGCGCGCAACCTCATGGTTGTCCTGGCGCCGGACGACGACCATGAGGTTGCGGCCGATCTGCCGCGCGCAACCTGACGGTCCTCCCAGGGCCCGGAGCTGCATCTCGCGGCGCACCTGCTCGCGACGCCGACCGGCGCAGGCGGCGGGTCGTCGACCGTGCCGTCGACCTGTCGGGGTGTGGGCTCGTCCACTGCGCGACCCGGCGAGAGAGCATGCGGCTCGCGGACGGGCTGCCGCCCGCGGTGTGGCCGCCGCGGCCTGTCACGCAGGCCTCGGGCGGCGCCGTCGCGACGAGGTGTACGACGGCGTCATGAACGGCGGCCTCGACGTCGTCGTCGCCACGTCGGCGTTCGGGACGGGGATCGACAAGCCCGACGTGCGGTTCGTGCTGCACGCCGCCGCACCCGCGTCGCTGGACGCCTGCTACCAGGAGATCGGACGGGCGGGCCGCGACGGCGACCCGGCCGCGGTGGAGCTGCACCACCACGGCGACGACCTGCACCTGCAGCGGTTCCTCACGGCGCGCCGCTCGCGTCCCGACGCGGTGCGCGCCGCGTTCGACGTACTCGACCGGGAGGAGCCGCGGACGGTCCGCGAGGTGGTCGCCGCCTCGGGGCTGTCGCGGCAGCGCGGTTCGGCGGCGGTGAACCTGCTGGAGCTCGTGGGCGCGGCCGAGGGCGATGCCGACGCCCGGCTCCGGCGCACCGCGATGCCCGCCGACGAGGCGGTCCGCGCCGCGGTGGAGGCGGCGGGAGATCGTGCGGTCGCGGATCGACGTGATGCGCGGGTACGCGGAGAAAACCGACTGTCGTCGTCGCATGCTGCTCGGCTACTTCGGCGAGACCCGGCCCGCGCCGTGCGGCACGTGCGACAACTGCGACGCGGGGACGTCGCGCGACGACGCCGGGGACGTCCCGGAGGGGGTTCCGGCCGCGCAGGAGGCGGTGCGGGACCCGGAGTTCGGCGACGGCGTCGTGATGTCGGTCGAGCCGCACCGGATGACCGTGCTGTTCACCGAGCACGGCTACCGGACGTTCGCGCTCGACGCCGTCCGCGCCCTCGACCTCGTCGAGCCGGTCGAGGCCTGAGCCGGGTCCTCCGAGGACGTCCACCCTGTGGACAACTTCCTCGATCGAACAGATGTTCGACTAGACTCGGGCGCGTGGGTTTCAACAATCCCGACGTCAGCTGGGCCGAGCTGGAGTCGGTACTCTCCGGCAGGCCTCGCGACGGGGCGAGCCTCACCGGCGGCCCCCCGGAGGGCGATGGTGGCGACAGTCCTGCCTGGTCACGCAAGCGCGAGCCGTACCAGGCTCCGCCGTTCACGGCCGGTGGGGGCGAGCGGGTGCCCTACGCCGAGCTGCACTGCCATTCGAACTTCAGTTTTCTCGACGGCGCGAGCCATCCCGAGGAGCTCGTCGAGGAGGCGGCCCGGCTGGGGCTCGAGGCGATCGCCCTCACCGACCACGACGGGATGTACGGGGTGGTCCGGTTCGCCGAGGCGGCGGCGGAGCTGGGGGTGGCCACGGTCTTCGGTGCCGAGCTGAGCCTGGGGCTGTCCGCGCCGCAGAACGGGGTGCCCGATCCCGAGGGCGACCATCTGCTGCTGCTGGCCCGTGATCCTGAGGGCTACCGGGCGCTGTGCCGGGTGATCAGCAAGGCGCAGATCGAGGGCGAGGAGAAGGGCCGCCCGGTGTACGACCTGGAGCACGTCGTCGGGGAGACGGCGGGCCGGGTCGTGGCGCTCACCGGGTGTCGCAAGGGTGCGGTGCAGCGGGCGTTGCGGGCGGGTGGGCCCGCGGCGGCCGAGGAGGCGCTCACGTGGCTGGTCGAGTGGTTCGGGCGCGAGCACGTCGTCGTCGAGCTCACGCAGCACGGGCTGCCGGGCGACACCGAACGCAACGACGCGCTGGCCGCCCTCGCGGCCCGCGCGGGCCTGCCGACGGTGGCCACCACCGCGGCCCACTACGCCACGCCGGCGCGATACCCGCTGGCCGGGGCGCTGTCGGCGGTCCGGGCCCGGCGCAGTCTCGACGAGGCCGACGGCTGGCTCCCGCCCGCGGGTACGACACACCTGCGGTCGGGCGCGGAGATGGCGGCGCGCTTCGAGGCCCGGTACCCGGGCGCGGTGGCCCGGGCGGCGGCGCTGGGCAGGGAGTGCGCCTTCACGATCGACCTGGTGGCGCCCGACCTGCCGCCGTTCGACGTCCCCGAGGGGCACGACGAGACGTCGCTGCTGTGGGAGCGGGTGCGCAAGGGGGCGATGTGCCGCTACGGCAGCCAGGCGGAGAACCCCGAGGCGGCCGAGACGATCGAGCACGAGATGGCGATCATCGTCGAGAAGAAGTTCCCGGGGTACTTCCTGATCGTCCACGACATCGTCGAGTTCTGCGGAAGGGAGGACATCCTCTGCCAGGGCCGGGGGTCGGCGGCCAACTCCGCGGTCTGTTACGCGCTGGGCATCACCCATGTCGACGCGGTGGCCAGCGGCCTGCTGTTCGAGCGGTTCCTCTCCCCGGCGCGCGACGGCTACCCCGACATCGACCTCGACATCGAGTCGGGCCGCCGCGAGGAGGTCATCCAGTACGTCTACGGCAGGTACGGGCGGGGCTGCGCCGCGCAGGTCGCCAACGTCATCACCTACCGGCCGCGCTCGGCGGTGCGCGACATGGCCAAGGCGCTGGGCTTCTCGCCCGGCCAGCAGGACGCCTGGAGCAAGCAGATCGAGCGCTGGCACGGCATCGGCGGCCCCGACGGCCCGCCGACGCCCGAGGGGATGCCGCCCGCGGTGCTCGCTCTCGCCGAGCAGCTGCTCGGGTTCCCCCGCCACCTGGGCATCCACTCCGGCGGCATGGTCATCTGCGACCGTCCGGTGTCGGAGGTCGTGCCCGTGGAGTGGGCGCGGATGGAGGACCGCACCGTCGTGCAGTGGGACAAGGACGACTGTGCGGCCGCAGGCCTGGTGAAGTTCGACCTGCTCGGCCTGGGGATGCTCACCGCGCTGCACACGATGATCGACCTCGTCGCCGCGCACCACGACCGGGAGGTGGAGCTGCACGAGCTGCAGCCGACCGATCCCGAGGTCTACGCGATGCTGCAGCGGGCCGACTCGGTCGGGGTGTTCCAGGTCGAGTCACGGGCGCAGATGGCCACCTTGCCCCGGTTGAGACCGGAACGCTTCTACGACCTTGTGGTGGAGGTCGCGCTGATCCGGCCCGGCCCGATCCAGGGCGGCTCCGTGCACCCCTACATCCGGCGCCGCCGCGGCCTGGAGACCTGGCACCACGAGCACCCGCTGCTCGAGGGGGCGCTCCAGAAGACCCTGGGGGTGCCGCTGTTCCAGGAGCAGCTCATGCAGGTCGCGGTCGACGTGGCCGGGTTCTCCGCGGCCGACGCCGACGAGCTGCGCCGCGCGATGGGCTCCAAACGGTCGACGGAGAAGATGGAACGGCTGCGCGGCCGCTTCTTCGACGGCATGGCCGCCAACGGGATCACCGGCGAGGTGGCCGACGGCATCTTCACCAAGATGCTGGCCTTCGCGAACTTCGGCTTCCCCGAGAGCCACTCGATCAGCTTCGCGTCGCTGGTCTACTACAGCGCCTGGTTCAAGCGGTACTACCCGGCCGCCTTCTGCGCCGCGCTGCTGAACTCGCAGCCGATGGGGTTCTACTCGCCGCAGTCGCTGGTGGCCGACGCCCGCAGGCACGGGGTCCTCGTCCGCGGCCCCGACGTCTGCGAGGGCGGCGCGGAGGCGACGCTGGAGCCCGACCCGCGCAGCGAGGGCGGGGTCGCGATCCGGCTCGGGATGGGTGAGGTGCGCTCGGTCGGGATCGACAAGGCGGAGGAGATCGAGGCCGAACGCGTCCGCAACGGCCGCTACCGCGACCTGGCCGATCTGGCCCGCCGGGTCCGGCTCACCGCGCCGCAGGCCGAGGCGCTGGCCACCGCGGGGGCGTTCGGCTGCTTCGGGATCGACCGCCGGTCCGCGTTGTGGGCGGCAGGGGTGGTCGCGGCGGTGCGGCCGGAGCACCTGCCGGGGGCCGCCGTCGGGATGGAGGCGCCTGCCCTGCCGGGGATGACCGAGGTCGAGCTCACCGTCTCCGACGTGTGGGCCACCGGTGTCTCGCCCGACAGCCATCCGATCGAGCACCTGCGCGCGACGCTCGACGGCCTCGGCGCGGTGCGCATCGACATGCTCGACGAGGTCGGCAGGCGGGCCATGGCAGGGACCGCGCGGCGGACCGGCCGCGGGGGGCGGGGCGGCTCGGAGGGCGGCGACGCGGTCGTCGAGACCCTCGACCCCTACGATCCCGACGTGCGGCCGCCCCGGGTGCTGGTGGGCGGGCTGGTGACGCACCGCCAGCGCCCCGCCACCGCGGGCGGGGTCACGTTCATCAACCTCGAGGACGAGAGCGGCATGCTCAACGTGACGTGCTCGGAGGGGCTGTGGGCCCGGTACCGGTCGGTGGCACTCGGCAGCAGCGCGCTGCTGGTGCGGGGGCGGCTGGAACGCAGCCCGGAAGGCGTCCTCAACCTGGTGGCCGATCGCATGCAGAAGTTGGCGCTGGCGATCGCCGTCCCGTCGCGCGATTTCCGATGAGAATGCGATTTCGGTGAACATTCGGACAGCACCGGACACCCCGCCCCGAAAAGGTGGGGTGTCCGGCGGAAGAACGGACCTACTTGACCATCGGGTTACCCATGGGCATGGCACGCCCACCGAGATCCTGACCGATCCCGTCCACCAGGATGTAGGCGAAGATCGCGCAGAAGACGAACGTCGTGATGCCGGCGATCGGGAACAGGCCGGTATTGCCCGCGCTGACGCCGATGAATGCCAGTGCGAACGTGACGTCGACGAACACGAGCCCCAGCGTGTACATGATGGGGAGGCGCAGGGTCGCCACCGTCAGGAGCACGAAGACGATCAGGAACGCCAGCAGGTACGTCCGCTGCACGGAGGCGACCTGGGCGGCCTGCGTGACGCCCCACCAGCCGCTGGTCAGGCCGATCAGGAGCACGCCGAAGCTGGCCCAGAAGCCGGCGAACGTGCCGAGCACGGCGGCGACCGTGCTCATCCCGGCACGGCCGGCCCAGACCGTGGCGACCAGCATGAACACGCCCGTGCAGATCGCGACGGCGGGAATCATCCCGCCGGGGAGCGTCGCCGTGTCGAGATAGCCGACGAACCAGAGACCGAGGGTGATTCCGCCCGGTAGAAATGTCGCCAGACCGAGCAGGAGGGGATTGCCGACAGGGGCCGGGGCAGCTGTTTCGGTAGCGGCATGCGCCCCGGACTGCACGTCGCTTTCAACGCTCATGACCACACTCCTCGTCGAGACGGTCACCGATGACGTCCGACGCCATCGGTGCTCCGATTGTGCGCCCCGGCAGTGCGGAAGACACCCCTGCGAACGGGCAGTGCCGCCCATGGATCAGGTGAACCCATCGTGACGACAGGACTGATCGAGCCGAATTCGAATCGAATGACGGATGCCGGGAGCACCTAGTGGACCGGGCAGTACGACGGGACGGTCGGTGGGATGTGGCACCGTGCGTCCGGACGGGACGGTCGGTGGAGCCGGAGGAGTAGTGGTGGCGGAGTCGCCGGAGACGGTCGAGGTGGCGGAGGAGGTCCACGAGGACGAGGACTTCTCGGAGATCGTGGCGGCCGACGAGCACTGGGTTCGGCGACGCTTCGTGCGCTGCTCGTTCACCGGATCGGACCTGCGCGGACTGCGGACGGAGGCCTGCACCTTCGACGAGTGCGACTTCGCGCGTGCCGATCTCGGGGACTCCCGGCACCGCGGGACGGCCCTGCGGACGTGCACGTTCCAGGGCGTGACGTTGCTGGGTGCGGAGTTCCACGGGTGCTCGCTGCTGGGCAGCAGCCTGCTCGGGGCGCGGTTGCGGCCGATCTCGTTCGCCGACTGCGACCTGACGCTGGTCGCGCTGGGCCGTGCCGACCTGCGGAAGACCGACCTGTCGGGGCTGCGGATGCGGGAGGTCAACCTCGTGGAGGCCGATCTGCGGGAGGCCGATCTGTCGGGGGCCGATCTGTCCGGTGCCCGGCTGCGCGACGCCCGCCTCGAGGGCGCCGACCTGCGCGGCACCCGCATCGACGCCGACGGCCTGGTGCAGGCGCGGCTGACGGGGGCGAAGGTCGACGCCGAGACGGCGGTCCGGTTCGCGGTGGCGCACGGCCTCGTCATCAGCTGACGGCCCGGCCCGGCCCGACTCGGCCCGGCCCGGCCCCGGAAGCCGAGCCGCGCGGCCGCGCGGGCCGCTCCCGACACCCTGGAGCGCGACCCGGGACTGGTCCGGACCATGATCGAACCAGTACCGGGTCGAGCTCGGGGCGAAGAAGGCCGGCGGCGGATCGCAGGGTCAGGGTGCCGACAGGCGCACGCGCGTGATCGTCACCGCGAGGATGGTCATGACCAGGCCGAAGCTGGAGTACAGGAGCACGTCGACGACCTTGCTGCGGATCGCCAGCAGCCCGGTGCGCTCCTGCGGCAGGATCACCCGCAGCACTGCAGCGACGATCAGCGCCCCGCCGAGCAGCACCGCGCCCTCGCGCCAGTGCGCCGTGAGCACCCGCTGCATCCCGGCGAGCGCGATGGCCAGCACCAGCAGCAGCCCGCCGTGGTCGGCGAGCACGGCCCGCCAGCCGCGGCGGGCACCGTCGGCATCGGTCATCCGAGGGCTCGCTCGGCGGCCTCGACGACGTTGGTGAGCAGCATGGCGCGCGTCATCGGGCCGACGCCGCCGGGCATGGGCGCGAGCAGCCCGGCGACCTCGGCGACCTCGGGGGCGACGTCGCCGACGAGCCCGATGTCGGTGCGGGTGACGCCGACGTCGAGGACGGTGGCGCCGGGGCGCACCATGTCGGCGGTGATCAGCCCGCGCACGCCGGCGGCGGCCACGACGATGTCGGCGCGGCGGACCTCCTCGGCGAGGTCGCGGGTACCGGTGTGGCAGAGGGTGACCGTCGAGTTCTCGCTGCGCCGGGTGAGGAGCAGTCCGAGGGGCCGGCCGACGGTGACGCCACGGCCGACGACGGCGACCCGGGCGCCGTCGAGCTCGACGTCGTAGCGCCGGCACAGCTCGACGATGCCGCGCGGGGTGCAGGGCAGCGGGCCGGGCTCGTTGAGGACGAGCCGTCCGAGGTTGGAGGGGTGCAGGCCGTCGGCGTCCTTGTCGGGGTCGATGCGCTCGAGTGCGGCGCCGGAGTCGAGGCCCTTCGGCAGGGGCAGTTGCACGATGTAGCCGGTGCACTCGGGGTCGGCGTTGAGCTCGTCGATGGCGCGCTCGACGTCGGCCTGGGTGGCGTCGGCCGGGAGGTCGCGGCGGATCGAGCGGATGCCGACCTTCTCGCAGTCGCGGTGCTTGGCCCGCACGTAGGAGTGGGATCCGGGGTCGTCGCCGACGAGGACCGTCCCGAGTCCGGGTGTCGCTCCCGCCGCCGTGAGCTTCTGCACGCGGGCCGAGAGCTCGACGAGCATCTCCGCCAGGGTCGCCTTGCCGTCCATCACCGTCGCCGTCACGACGCCCATTGTCCCCAACGTCGTCGGCGCACGTCACGGCCCCGCCCGCGTGTGTCGGGTCGCATCGGGGGAGCGCGGTGGAGGTCACCCGGGCGCGCCGGAGCTTTACCAGTACGCTTGTCCGGAGAAGACGCGTCCCGAGAGGAGAGCCCGCCGACATGGCGAAGATCAAGGTCGAGGGCAAGGTCGTCGAGCTCGACGGCGACGAGATGACCCGGATCATCTGGCAGTTCATCAAGGACAAGCTGATCCACCCGTACCTGGACGTCGATCTCGAGTACTACGACCTCGGCATCGAGGCCCGCGACAAGACCGACGACCAGATCACGATCGACGCGGCCAACGCCATCAAGAAGCACGGCGTCGGCGTCAAGTGCGCGACGATCACCCCTGACGAGGCCCGCGTCGAGGAGTTCGGCCTGAAGAAGATGTGGCGGTCCCCGAACGGGACGATCCGCAACATCCTCGGCGGCGTGATCTTCCGCGAGCCGATCATCATCTCGAACATCCCGCGCCTGGTGCCGGGCTGGACGAAGCCGATCATCGTCGGCCGTCACGCGTTCGGTGACCAGTACCGCGCCACGGACTTCCGGTTCCCGGGCGAGGGCACGCTGACCGTCACCTTCACCCCGGCCGACGGCTCCGAGCCGATCCAGCACGAGGTCTTCCAGGCCCCGGGCTCGGGCGTCGCGATGGCGATGTACAACCTCGACGAGTCGATCCGCGACTTCGCGCGGGCGTCGATGAACTACGGCCTGACCAGGGACTACCCGGTCTACCTGTCGACCAAGAACACGATCCTGAAGGCCTACGACGGCCGCTTCAAGGACCTGTTCGCCGAGATCTACGAGTCGGAGTTCAAGGACCAGTTCGAGGCCAAGGGCCTGACCTACGAGCACCGCCTGATCGACGACATGGTGGCGGCCTCGCTGAAGTGGGAGGGCGGCTACGTGTGGGCCGCCAAGAACTACGACGGCGACGTGCAGTCCGACACCGTGGCGCAGGGCTTCGGCTCGCTGGGCCTGATGACGTCGGTCCTCATGACCCCGGACGGCAAGACCGTCGAGGCGGAGGCCGCGCACGGCACCGTCACGCGGCACTACCGCCAGCACCAGGCCGGCAAGCCGACGTCGACCAACCCGATCGCGTCGATCTACGCCTGGACGCGGGGCCTGGCCCACCGCGGCAAGCTCGACAGCAACCCCGAGCTGATCGGCTTCGCCGAGGCGCTCGAGGACGTCGTCATCAAGACGGTCGAGAGCGGCAAGATGACCAAGGACCTGGCGCTGCTCGTCAGCAAGGACGCGCCGTTCCAGACCACCGAGGAGTTCCTCGAGACGCTGGACGCGAACCTGCAGAAGGCCCGCGCCTGACGTTCCGCTCCACACCACCCGGCGCGCATCCCACGACGGGGTGCGCGCCGCGCGGCGTTCCACGAGGGCGTGGCGTTTCGGACGGTCACGGCGGCGTCGCCCTCGGCTACGGTGGACGGAGCCCGCGCACCCGAAAGGCCGCTGACCGCCCATGGCTGGCAAGATCACGGTTCCGAAGCTCGACTCGTCCACCTTCAAGGGCTGGGCGTTCGTCCTCGTGGCGGGGTGTGTCCTGACGGTCCTCGCGCTCATCGACGCCGGCCAGTTCGGCAAGGGCGCGAGCGGGTCGACGGGGTGCGTGATGATCGTCGTCTCCGACACGGTCAACGTGCGGCAGAACCCCGGCGTCGAGCTCGCGCCCGTCGGGGAGCTGACCAAGGGCCAGGAGGTCGACGCGCAGCGCAACGTCGTCAACGGGTACCGGCAGCTCACCGGGGAGAACCGTTGGGCGCTCGACTCCAGCCTCTCCACGAAGGCCGGCTCGAGCTGCTGACCCGCTGTTCCGGGCCGCGCGACCGATCTGCCAGTCTCCTCCCGTGCTCACGGTCAGTTCCGTCAACGTCAACGGTGTCCGCGCTGCGGGCCCCAAGGGACTCACCGCGTGGCTGGCCGCCACCGAAGCCGACGTCGTCTGCCTGCAGGAGACGCGCGCCCGCCACGAGGACCTGCCCGACGCACTGCTGGCCGCCCTCGACGTGCACGGCTGGCACCTGACCCTCGCTCCGAGCGACGCGGCCCAGGGCCGGGCCGGGGTCGCCGTGCTCACCAGGGCGGAGCCCGAGACCGTGCGCGTCGGCGTCGACGCGGCCGAGTGGGCCGACGCGGGCCGATACGTCGAGGTCGACCTCCCGGGCGTCACGGTCGCGTCGCTGTACCTGCCCAACGGCACCGTCGGCACCCCGCGCCAGGACGAGAAGGACCGCTTCCTCGCGACGTTGGGCCCCTATCTGGCGTTGCGCCGGGAGAAGGCGGCCGCCGAGGACCGCGAGGTGCTCGTCTGCGGCGACTGGAACATCGCCCACGCCGAGGCCGACATCCGCAACTGGCGCGGCAACGTCGAGAACTCGGGGTTCCTGCCCCACGAGCGGGCATGGCTGACGGAGCTGTACGGCGCCGGCTGGGTCGACGTGGTCCGCGGCCTGCACCCGGGTGTCGACGGCCCGTACTCGTGGTGGTCCTACCGCGGTCGCGCCTTCGACAACGACACGGGCTGGCGCATCGACCTCCATGTTGCGACGCCCGGCCTCGCGGAACGCGCGCAGAGCGCCGTCGTCGAACGGGCCGCGACCCACGGGGAACGCTGGTCCGACCACGCGCCCGTCACCGTCCGGTACGCGTCGTGAACCCGAGCAGGGTGATCGGCGGCCGCTACGTCGTCCTCGGCGAGTTGGGCCGCGGCGGCATGGGTGTCGTCTGGCGGGCCGAGGACCGGGTGATCGGCCGGCAGGTCGCGGTGAAGGAGCTACGGCTGCCCGCGGGCCTGTCCGACGAGGAGCACCGCCAGTTCCGCGACCGGCTGCTGCGCGAGGCGCGCACGGCGGGGCGGCTCAACCATCCGGGCATCGTCACGGTGCACGACGTCGTCACCGACGAGGGCGTCGACCACATCGTGATGGAGCTGATCGAGGCCGACACGCTGACCGACGTCGTGTCGCGGCGCGGCCCGCTCGACGAGCGCTCGGCCACCGAGGTCGCCCGCCAGGTCCTCGCGGCGCTGCGCCGGGCGCACTCGGGCGGGGTCGTGCACCGCGACGTCAAGCCCAGCAACGTCATGCTCGGCCACGACGGCCGCGTCACCCTCACCGACTTCGGCATCGCCCAGGCCGCCGACGACCCCCGCCTCACGACGACCGGCCTGCTCGTCGGCTCGCCCGGCTACATGGCGCCCGAACGGCTCGAGGGGGCGGACGCCGCGCCACCCGCCGACCTGTGGGCGCTCGGCGCGACCCTCTACTACGCCGTCGAGGGCACCGGCCCGTTCAACCGCGAGACCACCCCGCAGACGATCTATGCGGTCATGAACGAAGACCCGCCCCCGCCGCGGGCGACCGGGCCGCTCGCCGCGGTCATCGCGGGCCTGCTCATCCGCAACCCGGCCGCGCGGCTCACCGCCGAGCAGGCCGAGGTCATGCTCACCCGCCCCGCCGACGGCTCCGGCGCGACCACGGCCCACGTCCCGGCCCGGACCAACCCGGGGGCCCCGTTCGGCGTCGCCGGTGCGCCGCAGAGGAAGCGGACGGTGCCCGTCGTCGTCGCCGCCGTCGTCGCGCTGCTGGCCGGGCTCGGCCTCGGAGCCTGGGGCGGCGCCACCCTCCTCGGCGGGGGCGGCGGCGGGAGCACCACCACGACCGCGGCCGCGGTCCGCACCTTCACCTACGGCCCCGACGGGCAGATCCCGCAGTTCGACTTCGCCTACCCGACCTGCCTCACCGCGCAGCTCGCCGCGGGCCGGATGGTCACCTCGGACGCGTCGACCAGCTGCACCGAACCCCACGACCTCGAGATCTTCGAGTCGCTGACACCGTTCGACAGCAGCACCAAGGTGCCCTACCCGCCCTCCGACGACCTCACCCGCTTCGGCCAGGCCGCCTGCTCGCTGATCTTCGACTCGGCGCGTGTGACCGGGGACAAGACGCCCCTCACCCTGACGGTGCTCGTCCCGTCGCAACAGACGTTCGACGCCGCGACCGCCGACAGCAGCAAGGGCTCCAAGAGCGTCCTGTGCGTGCTGGGCCGCACCGACGGTGCACAGCTGACCGGAACGAGGGTCGCGACGTGAACGCCGAACACCCCAACGTCGCCGCCGTGCGCGCGGCCCTGCTCGCCGGGGGTGCCGACCCGGCCCGGGTCGCGCGGCTGCAGGTGCTGCCCGGCGAGGTCCGCACCGCCGCGGCCGCCGCGGAGGCGTTGGGCGTGGAGGTCGGCCAGATCGCCAACTCGCTGGTCTTCGACGCCGGCGGCACCCCGCTGCTGGTGCTGACCTCCGGTGCGCACCGCGTCGACACCGGGAAGGTGGCCGCGGCCCTGGGCGTCGCCGCGGTCGGTCGCGCCACCCCGGAGTTCGTGCGCGCCGCGACGGGCCAGGCGATCGGCGGGGTCGCGCCCGTCGGGCACCCGGCACCCGTCCGGACCCTGGTCGACCGCGCGCTGGCCGGTCACCACGAGGTCTGGGCCGCCGGCGGCATCCCGCACGCGGTGTTCCCGACGACCTTCGACGAGCTCGTCGCCGTCACCGGCGGCACCCCGGCCGACGTCGCCTGACCGCGCCAGGGGCAGGCCCCCGCCGCGACGGCCCCGTGCCGTGTGAAGGCCCCGCGCCGTGGGGAGAACGCTGCGCGCACCCTCACGGTCGTGAATCGGCCGCGGAACAGCAGTGAGGCTGCGCGGGGGTTCGGCCGGCTCCGCTGCGGCCCGCCTCCGGGCGAACGAACGGGCAGGGCGCCGCGGCGGGCGGGTTTCAACCTCCGGGGCAGGCCGTCTGTTCCGGGAACGGCCGGGCGTGTGACGAGAGCGCCACGGGGGCGCCCGGTCGGTCGACCCTCGCGCGGGGGCGACCTAGGGTGGCGTCCATGGTCGACGTCCTGCCCGATCCGCGCGCCGCGGAGCCCGAACCCTCCCCGTCCGCGGTGCGACGGGCGTTGCGGCGGGCCCGGGACGGCGCAACGCTCGACGTCACCGAGGCCGCGGTGCTGCTGGCCGCGCGCGGGGAGCAGCTCGACGAGCTCCTCGACGCCGCCTCCCGGGTCCGTGACGCGGGCCTGGCCGACGCGGGGCGCCCCGGCGTCGTCACCTACTCGCGCAAGGTGTTCATCCCCCTGACGCGACTGTGCCGCGACCGGTGCCACTACTGCACCTTCGCGACGGTCCCGCACCGGCTCCCGGCGGCGTTCCTGGAGCGCGACGAGGTCCTGGAGATCGCCCGTCAGGGCGCGGCGGCGGGCTGCAAGGAGGCCCTGTTCACCCTCGGCGACCGGCCCGAGGAACGCTGGCCCGCGGCCCGGGAGTGGCTCGACGCCCGCGGCTACGACTCCACGTTGGACTACGTGCGCGCGTGCGCGATCGCGGTCCTGGAGGAGACGGGCCTGCTGCCGCACCTCAACCCCGGCGTCATGTCGTGGGAGGAGCTGACGCGGCTGAAGCCGGTCGCGCCGTCGATGGGCATGATGCTGGAGACGACGGCGACGCGGCTGTGGTCGGAGAAGGCCGGCCCGCACTACGGCAGCCCCGACAAGGAGCCCGCGGTCCGGCTGCGCGCGCTGACCGACGCCGGGCGCGTCGGCGTCCCGTTCACCACGGGCATCCTGATCGGCATCGGGGAGACCCGCACCGAGCGCGCGGAGTCGATCTTCGCGATCCGGGCGGCGTCGCGGGCGCACGGGCACGTGCAGGAGACGATCGTCCAGAACTTCCGGGCCAAGCCCGACACCGCGATGGCGAACGACTCCGACGCCGACATCGAGGACCTGGCCGCGACGATCGCCGTCACGCGGATCGTGCTGGGCTCGAAGATGCGCGTGCAGGCCCCGCCCAACCTGGTCGGCGACGAGTTCGCGCTGATGCTGCGCGCGGGCATCGACGACTGGGGCGGCGTCTCGCCCGTCACCGCCGACCACGTGAACCCCGAGCGGCCCTGGCCCGCGATCGACGAGCTGGCCGCCCGCTCCGCCGAGGCCGGGTTCACGCTGCGGGAGCGGCTGACGGTGTACCCGCGCTACGTGCAGGCGGGCTCGCCGTGGATCGACACCCGGCTGCACGCCCACGTCGCCGCGCTCGCCGGTCCGGACGGGCTGGCGGACGAGGACGCGGTCGTCGAGGGCAGGCCGTGGCAGGAGCCCGACGGCGGCTTCGCGTCGACGGGCCGCATCGACCTGAACTCCTCGATCGACACGACGGGCCGTACCGACGACCGGCGCGGTGACTTCGACTCCGTCTACGGCGATTGGGAGGCGTTGCGCGACAGCGTGTCCGCCTCCGCGGTGGCGGCGCCGGAGCGGCTCGACTCGGACGTCCGCGCCGGGCTGCGGCTCGCCGCGTCGAACCCTGCCGCGCTGCTGAACCCGGCCAACGAGCCGGCCGCGATGGCCGTCCTCACCGCCGACGGTGCCGCGCTGGAGGAGCTCGCCCGCCTCGCCGACGACGTGCGCCGGGACGCGGTCGGCGACGAGGTCACCTACGTCGTCAATCGCAACATCAACTTCTCGAACGTCTGCTATGTCGGGTGCCGGTTCTGCGCGTTCGCCCAGCGTGAGCGGGATGCCGACGCGTTCCGGCTGTCGCTGGACGAGGTGGGCGCCCGCGCCGCCGACGCGGCCGCCGACGGCGCGACCGAGGTCTGCATGCAGGGCGGGATCGACCCGCAGCTGCCCGTCACCTTCTACGCCGACCTGGTCCGCTCGGTGCACGCCGCGGTGCCGGGGATGCACGTGCACGCGTTCTCGCCGATGGAGATCGTGTCCGCGGCGGCGAAGGCGGGCGTCTCGATCAAGGAGTGGATCACCGAGCTGCGCGACGCCGGGCTGGGCTCCATCCCCGGCACGGCCGCCGAGATCCTCGACGACGAGGTCCGCTGGGTGCTCACGAAGGGCAAGCTGCCTGCGGCACAGTGGATCGAGGTGGTGTCCACGGCGCACGAGCTGGGCGTCGCATCGAGCTCGACGATGATGTACGGGCACGTCGACACCCCGGCGCACTGGCTCGGGCACATGCGCACCCTGGCCTCGATCCAGGACCGGACGGGCGGGTTCACCGAGTTCGTGCCGCTGCCGTTCGTGCACCACAACGCCCCGATCTACCTGGCCGGTATCGCCCGCCCGGGTCCGACGGAGCGCGACAACCGCGCGGTGCACGCCTTCGCCCGGCTGGCCCTGCACGGACGGATCGACCACATCCAGTGCTCGTGGGTGAAGCTCGGCGACGATCTGGCCGCGGAGATCCTGCGCGGCGGTGCCGACGACATGGGCGGCACGCTGATGGAGGAGACGATCTCCCGGATGGCGGGCTCGGAGAACGGCTCGGCCCGCTCGGTCGCGGAGCTGACATCGATCGCCGCCGCGGCCGGCCGCCCGGTCCGTCAGCGGACGACGACCTACCGGGGCCGCCCCGAGCACCTCGTCCCGACCCGCCGCGCCCTGCCGCTCACTCCCGCCTGACAACGCCCGCGCAGTGGTCGCGGGAGCCGCTCCGGGACGTAGCATCGGGGCATGGGCGTACTCGGTGAGATGTTCCCCGGGCCGAAGATCCGCGACGAGAGCAGCGAAGCCGGCGACGGCGAGAAGTGGCAGCTCGGTCCGATCGACCTCGACTCCAACACGGTCGTCCTGCACCGTGGCGGTGACGCCACCCAGAGCGACATGGAGGCCGTGGTCGTCGAGGATGCGGACGGCGACTCCGACTGACGCCGCCGCTCACGACCTGACGGCGGCCAGGGTGCGGCGCCCGGCCGGGTCGGCGTCGGTCGCGACCGGGACGAGGCACACCTCGTCGACACCTGCCGCGGTGTACTCGGCGATCCGTGACCTGACGTCGTCGGCCGTGCCGATCGCGCCCACCGCCGCGGCCAGCGATTCGGGGACGGCGGCGAGCAGCTCGCGCGGCGACGGCCCGGTTCTGGCGAACCTGACGAGATCGCCGAACCCGGCCTCGGCGAACGCCTCCCCGTAGCCCGGTACCCCGAGGTAGCCGACGACCCCGCGCGCCAGCCGTGCCATGGCCTCCGCATCGGGATCGACGGCGGCGGTCACCCATGCGGCGACGCGCGGCGGCTCCCGCCCCGCGTCAGCAGCGGCGTCGCGGACGCCGGCGACCAACCGAGCGGCAACGGCCGGCGGCAGCAGGTTCAGCACCATCCGGTCGGCGTACCTGCCCGCGACCCGGACCGCCTGCGGGCCGAACGCCGCGATCGTCACCGGTCCGCCGGGCGCGGGCGCGCGCAGCCGGTAGCCGCGGGTGCGGACGACCGTCCCGTCGACGTCGGCGCGCCCGCCGCGCCCGCCGTCGAGCAGTGTCCGCAACGCCTGCGCCGTCTCCGCCAACGCCCGCGCAGGGGTCGGCGCGGCGCGCCCGTGCCACGCCGACACCACGACGGGGCTCGACGACCCGATCGCCACCTCGACGGTCCGCCCGGTCAGCTCGGCGACGGTCGCGGCCCCGATCGCGATCTGCACCGGCGTGCGGACCGCCACCGCGAACGGGCCCAGCACCAGCGGGATCCTGCCGGGGAGGGCGGCCGCGAGGGCGAAGGCGTCGTAGGTCGCCATCTCCCCGATCCACAGTCGCGCAAAGCCGAGCTCGTCGGCGGCGAGGGCGGTGTCGAGGGCCTCGATGGACGGCCGGTCCTGCCACAACCCGAGGGAGACCGAGAGCTCACCCACGCAGCTGCTCCCGCAGCTCGCGCTTGAGGATCTTGCCGACGGGGTTGCGCGGCAACGCCTCCACGACCTCGAGGCGCTCGGGGAGCTTGTAGGAGGCGATCCGCTGCGCGCGCAGGGCGTCGACCAGCAGGGACAGGGTCGGCGGTGTTCCAGGGTCGGCCGGCACGACGACCGCCGCGACGCGCTCACCGAGCACGTCGTCGGGGTAGCCGACGACCGCCGCGTCGGCCACCGCCGGATGCGCGACGAGCAGCGCCTCGACCTCGGCGGGGGAGATGTTCATGCCGCCGCGGACGACGAGGTCGCGGGCCCGGTCGACGTAGCGCAGCATCGTCGGGTCCTCGGGCGCGATCTCGAAGACGTCGCCGCTGCGGTAGAAGCCCTGTTCGTCGAACGGGTCGGTCGTCGAGGACCAGTAGCCGGAGAAGATCGTCGGGCCCGCGACCCGCAGCTCGCCGGGCCGGCCCGGCTCCGTCACGTCCTCCCCGGAGTCCACGTCGACGAGCCTCGTGCGCACCCCGGCGCTCGTCGGGTTCGGCCAGCTCAGACCTGGCCTGCCGAACCACGGGAAGAACGCGGCGCGCGCGTCGGGATCGGGGACGGTGTGCTGGTCGGAGATCAGGGGGACGCCCTCGTTGGACCCGAAGAAGTTGGTGATCTCGATGCCGAAGCGGTCGCGCCACTCCCGGATCAGCCACCCCGACAGGGGTGCCGACCCGGACCCGATGACGCGCAGGCTCGACAGGTCGGCGGCGTCGAGCAGCCCGGGTGCGCGGAGCATGCCGGTGAGCAGCGCGGGCGGGGCGAGGGTGTAGGTGACGCGTTCGCGGGCGATCTGGCCGAGGAACGTCGGCAGGTCGAAGGGGTGGTGCTGCACGAGCGTCGCGCCGGTCAGCAGCCACGGGACGAGCACGCCGCCGAAGCCGGCCATGTTGACCAGCGGGAACGGGCTGAGGATGACGTCGTCGGCGGTGAGCGCCGGCGCGGCGGCGCACCCCTCGCCGATGATGTTCCAGCCGTTCGCGCACCGCGGCACGCCCTTGGGGGTCGCCTCGGTGCCGGAGGTCCAGCACAGCGTGACGACGTCGGAGGGGTGGCGCTTCACCGGCGCCGGCACGGAGGACGCCGCGGGTACCGGCCCGTCGAGCGCGAGCACCTCGAACCCGCCCACCGACGACGCCTCGTCCACGAGGGGACGGTCGCCGAACCGCGACACCGTCACGAACGCGCGCAGGCCGGCGACGGGCGCGAGCGTCGACAGCTCGTGTTCGCGGTACTGCATCGGGAACGGCGAGACGATCGCGCCCAGCCGCACGCACGCCAGGTAGGCGACGACGAGCTCGACGGTGTTGGCCAGCTGCGTCCCGACGACGTCGTCGACACCGACCCCGGCTTCGTGCAGGACGCCGGCGAACCGGTCGACCTCCGCGTCCAGCTCGGCCCAGCTCAGCCGCCGCGGCGGGGTGCCGAGCAGCGCCTCGCGGTTGGCGGGGTCGACGACGGCCGTCGTGTCGCCGCGTTCGACCACCCGCGCCCGGAACAGCGCGTCCCACGTCCAGGCGGGGTCGTCACGCCACCAGCCGGCGGCGACGAACTCGTCGATCCGGTCCTGCGGATGAAGCCTCACGAGAACCTGCCACTCACAGGAGTTGGTCCTGGCGCACCCACGTCGCGTGGAAGCCGAGCGGGACGCGTTGGGGGAGAAGAACTCTCGCCACCGGTCCCGCGGTCAGGTCCGAGGCGTCGAGAATCTGTACCTCGGAGCGGTTGTCGCGCTCGTCGGTCACGAAGGTGACCAGGTAGCCGTCGTCCTCGCCGGTGCTGCCGTCGCGCGGGGCGAACGGCGCCTCGCTCCCGAACCTCCCGTCGCCGAACCAGTGGTGCTGACGCTCGCCGGTGACGCGGTCGTAGCGGAGCAGGCCGTCGAATCGGACGGTCTCGGCGTCGGCGATGTGGACGTTGTAGGCGTAGCGGGTGGGCCGCCCGCAGGAGCGGGCGTCGATCGACGGGAACTCGGTGTTGACGTCGTCGAGCTGCGTCTCGGTCGTGGTGCCGGAGTCGAGGTCGAAGACGTAGCGGTGGAGCCGGGCGTCGAGACGCAGGTAGCCGAGGAGCTTGCCCAGCGGCCCGGGGCGCGTCGGGACGGGCTCGGGGCGGGTCACCCGGCAGACGTCCATGACGATCGTCCGGCCCTCCTCCCACGCGTTGACGACGTGGTAGATGTAGCAGGGCTCGGCCTCGAACCACCGCACGTCGGAGGCCTGCCCGCGCCTCGGGACGACGGCGAACCGCGACGGCGTCCCCCGGTCGAACCCGATCTTGTAGCGGCCCTGCTTCGCGGCGGCCGCATCCTGGGTGAGGGGCAGGTCCATGAGGATCGAGAAGTTCTCGGTGATCGCCATGTCGTGGGGCAGCCGGGGGCCGGGCAGGTCGATCTCCACCTCGTGGTCGATCGCCCCGTCGGCGTTGACGACGCCGTAGCGCAGCAACGGGTCCCGCGCACCGTAGTCGAACCACATCAGCTCACCGGTGTGCTCGTCGACCTTCGGATGGGCCATGACGTCGCCGTGCAACGTCCCCAGGAAGTCCTCGGCGCCCAACGTCTCCAGCGAGAGCGGGTCCATGCTCATCGGCTGCCCGCACAGGTACCAGGTCGCCAGCACCCGGCCGCGGTGATGGATCAGGTCGGTGTTCGCGGAGTCCTTGAACGGCAGCCCCCGCGCCGTGCCGACAGGGTTCCCGCGAGGCGACTCCATGACCCCCGACCACACCGCGTGCCCCGCAGCCTCCTCCGCGGCGAACGCCCGGGTGCGCACCCACCGGTTGCGGTAGCGGGCCCGCCCGTCCTCGAACGACATCGCGTGGACCATGCCGTCGCCGTCGAACCAGTGGTAGCGGCCGTCGGCGTCGAAGCGGCGGTTGGGGCCGTTGCGCAGGTAGACGCCGCCCAGGTCGCGAGGGATCTCGCCGATCACCTCGAGCTCGTCGGCGGAGATCTCGTCACGCACCGGGGCGAAGATGCCCAGCAGGTACGGGTTGTCCTGGTCGTTCGCGTCGACGGCGACCGCCGTGGGCTCCTCGAACGTGGTCACCGCTGACCTCCCGTACCGACCGATGCGGACACCCCGACGCTAGGGCCCGGTGCCGGCGGTCACAACCCGATCGGGTCAGCGGCTGCCGTTCGCCCGGCTGCAGGAACGGGTAGTGGGACTACGAGTGCCCCGACGGGTGACCCGACCACCGCGACACCGGTGCCGGTTCGCGAGAAGATCGGGACCCGTGAGACGACGTGAGGTGACTGCCGTGGCCGTCGACGACAGGCCGACCGACCCGAAGGCGGCCGACAAGGCCGCTGTCGACGACGACGACACCCCCGACCAGCCCAGCAAGTTCGAGCAGCTGCGCGAGAAGTACCCGTGGCTCGACCACATGGTCCGCGCGGGCGCCCGCTACACCGACCGGCACGGCGACCACTACGCCGCGGCCATCACGTACTTCAGCGTGCTCGCCCTCGTGCCGCTGCTGATGATCGCGTTCGCCATCGCCGGGTTCGCGCTGCGTGCCCAGCCCGAGCTGCTCGACCAGCTCCGCGTCGGCATCACCACCGCCGTTCCCGGCGCCCTCGGCGACACCCTCAACGACATCATCCAGAAGTCCATCGACCAGGCCGGCGCCGTCGGTTTCCTCGGCCTGATCGGTGCGCTCTACTCCGGCATCGGCTGGATGAGCAACCTGCGCGAGGCGCTGTCGGAGCAGTGGGCGCAGCCGCCGGAGGCACCGAACGTCGTCAAGAAACTGCTGTTCGACCTGCTCGCGCTCCTCGGCCTCGGCCTCGCGCTCGTCGTCTCCTTCGCGGTGACCGCCGTCGGCACCGGGGTGGGGCGGTTCATGCTCGATCTTGTCGGCCTCGGCGACCAGGGCTGGGCGCTGTTCCTGCTGGGCGTCGCCGGCGTCGTGCTCGGTCTGGTCGCCAACTGGCTCGTGTTCCTCTGGGTGATCGCCCGGCTGCCGCGTCAACCCGTCGCCATCGGCAGCGCGCTGCGGGCCGCGGTGCTCGGTGCCGTCGGCTTCGAGATCCTCAAGCAGATCATGACGATCTACCTGCGTGCCGTGACCAACTCGCCCGCGGGCGCAGCGTTCGGGTCGATCATCGGTCTGCTGATCTTCGTCTTCTTCATCTCCCGCTTCATCCTGTTCGTGACGGCCTGGGCGGCGACGTCCAAGGAGAACGAGCAGGAGGAGCCCGCCGACGTGCCGGCGCCGGCGATCATCCGGTCGGAGGTCGTCGTCAGGTCGGGGCCGACGCCGGTCGCCGCGGCGGGGCTCGTCGGTGCAGGGGTCCTCACCGGGCTGCTGGGCCTGCGCGCCTTCTCGGGGAAGCGCCGCTGACCGGCGGCGTCACGACGTCGGCGGGTTGTCGTCCTTCGTCTGCCTGGCCCGCCTGACGATGTACCCGACGCCCGTCGCGACCCCCACCACCAGGATGAGTGCGGCGACGATCCAGCCCACCGGGCTCGACGCCGGAAGCACCCCTGAGGGTCCGCCCGGCGTCCCCGGCGACGGCGTCGTCGGTGTCTGCGTCACCGGCGCCTGCTCCACCAACGTCCCGACCGGCGCCAGACCCGCCGGCAGCGCGAACCCGTAGTCCAGCAACGCACTCGCCTGCGCGACCATCCGCACAGGGTGCTGCTCCCCGCGCACCAGCGCCACCACCATCCGCCGCCCGTCGCGCGTCGCCGCGCCGACGAAGGTGTGCCGCGCCGCGTCGGTGAAGCCCGTCTTGCCGCCGAGCGCGCCGTCGTAGGAACGCAGCAGCGGGTCGTCGTTGGACAGCGTGAAGCCCGGATGCGTGCCGAAACCCGGGAACTGCACCAGCCGCGTCTGCGTCAGCTCCGCGAACGTCGCGTTGCGCATCGCCGCGCGGAACAGCAGCGCCAGGTCGTAGGCCGATGTCGACATCCCCGGACCGTCGAGCCCCGACGGCGTCGCCGGACGGGTGTCGAGCGCCCCCATCGCCGCGGCCCGCTGCTGCATCAGGTCGAGCGTCTGCGGGACGCCGCCGAGGGTGCGGGCGAGCGCGTGGGCGGTGTCGTTGTCCGAGTTCAGCAACAGCCCCGACAGCAGCTGCTGCACCGTGTACGTGCCGCCCGGCCCGATCCCGGCGCGGCTGCCGTCGACCTGCACGTCCGTCATGTCGCCGGTGACGACCTGGTCGAGCGGGAGCTTGTCGAGGACCACCAGCGTGGTCAACAGCTTGAGTGTCGACGCCGGGCGCTGCCGCCCGTGCGGGTCGCGGGCCGCGAGGACGGCGCCGGAGTCGAGGTCGGCGATCACCCAGCCCGCCGCGTCGATCCCTGCCGGGACGGGGGGTGCGCCCGCCGGAAGCGCCAGGTCGCACGTGCCCAGCGCGGGGCCGCCGACGGCCGGGTCCTGCACCGGCAGCGGCGCCATCGGGTTCGGGCCCTCCTCGACCGCGGGCGGGCCCGGGGGCGCCGCGTGGTCGTGGCACACCGGGGGCGCCTCGGCCCCCGCCGGCCCTGCGGCCCCCGCCGGCCCTGCGGCCATCGTCGCCGCCGACAGCATCGCCACGACCGCCAGCCCGACGGCCGCCGCCCTCACCCGCCCCCGCACGCCGATCGACACTAGCCGCCGCAACCGCTCTCCCGGCAGCGCCGCGCAGGGGCTGATCCGGGGCGAACCGCCACGCCGCGCAGGCAGGCTTCTGCCGGGCGGGCCACAACTGCCGGAGGGGGCGGCTGTGCCTCCGGGGCGCGGGTCAGGCTCGGGCGGTGCGCTCGGCCCGGGCCTTCACCGCGGCGAGGGCGTCGCCCATGTCGTCGACCATGATCCGCTCGCGGTCCCGGCCGAGCAGCCCGCTGCTGGTCAACGCCCTGACCAGCAGGTTGGGCCTCGCGTACCGCTCACGCCACTGCGTCACCCGGCTCGTCGACGGGCCCGTGGCCTCGATCCGCCACCCCCACCGCATCCGGCTCTCCGCGACCCGGAACGAGAACGCACCCGGCCGCACGCAGTCCTCGACCCGGCAGCGCGTCACCCACCTCACGATCCCGTGCCGGTTGAACCCGACGAACCGGGCACCCGGCGCGGGGCCCGTCGCGCCGCCCAGCCAGCGTCCGCCGGTGCTCTCCGGGCTCCACTCCCCGGAGCGGGTCACGTCGCTCACCAGGTCCCACACGACCTCCGCGGGAGCCGCGACGTCGATGCTGCGTTCGTCCACCGGGACGCTCCTCTCGCCTGTCGCACGTCCTACCCTCGACGGGGCGCGACGGTGTGACGGACACGCCACACCGTCGGGCGACGGTGCCGCCCGGCGCTCGGTCCGGCACCATTGCCGGTGATGCGTGACGAGCCGAGCCCCGTTCCCACGACCGAGCCCCGACCCGGGGGCCCTGTCGCGGACGACGACGCGCACCCTCGCCGCGACCCGCGCGCTGCCACGACCGATGCCCCCGACGGCCGGCCCGCGCCCCGGACGCCCGCCCCGCGTGCAGAGCCGGGGCAGGTCGTCCGCGACCCCCCGCGCGACGACGGCCCGCCGACGACGATCGTCGGTCCCGCCGACGAGCCACGCCCCGCCGCGCCGCAGAGCCCGCCCCCGGGTGCGACGCCGCTGACACCGCAGGGGCAGGTCGGCCGGTCGTCGGCGCAGCTGCCCGCGGTGACGCCGCGTCCGCCCGACGGGGACCCCCGCGCGACCGGTCGGCACGAGGCACCGCAGGACGAGCGTCGCCGTGACGCGCCGCTCGGCCCGTACCCGGCGGGCGACCCACGCCGCTCGTTGTGGCCCGGCGGCTCCGGCCAGCCGCCTCCGGCGCGCCGCGCACCCCAGGGCCCCGAGGGACCGCAAGGGCCGCCGCAGGGACCGCCGCCGCAGGGGCCGCCGCCGCAGGCACCCCGCCCGCAGGGCGGCCCTGGACCCGGCCGTGGTCAGGGTCAGGGCCGTCCGGCCCCGGTCCCGCAGGGCCCGGTCCAGCAGGGCCCCGGCCGACCCGGCCCCGGACCGCGGGGCCCCGTGCCGCCCGGACCGCCCGCCCCCGGGCCGAGGCGACCGGGACCGGGCCCCGGACCGCAGGGCGCGAACCGGCCCGGCCACGGCCGCCCGGGTCTGCGCCACCCCGACTCCCCGCCGGACCCCGGTCCGGTCCCACCGCCCTGGCAGCGCGGCCCCGGAGCCGTACCCCCTGGTGCCGTGCCGCCGGGCGCCCTGCCGACGACCCCGCTCGTCCGTGGCGCCGACCTCCCGACCCTGCGCCCCCAGGCCATGCCCGGCGGGCTCTCGCCCGACCAGGCGCCCACCCAGCTGTTCTCGGGTGCGGAGCTGCGGGCCGCCGCGGCGCAGGACGAGGCGGCGATGCAGACGCGCATCGTCTCCGGTACGGGTGTGCGCGCGGCCCTGCGGGCGGGTGCCGAGCCGGGCACGCAGGCCTACCCGTGGCTGGGCGACTCACCGACCGAGCTCATCCCGGCGATCACCGACGACACCGAGCTGCTCACCCGCCCCGAGGCACCCGCCCCGGCGCAGCAGCCCAAGGGCCGCTCGCTGGGCCGCTCGACCGGGATGATGGCGATCGCCAGCCTGGTCAGCCGCGTGACGGGTTTCCTGCGGCAGATCGTGCTGGTCGCGGTGCTGTCCCTGGGCATCGTCAACAGCTCGTACACCGTCGCGAACACGTTGCCCAACATCGTCTACGAGCTGCTCCTGGGCGGCGTGCTGAGCAGCGTGATGATCCCGCTGCTCGTCCGCGCACAACGCGACGACGCCGACGGCGGTGAGACCTACACCCGCAAGCTCCTCACCGTCGCCGGTGTCGCGCTGCTGGTGGCGACGATCGTCGCCATGCTCAGCGCCGGCCTCCTGACCAGGCTGTACCTGGGCGGGGAGACGACCGCGACGGCCAACCCCGAACTGGCGACGGCGTTCGCCTGGCTGCTGCTGCCGCAGATCTTCTTCTACGGCATCGGCGCCCTGTTCGGGGCGGTGCTCAACAGCAA
The DNA here is from genome assembly GCA_001725415.1 of Pseudonocardia sp. SCN 73-27. GTDB lineage: Bacteria > Actinomycetota > Actinomycetes > Mycobacteriales > Pseudonocardiaceae > Pseudonocardia. The sequence continues at coordinate 85,529 of MEGH01000006.1, forward strand.
GGGTGTGTTCGGGCCGTTCGCATGGGCGCCCGTGCTGAACAACGTCGTGGTGCTGGTGGTGCTGGGCGTCTACGTCCTGGTGCCGGGCGACATCAGCCTGAACCCCGTCGAGATGGGCAACGCGAAGCTGCTGGTGCTGGGCATCGGCACGACCCTCGGCATCGCGGTGCAGGCGTTGATCCTGCTGCCGGCGCTGCGCCGGGTCGGAGTGTCGTTCAAGCCGCTGTGGGGCTGGGACCCGCGACTGCGCTCGGCCGGCGGGCTGGCGTCGTGGGTGATCGGCTACGTGCTGATCGGCCAGGCCGGCTACATCGTGACGACGCGGGTCGCCGCGGGCGCGGACGCCGGTGCCGTCGCGATCTACAGCAACGCGTGGCTGCTGCTGCAGGTGCCCTACGGCGTGCTGGGCGTGTCGTTGCTGACGGCGCTCATGCCGCGGATGAGCAAGGCCGCGGCCGAGGGCCGCATCGACGACGTGGTCATCGACCTGTCGCTGGGCAGCCGCCTGTCGACGGTGTTCCTGGTGCCCATCTCGGCACTGCTGACGGTGTTCGGCACCGAGGTCGGCGTGGCCCTGTTCTCGCTGGGGCACGGCGACCGCGACGGCGGTGCGGCGACGCTCGGTGCGGCACTGGCGGTGTCGGCGTTCGGGTTGCTGCCGTATGCGGTGACGTTGCTGCAGCTGCGGGTGTTCTACGCGCTGACCGACTCCCGGACGCCGACGATGATCCAGCTGGTCATCGTCGTCGCCAAGATCCCGATGCTGCTGCTGTGCCCGGTGCTGCTGCCGCCCGACAAGGTCGTGCTGGGGCTGGCCGCGGCGAACAGCCTGTCGTTCGTGATCGGCGCGATCGTGGGGCAGTGGCTGTTGGCGCGCCGGCTCGGACACGTCGCCACCGGTGAGGTGCTGAAGACGATCGGGACGACGGCGCTGTCGTCGGTGGTCGGCGCGATCGTCGCCTACGGCGTGGTGCTGGGGATCGGGCACCTGTTCGGCGGCTGGGGCTCCGGCGCGGGCAGCGCGTGGGCGCAGCTGGTGCTGGCGCTGGTCGTGGCGGCGCCGGTGATGCTGGCGATGCTGTGGGTGTTCCGGCAGCGCGAGCTCGAACCCGTCTGGCGACGCCTGGGCGGTTCCCGCGCCCGCACCCGCGTCTGACCCTGCCCGCAACCTCACGGTCCCGGGCGGGCTCCGGACAGCGGTGAGGTTGCGCGGTCTGTCGGCCCGGCGCGCAGGTCGATGCCGCGGCCGGGAACGCCGACGGCCGGCGACCCCTTCGCAGAGGGGCGCCGGCCGGCGGGAACGGGCTGCCGGGACTCAGTCGTCCGGGTCGTCGGTCACCGTGTCGGCGGCCGAGGCGCCGTTGGGCGACTTCACCGCAGCCTTGGCCCGGTGGTTGTTGCGCCGGGCGGTGGGGCGGGGCGGGGGCGGGGGCGTCTGCATCTGCGAGGAGCCGCGGCCGAGGATGAGCTCGGCGAAGGTGGCCATGGCCTCGTCGAGCTGGCCGGCGTTGCGACGCTCGGACTCGTTGTTGGCGCGCACGACGAGCTCGGTGACGGCGGCGGTGTCGGGGCGGTCGGCCAGCGCCGACTCGAGCGCACCCAGCTTGCTGTCGACGCCGCTGCTCAGCGCGGTGACCGCGCCGGTCAGCCCGTCCTCGACGGTGTCGATCCGGGTGGCGACGGCCTCGAGGCGCTCCGCGAGGGTCTCCAGGCGCGCGGTGAGCCCGTCGAGCGCCGGGGTGTGGTCGACCTGCGGCCGCGAGGCCAGGTCCTCCAGGCGGCGGTGCAGGCCGACGCTGGTGTCGCCCAGCAGGTTGCGGACGCCCTCGTTGTTCTCCTCCACCGAGCGCAGGGCCCCGTCGAGCTGCTCGCGCACCATGCGCTCGACGCCGTCGACGCGCTCCTTGATCGGGGTGGCGACGGCGTTGGGCATCGCGTCGAGGCGCATCTCGTGCCGGTCGAGCCGGTTGTCGAGGTCGTCGAGGCGCTTGTGGAGGCCGCCGAGGCGGTCGTCGAGGCCGTCCATCCGGCCCGAGACGCCCTCGAGGCGGCCTGCCATCCCGTCGAGTCGGCCGTCGAGCTGGGCGAACGGCTTGGCCAGCTTGTCGGGCAGGGACTCGATCGCCCGGACCAGGGTGGCGAGAGCGGCGTCCTGCGCGTCGAGCTTGGCGACGGTCTCGTCGAGCCGCTCGGCCAGCACGCTGACCTCGGTGCGGTCCGGCAGCTCGGTGAGCCGCTTGCGGACGGTGCCGATCGCGTCGAGCGCGGTGAGGCGGGCGTGGATCTCGTCGAGGGAGTCGAAGATCTGCTGCTGCTCGCTGTCGCGGATCTCGGCAGCACGCATGAGCATGCCGCGCATCCGGTCGAACGACAGGGTGGAGTTATCGCTCATCGATGGTGCTTCCTCTGAGCCGGATGGGGGAGCTGAACAGAGCGTAGCGACTGGCCCATTTCGCTCGACAGGGAGTCACCGTTGGGCCGTTCGGGCGTCTCCTCGCGCCCGTCCCGGGGAGCGGACCGTCGGGTATAGCGTGGCCGACGTGCCCGCGCCCCTGAGCCCGGAGAACATCCGCAACGCACCGAAGGTCCTGCTCCACGATCACCTGGATGGCGGTTTGCGGCCATCCTCGATCGTCGAGCTGTCCGATGCCGTCGGCTACCGGTCACTGCCGACGCGCGATCCCGGTGAGCTCGCCGAGTGGTTCCTCGGTGCCGCTCACAGCGGCTCGCTGGAGCGGTACCTGGAGACGTTCGGCCACACGGTCGCGGTGATGCAGACGGCCGAGGCGCTGTACCGCGTCGCGGCCGAGTGCGCCGAGGACCTGGCGGCCGACGGAGTCGTCTACGCCGAGGTCCGGTTCGCCCCGGAGCTGCACACCGAGCGGGGCCTCGACCTCGACCAGGTCGTCACCGCGGTGCTGGAGGGCTTCGCCGCCGGCGCCGCGCGCGCGGCGCAGAACGGCCGGTCGACGAGGATCGGCTGCCTGCTCACCGCCATGCGCCACGCCGCCCGCTCGCGGGAGATCGCCGAGCTCGCGGTGCGCCACCGGGACGCGGGCGTCGTCGGGTTCGACATCGCCGGTGCGGAGAAGGGCTTCCCGCCCACCCGCCACCTCGACGCGTTCGAGTACGTCCGCCAGCAGAACGCACACGTCACGATCCACGCCGGTGAGGCGTTCGGCCTGCCGTCGATCTGGGAGGCCATCCAGTGGTGCGGGGCGCACCGCCTCGGGCACGGGGTGCGCATCGTCGACGACATCTCGCTGGGCAACGACGGCCTGCCCGCGCTGGGCCGGCTGGCCGCGTTCGTCCGCGACACCCGCATCCCGCTGGAGATGTGCCCGACGTCGAACATCCAGACCGGCGCCGCGGAGTCGATCGCCGAGCACCCGATCGGCCTGCTCACCAAGCTGCGGTTCCGGGTCACCGTCAACACCGACAACCGGCTGATGTCGGGCTGCACGATGACCTCGGAGCTGGCCGCGCTCGTCGAGACCTTCGGCTACGACTGGGCCGACCTGCAGTGGTTCACCGTCAACGCCATGAAGTCGGCGTTCATCGGGTTCGACGAACGGCTCGCCCTGATCAACGACGTCATCAAGCCGGCCTACGCCGCGCTGCAGGCCTGACCCGTCAGACTGCGCGCAGCCGCGCCCGCACCCGCTCGACCAGCGCCGCGAACTTCGCCGCCTCGGTGTCGAACGGCGGGCTCGGCGCGAGGCGCGTCGGGTCGGGGCGGATCACGAACGACACCAGCCAGCCCAGGCTCTCCGACTCCGCGAACTCCTCGCGCGGCACCTCGTCGCCCGCCCAGTCGCCGATGTCGATCATCAGCTCGACGGCCAGGTCGAGCTGGGTGGGGTCGACGGTGAGGGTGCCGTCGGCGATGTCGTCGGCGATCCCCGCGAGGACGTAGGTGTTGAGCTCGTCGACGGTCACCTCGAGCTCGCCGACGGACGCCTTGTCGAGCACCTCGTCCCACGTCGACGCGGCGGTGAGGTCGTTGTCGTCGTCGGAGCGGTCGGCGTCGGCCAGGTGGCGGGCCAGCGCGCGCTCGCTGCTGAAGACGTCGATCTTGCCCCCGGACCCGAGGAACACCGGGTCGTCACCGAGGTAGCAGCGCAGCGTCACGTACTCGACGTCGGCCAGGACGATGCGGATCGGGTCGATGCCGACGCTCTCCCAGAAGGTCGGCTCCCGTTCCTCCTCCTGTTCGGCCTCGTCCTCGACGACCTGCTCCTCGACCGCCTCCTCGACTGCGTCGTCCTCGAGCTCGCGCTCCTCCTCGTCGTCCTCGGACGCGTCGGGGTGCTTCGAGCGGACGCTCGCGACCGCCGCGGCCTCGCGCTCGGCGAGCCGCTCGGCCTCGACGGTCGCCGCGGCGAGCGCCTTCTCGTCGACGTCCGGGGTGGCGACGACGGCGTCGAGCGCGTCGATCACCTCGTCCCAGCGCTCCGCGACGGTCGACACGAGCCGCGACCACAGCCGGTCGCCCTCGCGGCCGGTGAACGGCAGCGTGCCCTGCTGCAGCATCGCGAAGCCGGGGGTGGAGTCGAGGACCGCGGTGACCTTGTCGAGGCCGCACACGTCGGCCAGCGAGGTGACCATCGTGATCGTCTCGGCGAGCTCGCCGATCGTCCACGTGTCGGGCTCCTGCGCCACCACCCCGGGCACGCCGACGATGTCGTAGACGTGGGTGTCCTCCGGCGTCAGCTCGGCCACACTGAGCTCGGGGACGACACCCCACGCCGGGTGGTCGACGAGGTCGTGCCCCTCGGCGGTCCGCACGAAGGCGGCGAGCTGTGCGACGTCCGGGAACGCGAAGAGGTTGTCGTCGTCGCCGAGGAACGCCTCCCACTCCTCGCCGTCCTCGCGCCATTGCGGGGCCCACAGCGTGACGAGGTCACCCGCGGTCAGGGACAGCCGGATCGGGACGATGTCACTTGCCACGCGCCGGAGGATAGCCGCGACGGCTGAGACGTTCCTGATCAGAGCCGTGTCGTTATGAGAGCGCCGCGAGCGTCGCCGCGACGATGCGCTCCTGGGCCTGCGCGTGGTCGATCCCGGGGGCGCCGTCGCCGGGCTGCGGGCCGTAGTCGCCGAAGTCGGCGTGGACGGCGCCGGGCACCGCCACGAACCGTGTCGAGGACGGCAGCGACGCCCGCGACGCCTCGACGTCGGCGGGTGTGGTGAGACCGTCGGCGGTCCCCGACACCGAGGTGACGGCCAGGTTCGTCCGTGCCGAGAGGTTCCCCGAGGGGTACGCCGCCCACAGCACGAGCCCGGCCGCGCGTGACCCGGCAGCCGCGGCGTAGCTCGCCGCCGCCACCCCACCCATGGAGTGGCCGCCGACCACCCAGCGCCCGACCTCGGGATGGGCCGCCACGACCGCCGCGGCCTGCGACGACTCCAGCAGCGCCAGCCCCAGCGGTGGCTTCACGATCACGACGAGGTGCCCCGCGGCCGCGACCGGCCGCAGGATCGCCACGTACGCGCGCGGATCGACGCGGGCACCCGGGTAGAAGACGAACCCCGTCCCCGACGCCTGCCCCGGCGGGCGCAGCTCGATCGTCGACGTCAGGTCGACGACGGTCAGGTCGGCGACACCGGCGCCCGCGACGGCGTCCGGCGTCGTCGCCGGGAACGGACGCAACCAGCCGGCCGCAACCGCCGCGACGACGAGCACGATCGCCGGCACCGCCCGCACCGCACGGTTCCACCCGCCCCGGTCACGGCGCTTCCGGGCACGCGTCGACCAGGCCAGCATCACGACGCCGGCGACGGCGAGCGCGACGAGCAGCCAGGTATAGGCGGGGTTGCCCGCCGCGACGGTCGTCCAGCGCGTCACCGCCACCCAGGCGGCGACGCCGACGGCGCCGAGTCCCGCCACGACCGCGCCGAGCCGCCGTGGAACGGGTGGTCGGCGACGGGCCCGTGGCGTCGCAGTGGTCGTGGGCTCCTCGGCGCGCACGAGGTCACCGCCTGCAGACCGGTGGTGCGGCGTCGCGCGAGGGGAGACGGGGCACGGACCGCGGGAGTGGCGGCGGGACCGAGGCCCGCACGCCGATCCGATCGGGGCAGTCCGTGCTGGTCACACAGCGAGTCTAGGACGGTCCGGCCCGATGGGCCGGTGGTCCGCCGCCCGGCGCGTCTCTGGTGCGCCGAGCGGCCCGCGTGTGCGGATCCGGTGGTGGAGCAGGGTGGAGCAGCCGTGGGGGCGGCTCAGGTCGAGCTGTGCAGACGCACGACGCCCACGGTCACGTCCTCGAGCCCACCGCGGTCGAAGTCGCGGCGGAGCTGGTCGGCCTTGATCGTGGCGGTCAGCCCGTCGAACGGGCCGTGCGCGTCGACCTCGCCGGTCTGGGGGTCGACGGCGAGCACAACGTATCCGTCGCACTGCGTGAGCTTCTCCGCCGCAGCGACCAGCGTCGCCTCGTCAGAAGTCGTGTTCTCCGGCACCGGATCACCTCCTAGTCATCTAGTACAGCGTCGGCGGAGGCTCGGACGTGACACCGTTCCGGGCTTACCACCCGTTCGGGTCAGGTGATTCCTCGACTCGGACACGGATCGTGCAGATGTCGGGACGCAGTGCTCACGAACCGGAATCGACGGTGGATCCCGCTGAAATCCGCGGCACGGTCGGTCACGGTGCGCGTCGGTGGCGCCGGTCACGCCCCGCTCGTGCCGGACCGCGACGGAGCGTGTCCCCCACACACCTCCCGCCCTGCCGCCGCTGGGACGGCCGAGACCGCGCCGCCACCCACGCGAGGCCGACCCGATCACCCCACGTGGTTGCCTGCGCGCGCACGACGGCGACGGCCGCCGACCGCGGTCGGGCCCCGGCGGCGCCCCGGGGCCGGCCCCCGCCCGCGCGCAGCCTCATTCCTGTCGTCGGGCCCTCGGGATGACCATGAGGTTGCGCGCGACGATCGGGCCGCAACCTCACTGTCGTCCGACGCTGTGCCCCTCGTCGGCCTCCGTGGGTGCAGGATCGGGGCATGCGCGTCCTCCGCACCCCCGACGACCGCTTCGCCGACCTCCCCGGCTTCCCGTACGAACCGCGCTTCGCCGACGTCCCGTCCGGCGACGGCGGCACCCTGCGGATGGCCTGGGTCGAGGACGGTCCCGCCGACGGCCCCGTCGTCCTGCTCCTGCACGGCGAGCCCAGCTGGTCGTTCCTGTACCGGACGATGATCCCGGTGCTGGCGGGCGCGGGCCTGCGGGCGGTCGCGCCCGACCTCGTCGGGTTCGGCCGCTCCGACAAGCCCGCGGAGATCGCCGACCACTCCTTCGCCCGGCACGTCGAGTGGGTGCGGGCGTTGGCTTTCGACGTACTCGACCTGCGCGCGGTGACGCTCGTCGGCCAGGACTGGGGCGGGCTGATCGGGCTACGCCTGCTGGCGGAGCACCCGGACCGGTTCGCGGGTGTCGTCGCCGCCAACACCGGCCTGCCGACGGGAGACCACGACATGCCGGAGGTCTGGTGGCAGTTCCGCCGCGCCGTCGAGAAGGCGGGCGCGGCGGGGCGCCTCGACGTCGCACGGCTCGTGCAGTCGGGCTGCCGCACCTCGTTCACCGACGACGTCCGCGCCGCCTACGACGCCCCGTTCCCCGACCAGGACCTCGTGGCCGGGCCGCGGGCGATGCCGCTGATCGTCCCCACCCGGCCCGACGACCCGGCGACGGAGGCCAACCGCGCCGCATGGGCCACGTTGCGGACCCTCGACGTGCCGTTCGTCTGCGCGTTCAGCGACGGCGACCCGATCACGGCGTCGATGGAACCGGTACTGCGCGCGACCATGCCGGGCGCCGCGGGCCGGCAGCATCCGACGATCACCGGTGCCGGGCACTTCCTGCAGGAGGACGCCGGTCCGGCGCTGGCGGAGGTCGTCGTCGATCTCGTACGGTCGCGCGACCGCTAACCTCCGCGGTCATGGACGTCCGGGTCGTCGATCATCCGTTGGCCGCCGCGCGGCTGACCGTGCTGCGTGACCGCGACACCGGCGACGCCGCGTTCCGCGCGGCGCTGCACGAGCTCGCGCTGATCCTCGTCTACGAGGCCACCCGGGAGCTCCCGTTGCTCGCGGGCCCCGTTCGGACGCCGCTCACCGAGACCACCGGCTACACCGTCGCGGCCCCGCCGTTGATCGTGCCGGTGCTGCGCGCGGGCCTGGGCATGACGGAGGCCGCGCGGACGCTGCTTCCGGAGTCGGCCACCGGCTACGTCGGTGTCGCCCGCGACGAGAAGACCCACCAGCCGGTGCCGTACCTGACGTCGCTGCCCGACTCGCTCGTCGACACACCGGTCCTGGTGCTCGACCCGATGCTGGCGACGGGCGGCTCGCTCGTCCACGTCCTCGGCCTGCTCGCCGACCGCGGCGCCACCGACGTCACGGTCGTCTGCGTGCTGGCCGCGCCGGAAGGCGTCGGCAGGCTCGAGGCGGAGGCGCCGTCGATCCGGCTGGTCATCGGGTCGGTCGACGAGCGGCTGAACGACGACGCATTCATCGTCCCCGGCCTCGGTGACGCCGGGGACCGCCAGTTCGGGACGGGCTGAGGGCGCTCGGGGTCAGGCGACCCAGGCGGCGACGGTCGCGCGCAGCACCGTCTCGAAGACGACCTTCACGTCGTCGGCGCAGCCCGGTCCGACGCCGCGCAGCTCGGCCGCGGTGAGGCCGTGAAGGGTGGCCCAGACGGCGAGCGTGACGGTCTCGGGCTGCACGCCGGGGCGCAGCCGGCCGTCGGCGGCTGCCCGGTCGGCGGCGCGGCGCAGCGGTGCGAACGCCGACGCCGACGGCCGGTCGCCCTCACGGGCCGGGCCGCCGAACATGACGTCGTAGAGGTGCGGGTCGGCCAGGGCACTGTCGCGGTAGGCCAGGCCGAGAGCGACGAGGTCGTCGACGGGGTCGTCGGTCGTGCGCACCCGCTCCAGGTGGGCGGCGAGGCGGCGGAACGCCTCGTCGACCAGCGCCGCGAGCAACGCGGGTTTCCCGCCGAACAGCGAGTAGACGGCTGTGGTCGAGGTGTCCGCGTCGGCGGCGAGCCTGCGCAGGCTCAGCGCGTCGAGGCCCTGCGTGGACAGGGTCTCGCCGGCCTGTTCGAGCAGCCGGGCGCGGAGCGCCTCGTCGTGCACCTTCGGACGCGGCATCCCGGCAGGCTACGCAACGCCGTTTCGCGCCGCTCGTCCTGGCCATGGACCCCACCCGTGACCTGCACGTAACGTGCAGGCGTCGGGCTGCGAGATCCGGCGGGAGCCGCACGACGGCTGCCGCGATCGGGGGAGCGGTGGAGGTCAGGAACAGGGTGCGGCTCGTGCTCGGGCTCATCGCGGTCCTGGTGGTGGGGATCCTGCTGCCCGCGGACCGCTCCGGCGACGAGCCCGCCGAGGTCCGGATCGCCGCGTCCAAGCCGGTCGTGGCGCTGCGCATCATGCCGCTGGGGGCGTCGAGCACCGAGGGGATCGGCAGCCCGTCGACAGCCGGCTACCGCGGCCCGCTGTACCGGATGCTGCAGCGCGACGCGATCAACGTCGACTACGTGGGCTCGCTGCGGTCGGGTCCGTCGTGGCTGGCCGACAAGGACAACGAGGGCCACTCCGGCTGGACGCTGGCCACGCTCGCCCCGAAGATCGACGGTTGGGTCCGTGCCGCGCGCCCCGACGTCGTGATCCTGCACGCGGGCACCAACGACCTCGGCCAGGGCGTGCCCGGCGACGTCACCGCGCGTCGCCTCGACGACGTCCTCGGCAAGGTCCTCGCGGCCGCCCCGCGGGCGCACGTCGTCGTCGCCGGGGTGTGGGCACCGCTGCCCAAGGCCCGCGCCGCGCGGGACGAGCTGGCCGCGCTGACGCCGGTGATCGTCGGCAAGTACCGGATGCAGGGCTACTCGGTCGACTTCCTCGACACCTCGACGCTGCTCGCCCCGGGCCAGCTCTACGACGGCCTGCACCCCAACACCTCGGGCTACGTGAAGATCGCCTCGATGTTCGATGGCGAGATCCGGCAGTGGCTCGACACCCGCGCGGTGGCCTGACCCGGGTCACACCCAGCCGCGCGCCTCGGTGGCCAGCGTGTCGATCCGCGCGGCCGCCCGAGCCCGCGCCGCCGCGACGTCGGCATCCGGGGGTTCGACGACCTCCAGGTACGTCTTCAGGATCGGCTCGGTCCCCGAGGGTCGGACGACGACCCGCTCGGTCCCGCGGCGCAGCACCAGCACGTCGGGTGCCGGATGGTCGACGTCCCAGCCCGCCGGCGGCGCGGTGAACAGCGGCGGGAGCCCGCCGCCGGCGAACGGCACCCTGACCTGCGCGGTCGCGTGCACGCCGTGGGCGGCGGCCAGCTCGTCGAGCCGGGCGGGCAGCGACGAGCCGGCGGCGCGCAGCGTCGCGGCCAGGTCGGCGGCGACGACGGCGGCGGCGATGCCGTCCTTGTCGCGCACCGCCTGCGGGTCGACGCAGTGGCCCAGCGCCTCCTCGTAGCCGTAGACGAGGCCCTCACCGGCCCGCACGATCCACTTGAACCCGGTCAGGGTCTCGGCGAACCGGGCGCCGTGGGCGGCCGCGACGGCTCGCAGCATCGACGACGACACGACGGTGGTGGCGACGAGCGGGTCCGGGTCCGTGCCGCTCCGGAGCAGATGGTCGCCCAGCAGGACACCCGTCTCGTCGCCGGTGAGCATCCGCCACCCGTCGGGTCCGGGGACGCCGAGCGCGCACCGGTCGGCGTCCGGATCGAGGGCGACCGCGAGGTCGGCGTCGACGGACGCGGCCAGCGCGAGGAGCGCATCGGTCGTGCCGGGGTGCTCCGGGTTGGGGGAGGTGACCGTCGGGAAGTCGGGATCGGGCACGGCCTGGGACGCGACGACGTGCACGTCGGTGAACCCCGCGAGCGCCAACGCCTGCACCGCCGCGGCGCCGCCGACGCCGTGCAGCGGGGTGAGCGCGATCCGCAGCGTCCGGGCCGTGCCGCGGGGCAGCGCGGCGACCCGCTCCAGGTAGGACTGCAGAGGATCGGCTTCGCGGACGCGCCCGTCGGCCGGGACGGCGACGGCCGCGCCGACCTGCTCGGTCAGCGCCTCGATCTCGGCGTCCACGGGCGGCACGAGCTGGGCGCCGTCACCCAGGTAGACCTTGTAGCCGTTGTCCGACGCCGGGTTGTGCGACGCCGTCACCTGCACCCCGGCCACCGCGCCGAGGTGCCGGACCGCGAACGCCAGCAGCGGCGTCGGGCTCGCCCCCGGCAGCGCGACGGCATCGAAACCGGCCGCACCGAGCACCCCGGCCGCGGCGGCCGCGAAATCCGCCGACCCGTGCCGCGCGTCCCGCCCGACGACGACCGTCGCCCCGGTGTGCCCGTTGCGCCGCAACCACTCCGCCAGCGCGGCCGTGGTCCGGCGGACGACCGCCACGTTCATCCCCGCGGGCCCCGCCCGGACGGGCCCGCGCAGCCCGGCCGTGCCGAACCGCAGCGGCGCCCGCATCAGGTCGGCCAGCTCGTCGTCGGCACCGGGAGTGCCGGCCATCGCCGCGGCGACCACCTTCTGCAGCGACGCGCGGGTGGTCGGGTCGGGATCGTCGGCGATCCAGCGCATCGCCGCGTCACGCACCACCCGCGGCGTCACGAGCGGGCGATCAGCTCACGGAGCAACGGGCCCGTGCGCAACGCCGCGGCGGCACCGGCGGCGAGGACCTCCTCGTGGTTCAGCGGCTCCCCGGACATCCCCGCCGCCAGGTTCGTGACCAGCGACAGCGCGAACACCTCCGCACCCTCCGCCGCCGCGGCGACGGCCTCGAGCACCGTCGACATCCCGACGAGGTCGGCCCCGATCGTGCGGAGCATCCGGATCTCGGCCGGCGTCTCGAAGTGCGGGCCCGGCAGCCCGGCGTAGACGCCCTCGCTCACCCCCGGCGCCACCGCCCGGGCCAGCGCGCGCAGCCGCGGCGAGTACAACGTCGTCAGATCGACGAAACGCGCCCCGACCAGTGGAGACCGGGCCGTCATGTTGACGTGGTCGGACACGATCACAGGGTCGCCGACCGCCATGCCCTCGCGGATGCCGCCCGCCGCGTTGGTGAGCAGCACCGTGCGGCAGCCCGCCGCGACCGCCGTACGCACCCCGTGCACGGCGGCGTCGACACCGTGGCCCTCGTAGAGATGCGTGCGCCCCAGCATCACCAGTGCCCGCCGCCCGTCGACGTCGACCGACCGGATCGTGCCCGCGTGCCCGTCCGCCGTCGGCGGCACGAAACCCGGCAGGTCGGCCATCGGGATCTCGGCGTCGGCGGTACCGATCAGATCGGCCGCCGGGCGCCAGCCCGACCCGAGGACGAGCACGACGTCGTGGCGCTCGACGCCGGTCGCCTGCCGCAGCGCCGCCGCCGCCGTGTCGGCCAGGGCGGCGGGGTCGGCGGGGGTGCTCATGCGGGCAGGGTAGATCAACGCGGCGGCGACGCCGGGTCAGGCGCCGGTGACGGTGAACCCGCGCGCGATCGCCGTGAACAGATCGGCCGACGTCGCCTCCGCCGTGTCGCCCGGTACCGTCAGCCGCAGCTCCCACACACCCTCGCCGCCCGGCACGATCCGCAGCCAGGTCGTGCGGTCCTGCGAGCCCGACGTCGTGCGGTACACCGTCTGCTGCACCCCCGCCGTCGTCCCGGCGACCGGTGCCGCCGGGTCGGCGCTCACGGTGTCGACGCCCAGCCCGTCGGCGGTGAGCCCGCCGAGCACCGCGTCGGCCGACGCGCCCCGCTGCACCGACAGCTCTTCCGAGCCGTCGGGGCTGACGAAACGCACCCCGGTCTTCCCGGCCGCGTCGTAGCGGTACTGCGCCCACGTCTCCGGGACATCGACGGAGAAGCCCAGCGGATCGGCGTGTGCGACCATCGGCGCCCGGTCCGTCGTGACCGTCACCGTCGACATCGGGGACTGGCCCGCGATCGCCCGCGTCGCCGCCCAGCCACCCGCCGCGCCCAGCAGCACGACGATCGCGCCGGCAACCACCAGCGGCGCCGCCCACCAGCTCGGCATCTCACGGGTCGCGGCGACCGCAGCCGCCTGGCGACGCGACGTCTGCACCCCACCCGTCGCGACCGCGACCGGTCGCGGCGGCTGAGGGGCCTGCCCGGTCCCTTCGACGGCACCGTGGCGCGTGAACGTGCCGGACTCCTGCGGCGCCCGCAGCCCCGGGAAGCTCCCGGGCGCCGCGGCCAACGGCGCGGAACCGCCCGCCGGGATCGGGCCCGACGCCGACACCCGCGGGCGCGGCAACGGCACCCCCGCCGACGGTGCAGGGTCCGGCGCGGGCGCCGGCACCACCGGCTCCGGCGGACGGATGTGTGCGGGCGACGCCGCCACCGTCGGCGAGTCCGGCGAACCCGGGTACAGCGGGTCGTCCGGGTCGGGGATGAGCGGGCGCAGCCGGTTGCGGACCTCGTCGAGCGGCATGCGCTGCAACGGGTCCTTCACCATCAGGGCCGCGATGACCTCCGACACCGGGCCCGCGTCACGCGGACGCGGCACGTCCCCGTCGACGACCTCGGTGATCGTCGAGACGGGATCGCCCCGCACGTCGTAGGGCGGGCGACCCTCGATCGCGGCGAACAACGTCGCGCCCAGGCCCCACAGGTCGGCCGCCGGCGTGACGGCCGCCCCCGCGGCCACCTCCGGCGCGATGTAGGCGGGAGAGCCCAGCACCAGCCCGGCCGTGGTCATCGGGGCGTCCGCGGAGTTGCGGGCGATGCCGAAGTCGGTGAGTTTGACCCGACCGTCGTCGGCCACCAGGACGTTGCCCGGCTTCACGTCGCGGTGCGTGATGCCCGCCCGGTGCGCTGCCCGCAGCGCGCCCGCCGTCGCATAGCCGACGACCGCGGCCTGCTGCGAGTTCAGCCGGCCCTGGTCGCCGATCATCGTCGCCAGGTTGCGCGACGGCAGCATCTCCAGGACGACGAGCGGGGCTCCGTCGACGTCGACCACGTCGTAGACGGTGATGATGTGCGGGTTCGACAGGCCACCCAGGGCGCGCGCCTCGCGCAGCATCCGCTCGCGCATCGCGAGCGCCTCCCGCTCCGGGATGCCCAGCGGGACCTTGAGCTCCTTGATGGCGACGGCACGACGCAGCACCTCGTCCCAGCCGCGCCACACGGTGCCCATCGCGCCGCTGCCGAGCTGCGCGGACAAGGTGTAGCGGCCGCCTACGCGACGCTCGCCGTCGTCTCGGGGGCTCGACACCCGCCCATTGTCGCCGCACCCCGCCGACACCGGACGGGCAACCCCCGATCGGTCCTGCGGGTGATGACGGACAGTGACGGCCGTCTGACGGTACGCGAGAGATCCATCCGGCCCACCGGTCGTCGGACAGGCGGCCGGTCATTGTGGTGCGACGAACTGTCGACGCGGCCGTCGCGGCGCGGTGAGCGGCCCGAACGCTGTGGTGGGTGAGGGGGACCACCCGGGACCGGGGCCTCCGGCTCGCCGAACGGCGACCCTTCGCCCGCCCGCAGCAGACCGACGACCCCTCGCCGCGCATTTCCGCATCGTGCCGACTTCCGGTTGGAGAACCGCCGACCGGGTGAGGACTATGAGTCGATGGTTCACACGGCTGCCGCCCCGCACTGGGCGCACACGGACCCGAGGGACGGTGATGAGGCGTGACCCTGCTGGAGGCGGACGCCGGACTCGCGGCGCTCGGTGACCTCCCGGTGACCGACCTCGGAGCCGGTACCGGACCGGACTGGCTCGACGCGTGGCTCGACACGCGCCGTGGCGACGTCGTCGCCTGGCGCCGATCCCTGCACTCCCTGCCGGAGCTCGGGCGCGCGGAGCGCCGCTCCACCGAGATGGTCGCCCGCCGGCTCATGGCCGCCGGGCTCGAGCCGCGCACGCTCCCCGGCGGCACGGGCCTGGTCTGCGACATCGGCTACGGCGAGCGCTGCGTCGCCCTGCGCGCCGACCTCGACGCGCTGCCGCTCCAGGAGGACACCGGACTGCCCTTCGCGTCGACCGTCCCGGGCGTCATGCACGCCTGCGGACACGACGCGCACACCGCAATGGTGCTCGGCGCCGGGCTCGCGCTCGCGTCCGCACCCTCGTTGCCCGGGCGGGTGCGACTGATCTTCCAGCACGCCGAGGAGGTCCAGCCCGGAGGCGCACTCGACATGGTCGCCGACGGCGCCATGGAGGGCGTCGAACGCATCTTCGCGCTGCACTGCGACCCGCGGCTCGAGGTCGGCAAGGTCGGCACCCGCGTCGGGCCCATCACCTCGGCGTGCGACCTCATCGAGATCCGGCTGACCTCACCCGGCGGCCACACCGCCCGGCCCCACCTCACGGCCGACCTGGTGCAGGCCATGGGCCTGCTCATCACTCAGCTCCCCCTGCTGTTGACCCGCCAGGTCGACCCGCGTTCCGGAACCGTGCTCGTGTGGGGCGCCGTCGAAGCCGGCCACGCCGCCAACGCCATCCCGCGCAGCGGCGTCCTCCGCGGCACCCTGCGCACCGCCGACCACGCGACGTGGAACGAGGTCGAGGCCAAGCTGCGCTCGCTCGTCGCGTCCGTGCTCGCGCCCACCGGCGTCGGATACGTCCTCGACCACGTGCGCGGCGTCCCGCCGGTGGTGAACGAGGCCGTCAGCGCCGGCATCCTGCGCGAGGCCGCGATCGCGGCCGTCGGCCCCGAGGCGGCCGCCATCACCGAGCAGTCCTCCGGTGGCGAGGACTTCGCCTGGTACCTCGAGGAAGCGGCGGGCTCGATGGCACGCCTCGGCGTGTGGTCGGGCCACGGCCCCATGCGCGACATCCACCAGCCCACCTTCGACCTCGACGAGCGCGCCCTGCCCGTCGGCGTCCGGGTCCTGGTGCAGTCGGCGCTCGCGGCCTTCGGGGTTCCGCCCGCCTGACCGTCCGAACCACAGAGGGCCGGCCCCCGACGGCCCCGCACCGCCGCCCGGCGGCTCCTTCACAGGAACCCCGGGCGGCTTCATGTGGCCCGGGTTCCCGGGACTAGAGCGTCCCGACGAAGGCCGCGAGCTCGGTGTTGAACCGATCGGGTTCCTCCCAGAACGGCGAGTGCCCGCTGTTCTCGAAGATCACGGTCGACGTCGTCGGGATCGCCGCGGCAAGCGCTTCCCAGACCTTGGTCGGGTAGATCTGGCTGCGGGCGCCGTGTGCGAGCAGCACGGGGACGTCGATGCGTGGCAGCAGGGGCCGCCAGTCCTGGCTGGAGAACGAGACCCACAATGCGAGCGCGGTGAGATCGGGGACCGTCGTCGACTCGTCCTTCCACCACTGCAACGTCGCGGGGTCGATCTCGGCGCCGTCGGCGAACATCGCGGGGATCAGCGTCTCGCACAGGCCGATGCGGTCCTTGACCATCTGCCGCTGCACGGCGAGCGACGCGGCGGGGTCGAGGTTGCCGAAGACCCCGTGTTCCCAGTCGGCCTCGGCGAAGAGGTACGGCGTCATGTCGATGTCGACGACCGCGGAGAGCCGGGCCGTCCCGAACAGATCGAGATAGTTGTAGACCACGGCCATCCCCATGGACCAGCCGCCGAGGACGACGTCGCGCAGGTCCAGGTGGTCCATGACGGTCTCGACGTCCTGGCCGAGCTGCTCCATCGTCAGGTGGACCAGGTCGCGGCCCGACCGCCCGTGGCCGCGCATGTCGATCGTGACCACGCGGTGGTCGCGCGCGAGGTACGCGACGTTGCGGTCGAAGAACCGGCCGTTCATCGTCCATCCGTGGATCAGGACGATCGGGCGGCCGGTGCCCGTGCTGTCGTAGTGCAGCAGGACTCCGTCTGAGGCGGGGACGAACGGCATGTGGGTGCTCCTACGGGCCGACGGCGGTGGAGGGTGCGTGCTGTCGGCGAGGCAAGCGGGCGGCGTACCCGTTGCAGGCCGGCGGAGCGCCCGGCGAGGGCGTCCGGAGGGCGAGCGTGCCCGCCGTCGATCACGGCAGCGCACCTCGCGGCTGAATAACCGTTAATTCAGACGAACGACGCTACAGTGGCGGTCGTCACACGTCAACGGCGGCCCCGCTGCCGGACCCGACGATCCGGAGTGCGTACTCGGCGTACTGGTCGGCGACCTGGCGGGCGGTGTACGTGCCGGCGGGGCGGAACCAGGCCTTCGCGCTGTTGCCCATCTCGAGGATGAGGTAGCTGGCGGTGCGGGGGTCGGCGACGTGGAATCGGCCCTCGGCGCAGCCGCGTTCGACGATGCCGCGGATGCGGGCGCCGTAGGCGTCGCGTTTGCCGATGATCGTTGTGCGGTAGGGCTCGACCAGGCTGCGGATCTCGGTGTTGCAGACGGTGACCTCGGCCGGGTTCTCCAAGAAGTCCAGCACGGTGGCTGCGGCCGCGGCGCGGAGCTGCTCGGCGACGTCGGTGACGCCGGTGAGGGCGGCGGCGAGGGCGTCGAGGGCGCGGTCCATGGCGACGTCCATGATCGAGAACAGCAGGTCCTGCTTGGACGGGACGTGGTTGTAGAGGTTGGGCGCGGAGACGCCGAGGACCTGGGCGATGTCCTTCATGGACGTGCCCCGGTACCCCTGGGCGGCGAAGAGGTCGCGCGCCGCGTGTTGGACCGTCTGCGACGAGACGGGCGTTGACCGCGTCACGGGCATCACATTATCGTGGATCCGGCGCTGAATGAACGTTAATTCAGAACCAGAACGCACGAGGCTCTGCGACGAGGCCAGTCGCCGGGCCCGCGAGGGGCCGCTCCTGCCACGCGACCCCCGCGCCGGTCCCGAACCGAGGACGACGACGACGAAGTCCGCGGCCCGCCCCGCGGGGGCGGGCCGCGAGGTCCGACGAGGAGACGACATGGCGACGCCTGCAGAGCCGACAACAGCAGGGACACAGGAACGGCCACCGATGCGCCGCGTCGCGGCGTCGGTGCTCATCGGTACGACGATCGAGTGGTACGACTTCCAGCTCTACGGCGCGGCGGCGGCCCTGGTGTTCGCGCCGCTGTACTTCCCGAACGTCGACCCGCTCGCGGGCACGCTGCTCGCGTTCTCGACGTTCGCGATCGGGTTCGGGGCGCGGCCGTTGGGCGGCATCGTCTTCGGGCACTTCGGCGACCGGATCGGCCGCAAGAAGGTGCTGGTCATGTCGTTGACGATGATGGGTGTCGCGACGTTCCTGATCGGCCTGCTGCCGACATACGCGTCGATCGGCATCTGGGCGCCGATCCTGCTGGTGGTGCTGCGGCTGTTCCAGGGCTTCGGCGTCGGCGGGGAGTGGGGCGGTGCGGTGCTCACGGCCGTCGAGTACTCGTCGAAGGGCAAACGCGGGCTGTACGGGAGCCTGCCGCAGATCGGCGTGCCGGCCGGCCTGTTGTTGTCGACGCTCGCGTTCCTCGCGGTCAGTGGGCTGCCGGACGACCAGTTCCGTAGCTGGGGCTGGCGCATCCCGTTCCTGATCAGCATCGTGCTCGTCGGCATCGGGCTGTTCATCCGGCTGAAGCTCACCGAGACGCCGGTGTTCGAGAAGGTCCGTGAGACGCGGACCGAGGCGCGGGTGCCGCTGTGGCTCGCGATCCGGACCTACCCGCTGCAGATCCTGCTGGCCATCGGCTCGATCGTCAGCACGGGTTCGTACTTCTACATCGTCAACACGTACGCGTTGAGCTACGGGCCGTCGGCGAAGACGTTCTCGCGCAACGAGATGCTGGTCGCGATCCTGATCTCGGCGGCGGTCGCGGCGGCGGCGTTGCCGGTGTTCGGGGCGATGTCGGAACGCTTCGGCCGCAAACGCATGATCCTGGCCGGCCTGGCGGCGATGGCGATCTGGATCTACCCGACGATGCTCGCCGTCGACAGCGGCAACCTGGGGCTGCTGATCGCGGCGTACCTGGTGGGCGCGATCTTCTTCAGCATCTCCTACGGCCCGCAGGCCACCTACATCGTCGAGATGTTCGACGCGCGGGTCCGCTTCAGCGCGGCATCGACGAGCTTCCAGATCGGCGTGCTGCTGGGTGGCGCGCTGGCCCCGATCATCGCCGCGGCGCTGGTGAAGGCGACGGGGACGGTGCTCTCGGTGGCCGTCTACGTGTGCGTGATGTCGCTGATCTCGCTGGTGTGCGTGTGGGCGATCAGCGCGAAGACGATCGCGCGCGGCAGCGCCGACCTGGACGACCCGTCGGTCGCCACGACCGACCTCGAGAAGCAGCAGGGATGAGCATCGCGTGATCACGACCTACCTGGACGACATCCGCGTCGGCGACACCTCGGTGTCGCGGGCCAGGACGATCACCGAGACCGATCTCGTGCAGTTCGCGATGATCACCGGTGACTGGCACCCGATCCACACCGACAAGGAGTACGCCGCCGCGGATCCACGGTTCGGCCGGCGCATCGCGCACGGCGCGCTGGTGATCTCGTTCGGGCTGGGTCTGGTCGAGTTCTGGCCGCCGGCGATGAAGGCCTTCTACGGGCTGGACAAGCTGCGGTTCGTGGCGCCGACCGTCATCGGGGACACCGTCCGCGTCGAGACCGAGGTGCTCGACGTGGCGGAGCGCCCTGATGGCGACGGCGTCGTCACGTACCGGTTCGTGGTGCTCAACCATCGCGACGAGCCGCGGTGCGTCGCCGACCTGAAGGCCCTGGTGGCCCGGAAGCCGGAGGGCTGAGCGGGATGCACGTCTACGCACGCGAGGAACGCACGATCGGGCAGGTGCTGGCGGAGAAGGCGCAGCGCGTCGGCGACCGTCCGTTCCTGCGGGTCCGTGGCGACGACGGCGAGTGGGCCGACGTCAGCTACGCCGACATGCACCGCCTCACCGACGACTACGCGCGCGGGTTCGCCGCGTTGGGCGTCGGCAAGGGGACGACGGTGGCGGTGATGCTCGGCAACTGCCCGGAGTTCCTGTACACGTGCTGGGGGCTGGGCAAGCTGGGCGCGGTCGCGGTGCCGCTCAACACCGCGGCGAAGGGCGACCAGCTGGAGTACTACCTGCGGCAGTCGGGCTCGGAGTGGGTCGTCGCCGAGGCCGGTTTCCTGCCGACGCTCGAACGCGCACTGAAGGAGACCGGGGCGCGGACGATCGTGCACGGGGAGGGCGGGGACCACGCGCTCGCGGACGTCGCCGCCACGAGGGGGGAGACGCCGCAGGTGGACGTCAAGCCCTCTGACCCCATGTTGATCATGTACACCTCGGGGACGACGGGCCCGTCGAAAGGCGTGGTCTCGCCGCACTCGCAGGGCCACGCCGTCGGCGAGGTGATGGCCCGGCACTGCGAGTACGGCCCCGACGACGTGCTCTACACGTGTCTGCCGCTCTTCCACGGCAACGCGATCTGGTACTCGGTGTACGCGGCGCTGTGGGGCGACTCGTGCATCGCGCTGGCCCCACGGTTCTCGGCGCGTTCGTTCTGGCGCGACATCCGGGAGTCGGGCGCGACGGAGTTCAACGCGTTGGGCGCCATGGCCAACATCATCTGGCAGCTGCCCGAGGACCCGGCCGACCGCGATCACCAGGTCCGCAGCGCGATGGTGGTGCCGACGACGCGCCCGCTCGTCGACGGGTTCAAGGAGCGCTACGGCATCACCGTCACGTCGGTGTTCGCGATGACGGAGAACTGCGCGGTGACGGTGCTGGGCCCGCACGACCCGCCGGAGAAGGCGGCGTCGGCGGGGCGGGTCCGCGACCACGTGGCCGTCCAGATCGCCGACGACGACGGGATGCCGCTGCCCACGGGCGAGGTCGGCGAGATCTGCATCCGCCCCAACGGCCCCGGCATGATCATGCTCGGCTACCACGACATGCCGGAGGCGACGGTCGGCGCGATCCGCGACCTGTGGTTCCTCACCGGCGACCGGGGTTGGCTCGACGACGACGGCTACCTGTACTTCTCGGAGCGCAAGAAGGAGGTCATCCGCCGGCGCGGGGAGAACATCTCCGCTTACGAGCTGGAGACCATCCTCTGCAAGCACCCCGACGTGCACGAGGTCGCGGCCGTCGCGGTGCCGTCGGACCTGTCCGAGGACGACGTCATGGTCTACGTCGTCCCCGCCGACGGGGCGTCGCCCGACTTCGCCGAGCTCGTCGCGTACAGCGTCGACAACATGGCGTACTTCATGGTGCCCCGGTACTGGCAGCTGATCGACGAGCTGCCCAAGACCCCGAGCCAGAAGGTGGAGAAGTTCAAGTTGAAGGCGGCGGCGGTGGACGG
Organism: Pseudonocardia sp. SCN 73-27; assembly: GCA_001725415.1. Classification (GTDB taxonomy): domain Bacteria; phylum Actinomycetota; class Actinomycetes; order Mycobacteriales; family Pseudonocardiaceae; genus Pseudonocardia. Next base: position 106,703 of record MEGH01000006.1, read on the forward strand.
CAGGGACGAGTTGTGGGACCGCGAGAAGGCGGGCATCACGGTGCGGAGGGACTCGTGAGCGAACTTGTGAGCGCACCGTCGGACACAGCAGTGCCGCGAACGCGGTCGACGAGTGTCAGCGAGGAGACCTCGTGAGTGCGCCGGTGGAGGTGGTGATCGACGGTGGCGCCGCCGCGATCACGCTGACGCGGGAGAAGGCGCACAACGCGATGAGCCCCGACCTGTTGGAGGGGCTGCACGCCGCCGTGGAGAAGGTGACCGAGGCGGGCTGCCGGGTCGCGACGGTCCGCGGCCGCGGCAAGGCCCTCTCCGCCGGGGCCGACCTGCCCCACCTGCTCGGACTGGGCGACGACCGCGACGCCGTCGCGGCCTACATCGCGCAGATCGGCGCCGCGCTCGACGCCGTCGAGGCCGCGCCGTTCGTGTCGATCTGCATCGTCGACGGCTACGGCGTCGCGGGCGGGTGCGAGCTGATGCTGGCGTGCGATCTCGTCGTCGCCTCCACCGAGGCCAAGCTCGGCGACCGGCACATGGAGTACGGGATGATCCCGGGCGCGGGCGGCTCGGTGCGGTTGCCGCGCGCGCTCCCGGCGGCGCTGGCGCGCCGGTTGCTCTACACGGGCGAGATCGTCGACGGCGCGACGGCGGCCGCGATGGGGCTCGTCGGCTGGTGCGTGGCGCCGGAGGAGCTGGAGCAGACCGTCGGCGGGATCGTCGCGAGGCTGTTGCGGCACAGCCCGTCCGCGCTCGCGGGCCTGAAGCGCATGTACTTCGACGGCCTGGCGGTGCCCTACCGCGACGCGCTCGCGGCCGAGCAGCGGACCGTCGTCGAGCACCTGACCGGCAACCCCGACGCGCGAGAGGGTCTCGCGGCGTTCGCCGGGAAGCGTGCGCCGAACTTCCAGGGAGTCCGATCGTGACATTCCAGCAGAAGCGCGACACCGAGGGCCGCGTCGTCTCCGGCCTGTGGTTCGAGGAACTCACCGAGGGGCTCGTCGTCGAGCACGCGATCCGGCGCACGGTCACCGAGACCGACAACGTCCTCTTCACGACGATGACGATGAACCCGGCCGCCGCCCACCTCGACGCCGACTACAGCAAAGGCACCGAGTTCGGGCAGGTGCTGGTCAACAGCATGTTCACGGTCGCGCTGGTCGTCGGGCTGTCGGTGCCCGAGCTGACGCACGGCACGATCCTCGCCCAGCTCGGCATGGACGACGTCACGTTCCCGAAGCCGGTGTTCGTCGGCGACACGATCCGGGTCGAGTCAGAGGTGGTGTCCGCGCGGGCGTCGAAGTCCCGGCCGACTCAGGGGATCGTGGTGTTCGAGCACCGCGCCCGCAACCAGCGCGACGAGATGGTGTGCAAGGCACGTCGGACGGGCCTGATCCGCCGGGCTCCGGGAGGGGCGGCATGACGGCGCTCCAGACCGACGACGTCGCCGTCGCCAAGGAGACCGCGCTCGCCGGGCTCGACACCTCCCGCTGGCCCGCGAAGCTCCCCGTCCGCGACCGGCTGACGCTGCTGTTCGATCCCGGCACGTTCGTCGAGGACGGGCTGCTCGCCAACGCGCGCAGCGAGGGCCTGCCCGCCGACGGCGTCATCACCGGGGTGGGCCGGATCGAGGGGCGGCTCGTCGCCGTCATCGCCCACGACTTCACCGTCAAGGCCGGCTCGTGGGGCGAGCTGGGCTGCGAGAAGCAGATCCGCATCCTCGAACGCGCCGACCGCGACCTGCTCCCCGTCGTCTACCTCGTCGACTCCGCGGGCGGACGGCTCAACGACCAGATGGGCTTCTTCCCTGGCCGCCGGGGGGCGTCGCGCATCTTCCACCTGCAGGTCAGGCTCTCGGGGAGGGTGCCGCAGGTGTGCTGCCTGCTCGGGCCGTCGGCCGCCGGTGGGGCGTACATGCCGGCGTTCACCGACTGGGTCGGGATGGTCGAGGGCAACGCGTCGATGTACCTGGCGTCGCCGCGGGTGGCGGAGAAGGTCACCGGCGAGATCACGACGCTCGACGAGATGGGCGGCGCGCGCATGCACGCCACCGTCTCCGGATGTGGCGACGAGGTGTTCGGCAGCGACGGCGAGGCGATCGCCGCGGCCCGGCTGCTGCTGACGTACCTGCCGTCGTCGTTCGAGCAGCGCCCACCGGTCGTCGAGGCGCGCCCACCCGGGACGAGCCACTGGCCCACCGACCTCGTGCCCACCGACCCCAACCGCCCCTACGACGTCAACGACGTCATCGACCGCATCGTCGACGCCGGCTCGTTCTTCGAGATCAAGTCGGGCTGGGCGACGGAGATGGTGTGCGGGTTGGGGCGCCTCGACGGGAAGGTCGTCGGGATCGTCGCCAACCAGCCGTCGGTGCGCAGCGGCGCGATCTTCGTCGACTCCGCCGACAAGGCCGCCCGCTTCATCTCGCTGTGCGACGCCTTCAACGTGCCGATCGTGTTCCTGCAGGACGTTCCGGGCTTCATGGTCGGGGTGGCCGTGGAGCGGCAGGGGATCATCCGGCACGGCGCGAAGATGCTGGTGGCCATGGCATCCGCGGAGGTGCCGCGCTTCACCGTGGTGCTGCGCAAGGCCTACGCGGCGGGCTACTACGCGATGTGCGCGCCCGGCTTCGAGCCCCGCGCCACCCTCGCCCTGCCGACGGCGACGATCGGCACGATGGCGCCCGAGGCGTCGGCGAACGCCATGTACGCCAACAGGATCGCCCAGATCGAGGACGAGGACGAACGGGCCGCGTTCGTCGCGCGCCGCGTCGCCGAGCAGGAGGCCGAGGTGAACCTGCTGCGGATGGGCAGCGACCTGGTCGTCGACGCCGTCGTCGACCCCGAGGAGCTGCGCGCCGAGCTGATCGCGCGCGTCGCGGCGGCCGACGGCTGGCAGCGCTCGACGGGCATGCGTCACCACGTGGTGAGCCCGGTATGAGGAGCATGCTGTTCGTCCCGGCCGACAAGCTCGACCTGCTCGCCAAGGTCCCGCGCTGGCAGCCCGACGCCGTCGCCGTCGACCTCGAGGACGCCGTCGCCGTGCCGGGTAAGGCCGCCGCCCGCGCCGGCCTGGCGAACCATCCGCTCGATGCCGGCGGCGCCGCCGTCCTCGTGCGGGTCAACGCCCCGGGAACCCCGTGGTTCGACGACGACCTCGACGCCGCCCTGAGCAGCGGCGCCGCCGGGGTGATCGTCCCCAAGGCCGAGGACCCGGCCGTGCTCGCGGCCGTCCGGGAGCGCACGCAGGGCCGGACCCTGATGGCGGGCATCGAGTCCGCGCTCGGCGTCGTCAACGCCCGCGAGCTGTTCGCCCACGCCGACACCGGGTTCTTCGGCGCCGAGGACTTCATCGCCGACATGGGCGGCCGCCGCAGCCCCGGCAGCCTCGAGGTCCTCTACGCGCGCAGCCAGACGATGCTCGCGGCGCGGCTCGCCGGCATCCCGCTGCTCGACCAGGTCGTCACCGCGATCGGCGACGCCGAGGCGTTTCGCGCCGACGCCGTCGAGGGTCGCAACCTGGGCTTCACCGGGAAGATCTGCATCCACCCGTCGCAGGTGGCGTTGGCGCACGAGGTGTTCACGCCGTCCGCTCCGGAGATCGAACGCGCGAAACGGGTGCTGGAGGCCGAGTCGTCGGGGGTGGCCGTCGTCGACGGGGAGATGGTCGACGCCGTGCACCTGAAGCTGGCTCGCCAGGTGCTGGCGCGAGCGGGGGAGAACGCATGAGGACAGTGCTCGTCGCCAACCGCGGGGAGATCGCCGTCCGCATCGTGCGGGCGTGCCACGACGCCGGTCTGCGCGCCGTCGCCGTGCACTCCGAGCAGGATTCCGGTGCGCCGCACACACTTCTTGCCGACGAGGCCGTCGCGTTGTCGGAGGGCGGCTACCTGTCCTCGGATGCTCTGCTGGAGGCGGCGCGGGCGACGGGGGCCGACGCCGTGCACCCCGGCTACGGCTTCCTCTCCGAGGACGCGGGCTTCGCGCAGGCAGTGATCGACTCCGGGCTGACGTGGGTCGGGCCGTCGCCCGCAGCGATGCGGGCGTTGGGGGACAAGGTGTCCGCCCGCGCCATCGCACGTCGCGTGGGCGCCCCGATGGCGCCGGGAACGACGGCGCCGGTGTCCGGCGCGGCCGAGGTCGAGGCCTTCGCCGCCGAGCACGGCTTCCCGATCGCGATCAAGGCGGCGTTCGGGGGTGGGGGGCGCGGCCTCAAGGTCGTCCACGAACCCGGCGAGATCGCGGGCGCCTTCGAGTCCGCCGTCCGCGAGGCCACCGCCGCGTTCGGGCGCGGCGAGTGCTTCGTCGAACGCTTCCTGCCGCAGGCCCGCCACGTCGAGGTCCAGGTCCTCGCCGACACCCACGGCACCGTCGCCGTCCTCGGCACCCGCGACTGCACCGTCCAGCGGCGCAACCAGAAGCTCGTCGAGGAGGCGCCCGCCCCGTTCCTGCCCGACGCGCTGCGCGCCACCCTCCACGAGGCCGCCACCGCGATCTGCCGCGAGGCCGGCTACACCAGCGCGGGGACCGTCGAATTCCTCGTCGGGGCCGACGGCACGACCACGTTCCTGGAGGTCAACACCCGGCTGCAGGTCGAGCACCCCGTCACCGAGGAGGTCACGGGTGTCGACGTCGTCGGCGCCCAGTTCCGCATCGCCGCCGGGGAACCGCTCGACCTGCCCGCCGACGTGCCCGTCCACGGGCACGCCATCGAGTTCCGGATCAACGCCGAGGACGCCTCCCGCGGTTTCGCCCCCGCACCGGGCACGGTGACCCGGTTCGAGGTGCCGAGCGGGCCGGGGGTGCGCGTCGACGCGGGCATCGCTGCCGGTGGGCGCGTCGGCGCGGAGTACGACTCGTTGCTGGCCAAGGTCATCGTCACCGGTGCGACCCGGTCCGAGGCCCTCGCCCGCGCTCGCCGGGTGCTCGCCGAGACTCGCGTCGACGGCGTCCCGACGGTCCTCGACGTCCACCGCGACCTGCTCGCCGACCCCGCCTTCACCTCGCCCGAGAACTTCGCCGTCCACACCCGTTGGGTCGAGGAGGAGTACCTGCCGCGGCGGGGACCGGCCGAGGCCGATCCGACCGTCGGCGTGCTGCGGCTGGGCCGTCGCACGCTGCGGGTGTCGTTGCCGGGCATGGCCGAGCTGACCGGGGCGGCTGCCGAGTCCGTCCGGGCGGGGCTGCTCGCCGGCGCCGACCGTGGGGCCGCCGCCGCCGCCTCACCCGACGCGCTCGTCTCGCCGATGCAGGGCACCGTCGTCCAGCTCGCCGTGGACGAGGGGGCGCGCGTCGCGGCCGGTGACGTGGTCGCGGTCGTCGAGGCCATGAAGATGGAGAACGCGGTGCGCGCCATCGCGTCGGGCACCGTGGTCGAGCTGCCGGTCAAGGTCGGCGACAGCGTCGCCCAGGACGCCCTGCTCTGCCGCCTGGAGCTGGTCGACTGACCTCCGCGCGCAACCTCACTGCTGCCGGCGGGTCGATTTACAGCAGTGGGGTTGCGCGCGGTTCGGGGCCGGTTGCTGCAGGCGTCGGCCGGGTTGCGCCTACACTGCGGCTCCGCCGACGCGAGGAGTCCTGTGCAGACGAGTGGTCCGCCGCAACGGCATCTCGGGAGCTCGAGCGTCGTCGCGCGGGTCGAGAACGCCCTGCGGGACGACCTCGCCTACGGCCGATGGGCGCCGGGCGAGAAGCTGCCTGCGGAGCCGGCGTTGGCCCGCGAACTGGGTGTAGGTCGGTCGTCGCTGCGTGAGGCGATCAAGCTCCTGACCCGCGAGGGCCTGCTCGTCGTGCAGCACGGCAACGGCACTTTCGTCGCCGATGCGCTGCCGGTCCCGCCCACCGCCGGGCTGACCGCCGACACGGGCGCGGGTACCCCGCAGCTGCTGCGCCGGGCCCGGATTCTCGAGGTCTACCAGGTACGACGGGCACTGGAGGTCGAGGCGGCGCGGATCGCGGCGGAGGTCGCCTCGCCCGACGACGTCGACGCGCTCGAGGAGGTCCTGGCCCGCCGGCAGTCGCTGGTCGGGGGTGACACGGCTGCGTTCGTGGAGGCCGACACCGCCTTCCACCGTGGGGTGGTCGCGTTGACCGGTAACGGGCTGCTTCTCGACCTGTTCGACCGGTTCCGGGAGTCGCTCGCGCACGCGCTGGCCGCCCTCGTCGATCAGGAGCCGCTGCCCGACACCGCCGACGAGCACGCCGCACTGCTCGATGCGATCCGGGCGGGGGACCCGGCGGCGGCAATCGCGGCGACCGTCGCCAACTTCGACGTGATCTTCGAGATGTTCCGGACGACCTGAGCCTGTCCCGGTCCGGCGCGGCTGCGCTGATCGGGTGAAAGTTCAGGCATCAGATGTCTGAACTCTCCGCGTGAGCCGATGGGTGACAGGCGTGGAGGAGACGGTCCGTCGACGGTCGGGTCACGCCGGGCGCACGCGCGATGAACTGCGGCGACATGCATTTCGCGAGCGGAAGGCGTGTTCCCTGATCGCCGACCCGAGTATTGCCCGATATGCCTGTTTTCTCATTCAGTGAGAGCAGCTGGGGGCTTGTGACCGGAGCCACCGGGACGGTGTGATCCGAGCCCGACCCCCTTCCCGACGCGGAGAGGTACCCATGTCCCTTGTCGCTCCCGCGGACCAGGCCACCCTGGTCCGGATGCTCCGGGTGATGTTCCCGCACCCGGCCTTCCCGGACGGTCCCTACGAACGGACCGCCGACGCCGTCGTCGGCGGTGACGCCCGATCACGCGCGCAGGTGTGCCAGGGCCTCACCGACCTCGACCGGCTCCGCGACCGGCCCTTCGCCGACCTCGACGACGCGGACGCCCTCGCCGTCCTGCGCGAGATCGACGGCACCGCCTTCTTCGGGGCGGTCAAGACGATCGCACTCGTGGCCTTCTACGACGACCACGAGGTGTGGGACCTGCTCGGCTACGAGGGGCCGTCGGTCGAGAAGGGCGGCTACGTCGGCCGCGGCTTCGACGACCTCGACTGGCTCCCCGACCCCGCCGTCACCTACGACGGCATCGACCGGTACGAGGAGACGACGGCATGAGCCGCTTCGACCACGACGACTCCGACGTCGTCGTCATCGTCGGATCCGGGGCCGGTGGCGGCACGCTCGCCAACGAGCTGTGCCAGAAGGGGATCCGGACCGTCGTCCTCGAGGCCGGGCCGCACCTCACCGGCGCCGACTACCACAACGACGAGTGGCAGGCCTTTGCGCAGATGGCCTGGACCGACCCGCGCACGGCCTCGGGCAGCTGGCAGGTCGCCCGCGACTTCCCGAACCTCCCGGCGTGGATCGTCAAGGCCGTCGGCGGCACCAGCACCCACTGGGCCGGTGCGTGCCCACGGTTCAAACCGCACGAGTTCACCACCCGGTCGGTCTACGGCGACCTCGACGGCGCAACCCTCCTGGACTGGCCGATCGGACCCGCCGACCTCGCGCCCTACTACGACCGCGCCGAGATCAAGATGGGCGTCACCCACGTCCAGGGACGGCCGCCGTTGCCCGCCAACAACAACTACAAGGTGTTCGCCAACGGTGCCCGCAAGGTCGGCTACACCCGCGTCGCCACCGGTCCGTACGCCACCAACGCCGAGCCCTACGACGGGCGGCCCGCGTCGATCCAGGACGGGTTCAACTTCCAGGGCGACAAGAACGGTTCCAAGTGGTCGACGCTCGTCGCCGAACTGCCCAAGGCCGAGCGCACGGGCAACCTGGACCTGCGTCCCGACAGCCACGTCGTCCAGATCCTCCACGACGGTCGCGGCCGCGCCGACGGCGTGCTCTACGTCGACGGGGAGGGCGTCCTGCGCCGCCAGCGGGCATCGGTGGTGTGCGTCGCCGGGAACTCGATCGAGACGCCGAGGCTGCTCCTGCTGTCGGCGTCGGCGCTGTTCCCCGACGGGCTCGCCAACTCCTCGGGCCAGGTGGGCCGCAACTACATGCGCCACACCACCGCCACGGTGTGGGGGCAGTACGACAAGCCGGTCAACATGCACCGCGGCGAGACGATGGCCGGGGTGATCGCCGACGAGTCACGGCTCGACACCGACCGCGGGTTCGTCGGCGGGTACTACATGGAGACGATCTCGCTCGGACCGGCGTTCTTCTCCTCGTTCGTCGCACCCGGGTCGTGGGGTCCCGATCTCGCGATGTACCTCGAGGACTACCGCAACACCGCCGGGATGTGGGTGATCGGCGAGGACATGCCGCAGGAAGGCAACCGCATCACGCTCAACACCTCGGTCACCGACGCCCACGGCCTGCCCGTCGCCGACGTGCACTTCGACGACCATCCGAACGACATCGCCATGCGCGAGCACGGCAAGGCGGCGGGCGCGGCGGTGTACGAAGCAGTGGGGGCCAAGCGGATCATCCAGACCCCGCCCTACCCCTCGACCCACAACCTCGGCACGTCGCGGATGAGCGAACGCCCGGAGGACGGCGTCGTCGACCGGTTCGGGCGGGCCCACGACGTCCCGAACCTGTTCGTCTCCGACGGCAGCCAGTTCACGACGGGCGCGGGCGCCAACCCGACGCTGACCATCGTCGCGCTGGCGATCCGGCAGGCCGAGTACATCGCGGGGGAGTACCGCGCGTCGGTGGCCTGATCCCCGGGCGGCCCGGATTGGTCAGGAACGGCACTTCCCGCAAGCCGGTTGCGGGAAGTGCCGTTCCTGCAGTTCAGGGGGTCTCAGTCCGGGGGTCTCAGGCCGGGCGGGCGAACGAACCCGCGGCGACGCGTTCGGACCTGGCCGCGTCGAGGGCGGCGCGTACGGCGGCGTCGGAGACGACCTCCAGCAGGGCGGGCCCGTCGGCCGACTCGGCCAGTCGCGCGAAGGGGTCCGGCGCCGTGTCGGCCGCCTCGCGGTGCAGGACCTGGCACACCCAGCTGTCGTGGGCCACCTCGTCGGCGGCCCTTGAGTAGACGATCTCGGGGAAGCTACCCGGCGGGAACAGGGAGCGGACGAGTCGTTCGAGCAGCGGGCGGTCGCGGGGGGTGCCCATCCTGGGAGCGTAGGCGAGCAGTCAGATGTCTGACAACTGTCGCCGTGGTCACAGGCGAGGGAGCCCGCGACCCGTCAGAGCGACTTGCGCGACGGCCGGCTGCGCAGCGCGGCGACGTAGTCGTCCGGGGCGCCGGCCAGCTCCGCCGCGTCGGCGATCACACCGAGGTAGCGGGCCGAGGGCATGCCACCCTCGTAGGCGTCGAGCACGTAGATCCAGGCGAGCACGTCGCCCTCGAGGGTGTGCACCCGCAGCCGCAGCTTCTTGTGCAGCCCGAGCTCACCACCCTCCCACCGGTCGAGTGTGGCGGCGTCCTGGTCGGGCACGTCGTAGAGCACGACGAAGACCTGCGACATCGGATGCTCGACGACCGTTGCGAGCGCACCCTCCCAGGCGAAGTCCTCGCCACCGAAGGTGAGGCGCCAACCCTGGAGCCACCCCGTGCCCGCCATGGGGGAGTACGGGGCACGCTCCTTCATCTGGGCGGGGTCCATGTTCGACCCGTACGCGGCGTAGAGCGGCACTCGGACAGACTAGTCATGTGCCGCGCCGGACCGGGCGGAGACCTCACCTGCGCGTCGAGCCCCGTTCACAGGACGGGCGTACTGTCTGCGTCGTCCCGATCGACTCGGAGGAGGGCGAACCGGCGTGACCCGGATCGTGATCATGGGCGGCGGACCCGCCGGCTACGAGGCGGCGCTCGTCGCCGCACAGCACGGGAGCGAGGTCACCGTCGTCGAACGCGACGGCATGGGCGGCGCCTGTGTCCTCGACGACTGCGTGCCGTCCAAGACGTTCATCTCCAGCGCCGCCGTCCGCGTCGACCTCCACCGGGCCGAGGACCTCGGCGTCCTGCTCGACCGCAACACCGCCGGCATCGACCTGCCCAAGGTCCACGGCCGCGTGCTCAGCCTGGCCCGCGCCCAGTCCGCCGACATCCGCGACCGGGTCGCCGGTGAGGGCGTCCGGATCGTCGACGGCACCGCCTGCTTCGGGGAGCCCGCCCCCGGCCGGGCTCCGCAGGTCGTCGACGTCACCACCGCCGACGGCACCGAGGAAGAGCTCCCCGCCGACATCGTCCTGGTCGCGACGGGCGCCACCCCGCGCATCCTCGACTCGGCCCGCCCCGACGGCGAACGCATTCTCACCTGGCGCCAGCTCTACGACCTGCCCGCGCTGCCCGAGCACCTGATCGTCGTCGGATCGGGAGTGACCGGCGCGGAGTTCGTGTCGGCCTACGTCGAGCTGGGCTGCCGCGTCACCCTCGTCTCCAGCCGCGACCGCGTGCTCCCCGGCGAGGACGCCGACGCCGCCGCCGTGCTGCAGGAGGTCTTCACCGAGCGCGGCGTCGAGATCCTGGCCAACGCCCGCGCCGAGTCGGTCACCCGCGAGGGCGACGGCGTGGTCGTGACGCTGACCGACGGCACGCAGGTCCGCGGTTCGCACGCCCTGATGACCGTCGGGTCGGTCCCCAACACCGCGGGCATCGGGCTGGAGAAGATCGGCGTCCACACCGACGGCGGCGGGTTCATCACCGTCGACCGCGTCTCCCGCACCTCGGTCCCCGGCGTCTACGCGGCGGGCGACTGCACCGGCGTGCTCATGCTCGCCTCCGTCGCGGCGATGCAGGGGCGGATCGCGATGTGGCACGCCCTCGGCGAGGGCGTGGCCCCGATCAAGCTGCGCACCGTCGCCGCCAACGTGTTCACCCGCCCCGAGATCGCGACGGTCGGCATCAGCCAGCGCGTCATCGACGCCGGCGAGGTCCCCGCCCGCACCGTCATGCTGCCGCTGGCCACCAACCCGCGCGCCAAGATGCGCGGCCTGCGCCGCGGCTTCGTGAAGCTGTTCTGCCGGCCCGCGACGGGTGCGGTCATCGGCGGGGTGGTCGTGGCGCCGGTGGCGAGCGAGCTGATCCTGCCCATCGCGCTGGCGGTGCAGAACGGCCTCACCGTCGACGACCTCGCCCACACCTTCTCGGTCTACCCCTCGCTGTCGGGGTCGATCACCGAGGCGGGCCGCCAGCTCATGCAGCACGACGACCTCGACTGACCCGCGACCTCACTACTGCGGATCGGCTCGTCGACAGCGCTGAGGTTGCGCCCGGTCTGTCGGCGGATCCCGGGGGTCGGGTCCGGGGGAACCCCGATTTCCGGAGGCCGGCGCAGGGCGATGCTCGATGCATGACCACACTGCAGAACGCCACGACCCGGGTGCCGGTCGTCCCCGTCGTGGCCGCGGCCGTCGCGTCGCAGTTCGTCGACGACCTCGCCTACTTCGTCCTTCCACCCGTCGCGGTCATCGCGCCGATCTCGGCGTTCCTCGCCGTGCTGCTCACAGCGGTCGGCGCGCGGCTCGTCACCCGGAAGCTGTCGGGGCCGTCGGTGGCGCGCACCGGGCTGGCGGTGGGCGCGGTGTCGGCGGGCATCGGGCTGCTGGTCGGCGGCTTCGGCTGGCTGGGCATGATCCTGGCGACGTTGACGCTGGTCGCGGGCGTGGCGGGCGCGGTCGTCGGCCGCAAGAACGAAGCCCTCGAGGACTGAGCCCCGCGAACGACGAGACCCCCGCACCGGCGAACCGGGCGGGGGTCTCGTCGTTCATGCAGTGCGGGCGACGCCGTCGCGGCAGCCCGGCAGCGGGCAGACGGTGGCGTCGGGCAACGCGTCCCTGACCTGCGGGTCGGTGCTGGTGGCGGCGAACGGCCAGTGGCCGGCGAAGCGCTGCACGTACCAGTAGAGGAACACGTGGTCCTGCGCCTCCGGGTCGGCGACGAAGGTCGCCGGGCCCGGGAGCGCGTCGACCCAGCGCACGTAGGCGCTGGTCGCTGCGGCCGGCGGGCGGGGTGCCCGCCGGGTCGTGAGCCAGTCGTCGGCCCGGCCGCGCCAGGATCTCAGCGCGATCGGGTGGATCGTGGCCCCAGGGAGTTCTCGCAGGTTGACGGTGAACGTCGAGACCAGGGTGCCGTCCGCGCGGTGCGCGGCCGACGCCACGGTGAGCAGCGAGTACGGGCCGGGGATGGGACCGTCGACGTGGATGTGGTTGCTGACGAACACGTTGTCGTGGGGCATGACGGATCCTGGAAGTCCGGAGTGGTGATGGACGCGTTCGTGGCGTGGCTCGGCCGACGCGGTGAACGGGATCCGCGGCGCGGTGACTCCGCGTGGCGGAAGTACCGGCCCCGTGGATGGTCACACGGGTGTGGAGTTGTCAGGCGCGCTGCCGTCCGGCGGGACGCCCGGCCGCCGTCACCTGCGTGGCGGTCGACCTGCGGGAACGCTAGCCGCCGGTCGATCTTGTGGTCAAGAAGTGACGACGAGTGACGACGACGCGCCGGTCGCGAGCCCGAAGTCGGAGGCGGGCGCGGTGTTGTCGGTCGACCACCGGACCTCGGTGACGCCGAGGGCGCCCGCGGCGAAGCGCAGCACCGGGGGCAGCGAGTCGGCGACGGCACCCGGCCACGCGGAGCGGCTGCGGACGCGGAGGTCGGCAGCCGGGCCGGCGAGCGCCCCGACTAGGGCGATCTCGCCCACCATCTCGCCGGTGGTCGGCTCGCAGACCGCCCACGTGCAGGTGACGTCGTCGGCCCAGCCCGCGTCGGCGGAGGTGACGCCCCCGCCGACACCCAGGTCGGCGTAGGCGGGTTCGTCGTCGACGCGGTCGTCGGAACGCGGCGCCCGCAGGTACCAGGCGCCGGCGTTGATCTCGACGGGCTCCAGGGGTCAGTCCTTGATCTCGCAGATGACCGAGCCCTGGGTGATCGACGAGCCGGGCTCGGCGGACAGGCCGGTGACGGTGCCGTCCTTGTGGGCGGTGACGGGGTTCTCCATCTTCATCGCCTCGAGGACGACGACGAGGTCGCCCGCGGAGACGGTGTCGCCGTCGGACACCGCGACCTTGATGATGGTGCCCTGCATGGGCGCGGTGACGGAGTCGCCGGAGGCCTTGGCGCCGCCGCCACCGGACTTGCCGCGCTTGCGCGGGGCTGCCTTCGCCGCGCCACCACCGCCGGTGCCGATGGCGAGGTCGCCGGGCAGCGACACCTCGAGGCGCCGGCCGCCGACCTCGACGACGACCGACTGCCGCGGTGCCTCGTCGGACTCCTCGTCGCCCGCGCCGGTGAAGGGCTCGACGGTGTTGTCCCACTCGGTCTCGATCCACCGGGTGTGCACGGTGAACGCGTCCTCGGTGTCGGCGGTGAACGCCGGGTCGGTGACGACGAGCCGGTGGAACGGCAGGACCGTCGCCATGCCGTCGACCTGGAACTCGGCCAGGGCGCGCCGGGATCGCTCGAGCGCCTGCGCGCGGTCGGAACCGGTGACGATCAGCTTGGCCAGCAGCGAGTCGAAGTTGCCGCCGACGACGGAGCCCGCCTCGACGCCCGCGTCGACACGGACGCCGGGTCCCGCCGGGTAGCTGATCGACGACACGGTGCCGGGGGCGGGGAGGAAGCCGCGGCCGGCGTCCTCGCCGTTGATGCGGAACTCGATGGAGTGCCCGCGCGGTGTCGGGTCCTCGTCGAGGTTGAGCTCCTTGCCCTCGGCGATGCGGAACATCTCGCGGACGAGGTCGAGCCCGGAGGTCTCCTCGGAGACGGGGTGCTCGACCTGCAGCCGGGTGTTGACCTCGAGGAACGTGATGAGACCGTCCTGGCCGATGAGGAACTCGACGGTGCCGGCGCCGTAGTAGCCGGCCTCCTTGCAGATTGCCTTGGAGGCGTCGTAGAGGGTCTTGCGCTGCTCGTCGGTGAGGAACGGCGCGGGGGCCTCCTCGACGAGCTTCTGGAAGCGGCGCTGGAGCGAGCAGTCGCGGGTGCCGACGACGACGACGTTCCCGTGCTGGTCGGCGACGACCTGGGTCTCGACGTGGCGCGGCTTGTCGAGATAGCGCTCGACGAAGCACTCGCCACGGCCGAACGCCGCGGTGGCCTCGCGGACCGCCGACTCGTAGAGCTCGGCGATCTCCTTCTCCTCGCGGGCGACCTTCATGCCGCGACCGCCGCCGCCGAACGCCGCCTTGATGGCGACGGGCAGACCGTGTTCCTTCACGAACTCGAGGACCTCGTCGGCACCGGACACGGGGTCGGCGGTGCCGGGGACGAGCGGGGCACCGGCGCGCATGGCGATGTGGCGGGCGGTGACCTTGTCGCCGAGGTCGCGGATCGACTGGGGCGACGGCCCGATCCAGGTGATCCCGGCGTCGATGACGGCCTGGGCGAAGTCGGCGTTCTCGGAGAGGAAGCCGTAGCCGGGGTGGATGCCGTCGGCACCGGCCTGCTTCGCGGCTGCGATGACCTTCTCGATGTCGAGGTAGGTCTCGCCCGCGGTGCTGCCGCCGAGGGCGAACGCCTCGTCGGCGAGCCGCACGAACGGGGCGTCACGGTCGGGGTCGGCGTAGACGGCCACGGAGGCCAGACCCGCGTCCTTGGCGGCGCGGATGACGCGGACCGCGATCTCCCCCCGGTTGGCGACGAGGACCTTGGTCAGCTCGGGCACGTCCGCTCCTCCATGGTCGGCCGGCCCGTTGCGCCGGCGCAGTGGTCCCGCGAGTGTATGAGGATCAGCGGCCTCGGCCGGGTGCGGAATCCTGTGGCATTTGCGACTCTGCGGGCCACGTCACGGCGCCTCACGTCGCCTTGATCGTGTCAGCGGTGTGGCGGAGGTCGCAATTCGTGGCGCGTCAGCCGGCGAGGCCGCGCAGCCGGAGGGTGCGACCGCCCACGTACACGAACAGCGCCCCGCCTCCGCGGCGGACCGCGGGCATCCTGCGACGGGTCGGCGCGGAGGCGCCGTCGTAGCGCCGTCCGGCCTCGCGCGACGCCAGCTCCTCGGCCGCCGGCGACGGCAGCGTCCCGGCGGCGCGCAGGGCGCGGGCGACGTCCCAGCCGTCGCGCAGCGACCCCTTGGGTGCGACGCCGTCGAGGTGTGCGGCGACGATTGCCGACCAGTCGTGCCCGTGGGCGGCGGCGAGCAGCGGCCAGGTCCGGGCGATCTCGCCGGACCGCTTGCGCAGCAGCGCACGCCGAACGGTCGCGAGGCGGACGTCGTCGAACCCGGCGGGCACGGCGGCACCGGCGACGAGGGAGTCGACGAGGGCGGCCTGCGCGGCGGCGAAGGCGTCGTTCATCGCGGGGCCCTGGCGAGGCGGGCGGTGCGCGCGATCGTCGTGAACTCATCCGCGAGCTCGGCGGCGGGCGGGTAGTGGCCGTCGCGTTCGAGCATCACCGCGCGTGGCCGGGACCGGTCGCACAGCTCTTCGAGCAGTGCGAGGACCTCGGCGGGCACCGCGTCGGTGTGGGTGTCGTGGTAGACGCCGGGGTCGCCGTGGGCGGCGTCACCCGCGTGCTCGGACCCGCCCGCGACGTGCACGTACGCGACCCGGTCGAGCGGCAGGGCGTCGAGCACGGCGCGCGGGTCGGCACCCCGGTTGAGGGCGTTGGCGTGGACGTTCGCGACGTCGAGCAGAAGCAGCGCGCCGGTGCGATCGAGCAGCCGCGTCAGGAACTCGGCCTCGGTGAACTCCTCGCCCGGCCAGTCGAACAGCGCCGCGATCGGTTCCAGGGCCAGCGGCACGTCGAGCAGTCCTTGCGTCGCGGTGACGTTGGCGACGAGGACGTCGAGCGCCTGCCGGGTGCGCGGCACCGGGAGCAGATGCCCGGCGTCGCGGCCCGCGACCCGGGTGAAGGAGACGTGCTCGCTGACCAGCGGCGCGCCGAGCGCGGCGGCGCACGCCGCGAGGTGCTCGGCGCGGTCCCGGTCGAGGCCGTCGGCGCTGCCCAGCGACAGCCGCACACCGTGCGGGACCACCGGGACACCGCGATCCCGCAGCTCCACCACCCCTCGAGGTGGAGCTGCGGGATCGACCGACTCTGCGATGACCTCGCAGAAGCCGAGTTCCGGCAGGTCGGCGACCACACCGGCGATCTCGGGGCGCCAGCCGACGCCCGTTCCGTACAGGTCAGCCACCGCAGCCGCCCCCGCCGCCGCAGCCGCCACCCCCTCCGCAACTGCTTCCCCCGCCACCACAGCTGCTGCTGCCGGAGTCGCCCCCGCCGGAGCCGCCACCACCCGCGGCCGCCGCGCGCTGCGCCTCGAGCTCGCTGGCGAACGCCGGGTCGGACGCCCACAGGGCGCTCGTCCCGAAGACGCCGACGCCCAGGGCGGCCCCCGCCGCCCCGTAGGTCACCCAATCCGGGCGGTTGGACGGGGAGAGCCGGTGGTGCAGGCCCCGCAGCATGGAGACGGTGTCGTCGCCCAGCGGGGTGCGCCGCGGCACGTGCGCGGTGAGCACGATGCCGATCACGCTCACCACCAGGAACGCGGCGATCATGAAGCCGACGGACTTGCCGTTGGCGATTCCGGCGATGACCCGGACGAGCCCCAGCGCGGCGACGGCCAGCATCCACGCCCCCGCGGTGCGGGCGGCGCGCTGCTCCTCGGCGTCCAGGAGCAGCCCGTCGGCGACGAGGCGCTTCTCGATCCGGCCGAGCGCGTCGAGCACCGGCCCGTGCAGCCGCAGCCGGGTCCGCGCGACCGGCGACGACGCGGTCTGGTGGATCGCCCTCTCCAGGTCGTCGGCGTCCGGGCGCAGGGTGCCCGCGGCGACGACGTTGCCGCGTCCGGCCGTCGCCACCGTCTTGTCGACGCGCATCGACGACAGTGCGGCGAACACGGCCAGGTCGGCGCCCCCGTTGAGGAACGCGACGTCGTACGGCGCGCTGGTGAGGTCGACGGACGGCCGGTCCCCCCGGCGGCGCCCGACGACGGCCTTGCGCGTGCGGACCGCGGCGATCCACACGACGACGGCGAGGAGCAGGTAGAACAGGATGAACGTCTGGCTGCTGATGCCCCAGGTGTCTCCTGCGGCGGCGAGTGGCCTCATGTGAACACCCCCTGTGACTCGTCCTCGTGGGACGACCCACAGTGTGTCGGGCGTCATGGACCGGACGGAACGTTCCTCACCAAGACTTGAGGTTCGAGATCCGCTCCGGTCAGGCCGTCAGCGCACGCACCTGCTTCTTGATCCGCGACAGCATCGCCGCCATCCCGCGCAGCCGCAGCGGGCTCACCGCCTCGCCGAGCCCGAGCGCGATGTAGAAGTCGTCGGGCACGGCCAGCACGTCGGCGGCGGACTCACCGTCGAGACCCGTGTGCATGATCGACGCGAAGCCTCGCGTCGTGGGCGCCTCGGGAGGGGCGGAGAAGAAGAGCCGGACCTTCTCCGAGGCGTCGACCTCGACGGCCAGGAACAGCGGCGACTGGCACTCGTGCACCTGTTCCATCGAGTCCGCGGCGTCGGCGTAGCGCGCGGGCAGCTCGGGGAGCTCCTGCGACAGCTCGAGGAGCAGCTGCAGCCGGTCCTTGGGCCCGACGGCGGAGAAGTCGTCGACGAGCTCCGCCAGCTGGGGAGGCAGGTCAGCCACGCTCGGACCCTTGCACGACCGGGACCCGCACCGCGTTGCCCCACTCGGTCCAGCTGCCGTCGTAGTTGCGGACCTTGCCGAACCCGAGCAGGTGGGTGAGGACGAACCAGGTGTGGCTGGAGCGCTCGCCGATGCGGCAGTAGGCGACGACGTCGTCGTCGGCCGACAGGCCCTGCTCGGTGAGGTAGATGGCCTCCAGGTCGGCGCGGGACTTGAACGTGGCGTCCTCGGCGGCCGCGCGCGCCCACGGCACGCTCGCCGCGCCGGGGATGTGGCCGCCACGGACCGCGCCCTCCTGCGGGTAGTCGGGCATGTGCAGCAGCTCGCCGGAGTACTCGCCGGGCGAGCGCACGTCGACCAGGGCGCCGCTGCCGGCCTTCACCTTGTCGAGGTGGGAGAGGACGTCGTCCTTGAAGGCACGCAGCGTCACGTCGTCACGCTCGACGACCGGGTACTCGACGGTCGTCGGCTTGGGCTGCTCGGTGGTCATCTCGCGGCCCTCGGCGACCCACTTGGCGCGGCCGCCGTCGAGGATGCGCACGTCGGCGTGGCCGAACAGGGCGAACACCCACAGCGCGTAGGTGGCCCACCAGTTGTTGCGGTCGCCGTAGAACACGACGGTGGTGTCGCGGCCGATGCCGCGCTCGCCGCAGATCTCGGCGAAGCGGGCGCCGTCGACGTAGTCGCGGGTCACCGGGTCGTTCAGCTCGGTGTGCCAGTCGACCTTCACCGCGCCCGGGATGTGGCCGGTGTCGTAGAGCAGCACGTCCTCGTCGGATTCGACGACGACGAGGCCGTCGGTGCCGAGGTTCGCGGCGAGCCACTCGGTGGTGACGAGGCGCTCGGGGTGGGCGTAGTCGGCGAGCTTCGGGTCGGTGTCAGCGGGCAGAGCCATGCGCCCGACGATAGTCCCCGGCACCGACACCGGCCGGTCAGTCACCCGGACCGGTCGGCCCACAGCTCGACCGGCGAGAGACCCACCGCGCCGAACAGGCGCCGCACCAGCGGCAGGCTGATCCCGATGACGTTGGACGGGTCGCCGTCGATGCCCTCGACGAACCAGGCGCCGAGCCCGTCGAGTGTGAACGCCCCCGCCACGGCGAGCGGCTCGCCCGTCGCCAGGTAGGCCTCCAGCTCGGCGTCGGTGGGCTCGGCGAAGCGGACGGTCGTGGTCGCGTGGCCCTCCGCGACGCGGTCGATGTCGCCGTCGTCGAGGCGCAGCACGGCGTGGCCGGTGACGAGCTCGCCGGTGCGCCCGGCCATCGCCTTCCAACGGGCGCGCGCGACCTCGACGTCGTGGGGCTTGCCGACGAGCTCGTCGTCGATCGAGAGCATCGAGTCGCAGCCGACGACGACCGCGTCCGGGTGGGCGCCGGCGACGCGGCGGGCGATCGTGGTGGCCTTGGCGCTCGCCAGCGCGGTGACCTTCTCCGCGGGCGAGGTGTCCGGGATCGTGGCGAGGAGGGCGTCCTCGTCGACGTCGGAGACCTCGACGAGGGGGTCGAGCCCGGCGGCGCGCAGGACGGAGAGCCGGGCGGGGGAGGCGGAGGCGAGGACGAGACGCACCCCGCGAGCCTACGGAGGTCACTTCCGTCGCACCGTGCACTCACCGAGGGGACGATCGATCCGCACTTGCACGAGCAGCGTCCCCGCCCCGGGCTGAGTGTCCTGCGGTTCGGGAGGTCGGGTCGCCGCTCGTGGAGGACAGGCCTCCGGCCCTCGTGAGTGGCATTACTGGCCATGGCCAGTAATGCCACTCACGGGTCAGCGGGGGAGGGCGGAGGCGCGCCAGGCGCCGGGGCCCGGGCGCAGGGGGCCGCGCATCCGGCGGACCGGGTCGGACCAGCGGTCCCGCTGCGCCGGGGCGCTGTCCGTCCCCGCCGACGAGGCTGCTGCGAGCAGGACCGCCGTCAGCGCGGCGACCTCCTCGTCGGACGGCTCCCCGCGCACGACCCGGAACAGGGCCCGCCGCTGCTCCGGGGTCTGCTCTTCCGAAGGGGAGCTCACAGCGGGATGTTCCCGTGCTTGCGCGTCGGCACCTCTTCGCGCTTGGTCGAGAGCATCCGCAGGGCCCGGCCCACGTAGCCGCGGGTGTGCGAGGGCGGAACGACCGCGTCGATGTAGCCGCGGTCGGCGGCGATGTAGGGGTTGGCGAGGGTGTCCTCGTACTCGGTCTGCAGCTCGGCGCGCTTGGCGGCGAGCTCGTCGCCCTCCAGGCCGTTGAGCTGCTTGCGATACAGGATGCCCACCGCGCCCGACGCCCCGGTGACGGCGATCTGGGCCGTCGGCCAGGCGATGTTGACGTCGGCACCGAGGTGCTTGGAGCCCATGACGTCGTAGGCGCCGCCGTAGGCCTTGCGCGTGATCACCGTGACCTTGGGGACGGTGGCCTCGGCGTAGGCGTAGATCAGCTTGGCGCCGCGGCGGATGATCCCGTTCCACTCCTGCTCGGTGCCGGGCAGGAAGCCGGGGACGTCGACGAACGTCACGACGGGCACGTTGAACGCGTCGCAGGTCCGCACGAAGCGGGCGGCCTTCTCGGAGGCGTGGATGTCGAGGCAGCCCGCGAACTGGGTGGGCTGGTTGGCGACGATCCCGACGCTGTTGCCCTCGATGCGGGCGAAGCCGCACACGATGTTGGGCGCGAACAGCTCCTGGACCTCGAGGAACTCGCCGTCGTCGACGACCCGGGACACGACCTCGCGGATGTCGTAGGGCGTGTTGGGAGAGTCGGGGACGAGGGTGTCGAGCTCGCGGTCGGTGTCGGTGACCGAGTCCTCGATGGATCCGGCGACGGGCTCGGGTGCCGGGAAGCTCGGCGGCTCGGACAGGTTGTTCGACGGCAGGTAGCTGAGCAGGTCCCGCACGTAGGACAGGGCGTCGGCCTCGTCGGAGGCGAGGTAGTGGGCAACGCCGGAGCGGGTGTTGTGGGCGCGGCCGCCGCCGAGCTCCTCCATGTCGACGTTCTCGCCGGTGACGGTCTTGATGACGTCGGGGCCGGTGATGAACATGTGGCTGGTCTCGTCGGCCATGACGACGAAGTCGGTCAGCGCGGGGGAGTACACCGCGCCGCCGGCCGACGGGCCGAGGATCAGCGAGATCTGCGGGATGACCCCGGAGCTGCGGACGTTGCGCAGGAAGATCTCGCCGTACAGGCCGAGCGCGACGACGCCTTCCTGGATGCGCGCGCCGCCACCGTCGTTGATGCCGATGACGGGGCAGCCGACCTTGGCGGCGACGTCCATGACCTTGACGATCTTCTCGCCGTAGACCTCGCCGAGGGACCCGCCGAACACGGTGGCGTCCTGGCTGAACACCGCGACGGGCCGGCCGTCGATGGTGCCGGTGCCGGTGACGACCCCGTCGCCGAACGGTCGCTTCTCCTGCAGCCCGAAGTTCGTGGAGCGGTGCCGGACCAGGGCGTCGAGCTCGACGAACGAGCCCGGGTCGAGCAGCTGCTCGACGCGCTCGCGGGCCGTCTGGCGGCCCTTCGCGTGCTGCCGCTCGGCGGCCGCCCCGGCACCCGCGTGCACCGCCTCGTCGTACCGTCGGTGCAGGTCGGCCAGCTTGCCGGCCGTGGTGTGGATGTCGATGTCGTTTCCGGGGGCTTCGTCGCCGACCTCGGCGTGCGGCGCAACCCCCGTCGGTTCGCTCGCGGCGCTCATGGGCTCGGACTCTAACCCGGCGATTACCCCGTCAGGGCGGTGTCGGGGAGCGGTATCCGTCACGCCGGTCGCACGTCGTGGCGGGTCGTGTGCGCGCCGGGCGACGCCTGCGCACCGTCCGCCGCGAACCCGCCCGTGACGGGGCGGCACGCCGGTGGGGAGCGGTTAGTTTCCGGCCATGACAAGGCAGGCCGCGCCGCTCGACATCGACATGCTGCGCCCCGCGCTCGTGGCGCCTGTCGGGCCGTGGACCAGGGTCGACCTGGTGGCCGAGACCGGGTCGACGAATGCCGACCTGTTGGCAGCCGCCGCTGCGGGTGCGCCCGACCGGTCGGTCCTCGTCGCGGAACGGCAGACGTCGGGCCGTGGCCGGTTGACGCGCAGCTGGGAGTCCCCGCCCGGCGCCGGGCTCACGGTGAGCGTGCTGTGGCGGCCCGAGAGCGTCCCGGCCGACCGGTTCGGCTGGCTGCCGATGCTCGCGGGCCTGGCGCTGCTCGACACGGTGAAAGAGGTGTGCTCCGCACCGGCAGGTCTCAAGTGGCCCAACGACCTGCTGCTCGGCTCCGAGGGCCGCAAGGCGGCGGGCATCCTCGCCGAGATGACCGCGGTGACCGGCGGCGGCCCGGGCGTGGTGCTGGGCATCGGGCTGAACGTCGACGCGACGATCCCGCAGCTGCCTGCGGGGGCGACGTCGTTGGCCGAGGAGGGTGCCGCCGGGGTCGACCGGGCGGAGCTTCTCGTGGCGCTGCTGCGGCGCCTGGCCGAGCGGGAGGCGCGCTGGCGCGACGCGCGGGGCGACGCCGAGGCCGTCGGGCTGCGGTCGGACTACCGGGCGGGCTGCCTGAGCCTGGGCGCGCAGGTGCGCGTCGAGCTGCCGGGTGGTGACGCGATCGTCGGCATGGCCGAGGACGTCGATGCGCACGGCCGCCTGCTGGTCCTGGGGGCCGACGGGGCGCGCCGGCCGGTGGCGGCGGGCGACGTGGTGCACCTGCGTCCCGTCACCTGACCGGTACTCGACCGCCGCACCGTTAGATTGGCCCGATGGCCTACCCCGACGAGCTCCTCGTCGAGGACGAGCGGGTCCTCGTCCACAAGCATCCGCACCCGAAGATGCTGGCGCTGCCGGTGCTCGTCTTCCTGGTGACGGTCGGTCTCGCGGCCTACCTGGCGGCGTTGGCGCGCGACCTGAGCTGGGCGTCGATCGCCTGGATCGTGATCGCGGTCGTGGCGGTCGTGGTCGTCGGATGGTTCACGCTGGTGCCGTTGATCCGCTGGCGGACGACGCACTTCGTCGTCACCGACCGGCGCGTCCTGGTGCGGGAGGGCGTCCTGTCGCGCCAGGGCATCGACATCCCCATGGGGCGCATCAACAGCGTGCAGTTCCGGCACACGATCGTGGAGCGGATGCTGGGCTGCGGCACGCTGGTGATCGAGTCGGCGTCCGACGAGCCGCTGGAGTTCGACGACGTGCCCGGCGTCGAGGAGGTGCACTCGTTGCTGTACACGCAGATGGCCGACGTCGACGAGCGCCGGGAACGCCGGTCCTACGACAGGTACGACCGTGGCGAGGGGGATCGCTGGTGACCGCGAACGGACTGCCGCAGCGGGTGCCGGCGCCCGGGCTCCCGGAGCGGGTGACGATCTACGAGGTCGGGCCGCGCGACGGGCTGCAGAACGAGTCGGGGATCGTGCCCGTCGAGGTCAAGGCGGAGTTCGTCGAACGCCTCGCCGACGCGGGCCTGACCACGCTGGAGACGACGAGCTTCGTCCACCCGAAGTGGGTGCCTCAGCTCGCCGATGCCGCCGACCTGCTGGAGCGCGTGGAGCGGCGCGCAGGCGTCGACTACCCGGTCCTGGTGCCCAACGAGCGCGGCCTCGACCGGGCGCTGCAGGCCGGGGTGGAGCACGTCGCGATCTTCGCCTCCGCCACGGAGACGTTCGCGGGCAAGAATCTCAACCGGACCCTCGACGAGCAGTTCGGCATGTTCGAGCCCGTCGTCACCCGGGCTCGGGCGGAGGGGCTGCGGGTCCGCGGGTACGTCAGCATGGCGTTCGGCGACCCGTGGGAGGGCGCGGTCGACCCGGCGCAGGTGGCCGGGGTCGGGCGTCGGCTCGTCGACATGGGGTGCGGGCAGCTGTCGCTGGGCGACACCATCGGCACCGGCACCGCGGGCCATGTCGATGCGGTCGTCGACGCCTGTGTCGCGGCGGGCGTCGGCGTCGACACCCTCGCCGTGCACTTCCACGACACCTACGGCCAGGCGCTCGCCAACACGCTCGCGGCGCTGCGTCGCGGGGTCACGACGGTCGACGCCAGCGCCGGCGGGCTCGGCGGCTGCCCGTACGCCGAGTCGGCGACGGGCAACCTGGCCACCGAGGACCTCGTCTGGATGCTCGACGGCCTCGGCATCGCCCACGGCGCCGACCTGGCGAGACTCGTCGACACCAGTGTGTGGATGGCGGCGGCCCTGGGCCGGCCGTCACCGTCGCGGGTCGTGCGCGCCCTCAGCGGCTGACGGCCGCCTCCGACCCGTACGTGCCGCGCAGGGTCCGCTTGAGGATCTTGCCGGTCGCGTTGCGGGGGATCTCGTCGACGATCTCGACGGCGCGCGGGCATTTGTAGGCGGCCAGCCGTTCCCGGCAGAACGCGACGACCTGCTCGGGGTCCACGGTGCCCACGACGACCGCGGTGACGCGCTCGCCCCACTTCTCGTCGGGCACCCCGATCACGGCGGCGTCGGCGACCCCGGGCATCTGCGTCAGGATGCGCTCGACCTCGACCGGGTACACGTTCTCCCCGCCCGTGATCACCATGTCCTTCTTGCGGTCGACGATCGTCACGTAGCCCTCGGTGTCGCGGACGGCGACGTCGCCGGTGTGGAACCAGCCGTCGACCAGCACCTCCGCCGACGCCTCCGGCAGCTTCCAGTAGCCGGTGAAGATGTTCGGGCCGCGGACCGTCAGCTCGCCCGGGGTGCCGTCGGGGACGGGGGTGCCGTCCTCGGCGACGATCCGGCAGTCGACGTGGCGCAGCGCCCGGCCGACCGAACCGGCCTTGTCGGGCAACGCCGTCGCGTCCATGACCGTGCACGTCGGGCTGGTCTCGGTGAGCCCGAAGCCCTCCAGGAACGCCCAGCCGCGGTCGGCGAAGAACCGGATCACCGGCAACGGGCAGGGTGCGCCGCCGGACAGCACCCACCGGATGCGGGAGTC
Organism: Pseudonocardia sp. SCN 73-27; assembly: GCA_001725415.1. Classification (GTDB taxonomy): domain Bacteria; phylum Actinomycetota; class Actinomycetes; order Mycobacteriales; family Pseudonocardiaceae; genus Pseudonocardia. The sequence continues at coordinate 131,014 of MEGH01000006.1, forward strand.
GTCGACGCGGTCGAGGTCGTCGCAGCGCATCAGCATCGTCCACATGGCCGGGACGAGGAACTGCACGGTGACGCGCTCGCGGGCCATCAGGGCGGCGGTCTGCGCGGGATCGAACTTCGACACCGTCACGACGGTCCCGCCCAGGTAGAGCAGCGGGAACGTGAAGATGCCCAGCGCGCCGATGTGGAACAGCGGCGCCACCGACAGCGTGACGTCGCTGCGCAGCAGGCCTTCGCCCGCCGACAGCATGTTGACGGCGTTCCACGTGATGTTGCCGTGCGTCAGCATGGCGCCCTTGGGCCGGCCCGTGGTGCCGGAGGTGTACATGATCAGTGCGAGGTCGTCGGCCGTCGCCGGCTCGGGCCGGGTGAGGGGCGCGACGCCGGTGACGAACGTGTCGAGCGAGTCCGGTGCCCCCGGGTCCCCGCCGAGCACGACGGTCCGCCCGATCGCGGCGACCCGGCCGGCGACGTCGTGCCCGGTCCCGGCGAGGTCGGCCGACACGACGAGCAGCGACGCGCCGGCGTCGTCGAACACGAACGCGAGCTCCTCGGCGGTGAGCCGGAAGTTCGCCGGCACGCACACCCCGCCCGCGGCCGCCACCGCGAAGATCACGACGAGCATGTCCGGATGGTTGGTCGACAGCAGCGCGACCCGGTCGCCCCGGCCCACCCCGGCCGCCCGAAGCGCGGCGGCGACCCGCATGACCCGGTCGTCGAGCTCCCGGTAGGTCGTGCGGGCGCCGCCGTCGCCGTCGACGAGCGCGGTGCGGTGCGGGTTGCGGTGTGCCTGGGCGCCGGGCCAGGCGCCGATGTTCATGTCCATGCTCGTCTTTCCGGTGTCCGCTGGGAGCGCGTTGCTACGGCAGCAGGGCGCAGGCCTTGCGCGCCAACGTGAGCAGCTCGTCGGCCTCCGAGGCGGTGAGCACCTCGCCGATGACCCGGCCGCACGCCTCGTCGACCTCGCGGTGGACGGCGGCCATCTGCTCGGCATGCGAGCCCTCGGCCGGCCAGGGCTTCGGCCAGCCGAACGCCCCGGCGTAGAACTCGCCACCGTCGGACATGATCGCCTCGAGCGGGCGCAGCCCGGCCGCGGCGACCGCCGCGACGTGGACGCCGCCGCGCCACTCGCGCAACAGGTTCAGCTGGTGCGCGGCGCGGGCCCGGGGGCTCGTGGGGCGCGGGTGCGCCCGCCACGCGGCGAACAGCGCCGTCGCGGGCGCGTCGTCGACGACCTTCTCGGCGAGGTCGGCCAGCCGGGTCGCGTCCTCCTCGGACAGCGATGCCAGCTTGTCCTCGCCGTACTCCGCGCACGCCTCGGCGAACACGCGTGTCGCCGTCTCACGGCTGCACACCTTGGCGACGCCGGGCCACGCCTCGGCCGCCGCCTCGGGGGACAGGAATCCGTGCGCGGCCGCCGCGACCTCGGGCGTGGTGTCGCCCAGGACGCCGAGCCGGCCCGCGACGTAGAGCTGCAACGGGTCCGGGAAGCCCAGCTCGGTCGCCTTCGCCGCCGTCGGCGGCGCCAGCATGAACGCGGCGGCCGTGTCGTAGATCGCGGCGCCCAGCTCGTGGGCCGTGGGTGTTCCGTGGGTGGTCATGGTTCTCCTCGCCGGCTGCTGTCGGGGGCTCAGGAACGCTGGAAGTCGTAGAGCGCCGAGTCGGGCAGGATCGCCAGCGGCGTCGCCAGCCGGTTCGAGAACGAGAAGAACGCCGCGACCTCGAGGACCTCGAAGATCTCCTCGTCGGTCAGCCCGGCGGTGCGCAGCTCCTCGAAGTCGCTGTCGTGCATGCGGTCCGGTGCCTCGGTGACCTTGACCGAGAAGTCGCAGATCGCGCGCTCGCGGTCGGAGAGCTGGACCTCGCGGTAGTTGTGCGCGATCCGCTGCGCCCGCTCGCTGCTGCCCAGGTGCCCGGCCATACCGCCGGTGTGGTGCATCGTGCAGTAGGTGCAGCCGTTGATGTTGGAGACGACGGCCGCGATCATCTCGCGCTCGAGCATCGGGATGACGCCGTTGCTCGGGGTGAACAGGGCCTCGTAGTAGCCGAGGAAGCGGCGCAGGACCTCGGGGTGCACGGCGAGGGCCTTGATCCAGTTCGGCACGCCGCCCGGCGCGTCGGCGAACGCCTTGTAGAGGGCCGCGACCCGCGGCGGGAGGTTGTCCTCGTCGGCGATGCCCAGGCGGGAGATGCGCTCGGTGGTACGCACTGCGGTCTCGGTCATGATCAACTCCGTTGTCGTCGTTGCGGGTGGTTCGCCGTACTGGGGTGCCGGGTTCCCCGGGTGGTGCTCAGGGGAACTCGACGATCGCCTTCACGCTCTCGCCGGCGTGCATGCCCGCGAAGCCGTCGTTGACACGGTCGAGCGGGTAGCGGCGGGTGATGAACTCGTCGATCTTGAGCCGGCCCTGGTCGTAGAGGTCCAGCAGCATCGGGATGTCCCACGTCGGGACGCACGAGCCGTACAGCGAGCCGAGCAGCTTCTTCTCGAACAGCGCCAGCTCCACCGGCGACACCGGGATGCCGACGGTCGAGCCCTTGCCCAGGCCCGTCACGACCGCGGTGCCGCCCTTGCGGATCGCGGCGAACGCCGACGCGATGTGGTCGGGTGTCGTGACGCCGACGCACACGATCGCGACGTCGGCACCCTGCCCGTTGGTCAGCTCCTTCGCGGCCGCCGTGGCCTCGGCGATGTCGGCGTACGTCGCGGTCGCGCCCGCCGTGACGGCCGCCTCGCGCCGCAGCGCGACCGGGTCGACCGCCAGCACGTGCGCCGCACCCGCCATCGCGGCACCCTGCACCGCGTGGATGCCGACGCCGCCCACGCCCATCACGATCGCCACCTGACCGGCGGAGACCTTGCCGACCTTCACCGCCGACCCCCACCCCGTGCCGACGCTGCACGCCGCCAGGCACGCCGCGTCCAACGGGATGTGCTTCGGGATGCGGATCGCCGAGCTCGTCGACACCAGGGTGTACTCGGAGAACGTCGACACACCCGCGGTCTGCGCCAGGTTCTCCCCGTTCAGTCGCAACCGGTAGCTGTCCGGATCGTCCGCACGGGCGCCGGCGAGGGTCTGCGCACCGAGGTCGCACAGGTTCTGCTTGCCCTGCGCGCACCAGCGGCACCGCCCGCACGACGGGATCCACGCCAGTACCACGTGGTCGCCGACCTCGTACCCACGCGTGTTCGGGCCGACCTCCATCACGATCCCGGCACCCTCGTGACCACCCGCCATCGGCAGGTTGACCTCGAGGTCCCCGACCGCGATGTGGTCGTCGGAATGACAGATCCCCGACGCCACCATCTTGACGACGAGCTCGTCCTGACGTGGGGTGTCGAGCTCGATCTCCGTCATCTCGAACTTGCCGGGTGCGGAGAAGAGCACCGCCGACCGTGTCTTCACGACGACCTCCCTCAGCTCGCGACGACGTCGGCGGCGTCGGCCGGGGCCGTGCGCGCCAGGTGGTGGTACTCGGTGTTCGGGACGAACCCCATCGCCAGCGCGAGCCGGTTCGTGAACGAGTACATCGCCGTCAGCTCCGCGACGTCCCACACCTCGTCCTCGGACAACCCGACCTTCGCCAGCGTGTCGAGGTCCTCGCGGGAGATCGTCGCCGGTTCCCGGGTCAGCTTGTCCGCGTAACGGCAGATCGCCAGCTCGCGCTCGTCGAGACCCGCGTGGCGCCAGTTGTGCATGATCAGGTCGGCCTTGACCGCGTCGCCCAGCTCCTCGCGCAGCGCGTAGAGGTGCGAGGTCAGGCAGTAGGTGCAACTGTGGATCGCCGACACCACCACCGCGATCATCTCGCGGTCGGCGGCCGAAAGATTGTCCGTCGGGACGTGCAGCTGCGAGTAGTGCGCGAACCAGGCGGAGAACCGCTGGGGCCGGTGCGAGTAGCCGCGGAACACGTTCGGGACGAACCCGAGCTGCTCCTCGGCCTTGCCGCACAACGACTGCAGCGACGCGGGCAGGTCGGACAACGCCGGCACCGGGAACCAGCTCGTCTCGCGGCCGTGTCCGTCGTCGCTCATCGTCGAGCCCTCCACATGGTCGTTTTACTGAACGTGCGGTCGGTACAGTAACCGCCATGACGTCGACGAAGCAAGGCCGCCGCGGTGCGTCCGCCACTCCCGTGCGGTGTGGACCTGCGACGATGAGCGCCATGTCCACCGCGAACGCCGTCGTCGGCCGCAACGTCGGCGGTCTGCGGATCGACCGCAAGATGTCCGCCTCCGAGCTCGCCCGCAAAGCAGGCATCTCCAAGGCCACCGTGCTGTCGATCGAACTGGGCAAGGCCAACCCCACCGTCGACACCCTCCAGGCCCTCGCCACCGCCCTCGGCGTCACCATCACCGACCTCCTCACCGACGCCAGCAGCGGCGTCGCCACCACCGTGCGCCGGCAGGTCGACGCCGAGTGGCATCCCCTGGGCACCTTGCGGATCCGTCCCCTCGGCACCATGTACGGGGCCGACCTCGTCTACGTCTTCGTCGCGATCATCAGCGAGGAGGGCTACTCCGACGACGGGCACGAGGCCAATGCCGTCGAGAGCCTCTACGTCCTCTCCGGGACCATCCTCGCCGGGCCCACCGCCGACCCCGTCACCCTTCACGCCGGCGACTACATCCGCTTCACCGCCGACGGCCCGCACATGTACCGCGCCCAGAACGGCACCGCCGAGGCGCTCCTCGTGATCAGCCGTGCACAGATCCCCGACGTCGGCAGGCTGACGGTGGTCGACGAGACGTAGCCCGTCTCGGCCCGGGTCCGGCCGTCGGTCGACCTCCCGTTCCGTTGTGATCGTTGTTCGTGCCGGAAGGACGACGGATTCGTCGCGGTGATCGGCTCGGCGTGCGCAGGCGGCTCCCGGGCGTCGCCGGACGGCGCGTCAGGGCTCGCGAACGCCGAACATGCCGGTGAAGTCGGCGCTGTAGACGAGGGTGTCGCCGCGGTGCATCCGCGCCCCGAGGGTCACCAGTCCCATCTCGGGGCGGCTGCGGGAGCGGCGCGCATCCAGAATTTCGAGCGTCGGGGTGAGCACGTCGCCGCCGAAGACCGGCGCGGGCCAGCGGATCCGCTCACCGCCGGGCGACGCGAGGCTGGTCGAGCGCAGGAGGACCGCGTCGGCGTAGGCGCGCATCCACAGTGAGGCGGTGAACCAGCCCGAGGCCGCGAGGTCGCCGAACACCGACTGCTTGCCGGCCTCGTCGTCGAGATGGAACGGCTGGGGGTCGAACCGACGGGCGAAGGCGATCATCTCGTCGCGGTCGACGGTGATGGTTCCGAGGTCGAACGTGCGGCCCGGGGTGAGGTCCTCGAAGGCGAGCTCCGGCATGGTCGGACCCTACGACGCGGAGCGGGCGGCGTCGGCCGGGACGACCGATGTCACGGGAAGCAGGCCAACGCGGCGTCGTGCAGGGCGCCGTTGGAGGTGACGGAGTTGCCGCCGGCGAAGGTGGCGACGCCGCCGAGGTCCGTCAGCTTCCCGCCGGCCTCCTCGACGAGGATCTGCACGGCGGCGAGGTCCCAGGTGTTGGCCTCCGGCTCGACGGCCAGGTCGATCGTCCCCTCGGCGACGAGGCAGTGCTGCCAGAAGTCGCCGAAGGCGCGGGTCTCCCAGCAGCGGTCCGTCAGGGTCAGCCAGTTGTCGAGGATGTCGTGCTCGCGGAAGGTGTTGAGGTTGGTGGTGGACACGTAGCAGTCGCCCAGCTCGGCGACCCCGGACACCGTGATGCGTCGCGGGGTCGCGCCGGGGGCGTCGGAGGTCCAGGCGCCCGCACCCGTTGCGGCCCACCAGCGCCGGCCCAGCGCCGGGGCGCTGACGACGCCGACGACCGGCACGCCGTGCACGGTCAGCGCGATGAGCGACGCCCAGACGGGCATGCCGCGGGAGAAGTTCTTGGTGCCGTCGATGGGGTCGAGCACCCAGCCGCGGCCGCTCGCGGGCACCTCACCGCCGCGCTCCTCGCCGAGTACGGCATCGCCGGGGACGGCGGACCCCAGCTCCTTCCGCAGTGCGTCCTCGGCGGCGGTGTCGGCGTCGGTCACCGGGGTGCGGTCGGGCTTGCGTTCGACCCGCAGGTCCGCGGCACGGAACCGGGGGAGCGTGATCGCGTCGGCGACGTCGGCCAGGCGGAGTGCGAGCGTGAGATCGCCGTCGGAGGTCAGGGACTCGTCCACGGGAGACGACTCTGCCAGCCGCGGCACCCGTCCGGACCGGCAGGGCGCCGTGCGGTCCACGGACCCCGGACGGTCGGACCGCCGGGACCGGGAACTCTGTCGGTTCCTGGGCATGTTCGGCCGGCCGCTGCTCGGCGCGACGACCGCGCCGGTACCGGGCCTCTCGGTGCGCAACCACGCTCGCGTCGTCCACGAGGCGCCTGCACAGCGGCCGCTGTCGCCGCCGGCTGGACGGCCCCGTGGCCGGGGGGCAGCGGCGCCCACCGATATCCCCTGTGCGGGGGGTGCGGTGCGGTGCGGATTGCGACGACCATGTCGGCGCTGCCTCGTCGTGCGTCGACGTCGTGCGAACACTGACGTTCGCGACCCTGGCTGCAGCTCCGCGTTGTCGGTCCAGGGGCAGAAGTGCGCTCAAACAGTTAAGTCACAAGTGAAGCGTTAGCACTGAAGATTCACTGTTCGTGAGGGTCTGCGAACCCTACTGTGATGATCAGGTGGTTGAGACAGTCCAGCGTGCCGGCCCCGCAGCGGGAAGCAAGGGACCGTCCCCAGCAGCGGGCGTAAGCCGAGGAGAGAAGCGTGTCAAACAAGACCTACCAGGCCGGCGTGAAGGACTACGCCGCGACTTACTGGACGCCGGACTACGAGCCGTTGGACACGGATCTGCTCGCGGTGTTCAAGGTCGTTGCGCAGGAGGGCGTGCCTCGCGAGGAGGCCGCGGCGGCGGTGGCGGCGGAGTCCTCCACCGGAACGTGGACCACGGTGTGGACCGACCTTCTGACCGACCTGGACTACTACAAGGGTCGGTGCTACCGGATCGAGAACGTTCCGGGCGACGACACCGCGTTCTTCGCGTTCATCGCCTACCCGATCGACCTCTTCGAGGAGGGGTCGGTCGTCAACGTGCTGACCTCGCTGGTCGGCAACGTGTTCGGGTTCAAGGCGATCCGCAGTCTGCGGCTCGAGGACATCCGGTTCCCCCTGGCCTTCGTGAAGACCTGTGGTGGTCCGCCGCAGGGAATCCAGGTCGAGCGCGACCGGCTGAACAAGTACGGGCGTCCGCTGCTGGGCTGCACGATCAAGCCCAAGCTCGGTCTGTCGGCCAAGAACTACGGCCGGGCGGTCTACGAGTGCCTGCGTGGTGGTCTCGACTTCACCAAGGACGACGAGAACATCAACAGCCAGCCGTTCATGCGCTGGAACCACCGGTTCGAGTTCGTGATGGAGGCCGTTCACAAGGCCACCGAGGAGACCGGTGAGATCAAGGGCCACTACCTGAACGTCACGGCGTCGACGCCGGAAGAGATGTACAAGCGGGCCGAGTTCGCGAAGTCGCTCGGCGCGCCGATCATCATGCACGACTTCTTCACCGCAGGCTTCACGGCCAACACCGGCCTGGCGAACTGGTGCCGCGAGAACGGCATGCTGCTGCACATCCACCGGGCGATGCACGCGGTCGTCGACCGCAACCCGATGCACGGCATCCACTTCCGCGTCCTCACCAAGTGCCTGCGGCTGTCCGGCGGCGACCACTTCCACTCGGGCACCGTCGTCGGCAAGCTCGAGGGTGACCGGCAGGCCACGCTGGGGTGGATCGACCTCATGCGTGAGTCGTTCGTGCCCGAGAACCGCAAGCGCGGCATCTTCTTCGACCAGGACTGGGGCTCGATGCCGGGCACGATGCCGGTCGCCTCGGGCGGTATCCACGTCTGGCACATGCCCGCCCTCGTCGCGATCTTCGGCGACGACTCCTGCCTGCAGTTCGGTGGCGGCACGCTGGGTCACCCGTGGGGCAACGCGGCGGGAGCGCACGCCAACCGGGTCGCGCTCGAGGCCTGCGTCGAGGCGCGCAACCAGGGCCGTGACCTGGAGCGGGAGGGTCGGGAGATCCTCACCGAGGCCGCCCGGCACAGCCCGGAGCTGGCCATCGCTCTGGACACCTGGAAGGAAATCAAGTTCGAGTTCGACACGGTGGACAAGCTCGACGCCTGATGTGACCCGGCTGCCAGACCCGGCCCTCGAGCCCCCACAGAGAGATGGACATGACCATGGAAGCCTACGGGCCCACACGGACGCGCGTCGAAACGTTCTCCTACCTCCCGCCGATGACCCCCGACCGCCTGCGTGCGCAGATCACCTACGCGATCCAGCAGGGATGGAACCCGGCGGTCGAGCACACCGAGCCCGAGAAGGCCGGCTCGAACTTCTGGTACCTCTGGAAGCTGCCGCTGTTCGGTGAGAAGTCGGTGGACCGGGTCCTGAGCGAACTCGAGGCGTGCCACCGGGCGAACCCCGGTCACCTCGTGCGCCTGATCGCTTACGACAACTTCACGCAGTCGCAGGGCACGGCGTTCGTCGTCTACGGGGCTCGCTGACCCATGGGCATGTACGCGGTGCAGACCGCAGACCCCGAGGAGTTGGCCGCCGTGAGCGGTGCGGCATCCGGTGGCCGCGAGGCATCCAGGGCGCGGCGTCGTGCGTTGTCGGCGGGTCGTGCCGCCTTGGGGCGGGCGCGCACCGGCGTACAGCAGGCCCAGGTGTCCTCGCCCCGCTCGGCACCGGCCGGGCCGGGTCCGGCAGCCGGTGGCCGCACGTCGGCCAAGGCGCGGCGGCATGTCGTGTCGTCGGGTCGTTCCGCGACGCGGCACCACCCGTTGTCGGCCGGTTCGGCGCCGATTCCGGCCGGCTCGGATGCGGCAGCCGGTGGTTCCACGTCGGCCAAGGCGCAGCGTCATGTGGTGTCCTCGGTTCGCCCCGCGGCGCGACCGGAGCGCACCCCCGTGCCCTCGCCCACCTCTGGGCCGGTTCCGGCCCGGTCGGCTGCGGTGACGGACGCGCACGTGGGCCGGGCCTCGTCGATCCAGCGGCGTCGTCAGCTGTCGCAGGGCAAGCGTGGTCTGAACGGTGCCGTCGCGGCGTCGGTGGCTGCGCCTGGTGCGGGTGCCTCGGCGTCCGGTGCGGTGGCTGACGCGCACCAGGGCCGGGCCTCGTCGGTCCAGCGGCGCCGTCAGCTGTCGCAGGGCAAGCGTGGCCTGGTCGGTGGCGTCGTGGCGCCGGCGGCCGCACCCGCGGTCGTCGCGCCGGTCCCGGCGGCGACGGACGCGGTGGCCGACGCGCATCAGGGTCGGCTGTCGTCGATGCAGCGGCGCAAGCAGCTGGCGGAGGGCAAGCGTGGCCTGGCCGGTGCCGTCGGCCGGGTCCGTCCGCAGCGTGAGGGCCAGGTCGTCAACCCGCCGAAGGTGCTGGAGTCGCCGACCCAGGGCGGGCTCCACGTGACCGGCGTGCGGATCGGTCCGGGGGTCCGGGTCACCGGGGACGAGCCCGGGCGTGGGATGCCGGTGTCGGGATCGCAGTACGTCCCCGACGGCTCTGCGGAGTCGGTGTCCGGCAAGCCGAAGGTCGGCCTGGTGCGCACGGCGAAGGGCCTGGTCGTCTCGGGTACGGCGGTGCGCAGCCAGGTGGCGATCACCGGCGACGAGTTCGGCGAGCACATCGCCATCACCGGGGAGGCGGACCAGAAGCTCGACGACGACCTCACGCCGCGCAGCGGATCCGCGCAGACCTCGGGCCAGTTCCCGCGGAAGTCGCAGTACCCGCGGAAGGTGAACGCGCGACGTCCGTCGGAGGCGAGCCCTCGTTCCGGCTCGGCGTTGGAGACCTCCGACGGTGGTCGGGATGTGACCGGTACAGCAGTGGGGCGCAGCGGGCGCGTCACCGGTAACGAGGCCGGCGAATCACGTGCGCTGACCGGCGATCAGTACCAGCGGCCGTCGACTGCCACCGAGTGGTCCGGGACCGACGGCGTCACCGCCCCGGCCGTCGGTGACGGCTCGCGGCACGATCCTGTGACCGGCGGGAAGGTGACGGAGTCGCTGACGTGGCGTGGGCAGCGTGTGACCGGCCCCGACGTCGAGCACCGCGCGAACGTCACCGGGGACGAGCCCGGGGTGTGCCGGCCCGTGACCGGGACCCCCTACCAGGGTCCGGGAACCACTTTCGGCTGGTGCGAGACCGCAGAGGGCGACGCGGCCGGGCAACGTCTGGACGCGCGGGTCGGAGGTGTGGCCGTGACCGGCAACGTGCCGATGCACGCCGAGGCCGTGACCGGGACCGAGCGTGGTCGTTCGCAAGCGGTGACCGGATCGGCATACCACCACGACATGCGGCCCGCCGAGTCGGTGCCGGGGCCGTGGTCGGCCGACTCCTCGTTCCCGGTCGCGTTGGCCCGTCGCGGCGGGTTCGGCCATGTCGGCGACGGGCCGAGCGTGTCGGAGCAGGGCCGCATCACCGGTTCGTTCGCGGTCGCCCAGGGCAAGGTCACCGGAAACAACGAGTTCCTCCACCGGACCCGGCGGCGTCGCGAGGCCGAGCCGCTGCCGATCACCGGCGAGGGAAGCACCGAAGGTCGCGAGGTGACCGGGTCGGCGTGGACCGCGAACAGCCGGGTCACCGGTACTGCGGGCTACATCTCGGCCGGGCGCAACCCGAGCGAGGCAGCCGGCGGCTCTCACGCCTGGGCCGGCGCGACCCGCTTCCGAGACCAGGCCGCGCCGTCGGACCGGCGTCAGAACGTCACCGGGCAGTCGGGGCAGACCAACAACACGACCAGCAGGATCACGCTCTCCGGCGGTGCGTCGGCATGACGTCCGTCGAAGCGGCGACCGGCACCCCGATCTGCGGACGACCGAAGGAGGCAGTGCACGGATGAAGGTCTTCAAGGTCGAAGGGACGCTCGTCGCGACCGCCCGCATCGGCAACCTCGACCGGCACCGGCTGCTCGTGGTGCAGGAGCGCGGGACGAGCAGCAAGCAGGTCGCGGTCGATCCGGTGGGGTGCAAGCCGGGCGACTGGGTGATCGCGGTCGGGAGCTCGGCGGCGCGTGATGCCGCGGGGAGCAAGGAGTACCCCAGCGACCTGACGATCGTCGGCATCATCGACTACTGGGACGACGAACATCCCTCCGGCCAGGCGTCGGCCCCAGGGCCGGGCGGCGGAGCCAAGGGATGAAGATCCAACGGGTCGCCCGCGACCTCGTCTCCACCGAGCAGGTCACGGGACTGGGCTTCATGTCGTTGCAGGTGGTCGAGGACGACCGCGGCAATGTCGAGGTGGCCACCGACCCGGTCGGAACCAAGCCCGGAGATTTCGTCTTCACCATCTCGACGTCGGCGGCGCGATACGCAGCCGGCGATGCAACGGTCACGACCGATCTGACGATCGGCGGAATCATCGACCACTGGACCGAGGAGCGTTGGCGCTCCTGAGTATCGGCTCCACTCCGCACGACCAGCACCACAATTCACACCTCGAATGTCCCTAGGAAGGAAAGCAGCAATGACTCGAAGCGACGAGAGGTTCGGCATCGCACTCGGGATGATCGAGACCCGAGGGCTCGTGCCGGCCATCGAGGCGGCCGACGCCATGACCAAGGCCTCCGAGGTTCGGCTCGTCGGGCGCCAGTTCGTCGGTGGCGGGTACGTCACCGTCCTGGTCCGCGGCGAGACCGGCGCGGTCAACGCTGCGGTCCGCGCCGGCGCCGACGCGTGCGAGCGGGTTGGTGACGGCCTCGCTGCCGCGCACATCATCGCTCGCCCGCACAGCGAGGTGGAGCAGATCCTGCCCGCCGGCGAGAACGACCCCGCCGCCGGTCAGACCCCGGCGCGGTAAGTCTCGCCGCCCGGTGCCGAACCAGCCCAGCGCTCCCGTCGGCTGAGTAGAGGCTCCTATTGCGCCCGGCGCCAGCCGAATCATCGGCTGGCGCCGGCGACCATTTCACCCAACAGAGAGGGACCTGATGACGACGGAGTCCCCGGTGCCCGCGGGCTGGACAGAGTCCGAACGGCCATCGTTGCTGCACCGCCGTTTCGAGTTCGACGACTACGACGAGACGCGTCGGTTTCTCGCGTTTCTCGAGAGCCTGTCGAAGGAGTTGGGGCTGTACCCGGACCTCAGTTTTGCCCGCACCCATGTCCGGGTGACGGTGCACGGGCCCGACGGCGGGGCCGTCGGTGCGGAGGAGCGGGAGTTCGCCGCCCGCGCCGGTGCCTTCTCCTCGAAAGAGGTCGTCTGAGATGCCACCCACTGCGCGTTCGGCGGGAGGTACCGCCGGCCGGCCGAGACGACGCCGAACCACTGCCGCGGCCGCCGACACCACGTCGACCGGTTCGACGCCGGCAGACGACACCGCGCCGACGGACTCCGCCTCCGACGAGGCCGTAGCAGAGGCCGCGGCGCCTGAAGCTGTGGCACCCGAGGCCGAGGTGACCGAGCACGTCGCGTCGCCACGTCGTTCCGCGGCGGCACAGCACGAGCGCGTGTGGCCGGACTGACGCGGCCCGGTCGTCGTCGCGCCCTCGTCGGGCGTCCCGAGATCGGCGTCGCGGTCGGGGTTCTCCGCTCTTCCGACGGCCGGGTCCTGGTCGCGGAACGCCGGCCCGGCGTGGACGGCGCCGGCTACTGGGAACTGCCCGGCGGGAAGATCGATGCCGGGGAGACGCCGGCTCAGGCCGCGGCGCGAGAGCTCCGGGAGGAGCTCGGCGTCCGTGTCGACGAGCTCGAACCCTGGCGGACCTACACGCACGACTTCTCGACCGGGCGGGTGCGCCTCCACTTCTTCCGCGTGCGCTCCTGGAACGGCGAACCGACCGGTCGCGAGGGGCAGCGGCTGGCCTGGGTGGATCCGCAGCACCCTGCCGTGGGTCCGCTACTGCCCAGCAACGAACCGGCCATGACAGCCCTGGGCCTGCCCGAGCTGATCGCCGTCGCCCGCGTGGATCGCGGCCCCGGCCGCCCCGGGAACCTCGTGGATCGGGTCCGCGTCCTCGCGACCCAGGGTGTGCGGCTCCTGATCGTGCGCGCGCCTGATCTCACTCCGCCCCAGCGGGTACAGCTCGGTCGCCGGCTGATGGGGGTGAGCCGAGGTACGGGACTGAGGCTCGTGCTCTCGGGAACGCCCCTGGAGGCGCTGCAAGCCGGGGTCGACGGGGTGCACTCCTGCGGGACGACCCTCTCGGCTGCGACGCAGCGTCCCCGCACCACGCTGTGGGTGGTCTCGGCCCACGACTCCCGCGACCTCGCTCGGGCCGGGGCGCTGGGTGCCGACGCGGCGCTGGTCTCACCGGTGCTGCCGACTCCTGCACAGCCTGCTCGGGAGCCGCTGGGCTGGGACGGTCTGCGAAGGCTCGTCGCGGGCAGCCCGTTGCAGGTCTTCGCTCGAGGTGGCCTGGCGCCCGACGATCTCGCGTCCGCGACCGCGGCGGGTGCTGCGGGAGTGGCGGTCGACATCGGGCGCCTCTCGATCCCGGCAGCCGCACGCACCTGAACGGCGCCTCCCGGGGCGGGCCGGCGGCTCGACGGTGAACCTCACGCTGAACGATCCGGCCGTACTCTCCATGTGTCGGTTATCCTCCACTCATGAACCAGCCGGTCACCTGGTCACGGATGCGGACGTTCCTGGCCGTGGCGGACGCGGGCAGCGTCAGGGCGGCAGCCGCGCAGCTGCACGTGTCCGAGCCGGCGGTCTCGGCCGCGATCACGAGCATGGAGCGACAGCTCCACACCCAGCTCACCGCGAAGTCCGGACGTGGGATCGTCATGACCGAAGCGGGCCGGGTGTACGTCGACTACTGCCGCCAGATCCTGGGCCTGCTCGAGGAGTCGGCGATGGCGGTGCGGCGGGCCGGGCTGGGCCAGCTGCGTCTCGGAGCGGTCGGCACCGCGAGCGAGTACCTGGTCCCGACCCTGCTGGGCCGCTTCCGCGAGCATTACCCGGACGTGCAGGTGTCGCTCGCCGTCAGTCCCCGCGACGACCTCTTCACCGCCATCCGTAGCCACGAACTGGACGTCGTGTTCGCCGGGCGCCCGCCACGCGGCTCCGGACTGTTGATCGGAGCCACCCGCGAGAACCGGCTGATCGTCGTCGCCGCGCCCGGCCACGAGGGTGCCCCGTTCCAGTCCACCTGGTTGCTGCGTGGACCGGGTTCGGGAACGCTCGAGACCACGTTGTCCTTGTTCGACCAGGACAACGCCAACCCCCACACCCTGACCCTGGGGTCGTTGGGTGCGGTCATCGCCGGCGCCAAGGCGGGTCTCGGCCTGACCCTCGTGCACGCCGACGCGGTCGCCGACGACCTCGCCGAGGGGCGGCTCGTCCAGGTCCGCGTTCCGCGGACACCCATCGCCCGACCCTGGCACCTGGTGACCGGATCGAGGCCGACCGCTGTGGCGGCGCTGTTCATCTCCAGCTGCACGAGCGACGATCTCGAAGGTGCCGCGTTCACCCTCCAGCGGCGGACAGCGGGCCACTGACAGCTCGGCGCGGGTCCGCCCGGGCAGGTCGCCCTGCGGCTCCACGCGCCCGAGCGGCCGACGGGCATAAGCTGCGTCGGTGACGACCGTCCTGCTGGCCGAGGACGACACGGCGATCGCCGAGCCGCTGTCCCGGGCCTTGCAACGCGAGGGATACCACGTCGATGTCGCCGGTGACGGCACGACGGCGTTGGAACATGTCCGTGAGGGCGGGGTCGACCTGCTCGTCCTCGACCTCGGGCTGCCGGGGATGGACGGTCTGGAGGTCTGCAGGCGGCTGCGTCTCGACTTCCCCGACCTGCCGGTCCTGATGCTCACCGCCCGCACCGACGAGGTCGACTTCGTCGTGGGGCTCGACGCGGGGGCGGACGACTACGTCGGCAAGCCCTTCCGGCTTGCCGAGCTGCTGGCCCGCGTCCGGGCGCTGCTGCGGCGGCTCACCCCGGAGACCGTCGAGGTCGGCGGGGTGCGGATGGAGCTGTCGGGGCGGCGGGTGCTGGTCGACGGTGTCGAGGTGGGCCTGGCCAACAAGGAGTTCGAGCTGCTGCGGGTGCTGTTGCTGCGCGCCGGGCAGGTCGTCACCCGCGAGGAGATCCTGCGCGAGGTGTGGAACGACCCCGACCTGAAGACGTCGAAGACGCTCGACATGCACATGTCGTGGCTGCGCCGGAAGATCGGCGGGGAGCAGCGCATCGCGACGGTGCGTGGCGTCGGCTTCCGCTTCAACCACGATTAACTCGGAAAGCCTCCGCGTCTGTCGGGGCAGGGGTGTCGACGCCGAGCAGCCACGAGGCCGGCACTCCTGAGAGCAGCTCGACCCTGCGGGCGATAGCGATCAGGTCGCGCGGCTGCGTGCGGCCGGACTCCCAGGCGGCGTAGGCCGCCTTCGTGACGCCGAGCTTCTCGGCGAGTTCGGCCTGGTGCAGTTCGAGGACGTCGAAGCGGACCTTGCGCATGCGGTCGGCGAAGGTCCACCTGGGGACGACCGGCTTGGTCCCGGCCGCTGGCGTGGTCATGCGACGAGTGTAACCACGTCTCCCACAAACGCACCAGAGTGCACTACGCCGCACCCGGGAGACACGCGGCACGTATTTGTGTGTTGAGAGTAAGTCTGGTTACATACTGCCCCATGCCCAGTAACCCCGCTTACAGCGACGAGGACCTGGTTACGGTCGCCGTCGCAGCCGAGCTCCTGGGGGTCCACCGGAACACGCTCCGCCGCTGGGTCGACGCCGGCGAACTCCCCGAGCGCCGCACCCCCGGCAACCACCGCCTGTTCCGAGTCGGTGACCTCCGCAAGTTGAACGTCCCCACCATCACGAAGCCGCAGGCCTCGTGACCGGCGACAACAAGAGCTGGAACCAGCCGCCCCAGCTCCTCACACCCGTCGTCGAGAACACCCAAGCCGCCCGCGTCGCCCGACGCCGCGCCTTCCGCACGATGTTCGACTACGCCCCCGAGGCCCGCCGCTACGTGCCGCAGCCCTACAGGAACCGACTGACTCCCGAGCAGGCCGTCGACCACGACGACCACGCCGAGACGGGGGAGTGGGGCGACGACCTAACCGACTCGCTGCTCGACGTCATCGAGCGCCACTCCAACGGCGAACGGGCCGGCGCTGCACACGCCGACCCGTCCTGACCCGCATCCATCACCACTGATCACGAGGACAACGCACTCATGACCACCAAGAGCATCGCACACCCGATGCCCATCCCGACGCCTCCGCGCGGGCTCACGCTGACCCCGATGCCCCCGGCCGCGGTCCGCCGGCCGGGCCGTCACCGCCTCGTCCGCCGCACACGGTGGCAGCGCACCGTCGACGCCGTCACCCGCTGGATGGTGTCCTCGTGAAGGCGCTGGCCGACTTCCTCCGCGGGTTCGCCGACGGGATCGACCGCGCCGCCGGCCGCGACGTCGTCGACCAGGCCGCCGTCGAGGCGGCCGAGCTGCTCGACGACCCGGCCGAGGTGGTCGTCACCGGGCCCGACCTGACCGACAACCAGGCGTTGCAGGTCGCGATCCACTTCCAGGAGACCCGGCGCGACCTTCGCCGCTTCCAGCAGATGTACGGGAAGGCGTCGGCGACGATCGGGCACCTCCGCGGCCGCAACGCGTTCCTGGCCGAGGAGCTGCTCGCCGCGCGGACCACGATCCGCCTCGCGCGGGCCGAGCTGGACCTCGCCGCGGGGGAGTCGCTCTCCGACGCGATCGTTCAGACGCGCGACCGGGCCCGCACGCTGGAGGCGAAGCTCGCCGAGAAGAACGGCACCGGCCGCCCGACCGTGGCGCGCGAGGACCTCGCGAACGAGCTGCTGCGCGCCTACACCGGCAACGAGGAGTCCAACGCCGGCGTGGCGATCGGCTGGGGCCCGGTCGCCGACCGCGCCGTCACCGTCCTCCTCGGCACCTCGGATGCCACGTGACCCGCGCAGCCGTTCTCGCCGCCGTCGCGACCAGCGCGCTCCTGAGGCCCCTCCCCAACCCCATCGAGGCTCCTGCGCCTGGTGCGGCAGCGATGGCCTGTGGCGCGTGCGGCGAGGTCGTCGACCTCCACCAACTCCGGTGGCGCAACCGGCGCTCGCTGCTCCTCGGCTGCCAGTTCTGCACCCCGAAGGAGGACCCGTGCCCTTGACCGCCGACTACCCCGGCCTCTACACCGACGTCGCCAGCTCCGCCCACGCACTGCTCCAGTCCCACTCCTGGATCACCCGCGACCCCGACACCCGCGAGCTCCACCTCATCGACCTCGACGCGATGACCCCCAGCCACCGCGCCCACCTCCTCGACTGGTTGCGCCGCAACGCCCACGTCATGCGCGGCCACGTCCACCGATCCATCAACCAGTCCCAGCGGTGGGGCGCGATCACCTGGGTCGAACGCGCCGAGCTGATTCGCGACCTCGAGGTCCACCCGCCCGAGGTGTGGATCGAGGACACGCCCCTCGTCCGCCGCCTCGTCCAGCTCGAACCGCCGGCCGCCCCACGGCGGGAACGGCAGCGCTGGCTCCCCCAACGCCTCCGGAGGAACCGATGAACCTCACCTACCCCGGCGACGTCCGGCACGTCGCCGTCGGCCGCGTCATGGGCCCCGACCTCCACGGCGGATTCGTCGTCGCCACCGCCGCCGAGTACGACCCGGGCACCGACAAGACCCGCGTCGCGTTCCGCCCCCTGCAGCCCGCCGAGCGCGAGCACGTCGTCGAGGACACCGACGGCGCTCCGTGGCTCGGACAGATCGGAGTCGCCTGGTGAACACCTACGTCGGGCCCATCCGCCGCCGCCAGTACGGCCGCAGCGGCCACGGGTACATCGACGCCAACGGACTCAAGGTCCCCGGCGTCACCACCATCCTCAAGGCGCTCCCCAAGGACGCCCTCATCAACTGGGCCGCCAACGCCACCGCCGACGCCGCCGTCGACCGCTGGGACGAACTCGCCGCGCTCAAGCCCGCCGCCCGCCTCGCCACCCTCAAGAAGGCCCGCTACGAGGACCGCGACACCGCCGCCAACCGCGGCACCGAGGTCCACAACGCCGCGCAGCGCTACCTCCAGGGCGAGGAGATCGAACTCCCCGACGACATCGCCGGCCACGTCGAGTCCTACATCGCGTTCGTCGAGGACTGGCAGCCCGAACCGCTCCTCGTCGAAGCCGTCGTCATGTCCCACAAGTACGGCTACGCCGGCACCCTCGACCTCGGCGTCACCTTCGACGACCCCGCGATCATCGCCCGCCTCGCCGAGCAGATGCGCATGCCCGAGCTCGTCGACCTCGACCGGCCCGTCGTCGGCATCGGCGACATCAAGACCAGCCGGTCCGGCATCTTCCCCGAGACCGCCTGGCAGGTGTGCGCCTACCGCTACGCCGACGTCTACGTCGACGCCCAGGGCGCCGAGCAGCCCATGCCCGCGTTCGACTTCGCGTTCGCGCTCCACGTCCGCGGCGACGACTACGGCCTGCGGCCCCTCGTCGCCGGGCCCGAGCAGCTCCGCGAGTTCCTCTACATCCGCGAGGTCCACCGCGCCGTCGAGGAGACCTCCAAGGCCTACGTCGGCGAGGAACTCACCCCCGGGCGCCGGCTCAAGCGCCGCCGCCTCGAGGTCGTCGAGGAGCCCGCCCCCACGACCGCGCGCCGCCGCGCGAAGGAAGGGGCACCGGCGTGAAGGGCCCGAAGCCGCGGCCGGCGATCGACCGCCTGCTGGCGAAGGCCGTCGAGGAGGACGGCTGCTGGCTGGTCAAGAGCGGCCTCGCCCCCAACGGCTACTCGCAGGTCTCGGTCGGCTCTGCTCGGAAGCTGATCGGCCACCGGGTCGCCTACGAGTTCTTCATCAGCGACATCCCGCCCGGCCTGGAGATCGACCACATCTGCCTGCGACGGAACTGCGTCAACCCGTGGCACATGGACCCGGTCACCCACGCCGAGAACATGCGCCGCCAGCACGAGGCGCTCTGGCACGGCCGCAAGACGTGCGCGCGGGGTCACCAGCTCGCCGACGCGGGCGTCATCACGAAACAGAGCGGCGCCCTGACCGTGCGCATCTGTGCCGCCTGCTACCGCGAGAACAACCGGAAGGACCGCGCAGCATGAGCGCCGAGATCGAGCAGTACCGCGGCGGGACCGTCACCCAGATCACGGGCGGCACGCCCGTCCCCGCGCTCCCGCCGGCCAACGACGTCGACGGCTGGATCCGCGTCGTCGCCGACATCAGCAAGCTCGCAGCCCAGGTCGCGCACACCGACTTCGTGCCGCGCGCGATGCAGGGCAAGCCGGCGGCCGTCGCCGCCGCGATGCTCGCTGGTCGCGAGATGGGCATTGGCCCGATGACGTCGCTCCAGAACATCCATGTGATCAGCGGGAAGCCGGGGCAGTCGGCGCTGCTGATGCGCGCGATGGTGCTGGCCAAGGGCCATCAGATCGAGTACGTGGAGACGACCGACTCGCGCGCCGTGCTGCGTGGGCGGCGCGCGAACGAGGAGGAGTGGACCGAGGTCGAGTTCACCGCCGAGCAGGCGCGGAAGGCCAAGATCGACCTCGGTGGATACCCTGCCGACAAGCTCGTGGCTCGCGCGTCGGCGCGGTTGTGCCGCAGGAAGTTCGCCGACGTCATCTCCGGCATGGCCTACACGCTGGAGGAGCTCCAGGACGGCGACGCCCAGCTGATCGAGGCCGGCGAGACACACGCTCCTCCGGGCGACGACACGACGCCCGAGCAGCCGCCCAGGACCGCGCAGCGCGCCACACGCCGCAAGGCGGCACCGAAGACCCCCGCAGCCGCAGTCGGCGGCGGCACGGCCGCGGGAACGGGCGCGGCGGCCCCGAGTTCGGCGGGGCCGCCGCTGCCCGGCGAGGACGGCTACGACGCCCCCGGCGACGAGCACGAGGACCGCGACCCGAACCGACCGTCGTCGCCCGAGCAGAACCGCCTCATGCACGCGATGTTCCGTAAGGCCGAGCTCGGCGGCCAGGACGACCGCGACGACCGGCTGCGCCTCACCGGGCTCCTGCTCAAGCGCCAGCTCGACACCTCCAAGGGCCTCACCGTCGCCGACGCGTCGCTCGTCATCGACGCCCTGTCGCAGCTGGAGTCCAGCGGGCACCCGGACGGGCTCGCCGGCGCGGCGGCCGACCTGCTGACCGCGGACGACGTCGCGCGTGCGGAGGCCACGATGGCGGCCGAGGCGGAGCAGGAGGCGGCTGAGCAGGAAGCCGCCGACGACGACGCTCGGACCGAGTCGTGAGCTTCGACTACAGCGACGTCCGCTGCCCGATGCCGGGCTGCACCGGGCGCCTCTACATCGAGTGGACCAGCACCTACACGCTGTCGGTGGGAGACCTCACTGACGTCGACGTGCCCAGCGCCACGGGTGCCCACTGCCAGCGCTGGGACATCCGCTGCGAGGAAGGGCACGTCGTCCTGATCCCCGGTGACACCGGCTGCGGATGCGACGACCCCGAAGGACCGGGCTGCAAGCACGACCCGCTGGCATATGACTGGTCCGACGAGAACCGGACCTTGCGCCTCAACGACATGGCCCGCCTGCGCGCCCTGGTCCCGTTCTTCGCCGCTATCGCCGAGGGGGTCCGGTCGTGATCCCCGGCGTCCAGATCGCCGGCCACACCGGCCGCGTCGTCATCGAACCCATCACCTCCACCGACGACGCCGCCGCCCTCTGGCTCCGCCCCCGCACCGCCAACGCCGACGCCCGCTGCGTGTGGCTCACCGCCACCCAGCTCCGCGTCCTCGCCGAGAAGGCCACCGACGCCGCCGACTACCTCGCGTCCACCGAGGGCCACCACGTCGCCCGCATCACCGCCGAACGACACCCCGAGCCCGACCGCCTCGCCGACCTGTTTCGCCCCACCGCGACCGCCCCCCGACAGGAGACCCCCGCATGAGCGACAAGCCCGACCCCGACGAGACGTTCGTCCGGTTCACCGGCATGAAGGCCGCCGCGATCGTCGAAGAGCTCCCCACCCTCGGCGGCCGGATGCGGTTCTCCGGGATCGCCGAATGCGTCAAGGAGCCCCACCACGAGCTCATGGCCGACGGGCACCACCGCCCGGTCGTCGGGATGAAGGTGATCGAGGTGGAGCTCGGCGAGGTCACGCCGGCGCCCGAGGGCGACCCGCAGCTGCCGTACGACGCCAACACCGAGGAGATCGGCTGATGCCGCCCGTGCTGCACGTCCGCAAGAAGCCCGTCGAGGTGCAGGCGATGGGCCCTCTCACGCCCGAGAACCGCGACGAGATCGCCGCCTGGTGCAACGGGAAGGCCGAGGAGGCCAAGGTCGCCGGTCCGGGCCGAGGGCTCGTCACGGCCGTCGTCATCCACACCCTCGAGGGCGACATGAAGGCGTCCTACGGCGACTACGTGATCCGCGGGGTGAAGGGCGAGCACTACCCGTGCAAGCCCGCGATCTTCGCCGAGACATACGAGGCGGTCAGCTGATGACGAAGCCACTCCTGACCGACGACGAGCGCGAGCGGCTCCGCCACACCAACAGCTCGTTCGGGATCGCGATCGCCCTCGGCCTCCGCGACAAGCAGGTGTGGCCCGGGACCTTCGACGTCACCGCGTGGCGGAAGCGGCGCACCCGGAACCGGCTGGCGCGCAGGAGCCGCGCCATCAACCGACGGCGCGGCTGATCCCGACGTCGGCGCGTTGCCCTCGCTGCGCGCCGACGGTGCCGCCCCGGTGCCCCGGAGCGACACCACCCGGCCGGGCGTCACTTCCCCTCCGACGCCCGGCCGGGCACCACCAACCCCCTCACCCCCGAGAGGAGGCACCGTGGCCGACGACGGCCGCACATACATCCGCGTCCACGACGGCATGCCCGACCACCCCAAGGTCGAGACCCTGTCCGACCGCGCCTTCCGACTCCTCGTCGAAACCTGGTGCTGGAGCAGCCGCCACCTCACCGACGGCCGCGTCCCCGCGAACATCTGGCGCCGCCGCGGAACCCCCGCAGCCCGCCGCGAGCTCACCGACGCCGGCCTCGTCGAGGACCACGGCCCCGAAGGCGTCCGGATGCACGACTACCTGGAGCACCAGCGGTCCAAGGCGGAGGTCGAGGAGATCACCGCTGCGCGGCGCGCGGCGCAGCAGAAGGCGTCGGTGAAGGGCAACCACAGCCGATGGCACGTCGGGCCCAAGGGCCGACCTTCCGACGAGTGCGAGCTGTGCCAGAACGCATCCGATTCGGGATCGCAGAGGGATGCCGATGGGATCGGGTCTGGGACTCCGTCCGGATCGCTCATAGGCATAGGCACAGACAGAGATAAAGAACCACGGGGAGACTCCCGCCGCCGCCCTGCGGATCCGGACGCGCGAACCACGCCGCGGCGGCCGCGCCGCGAACACACCGCGGCCGCCGAGCTCGACGCCACCGCGCACAGCCCCAGCGCCTTCGGCCTCGTCCAGGCCTGGTCGGAGACCAACCCCGGCCTCACCAGCGGGAAACGCCGCGAACTCGGCAAGGCCGTCGACCAGCTCCTCGCCCAGGGCGCCGACCCCGAGCTCATCCCCGCCGCGCTCGACGCCGCCCACGACAGCCGGTTCCGGAACCCCGTCGGAGCCCTCCCACACGCCTACGACGACGTCCGCCGAGCCCGCAACCAGCCCGCCGGCGCGCAACAGATGCACCCCACCGACGCCCGCATCCAGGCCCTGCTGCAGGGCTCGCCGGGCGACCTCCCGCCCGCCATCGGAGGCCCCACGTGATGGACTCCCAGCAGGTCAGGCAGCTCCTCGCTGTCGTGATCGCCTACGACAACCGCAAGCTCGCCGACGCGAACATCCTCGCCTGGACCGAAGCCGCGCGCCGCGGCCGCTGGACCCTCGCCGAGGCCGTCGACGCCGTCCACGAGCACTACGCCTCCCAGTCGGTGTGGCTCATGCCCGGCCACGTCAGCGCCACGATCCGCGCCCGCCGCCAGGACCTCGCGCAGCGCGAGCAGGCCGGCTACCAGATCGCCGCTGCGGCCGAGGTGCGCGAGCTCGTCGCCGGCGTCGGCCGCCACGTCGACGACGTCGCCGAGCACGAGCCCGCCCCGGTGCCGTCGAAGTGGCGCAGCGCGTGCCCGCACTGCCACGCCGGGCCCGGTGCGCCGTGCGTGCGGCCCAGCCGCGACGCCGCGCCCGTCGCGCTCGCCAACGTGCACCCGTCGCGGCTGAACGTGGCGGCGTCGTGAACCTCGAGTCCGCGGAAGACCGCGACCGCGCGATGACCGTGTCGTGCACGTACTGCCTCGCCCAGGCCGGCCAGCCGTGCGTCCGGAAGGGCACCGACGAGGTCCTCGCGAACCTGCCCGCTCACATCTCGCGCCTGTCCGACGCCGGCGTCGTGCACGCGCCCCTCGACTCCCGGGAGTACACCCGTGGCTGACACCCGCACCACCACCATCGCCGTCCCGCCTGAGCTGCTCGTCTACGCCTTCCGCTACGCCCTCGGCCGCCGCACCTACGCCGTCGCCGACGTCGCCCAGGCCCTCCGCGAACACCACACCGCGCTCACCCCGCAGACCCGCCGCCAGATCGCCGACGAGATCCGCGACGCCATCCGCGCCGGCCGAGCCGGGTCGATCACCGACGCCGACGAATGGGACGCCGTCGCCGCGTTCCTCGAGGAGGACCGCGATGCCTGACCCGCACCGCCCGTGCGGCGACCCCCGCTGCCCGATCTGCGCGACGACCCGCATCCCCGCCGCCCGCATCGACCCACCCACCACGCCCGTCCCCGCGATCCGCCCCGAGTGGCTCCCCGGCCACTGGCAGCCCGCCCCGCCCCGCACCAACGGGCACGACCACCAGCTCCGAGAGGACGAGACCGGTGACGGGCTCGCCCCGAAGGTCGCCGTCGCGACCTGCTCCCTCGCCGTCCTCGTCTCCGGCGCCGGGCTCTACGCGACCGGGGACCTGCTGTGGCTCCTCGGGATCATGCCGGGCGCCGTCATCGCCGCCTCGTTCGTCGTCGCCGTCGTCGAGCTCGTGCGGCGGCACCGATGATCCGCCCGACCGGATGCACCTGCCCCACCTCGGCCCAGCTCATCGAGAGCTGCCCGGTCCACGGGTCCGCCGCGATGCTGCTCGCCGAGCACGCCCGGTGGGCCGAGGCCGACGCGACCGTCGACCGCTACGAGAAGAGCCAGCGCGACCGCGTCCGCACCGCCGTCGCAGCAGTCCGGGCCCGCCACACGAGCTGCTCGACGGAACGGGGCGCCTGCCCGTGGCCGAACTTCACCGAGCACGAGGCCGACGAGCTCGCCGCCGAGCTGCTCCAGCCGGAACGGGGGCAGGCATCGTGACCGACCACGTCCTCGGCCTCGACCTCGGCCTCGCCAAGGCCGGCGCCGCCACCCTCACCGCCGACGGCCGCATCCAGACCTGGCTCAAGACCACCCCCAGGCTCGGGGAGACCGCGACGCTCGACGCCGTCGCCGACCGCATCGGCACCATGGCCGGCTGGGCCGTCGACCTCACCACCACCGGCACGATCCTCGCCGTCGTCGAAGGCCCCGCCCACGCCGCACAGCACGGCCAGCCCCACGAACGGGCCGCGATCTGGTGGCTCGTCGTCCGCGCCCTGCTGCGCCGCGAGATCCCCGTCGCCGTCCTCGCCCCGACCACGGTGAAGGGCTACATCGCGGGCAAGGGCAACGCGTCCAAGGACGACGTACGCCGCGCCGTCGCGCTCGCCTGGCCCGGGCAAGGCCTCGCCCGCGTCTCGGCCGATGAGGCCGACGCCGTCGCCATGTGCACCGCCGCGGGGGACTGGCTCGGCTGGGACGGCCCGTGGCTCGACGGCCGCCGCGGCGTCGACTGGCTCAAGAAGGCGCAGTGGCCGGAGCGGGACGAGGTCCGCGCATGAACGACCCGAGGACCGAACTGGAGTTCCCCTGCGACCGCTGCTCCGAGGTCGCGCACCTGCATCCGAACCGGCCCGGTGAGCTGCTCTGCCGCCCGTGCCGCGACGCCGCACGCGGCGCAGACCACCGCGAGAGGACTACCCGATGAGCGCCACCGAGCACGACATCGAGACCAGCGTCCGCGTCTACCTCGACTGGGTCGACGGCCGCTGGGAGGTCGCCGGGGCCACCGTCGACGGCTACGCCCTGGACGAGCGCGACACCGGGCCCGCCTGCGACACCCCGCACCGCACCGAGGCCGAGCGTGCCGCGTGCCGCCGCCTGATGGAGCAGGTGTCGAAGGCGGACATGCCGACCGCCGCCGAGCTTGTCGAGCTGCTGCGCGATGCGCTGGGGGAGTCATGAGCTACGAGCCGCTCCCGCCACCCATGCCGTTCGACGAGGCCGAGAACCTCGGCATCACCGTCCTCGGGACCTGCGACTGGGGCGGCTGTGACCGCGAGGCCTGGGGCGTCCGCTGGTCTCGCGACCTCGACGCCTACCTGACGGTGTGCGCGTCCTGCCGTCGCGGCCCTGGCGCTGTGCGAGGCGCCCGGTGACCCCCGACGTGGTCGAGACGGCCGCCCAGGTCCTCCACGATCGCCGCCACCGCGCCGGGACCGGGCAGGTGTGTGACGAGTGCCGCGACCTGGTGCGCGCGATCGCCGACGTGCTCGACGTCCCGCGGCTGACCGCGATCGAGACGAGGCTCCGCGACGCGGTGGACGGCGGGCTGTGCCCGGCGTGCCACGAGACGTGCGTCGAGTACGTGCTGAGGGGGGAGCGGTCGTGACCGCCTCAACCCCGGACGAGGCCGCCGAGCCCGACCTCCTCGACCGCCTGCAGAAGTCGCTCGAACTGACGCCGGACCAAGCCTCCGCGAAGATCGACCGCTTCATGAAGGCGTTCGAGGGGACGCCGACCGAGCACGCCTGGCGCGTGATCCAGGCCGAGCGTGACGCTCTCCGCGTCGAGGTGGAGCGGGCGCGCGCCCGGGAGCAGGCCGCCCGCCCCGTACTCGACGCCGCCGAGGCGGCTGCCGACCGAATCGCAGAGGTCGCCACGCGTGAGTCCGAAGCGGAACGGCTCGCGCTGCAGCTCTCCGACGACCTCCGCGCGGCCCGCGCGGCGCTGGGTTCCGCCGAGGCCGAGAAAGTCGTACGCCAGGACCAGACCGAAACGACGCGCACGACTTCCGCCGAGGCGGTCGCCCCGGCCGCCGAACCCGACCTGCTGGGTCAACTCCAGTCTTCCTTCGAGCGCGCCCGGGAGGCCCGCCGTGACCACGCCTGATCGCGTCAGCGCCGCTATCGAGAGCGCCATCGTCGACCTGACCGGGCAGCCGCAGGTCGGCGCCGCGTACGCGCAGGCGTTCATCAAGCGGCTGGCGGAGAACGGTGTCACCGTCGCCCCGGCCGCCGAACCCACACCCGACGACGTCCCTGTAGAGGTGCTGAGCCTCGCCCGCCGCATCCACGAGGCGAACGGTGACCCGCGCATGTCGACGTTCCGTCGGGTCATGGCGGCGCTCGGGATGTGCGTCGAGGTCACGGTCACCCGGGACCCAGACGCGCCCGTCGCCCCGAACGACGAGGACGAGGAGCCGGACGACAAGACCGCTCACGGCTACGTCGTGGGCTGCATCCTCGACGCCACCGAACACCACGGGGACCGCGCGATCACGCTCTGGTCCGACGATGTCCACTGCACCCTGACCGCAGCCTCGGACGTCGAGGTCGAGGACGCTCCCGCCGACGAGCAGTGGGAGGTCTACGAGCTGCGGCGCGTGACGATCCCACTGGCTGGGGCGGGCGCCCCCGAACCCGCGCAGGACGACGAGCCGGGAGCCGACCGTGGCTGAGCGCTGGTGTCCGATCTGCGAGCGACTGACGCACCACGACGGCTCGTGCTGCACGTCCTGCCACGGCAACCGAGTGAGCGTGATCCGAGAGCGCTGGGACCGCATCCAGGCCGAGCGGGCAGCACGCCGCGCCGCGCTCGCTGCTGGTGCGCCGCAGCCCCCGGAAGGTAAGGAGCCCTGATGTCTGACACCGATCCCAGCGACTGGCAGCCCGGCGATCCGGTCCACGAACCCCCGACGCCCGACACCGAACTGGCCGCGATCGAGACGATCCACGGCGTGCTGGCCGTGCTCGACCCGGAGACGCAGAGGCGGGTGCTCCGCTGGGCCTATGACCGGTACGTCGTGCACCCAGCCCCGGCCGCTGCTGGTGCGCCGCAGCCCCCGGAGGCCGGATCGTGAGCGGAACCAAGTCGCAGCGCCGCATCGCCCAGCTCGGACGGTGGCGGCTGGACTTCCACCGCTACCGGGCCCGCGCCACGAGGTACAGCAGCGGAGGGCAGAACACGCCGGGGCCGTGGTGGTGCCTGGACGTCTGGCGCGTAGGCGTCTTCACCTTGGGCCACGACCGGACGCTGTTCGGCTGGAGCGACCCGACCAACGCCACGCCGCAGCCCCCGGCCGGGGAGGACGCGTGACGCCCGACCCCACCGCACTGTCTGGCGCCGAGGTCGGACCATGGCGGATCAGGCCGACCACGCTGATGGCACTCGACAGCGTCGGACCAGCCCTGCACATCACCAACACCAGGCGCGACGAGCAGCCCTTGTGTATCCGCCAGGACGAAGCCGTCGAACTCCTCTGCGCGATGGCCCTCGCCCTCGCTATCGAGCACATCGACATCCCCAGTGCAGTCGACGAGCCCGACGTCGACGCCGACCGCTACCGATGGGGCCACACGTGATGTTCCTGCTCTGGTGCCGTGTCTGCGAGCCCGAGCCCAGCCCCGACAACGTCATGCCCTTCGACTCCCCGGCCGAGCGCGGCAAATGGTCAGCCGAGCACCGACGCGGCACCGGCCACGACCGCTGGCTCGTCCTCGACATCCCGCCTGACCTGGGCGTGCCCAAGCGGTTCGTCTACGGCGTCGCCCAGGACAGCCCCCCGGGTGCTCCACAGTGACCCCCCGCCGGCGCTCACCACTACCCCCCAACTGGCCCCGCCTACGCCGCCACGTCCTCGACCGCGACCAACACCGCTGCCGCCTCGCGCTACCCGGCTGCGAAGGCAGAGCCACCGACGTGCACCACACCGCGGCCCACGACGACCACCGCATCGAACACCTCGTCGCAGCATGCGGCCGATGCCACGACACCGTCACCGGACGAGACGCCATCAACGCACGACGCAGAGCCGAACGACGCAGCCCAACCCGACACCCAGGAGTCACACCATGACCGAGCAGCAGGCCGAGCCCAACGTCGAGCAGCCCGAGGCCAAGCACATCGTCGTCATCCTCACCGACGGCACCGTCGCCAACTGGCCGGCCGAGACCACTGCGTTCACCTACCAGGACGACGGCCCGCTCACCCTCTACACCTGGGACCCCGAGACCGAGCAGCGCGGCGTCGGCATCGCCGCCTTCGCCCGAGGCCAGTGGGCCGCCTGCTACGACGACACGTACCTCGCGAGCTGACCCAGGGGGGGCGGCCCCCCGCCCCGGCCAGCCGCCGACTCGGTAGGCATAGCCGCTCCGATCCCGTGCGCATCCGCGGAACGGGCGCCCGGGGAAACCTCGATTACGATTTCTGAATTCGCCCCGGTGGCGGCCTGACTCGCATTGACCCTCATGGAGGTCGCTGAAATGCCACCGGTCCCGAAGCCGACAGCGCAGCGAGTGCGTCGTCACAAGCGCGTGGTCGACACCCCGCTCACTGCGCCGGAATCGCCGAGGCGGGTACCGGAATGGCGGCGTGCGTCGTCGAAATGGCACCCGGCGGCTCGCGACTGGTATCTGTCGTTGCGGGAATCGGGGCAGGCGTTCTACTACCAGCCGTCCGACCGGATGGCGGCGTGGTTCCTGGCCGAGCAGATGTCGCGGGTCCTCGCGGATCCGGAGGCGAAGGCGTCGTCGTACGACTCGGTGATGCGCGGCATGGAGCAGCTGCTGTGCACGGAGCGGTCGCGGCGGTCGGCGCACGTCGAGCTGGCGCCGCCCGGGGCGTCGTCGAGGCTGCCGGGGGAGTCGACGTCGTCGGCGGGGGAGCAGCGCGCGGCGGAGGTGGCGCGCGGGGTGGCGCACCTCGACGAGGCGCGGCGCCGGCTGTCCGGGTCCTGAGCCCGCGTGCTGGAGCCGCTCGACACCCTGCCGCCGGGTATCCCGGACCTGACCCTCGGGTGGGGTGTCCTGGAGTGGGCCGCCGGCGCGCGGCACGGGGAGCCGCTGTTCCACGTCCCCGACGGCGACCTCGCCGGGCTGCCGCTCACGCTGACCGACTACCAGATCCGGCTGGTGCTCTGGTGGTACGCGATCGACGAGCACACGCGGTGGCGGTACCGGGCCGCGCTGGTGCGGCTGGCCCGCGGCACGATCAAGAGCCCGACGGCCGGGTTCCTCGCCCTGGCCGAGCTGCTCGGGCCGGTCCGGTTCGCCGCGTGGGACCCGGACGCCCCGGGCGGCGTACGCGGCCGGCCGGTGTCGATGCCGCTCGTGCAGCTGTCGGCGGTGTCGCAGGCGCAGGTCGGGAACACCTACAAGTACGTGGCGGCGTGGACGGCGCGCGGGACGCCGCTGCAGCGCATCTACAACCTCGACCCTGGCCGGGAGCGGATCTATGTGCCGTCGGCGCCGGGCATCACTGGCGGGGAGCTGCGGGTCACGACTTCCTCGCCGGCGACTGCGCGTGGTGGCCGGCCGACGTTCGTGGTGGCCGACGAGCTGTCGGAGTGGACGGTGTCGAACCACGGCCAGGAGTTCTACGACGTGCTGTCGGACAACGCGACGAAGGTGCCGCGGGCCCGGGTGCTCGGGCTGGCGAACGCCCCGGAGCCGGGCTCGGGGAGCGTCGCGGAGGACCTGTGGGAGACGTGGTCGGCGGAGCAGGAGGGCCGCACGCGGGGCCGTCAGCGGCTGCTGATGGTGGTGCGGGAGGCGCCGGCGGACACGGACTGGTCAGACCCGGAGTCGATCCGGGCGGCGCTGCACACCATCTACGACGACTGCCCGTGGGTGGACCAGGAGCAGATCCTCGAGCAGATCCTCGACCCGAAGCGGCCGATCGAGCGCAGCCAGCGCGAGTTCGGGAACTGGCGGGTGTCGTCGTACTCGACGTGGGTGTCGGCGCAGGCCTACGACGCGTGCGCGGCCCCGGAGGTCGTCGTCGAGGACGGCGAGGAGATCGCGCTGGGGCTGGACCCGTCGGAGTCCGACGACGCGACGGCGCTGATCGCGTGCCGCATCTCCGACGGGTTCACCTGGCCGATCTGGATCCACGAGCCGCGGCACACCGGGGCCCCGGTCGACGTCGCCGAGCTCGACTACTGGGTGACGCAGGCGCACGAGCGGTTCCGGGTGTGCGCGCTGTGGTCGGACGTGCGGCCGATGGAGCAGCTCGTGCGCGTGGAGTGGCCGGGCCGCTGGGGCACCGACTACGACGCACCGGCGACACCGGCCTCGCAGGGGTCGCCGTCGGACCCGATCGCGTTCGACATGCGCCGCCACATCTACCGGTTCGCGCTCGGCGCCGAGCTCGTAGCGTCGGAGATCGAGCAGCGCACGCTGCTGCACTCGGGGGACCGGGTCATGGCCCGGCACGTGTACTCGGCCTGGCGGCGGCCGTACCGGGACCGGATCAGCGTCGGGAAGGGCCCGGACCGGGACCGGAAGGTCGACGCGGCGGTGTCGATGGTGATCGCGAGGATGGCGCGGCGAGCGGTGCTGGAGTCGAAGTCGTACAAGAAGCGGCACCGCTCGCGCGCCGTGGTCATCCTCGGGTGAGGCTCTCGGCCATCTCGCGGTGTCGCGCGGCCTCCTTGAGGCGTTGCGCCCGCTGTCTGCCGAACAGCGAGTAGGCGGCACTCTCCCCGTCAGGATTGTCGTACGTCGTGGCGGTGTGGAGAACTGTCTCGGCCTCGACGGTGGCTTCGATGGCGTCGGCGAGGGCGATCAGGTCGGCGGCGAAGTCGTCGCGGTTCGTCTGCGACGTCGAGTCGCTGTCGTAGCGGCTCTTGCTGATGAGGACATTGCGTGCGGCGTCGGTCTCGGCCTCTTTGGCCAGCTCGTAGGTCCGGAACATGGCGTGCGGGTCGGTCACGGGGCGAGCGTATCGACGCGGATCCGGTGGGCTCGGCGCCAGGCGTTGCCTCGTCGTTGGCTCCGGACGAGGGTAGGGCGGTGACCGCCGCGCTGCCCCGCTCCGACGCCCAGTTCCTCGACCGCATCGAGGCCGACGCGCTCGCCTACGGCGGCGAGCAGCTCCTCGCCGACATCCGCGCCGAGGCCGCGGCGTGGGCGCTCGAGCACGACGACCCCGCGCGATGGTCCGCCTACCTCGCGGTGGCGTGGCAGCTCGTCGACGCCCACCGCGCCGACCTCGTCGGACAACTCGTCCCGACCCCCGACGGACGGGTCCGCGTCGTCACCCCGGCGCGCTGCCCCGCCGGGCACTCGTGGGACGTCCCGGCGCCGTGGGTCGCGTCCTGGGTTGGCTGCCGCGGCGGCGGAGGACACCGAGACCACAAGGGCCACCACCGGTGGAAGTGCCTGCTCCCCAACGCCGACGGCGACGAGTGCGGCAAGATCGTGCTCTACCCGGCCGTCGAGGAGGGCTGCTCGTTCGTGGGCATCGGCGAGGGATGAGGACGGCCCGATGAGCGAGCACGACGACCCAGCAGTGGTCCCTACGGTCCGCGACCGGCTCGTGTCAGCCGGCCTGTCGCCCGAGCGGATCGAGTCCCACCTGCAGGCCGGGCGGATCGCGCTCGACGGGGAGCCGGTCGAGGACCTCGACACTCCCGCGCCGATGCCGCGTCGCATCAGGATCCTCGGGTCGTAGCGGCCCGCGCCGTAGGATCGGGCCTCGATCCGCCCCGCGGTGGGCACCACGGCGCCCCGGTGGCCGCGCACCGGAAGGCGCCCCAGCGTGGCCGACCTCGACGTCCTGCGTGGCCTGATCGAGAAGATCTACGACGGCGCGACCGAGCGCCGCCGCCTCAACGCCTACTACGACGGCGCTCTCCGCCTCGCCGCGCTCGGCATCACCCTGCCGCCCGAGATGCGGAACCTCGCCGTCGTCGTGAACTGGCCCCGCCTCGCGACCCGCAGCCTCGAGGAACGGCTCGACGTCGAAGGTTTCCGCCTCGCAGGGGAGACCGGCACGTCCGACCGGTTGTGGGGCTGGTGGCAGGCGAACAACCTGGACTCGCGCGCCCCACTCGGGCACCGCGAGGCCCTCGTCACCGGTGACGCCTACGTCGTGGTCGGCCGCCGCGACGGCGACGACGAGACCCCGCTGATCACTGTGGAGTCCGGCGAGCACCTTCACGCCGACGTCGACCCGAGCACGGGGGAGGCCCGATCGGCTGCGCGGGTGTACGCGGCCGACCGCAACGGGGTGCCGCAGCGCGCGACGCTGTACCTGCCCGACGTCACCCTCTTCTATGAGCTCCGGTCCGGCGGGTTCGTCGAGGTCGACGCCGTCGAGCACGATCTCGGCACCCCGACTGTCGTGCCGATGCTGTATCAGGACCGGCTCTCCGACGAGACCGGCCGCTCGGAGCTGCTCGACATCATCGGGCTGACCGACGCGTGTTGCCGCACCCTGACCAACCTCGGTGGCGCGCAAGAGCTGCTCGCGGTGCCCCAGCGCTACGTCCTGGGCGCGAAGCAGGAGGACTTCGTCGACAAGGACGGCAAGCCGAAGACAGCATGGGAGGCCTACATCGGGCGGCTCTGGACGCTCTCGGAAGAGGACGCCAAGGTCGGGCAGTTCGCTGCGGCGGACCTGAGGAACTTCACCGAGGTCATCAATCAGTACTCGAAGCTCGTGTCGGCCATGACCGGCCTCCCGCCGCACTATCTCGGCTACTCCACCGACAACCCCACCTCGGCGGACGCGATCCGGTCGTCGGAGTCGCGGCTGGTGAAGCGCGCCGAGCGGGCGGCGACCACGCTGGAGGACGCGTGGGAACGTGGGATGCGCCTGGCGCTGCGTTGGATCGACGACACCGACGACGTCCCCCGGCTGGAGACCCGCTGGCGCGACCCGTCGACGCCGACGTTCGCGGCGAAGGCCGACGCCGTCACCAAGCTCGTGCAGGCCGGGATCATCCCGAAGGAAGCGGCGTGGGACATGCTCGGGTTCTCCCCGGAGCAGCAGGCCCACTACGCCCAGCTCATGGCGTCCGACCCGCTCGCGGCGCTGATCAAGTCGGTCGGCGCGGACCAGGCGCAGCAGCTCACCGCGCCGGCGGCCATCGAGGCGTGACGTGCCGCTCGTCGAGCTCCGCCAGCAGCAGGACCTGATCAGCCGCGAGGCGGCCCAGCTGGTGCTGCCGATCCTGCTCCGCGGCGCCGAGGCCGGCCTGCCCGAAGCGGGGTGGCTGCGGATCGCGGCGCTGCTCTACCCGCAGCTGGTGGGGTGGCGTGGGCAGGCCGCGGCGATCTCCTACCTCGCGGCGCGGGCGGTGCTGCCGTCGGCGTCGCGGCCGCCGCCGCTGCCCTACGACATCGCGTGGACGCTGCAGGCGCTGCGCTCAACGGTGTTCGGGGTGCCCCGGAACGCGCCGGGCTGGTCCCCGGCGAAGGTCGCGGCGGACGGCTCGGCGCGGCTGGTGCGGCACGTCGAGCAGGCCGGGCGGGAGACGACGATCCAGGTGTCATCTGCGTCGGGTGGCAAGGGCCGGTGGGCGCGGGTCGCGGACTCGTCGCAGCCGTGCCCGTTCTGCGCGCTGATGATCAGCCGCGGGCCGGTCTACCACTCCGACGCGAGGCGCTCGGCCGGGTTCCAGGCGCACGACAAGGATCGGTGTGTGGCGATCCTGGTCCGCGACGGCCAGCGGGACTGGCCAGGCCGCGACGAATTCGAGCGAATCCAGGAAATCTATTACGACGCGTCGTCAGGTGTTTACGGGGAGGAGAAATGGCACGCATTCCGGAAGGCATATGAGAACCCGGACCGCAAGGCTGCGTGAGCTAGTATTTGCAGGTCGCTGATGGTGCCGAATGGCCGCGACCTATGAGCCCCGGGTGGGCGCGCTCCCCGCGATTCTGGAGTCTTTCGTGACTGAGCAGCAGCAGACCACGAACACCACCGAGACCGCGCCCGCCGGCGAGAGCAGCACCGAGGCCGAGCCGTTCGACGCCGACCGCGCCATGGAGAAGATCCGCAAGACCAACAGCGAGAACGCCGGGCTGCGGAAGCGGCTCAAAGAGCTCGAGCAGTACGAGGCCGCGGCCAAGGCCGCTGACGAGGCGAAGAAGTCCGAGGCGCAGCGGTTCGCCGAGCAGCTCGCCGACGCGAACCGGCGCGCGGAGGAGGCCGAGCTCGGCCGTCTCCGGGAGCGGGTCGCGCGCCGGGCGCAGCTTCCCGACGAGCTGGCCGACCGGCTGCGCGGCACCACGGAGGAGGAGCTGACGGCCGACGCGAAGGCCTTGGCCGCGCTCACCGCGAGTGTCCAGGCGTCGGGCCGGGAGGAGCGGCGGAAGGCGCCGGACCCCTCGCAGGGCCAGGGCATGGCGCTCAACGGGGACCCGCTCGAGGAGTCGCTGAGGGCCAAGCTCGGCATCTGATCGGCTACCCTCGCCGCATCCAGTCCCCCGCGGTGGGGGCGCGCTCGCCCGAGGTGGCGGTCCGACATCGGATCCCACACTCGAAAGGCGGGCCCAGTGGCTATCACCGCCCCCACCGTCACCGGCGACTTCTCCGGCTTCCTGACCAAGGAACGCGCCGCCCCGATCTTCAACGAGGCCTACAAGGCGTCCGCGCTGCAACAGCTCGCGCGGAAGGTCCCCCTCGGCCTGGCCGGTACCGAGGTCCCGGTCATCACCTCGAAGCCCACCGCGGCATGGGTCGCGGAGGCCGGGCAGAAGCCGGCCAGCAAGGGCGGCATGACGCTCAAGTCGATGACCCCGAAGAAGATCGCGGCCATCGCGGTCGTCTCCGCTGAGGTCGTGCGCGCCAACCCGGGCGGCTACGTCGACGAGATCCGGCCCCAGCTCGGCGAGGCGTTCGCGATGGCGTTCGACGCCGCCGGCTTCCACGGCACGAACACCCCGTTCGGCGCCTACCTCGACCAGGCCACGAATGCGGTCGGCATCGGCACCACGGCGGCCAGCGCCGGTGGCGTCCACGGGGACCTCGTCGCGGCGCTGCGGCTGCTGGTCAACAGCGGGAAGAAGCTGACCGGGTTCGCCCTCGACACCCGTCTCGAGCCCGACCTCCTCGGCACCGTCGACACCACCGGTCGCCCGCTCTACATCGAGGCCCCGTACGAGGGCACCGCCCCGGCTGCCCGCGGCGGCCGGCTCATCGGTCGGCAGTCGTCGATGGCCGACGGCATCGGGGCGCCCACTCCCGGCGGCGCGTCCACGACCTACCCGCTGGGCTACGCCGGCGACTTCAGCCAGATCGCGTGGGGCCAGATCGGCGGCATCTCCTACGACGTGTCGACCGAGGCCACCGTCACGATCAACGGTGAGCTGACGTCGCTCTGGGAAAACAACCTCGTCGCGGTCCGGGCCGAAACGGAGTTCGGCCTGCTCATCAACGACATCTCGTCGTTCGTGAAGCTCACCAAGACCACGGCGGCCTGACCCGTGGCGACCTACAAGCACCCCGACGTCGGCACCGTCGTCCAGACCGACGGGCCCACGCCCGACGGGTTCGAGCCCACCGACGACCTCGACTACGGCGACCCGGCGGAGGACAGCGGCGATGGCGCTGGCGCAGACGACGGACGTGGCGACGCAGCTGAGGCGGGAGCTGACGACCGAGGAGACGAAGTTCGCCCGCGCGCAGCTCGAGGCCGCCGAGGCAAGGCTGCTGACGCGGCTGCCGTCTCTGCGGACGAGGACTGACGCAGACCCGACGTACGCGACCCTCGTCCGAGACATCGAGGCCGAGGCAGTCGCGCGCGTGCTGCGCAACAGCGAGGGCTACCGGCAGGAGTCCATCGGGCCGTGGTCGGCCACCCTCGACACGAGGGTGGCCGCCGGGTTCCTCACGATCCTCGACGACGAGTGGGCGCTGCTCGGCGCCGGCGGCGGGGCGTTCACGATCACCCCGCACGTCGAGGTGCCCCCGGTGTGGCCGTCTCCGCACCTGGCGGGGTGGGCCTGATGCGCTACCCCGACACGGTCGTCCGGTGCCGCCCCGGTGGCGTGGACCGGTTCGGCGACAAGGGCGCCGAGGTGCGCACGGAGATGGCGGGGGCGTTCGCGCCTGCGTCGTCGTCGGAGGACCTCGTCACCCGCGGGGACACGGTGACGACCACCGCGACGCTCTATCTGCCCTACGGCAGTGACGTCGTCGCCACGGACGTCATCGAGATCAGCGGCCGCCGCTGGCACGTCGACGGCGAGCCCGCGCAGTGGTCCTCGCCGCTGACCGGGCGGCGCGCGGTGTGCTCGGTGCCGCTCAAGGCGGTGTCGGGATGAGCACGAACCGGGCGCGGTTCCGCCGCAACAGCCCCGCGATCCGCGCGTACCTGGCGCGGAACGTCGAGCTGCGCAACGCGGTCAAGCGGCACGCCGACGACGTCGCGGCCCGGGTGGCCAGCGCGCCGGCGGGTGTGTACGCGCAGATGCCGACGCCGGTCGTCACGACCTCGCCGGCGTCCGGTGTCCGGCGGGACCGGGCGGGCGCGACCGTCCTCGTCCCGGCCCCGGCCGCCGGCGAGCTCCGGTACCCGGACGTGAAGTCGCGGTTCCGCGGTGTCGTCGGGGTCGTCGGGTCGGTGACCCATGGCTGAGCTCCTCACGCCGTGGCCCGACGCCGAGGTCGTCCTGCTCGACCTCCTGGAGCCGATCGCGCCCACGGTCACGTCGACGCCGCCGACGATCACGACCCCGCTCATCCGGGTCGTGCGCACCGGCGGCTCCGACGACGGGATCACCGACTCCCCGGTGGTGGAGGTGACCTGCATCGGCGCGACCCGGACGGAGTCCTGGCAGCTGTCGGAGCAGTGCAGGCAGGTGATCCTCGCCAGCCCGAACACGGTGGTCGGCGGGGCTCTGATCGACAACGCGGCGACGTTCACGCCGCCGCAGCAGATCCCCGACCCCGACCTCGACAAGCGGTCGGTCACAACGAACTTCGTGCTGGCGTGGCGCCGGCCGCGATCCTAGGAAGGAACCTCTGACATGCCGGCATTCACCTCCCTGCAGCAGCGCCAGCAGCAGCTGATCCGGAAGGCGCTCAACGGCGGCATCTGGGTCGCCCCGAGTAGCGCCGCGGCCCCGACCGCGATGTCCTCGGGCGCCTCGTCCGACCCCGCCGCGCTGCCCGCGAACTACACCGACGTCGGGTACATCACCAAGGACGACGGTGCCTCGTGGTCGCGCGACATGGACACCTCCGACACCACGAGCTGGGGCGCGTTCGAGCCGACGCGGCGCGACATCACCTCCGACGTCACGAACCTCAAGTTCACGATGCAGGAGACGAAGCGGCTCTCGCTCGAGCTGTCCTACGGTGTCGACCTGTCCGCGGTGACCCCGACCGCGACCACCGGCGAGGTGGCGTTCAACCAGGCCTCGGCGAACACCACGATCTACCGCCGGTTCCTCGCGATCATGGCCGATGGTGTCGGCCTGGACGCCGTCTACATCGCGCGGTTCTGCCCGCGCATGTCCATCACGACGGTCGACGACCAGTCGTGGACGGACGGGAACGAGCTGCAGTGGCCCGTCACCGGCACGGCGTTCGTCGACCCCGTCCTCGGCTACGCGGTGCGGCACTTCTTCTTCGGCCCCGGCTGGAAGTCCCAGCTCGTCGCCGCCGGGTTCCCGGCCGCCACCTGAGCCGCTCCCCAGACCCGGTCCGGCGGCGGGCGTCCTGCTGCAGCCCGCCGCCGGCCGGAACCACCGGCAACGACCCACGAGAGGAACCAGCCGTGCAGAACACCACCCTCATCGCCCCCGACGGCCGCGAGTACGTCACGAGCGACCCCATCGAGCTCAACAACCTCGTCTACGGCCAGGGCTACCGGATCAAGTCCGGCCGCTCCTACGACACCATCGTCAACGCCGGCGCGAAGGACGGGGACGCGAAGGCCGCGGACGCGAAGGACGCCGAGCCGGTCGACACGAACACTGCCACCAACGGCGGCGGGAAGGCCGCGTCGAAGTGAGCACGCCCGTCCCGAACCGCAAGGAACGCCGGTCCTGGAACCGGATGGTCGCCGAGGCCCGCGACGTCGAAGCCGTCGTCCCGGTCTCGGACGACCCCGAGGACGTCATCCGCGTCCACATCCCGACCGCCGAGGCGCTCCAGTCCCTGCAGGAGCTGCAGCGCAAGGCCGACTTCGCCGGCGCGATGGCGGTGCTCATCGGGAAGGACAACTTCGACCGGCTCAACGAGGCCCAGCCCGACGCCCCGTTCACCGCCTACCGCGACCTGATCCAGGACGTCATGACCGACCTCAACCTCGGCGGCCCGGGAGCCTCCCCGGAACGGTAGGCCGTGCCGTCGACCTCATCGACCGGTACGGCCACGAGCTCGAGTACGACCTGCAGGCCTTTCTCGGCCTGGACCTCCTGGACTTCCTCCGCGGCAGGCACCCGTGGGGGAAGCTGCTCCGCCTCGCGGACCAGCTCCCCCGCGAGTCGCGCTACATCGCCGCGCTCCACGACGACGACGAGATCGCGCCGCTGCTCGTCGCCGCGCAGACCGACAGCGGAGAGGAGCCCCGGATGTCCCTGGTCGGGTGGACCGCCGAACGGGAGCTGCTGACCGAGCTCCTACACGCCGTGCGTGCGATGCACTCCACGCTGATCGGGGTCAACAGCAAGTCGGGGAAGCCGCCCGAGGTGCCCAAGCCCCAGCGCCCGCGGACGCTCGTCGACGACCTCCGCAAGCGCGCGGATCGCGACGAGGCGGAGCGCGTGATCGCCTTGTTCAACCCGCGTCCTGAGGGAGCGGCGTCGTGAGCACGTACACCGCGGGTGACATCGCCGTCCCGATGGTCCCGTCGTTCGGCGGGTTCTTCGAGGAGATCACCTCTCGGATCAACTCGTTCTCCCCGCCGGACATCGTCATCACCCCGGTCGTGGACACCAACGAGGCCGAGGACCAGATCTCCAGCCCCGGCATGGTCGCCGCCGGCGTCGCGGCAGGCGCGCTGATCGGCGCCGCGCTGGTGAAGGCCCTGGGCGACGCGATGGACTTCTCCGCGGCGAACGGGAAGCTGCAGGCCCAGCTCGGGCTCTCCTCGGCCGACGCCGGCCGGTACGGGAAGATCGCCGGGGAGCTCTACAGCCAGGCCTACGGCGAGTCCATCGGCGACGTCAACGACGCCATCCGGTCGGTCCTGCAGTCCGGCGCCCTGGCAGCGGACGCGACGGACGCCCAGATCCAGGACGTCACCGGCAGCGTGCTCAACCTGTCGACGGCGTTCGGGGTCGACGCCACGGGCGCCGCGAACGCCCTTGGGCAGGTCATGCGCACCGGGCTGGCCCCGAACGCCGAGGTCGCGCTCGACGTCATCTACCGCGGCTTCCAGTCCGGCGCCGATAAGGCTGAGGACTTCCTCGACACCCTGAACGAGTACGGCACCCAGTTCCGCAAGCTCGGCCTCGACGCCGCCGACGCGACGGGCCTGATCACGCAGGGGCTGCAGGCCGGCGCCCGCGACGGCGACCTCGTCGCCGACGCGCTCAAGGAGTTCTCGATCCGGGCGATCGACGGGTCGGAGTCGTCGAAGACCGCCTTCCAGGGGCTCGGGCTGTCGGCGGAGAAGACGACCGCGCAGATCGCCGCCGGTGGACAGGGCGCGAAGGACGCCCTGGGCCAGGTCCTCGACCGGCTCCGCGCGGTGAAGGACCCGACCGATCAGGCCGCGATCGCGACGGGGCTGTTCGGGACCCAGGCCGAGGACCTCGGCGCCGCGCTGTTCGCTCTGCATCCCGAGACAGCGGCGGCCGGGCTCGGGCAGATCGGCGGGGCGGCCGACGCGGCAGGTGAGGCGCTGATGACGCCTGCGGCGCGGATGGAGTCGTTCCAGCGGACCCTGCAGACCACCGTCGTCGACCTCATCGGGGGGAAGATCCTCCCGATCTTCTCCACGCTCATCGACTGGGGCACAGCGATCTTCAACTGGGGCCCCGTCCCGGAGATCCTGTCGTTCCTCGCGACGTCGGGCGGTGTCGCTGTCGGGCTGCTCCTGGCCGTTGTCGGCGCCACGAAGGCGTGGACCCTCGCGCAGGCCGCGCTCAACATCGTCATGAACGCCAACCCGGTCACCCTGATCGTCCTGGCGATCGGTGCGCTCGTCGGTGCCCTGATCTGGGCCTACAACAACGTCGAGTGGTTCCGCGACTTCGTCCAGGCCGCGTTCCGCGTCGTCGCCGACGTTGCGACGTGGCTGTGGCAATCGGTGTTCAAGCCCGCGTTCGACGGGATCGCCGCCGCGGCGACGTGGCTGTGGCAGTCCGTGCTGCAGCCGGTGTTCTCGTTCATCGGCAAGGCCGCGCAGATCCTGTTCGCGGTCATCATGACCGTCCTCGTCGGGCCCCTGATAGTGGCGTGGAACCTGCTCGCCGCCGCCGCGACCTGGCTCTACGAGAACGTGCTCGTCCCCGTGTTCGACGGCATCGGGGCCGCCGCGACCTGGCTGTGGGAGAACGTCCTCAAGCCCGTGTGGGACGCGCTCGTCGCTGTGTGGCAGAACGTCATCGCTCCTGCCGCGCAGTGGCTCTACCAGAACGTGTTCCTGCCGATCTTCAACGCCATCGGCGCCGTCGTCGAGTGGGTGTGGCTGAACGTCATCAAGCCCAACCTCGACGCCCTCGTGTGGCTGTGGCAGAACGTCCTCGCGCCGGTCCTGAACTGGTTGTGGCACAACATCTTCGAGCCCGCCTTCCAGGGCATCGGCACGGTCATCTCGTGGGTGTGGACCAACGTCATCAAGCCCACCTTCGACGCCATCGTCGCCGGCGTGAACTGGGTGAAGGACGGCTTCTCCGCCGCCGTCGACTGGATCGGCCGGATCTGGGACGGCATGAAGCGGCTCCTCGCGAAGCCCGTGAACTTCCTGATCAACACCGTGTGGAACAACGGCATCCTCAAGGCGTGGAACTGGGTCGCTGACCTGCTCCCCGGCGTCGAGCCGGCCAAGGGCCTCGACCCGATCCCGGAGTACGCCGCCGGTGGCCCGGTCCCGCGCGACATGCTGCTCCGCGCCGGTGAGGCCGGGCCGGAGTACATCCTGTCCGCGCCCGCGGTGAAGTCCCTGGGCGGCCTCGGCGCGGCCGATGCGCTGCACCGCAAGCTGATCGCCGAGCAGGACGTCGAGATCGGCGCCGGTCTCGGCGGGGTGTCCGGCTCCAGCTCCGTCGGCGCCGGCGCTGGTGGCGCGGTGTGGCAGGCGCTCTGGAATATCATTCACGGCGCTTTCCCCACGGCGCGGCTCACCTCGAGCGTGCGGCCGGGCGCGGCCGACTACCACGGCGCGGGGAAGGCGATCGACATCGCCGGGCCCCGCTCGGGCGACGCCCCGTTCATGCTCGCCGTGGACCGCTGGATCGCCAGCAACTACCCGGGCTCGACGGAACTGATCCACACGCCGGGCATCAACCTCAAGAACGGCCGGCCCTTCACCTACAGCCCCGGTATCCAGGCCCAGCACTACAACCACGTGCACTGGGCGATGAACGGGTTCCCCGGCGCGGCCGGGTCGAACGCCGTCGGGTTCTCCGGGTCCGCGGTCGGCTACAACTGGTTCGAGATGAAGGTCCGCGACCTCGTCAACTCCGCCACCGACGGGCTCGCCGCGCTCATCCCGTTCCACGCCCCGCCAGCCTTCCTCGACATCCCGAAGAACACCCTGAACTGGGGTCGACAGAAGGTGCTCGACTTCCTGGTCGGGGAAGGCCAGAAGGAAGACGCGAAGTCGTCGGCAGCGTCCTCGTACACCGGCGGCGCCGGGGTGGAGCAGTGGCGGGGCCTCGTCACGCAGGCCCTTGCCCGGCTAGGGCTGTCCGCGGGCGACGTCGACCGGACGCTGCGGCGGATGAACCAGGAGTCGGGCGGCAACCCGCGCGCGATCAACAATTGGGACTCCAACGCCGCCCGGGGCACGCCGTCGAAGGGCCTGATGCAGGTCATCGACCCGACGTTCCGCGCCTACCGGGACCCGTCCCTGCCCAACGACATCTGGGACCCGATGGCCAACGTCGTCGCGTCGATGCGCTACGCCCGCGCCCGGTACGGGTCGCTCGCCGCGGCGTATGACCGGCCCGGCGGCTACGACTCGGGTGGCTGGCTGCCGCCCGGGCTCTCGACGGTCTACAACGGCACGTCACGCCC
Organism: Pseudonocardia sp. SCN 73-27; assembly: GCA_001725415.1. GTDB lineage: Bacteria > Actinomycetota > Actinomycetes > Mycobacteriales > Pseudonocardiaceae > Pseudonocardia. The sequence continues at coordinate 173,234 of MEGH01000006.1, forward strand.
GGAGGCGATCCTCACCCCGGAGCAGTGGGACAAGGTCCGCCCGGGCGGTGGTGACGGCGCGCAGATCACCCTGCAGGCCCGCGAACCCATGTCGCAGTCGGAGATCTCGCGGCTGGCCGACGAGGTCGTCCGCAAGCAGGCCTGGGCCAGGAGGACCGGATGAGGCTCGTGACCCTCGACGTGCTCACCGCGTCCCACGGCCCCACGCACGAGCAGTACGTCGACGCCGACGGCACGACATGGATCTGCACCAGCATCAAGGGCTGGCTGTCCGCGCCGGCGCGGCGCACCAAGCACACCGAGCGGACCACCGGCGACGGCGCGCACCGCTCCGCCGCCTACCGGCAGACCCGGTCGATGTCGGTCGAGGGCCGCATGTTCCCGGCCACGGACGCCCAAGGCTGGGCCGCGGCGGAGCGGCTGCTGGCGATCTGCCCGGACCCGGGCGAGCGGTACCCGATGGTCGTCGACGGCGCCACGCACCCGCTGCTGGCCTACGTCGAGCAGGCCGGGGAGGTGCTGTGCGACCAGACCGGGCCGCTGCAGTGGGACTGGTCGGTGCCGGTGATCGCGGCCGACCCGTACCGGTACCTGCCGTCGTGGACGTCGGTCGGGCCGTCCTCGGCCGGGTCGGACGGGGTCGGTGGCATCGTCACCGCGTCGCCCGGGATCACGACGAGCTCGCCCGGTATCGCGACCGGCACGGCCGCATCGCTGGCCCAGGCCACCGTGTTCGGCGCTGGCACGGTCGACAACCAGCTCGTGCTGCAGGTGACCGGCCCAACGTCCGGGGTGCAGGTCGCAGACCTCGCCGGGACGTCGATCGTCGGTGTGCGGGGCACGGTCGCGGCAGGGGAGTCGGTGTTCATCAACTGCAGCGCGCGGGTCGCGTTCGACGTGCCGGGCTGCCCGGTGCCGATCCCGGCCCGCGGGGCGGTCATCGGGGCGTCGAACGCGCGCGGCGCGATCTGGATCAGCGGCGGGTGGCCGCGGCTCGGCCCGGCCGAGCAGCGCACGTTCCGGCTCACCGGCGCCACCGGCGCGGGGTCGGCGCTGACCGTGCACACCCGCGGTACTTGGGTCTGAGGAAGGGAACCAGAAGATGGGCGCATCGTCGGCGAGCACCACGGACCCGTGGATCTCCAACCAGAAGGTGGTGTCGGCGGAGGCGCGGCTCGCGCTCGGCGCCACGTGGGGCAAGGCGCCGGGCTCGTCGGTCCTCGCGGACTCCGGTGTCGTCGAGGGCGCCGGGCCGTCGGCGTCGGTGTCGGGCAACAACATCCTGGTGACCGCCCACCAGGCCATCGTGGAGGCGGCGCTCGGCACGTACGTGTGCACGTCGACCGCGACGATGACCGTGCCGATCGACACGCCGCTGCCGACGTCGGGGCAGTCGCGCTACGACATCATCTACGGCGAGGTCGTCGACAGCTCCGACTCGGCCACCTACCGGCTCAACACGGTGAAGGGCACCGCGTCCGCGTCGCCGAGCATCCCCAGCGCGCCGGCGAACACCGTGCCGCTGTTCCGGGTGCAGGTCACCAACGCCGGCCCGCAGACACCCGTCGCGATCATGGCGTGGGCGCGGGCGGCGGGCGCGTCGCGGCTCGTCGAGACCGGGGACACCCGGATCGGTGGCTACGTCGGGGAGCGGCGGAAGTTCCGCAACGGCCGCGAGGACGTGTGGACGGGGTCGGTGTGGCTGACCGTGACCGCGCCGACGTCGTGGACGCAGGACCCGGCCGACCTGTACTTCCGGGGCACCGGTGGCGGTGGGTCGGGCCCGGCGGGGACCGCGGACCTCGGGCCGGGCGCGACGAAGTTCGTGAAGTGGAAGCTCACCGGCAAGGACCTCGAGTTCAAGTACATCTTCAAGGTCGGGAGCGGCGTCGCCGGGATCGGCATGGGGTCGGGGGAGATCTACACGACGCTGCCGGGCGGTATGACCTCTGCGGCGTACGCGCAGTGGTTCGAGGCGACGCTGTGGGTGATCGGGCGGGCCGGGGTGAACAACGCGTTCTACTGGCCTGGTGGGCGGGCCGTTGTCCCGGCCAACTCGAACCAGATCAGCCTGTACTTCCCGCGCGCCAACAACGACATGCAGATGCTGCCCTACCTCGTCGCGGCCGCGCCGGGCGTGCCGAACCAGTCCGTCCCGTACGTGGCCGGCGGGTTCTCCGACCCCGGTGAGGTCACGATCTACGGGAAGATCGAAGTGCAGTGAGCGACGACCTCGACTACGAGGTGCTCGTCGCCTACACCCGCACCGGGCAGGTCGTCGACGGCATCGACCAGCCGGACTGGTCGTTCGAGGAGAACCTCGCCTGGGCGAGCCCCGGGAAGCTCTCGCTCACCGTGCCGCTGCCCGGGCTCGATCGGGCCGGGCAGATCCTGCGGTCGACGCTGCGCGGCATCGCGTCGGCTGGCTGCGGAGTGTCGCTCGTGCTGATGCGCGGCGACGACGCCCTGTGGGCGGGCCCGGTCGCGACGCTGGAGTGGACGGACACCTCTGTGTCGGTGGGCTGCTCCACGATCGGGAAGCTGCTCGACCGCCGCGTCGTCGTCGCGGACGGCTACTGGGCCGACCCCACGAACCCGGCGGCCGACCTCACGGTGGCGCTGCCGCCGCGGGATCTCGTGATCGAGCTGCTCACCCGCGCGATCAGCGGGTCGCGCCGGGACCTGCCGATCGTGCTGCCCGCGCAGTCCGGGAACTCCGGCGACCCCGTCACCTACAAGGGCGTGGACCTGCGCACCACCTTCGAGGCGGTCAAGGCGGTCGTCGAGGCCGACGGTGGCCCGGACGTGCTGATGCAGCCGCAGATGTCTGCGGACAAGTCGCAGCTGTCGTGGGGCGCCGCGATCGGCACGCCCGACCTCGGCGGGCTCAACAGCGACGCCGTGTGGGACTACCCGCTGACCACGCTGTCCGGGGACGTCGACGACTCCGAGACCGTGTCGACCGCCTACGTCACCGGCGACGCCGCCGGCGGGGCGTCCACGGCCCGCCCGATCGGTGTTGCGACGTTCGACCGCGGGGACCCGTGGCCGGCGCTGGAGCGCGCGGACCGCACGTCGACGTCGGAGACGCGGAAGTCGCAGCTCGACGCGCTCGCCGCGTCCTACGGCGAGGAGTACCGGTGGCCGGTGGAGGCGGTGACGCTGGGTGCGCCGACGGACCTGCTGCCGCTGTACCGCACGACCTGGCAGCTGGGCGACACGGGCACGTTCCCGTTCACCGGGCACCCGTGGCTCGACGACGGGGAGATCAGCGCCCGGATCGTCGGGGTCTCGGTGGACCCGGACACCACCTCGTTCACGACGAAGGAGAGCTGACGTGGGACGGATCGGGGCGCCGACTTCGGAGGCCAGCGTCGCCGCCCGCGACGAGGCGCGGCTGCGTGAGCTCGACCGGCGGACCGTCCGCGCGCAGGCCGCCGCGCAGAACGGGCCCCGCGGCACCGTCGCCTGGGGCGAGCGGGCCGGCGCCGGGTTCACCTTCGCCGGCCTGGTTCGGACCGCGGTGATGCGCCTGGCCGTCGACGTGACCGTGGGGCGGCAGTACCGGCTCACCGCCCGGTGCGGGCTCTACGTCACCGGGGCGGGCGACTCCAACATCACGCTGTGGTTCCACGCCACGACCGACGGGTCGGACGCGACGACGACGTCGCCGACGATCCGGCAGACCGCGCAGACCACCCCGGCCAACGCCAGCGTCCGCGACGGCGTCATCAGCCGGCTCTGGCAGCCGCCGTCCGGGGCGTCGCGGCTGAGCCTGCTGTTCGCCCTGGAAGGCGCAGACGGTGCCCGCACCTACGGCATCTACAACACCAGCCCGTGGCTCGCGCAGGTCGACATCGAGGACCTGGGCGTCGCTGTCGCCGCCTCCGGGACCGACTTCTGACCGGTGAAACGGGGCCCGGCAGGTAGCATCCCGGGCACCGGCCCACGGTGGCCGAAGCCCCGCCCCTGGTGGCACCACGTCTGGTGTCGAGAAGGGGCCCCGCCGATGGCGCGCCACGAACTGGACCTGCAGGCCCTCGCGTTCCGCGACGTCCCGCCGGAGCAGGTCACCACCGACGACATGATCGGGCACTTCGTCGTCCGCGGACACGAGCCGCTGCGCGCGGTCTCCGAGCTCACCCTGCCCGGCGAGTACGAGCTCGCGCAGTGGGACCTCGGCCGTGAGGACGCCCGATGAGCCTCATGGTCGCGTGGCTGGCCGACGCCGCCCGCCTCACCGGCTACCCCGTCGCCGAGGTGTCCGGGTGGCGCAACCGCGGCCACGGCGGCATGACCGCCGTCGAGGGCGTCGTCTGTCACCACACCGCCGGGCCGCGGACGGGGGAGTACCCGTCGCTGCAGGTCGTCCGCGACGGCCGCTCCGATCTGCCTGGGCCGCTGGCGAACCTCGGGATCGGCCGGTCGGGCACCGTGTACGTGTTCGCCGCCGGGCTGGCCTACCACGCCGGTGCCTCGACCTGGGCCGGGTTCTCCGACCTGAACTACCGGTTCCTCGGGATCGAGGCCGAATCCGCCGGCACCGGGGACTGGACCCCCGAACAGGTCGACTGCTACCCGCGGCTGGTCGCAGCGCTCCTCTACTACATGCGCCGCAACGCCGACCGGGCCTGCGCGCACCGCGAGTGCGCCACCCCGAAGGGCCGAAAGATCGACCCGACCGGCATCGACATGGGGGCGTTCCGCGCCCGGGTCGCCGACCTCCTTGCCGACCCCCTGCACCGCATCCCGCGCACGTCCACGACCTCCGGAGGCTTCCTGATGGCACTGTCCGACGCCCAGCAGCAGACGATCCTCGAGGCCGCCCAGTCCCAGCTGTTCGGGAAGGCCGGCGTCCGCAACGCCGGCGAGGGCGCGCTCTACCTCGCCGACCTGCGGGACAAGGTCGAGGCGGTCGAGGACAAGCTCGACGCGATCCTCGCGAAGCTCGACGGCAAGGCGGTCTGACATGCGCCGCGAACCCGCGCTGCTCTATGTCGGTCTGCTGGCCCCGGTCGTGCAGGTGCTGGCCGCGTTCGTGTTCGACGCGAACCCGACCGTGCAGGGCGCGGTCAACGCCGCTGCCGTCGCAATCGCCGGCGCCGTGACCGCCGTCCTCGTCCGGACCGACAGCATGGTCCCGGCGATCCTCGGTGCGGCGCAGGCGGTCCTCGCGCTGGTCCTGGCGTTCGGGGTGCAGTGGGACTCCGAGCAGCAGGCCGCGCTGATGGGCCTGGTCGGCGTCGTCGTGGCGGTCGTGGTTCGCGACCGCGTCGAGGCGCCCGTCCCGGCCGTCGTCACCGCCCCCGCCCCGCAGCTCGACGGCCCCTGACCGCCGTGCTGATCCGCTGGCTGGTCCGCCGCTGGCGGGCCCCCGACCGCATCGAGCGGGCCCTGCTCGAGGTGGAACGCAACACGAAGGAGACACGGAAGATGGCAGAGCAGACGAACGCCGCGCTGGCCGAGCTGGGCAGCGCGATCGACGAGGTCGCCGCCGAGCTCGACGACGTCACCGCGAAGCTCGACGCGGCCCTGGCCGACGACGCGACCGTCGACCAGGCGACGGCCGACCAGATCCGGGCCGCCGCGACGCGGCTGCGCGGGCTGCGGCCCGACGACGTCCCGGCCGAGCCCGAGACCCCGGCCGAGCCCGAGGCGCCCGCCGACGGCGAGCCGCAGGCCTGACGCCCGTGGCCGTCCACACCGACCTGACGATCTACCAGGGCGACACCTACCTGTCGCCCTGGTGGGTCGTCGTCGTCGACGGCGCAGGGATCGAGCTCGCCGACCCCGACGCGGGGTGGACGGTCAAGGCGCAGGCCCGCCGCGACGGCGAGGTCGTACTCACCTGGGCGACGACCGGTTCCACGACCGGCGCCCGGATCCTGACCTCGCCGTGGACCGGGGAGGTCGACGGGCAGCCCGTGCAGACCTCCGCGGTCCGGCTCTACCTGACCCCCGCGGCCACTGCGCTCCTCGAGGCGAACCGCTCCCTGGCCTTTGACATCGAGCTGAACAACCCCGACGCCGGCCCGCTGGACGACCCGTACCGGGTCACCCTCGTCGTCGGCGCGATCTCGGTGACGAAGGACGTGACGGAGTGACCGCGCCGCTGCTGCCCGGGGAGCGGGTCATCGTCGTCGAGATCGGCGACCCGGGCCCGCAGGTCGTGCAAGTCGGCGACGACTCCGCCGCCGTGCCGGTGTTCGTGCCCGGCACGGGCTCGGGCGGCAGTGGCGGGGGCGCGCACGCCGCGCAGGTCGACGTCCCCGCCCCGACGCTGCTCGTGCAGGCGCAGCACAACCTGCCGTGGCGCCCGGCCGGTGTCCTCTGCATCGACACGCTCGACCAGATCGTCGAGCCCGCGTTCATCTCCTGGCCCGACGCCGGGATCACCGAGATCACTTTCGGGGTGCCGTTCACCGGCACCGTCTACCTGAGCTGAGGAGCCCTCCCGTGGCACGCCGCTTCGCAACGTCGATCGACCTGACCGGGTTCTCCCTGCTCGGCGCCCTGCTCAACCCGGTGTCGTCCGACCCGGCCGGGCTGGGCACCCAGGACGCCGGCCGCGTCTGGTTCAACACCACGACCAACAAGCTGATGGTCTGGAACGGCACGGCGGCCATCGACTTCCTCGCCCGCGCCAACCACACCGGCACCCAGCTCGCCAGCACCATCAGCGACCTCGCCGCGACGGTGAAGGCCTACCGGCTCGACGAGTTCGCCGTGCCCACCGTCGACGTCTCGCTCGGCGGCAAGAAGATCACCAACCAGGCCGACCCGACCGGCCCGCAGGACTCGGCGACGAAGAACTACGTCGACACCCAGCTCTCCGGGCTGTCCTCCGGCCTGGTCATCAAGGGCTCTGTCCGCGTCGCGACCTCGACCAACGTCAGCACGAGCGCGCCCGGCGCATCCATCGACGGCATCACGATGGTCGCCGGCGACACCATCCTGCTGATGGGGCAGACCACCGCCTCGCAGAACGGCCCGTGGGTGTGGAACGGCGCCGCCGCCGCGCTCACCCGCCCGTCGAACTGGGCCAACGGAGCCACCGCCACCCCGGGCGCATTCTGGGACGTCCGCGAGGGCACCAACGCCGACCTGTTCGCGTTGTTCACCACCGACACCGCGGTCACGATCGGCACCACCAGCGCCACGTTCATCATCCGCGGCAACACCGGCTCGTCCTACACCGCCGGTAACGGCATCACATTGCCCGGCAACGCGATCACCGTGAACCCGGCCTCGGGCGGCGGTATCGCCGTCGCGGCGGGCGGGGTGTCGGTCGACGGGACCGTCGCGCGCGTCGCGGGTGGCACCGTCCCGACGACCACCGGCGGCATCTTCTCGATCTCCGGGGCGAACGTCACCGTCAACCACGCCCTCAACGACCGCGGTGTCCAGGTCGTCGTCCGCGCGGGCACCAGCCCCGCGTCCGGCTACACCACCGGGCAGCTCGTCGAGTGCGACTCGGTGTGCTCCGACGCGAACAACGTCGTCGTCACGCTCCCGGTCGCGCCCGCCGCGAACGCCTGGGAGCTGCGGGTCATCGGCTGATGTCGCGCCGGTTCGCGCAGTCAATCCTGCTGCCCGCCGCGCCTACAGTCGCGCTGGAGGCAGCGACCAAGGGCTACGTCGACGCGGGCGACGCAGCGTCGCAGCCGCTCGATGTCGACCTCACAGCGATCGCAGCGCTGAGCCCGTCCGATGACTCCGTCATGCAGCGCAAGGCCGGGTCGTGGGCGGCCCGAACGATCGCGCAGCTCGTCACCGACCTCGTTGCGGCGTGGACCGGAGGGCTCGGCGTCATCGCCCGCGGCCGTCGCACGACGTCGAGCACCACCACGACCGCGACGAGCGCCGGCACCGCGCAGAAGGTGCTGGAGGCCAGCGCGACGCTCAAGACGGGGCGTCTGTACCGCATCACCGCCCCGAACGTCGGCTACCACCGCACCACGGCTGGCCGCGTCGGTTTGCAGCTCACCTACACGACGAACAACACCACTCCGGGTGTGACGAGCACGCAGCTGAACTGGACCCAGGCCCAGACCTACGACGCCGGTGACCCGGTGTACGGGGCGACGCTGTCGGCGACGTACACGCCGGCGTCGAACCAGACGCTGCGGGTGCTGCTGTCGGTGTGGTCGGTGACCACCGGGACGTCGGGAACGTACGCGGACGCGGGCTGGCCGACCGAGATCGTGATCGAGGACCTGGGCGTCGACCCGGGGAACACGGGCACGTCGTTCTGACGCAAGGCGAGAGGTGAGGTTGGTGCGTGGACGGGCTGGGCGCGATCGGGACCGAGCTGATCTCCCGGTTCGGGGTGTACGCACTGCTGCTGATCGGGATGGCGCTGATCATCCGGGCGCTGCGCCGCGACGCGGAGAAGGTCGCCACGCGGATGGCGGAGCAGGACGAGGACCACGCCAGGGAGCGGGCGGCGTGGCGGGACGAACAGGTGTACCTGCAGGGCCAGATCCGGGACCTGCGGACCGACCTGGAGGACGAACGGATGGCGAGGCACGCCGCGGAGGACGCCGCGCGGGCGGCCGGGGCGCAGCTCTCGCCGCCCGTGTCACCGCGGCATCGAGCACCTGGCGCCTGATCCGACGGCACGGCGGCTGGCCCGTCGCACTCGTCGCGCTGGGCGTGCTCGGCGGCGCGCTGCTGTCCGTCCACGACGTCGTGTCCAAGCAGGACGCGGTGCAGGAGAAGACCGTCGCCGTCGAGCAGCTCGGGCAGGTCGCCGACCCGCTCGCGCAGCTGTGTGCCGAGGACCCCGCGATCCGCGCCCGGGTCGGCGCTGCCTGCGGAGCGGCGCAGGCCGCGGTCGACTCCCCGACGGTGCAGGCCGCGAAGGATGGCAGCAACGGCACCAACGGGGCCGACGGGCGCGGGATCACCGGCACCACCATCGGCGCCGACGGACACCTCGTCGTCGCCTACTCCGACGGCACCACCCGCGACGTCGGGAAGGTCGTCGGTGACGACGGCCGCGGCATCGCCACGACCACTCTCGACGGGGGCCGCCTGGTCCTCGTCTACTCCGACGGCACCCGCGTCGACCTCGGCGGCGTCGTCGGCCCCGCCGGACGGTCGATCGTCGCGGCGACGACGGACGGCGGGCGCCTAGTCCTCACCCTTGACGACGGGTCGACCCTTGACGCGGGCCCGCTCCCCGCGGGACCTCGCGGGCAGGACGGTCAGCAGGGCGGGCAGGGACCGGCCGGTCCGGCGTGCCCCGACGGGTTCCAGCCCGTCGAGACCGGCCCGGTGGTCGGCACGGACGGCATCGCGTACTCGCGGTCGATCACGTGCGTCGACCCGACGTCGGCGTCCGGCGGCTGACGATGACCCGGCGGTCGCCGGCACGGCTCGCCGACCCGGCCGAGGCCGAGGAGGCCGCATGGCAGGCCGTGCTCGTCGCGCAGGAACGCCTGCACCGTGCGCTGGTCGAGCACCGGCGCGCCGCGGAGGAACTGTTCCGGGAGTCCGCCGCGCGCGCTGTCGAGGACGCCGAGCTCGTCAGGAACTTCCGGGCGCTGCTGCCCTACGCGACGCGGCGGACCCGTATCCCGCCGCCGCGCCGCCCGCAGGACTGATCAGGCCTCCGGGTACATCGCGTTCTCGATGAGCGCCCGCATCTTCTCGAACTCCGGCTGTTGCTTCTTCGTGAAGATGACCGAGTTCTCGTCCGCGACGGCCGCGCGCGTCTGCCGGCCGTACGTCGCCCGGGACTCGTTCCCGCCCGGGATCGTGAACTGGATGAACCCGTTGGTCATCGCCCCGGCGGGCTTGATCTGCACGGCCGTGATGGCCTTGACCGGGATGCGCTTCGACCCGCTCGCGCTGGTGAACGCCGCGAGGCCCTTCTTCGCGATCTCGACGAACCGGCCGTCGAAGATGACCTTCCCGCCGCGGTAGCCCTCGGCGGTCGCGGGGTTTTCAGGGGTGGGGCTGGTCATGGTCGACTCCTACAGCCCGACGGACTTCGCGCCGTGGGCCGCCTGGTCCGATGTGAACCCATCGAACTTGAGCTGCTTGATCAGCCCGTCGCGAGAGAACGCAGTGAACGACATGTAGGAGGCGGCCTTCTTGTCTGCCTGCTCGTTCCAGTCCACGGTGATGTGGTCGACCGCGTACGTGGCGTCGGCCGTGCTGAACTGGTCGAACTGCAGCTGCTTGATCAGCCCGGTCCGGGAGAACCCGGAGAACGACAGATAGCTTTCCGCCTTGCGCACGGCGTTGGCCTGCGAGGTGGTCATGGCCGGAGTGGTCGGCGCCGGCGGGGCCTGGACGGCGGGCACGGTCGTCACAGCGGGAACCTGCGACGCCGCGGCGGTCGTGGGTGCCGCCGCCGTGTTCGACGGTGACTTGTCTCCACCACCGGACGTGGCGACCGCGATGATGATGATCAGCACAACGGCGGCGGCCACGATCCACGGCCACTTCTTCCGCGACTTCTTCGGCGGCTCCTGCTGCTGGTACTGCTGGGTCGGATCGAACGGCGGCTGCGGGTAGGACACGGGTAGCTCCTGGCTGGTGCGGTGGTGGCGGAGACTCTTCGTTCGCTGGCGAAGAGTTGTTACATGGTGAGCACGGAGTTACGCCCCGCGCGGGTGCAGCGTCAGTTCTTCCCCCGGCCGGCCGAGAAGGACCACTCGACCGTGGAGGTGGCGGGCGAGGCGGATGCCGTCAGTGAGGCACGCCAGCACGGCGAGGCTGTCGATGTGCACGACGACCTCGGCGGCTCGCTTGCAGGACGGGTCGAAGCACCTCATCCGGGGCCTCGCGCGGCTCCACGGGATCGGATCACGGCCCGGGCGTCCCCAGCCAGCTCCGCGATCTTGCACGGGAACGCAGCGTGCAGCGACGTCCCCGCGACCCGACACACTCGGCAACGGCCCGCGTTGTCGGGTCGATGCTCGGCGTTGAGTCGCTCGACGAGGCGCCCGTTCTGGGCGATCGTGTCGACGAGTTCCAGCCAGCTACGGTCGGTCATGGGTCCCCTCCTGGTGGGGATCAAGGCCCCCGGCGAGGTGTTGCAGCACCTGCCGGGGGCCGTCCAGCTACACCGGAGCCCGGCCGGGCCCCGTGCTCGTTCCGGCCTGCCGGCCGTTTGCACCCGGGACGAAAATCCGGGGAAGTCCGGTGAAATCGGCAAGAACCACGGTCAAATCGGCAACGCCGCCGACACCGTCCCGTCCGTGCCGAAGCCGCCGCCCCGCTACCTCACGACGCCCGAAGCAGCCCGAGAGCTGAGCGTCAACGAACGCACCCTGCGGCACTGGGTCGCGACCGGGCAGATCGAGCCGGACTTCCGCACCGCCGGTGGGCACATGCGATGGGACGTCGAACGAGTCCGCGCCGAGCTCCGCGCCGGCCTGCGGGACCGCCGGGACGCGGACGAGGAGTAGCGACCCGCTCACGACGCACGCTCGCCCAGCAGTGGCCGCGGCAGTGCCGAGAGGGTCCGCGCCATATCTTGCGGCTGCACCTTCGTATAGATGTGCACGGTCGCGAGCGACGCATGGCCCAGGAGGTCCTGGACCAGCCGGAGATCGCCGGACTCGCGCAACGCCTCCGTGGCAACGCGATGCCGGAGTGAGTGGAGCCGGTCCGGGATCCCACGGATGACGCCGAAGTAGTACGCGACGGCGTCTGTTACGTGCTTGCCCTTCAACGGCTTTCCCGCGTCGGCTCGCCGGGGCCGGCCGAAGCATGGGCCGGGGGCGGTGGGCAGCAGTGGCTGGATCGCGACCCACACCCAGCCCGGCATCGGCACCTCCCTCTCGACCTCGCCCTTCCCGAGGAACCGGATGAACACACCCCCGTCCGGGTCTACGGAGACGTCCTCCGTGCGAAGGCGGGCGATCTCGTCGGCGCGGAGGCCGCACCAGCCCGCCAGCAGGAGCCACGGCCGGATCCGGTCGGGTGCCTCGACCACGGCCGCGAACAGCCGGTCCTCCGGGATCGGGCGGGGAAGCCGGCGCTTCCGCTTCGGCATCGGGAGTAGCGCCGCTGGGTTGTCGGTGCGGTACCCGCTGGCCTGCAACCAGCGGAAGTAGGGCCTGATGATGAGCGTCTGCCAGCGCAGGTAGCTGTGCGACGAGATCGTGGCTTGCCAGCGGCGGAGCTCGTACGGCGTGGCGGTGGCGGGGTCGTGGCCGACGGATTCGGCAAGCCAGGTGAGCACCATTCGCCTGGCGCGCAGGGTGTTCTCGGACATGCCACAGATGTGCATCCAGTCGAGGTGTTCCTCGAGGTGCCCGATCGGTTCCGTGATGTACGGACCGGTCACCCGTGTCGTGCGCTTTGCCATAGCCGTTCCCCTCGCATCGTCGAGCCTTACGACGTCTGCGAGGTGGGGAGCGACGCGGGTCGAGGCGTCGATACTTTCAAGCGCGAGGGTGTTGGGACATCCGCCGTCGGGTGGTTGAGGATCTTGACGCGAGTACGCTGCGTTCATGCCGACCGGGCCAGCGACAGACGTGTGGGGCCAAACGGATGAGTGCCCCAACCTGCGTTTCCGACGTAACCACGACTGACCCGGAGAAGCCTGAGTCGTGCGCCGCCGCATCCTCCAGTCGACCTTGCTCGTCGTGATGATCACGGCGCTGGTCCTCGGCGGCCCGTTGGCGTTCACGACGTGGCGGCTGGTCGAGGACATCACCCGCGCGGAGCTGACGTCGGCCCTCGAGCGGATCGTGGCCCGCGTCGACGACGACCAGATGCTCGACCAGGCCGACCGGGCCGCGGTGAGCCTCGCGGTGCCGGCGGGTGGTCAGCTGACGATCCGCGTCCCCGGCAAGCCGCTGGGCACGGTGGGCCCGGCGATCGAGGGCTCGACGGTGTCGGAGACGCTGCCGTTCGGGTCGGGCGGGTCGCTGACGCTGGCCGAGCCGTTGTCGACGATGCGTACCCAGCAGATCCAGGTGACGGTCATCGTGCTGCTGCTGGTGCTGCTGTCGGTGGGGGTGGGCGCGTTCGTCGCCACGGTCACGGCGAGACGCCTTGCCAACCCATTGTCCGACGTGGCCGACCGGGCGGCTCGCCTCGGTGCCGGTGACTTCCGTTCCGCCCCGTACCGGCACGGCATCCCCGAGCTGGACCGGGTGTCCGACGTCCTCGACGCGTCGGCCACCGCGCTGGCGGAGCTGGTGCAGCGGGAACGCTCGCTGGTCGGGGACGTGTCGCACCAGCTGCGCAGCCGGCTCACCGCCCTGCAGCTGCGCCTCGACGAGCTGTCCACCCACCCCGACCCGAGCGCCCGCCGCGAGGCGCTCGCGGCGCTTGAGCAGACGGAGAAGCTGACGGCAGTGCTCGACGAGCTGCTGGAGGCGGCCAGGCTGGCCCGGGCGGCGGGGGCGGAGCCCGTCGACCTGCGGGAGGGCCTGGGCGACGTCGCCGACGAATGGCGCCCGACGTTGCGGGCGGCGAACCGGCAGCTCAAGTTCCGGGTGCCCGACGGTCTGATGGCCCGCGTCACCCCGGCGCGGCTGCGGGAAGCGGTCGGAGCGCTGGTGGAGAACGCGATGCGCCACGGTGCCGGCCCGGTGACGATCAGCGCCCGCGCCCGCGACGACCTGCTGGTCATCGACGTCAGCGACAGCGGTCAGGGCATCCCGGAGGAGCTGGTGCCGCACGTGTTCGACCGGGGTGTGTCGGTGAACTCGTCGACGGGCATCGGGCTGGCGCTGGCTCGCGCGCTGGTGGAGGCGGACGGCGGCCGGCTGGAGCTGTCGCGGGCGCGGCCGCCGATGTTCACGATCTTCCTGCCGGTGGCGCGGGCCGAGGACGTCGTCGGGAAGGCACGCCCGTCGGCGATCCCGCGCTGAGCGGGCCGGGGCCGGGCTCAGTCGCGCGGCGGGACCGGCTCGACGACCTGACGCCGGACGTCGGTGTCGGGGAACACGAAGCGGCGGAACGCCCACCAGCGGAACGCCATGCCGGCGAGCACGCCCAGGATCTGGCCGGACACGAAGTCGGCGACCTCCTGGGTGAACATCGAGACGGCGGGGACCTGCAGGTCGAGCAGGTAGCGCGAGATCGCGAGCGGCGCGGTGTACACGGCGACGCCGAGCCCGCTGATGATGAAGAAGAGCGCGGCCTCGTGGTGACGCTCACGGCCGCCGCGGGTCCGGAACGACCACTCGCGGTTGAGCACGTAGGACACGATCGTCGCGACGAGGACCGCGATCACCTTGGCGGTGAGCGGCTTCGACTCGAGCACGCCGGACTTGAGCACGAGGAACACGAGGGTGTCGATCACCCAGGTGGTACCGCCGACGACCGCGAACTTCACCAGTTCGCGGTGCTTGATCGCGAGCGCGCGATACGGCTGCGGAATGCTCAGCAGGACCGATTCGACCACCGACACTCCTCCGATCGTGCCAGAGCGCTCGACGGCGTGAACGTCGGGGCCCGCCCCGGTCCGGAACGGCGTCGTCTGTCCGAACTAGGCTGACGGCCGTGTGAGGCGGTCCGTTCGGAGGGCGCCCGGGTGAGGGAGAGGTGCCTGGTGGGGCGCGACGGGACACCGCGGATGCCGGTCGTCGGAATGGTCGGGGGCGGGCAGCTGGCCCGCATGACCCATCAGGCCGCGATCGCGCTGGGACAGTCGTTGCGGGTGCTGGCTGTGAAGCCCGACGAGCCCGCCCCGCTGGTCGCGCCCGACGTGCAGCTGGGCTCCGCCGACGACGCCGCCGCGATGAAGGCCTTCGCCGTGGGCTGTGACGTCGTCACCTTCGACCACGAGCAGGTGCCGCAGGAGCGGCTGCGCGAGCTCGTCGCGGCGGGCGCGGCCGTGCGGCCCGGCCCGGACGCGCTGCTGCACGCGCAGGACAAGCTCGTCATGCGCCGCAAGCTGGAGACGATGGGCGCGCCCGTCCCCGCCTACGCCGAGATCACCGAGCCGGCCCAGGTCGAGACGTTCGGTGCCGAACACGGCTGGCCCGTCGTCCTCAAGGCGGTCCGGGGTGGGTACGACGGTCGCGGTGTCTGGATGCTGCCGGAGGCCGACCCGCAGCTGATCACGGAGCTGCTGGCCGCGGGGACGCCGCTGATGGTCGAGCAGGCCGTCGTGATGCGCCGCGAGCTGGCCGTGCAGGTGGCCCGGTCGCCGTTCGGGCAGGCCGCGGGCTGGCCCGTCGTGGAGACGGTGCAGGAGGACGGCCAGTGCGTGCAGGTCCTCGCCCCGGCCCCGGACCTCCCGGCGGCCGACGCGGTCGCCGCCCAGCAGCTGGCGCTGCGGCTGGCCCACGAGCTCGACGTCGTCGGCCTGCTCGCGGTGGAGCTGTTCGACACCGCCGACGGGTTCGTCGTCAACGAGCTGGCGATGCGCCCCCACAACTCGGGCCACTGGACGATCGAGGGCGCGCGGACGTCGCAGTTCGAGCAGCACCTGCGCGCGGTGCTCGACTACCCGCTCGGCGAGGTCACGATGACGGCCCCGGCCGTGGTGATGGCCAACGTGCTCGGCGCCGCGGAGGCGCCGGAGATGACCACCGACGAGCGGCTGCACCACTTGATGGCGCGCTTCCCCGACGTCAAGGTCCACCTGTACGGCAAGGGCGAGCGCCCGCTGCGCAAGGTCGGACACGTCACGGCGCTGGGCGACGACCCGGCGGCGGTGCGCGAGCGGGCGGCACTGGCCGCGCAGTGGCTGTCGACCGCGACCTGGGCCGACGGCTGGTCGGTCCACGACGGCCCCGCGACGGGTGCCCGGACCGGATCGGAGCGTGCCTGATGCCCGCGAACCAGGACGAGCCGCAGGTCGGCGTGATCATGGGAAGCGACTCGGACTGGCCGGTCATGGAGGCCGCCGCCGAGGCGCTCGCAGAGTTCGACATCGCGTGCGAGGTCGGCGTCTACTCGGCGCACCGCACCCCGCAGCGGATGCTCGACTACGCGGTCGAGGCCGAGTCGCGCGGGCTGCGCGTGATCATCGCCGGTGCGGGCGGCGCGGCGCACCTGCCGGGCATGGTGGCGTCGGCGACGCCGCTGCCGGTGATCGGGGTCCCGGTGCCGCTGGCCCGGCTCGACGGGCTCGACTCGCTGCTCTCGATCGTCCAGATGCCCGTGGGCGTCCCGGTGGCGACGGTCGCGGTGGGCGGCGCCCGCAACGCGGGGCTGCTGGCGGTGCGCATCCTCGCAGCGTCCGACGATGCACTGCGCGCCCGCATGGTCCGGTTCCAGCGCGACCTCGCCGACTCGGTCCTCGCGAAGGACGCCGCCCTACGTGCCGCCCGAGGAGAATAGGGAAGGAATCCGCCGGGATGTGTCGAGATCCCGGCGACGGCTCCGTCCCTGGTGCACGATCGGCGCGCGGCGTCGAACCGGCAGAGGGAGAACGACCGTGAAGTATTTGCTGCTCAAGCACTACCGCGGCGGCCCGGAACCCGTCATCGGGTACCAGCCGCTCGACCAGTGGGCGCCCGACCGCGTCGACGCGCACATCCGGTACATGCGCGACTTCGCCGACCGGCTCGTCGGCACCGGCGAGTTCGTCGAGGAGAAGGCGCTCTCGCCGGAGGGCACGTTCGTCCGGTTCGACGGCGAGGGACGCCCGCCGGTCACCGACGGCCCGTTCGCCGAGACCAAGGACCTCGTCGCGGGCTGGATGATCATCGACGTCGAGTCGTACGAGCGGGCCCTCGAGCTGGCGGCCGAGCTGTCGGCGGCGCCCGGTCCCGACGGCGAGCCGATCCACGAGTGGCTGGAGCTGCGGCCGTTCCTGACCGGGTTCCCCTCGGTCGGCGAGTAGCCCCGTCCGTGGACACGTCGTTGATCAGGGAACTGGTCCCGGCGGTCATCGGTGTCCTCGTCCGCCGCGGTGCGGACTTCGCGTCGGCCGAGGACGCCGTCCAGGAGGCCCTCGTCCGGGCCTACGAGACGTGGCCGCACGACCCGCCGCGCGACCCGAAGGCCTGGCTGATCGCCGCGGCGTGGCGGAAGTTCCTCGACGCCGTACGCGCCGAGTCGGCACGCCGCGGCCGGGAGCTCACCGTCGATGCCGAGCCGCCCGACGGCCCGGTGCCCGACGCCGACGACACGTTGCGGCTGTACTTCCTGTGCGCGCACCCGACGCTGTCGCAGCCGGCGGCGGTCGCGTTGACGTTGCGGGCCGTCGGCGGTCTCACGACCCGTCAGATCGCGACGGCCCACCTGGTGCCGGAGGCGACGATGGCACAGCGGATCAGCCGCGCCAAGCGCACGCTCTCAGGGGTGCCACTGGACGCCCCCGGCGATCTCGCGACCGTGCTGCGCGTGCTCTACCTGGTGTTCAACGAGGGCTACGGCGGCGACGTCGACCTCGCCGCCGAGGCGATCCGGCTCGCCCGTCAGCTCGACGCGCTCAGCGACGAGCCCGAGGCGGCCGGGCTGCTCGCGCTGATGCTGCTGCACCACGCGCGACGGGCGTCGCGAACCGGTGCGGGCGGGCGGCTGGTGCCGCTCGCCGAGCAGGACCGTTCCCTGTGGGACACCGCGATGATCGCCGAGGGTGTGACGGTGCTGCAGACCGCGCTGGCCCGTGACCGCCTGGGCGATTACCAGGCGCAGGCCGCGATCGCCGCCCTGCACGCCGACGCCCGTACCGCGGCCGAGACGGACTGGGTGCAGATCGTCGAGTGGTACGACGAGCTGCTGGCGATCACGGCCTCGCCCGTGGTGCGGCTCAACCGGGCCGTCGCCGTCGGGGAGGCAGACGGAGCGCAGGCCGGCCTGACCGCGCTCGCCGACGTCGACCCCGGCCTGCCTCGCTACGCCGCGGCCCGGGCGTACCTGCTCGAGCGCGCCGGCGACCTCGACGGTGCCGCCACCGGGTACGCCGAGGCCGCCCGGGTGGCGACGAGCCTCGCCGAACGCGATCACCTCACCCGCGAGTCCGCGCGGCTGCGACAGGCCGCGCGCCGCTGAGCCGGGGCGCGAAATTGCCGTTGCCGGGTCGCCGGATCGCGACGTAGCGTGGCGGTACACAGGAGAGGAGGTGGTCCAACGTTGATTAGCTACTGGACTTCATGTGAGGTGGCTGTCCGCTAGTACCACGGGACGATCTCCGACGGCCGATGGAAGCCGGAATGTGGTACCGGCGAATTCCAGGCAGTCACCCGTGATCCCCGGGTTCGGGCCCGTCCAGCCCGATCTCGCACCTCGGTGCGGCCCGGGGATCATGTATGTCCGGGGCCGGGTTCAGACCCCGGCCGCGTCGCCCTCCCGGCCGCTGGCGTAGCGGTGGTGGAAGGGCCCGTAGCCCAGCATCGTCGCGGCCATCACCGGTTCGAGGTCGGGCGCGGCCTCCCGGATCAGGGCGTCGAGCGCGGCGACGTCGCTGCGGCGCGGCTCGTCGAGACCGTCGATGTAGTCCTGGGGCGTACCCGCATCCGGCATGGGTCGCAGGCTAGGGCTGCATCCCGACATTTCCGACGCTGTTCTCCATGCGGGCGGCGACGCGTTCGAGGCGGGTCGCGATCGCGGAGAGGTCGTCGGCGGGGACGGACGGGGCGACGGGCAGCATCGCGTCGACCCGGCGGAACGTTGCGCGGCAGGCGTCGCGGGCCTCGGGGCGGGCGCCGTCGACCAGCCACGACCGCAGCGCCATGTTGTGCGCGGCTACGACCGACGCCGCGGTGACGGCGGCGGCGAGCTCGCCGTCGGGGCGGGCGGCGAGCCGCTCCCGCAGCCGCCTGCCGAACAGCCGCCGGTAGGTGTCGACGCTCGCCGCCTCCCGGTCGCGCAGCGCGGCGATGTTGCGCGTCAACTCGAACCGGGCCTTGGCCTCGGCAGGACTGTCGAGGTAGAGGTCGAACACCGGGTCGGCGGCGCGGAGCACCAGCGGCGCGAGCGGTTCGGTGTCGTGCGCGGCCGCGAACACGGCGTCGACCCGGGCGAGGCACGTCTCGTGGTCGGGCGAGACGGCGTCCTCCTTGCCGCGGAAGTAGCGGAAGAAGGTGCGGCGCCCGACCCCTGCGGCGGCGGTGATGTCGTCGACGGTCGTCTCGTCGTAGCCGTGCTCGGTGAACAGGGCGAGGGCCGCGCGGACCAGGTCGCCGCGGACCTCGGCGCGGCCCTCGGCGGACCGTCCACGTCGCACCGGGGCTGCCATGGGTCGGGAGCGTAACAGCACTGAGGCCCGTCGAACGATTGATTGGTGGCACTGCGTGCCGTTACGATTGGGTCAACCACCCCCACCACACCCAGGGAACGGGACATGAACGCCGACTTCGACAGCTACCGGCTCAGCGACGAGCACGAGGCCCTCCGCGAGGCCGTCCGGGACCTCGCCGAGAACGAGATCGCCCCGCACGCCGCCGAGGTCGACGAGCTGGCCCGCTACCCCGTCGAGGCCCGTGACGCCCTGGTCAAGGCCGGTTTCCACGCCGTCCACATCCCCGAGCAGTACGGCGGCGAGGGTGCCGACGAGCTGGCCGCCTGCATCGTCATCGAGGAGGTCGCGCGGGTCTGCGCGTCGTCGTCGCTGATCCCCGCGGTCAACGGCCTGGGCTCCATCCCGATCCTGCTGTCGGCGTCGGAGGAGCTCAAGCAGCAGGTGCTCCCGTCGATCGCCCAGGGCAACGGCATCAGCTACGCCCTCTCCGAGCGCGAGGCCGGCTCCGACGCCGCCTCGATGCGCACCCGCGCCCGCCGCGACGGCGACGACTGGGTCCTCGACGGCACCAAGTGCTGGATCACCAACGCCGGCGAGTCCACCTGGTACACGGTCATGGCCGTCACCGACGCCGACAAGCGCGCCAACGGCATCTCCGCGTTCGTCGTGCACAAGGACGACCCCGGCTTCGAGGTCGGCCCCAAGGAGCGCAAGCTCGGCATCGCCGGCTCCCCGACCCGCGAGATCTACTTCCAGGGCTGCCGCATCCCGGGCGACCGGATCATCGGCGCCGAGGGCACCGGCTTCAAGACCGCGCTGGCCACCCTCGACCACACCCGCCCGACGATCGGCGCGCAGGCCGTCGGCATCGCGCAGGGCGCGCTCGACGCCGCCGTCGCGTACGCCAAGGAGCGCAAGCAGTTCGGCAAGACCATCGCCGAGTTCCAGGGCCTGCAGTTCATGATCGCCGACATGGCGATGAAGGTGGAGGGCGCGCGCCAGCTCGTCTACGTCGCCGCCGCCCGCGCCGAGCGCGGCGAGCCCAACCTGGGCTTCATCTCCAGCGCCGCCAAGTGCATGGCCTCCGACGTCGCGATGTCGGTGACCACCGACGCCGTCCAGATCTTCGGCGGTGCCGGCTACACCAAGGACTTCCCCGTCGAGCGCATGATGCGTGACGCCAAGATCACCCAGATCTACGAGGGCACCAACCAGGTGCAGCGCATGGTCATGGCGCGCTCGCTCCTGCGCTGACTGCCATGATCTGACCCGTGGAGTACAGGCCGCTCGGTCGCTCCGGGCTGCGGGTGTCGACGATCGCGTTCGGCACCGGCACCTTCGGCGCGGCCGGCAACCTCGCGGTGTGGGGGCCCAGCGACGCCGGCCTGTCGCCCGCCACCACGTCGGCCGCTCCGCCGAGAGCCGGCCTGCGGCGGCTGCGGACCGACCACATCGACGTCCACACCGTCCACGAGTGGGACGGGCAGATCCCGCTCGAGGAGACGGTGCGCGCGCTCGACGACCTGGTCCGCGCCGGCAAGGTCCACTACTCGCTGGAGAGCCGCGACGCCGAGTACGAGCTGCTGCCGCCGGCCGTCGACCAGGGGCTCGGCGTGCTGGTGTGGAGCTCGCTCGCGGGTGGGCTGCTCACGGGCGAGTACCGCCGCGACAGCACCCCCGAGCCTCCAACCCGCGTTGGAGCACGGTTGACGAGGGGTGGCGCGACCCTCCGTCGTGAGCTGTCCGCGGACCCGACGGTCCTGGTCGGGTCGCCGTGGCTCGTGCAGGTGTGGGCCCGCCGGCCCTGTAGCGGCGTCAGTCGCGGTGCGGGTGGGCGACGACGTTCACGACCGTGCCGTCGGGCGTCCGTACGAAGAAGCGGCGCGGGCCCCACTCCTCGTCGCTGATCGGGTGCACGATCTCGTACCCGTGGCGCTGGGCCAGTGCGTAGGCCTCGTCGACGTCGTCCACCCCGATCGACATGTCCGAGTCGACCGGCGCGGTCTTGTCGCCGGTGACGAGCTGGACACCCGTCGTGTCGTTGCCCGGCGGGCTCAGGCTGACCACCCAGCCGAGGTCGAAGGAGACCTCCAGGCCGAACATCCCCTGCCAGAACGCGCGGGACGCGTCCGGGTCGGTCACAGGCCGGTTGACCAGCATCTTGGTGACGCGCATCGCCTCACCCTAGGCCGAGTCGGCCGGCCGCATGAGTTCCCTCAGCTCGTAGCCCCGCGCGAACTTGACACGGCGTGCCGAGAACCCGCGCGCAACCTCACGGTCGTTCCGAGCGCGGTTCGCAGCAGTGAGGTTGCGCGCGGGGTGGGGTCTGCCCGGCTCAGAGCAGGAAGCGGAACTGGGGGCTGTCGGGCGGGATGCGCTCGATGTGCGGGGGAGCGGCCGCCATGCGGGCGAGCAGGCCGTCGAGGTCCTCGGGTCGGCCCATCTCGATGCCGACGAGCGCGGGTCCGGTCTCCCGGTTGTTGCGCTTGACGTACTCGAACAACGTGATGTCGTCGTCGGGGCCGAGGACGTCGTCGAGGAAGGCGCGCAGGGCGCCCGGCTCCTGCGGGAAGTCGACGAGGAAGTAGTGCTTGCGGCCCTCGTGGATCAGGGCGCGTTCGACGACCTCGGCGTAGCGGCTGACGTCGTTGTTGCCGCCGGACAGCACGCACACGGTGACCGTGCCGCGGGGGATGGCCAGCGAGTCGAGCGCGGCGGTGGCGAGGGCGCCCGCGGGCTCGGCGATGATCCCGTCGGTCTGGTAGAGCGCGAGCATCTCGGTGCACACCCGGCCCTCGGCGACCGGCGTGAGCGGCACGGCGGCGTCGCGGACGATCGGGAACGTGGTGTCACCGACGCGGCGGACGGCGGCGCCGTCGACGAACGGGTCGAGGTCGGTGAGCGGCACCGGGCCACCGGCGGCCAGCGCGGCGGTCATGCTGGCGGCCCCGGCGGGCTCGACACCCTCGATGCGCACGCTCGAGTGGCGTTCCCGCAGGTAGGTGGTGACCCCGGCGAGGAGCCCGCCGCCGCCGACGGGCACGACGACGAGGTCGGGCTCGCTGCCGAGCTGGGCGACGATCTCGCGCGCGACGGTGCCCTGACCGGCGACGGTGCGGGCGTCGTCGAAGGCGGGCACGAGGGTGGCGCCATTGCGCTCGGCGTCGATGGCGGCGGCCGCGGCGGCGTCGTCGTAGGCGTTGCCGACGACGATCACCTCGACGACCTTCCCGCCCAGCTTGGCGACGCGGTCGCGCTTCTGCCGCGGCGTGGTGCGGGGCAGGTAGACCCGCGCCTTCACCCCGAGCCGTGCGCAGGCGAACGCGACGCCCTGGGCGTGGTTGCCGGCGCTGGCGCAGACGACGCCGCGCTCGCGCTCGTCGGGGGAGAGCTGGGAGATCAGGTTGTAGGCGCCGCGGATCTTGTAGGACCGGACGGGCTGGAGGTCCTCACGCTTGAGCCACACCTCGCCGCCGACGGCGTCGGACAGGCGGGGGGAGAGCTGCAGCGGGCTCGGGCCGATGACCGCGCGCAGCCGTTCGGCCGCGAGGTCGACGTCGGCAGCGGTCACGGTGTCCACTCGTCAACGGTGCCACGTGGCCCGTGCGGGACCGACGGCGGCCCGGATCGGAGTCGGCGGTCAGAGCCTGCGCGTGCACTTCTCCGCGGCGGCGCGGGCGATCATCTTCCCCATGTCGGGGTTGCGGCACTGCACGAGCGAGGACCCGATCGCCAGCACGGACAGCAGCCCGTCGACGACACCGTCGAGGCTCGACCACTCGGCCATCGACAGGACCCGGTCGGTCGGGGTGATGTCGAGCTCCCCGGCGCGGCGCTTCGCGCTGGCGACGGCGTCGGCGACGGTCAGGTCGCCCAGTGCGGGCGCGGTGTCGGGCACGGGTTCCCACGGGACGAAGTCGTCGCCGTGGGTGCGGACCTCGGTGGCGTAGTCGATGACGCCGTCGGGCAGCCCGGTGAGGCCCTTGCCGAACGCGTCGAGCGACAACGCGACCACACCGCCGGACGGCGCGGCGGCGAGCGCGAGGTCGAGCCGGTCGGAGTCGCAGAGGATCCACTCGGCGTCGGCGGGCTCGGCGACGACGTGCGCCCCGCACCACCACGCGCCCAGCAGCACGGCGGCGGTCTGCCAGTGCGCGGGCAGCAGGACGGCGACGGGGGTGCCGGTCTCGACGTCGCACTCGTCGCGCAGCATGTTCGCCGTCTTGGCGGCCCAGTTCGCCGTCGTCAGGCCGGAGAGCTCGATGCGCTCGCCGGTCGCGTCGTCGTAGAAGGTGATCAGCGGGCGGGCCGGGTTCGCCTTCAGGATCGGGTCGAGCAGGGTGGCGGTCAGCGTCACGGATCAGGCCTCACGGGGTCGTTCACACGGGTGCGTCGCGGGAGTGGATCAGTCGATGCACGGTACGCCGCCGGCGTTGACGGCGCCGCCGCCCGCCGCGCCCGCGGCCGGGGTCTGCGGGGCCCCGGTGCCGGGGGACGTCGCCGTGGAGCCGGTGACCGCGGCCTTGTCGGTGCCCAGGACGACCTGCACGCGGCCCGCGGGCGCGTCGGCGGCCTTCTCCACGGGCAACCCGAGCTTGGCCGCGACCGCCTTGGCGCCGGCCTCGGCGGCGTCGCTGGAGTAGCGGACCGCGGAGGAGGGCCGGGAAGCGACGTTGCCGACGGTGCCGCGCACGTACCCGGCGGCGTCGAGCGTGTCGGCGATCTGCCCGGCCAGGCCGGTGGCCCCGCTGGCGTTGCCGACGTCGACGGTCACGGTCTTCGGGTCGACGGCGGGTGCCCCGTCCGTGGCGGGTGTGGTGGTCTCGGCCGCTTCCGCGGTGGCCTCGCTGCGGTCGGTGACGAACTTCTTCACCTGACCGGGGTCGACGAGGACGACGTCGCCACGGTTGTTGTTCGTGCCGCCCTGGGTGGGGATCGTCATGAACTCGAGGTTGCCCGCGGCGATGTCGGAGGCCTGCCGGGCGAAGCCGAGGATGTCCCAGCCGGAGTCGATGACCAGCGACTTCTGCGCGGCGTCGATCAGCGCGTTGAGCGTCGACGGGTTGGTGAGCGTGCCGCTGGAGAGGATCTTGTCGGCCATCGCGGCGAGGAACACCTGCTGGCGACGGATGCGCGAGAGGTCGCCCTCCGGCAGCCCGTGGCGCTGGCGCACGAACGCCAGCGCGGCCGCCCCGGAGATGGTCTGGGGGCCGGCGGGGAAGTCGGCGCCGGACAGCTCGTCGGACACCGGGTTCTTCAGGCACACGTCGACACCGCCGACGGCCTGGGTGAGGTTGTAGAAGCCGAGCAGGTTGATCTCGGCGTAGTGGTCGATGTGGACGCCGGTGAGATCCTGGACGGTCTCGATCAGCTTGCTGCGGCCCGCCGCCGACGACTCCTGGTCGACGTCCTTGGCGCTCTTGCCGCCGGCCTTGACCAGCTCCTCGGCCTTGAGGGCCTTGGTTGCCGGGTACGCCGCGTTGATCTTGTCCTTGCGGTAGCCCGGGATGTCCACGTAGGAGTCGCGGGGGATCGAGAAAGCCACCGCCGCGCCGCCGTCGGGGGGCAGGTGCAGCAGGATGATCGTGTCGGAGTTGAGCACCCCGGTGTCGGCGCCGCTGTGCAGCGCGTCGGTCACGGCCTTGGGCAGCGGGTTGCCCTGCGCGTCGGTCCGGCTGTCGACACCGACCAGCAGGATGTTGAGGCCCTCGCCGTCGTCGCCGCCGAAGATGACGTCGGTCGTGGTGAGGCCGGAGGTGACGTCCCGGTAGAGCCCCCATGCCGCCCCGGTCACGACCAGCACCAGCACCGATGCGACGACGGTCGCGATCCGCAGCCTGCGTCCCCAGTCCGGCGGGGCCTCGACGGGGGCCTCGACGTCGGCGGCGGGGCGCGAGCGGGGGCGCTCGGTCAGCGCGGTCCGCTGGTTCACGTGGCCCCCTCCCGGACGGTGTGCGCCGGGCGGCGGCTGCCCGTGGTCGCTCTCGGCGTCACACACTGTGCAACATCCGGCGGCGACCCGGGCGGTGATCCAGACGGCGTGTCGCGCACGGGACGCCGGGGCACCCCCGTAGGTGTTCACAGCGTCGCACTAACCTCACCGACCGTGTCCGAGCCGTTCTCGTTGCTCCTGCCGGTGTGGGCGGGTGATCGGCCCGACTTCCTCGCCGCCGCGTTCCGGTCCAGCGTCGACGCCCAGCAGCGCCGCCCCGACGAAGTGGTGATCGTGCGGGACGGCCCGGTCGGAGCCGAGCTCACAGCGTGCCTCGACGAGCTCGTCGCGTCGTCCCCCGTCCCGGTGCAGGTCCTCGCGCTGGACCGCAACGTCGGCCTCGGACCGGCGCTCGACGCAGGTCTGGAGGCCTGCGCCCACGACGTCGTCGCCCGCATGGACTCCGACGACGTCTCCGAGCCGCAGCGCTTCGCCGTCCAGCTGCCGATCGTCGAGGCCGGTGCCGACCTCGTCGGGTCCGGGCTGATCGAGTTCGCCGACGACGCGTCCGTCGAGGTCGGACGCCGTACCCCGCCGACCGACCCGCGCGACATCGCCGTGCGCGCCCGCTTCGCCGATCCCTTCAACCACCCGACGGTCGTGATGCGACGCGAGCTGGTGCGCCGTGTCGGCGGCTACGGCGACTTCGCGCTCATGGAGGACTACCACCTCTGGGCCAAGATGCTGCTGGCCGGAGCGCGGGTCGCCAACGTCGCCGAACCCCTCGTGCGCTACCGCATCGGCGCCGGCGCCTACGCCCGCCGCGGCGGGCTGGGGCAGCTGCGCGCGGAGCTGGGGCTGCAGCGCCGGTTCAGGGCGATGGGTTTCACGACGTGGCCGCAGTTCGCCCGCAACGTCCTCGTCCGCGGCGGGTACCGGCTCGTGCCCGAGGCGGTGCGGCGCACGGCCTACCGCCGCGTCGTCGCGGTGCACCGGTCCTGAGCCCGCTCGCGGGGGGTCACCGGGACGGTGGCCACGAACTGTCGATGTGATCCGGGACTATCCCCCCACCCGTTCGGGTAGTCCTCCCGCACTCCGACGCAGCGCCGTGTATCGGCGACCCGGGCGGGAGCATCCGTTCCACGGGAGGTGGCCCATGACCGATGCGACGACAGAACCGGCCGCCCGACGCGTGCGCCCCGGTGTCGACCCGGACGCAGAGTTCGACCTCGGGCCCTCCGAACGGCAGCTCGACCTCGACGCGGCGGACCTCGACCGGTCCGCGCGGGACCTGGAGCGCGACCCGGTCGGCGACGACCGCTCCGTCCTCGACGCGGCCCGCGACACGGCACGGGAGTCCGCCCGCGAGGCCGCCGACACCGCGCGCGAGGCCGCCGACGTCGACCGGGCGCCGGCCGATCTGGACCGCGCGTCCCGCGACACCGAGCTGCGTGAACCGGAGCTGCGTGAGACCGAGCTGCGTGAGACCGAGCTGCGTGAGACCGAGCTGCGTGAGACCGAGCTGCGCGAGGCCGGGCTGGGCGACACCGATCCCGCTCCTGACGCACCGGCCCCGATCGACGAGCTCGCCCCGGTCCCACCGCTCGACACGACGCCCGCCACGGGACCGACCGACGCCGGCCTCCCCGACCCCGCACTCGGGCTGGTGGCGGCCACCGACCCGGTCGACGGTGTCGACACGGTCGCGCCCTCCGAGGTCGCACCGGTCGCCTCCGGCCCGGCACCCGCTGCGCCCCCGCTGCCGCAGCGCATCGCCGAACCACTCACCGAGCGCGGCCGCGACCTGCTCCGGCGCGACCTCGCCCTCGACGCGGTCGAGGTGCTGCGCCAGGCCGTCGCGGCGGGGGAGCCGTCGTCACCCGACGTGCTCGCCGACGCCTACCTCGACAGCGGCAGCTTCCACGCGGCCGCCGAGTGGCTGGGCCTGCTCGTCGCCCGCGGCTACGTCCGGTTCGCCGGACGGCTCGGCGTGGCGCTCGCCGAGATCGG
This sequence comes from Pseudonocardia sp. SCN 73-27, assembly GCA_001725415.1. Classification (GTDB taxonomy): domain Bacteria; phylum Actinomycetota; class Actinomycetes; order Mycobacteriales; family Pseudonocardiaceae; genus Pseudonocardia. The sequence goes on from MEGH01000006.1 coordinate 200,290, forward strand.
GGACCGCGACGGCGCCGAGGAGGCGCTGCGTATCGCGATCGCCAACGGCGAGTCGGCCGCCGCGAACGACCTCGGGATCCTGTTGCGCGACATGGGCCGCGACGCCGAAGCCGTGCAGGTCCTGGTCCGCGCCGCCGAGCATGGCGACGGCCAGGCCGCCGACAACCTCGTCTCGTTCCTGCTCGACGCCGACGAGCTCGCCCCGGCCGTCGCCGCCGCCGAGCGCTACTACGACACGGGCCGCCCCGACACGGTCGTCGCGCTCGCCGACGCGCGGTCGGCCGCCCGCCGCGACGAGGAGGCCGAGGAGTTCTACCGCCTCGCCGGCCGGCTCGGCGCCCTGCGCGCCCACGTCGCCTACGCGAGCTTCCTGCTCGCCGGCCGCGCCGACCGGGTCCACGCCGAGCAGCAGCTGCGCGAGGCGGTCCGGCACCGCGAGCCCGGTGCGGCCGCTGCGCTGGGGGTGTTCCTGATCGAGGACGGCCGCGTCGCCGAGGGTCGCGACCATCTCGTCGCCGGGGCGTCCTCGGGCGACCGGGCCGCCGGCGCCGCGCTCGCCGAGCTCGACGGCGAGGACCCCGACGACGACTGAGCGGGGCACGGGACAGCACGGCGGGCGGATCGTCGGACCCGCCGGTTAGGGTTCGCGCGTGGACGCGGGGTCGTTGCCGGGCTGTGGCGAGGAGCCGGGGTGGGCCGTCGTGATCGCCGGTCGTGCGCCCGCCGGGCAGGTGCAGCGCTGCCTCGACTCGATCGGCCCGGCCAAGGCCGTCGTCCACTCGGCCGGCAACCCGCCGCCCCCGGTGACGCCCGGCGTCACCGCGCTCGACCTGGGCGAGCACCTGGGCCGGCCCGCGGCCGTCAACCGTGCCGTCGCCGCCCTGCCCGACGACGTCGAGTTCGTGCTGGTCACCGAGCCCGGCGTGACCTGGGACGAGGGCGCGGTCGACGCGCTGCTGGCCGCCGCGCGCGACGCCCCACGCGCCGGGGCCCTGGTCCCGCGGTTGCGGGGCGCGACCGTTCCGGTGTTCCCCGGCGACCGGTTCCTCGCGCGCCTGGTGAGGGCCGACGGGGACACCGCCCTCCCCGGACCGGCGGTGCTGATGCGGCGGGACGCGCTGGCGTCGACGGGTGGGTGGGACGCCCGGCTGCCGGTGCCGTTCGCCGACCTCGACCTCGCCGACCGGCTGGACGCCGCGGGCTGGCTCCGGGTCGCCGTGCCGGCCGCGGGAGCGGTGCGGGACGCTGTGGGGGACATCCCGGAGTCGGCGGCCGAACGCCACGCCGGGGCCCGGCGGCTGGTCCGCGGCCGCACCCGCGGCGCGACGCGGGCCGTCGCCGGCGCGGTGCTCGCCGCCCGCCGGGTGTTCGGGCCGCGCGCCCGGGGTCCGGCGGCGTGACCGGCCCGGGCGAGCTGTGTGAGTGACGAGGGAGACGACAGACCGTGCTGCACGACGTCGAGGCCGTGGTGCTGGTCGGGGGGCAGGGCACCCGGCTGCGGCCGCTGACCCTGTCGGCGCCGAAGCCGATGCTGCCGACGGCCGGGGTGCCGTTCCTCGCGCACCTGCTGTCGCGGATCCGCGCGGCGGGCGTGCGCCGGGTGGTGCTCGGTACCTCGTACCTCGCGGAGACGTTCGAGGAGCACTTCGGCGACGGCGACGCCCTCGGCCTGGACCTGACCTACGTCGTCGAGACCGAGCCGCTGGGTACCGGCGGCGGCATCCGCAACGTCGCCGAGCACCTCACCGCCGACGAGGTCCTGGTGTTCAACGGTGACGTGCTGTGCGGGACCGACCTGCGCGCGGTCGTCGGCACCCACCGCGACACGAAGGCCGACGTGACGCTGCACCTGGTCCGGGTGCCCGATCCGCGGGCCTACGGATGCGTCCCGACCGATGGGGACAGCCGGGTCCTGGAGTTCCTGGAGAAGACGCCCGAGCCGCCGACGGACCAGATCAACGCCGGCTGCTACGTCTTCCGCCGCGAGGTGCTCGAGGCCATCCCGACGGGCCGGCCGGTGTCGGTGGAGCGCGAGACCTTCCCCGGGCTGCTGGCCGCGGGAGCGCGGTTGTCGGGGCATGTCGACGACGCCTACTGGCGAGACATGGGCACCCCGGCCGACCTGGTGCAGGGCTCGGCCGACCTGGTCCGCGGCATCGCGCCGTCGGCGGCACTGCCCGGCCCGACGGGCGACGTGCTCGCCGTGACGGGCGCAGAGGTCGCAGCCGACGCGGACGTCGCGGGCGGCACCGTCGTCGGGAAGGGCGCGGTCGTCGGGGCGGGGGCCCGGGTGATCGGCAGCATGATCTACGACGGCGCGGTCGTCGCCGAGGGTGCGGTCGTCGAGAACTCGGTGCTCGCCCGCAACGCCCGGGTCGAGGCCGGTGCGATCGTCGCCGACGGGGTGATCGGCGACGACGCGGTCGTCGGCGAGCTGTGCGAGCTGCGCGGCGGCATACGGGTGTGGCCGGGCGTGGTCCTGCCGGCGCGCGGCGTGCGGTTCTCACCGGACGTGTAGTGACGCGCCCCGTCGAGCGGGAGTGGCGGCCCGACTTCCGCCTGGACCTGACGGGGGTCCTGGCGCCGCTGCGCCGTGGCCGGGGCGACCCGACCTGGCGCACGGCTGCCGACGGTGCCGCGATCTGGCGCACCGGCACCACCCCCGACGGGGCGGCGACGCTGCGGCTGTCGCGGCGNGGCGGGCCGACGGCACGGTCGTCGCGGCGGCGTGGGGGCCGGGGGCGGCGTGGACCGTCGACAGGCTCCCGCAGCTGCTCGGTGCGGGCGACGACCCGGACTCGTTCGTCGCCCACCACCCGCTGATCGCCGACGCCGCGCGCCGGTTGCAGGGGCTGCGCCTCGGCGCGACCGGCCGGGTGTGGGACCAGCTGTTCCCCGCGGTGCTGGAGCAGAAGGTCACCGGGACAGAGGCGCACCGGTCGTGGCGGGAGCTGTGCCGACGCTTCGGCGAGCCCGCCCCGGGCCCGGCTCCGGAGGGGATGCGGGTGCCACCGACGCCCGTGCGCACCCGCGAGATCCCCGACTGGGAGTGGCACGGCGCCGGGGTCGACTCTGCGCGGCGGCGGGCGATCCTCGCCTCGGCGGCGGTGGCGCACCGGCTGGAGACGGCGGCCGAGCTGGGTGGTGAGGAGGGCCGCATCCTGCTGCGCCGCGTCCCGGGCATCGGGGTGTGGACGGCCGCGGAGATCGCGCAGCGCGCCTGGGGCGACGCCGATGCGGTGAGCTTCGGCGACTTCCACATCCCGACGGTCGTCGGTTGGGCACTCGTGGGCCGCCCGCTCGACGACGTGGGCATGCTCGAGGTGCTCGCACCCTATGCGCCGCAACGGCACCGGGCCGTCCGCTACGTCGAGCTGTCGGGGTTCCGCCGGCCGCGGTTCGGCCCCCGGTTCTCCCCGCGCGACTACCGTGCGATGTGAGCCCGTCCCGGGTCTGCTCGTCACAGCGGCGTCCGGCGGGCGCCGGCCCGGCGTAGCGTGCCGATCATGGCTCCCGTTCTCGACGCCGACATCGCTGCCCTCGACGGCGGCGCCCTCCCCGATCTGACCGGCCGGGCCGTACTGGTCGTCAACGTCGCCTCCCGCTGCGGGCTGACGCCGCAGTACTCCGCGCTGGAGGAGCTGCAGGGACGCTTCGGCGACCGCGGCCTCACCGTGCTGGGCGTGCCGTGCAACCAGTTCGGCGGCCAGGAGCCCGGCTCGCCGGAGGAGATCGCGACGTTCTGCTCGACCACCTACGGCGTGAGCTTCCCGCTGACGGAGAAGATCGACGTCAACGGCCCCGGCCGACACCCGCTCTACCAGCGGCTCACCGAGCACCCCGACGCCTCCGGCGAGGCCGGCGACGTGCAGTGGAACTTCGAGAAGTTCCTCCTCGCCCCCGACGGCGCGGTCGTCGCCCGGTTCCGGCCGCGCACCGAGCCGGGGTCCGACGAGGTGGTCGCGGCCGTCACAGCCGCGCTCCCGTCGTGACTGTCGGTGCCGCGACGTAGGGTCTCGGCGTGAGCGTCGCGAGGAGAGCCGCGTGAAGGTCACCGTACTGGTCGGAGGGGTCGGCGGCGCCCGGTTCCTGCTCGGGGTGAAGGCCGCGCTCGGCCTGCCCGCGGTGGGGCCCGGCCCGGACGACGCGGCCCACGAGGTCACGGCCGTCGTGAACGTGGGCGACGACATCTGGCTGCACGGCCTGCGCGTCTGCCCCGATCTCGACACGTGCATGTACACCCTCGGCGGCGGGATCGACACCGAACGCGGCTGGGGCCGCGCCGGCGAGTCGTGGACGGTCGGCGAGGAGCTCGCCGCCTACGGCGCCGACCCCGACTGGTTCTCCCTCGGCGACCGCGACATCGCCACACACCTCGTCCGCTCCCGGATGCTGCGCGCCGGGTACCCGCTCTCGCAGGTCACCGAGGCCTTGTGCCACCGCTGGCGGCCCGGGGTCCGGCTGCTGCCCGTCACCGACGACCGGGTCGAGACCCACGTCGTCATCGACAACCCCGACGCCGCCGCTCCGGACGCGCCGCCGCAGGTCGCGGTGCACTTCCAGGAGTGGTGGGTGCGCCACCAGGCCAAGCCGGCGGCGCACCGGTTCGCGTCGGTGGGCGCGGAGGAGGCCCGGGTGCTGCCCGAGGTTCGCGACGCGCTCGAGTCGTCCGACGTCGTGCTCGTCGCGCCGTCCAACCCGGTGGTCAGCATCGGCACGCTGATCGGCGTCCCGGGCATGGCCCAGTCCCTGGTCGCGACGCCGGCGAAGATCGTCGGGGTGTCCCCGATCGTCGGCGGAGCGCCGGTGCGCGGCATGGCCGACGCGTGCCTCACCGCGATCGGCGTGGAGACCTCGGCGGCCGGCGTCGGCCGCCACTACGGCGGCCGCGGCAAGGGCGGTCTGCTCGACGGCTGGCTGGTCGCGCCCGGCGACGGGCACGAGCTGCCCGGCGCCGAGGTCCGCGAGGTCCCGCTCATGATGACCGACGTCGACGCCACCGCCGAGATGGTCCGGGCGGCGTTCGAGCTGGCCGGGGTCGAGGGTGTCTGAGGGCCCTGGGGATCACGCCGCGCCCGACGGCCTCACCGTCCGTCCCGTTCGTGGGCTCCCGGAGTTCCGCCCGGGCGACGACGTGGCCGCCGCCATCGCCGACGCCGCGCCCTGGCTCGCCGACGGCGACGTCGTCGTCGTCACCAGCAAGATCGTGTCCAAGGCCGAGGGCAGGCTCGTCACCGCGCCGGAGGACCCGGAGGAGCGCGACGCGCTGCGCCGCCGGCTCGTCGACGAGGAGACCGAGCGGGTCGTGGCCCGCCGCGGCCGCACCCTGATCGTCGCGAGCAAGCTCGGGCTGGTGCAGGCGGCGGCCGGGATCGACGCGTCCAACGTCCGTCGCGACGAGCTGGCTCTGCTCCCGGTCGACCCCGACGCCAGCGCCCAGCGGCTGCGTGCGGGCCTCGCGGCGGCGCTGGCGGTCGACGTCGCGGTCGTCGTCACCGACACGATGGGCCGCACCTGGCGGGTCGGGCAGACCGACGTCGCGATCGGCTCGGCCGGGCTCGCCGTGCTCCACCGCTACGGCGGCGCGATCGACGGCGAGGGCAACGAGCTCGTCGTCACCGAGGTCGCGATCGCCGACGAGGTGGCCGCCGCGGCCGACCTCGCGAAGGGCAAGCTCGGCGGGCAGCCGGTCGCCGTGGTCCGGGGCATGCGCCCCGTCGACGACGGGTCCGGCGCCCGCGACCTCGTCCGCAGCCTCGACGAGGACCTGTTCAGCCTCGGCACCGAGGAGGCCCTCGCGCAGGGCCGCCGCGAGGCCGTCCTGCTGCGCCGCAGCTCCCGCAGCTTCGCGCCCGACCCGGTCGACCCCGAGGCCGTGCGCCGCGCGGTCGGCGTCGCGCTCACGGCACCGGCACCGCATCACTCCACGCCGATCCGCTTCGGCTGGGTCCGCGACCCGCAGCGGCGCACCGCGCTGCTCGACGCGATGCGCGACCGGTGGCAGGCCGACCTGGAGGCCGACGGCCGCCCCGCCGACGAGGTGGCCCGCCGCCTCGCCCGCGGCGACCTGCTGCGTCGCGCCCCCGAGCTCGTCCTCGCCTTCCGCACCGGCGACGGCGCGCAGCCCTACCCCGACCCGGCCCGCACCGCGGCCGAACGCGACATGTTCACCGTCGCCGGGGGAGCGGCGGTGCAGTCGCTGCTGGTCGCGCTCGCCGCCGAGGGCCTGGCGTCGTGCTGGGTGGGGTCGACGATCTTCGCCGGCGACGTCGTCCGTGCGGTGCTCGCGCTTCCCGACGACTGGCAGCCGCTCGGCGCGATCGCCGTCGGCGTGCCCGAGTCACCGTTGCTGCCGCGTGCTCCCCGTGACTCGGCCGCCGGGCTGGTCGAGTGGTAGCCCCCGCCAGGGCGGCAGCCGAGCTGCGGGCGTGGACGCCCGGGGCGAGCGGCCAGGAGGCGCTGCGACACGCGCTGCTCGCGTTCCTCGACGCCCGCCCCGACGACGCGTGCGACCGCTCCTGCGTCCCCGGACACCTCACCGCCTCCGCGTTGGTGCTCGACGCGAGCGGCGAGCACACCCTGCTCACGCTGCACCGCCGGTTCCACCGCTGGGTGCAGCTGGGCGGGCACTGCGAATCCGGCGACGAGTCGTTGCGCGCCGCGGCGCTGCGGGAGGCCACCGAGGAGTCGGGCATCGACGGGCTCACGATCTCCGAGCACCCGCTGCACATCGACGTCCACCCGGTGACCTGCTCGCTCGGGGTGCCGACCCGCCACCTCGATGTGCGCTTCCTCGTGCGCGCGCCCGAGGGGGCGCAGCCACGCATCTCCGACGAGTCGCTCGACCTGCGGTGGTGGCCGGTCGACGACGTGCCCGCCGAGAGCGACACGGTCCCCGACATGGTCGCCACCGTGCGGGCTCAGCGCCAGAACAGCAGCTCGGTGTAGCCGAGGGAGGCAGCGACGTCGCTGCCCCCGATGCCGTCGAAGATCCACGACGACACGTCGAAGAACACCTGCTGGGCCGCTGTGAACGACAGCAGCACCACGAACAGCACCAGCGGTGCCCACGGCCGCACCTTCGCCGCTACCTGCCGCGCCCCTGGCGGGAGGTAGGGCTCGAGGACGCCGAAACCGTCGAGGCCCGGGATCGGCAGGATGTTCAGCACGAACGCCAGCACCTGGATCAGCGCCAGCGCCGACAGTCCGATGACCAGCCCGTAGGGCATCGAGATGGTCGACACGGCGAGCGTCAGGAGCGCGCCCAGCAGCAGGTTCATCGCCGGGCCTGCGAGCGAGACGAGGCTGCGGGCGGCTCGGGAGCGGACCAGCCCGTGGTTGATCCACACCGCGCCGCCCGGCAGCGGGATGCCGCCGATGAGCAGGAACAGGACGGGCAGCACGAACGACAGCCCGATGTCGGTGTACCGGCGGATGTCGAGGGTGAGATATCCCTTGTCGCGCACGGTCACGTCGCCGGCACGGTAGGCGACGAACGCGTGCCCGAACTCGTGCAGGCACAGCGACACCGTCCAGCCGCCGAGGACCAGCAGCACGATTCCCGTGGTCAGGGCCACGGACGAGTGCGGCTGCAGCGGGACGGGGGCCGCGAAGGCCGCCACGACACCACCTGCCACCGCCACGGCGAGCAGCAGCAGGAACCATGGACTCAATCGGTTCGACACGCCCGGCACTTGACCAGTCTGCCGAACGGGCGACCGATGGGGTGGAACGCGTCACCCGGACGGCCGCCCCAACTTGCCAAGAACCGAGCCACAGCGATGTACTTACGCCGGTGTCATTCGCCGGGGCGCGGGGAGAGGTGGGCGAGTGAACGTGATCAGTGACACACTTCAGTTGGTCGGGGTCGAATTCGTGGATGCGGCGGCTCCTGGCGGGGACGTCGTCTACATCGACGTCCTCTCCGAGGCCGAGGCGGAACCGGACTGGCAGGAACGGGCGCTCTGCGCCCAGACCGATCCTGAGGCGTTCTTCCCTGAGAAGGGCGGATCGACCCGGGAGGCCAAGCGGATCTGTGCCGGGTGCGAGGTCCGGGCCGAATGCCTGGAATACGCGCTCGCGCAGGACGAGCGGTTCGGGATCTGGGGCGGACTCTCCGAGAGGGAGCGTCGCCGACTTCGGCGCGCCGCGGTCTGACCGCGGCCGGATCCGGTTGCGCCGCAACGGACCGGGGGGTTCGAGTGGCCGACCGGAAGGCTCGGGAACGACTGTCCGCACGCGATGGTCGGCCCCGGCCGCCAGCGTCCGAACAGGACACAGGGTTCGTTCGTGCTGTCCCGAACGACTCGGCGTCGGTCGCGTCGGGTCGTGGCCGGGACGTCGCAGCGTCGACCCCGTGCGGGAGGTGGTCCTCGCGCCGCGGTCGGTGCAGTCGAGCCCGGTCGAAGACGGCGTGGTCGTCGTGTCTCGCCGTCGTTCCGGGTGTCGAGGGGTCGTCCGGTGCGGCAGGTCACGAGCCGGCCACGCGTCGGCGTGTCGGCCGTGCACGAGTCGTTCCGTGTCGTGGAACGGCTGCTGCGGCCGGCCGCAAGCCCCGTTCGCGTGAGTGTCGCCCCTGGGTGTCACTCGTTCACGGAGAGTAACGGCTGCTCGCGAGGCATGTCCCCCTGACGGCGGTTCGGACGCGGCCGATCGGTCAGGCCTCCCGGTCGTCGTTCGCTCGGGGCGCATGTGCCGTGAGCGCTCTCCAGGGACGCTGGTGACACGCTCGGTGGGCGGGACGATGTCCGACGTGTCGTGAGCGAGCCTCATCCGCTCCGACGACACGTTCGGCGTTCCAGCTCCGTCCCCGGTGCCGGACGACTGCAGCTGGTTACTCGGCCCCGCCGTCGACGGCGTCGGGCTCGATGTTCAGGTACTCCGCCACCTGCTCGACGAGGACCTCGTGCAGCAGGTCGGCCAGGTCGGCGCCGCCGCGGGCGCGGGCCTCCAGCGGCCTGCGGTAGATCACGATCCGGGCACGGGAGGGCAGGCCCCGGTGGTCGACACCCGCGGGGACCAGCTGTGCGAGCGGCACCCCGACGTCGGCGAGAACCCCTGCGCCCCAGACGACCTCGTCGGGGGAGGTCTCGTCGACCTCGGGGACCTCGTCGACGGCCAGGTCGAGCTCGGCGAGCTCGGGGCCCCATCGCAGCTCGATGGGCTCGAGCGCCTCCAGGACCAGCTGGTCGAACCTCTCCGCACGGGTGCGGGAGGCGGGCAACGACACCGGGTAGAGCAGCCCGCGCAGGCCCCGGCCCCGGCGGTCACGCCGGCGGGGCGAGCGGCGCAGGGTGCGGCGCGCGGTGGTCACCCGCGGAATCTTACGGCTGCGCCCCCCACCCGGTCTCGCCGCGCGTCGCAGTCGGGAGTCACGGGCCGCAGGCGCTATCGTCGCGGATGTGCTGAGTGTGCGGAGGTGTTCGCGGACCGGGTGCACCGAGCTCGCGGTGGCCACGCTCACCTATGTGTATGCGGATTCGACCGCGGTCGTGGGGCCGTTGGCCACGCAGGCGGAGCCGCACTCGTACGACCTGTGCACGGCGCACGCGCACCGGCTCACCGCCCCGCGGGGCTGGGAGGTCGTGCGGTTCGAGGGCGAGTTCGCCCCGCCGCAGCCCACGGCCGACGACCTGACGGCGCTGGCCGAGGCCGTCCGCGAGGCCGGGCGCGCCGACCGTCCGCTCGATCCGTCGCCGCCGGTGCCGGCCCAGAGCGGCACGGGCCGTCGCGGTCACCTGCGGGTCCTCCCGGGTTCCGGCGAGAGCTGACGCCACCGCACCGCCGGCAGGCCGTGCACCGCCTGAAGGCTGTCGGGGATCACCGATAGGGTTCCGTGCGTGTTCGACCTGTCCTCGATCGTCAAGGCCTACGACATCCGCGGTGTCGTCGGTGAGCAGCTCGACGCGGAGACGGTGCGCGCGATCGGCGCCGCGCTGGCCCGGCTCGTCGGCGCGGAGGGCGCGCGGTCGGTCGTCGTGGGGCGCGACATGCGCGACTCGTCGCCCGCGCTCGCGGCGGCGTTCGCCGAGGGCGTGACAGGTCAGGGGCTCGACGTCGTCGACATCGGCCTGGCCAGCACCGACATGCTGTACTTCGCCGCGGGCACGCTCGACGTGCCGGGCGCGATGTTCACCGCGAGCCACAACCCGGCGAAGTACAACGGGATCAAGCTGTGCCGTGGCGGCGCCACCCCGATCGGGCAGGACACCGGGCTCGCCGCGCTGCGCGAGGCCGTCGAGGCCGGGGTGCCGGCCGGGCCCGGTGGGGGTCGCGTCGAGCAGCGCGACCTGCTGGAGGGCTACGCGGCGCACCTGCGCGGGCTGGTCGACCTGTCGGGGGCGCGGCCGTTGAAGATCGTCGTCGACGCGGGCAACGGCATGGGTGGCTACACGGTCCCGGCGGTGTTCGGGGCGCTGCCGTTCGAGGTCGTGCCGCTGTACTTCGAGCTCGACGGGACCTTCCCCAACCACGAGGCGAACCCGCTCGACCCGGCCAACCTGGTCGACCTGCAGAAGGCCGTCGTCGCCGAGGGGGCCGACATCGGCCTGGCGTTCGACGGCGACGCCGACCGCTGCTTCGCCGTCGACGAGCGGGGAGAGCCGGTCAGCCCGAGCGCGATCACGGCGCTGGTGGCGGCGCGGGAGCTGGCGAAGTCGCCGGGCGACACGATCATCCACAACCTCATCACCTCGCGTGCGGTCCCCGAGATCGTGGCCGAGCTGGGGGGTACGGCCGTCCGTACCCGGGTGGGGCACTCGTTCATCAAGCAGACGATGGCCGAGACGGGCGCGGTGTTCGGTGGCGAGCACTCCGCGCACTACTACTTCCGCGACTTCTGGCGGGCCGACTCCGGGATGCTCGCCGGGCTGCACGTCCTGGCGGCACTCGCCGAGCAGCAGGGCCCGTTGTCGGCGCTGATGGCCGGCTACGAGCGCTACGCCGCGTCGGGCGAGGTCAACTCGACGGTGGCCGACCAGACCGGGCGTGTCGCCGCGGTCCGCGAGGCGTTCGGCGCGCGCCCCGGCACGGAGTTCGACGAGCTCGACGGCCTCACCGTGAGCCTGGCCGACGGGTCGTGGTTCAACCTGCGCGCCTCCAACACCGAGCCGCTGCTCCGGCTCAACGTCGAGGCCGCCGACGCCGCGGCCGTCGCCGCGCTGCGCGACGAGGTCCTGGCGATCGTGCGGGCCTGACGGCCCGCGGGCGTCGGGACGGCCTGAGACCGCACAGACACCGCACACACCGATCCGCAGGCGGTCGCTCCGGTACCCGGACGGACCCGGCGCGGACCCGCCCGGGCTGGCAGCATCGCGGGTGGGGACGCCCCGCCGCTGCGACCCCGATGCAGGAAAGAGGAGGACCGTGGCCATCGAGCTCGACCCCCAGCTGCTCGACATCCTGGCGTGCCCGTCCGACGACCACGCCCCGCTGCGGGCCGGGGCCCCGGGCGACCCGGATGCCCAGGTGCTCACCTGCACGTCGTGCGGCCGTCGGTTCCCCGTCGTCGACGGGATCCCTGTTCTCCTGCTCGACGAGGCGCTCCCCGCCGACGCGCCGCCCGGCGGAGCCGGTTCCCGTGGCGCCTCCGGCGGAGCCGGTTCCCGTGGCGACGGGTGAGCCGGTGCTCGACGACACCCTGCTGCTCGACGCGGCGGCACTCGCGGCCGTCGACACCGGGGGCGTGCTGCGCGCCGCCGCCACCGCGGGTGCCCAGGTCCGTTCGGCCGCGCTGAGCGCCGACGAGGCCGGCGTCGCCGACCTCGTGGGGCACCGTCCGCGGGCGCTGGTCCTGGTCCGCCGCCCGGGCGCGTCGGCGACGGCCGCGCCGCTGGTCGCGGCCATGCTGAGCCCGTCGTGCCCGGTGCCGGTCGTCGTCGCCGACACCGTCCCGCTGTGGACGGGCCCGCTCGACGTGGTGGTCGTCCACACCGACGACGCGACCGACGCGGAGCTCGCCGACTCCGTCGGCTCCGCGGTGCGCCGGGGCAGCGACGTCGTGCTGTCCGCGCCGGGCGACGGCCCGGTGGCCGCGGCCGGGGCGGGGCGGGCGCGGCTCGTCGAGCCCCGGATCCCCGTGCCGCCCGGGCTGGACCTGCCACGCGCGTTCGCCGTCGGCCTCGCCGTCACGGGGGCGCTGGGCCTGCTCGGCGCGGGTTCCGACGTCCGCCTCGACGCGCTGGCCGACGCGCTGGACGCCGAGGCCGAGCGCAACCAGCCCGGCCACGAGCCGTTCATGAACCCGGCGAAGTCGCTGGCCCTGCGGCTGGCCGACCACACGCCGCTGCTGTGGGGCGTCGACGCGGTGGCCGCGGCGGTCGCCGCGCACGGTGCCGCGTCGCTGGCCACGCACGCGGGGATCGTCGCGCAGGCCGACGACGTCGGGCGTGCTGCGACCCTGTCGGGGCTGCGCCGCGCGCTCGAGTCGGGCGGCGCCGAGCGCGACGTCTTCCACGACCCGTTCGACGACCCCGCCCCGGCCGCTCCGGCGCCCCGGCTGATGCTGCTCGCCACGGGTGAGGACGAGCCCGGCCAGGTGCTGCTGCGGCGCACGGGCCGGCCGTGGCCGGTCGCCGACATCCTGCATCCCGTCGAGGAGATCGTGCGCGGCACACCGCACGCGGTCCTGCTCCGGGCCGGTGTGCTCGCCGCGCGCCTGGACATCGCCGCCGTGTACCTCGGACTGGCGACCCGTACCATCGAACCGGCCTGACGACAGGCCACCGCGACCGGGCCGACCGGCCCGAACGAGGAGCACGACGACCGTGGAGTTGCTGGACAACCCGGTGCGGCCCTACGCCTGGGGTTCCCGCACGGTGATCGCGGAGCTGCTCGGGCGTCCGTCGCCCTCGCCGCACCCGCAGGCCGAGCTGTGGCTCGGCGCGCACCCGGCCGATCCGTCGCACGTCGTGCGCGACGACGTCGCCGCCGAGTCCCTCATCGAGCTCATCGACGCCGATCCGGACCGCACGCTGGGTGCCGACCGGGCCGGGCGCTGGGGTGGGCGGCTGCCGTTCCTGCTGAAGGTCCTCGCGGCCGACGAGCCGCTGAGCCTGCAGGCCCACCCGAGCGCCGAGCAGGCCGCCGCCGGGTTCGAGCGGGAGAACGCCCTCGGGATGGCGCCGGACGCGCCCGAGCGGAACTACCGCGACCCCAACCACAAGCCCGAGCTGATCTGCGCGCTCACCGAGTTCGACGCGCTCGTCGGTTTCCGGGAGGCCGAGGCGTCGGTCCGGTTCCTGCGCGCGCTCGACGTCCCGGCCCTGGGCGCGTACGTGGAGCTGCTGGCGGCCCAGCCGGGCCCCGACGGCCTGCGCGCCCTGTTCACGACGTGGATCACGCTGCCACAGTCGGTTCTCGACGACCTCGTCCCGGCGGCCCAGGAGGGTGCGGTACGGCTCGCGGCGCAGACCGGGGAGTGGTGCGCCGAGGCGCGGGCGGTCCTGGAGCTGTCCGAGCGCTACCCCGGCGACGCCGGTGTGCTGGCCGCGATGCTGCTCAACCACATCGTGCTGCAGCCGGGGGAGGCGCTCTACCTGCCGGCGGGGAACCTGCACGCCTACCTGTCGGGCGCGGGCGTCGAGGTCATGGCCAACTCCGACAACGTGCTGCGCGGCGGGCTCACCCCCAAGCACGTCGACGTCCCGGAGCTGCTGCGGGTGCTCGACTTCGACTCCGCGCCCCCGCCGGTCTGCGCCTGGCACGACGAGCACGGCTGGGTCGCCTACGACACCCCGGCCGTCGAGTTCCGGTTGCGGCGGTTCGTCGCCGACGGCCCGCAGGACTCGGTCCAGGTGCCCGACGGCGGGCCCCGCATCCTCATGGGCACGTCGGGTGCGGCGCTGGTGCGCTGCGACGCGTCGGTGCTGAAGCTGAGCCCGGGCACCGCGGTGTTCCTGCCGGCGTCCGACCACGGGGTCGTCGTCGACTCGGCCACGCCGGGCACCCAGCTGTTCCTCGCCGCCGACGGGCTCGCCTGACCCCCCGTCCGGGACTCGTCCGGTAGAGGCGTTTCGCTAGGGTTCCGTCCGGTGCCGGGCCCCCGGCGCGGGATGAGTCCGAGGAGCAGCGGTGTCGGCGAGCGGTGGAACCAGGGCGATCATCGCGGCGTTGCTCGCCAACGCGGGGATCGCCGTCGCGAAGTTCATCGGCTTCCTGGTCACGGGGTCGTCGTCGATGCTCGCCGAGGCCGTGCACTCGGTGGCCGACACGTCGAACCAGGGCCTGCTGCTGCTCGGTGGCAAGCGCGCCAAGCGGGCGGCCACGGCCGAGCACCCGTTCGGCTACGGGCGCGACCGCTACTTCTACTCGTTCATCGTCGCGCTGCTGCTGTTCACGCTCGGCTCGGTGTTCGCGATCTACGAGGGCATCCACAAGCTGCAGCACCCCGAGCCGCTGACGACGCCGATCGTCGCGGTGATCATCCTCGTGGTCGCGGTCTGCCTCGAGGGTTTCTCGTTCCGCACGGCGATCCACGAGTCGCGCCCGCTCAAGGGCTCGAGCACGTGGTGGGGCTTCATCCGCCAGTCCAAGGTGCCGGAGCTGCCGGTCGTCCTGCTGGAGGACTTCGGGGCCCTGATCGGCCTGGTGCTGGCCCTGTTCGGAGTCGGGCTGACGGTGCTCACCGGCGACCCGGTGTGGGACTCGATCGGCACGCTCTGCATCGGCACCCTGCTCGGCGTCATCGCGATCATCCTGATCGTCGAGATGAAGAGCCTGCTGATCGGTGAGGGGGCCGCGGCGCCGGTGCTGTCGACCATCACCGAGCGCCTGGAGAGCGGCGACGAGGTCGTGCGCGTCATCCACATCCGCACCCAGTACCTGGGCCCGGAGGAGATGCTCGTCGCCGCCAAGATCGCGCTCATCCCGGGCATGGCCGTCGAGCAGGTCGCGACGGCCATCGACGCGGCCGAGGCCCGGGTCCGCGAGGCCGTCCCGGACGCGCGGGTGATCTACCTGGAGCCCGACCTCGACCGCTCGGTCGTCGCGGGCTGACCCCCCGTCCCGGGCCGACGCTCAGTGCGTCTGCGGTGGGCGGACGTGCTCGAAGATCAGGCTGGTGCGGGTCCCGGCTATGTCGGGGTGGGTGTTGAGCGTCATCACGAAGTCACGCAGCGCCGACGAGTCGGCGGTCGCGACGCGCAGCATGTAGTCGTCGTCGCCCGCGAGGAAGTAGACGTCGCGCACCTCGGGAAGCCGCCCGACCTGTTCGACGAAGGCGGCGAGGTTGCTGCGGGCGTCGCTCTGCAGCCGGACCGAGATCATCGCCTGCAGCGGGTGGCCGACGGCCGCGGGATCGACGTCGGCGTGGTAGCCGCGGATGACGCCGCGCTCACGCAGCGCCCGGACGCGGGTCAGGCACGTCGACGGTGCGATGCCGGCGAGCTCGGCGAGCGCATTGTTCGGAATGCGTGCATCACGTTCGAGCGCGCGCAGCAACGTGCGGTCGATGTCGTCGAGCGGGGGCCGAACATCCTTCGGTGACGCCGCCCGTCCGGGCACCGATTTCGACGTTTCTTCGCGCACAGGACACCTCTCAGAATTTTCCGCGAGAAGCATGACACAGAACCGAATGAAGTTCATTCTTGTGTCCCACGCCGCGCCGAATCCATCCCATCGGGAGGTCACCGTGAAGATCGCCGTTCCCCGTGAGGTCAAGGACAACGAGTTCCGCGTCGCGCTGACGCCCGCCGGGGTCCACGAGCTGGTCAACCGTGGCCACGAGGTCGTCGTCGAGCAGGACGCCGGGGCCGGCTCCTCGATCTCCGACGCCGACTACAAGGCCGCCGGCGCCGAGGTGCTCGCCGACGTCGCCGAGGTCTGGGCCTCCGCCGACCTGCTCCTCAAGGTCAAGGAGCCGATCGCGTCCGAGTACGGCTTCCTGCGTCCCGACATGACGCTCTTCACCTACCTGCACCTCGCCGCGTCGGAGCCCTGCACTCGCGCCCTCCTCGACGCCGGCACCACGGCCGTCGCGTACGAGACCGTCCGCACGGCCGACGGCCGCCTCCCGCTGCTGGCCCCGATGAGCGAGGTCGCGGGCCGCCTCGCCACCCAGGTCGGCGCCTACCACCTGATGCGTCCCGCCGGCGGTCGCGGCGTCCTCATGGGCGGCGTGCCCGGCACCCCGCCCGCGCGCGTCCTCGTCATCGGCGCCGGCGTCTCCGGCCACAACGCCATCGCCATGGCCGTCGGGCTCCACGCCGACGTCGCCGTCGCCGACGTGGACGTCGAGAAGCTGAAGTCGATCGACGCCGAGTACCACGGCCGCGTCCGCACGGTGTACTCCACGGTCTACGACCTGGAGCGCGAGCTGCTGGCCGCCGACCTCGTCATCGGGGCCGTCCTCATCCCCGGGGCGAAGGCCCCCATGCTCGTGACCGACGACGTCGTCGCCCGGATGCGGCCCGGCGCCGTGCTCGTCGACATCGCCATCGACCAGGGCGGCTGCTTCGAGGGCTCCCGGCCCACCACGCACGCCGACCCTGTCTTCCGCGTGCACGAGACCCTGTACTACTGCGTCGCGAACATGCCGGGTGCGGTCCCCGAGACCTCCACCCGCGCGCTGACCAACGTCACGCTGCCGCACGTGCTGCGTCTCGCCGACCTCGGCACCCTCGACGCCCTGCGCGCCGACGCCGCGCTCGCCGAGGGCCTCAACACCTACGCGGGCGTGCTGACCAGCGACGCCGTCGCGGCCGCCCACGGGCTGCCGTTCACTGCCGTGGCCGACGTCCTGGCCTGACCGATCGGCGGGGGCCCGTGCCCGCTCCGGGCCCCCGTCGCAACCCTTCGCCAGCGAATGCCGACGGGGGTATTCGGGCGTAGCGTCCTCGTCTCATGACGGCAGAGGACGTGCGGCCCGCGAAGCAGCGCAGCGGGGTGTTCCGGACCAAGAGTGTCGAACAGTCCATGAAGGACACGGACGAGCCGGACAGCAAGCTGCGCAAGGACCTCGGGACGTGGGACCTCATCGTCTTCGGCGTCGCCGTCGTCGTCGGGGCGGGTATCTTCACGATCACCGCGACCACCGCGGGCAACGTCGCAGGGCCGTCGGTGTCGATCGCGTTCGTCATCGCCGCGGTGGCCTGTGGACTGGCCGCGCTCTGCTACGCGGAGTTCGCGTCGACGGTCCCGGTCGCGGGCAGTGCCTACACGTTCTCCTACGCCACGTTCGGCGAGATCGTCGCCTGGATCATCGGCTGGGACCTGATCCTCGAGCTCGCGGTCGGCAGCGCCGTCGTCTCCAAGAGCTGGTCGAAGTACCTCAACCAGACGCTCGGGCAGTTCGGGCTCGACGTCCCCACCCAGTTCTCCCTCGGCGGGTCGTTCACCTTCGACTGGGGGGCGCTGCTGCTCGTCGTCGTCCTGACGACGTTGCTCGCCCTGGGCACCAAGCTCTCCAGCCGCGTCAGCCTCGTCTTCACGACGATCAAGGTGGCCATCGTGCTGCTGGTGATCATCGTGGGCATCGGGTACGTCAAGGCCGCCAACTACTCCCCGTTCGTCCCGCCGGCCGCCCCGGGTGGTGAGGGCGAGAGCGGGCTGACGCAGTCGTTGCTGTCGCTGTTCGGCGGTGCCGGGAGCAGCAACTTCGGTGTCTACGGCCTCCTGGCCGCGGCGTCGGTCGTGTTCTTCGCGTTCATCGGGTTCGACGTCGTCGCCACCACGGCGGAGGAGACCAGGGACCCGCAGAAGTCGCTGCCGCGCGGCATCCTCGGCTCGCTCGCCATCGTCACGGTGCTGTACGTGGCGGTCTCACTGGTGCTGACCGGCATGGTCAAGTACACCCAGCTCGCCGACAAGCCCGACGGCACGCAGGCCACACTCGCGACGGCCTTCTCAGACCTCGGCGTCAACTGGGCGGCGACGATCATCGCCGTCGGCGCGCTCGCCGGCCTCACCACCGTCGTCATGGTGCTGATGCTCGGACAGATCCGCGTCATCTACGCGATGGGCCGCGACAATCTGCTGCCGCGGTCGTTGGCGCGCACCGGCTCACGCGGCACCCCGACGCGGGCGACGGTCATCGTCGGCGGGCTCGTCGCGATCGGCGCGACGTTCTTCCCGGCGGGCGACCTCGAGCAGATGGTCAACATCGGCACGCTGTTCGCGTTCGTACTGGTCGCCATCGGCGTGATCATCCTGCGCCGCACCCGGCCCGACCTGAAGCGCTCGTTCCGCACCCCGCTCGTGCCGTTCGTGCCGATTCTCGCCGTCCTGGCCTGCGTGTGGCTGATGCTCAACCTGTCGGTCGAGACGTGGCTCCGGTTCATCGTCTGGATGATCATCGGCGTCGTCGTCTACGTCGCCTACGGGCGTTCGCACTCGCGGGTGCGCAAGGAGCAGGACGCCGAGCAGGGCCGGACCTAGAGGGTCCCGGTCAGGGCCTGCAGTCCCAGGCTCGCCCCGGCCACCGCGACCCACAGCAGCCCGCCGAGCAGCAACGGCCGCGCCCCCGCGCCGCGGATCTCGGCGGGCCGCAGGGTCAGCCCGACCCCGGCCAGCGCCACGGTGATCAGGAACGTCCCGATCAGCGACAACGTCGGGTGCCACCCGTCGGGGATCACGCCGAGGGTGTCCAGTGTCGCGGCGGCGAGGAACCCGATCAGGAACAACGGCACGACGCGACGCCACGGCACGTCGCGCAGGCTGCGCTCGCCCGGCTGTGCGTTCGTGGAGCGGCGGGCCGTCCAGAACGCCAGCGCCAGCACGATCGGCACCAGCCACAGGGTTCGCGTCAGCTTCACGACGATCGCGTACGACGACGCGTCACCGCCGTAGGACACCGCCGACGCGACGACCGACGACGTGTCGTTGACGGCCGTTCCCGCCCACAGGCCGAACGCCTGGTCGCTCATGCCCATCAGGTGCCCGAGCACGGGAAAGACGAGGACGGCGACCACGTTGAAGACGAAGATCGTGCCCATGGCGTAGGCGATCTCGTGGCGTTTGGCGCCGATGACCGCGGTGGTGGCCGCGATGGCCGACGCCCCGCAGATGCCGGTGCCGACCGAGATCAGGATGCGGGTTCCGCCGCCCACACCGAGCGCACGGCCGATCAGCCAGCCGCCGACCAGTGCGACCGCGAGCGTCCCGATCATGACCGGCAGGGACCCGGCCCCGACCTGCACGACCTGCTGCAGCGAGAGCCCGGTGCCGAGCACGACGATCGACAGCTGGAGCACCGGCTTGGCGGCGACGTCGATACCCGGGACGAGCCGGTCACCGGGCTTGATCAGCATGCCCGCCGCCGCGCCGAGGACGATCGCGAACACTGGCCCTCCGACGACCGGGACCAGTCGGCCGAGTGCGGTCGCGACCACCGCGACCGCGACGGCGAGCGCGAGGCCGGGGCTGGTCCGACGGACCTTGCGGGTGCCCGCCGCGAGCCAGGCCGGCTTCGACCAACGCCACTCCTGACCGGAGTGGTTCGCCCAGGTGCTCATCCGCCCCCCGCTGCCGTGATGTCGTTGTCCGTACAAGTGGCATCCGTGATGTAGGACGCTGCTCCGCAAATGTATGGACATTAGCTCACGGCAGGCTGATCCGCCGAGTGGCAGGGCAGGGATCACGTCAGCGGACGGTGATGACGATGCGCAGCAGACGAGCGACGGCCCGTACCGCGAGGTGTGTGCGGTACGGGCCGTCGGACAGGAACAGGGTCAGCGCGTGCCGTCGGGCGCGTCGACCCGGTAGCCGGAGAACTTGTCGCGCAACGTCTTCTTCGAGAACTTGCCCACCGACGTCTTGGGCACCTCGTCGATGATCTCGACGGCGTCGGGCAGCCACCACTTCGCCACCCGCGGCTCCAGGAACGCCACCAGCTCGTCCTTGGTCACCGACTGCCCCGGCTTCACGACGATGCACGCCATCGGCCGCTCCACCCACTTCTCGTGGGGGATCGCGATGACCGCGGCCTCGGCGATGGCGGGGTGGGCCATGATCTCGTTCTCGAGCTCGACCGACGAGATCCACTCGCCCCCCGACTTGATCAGGTCCTTCGTGCGGTCGACGAGCCGGAAGTTTCCGTAGCGGTCGACACTTGCGACGTCGCCCGTGCGCAGCCAGCCGTCCTCGGTGAACTGGGCGCCACCGCCTTCGCCGCGGTAGTACTCCGACGCGATCCACGGGCCGGCGGCCTGGACCTCACCGGTGGCGGTGTCGTCCCAGGGCTGCTCCTCACCCGTCTCCGGATCGACGATCCGCAGCTCGACCAACGGCACCGGCTGGCCCTGCCGGGCACGGATGTCGGCGCGGCCGTCCTCGTCGAGGGCGTCGTGGTGCGTCCGCAAGACACCCGTGGTCGCGATCGGGCTCGTCTCGGTCATGCCCCAGGCCTGCAGCATCGGGATGCCGATCGCCTCGCGGTAGGCCTCCGACAACGACTTCGGCACCGCCGAGCCGCCGCACAGGATCGTCCGCAGCGCCGAGAGGTCGTACTCGCCTAGCTTGGGAAGTGCACCCATCCAAATGGTGGGGACGCCACCGGTGACGGTGACCTTCTCCGACGCCAACAGCTCCAGGATCGCATCCGGGGTCATGTTCGGACCTGGGAAGACGGTGTCGGCACCTGCCAGCAAGATGCCGTACGGCAGGCCCCACGCGTTGGCGTGGAACATCGGCACGACCGGCATGACGACGTCGCGCTCGGAGAGCGCCGGCCCGTCGGCGGTGAGGGTGAAGAAGGAGTGCAGCACCGACGAGCGGTGCGAGTACACGACGCCCTTCGGGTTGCCCGTGGTGCCGGACGTGTAGCACATGGCCGCGGCGGTGTTCTCGTCGTCGACACGGAAACGACCCTCGAACGGCTCGGACGCCGCGAGGAGCTCCTCGTAGTCGAGGAACCGCTCGTCGTCGGGGACGGCGTGGTCGGCGCCGTCGTCGATGACGATGTAGCGCTGCACCGTCGGCATCTTGTCGACCAGCGGGAGCAGCAGCGGCAGCAGCGAACGGTCGACGAAGACGACCTCGTCCTCGGCGTGCTCGGCGATGTAGACGAGCTGCTCCGGGAACAGCCGGATGTTCAACGTGTGCAGGACGCGGCCCGTGCACGGCGCCGCCAGGTAGAGCTCGAGGTGGCGGTCGGTGTTCCAGCAGAAGGTGCCGACACGCCCGTCGGCGCTCACCCCGAGGGTGTCGAGTGCGGTGGCGAGCCGCCGGACCCGGACCGCCCAGTCCGCGATCGTGGTGCGGGTGCGTCCGGTGACGGTGGCGGTCACGATCGTCTTGTGCCCGAACAGCTGCTCGGCGCGATGGAAGATGTGGGGCAGGGAGAGCGGCCTGTCCTGCATGAGCCCGCGCATGGAACCTCCTGACGGCGCATCCGGCGGCCTCGACGCCGCCGTGGGCGGAACGTTACCGGCTCCGAAGCCCTGGCCACGGGTCGTTCGGGACCGCTAGCCTCCCAGCATGTGGACGTCGTCGGGAAGTCGGCGTCGCGTGCGGTGTCGGGGCCGCGACGGTCGGTAGGCTCGTCCGCCATGACCCAGGACCGCCCCGCAGGCGCCGCCGTGTGCCTCGACGTGGGCTCGACCTGGACCAAGGCGGTCCTCGTCCGTTCCGACGGCACCATCCAGGGCTTCGCCGAGCACCCCACCACCACCGGTGACGTGCTCGCGGGTGTCGACGCCGCCGTCGGCGCGGTCACCGCGGCCACTCGGATCGAGGGCGAGACCGAGGTGCTGGCGGCGTCGTCGGCGGGCGGCGGGCTGCGGCTGGCCGTGATCGGTACCGACGCCCTGACGACGTCCGACGCCGGGTACCACGTCGCGCAGACGGTCGGGTCGCGCGTGGTGCACGTGCACGCCGGGCCGCTCGCCGCCGAGGACGTCCGCACGGTGCGGGGGAGCCGTCCCGGGGCGCTGCTGCTCATGGGCGGTGCCGATGGCGACGACCCCTCGGTGCTGCTGCACAACGCCGGGCGCCTCGCCCGGGCCCGGGTCCGCTACCCGATCGTGCTGGCCGGCAACGCCGAGGCCCGCGACGACGCGATGGCCCTGCTGCGTGGCACCGGCCGCACCGTCGTGGCCTGCGACAACGTGGCCCCGACGATCGGCAGGGTCGTCGCCGGACCGGCGCGCCAGGCGGTCGCCGACGTCTTCGCCGGGCACGTCCTCGGCGACCGTGGACCCGCCGCCGCGCCCCGGTTCCGCCGCCTCGTCCGGTCCACGACGCTCGACGCCGTCGCCCGCGGTGCCGTCGAGATCGCCCGGATCACCGGGTCACGGGTGCTCCTCGTCGACGTCGGCTGCGCCACCACCGACGTCCACGCCGCCACCCCCGACGGCGAGCTGCACCGCACGGTCGAGGGCGACCTCGGGCTGCGCGCCGCCGCGGCGGGCGTGCTCACCGAGGGGCAGGCCGAAGGGCTCGTCGACCCCATCGAGGCCGACCTGCTCGCACCCGCTGTCGAGCGGATGGCCGCCGAACCCGGCTGGATCCCGCGCGACGCGGGCGGTGCCGCCGAGGACCGGCGGATCGCCGCGCTGGCCGCGGCCGTCGCCGTCCGCCGCCACGTCGCGTCCCGCGACGCGGACGGCGACCGGCCCGGTGTCGTCGTCCTGTCCGGCGGGGTGTTCCGGCAGCGGGAGCGCGAGGCGTTGCGGTCGGTGGTGTCGACGCTGCGATCCGACCCGGTGCTGGCGCCGGTGCTGGCCGACGCGCGGGTCGTCGTCGACAACGACGTCGTGCTCGCCGCGGCGGGGCTGCTGGCCGCACACGACCGTGAGGTCGCGGCCGAGGCGCTGCTGCAGGACCACCTGCTGGGCTGAGCTGCCTACCCGGTCGCCCTGCGGCACGGCCGTCACGGCGGCAGGCGGTGGCGGCGCCAGGAACCGGCCCGTCGGCGGCGGCCAGGACGGTCGGGCGTCCCCCGGACCCGGCGACGTCGGCCCCGACGCGGCGGTCACCGGCGGGCGCGTGCCACGAGCCCGCCGCCGGCGGCGGTGAGACCCACCAGCCCCGCTGCCGCCCCGACCCCGGCGAGGACGTGCGGACCGGTGTCGATCGCGGCGGGTACATGATCCACTTCACGAGGTTCTACCCCGAC
>MEGH01000006.1:223359-241717 GCA_001725415.1 Pseudonocardia sp. SCN 73-27
GATCGCGGTGGGTACATTATCCACTTCACGAGGTACTATCCCGACAAGGTCGCCAAGGCCGCCGACGCCGGCCACGCCGCCGAACCGGCCGGCGAGCCACCGGCCTGAGAACGTCCCGGGGGGCCGGGACCTGTGCGCCCGGAGGGGTCCCTACGCCGCCGAGCCGGGGCTCAGCGGACGCGCGGACCCCGGTCCCGGGTGTCGAGCCGGAGTACGAGACGGGTCGGCAACGTGTCGAGCTGCAAGGCCGTCCGCAGCCGGGGAAGGGCGTGGGCGGCGATGTGGTGGCGGAGGTCGGCGATGGAAGTGCCGGTCTCGACGGTGACGTCGAGCAGGAGCGCCGGAGCCGACCGGGTCCCTGCGACGGTGGCGGTCACGCTCCCGGTGCCGCGGTAGCCCTCGATGTCGTGGGCGACCGCCGACGCCGCGGCCGCGGTCGGGAGCAGGGTCGACCCGGAAACCGGGCCGGGGCCGCCGAGCCGCCAGGTCCCGCCGGTGGGACGGCGCCGCGCCTGGGCCAGCAGCCACAGCAGCGCGAGGAACCCGACCACCACCCCGCCCGCTGCCGCGGCCCACGGTGTCCAGGCGGCCGCCCGGACGGGTTCGCGCAGCAGCGGTGCGGCGGGGTCGAGGCCCGGCAGCAGCCCGCGCAGCAGGCCGAGTCCCGCGGCCAGGCCGCCTGCACCCGCGACGAGGAGGACCAGACCGAAGGCCCCGAGCAGCGCACGGTTGAGCCGGGCAGGTGGGTCGGGTGCGCGCGAGGGGCGCATCAGGTTCCTCCCCCGACAGCAGGGGTGCGGAGCGCGACGTCGTCGCCGGCGGCCCGGCGCGGCTGCGCGATCCGCACGACGACCGTGACAGGGCGCGCGAGGCCGACGTCGGCGAGGCGGTCGGTGACCGCGTCGCGGACGTGGGCGACGAGGTCCGCGCGTGCCGTCCGGTACGGGGTGCGGGCCGTGACGACGACACGACGGCCGGTGAGCCGGACCGTGGCGGCGTCGATCCCGTCGACGTCGGCGGCCCGGGTGAGGGTCCGGACCAGGCTGCGGCGGGTGACCCCCGACGTCGGGGCGCCGTCCTCCGGGGACGCGGCGAGCGCGACGACGGTGGGCGCACCGGGGACGACCGCGGCGATCAGCAGGACGGAGCCGGCGACCGCGGTCACGGCCAGTGCCGCCACCGTGAGCGGGGCGCCGAGACCGGTCGCGGCAGGGACAGCGGCGAGGTCGGAGAAGGGCAGCAGGGGTTGCCGGCCGAGCAGCACCTGCACGCTCGACCAGGTGACCAGGACGGACACGGCCAGCAGGACGGTGGCGACGAGTACGGCCGGGACCGTGCGGCGTGGGCGACGGATCATGACAGGCTCCTCCGTCCACGGGCGCCCGAGCCCTGGCCGGGCCCCGGGGTGAGGCCCGCGACGTCGATGCGGACCGAGCGTGGCGTGAGACCGGTCAGCGCGGCGATCCGGCCGGTCAGGTGCGAGCGGAGCCGGTCGGTGACGGTCCCGACGGGCTGCGGATAGGCGATCGAGCAGGTGACGGTGACGCCCACGTGGCGGCCGTCGACCCGCGCCTCGACGCGGGGATACCGCACGTCCGCGTCCTCACCCACCGCGACGGTCATGACGCGGCGGGCGGCGCCGCCGACGTGGTCCACCTCGGTCGCGGCAGCAGCCGCGATCCGCTGCACGGCACGGGGTTCCACCGTCAGGGTGCCGCGCACCTCCGCGGCGGTCATCGCCCGCCCCCGCTGCCGCGGTCGACCGAGCGGGCGCGACCTGAGAGTTCCCCGAGGTCGATCCCGCCGTCGAGGTAGCGGCCCACGAGCAGGCCGATCGCACCGAGCAGCACGGTCACGGCGAACGCGCCGAACCCACCGACGGCGGCGGCGACACCGAGCAGCAGCCCCGCGACGAGGCCGATACGTGTCCAGTTCATGAGGGTCTCCTTGTCCGTTGTCGCCGGGGCCCGGCCGGCCCGTCCCGTGGGGTCGGGCCGGCCGTGGTTCGGCCCGGGTCGGCCGTCGGGTGTGTCAGCTCTTCGTGCCGAAGGTGTCCTCGACGGCGTCCTTCGCGTCGGCGACGCCGTCCTTGAGGTGTTCCCCGGCCTGCTTCATGCCGGCACTGCCCTGCTCGGCCTTGCCCTCGGCCTCGAGCTTCTCGTTGCCGGTGGCGTCGCCGATGACCTCCTTGGCCTTGCCGACGGTCTCCTCGAGCTTGTTCTTGGCCTTGTCGACGAAGCTCATGCTGATCTCCTCCTGTGTGGTGTGGTGACGGACTTGGGAGTGGGCTCAGGCGACGCGCGCGGTCGTCGTCGACGACTCGTCGCTGTCGTCGTCGGGCAGGTGCACGTCGTTGACGGTGACGTTGACCTCGACGACCTCCAGGCCGGTCATGCGCTCGACGGCGGCGACGACGTTGCGGCGGATGGCGGCGGCGACGTCGACGATGGACGCGCCGTACTCGACGACGAGGTCGAGGTCGACGGCGGCCTGGGTCTCACCGACCTCGACCGACACGCCCTGGCTGACGTTCGTCGTGCCACCGGGGATCCGCTCGCGCAACGCGCCGAGGGCACGGGCGGCGCCGCCACCGAGGGCGTGCACCCCCGTGATCTCGCGGGTGGCCACCCCGGCGATCTTGGACACGACGACGTCGGCGATCTGGGTGCGCCCCTCGGACGCGACCGCCGCGATGCCGGCCTTCTCGACCGTGGCGGCGGCGCGGGGGGCGGGAGAGGTGGTCGCTGCGCTCACGTCTGTTCTCCTTCGTCGATCGGCCGGTCGGGCGGATTGCCCGTCCGGCGCGGTACACGAGGGAAGACACGACAGGGCGGTGGACCGTCACGATCCGGTGGACATGACGTGGATCACGCTCCGGGTCGCGCCGGCACCGTGACGATGACGCGGTGGGCCGTGTCCTTCCCTGTGCGCGTGCCGCCCGGACGCACGACCGCCGGGCCGCACACCGGTGCCGGCTGGGTGATCCCCGAGCCGGTCGGACCACTCAGGAGGAGGCTGTGAGCGTGGGAGCGAGGCAGACGTCATGAGCGGCGCTGTCCCGGCCGGCCTGGACCAGGCCGCGACGACGGGTGGGCCTGGGCCGGGTGCACCGGTACTCGACGACGCCACCCTGGTGGCCCGGGCCCGCGACGGTGACATCCGGGCCTTCGAACAGCTGGTGCGTCGCTATCAGCGCCGCATCTACCAACTCGCCCTGCGGATGACCGCGAGCCGCGCCGATGCGGAGGACATCACCCAAGAGGTGTTCGTGACCGCGTGGCGGCGACTGCCCGAGCTGCGGGAGGACGCGGCGGTGGTGGGCTGGCTGTACCGCACGGCCACCAACCGCTGTCTGAACCTGCTGCGATCGCGCAAACCCGTCGCCGAGATGGACGAGGCCACTGTGGCCGCCGACCGTCCGGCCGACGACCCGCAGCGGGGAGCCGAGAACACCGCCCGGCGCGAGGCCCTGGTCGAGGCGCTGGGTCAGCTACCGCCCGCCCAGCGCGCGGTCTGGTTGCTGCGTGAGGTGCACGGCCGTTCCTACGACGAGATCGCCGAACTCGTCGACACCACCCCGGACGCGGTGCGCGGGCGCCTGGCCCGCGCCAGGGTCCAACTCGCAGAAAGGATGACGCCGTGGCAGTGAACGAGCTCGGCGACCACCTCCGCCAGGGCCACCCGCTGCCGTGCGGCCGGCTGGTGGAGGACGTCTTCGACGATCTGGACCGCGGTCGGATCGACGACCACGGCCGCACCTGTGTCCACTGCGCCACCGCGCGGCGCAGCCTCACCACGCTGATGGAGGCGACGCGCGCGCTCGTCGACGACCCCGCCGAGCCGCCTCCGAACCTGCTCGACCGGATCATGCAGGCGGTTCGTGCCGAAGGGCGCCGCGGCGAGGCGCTGCCGCTGGTGCCGATCGACGACACGGGCGCGGCCGTCGTCCCCGACCTCGGGCCCGTGGACATCTCCCGGCAGGCCGTGGCCGCGGTGGTCCGGTACGCCGCCGACACCGTCGACGGGGTCCGGGCCCGCAGCTGTCGCGTGACCGTCGACGACGCCGACGTCGGTGCACTGCGCATCGAGATGACCCTGTCGCTGCGCTACGGCGCCGGACCGGCGAACGAGCTGGTCGAGACCGTCCGTGCCCGCATCGGCAGCGCGTTGCACGGTCAGGTCGGAGTCCGGGCCGGTGCCGTGGACCTGGAGATCGTCGACGTCTGGCCGGAGGAGGGCCCGTGACCACGCCTGACCTCGACCACATCGGCGGCCACCCGGGCGACGGGCCCGGCGACGACCGGCTCGTGACCCAGATCCGGGTCGCCGAGGTCGCGGCGGCCGCAGCTCGGTCCACGCCCGGGGTGGCGCACCTGCAACAGGGGCTGTGGGGGCTCGTCCAGCAGCTGGGCGCCGAGGCGTGGACCCGCGTCACGGGTCGGCCGCGGCCCGACACCGCCGGCACGGAGGTCGCCGTCCGTGTCGATCCTGTGACGGGGGCGGTCACCGTCACGGTCGACGTCATGCTCGTCGTCGACGGCCGTCGGCCCGCGGCCGTCGTGGCGGGCGACGTGCAGCGCAGGATCGGCGGCGCGGTGTACGCGGCGTTCGGGGTCGCGCCCGGCCGTGTCTCGGTCCACATCACCGACGTCGCCGTTCCCGGCTGACCGCCCCCGGACCGTTCCAGGCCCGCCACCGTTCGGTCGGCCCCCTGCCGGCGCCGGCGGCGTGACCGCCCGAAGCGAGACATCCCGAACACCGCGGTGCGTGGCCGAGCGGTGTCGTCCAGGGGAGTGCTGGTCGTCGTGCTCCCGGTCGGGCCGAAGGGCACGGAGGCCCTACACCCGCCTCGCGACCACGTGCGGCGGCGACCACGGTGGACGCGGCCGGAGCGGGCTCCGCGCCCGCCCGGGCCGAGTTGACACCGGCCGCACCCCACGACGAAGCTGGACGTCGCGATCGCTGATTCGGGGTCGAGGGGCGCTGCGACGGACGGATGTCCGCCACGCTCGATCACCGGGCCATTGCTGAACGAAGGGCGCCTCACTCGTCGGAGGAGGCCGCCCGCATGTCATCCCTTCCGCGCGGCCTCCCCGTCGCGGCGTCGCTGATCGCGACCACGCCGCTCCCACCGCACCATGACGGAACACCGCCGCGCACACGCGGCACACGAGGAGGACTGACCACCCGATGAGCGTGACCGACACGACGACGACGGACCCCGGAGCGCGGCGCCAGGAGCGCAACGGCCTGGAGTTCGCCATCGCCGATCTGGAGCTTGCCGACTTCGGGCGCAAGGAGCTGCGGCTCGCCGAGCACGAGATGCCCGGCCTCATGGCGCTGCGCCGCGAGTACGCCGACACCCAGCCGCTGCGCGGCGCCCGCATCGCCGGCTCCCTGCACATGACCGTGCAGACCGCGGTGCTGATCGAGACCCTGACCGCGCTGGGCGCCGACGTCCGCTGGGTCAGCTGCAACATCTTCTCCACCCAGGACCACGCCGCGGCCGCGACCGTCGTCGGCCCGAACGGCACCGTCGAAGCGCCCACCGGCGTCCCCGTCTTCGCCTGGAAGGGCGAGACGCTGGAGGAGTACTGGTGGTGCACCGAGCAGCTGTTCGCGTTCCGTGACGAGAACGGCCAGGTCGTCGGCCCGAACATGATCCTCGACGACGGCGGCGACGCCACCCTGCTCGTGCACAAGGGCGTCGAGTTCGAGAAGACCGGCGCCGTCCCCACCGTGGACGACGACGACCTCACCGTCGCCGACGAGTACCGCATCATCCTCGACACCCTGCGCCGCAGCCTGGCCGCCGACGGCCAGTACTGGACGCGCGTGGCCGCCGACATCCGCGGCGTCACCGAGGAGACCACCACCGGCGTCCACCGGCTCTACCAGCTCGCCGAGCAGGAGCTGCTGCTCTTCCCGGCGATCAACGTCAACGACTCGGTCACCAAGAGCAAGTTCGACAACAAGTACGGCATCCGCCACTCGCTCGTCGACGGGCTCAACCGCGGCACCGACGTCCTCATCGGCGGCAAGGTCGCCGTCGTCGCCGGCTACGGCGACGTCGGTAAGGGCTCCGCGGAGGCGCTGGCCGGGCAGGGCGCCCGCGTCATCGTCGCCGAGGTCGACCCGATCTGCGCCCTGCAGGCGCTGCTCGAGGGCTACCAGGTCGCGCGGCTCGAGGACGTCATCGGCACGGCCGACATCGTCATCACCACGACGGGCAACAAGGACATCGTCACCGTCGAGCTGCTCAAGAAGATGAAGCACCAGGCGATCCTGGGCAACGTCGGGCACTTCGACAACGAGATCGACATGGCCGGCCTCGCCCGTATCCCGGGCATCCACAAGGTCAACATCAAGCCGCAGGTCGACGAGTGGATCTTCCCCGACGGCCACACCATCCTGGTGCTGTCCGAGGGCCGGCTGATGAACCTCGGCAACGCGACCGGCCACCCGTCGTTCGTGATGAGCAACAGCTTCGCCAACCAGGTCATCGCGCAGATCGAGCTGTACACCAAGCACGAGGAGTACAACAAGGACGTGTACCGGCTGCCGAAGATCCTCGACGAGAAGGTCGCGAGGATCCACGTCGAGGCGCTGGGCGGGGAGCTGACCAAGCTCACCAAGGACCAGGCCGAGTACATCGGTGTCGACGTCGAGGGCCCCTTCAAGCCCGAGCACTACCGCTACTGATCGGCCGCGCGAGGTGACCGCCGGGGTCGCGCCCACCACGTCGGGCGACGGCTGGACGTACTGCTCCCAGGGCCACAAGCACTGGGGGATCCACGGTGCGGCCGGCCTGCTCGCCCGTCATCGCGACCCCGGCGGCACCGAATGGGTGCTGCTGCAGCACCGCGCCTCCTGGAGCCACCACGGTGGCACCTGGGGCATCCCCGGCGGGGCCCGTGACCTCGGCGAGTCCGCCGAGGACGCGGCCCGCCGGGAGGTCGCCGAGGAGTCCGACCTCGACGTCACGGGCGTCGCCGCCGCCGGCGAGTTCGTCGACGACCACGGCGGCTGGACCTACACCACCGTCGCTCTCTGGCTGCCCGCCCTCGTCGCCGTCGGCGTCCGCGGGCTCGAGAGCGACGAGTTCGCCTGGACCCGCGTCCCCGGTCTCGACGACGTGCCCCTGCACCCCGGGTTCGCCGCGAGCTGGCCCGCGGTCCGGTCGGTCGGGGCCGCCGGATAGGTTCCGGCCGTGGGGCGGCTGGTCGTGATCGAAGGGCTCGACGGGGCCGGCAAGCGGACGTTGACCGACGGGTTGTGCGCGGCGCTGGCCGCGCAGGGTGCGTCGACGGCCCGGCTCGCGTTCCCGCGATACGACGACGACGTCCACGCCGAGCTGGCGCGCGACGCCCTCTACGGGCGGCTCGGCGACCTGTCCGACTCCGTCCACGGCATGGCCGTGCTGTTCGCCCTCGACCGGCGCGCCGCCATCCCCGAGCTGCGCGACCTGCTCGCGGCGCACGACGTCGTGATCGTCGACCGCTACGTCGCGTCAAACGCCGCCTACAACGCCGCGCGCCTGCACCAGGACGCCGCCGGAGAGGTCGTGGAGTGGGTGCGGGTGCTGGAGATCGAGCGGTTCGGGCTGCCCGTGCCCGACCTGCAGCTGCTGCTCTCCGTCCCCCGCGAGGTCGCCGCCGAGCGGGCTGTCGGTCGCGAGCGGACCGAGGCCGGGCGCGACCGCGACCGCTACGAGTCCGACGACGACCTCCAGGCCCGCACCGGTGCCGTCTACGCCGAGCTCGCCGCGACGTCGTGGCTCTCGGCCTGGGAAGTCGTCGACGGCACGGCCCGTGTCGACGCCGCCGCCCTCGCCGCCCGCGTCACCCGGGCGTGAGGCCGAGCCCCTGACCGGCGTGTCGCAGGGTGATGGGATGCTGCGCACATGAAGTCGCGCGTTCTGGTGGTCGACGACGACCCGGCACTGGCCGAGATGCTGACCATCGTTCTGCGCGGGGAGGGCTTCGACACCGCCGTCGTCGGCGACGGGACGAAGGCGCTGCCCGCCGTCCGTGAGCTGCGGCCCGACGTCGTGCTGCTCGACCTCATGCTGCCCGGTATGAACGGCATCGACGTATGCCGGGCCATCCGCTCCGAGTCCGGTGTGCCGATCGTGATGCTCACGGCCAAGAGCGACACCGTCGACATCGTGCTCGGGCTGGAGTCCGGCGCCGACGACTACGTCGTCAAGCCGTTCAAGCCCAAGGAGCTCGTCGCCCGCATCCGCGCCCGCGTGCGCCGCGTGGAGAACGAGCCCGCCGAGCAGCTGTCCATCGGCGACGTCGACATCGACGTCCCCGCCCACCAGGTCACCCGCGGCGGCGTGCCGATCGCGCTGACGCCGCTGGAGTTCGACCTGCTCGTCGCGCTGGCGCGCAAGCCGCGGCAGGTGTTCACCCGTGAGGTTCTGCTCGAGCAGGTGTGGGGTTACCGGCACGCCGCCGACACCCGCCTGGTCAACGTGCACGTCCAGCGCCTGCGGTCCAAGGTCGAGCGCGACCCCGAGCACCCCGAGGTCGTCCTGACGGTGCGCGGCGTCGGGTACAAGGCCGGCCCGCCGTGATCGCCCGGCCCCGGCTGTGGGGCTGATCGACGGCGCCCGCGCGACCGGCAGGCTGCTCGGCAGGGCCGGGCGCAGGCTCGGGCGGACGGGCCCGGGACAACGGGTCGGCGCGGTCGTCCACGCCACCGGGCTGGGCGTCGTCGAGGTCCGCAACGCCTTCGCCGCCGCCTGGCGGCGCTCGCTGCAGCTGCGCGTCGCGGTGTCGACGCTCGCCCTGTCGACCGCCGTCGTCCTCGTCCTCGGTCTCGTGCTGCAGACCCAGATCGCCGACCGCCTCGTCCAGGGGAAGTTCGACGCCGCCGTCGCCCAGACCGAAGCGGCCCGCGGCGTCCTCGAACGCGACCTCTCCGGCGTCGACCCCGACCGTGAGGGCGCCCAGACGACGCTGACCAACGCGCTCGAGCAGCTCACCAACTCGAGCATCGCCGACCAGCCCGGATCGCCCACCGCCGGCGAGTTCCGGGCCGTGCTGACCACCGGTGACACCCCCGGCGCGTCGGGCGCGCCGGTGTCGGCGGGCACCGTGGCCGACATCCCCGCCGACATGGCCGCCGCCGTCTCCGCGGGCGGGCTCGCCCGAAAGTACGTGACCGTCGGCGAGACCCCGACGCTGATCATCGGCCAGCCCGTCACCACGGCGGGCCGCGACCTGCAGTTCTATCTGCTCTTCCCGCTCGACGCCGAGAAGCGGACCCTCGGGCTCGTGCAGTCGACGCTCATCGTTTCCGGGCTCGTGCTGATCATCCTGCTCGCGGCCATCACGAGCCTGGTGACGCGGCAGGTCGTGCGGCCCGTGCGGCAGGCCGCCGAGGTCGCCGAGAGGTTCGCCGACGGCCACCTCGACGAGCGCATGCCCGTGCGCGGCGACGACGAGATGGCCCGCCTCGGCGAGTCGTACAACGAGATGGCGTCGAGCATCCAGAGCCAGATCCGCCAGCTCGAGGAGTTCGGGGCCCTGCAGCGCCGCTTCACCTCCGACGTCTCCCACGAGCTGCGCACCCCCCTCACGACGGTCCGGATGGCCGCCGACGTCCTCTACGCCTCCCGCGACGAGCTGCTGCCCGCGCTGCGGCGCAGCTCCGAGCTGCTGGTCAACGAGCTCGACCGGTTCGAGGCCCTGCTCGCCGACCTGCTGGAGATCAGCCGGCTCGACGCCGGTGTCGCCGAGCTCGGCGCCGAACGGCTCGACATGCACGGCGTCGTCTCCCGGGCGGTCGAGGCCGTCCGCGGACTCGCCGAGGAGAGCGGCACCCCGCTCGTGCTCGACCTGCCGACCGGTGTGTTCGCCGAGGTCGACTCCCGGCGCGTCGAGCGCATCGTGCGCAACCTCGTCGCCAACGCCCTCGACCACGGCGAGGGCCGACCCGTCGAGGTGACGCTGCGCGACGACGCCGTCGGGGTCGCCGTCGCCGTCCGCGACCACGGTGTCGGGCTCCGCCCCGGAGAGGCGGGTCTGGTGTTCAACCGGTTCTGGCGCGCGGAGGAGTCGCGGGCACGCCGCAGCGGCGGCAGCGGGCTGGGCCTGTCGATCAGTCTCGAGGACGCGCGGCTGCACGGCGGCTGGCTGCAGGCGTGGGGCACCCCCGGCCAGGGCTCGACGTTCCGGCTCACCCTGCCCCGCGAGGTCGGCGGCAAGCTGGTGTCGAGCCCGCTGCCGCTCGGCCCGGAGGGCACCCGGCCTGTCGAGACCAACACCGTCCCCACCCCGCCTCTCGGCACACCCATCAGCCAGCTGCGCGACGAGGCCGACGACGCCGCCAGCGTCCACGGCGCCCCGCCCGCCTTTCGCCCCGGGACCCGCCGATGACCGCGCGCGACCCGGCCCGGCGCCCGGCCCGCCGCCCCGCCCGCCGCCCCGCCCGGTCTGTGCTCGTCGTGCTGCTCGCCGTCCTCGCCGTGGCCGCGTCCGCGTGCGCGACCGTCCCCGGCGATTCCTCGGTCCAGGTCCTGCGCAAGGTGAGCGACGGCGAGGCCCCGCCCGCCCCGCCCGGCCCCGTCGACGGCACCAACCCCCTCGACCTGGTCCGCGGCTTCGTCTACGCCTCCGGCAGCAGCGCCGACCGGCACGGCGCCGCCCGCCGGTTCCTCGCGCCCGAGGCCGGGACCTGGGACGACGGCGCGTCGGTCACCGTGCTCGACGAGCAGTTCGGCACGGTCCCCGTCGCGACCGGCACCGACAGCACGACCGTCCGGATCCGCGGTACCCGGATCGGCACGCTGACCGCCTCGGGGGCGTTCGAGCCCGACGAGGCCCCCGTCGAGGCCGACGTCACCGTCGTGCGCCGCGACGGCCAGTGGCGCATCTCCTCCCTCCCACCGGGTGTCTTCGTCCGGCTGTCGGACCTGCGGTCGAACTACCGCTCGATCAAGGTGTACTTCGTCGATCCCGTCCGCTCGACGGTCGTGCCGGACCTGCGCTACCTGCCGGCCGTCCCCGCGAAGGCGCAGGCCGCGCGGGCGGTCGACATGCTGCTCGACGGACCGTCCCCGGCGCTGGCCGGCGCGGTCACGAGCACGCTGCCCGAGACGGCGTCGCTCACCGCCAACGTCGCCGAGACCGCCGACGGGGGGCTCGTCGTCGATCTCACCGGCGTCGGCACCCTCGACGACGCCGGGCGCCGCCTGCTCGCCGCGCAGGTCGTGCTGACGTTGTCCGAGGTCAACGCCACCCGCGTCCGGTTGCTGATCGACGGTTCCCCGGTGCTGCCCGCGACGCCCGACGTCACCCGTGCCGACGTCGCCTCGGCCTCGGCCGATGCCCTCGACGTGGGAGTCCCGCAGCAGCCGTCGCTGGTGGCGACGGGCGGCCGCGTCCGCAAGCTCGGTGGCGACGACCCCGGTGGCGCCGTCGCGGGCCAGGCCGGTAACGGCGCCTTCGACATCTCCTCGGCCGCCATCACGGCCGACGGCGGCCACCAGGCGGTGGTCTCCCGCGAGGGGGCCCGCAGCCGGCTGATCGTCGGCGAGGGCGACAAACCGTTGCAGGCCACCGACGTCACGGGCACCGTCCTCACCCGGCCGACGTGGGCGCCCGGCGGCACGGAGGTCTGGACGGTCACCGACGGGACGACGGTCGCGCGGGTCGTGACCGATCCGGGGGCGCTGCCGCGGCGGGCACAGGTCGACGCCTCGGCACTGAGCGCAGAGGGTGGGGCGATCACCTCCTTCCGGATGTCGCGCGACGGCATGCGTGTCGCCGCGGTCGTGGGTGCGCGGGTCGTGACGGCGTCGGTGGCGCGGGCGGCCGACGGGTCGGTGGCGTTGCGGGGTGCGCGGCTGCTGCGTCCCGGCGAGCTCGGCGACGCCGTCGCGGTCGACTGGCGGTCGACCGACACGGTCGTCGTCGTGAGTGCACGCAGCGACCGGGCGGTGTCGCTGGTGTCGGCCGACGGGCTCGCACTCGACTCGGTGTCGGGCAGCAACCTCACTCCGCCGCTGCGGGCGGTGGCGGCCGCTCCCAACCGGCCGTTGCTCGTGGTGGACCAGGGTGGCGTGTGGAGCTTCTCGGGCGGGCAGCTCGACACGTGGCGCCTGGTGGCGGGCGGGATGCCCGACGCGATGCCCTTCTATCCGGGCTGATCACCGCGCCGTTCCGTTGTACCGGGCCGCCGCCGTCGCCGGCGGAGTCGTCCACAGACCCGTGAAGTGAGCGCCTGCTTGTGGACAACTCGGCACTCCGGCGGCCGACGAAGCCCGGACGGTCGGTCCGAACCGGCACGCTCGCGCCATGCCCACCTCCCTCACCGCCGCGCTGCTCGACCTGCTGCTCCCCGGCGGCTGCGGCGGCTGCGCCGCACCGGGCGTCTCCTGGTGCCCGACGTGCGCGGACCGCACCGGCCCACCGCGATGGACGCGCGGACGCGGCGGACCCCCGGTGCTCGCGGTCGGCCGCTACGGCGGTCCGCTGCGCGAGGCGCTGATCGTCTACAAGGAACGCGGCCGCCGCGACCTCGCCCCGGTGCTCGCGGGCCTGCTCGCCGGGGCGCTCGCCGCGGCGATGCCACCCGCCACCTGGCCCGGCCCGGCATGGACGGGCGCGCGCGGGCGCCCGGTCCGCTGGCTCGTGCCGGCCCCGTCCCGGGCGGGCGCGGCACGCGACCGTGGGGGCGACCACGTCCTGCGGCTCTGCCGGCTGCTGGCCGCGCTGCTCGCCCGCGACGGCCACGAGGTCGCGGTCGCGCCGGGGCTCGCGCTGGCGGGCGGCGCCGCCGATTCGGTCGGGCTCGACGCGGCACAGCGCACGGCGAACCTGTCGGGGCGCCTGCGCACGGTCGGGTCCGGGCTGCCGCCGCCGGGGGCACGGGTCCTGCTCGTCGACGACGTGATCACCACGGGCGCGACGCTGCGCGCCTGCCGGCACTCCTTGGCGGCCTCGGACGTTGTCCCGGTAGCGGCTCTGGTGTTGTGCGACGCGACTGCGGGGCATGCACCGGATGACCGCACCGGAGGCGGGGCGAGGGACGGCCGCCGCCGGGGGAGGGCCGAGGAACGGAGGTGATCCGGGATGCCGGTGACGTCGGACGGCCGCAGGGTCCGGGGGCCCGCCTCCCGGAGCGGGGGTTCCCGGCCTGTGGCTCGACAGCGGCCGATGGGCGCAGCGCGTCAGGGTCGAGAGGAGTCGTGTCGACGACGGTCGGCAACCGCACGGACACCGGACGTTACCGCGCGGGACAGCCAGTGGGAATGTCATTCGCCGATACCACACAGGTCAGCGACTCTGTCAATCGCCCCCTGTTGTCGAATCGTGATCCGGGCTACGGTGCTCTCCCAACAGTCCCCGTCCCCCTTCGGGAGGTACGTCTGACGCTGTGTCAGTGACCGGGGGAACGACTCCCCGGCCGTTCTGCCAAGCCCGTCGAATCGACGTCGAAAGCGAGGGATGTCCTAGTGGAGATCGTCGTCACCGGCCGCAATGTCGAGGTGCCGGACCACTTCCGGGTCCATGTCACCGACAAGGTCGGTCGCCTCGAGCGTTACGACCACAAGATGATGGGAATGCACGTCGAGCTCTTCCACGAGCCGAACCGCCGGCAGCTCAAGACCTGCCAGCGTGTGGAGATCACCGGCCGCGGCGGCTGCGGAGCCGTCGCCCGCGCCGAGGCCACGGCGAAGGACTTCTACGCCGCGTTGGACCTCGCCATCTCCAAGCTGGAGGGCCGACTCCGCCGTTCACACGACCGTCGCAGGGTCGGCGGTCGCCGAACCCGCGCGATGTCGGGTCGTGGCGGCACCACCATCACCGAGGAACTTCCCGACCTCATGGTCGAGGAGCTGCCCACGGGCGAGATTCCGATACCCACGCCCCGAGCCCACGACGAGCACCTGAACGGACATCACGGCGAAGGCGACCACGACCTCGCCGACCGCGAGATCGCGGAGGTGGAGGCGCTGGCCGCCGCCTACAACGGCGACGTCGACGATCCCGATCCGTGCCCGGGCCGCGTGGTCCGGCGCAAGGTCCACACCTCGCAACCCATGACCGTCGACGACGCCCTGGCCCGGATGGAGCTGGTCGGGCACGACTTCTACCTGTTCTCCGACTCCGACAGCGGCGAACCGAGCGTCGTCTACCGGCGCCGCGGTTACGACTACGGGCTCATCCGACTCGGCAGCTGACACTCCACGACGATCACCCACGGGGGTGGTCCGGCCGCACCGACGTGCGTGCCGGGCCACCCCCGTCGGCGCTGCGGGGCCGTCACGACGCGGGTGCCTCTACCATGGGTTGAGCCGGACTGCGGTCCGGCGCCCGTTACCTGGGCCCGCAGTCCGCCCGTGCCGTGTCAGAGTGCCCGTGCCGCGATCGTGAATGAGGTCGACCAGTGTCGTTCCTGAACCGTCTGCTCCGAGCCGGCGAGACGAAGCAGGTCAAACGGCTGGCCCGGATCGCCGACCACGTCGACTCGCTCGAGGCCGACACGAAGAACCTGACGGACGCGGAGCTGCGGGCCAAGACCGACGAGTTCCGGGAGCGCTTCTCCGACGGCGAGTCGCTCGACGATCTGCTCCCCGAGGCGTTCGCCGTCGTCCGCGAGGGCGCGAGCCGCACGCTGGGCCAGCGCCCCTACCCGGTGCAGATCATGGGTGGTTCCGCGCTGCACCTGGGCAACGTCGCCGAGATGCGCACCGGTGAGGGCAAGACCCTGACCTGTGTGCTGCCGTCCTACCTGAACGCGATCGCCGGGCAGGGCGTGCACGTCGTCACGGTGAACGACTACCTGGCCAAGCGCGACGCGGAGAAGATGGGCCGCATCCACCGCTTCCTCGGGCTCACGGTCGGCGTGATCCTGTCGGAGATGACGCCCGCGGAGCGCCGCGAGCAGTACGCGTGCGATGTCACCTACGGCACGAACAACGAGTTCGGCTTCGACTACCTGCGCGACAACATGGCGTGGAAGAAGGACGACCTCGTCCAGCGGGGCCACTTCTTCGCGATCGTCGACGAGGCGGACTCGATCCTGATCGACGAGGCCCGCACCCCGCTGATCATCTCCGGTCCGGCCGAGCAGAGCGCCCGCTGGTACCAGGAGTTCGCGCGGATGGCGCCGATGTTCCAGCGCGACGTCCACTACGAGGTCGACGAGCGCAAGCGCACCGTCGGCGTCACGGAGGAGGGCGTCGAGCTGGTCGAGGACCAGCTGGGCATCGACAACCTGTACGAGGCCGCGAACACGCCCCTTGTCGGCTACCTGAACAACGCCATCAAGGCCAAGGAGCTGTTCAAGAAGGACAAGGACTACATCGTCCGCGACGGCGCGGTGATGATCGTCGACGAGTTCACGGGCCGTGTGCTGGCGGGCCGCCGCTACAACGAGGGCATGCACCAGGCGCTGGAGGCCAAGGAGGGCGTCGAGGTCCAGGCGGAGAACCAGACGCTCGCGACGATCACGCTGCAGAACTACTTCCGGCTCTACGACAAGCTCTCCGGGATGACCGGTACCGCCCAGACCGAGGCGGCCGAGCTTCACCAGATCTACAAGCTGGGCGTCGTGACCATCCCGACGAACCGGCCGATGATCCGCCAGGACCAGGGTGACGTCATCTTCAAGACCGAGAAGGCGAAGTTCGCCGCGGTCGCCGAGGACATCGCGGAGAAGTTCGAGCAGCGCCAGCCGGTGCTGGTCGGCACCACGAGCGTCGAGACCTCGGAGTACCTGTCGAAGCTGCTGGTGCAGCTCCAGGTCCCGCACGAGGTGCTCAACGCGAAGCACCACGAGCGTGAGGCGGCGATCGTCGCGCAGGCGGGTGTGCCGGGCGCGGTCACCGTCGCCACCAACATGGCCGGTCGTGGTACCGACATCATGCTGGGCGGCAACCCGGAGTTCATCGCCGATCTGGAGCTGCGGGCGCGCGGGCTCGACCCGGTGTCGACGCCGGACGAGTACGAGGCGGCGTGGGACGCGGCGCTCACGGAGGCCGAGCAGCAGGTCGCGGCCGACGCGGAGGAGGTCCGCGACGCGGGCGGCCTGTACGTGCTGGGCACCGAGCGGCACGAGTCGCGGCGCATCGACAACCAGCTGCGTGGTCGGTCCGGGCGTCAGGGTGACCCCGGCGAGTCGCGGTTCTACCTGTCGCTGGGCGACGAGCTCATGCGCCGCTTCAACGGCCAGCTCGTCGAGTCGATCATGAACCGGCTCAACCTGCCCGACGACGTCCCGATCGAGGCGGGCATGGTCACCAAGGCCATCCGGTCGGCGCAGACGCAGGTCGAGCAGCAGAACTTCGAGATCCGCAAGAACGTCCTGAAGTACGACGAGGTCCTCAACCAGCAGCGCACCGTCATCTACGACGAGCGCCGCCGCGTCCTCAACGGCGAGGATGTGCGCGACGAGGTCCGCAACATGCTCGACGACGTCGTCACCGCCTATGTGAAGGGCGAGACGTCGGAGGGCTACGCCGAGGACTGGAACCTCGACCGGCTGTGGACGGCGCTGCGCACCATCTACCCGGTGTCGTTGCGCTGGAAGGACCTGGTCGACGACGGCGACATGGACGACCTGACGTCGGAGGGGCTGCTCGCGGAGCTGCTGCCCGATGCGCAGGAGGCCTACGAGAAGCGTGAGGCCGAGATCGACACCTTGATCGGCGAGCAGGGCGGCATGCGGGAGCTGGAGCGCCAGATCCTGCTGCAGGTCATGGACCGCAAGTGGCGCGAGCACCTCTACGAGATGGACTACCTCAAGGAGGGCATCGGCCTGCGGGCGATGGCCCAGCGCGACCCGCTGATCGAGTACCAGCGCGAGGGGTTCGACATGTTCTCCCGGATGCTCGAGGGCATCAAGGAGGAGACGGTCGGTCACCTGTTCCAGGTGCAGGTCCAGGTCGCGGAGCCCGAGCCCGCTCCGGCGCCGGTGCCCGACGCGGCGGCCGTCACCCGCGAGGTGCCGGTGCAGCAGGCGCACAACGGCGCGGCGAACGGCAACGGTCGCCCGCAGAACGGCCGCCCGCAGCCCGACGACGACGCGACGACGGTGCT
The DNA here is from genome assembly GCA_001725415.1 of Pseudonocardia sp. SCN 73-27. Lineage (GTDB taxonomy): Bacteria > Actinomycetota > Actinomycetes > Mycobacteriales > Pseudonocardiaceae > Pseudonocardia. The sequence continues at coordinate 240,417 of MEGH01000006.1, forward strand.
GCCCGCGGTCTTCGGGGGGCCGCAGCGCCGGCAGCAGGAGAACCTCCGCTACAGCGGTCCCGACGAGGACGGCGGCGAGGCGGTCCGCGGCGGCGGCAACGGCGGCGGTGGCAACGGCCGCCGGCCGAACAAGCCGCAGGGTGGCGGCGGGGGCCAGGGCAACCGTTCGGAGCGCCGGGCCGCGCAGCGGCAGGCGGAGAAGGCCCGCCGGCGCGGGAACTGACGGGCGCTCACCCGAGGCGGAGCGCGACGCACGTCCAGCGTGCGTCGTCGGTTCCCTGCTCGAAGCGCGCGGCGATCGCCCGGACGCGGTCGCCGAAACGGCACACGGCGGCGACTTCGGCGACGCCGTCGGCAGGGCGGTCGATGCGCATCGAGCTGACGCGGTCGCCGGCCGGCGGACCTGGCGGGCGTCGTGTGCACAGGGCGCGGCGCAGGTCGACACGGTGGACGGCCGCGGCGGCGTAACGCTGCACCTGGGGCGCGGCGATCCGGGCCAGCCGCGGTGCCGGCACCCGGCCGGTGATGACCTGCAGGATCAGCCCGACGGACTCGCCGATCGCACGGCGCTCGGCCTGCTCGGAGGCTCGCTCCGCGGCGGCGAGGGCCGGGTCCGGAGCGGGCGGTTCGGGTGCCGGGACGATCGCGGCGGGCCACCAGGGGGCGACTGCGGGGCGTGGCAGCGGCAGCGGCCAGATCGGCTCGGGATCGGGTTCGTGCTGCAGCACGCGGATGCGGAAGAGCCGGTGCGGTGGTCCGTCGACGGAGGTGATCACGCCGCGAGCATCGGCGTCCGGTCGCCGCACGCAGGCGGATTCGAACTGCTACGCCGCCATACGATGCGCCGCCGCACGAACGCGGCCGTGAACGGCGCCGCGGAACGGCGACGGGCGTCGTCCCGTGACGGCTAAGTTCCGCACGTGCAGATCACCACCCGAGCCGACGCCGGACGCCCCGGTCTCGACCTGCTGCTCGTCCGGGCCGGCCGCGAGGTCGAGCGCCGGCGAAGGGCCGCCGCGGCCGCGCACGGGCTCACGACCACCGGACTCGCTGCGCTGCAGGCACTTCTCGACGTTCCGAGTGCGTCGCAGCGCGATCTCGCGGGCGCACTCGGCCTCACCCCGGCCACGCTGACGCCGGTGCTGGAGGCCCTCGACGCGGACGGTCTCGTCGTGCGGGAGCGGGACGCCCGGGACAGGCGGGTCGTGCGGATCGCCGTCACCATCGCCGGCCGGACCCGCGAGGCGACCGCCACCCGCGCGGTGGCCCGCGACGTCACGACGTGGCTCCCCGCCGCGCCC
>MEGH01000006.1:241727-285984 GCA_001725415.1 Pseudonocardia sp. SCN 73-27
CGCCGCGCCCGCCGAGCTGCGCGGCTACCTGGCGCGGATCGCCGACGAGCGGTGACCGACGCGCTGAAGGGCCTGATCCTCGACGTGGGCGGCGTCCTCACCGACGGCCCGCCGGTCACGCATCTCCCCGCCCGGGCGAGAGCGGCCGGGATCCGGACCGCGCTGCTGACGGACGCGTCGTCGGTGGCGCCGGAGCTCGCGGCCCTGGTCGACGTCGTGCGGCTGGGGTCCGACGGACCTCGCAAGCCGCACCCGGACGCGTTCCGGGCGGCCGCGGCGGCTCTCGGGGTGCCGGTCGAGCAGTGCGTGGTCGTCGACGACGCGGAGGCCAACGTGCGCGGGGCGCGGGAGGCGGGCGCGGTCGTCGTCAGGCATGCGGACGCAGAGACGACAGTGCTCGAGGTGGAGATCCTGCTGGACCTGCACCCCGAGCACCGCCGGAACTGACGCGTCAGGCGTTGGGCGGGGGCTGCTCCTCGGGAGCGGGGGCCGGGGCGGTGGTGTCGCCGTCGCCGGTGGCGCCCTTGGCCTTGCCGACGGCCCCGTCGATCTGGTCGTCGTGCCCCTCGAAGCGGCCCTTGGCGGCTTCACCGGCCTTGTCGAGGCCCTGGTCCACCTTGTCGTCGTGCTGGTTCAGCAGGTCCTTGGCCTTGTCCATGAGTCCCATGCGCTGCACTGTCGTCCCCTCGCGCCGGTCCCGCCACCGGAGGCTCACCCGTTCGAGCGAAGGCGGACGTGCTCCGGACGGAGGTCGTCGATGCGCGTGACGCCCATGAGGGCGAGGGTGCGTTCGATCTCGCCGCGCAGGATGGCGACGGTCTTCTCGACGCCCCGACGCCCACCGGCCATGAGCCCGTAGAGGTAGGCGCGGCCGACGAGAGCGGCGTTGGCGCCCAGGGCGATCGCGGCGACGATGTCGGCGCCGTGGGTGATCCCGGTGTCGACGAGGACGTCGGCCTCGCCCTTGAGCTCGGCGACGGTCGGTTCGATCAGCTCGAGGGGGACGGGGGCGCGGTCGAGCTGGCGGCCGCCGTGGTTGGACAGCAGCACGGCGTCGGCCCCGGCGTCGACGACGCGGCGGGCGTCGGTGACGGACTGGATGCCCTTGATCACGAGCGTGCCGGGCCACGTGCCGCGCAGCCATTCGACGTCGGCCATGGTCAGGGCGGGGTCGAACACCCTGTTGATCATCTGGGCGATGGTCCCGTCGGTGCCCTGCAGGTTGGAGAAGGCCAAGGGGTCGGTGGTGAACATGTCGAACCACCAGTGCGGGTGCCGGGCGCCGTCGAGGAAGGTCCGCAGGCTGAGCGCGGGCGGGATGGTGAGGCCGTTGCGGACGTCGCGCAGCCGCGCCCCGCCGACCGGGGTGTCGACGGTGAGCATGAGGGTGTCGTAGCCGGCGTCGGCCGCGCGCTGGACGAGGTCCTTGGCGTAGGCGCGGTCGCGCCACAGGTAGAGCTGGAACCAGCGCCGCACGCTCGGGGCGACGTCGACGACCTGCTCGATCGTCGTGGTGCCCATCGTCGAGAGGGAGAACGGGATGCCGACCTCCTGTGCGACCGACGCCACCGCGCTCTCGCCCTCGGTGTGCATCATGCGCGTGAACCCGGTGGGGGCGAACGCGAACGGCAGGGTGGAGCGCTGCCCGAGGATGGTGCGGGAGGTGTCGATCTCGGAGACGTCGCGCAGCACGGTCGGGACGAACTCGACGCGGGCGTAGGCGCTGCGGGAGCGGGAGAGGCTCAGCTCGCCGTCGGCGGCGCCGTCGGTGTAGTCGAAGACGGCGCGGGGGGTGCGACGCCGGGCGATCGCGCGCAGGTCGGCGATGTTGGCGGCGCGGGCGAGGCGGCGTTCGGTCGCATCCCAGCGGATCGGTGCCGGTCGCAGGAGCGGCAGGATCTCGGAGGGTTTCGGCATGCGACGGTGCACCATTGCCTCACCCTAAGCATCTGCGCGGCGGCCCTGAAACCACTTGGGCGCGACCGTGGTCGACGGCGGCGACGACGATGCCCGCGTCCACGGCTGCGAGCGGTGTGTCACCGCCTGCGGCGCAACAGTTCGTAGGCGGCTACGGCGCCGGCGCTGGCGACGTTGAGCGACTCGACGCCACCGAACATCGGGATGGACAGCGTGCCGTCGAGGTGCGCGCGGACGTCGGCGGACAGGCCGTCGGTCTCGTTGCCCAGCACCAGTGCGACGCGCTCGGGCAGCTCGGCGTCGAGCAGCGAGTCGCCGCCCGCGGCCAGCCCGTACACGGCGAACCCGGCGGCGCGCAGGGTGGCGCAGCCCTCGGCGGCGGTGGCCGAGCGCAACACCGGTGCGGAGAAGGCCACACCCGCGGAGGCCTTGATCACCAACGGGTCGATCGACGGGACACCGCGGCGCGGGACGAGCACACCCTCGAGGCCCGCGGCGGTGGCGCTGCGCAGGATCATTCCGACGTTGGCGGGGTTGGTGACCGCGTCCAGCACGAGGACGGAGGCGCCGCGGCGGGTGCCCAGGTCGGCGACGAACTCCTCGACGGGCGCCATCCGCGGGGCGACGACGTCGGCGAGCACGCCCTGGTCGTGGCGACCGTTGCCCGCGAGAACCTTCACCCGGTGCGCCGACGCCGTCTCCACGCGCACGCCGCGGGAGCGGGCGGCGTCGCGGATCGCGCGGACCGGTTCGCCCCGGCTGCCCTCGGCCAGCAGGACCTTGTCGACGACGAGCGACTCGTCGGCCAACGCCTCCAGGACGGGCTTGCGGCCGTACACCGTGATGAAGGTGTCCTTGGGCGATCGGGTCGATGAACGCGGTTCGGGCACGACAGAAGCGTCCCACGCGACCGTAGGATCATCGGCATGCCGCCCCGGCTCTCCGCGCTCGACGCCTCTTTCCTCTACCTGGAGGAGGCGTCCACGCCCATGCACGTCGGCGGCGTCGCCATCTTCGAGCGCCCCGAGGCCGGGTTCGACTACGACGGCCTGGTCGACCTCATCGAGCAGCGCATCTCGCTGGTGCCGCGCTACCGGCAGAAGGTGCGCCACGTCCCGGGCAACCTCGCGCGCCCGGTCTGGGTCGACGACCAGGACTTCGACATCGCCTACCACGTGCGACGCTCGGCGCTGCCGCGTCCGGGGTCCGACGAGGCGCTGGCCGAGCTCGTGGCGCGGCTGATGTCGCGCCCGCTCGACCACACGCGGCCGTTGTGGGAGATGTACCTGGTCGAAGGGCTGGCCGACAACCGGGCGGCCGTCATCACCAAGACGCACCAGGCGATGGTCGACGGCATCAGCGCCATCGACATCGGCCAGGTCATCCTCGACGTCTCCCCGGACCCGCGGGAGATCCCCGAGGAGCTGTGGATGCCCCACCCCGAGCCGAGCGCGCCGACGCTGCTGCTGGAGGCGTTGGGGGACATGGTGTCGCAGCCGCAGGAGTTCGTCGAGAACGTGCGGACCGCCACCGGCGACGCGATCGCGACCGCCGGCAAGGTCGCGGGGGTCGCGACGAAGCTGTTCACCATGGCGCGCACCGCGTCGCGGCGGGCTCCGGGGACGCCGCTGAACGTCGACATCTCCACGCAGCGCCGGTTCGCGGTGGCCCGCACCGACCTGCAGGCCTACCGCCGGATCCGCGCCGCCCACGGCTGCACGGTCAACGACGCGGTGCTCAGCGTCATCTCCGGTGCCCTGCGTGACTGGCTGCTCTCCCGTGGCGAACCGGTCACGGCGTCGGCGTCGGTGCGGGCGATGGTGCCGCTGTCGGTGCGGGGCGAGGCCGACGTGCCCAGCTCCGCGACGGCGGGATCGCTGGGCAACCGGGTGTCGTCGTTCCTGGTCGACCTGCCGGTCGGCGAGGCGAGCCCGCTGGTGCGGCTGCGGCACGTCTCGCACGCGATGGCCGAGCACACCGCGGGCGGCCAGTCGGTCGGCGCGGACACGTTGGTGCGCATCGGCGGGTTCGCGCCGCCGACGCTGCACGCGCTGGGCGCCCGCGCGGCGAGCGGGTTCTCCAAGCGCATCTTCAACCTCGTCGTGACGAACGTCCCCGGCCCGCAGTTCCCCCTCTACGCCGCGGGTGCGCGCATGCTGGAGATGTTCCCCGTCGTGCCGCTGGCCAAGGGACAGGCACTCTCGATCGGCCTGACCAGCTACGACGGCGGGGTGTACTACGGGTTCAACGGCGATCGCGACGCGATGCACGACGTCGACGTCCTCGCAGGCCTCGTGGACGAGGCGCTCGACGAACTGCTGGCCACGGCCGGCTGACGAACAGCTCCGGAAGGGCGAACGTGCGGATCTACCTCCCTGGGACGTGGCCGATGCTGGCGCGGCTGGTCAAGACGGGCAAGTTCGAGCCCATCGGCGGAACCGCGTTCGCGCTGACGCCGCGGCTGCGCGAGGCGTACGTCGCCGGTGACGACGAGGAGCTCGAGTACGCGGCGATGCTGGAGGCGGCGCGGGCGTCGCTGCGGCTGCTGGCCGTGGAGTTCGGGCTGGGCGAGGACGACACCCCGGCGCGGCGCGTCGTCGTGGCCGCCGACGTCGGCGACGTGACCCTGCGCCCGGATCTCGACGACGGCGCCGTCCGCGTCTCCGGCGCGGTGCCGATGGAGTCGATCGCGGCCGTGCACGTCGACGTCGCCGACGCCGAGCACGCCGTGCGCCAGGCCGCGGGCGCGGTCGACGCCGCCGACCTGGGCGACCTCGACGCCGAGTTCCTCATCGGCGAGGCCGAGGACCACGAGCTGGCCTGGTACGCGCCGGGGGAGATCGCCTTCGTCGTCGAGCTGGGCTGATCCCCCGCGGGGGTGATTCGCGGGCGCCGTCCGGCAGCGAGGCTGGGGGAGTGACCCTGCCTGCCGCCGTCCTGTTCGACCTCGACGGCACCGTCGCCGATTCCGCCGACTCGATCCTCGGCTGCCTCGCCGAGGCGTTCGCCGAGATCGGGGTGGTCGCGCCGGCCGCGGCGCTGGACCGCGGGATCCTCGGCCCGCCGCTGTCGACGGCCCTGCCTCCGCTGGTCGGCGACGACGTCACCGCCGCGGTGCTGCCCGTCTACCGCACGCTCTACGCCGACCACGGGGCGGAGGCGGTGCGGGTCTTCCCGCGCGTCGACGAGGTCGTGCGGCGGCTGCACGCCGCGGGCGTCGTCGTCGCGGTGGCGACGAGCAAGTCGCAGGTCAACGCCGATCTCATCGTCGCCCACCTCGGGCTCGACGACGTGTTCGCGACGGTCTGCGGCGACACGCCCGACCACGCCCGGCCGACGAAGGCCCACGTGATCGCGGAGGTGTTGGACCGCATCGGCGGAAAGATCGGAGACGGCCGGGCGTCGGCGGTGATGGTGGGCGACCGGCACCTCGACGTCGTCGGCGCCCGCGTGCACGGGATGCCGTTCGTCGGCGCCGGCTGGGGCTACGGCCTGCCCGACGAGCTGCTCGTCGCCGGTGCCGAGGTGATCTGCGCGGACGCGGACGCCCTGGCCGGGGCGCTCGGCCTGGCGGTGGAGACGGTCGCTCAGTCGCGTTGACGGCGCTCCTCGGTGACCTTGTGCGGCACCTGGAGCAGCCGCAGCATCGTCACCAGGAGCAGCCCGCCGAGCATGTTCCCCAGCGCGGCGAAGGCGGCCAGCCCGGCCCAGTCGCCGTAGCCGAAGGGGGCTCCGGCGTGCAGCGCGGCGAAGCACAGCAGTGACGCGACGACGGCGTGGTTCACCGAGCCCGCGCCGAGCAGGAACCCCATGCCGACGGCGGGCACGAGGCGCACCCCGTCGGAGTTGGTGGAGTGCTGCATGTGGGTCATGAGCGTGATCAGGAACCCGCCGGTCAGCGCCAGCGCGAACGCCTGCCACCCGATGCCGAGCCGCACGTAGGTCCCTGCGGACTCGATGGCGGTCTCGTGCAGCGACGGGAACCCGGCCATCAGGATCCACGTGATCACCCAGCCGCCCGCGAGGTTGGTGGCCAGCGTGACGACCCACAGCCGCAGCAGCGCGGTCCAGCGGCTCGCCTTCGCGACCACCGCGGCGACCGGCACGAGGAAGTCCTCGGTGAACAGCTCCGAGCGGGCCAGGGTGAGAGCCACGAAGCCGATCGCGAACGCCAGCCCGCCCAGCAGCGTGCTGCCCGTGGCGTGCTCGACCAGCAGCAGCCCCAGCACACCGACGCCGATGTCCAGCCCGCCGAGCGTGCCGGTGGCCAGCAGGCCCGGCCAGGACCGGCCGAGCCGCTGGGTGCCCTCGTCGACGAGCCGGTCGAAGGTCCGTTCGGTGTCGGCCTGAGCGACGTCCGGTTCCCCGGCACTGCGTGCGTGCATCGGCGGAGATTAAGCGGGATGTCCGGGTCGCGCCGGGCGGGTGGTGATCGCGCGCCGCGCCCGGATCGGCTAGACCTGAGGGTCCCCGACGAGGAGGAGCCCGTTGCCCTACACCGAGATCGCCTACGAGGTCGCCGACGGCGTCGCGACGATCACCCTCGACCGCCCGGCGAAGCTCAACGCGTTCACCACCACGATGGCCGACGAGATCGTCGCCGCGTTCGACGCGACCGACGCCGACCCTGGAGTCCGCGTCGTCGTCGTGACGGGCCGGGGCCGCGGGTTCTGCGCCGGTGCCGACCTCGGGCGGGGCGCCTCGACCTTCGACTCCTCCGACGGCGCCCGCGCCGCCGACCAGACCCACGGCACCGTCGACGGCGTCCCGCGCGACCGCGGCGGCGTGACGTCGCTGCGGATCGCGGCGTCCCGCAAGCCGGTCATCGGGGCGATCAACGGCCCGGCCGTCGGCATCGGCGCCACCATGACGCTGCCCATGGACGTGCGGATCGCGGCCGAGTCCGCCCGGTTCGGGTTCGTCTTCGCCCGCCGCGGGCTCGTGCCGGAGGCGGCGTCGAGCTGGTTCCTGCCGCGCGTCGTCGGCATCTCGCGGGCGATGGAGTGGGTCGCGACCGGCAGGGTGTTCGACGCCGCCGAGGCCCTCGCCGGTGGGCTCGTGTCCCGCGTCGTGCCGGATGCCGACCTCGCCGACAGCGTGCGCGCGCTGGCGGCGGAGATCGTCGACAACACGTCGGCGGTGTCGGTGGCGGTGTCGCGGCAGCTGCTGTGGTCGATGCTGGGTGCGCCCGGGCCGTGGGAGGCCCACCGGCTCGACTCCCGCGCCATCGACGCCCTCGGCCGCGGCCCCGACGCCGCGGAGGGTGTCACGTCGTTCCTGGAGAAGCGGGCCCCGGCATTCCCGGGGCAGGTCCCGGCCGACTACCCGGACATCGTCCCGCCCTGGCCGCCGCACACGTCCTGAGTCGCACGCCGCCTGACCTGCACGAACGGCACAGTCGGGCGACTCGGTCGCGCGACTGTGCCGTTCGTTCGGGTCGTGAAGGCCGACGTGTCAGTCGTGGCCCCAGTGGTCGCCGCGGCGCAGCTCGCGGCGCTCGTCGCGGTCGAGCCGGCGCTCCTCGCGCTCGCGGCCGCGGTCGCCGCCGTAGACGATGCCGCCGACGATCGGGATCAGCAGGAAGAAGATCCACGCCTGCGCGAACACGTTGTTCAGCGCCAGGAACAGCACGAGCGCGATGATCGGGGTGACCGCGACGATCCGCGGGCCCCACCCGGAGAACCCGCCCCGGGCCTCGGGCTGGCGGGAGGTCGCATCGACGACGGGGAGCCGGGACGTCGGGGTCGGCTCCGTCGACGGCTGTCCGGGCAGCTGCGGGTGCGGCGCCGGGAGGTCGGTGAACAGGGCCTGGAGCTCGCTCGCCACCGTCGCGCCCGCCGCGGCGGCCGACCGGTCGGCGTACTCCTCGACGCCGAGGCGGCCAGCCTCCAGGTGCGCGTCGAGGGCCTTGGCGGCGGCCTCGCGTTCGGCGGTCCCGATCCGCAGCGCGGGCGGCCCGGTCTCCTTGCGCAGCGCAGGCGGCTCACCCTGCGACGGGTCCTGCGTGGCGCCGCCCTCGGTTCCCCCCGTGGTCATGGGAAGGAGCTTGCCACCCGGTAGGGGGTGACGCGTAGCGGGTCGCCGGATGACAGCCGGGAATCGCGGGTCCACGCTTGGGGCATGTCCGAGTTGACCGGAGTCACCGACGTCCCCGCTCCGCGCAACGAGCCCGTCCTCGGGTACGCGCCCGGCAGCCCCGAACGCGACGCGCTGGCAGCGCGGCTCGCCGAGCTGGGCGGCACCGAGCACGACCTCACCGGCACCGTCGGCGGGCGGCAGCGGATGGGTGGGGGCGAGCGGATCGACGTCGTGTCCCCGCACCGCCGTCGCCGCGTCCTCGGGGTGTCGGCTCAGGCCACCGCCGCCGATGTGCAGGCGGCCGTCGACGCGGCCCGCGACGCCGCGCCTGCCTGGCGCGACCTGCCCTTCGACGAGCGCGCCGCCGTCTTCCTGCGTGCCGCCGACCTGCTGGCCGGGCCGTGGCGGCACACCCTCAACGCGGCGACGATGCTCGGCCAGTCGAAGTCGGTGCAGCAGGCCGAGATCGACTCCGCGTGCGAGCTGATCGACTTCTGGCGCTGGAACGTCCACTGTGCCCGGCGCGTGATCGCGGAGCAGCCCGTGTCGTCGCCGGGGGTGTGGAACCGGTTCGATCACCGCCCGCTGGAAGGCTTCGTCCTCGCGATCACCCCGTTCAACTTCACCGCGATCGCCGGGAACCTGCCGACGGCGCCGGCGCTGATGGGCAACACCGTCGTCTGGAAGCCGAGCCCCACCCAGACCCTCGCCGCCTGGTACACGATGCGGCTGCTGGAGGCGGCAGGCCTACCGCCCGGGGTGATCGACATGGTCACCGGCGACGGGGCCGCGGTCTCCGAGGTCGCCCTCACCTCGCCCGACCTGGCCGGGGTGCACTTCACCGGCTCGACGGCGACGTTCCGGCACCTGTGGCAGTCGGTCGCGGGCAACCTGGACCGCTACCGCGCCTATCCGCGGCTCGTCGGCGAGACCGGCGGCAAGGACTTCGTCGTCGCCCACCCCAGCGCCGACCCGGACGCCCTGGTCACCGCGCTGGTCCGCGGCGGGTTCGAGTACCAGGGGCAGAAGTGCTCGGCCGCGTCGCGGGCGTTCGTGCCGGCGTCGTTGTGGACCGCCGGCGTCCGTGACGCGTTGGCCGACACCACCCGCGCCATCTCGTTCGGCGACGTCGAGGACCTGTCGACGTTCGGCGGGGCGGTCATCGACGGCCGCGCCTACGACCGGCTGGCGAAGGTCCTGGGCACCGTCGACGCGCTGGAGGTCCTCGCCGGTGGCGGCTGCGACGATGCCGAGGGCTGGTTCGTCGAGCCCACGGTGCTCGTCGGCGACGACCCCACCCACGAGGTGTTCACGACGGAGCTGTTCGGGCCGGTGCTGGCCGTCCACGTGTGGGACGACTCCGCGCCCGGTGCGTGGGAGCGGATGCTGACGACCGTCGACACCGCGACGCCCTACGCCCTGACCGGGTCGGTGTTCGCGACGGACCGCGCCGCCGTCGTGGCCGCCGAGACGGCGCTGCGCTTCGCCGCCGGCAACTTCTACGTCAACGACAAGCCGACCGGTGCCGTCGTCGGCCAGCAGCCGTTCGGCGGGGCCCGGGCCTCGGGCACCAACGACAAGGCCGGCTCGATCTACAACCTGCAGCGGTGGACGAGCCCGCGCGCGATCAAGGAGACGCTGGTGCCCCCGACCGACCACCGCTACCCGCACCAGGGCTGACAGCCCCTGCTCACGAGGTCCGACCAGGCCGCGCGCGGGCGCCGTTCCTGCAAGAACGGCCCAGGCTCAGAAGAACAGGTACGCGCCCTTGGACATCGAGAAGCCGTGCCCGCTGGAGCCGACCTTGCACTCGACGCCGGAGGTCCGGCTCGTGCACGTCACGTCGCCGACGCGCAGCGAGCGGCCGTAGTCCAGCACGGCGCCGGTGCCGAAGACGGTGTCGCCGTGGCAGGCGAAGGTGGGCCGGTCGGCGCCGGTCACGGACAGGGAGTCGCCCCAGACCTGCTGGCAGGTGGCGGGGCGGGCGGGGATCGTCGCCGGGTCCCAGGTGCTCTCGGCGATGTCGCAGCGCGCGGAGTTCGGTGTCATGTAGCAGGCGATGTTGTTCGACGGCGTGCTGAACCCCGTCGCGACCGGGGAGATGGTGACGTCGGCGGCGGCCACGGTGGTGGTCGGCGCCGACGTCGGGATGGTGACGCCCGTCGGCAGCGTCAGCGCGGTCGGCGGGATCGAGAGCCCGGTCGGGAACGTCGTCGGGGGTGTCGACGGGTCGTCGGAACCGGACCGCAGCGCGAGCACCAGGCCGCCGACCAGCGCGATGATCGCGGCGACGGCGCCGATGGCGAGGACGGGGGAGAACCGGCTGCGGGCCACGGGCAGCGGCGGCGTCGGCTCCAGCCGGGCGGGCAGCCAGCCGCTGGTGGGGCGGTCACGGTCACCGCCGAGCGCGTCGCGGATCTGGGCGGGCGTGGGCCTGCGGGCGGGGTCGCGGTCGAGGCACGCCCGCACGACGGACGCGATCGGAGCGGGCACGCCGGTGAGGTCGGGTTCGACGTTGGCGGCCCGGAACAGCAGGACAGCGGCCTCGCCCTGCCCGAACGGCGCCCGGCCGGTGGCCGCGTAGAGGAGCACGCCGCCGAGGGCGAACACGTCGGAGGCGGGCCCGGCGCGGCCGTGGGTGAGCACCTCCGGCGCGATGAACCCGGGCGTGCCGATGACGGCGCCGGTGCGGGTGAGGGTGGTGGCGTCGGCGGCGCGGGCGATGCCGAAGTCGATGACCTTGGGTCCGTCGTGGGCGAGCAGGACGTTGCCGGGCTTGAGGTCGCGGTGCACGACGCCGGCGGCGTGGATGGCGGCGAGCGCGTCGGCGAGCCCGATGCCCAGGCGCCGCACCGGTTCGGCGGGCATGGGTCCGTGTTCGCCGATCGCGTCGCGCAACGACGGCGCCGGCACGTACTCCGTCGCCATCCAGGGGGAGGGGGCGTCGGGGTCGGCGCCGAGCAGTGCGGCGGTGTAGGCGCCGTGGACGCGGGAGGCGGCGGCGACCTCCTGCCGGAACCGGGCGCGGAACTCGGGGTCGTCGGCCAGGGCGGCGCGGACGACCTTGACGGCGGCCTCGCGCCCGTCGCGCGACCTGCCCAGATAGACGCGGCCCATGCCGCCCTCGCCGAGGACGCGGTGGATCGTGAACGGGCCGACCGACCGCGGGTCTGGTGCGGTCATCGCACCTCGGCCGCGGCGGGCGGCGTGATCGTGACCGGCGTGCCCCACGACTTGTAGACGCCGGTCATCGCGAGCGTGCCCATGCCGGGGAGCTCCTGACGCTGGCGGGTGCGGACGGGCCGGGTGTCGGCGTCGACCCAGAGCGTCGACGTGATGCGGGTGAGCCCGCTCGCGACCTGCTGTTCGAGCTGGGCGCGGACGGCGTCGTCGGGTTCGATCGTCGCGGCCCGGGTGAGGTCGACGACGAGGGTGTAGCGGATCGTCGCCACCCCGTCGACGGTCTCGTCGGACGCATCGGAGACGAGCGTGGCGTCGGCGTAGCGGGACAGGTTGGCCGTCGGGTCGGTGGTGTCGCCCAGCGCCTCCGCGATCGCGGCGCGCATCTTGTCGGCCTCGGTCGCCGCCGACGTCCCGCGCAGCCACGGGGTGCCGCCGTCGATCGAACGCAGCCACACCTGGCCGTCGCGCAGCACGAATCCCGAGGTCTGGGGCCGGCCGCCGGGCCAGGTGATGGTCTGGTCGAGGGCGAGCGCGGGCGTCGGTCCTTCGAGGCTGACCGCGCCCTGCGCGCTGAACGTGACGGGCGCCGACCCGGTGACGTCACCCGCCACGGCCAGCTGGGCGGTCTTGTCGGCGGCGCGACGCTCGACGAGGACGTTGAGCAGCTGGGTCGCGTCGTAGTAGCGGGGCAGCCCGTTCTCGCTCGTGTCGTCGTCGGGTCCGGACCCGCACGCGGACGCGACGACCGCGACGACGGCGAGCAGGGTGAGCAGCACGGACCGGGGCCCTTGCACCGACCTCACCGCCATGTCCCGGAACGCTAGCGAACGCCGGTCAGCGCAGGGCGACCAGGACCCGGCGCAGCGCCTCGAGCCGCGCGGGACGCAGCGCCCCGGCCGCGACGAGCGCGTCGAGGGCGCACTCGGGGTCGGCGGGTGGGCCGAGGTGTCCGCATCCGCGCGGGCAGTCCTCCACGGCGGCGGCCATGTCGTCGAAGGCCGCGATGACCTCGTTCGACGTGACGTGGGCGAGCCCGAACGACCGCACCCCGGGGGTGTCGACGACCCAGCCCTGCCCGTCGGGCAGCGGCAACGCGAGCGCGGCGGTGGTGGTGTGCCGGCCCTTGCCGACGCCCGACACGACCCCGACGGCGCGCTCGGCGTCGGGGACGAGCGCGTTGACCAGCGTCGACTTGCCGACGCCCGAGTGCCCCACGAGCGCCGACACCTTCCCCGCCAGTAGCGCGGCGAGCTCGTCCGGCGGCTGGTCGCGGCGGGTGACGACGACCGGGAACTCCAGCTCGGCGTAGGTCGACGCGAACGGCCCGGGATCGGCGAGGTCCGACTTGGTCAGGCACAGGACCGGGGTGAGCCCACCCGCGAAGGCTGCGACCAGACACCGGTCGACGAACCCCGTCCGCGGCTCCGGATCCGCCAGCGCCGTCACGATGACGAGCTGTGCGGCGTTGGCGACGACGATCCGCTCGTAGGGGTCGGTGTCGTCGGCGGTGCGGCGCAGCACGGTGTCGCGGTCCTCGACGCGGACGATGCGCGCCAGCGTGTCGACGGTGCCGGACACGTCGCCCGAGAGCCCGACCCGGTCGCCGACGACGATGGGCGTGCGGCCCAGCTCCCGGGCCCGCATCGCGATGACCGGCGGGCGGGCGGCGTCGCCGTCGGGCGCGCAGGTCCAGCGGCCCCGGTCGACGCCGACGACCATCGCCTCGGCCGCGTCGGCGTGCTCGGGGCGGCGCTTGCTGCGCGGCCGTGACCCCCTGCGGCCCGGCCGGACCCGGACATCGGTCTCGTCGTACTCGCGTGCCCGCCCCGGAGTCATCGACTCATCCGACCAGCGCCGCCCAGCTGCCCGGGAAGTCGGGGAAGGTCTTGCTCGTCGCGCCGATGTCGTCGATCTCGACACCGGGGACGACGAGCCCGACCAGCGCACCGGCCGTCGCCATACGGTGGTCGGCATAGGCGCGCCACGGCCGGTCGGTGGGCGCGGTGAGCGTGGCCGGGCGGATCTCCAGGCCGTCGGGGGTCTCGTCGACGTCCCCGCCGAGCGCGGTGATCTCCGCGGCCAGCGCGGCGATCCGGTCGGTCTCGTGGCCACGCAGGTGCGCCACCCCGCGCAGCCGCGACGGCGTGGAGGCCAGCGCCGCGACGGCCGCGACCGTGGGGGTCAGCTCGCCGACGTCGTGCAGGTCGACGTCGACACCGCGCAGCACGTCGGGGCCGGTGACGGTGAGACCGTCCGCCCCGGACGAGACGGTACAGCCGAACTCGCGCAGCACCGGCAGGATGCCGATGCCCGGCTGCGTCGACTCCGCCGGCCAGCCCGCGACGGTGACCGTGCCCGCGGTGACCGCCGCGGCCGCGAGGAACACCGAGGCATTGGACAGGTCGGGCTCGACCACCCAGTGCTTCGGGTCGATCTGCCCGGGCTCGACGCGCCACGTGTTCGGCTCGGAGTCGTCCACGACGACGCCCGCCTGGCGCAGCATCGCGACCGTCATGTCGATGTGCGGCAGCGACGGGACCGGCTTGCCGTCGTGGTGGACGACGACGCCCTTGTCGAACAGCGCCGCCGACAGCAGCAGCCCCGACACGAACTGCGACGACTCCGACGCGTCGATCGTGACCGTGCCGCCGTCGATCCCGCACTCGCCGACCACGACGAACGGCAGCGAGTCGCCGACGATGACCGCGCCCAGCGAGCGCAGCGCGTCCAGCACCGGGCCCATCGGGCGCTCCCGGGCGCGCTCGTCGCCGTCGAACCGCACGACGCCCTCGACCAGCGTCGCCGCCGGCGGCATGAACCGCATGACCGTGCCCGCCAGGCCGCAGTCGATCGACCCGGCCGCCAGACCCGCGTGCCGGTCGACGGTGATGCGCTCGCCGTCGACGTCGATCGGGACGTGCATGGCACGCAGCCCATCGACCATCAGCATGGTGTCGCGCGTCGCCGGGGCGCCGTCGACCGAGGCGGGCCCGCCCGAGAGGGCGGCGAGCAGGATCGCCCGGTTGGTCATCGACTTCGAGCCCGGCACGGTGACCCGGCCGTGGACGGGTGCGGTCGCGTGCGGGGCGGGCCAGGTGCTGGTC
The DNA here is from genome assembly GCA_001725415.1 of Pseudonocardia sp. SCN 73-27. Lineage (GTDB taxonomy): Bacteria > Actinomycetota > Actinomycetes > Mycobacteriales > Pseudonocardiaceae > Pseudonocardia. Next base: position 256,010 of record MEGH01000006.1, read on the forward strand.
ACGACGTCATGGTTTCACGGGAGGCGTGGAACGATGGAGGCATGTGCGGCCGCTACTCCTCCACGAAGGCCCCCGCCGACCTCGCCGACGAGTTCAAGGCCGTCGACGCCACCGAGGACGAGGGCACGCCCGACTTCAACGTGGCTCCCACCAAACAGGTCACGACGGTCGTCGAACGCCATCCCCGCGACGACGACGGCGAGCCGATCCGCGACGAGACGCAGCGGACGCTGCGCCGGGTGAAGTGGGGGCTCGTGCCGTCGTGGTCGAAGGACGCGTCGGGCGGCGCCCGGATGATCAATGCGCGTTCGGAGACCGCGGCCGACAAGCCCGCGTTCCGCCGGGCCCTGGCGTCGCGACGCTGCATCCTGCCCGCCGACGGCTGGTACGAGTGGCAGCGCCGCGACACCGACACCGGCAAGACCAAGCAGCCGTACTTCACCTGCTACCGGGACGGGTCGTCGATCGCGATGGCCGGTATCTGGGAGTACTGGAAGCCGAAGGACGCGGCGCTGCTCGAGGAGTACCCCGACGGCCTGGTCACCGTCGCCGTCCTGACGACGGAGGCGGTCGGCGACCTCGCCGACATCCACGACCGGATGCCGCTGGTGCTCGACCCGGCCGACTGGGACGCCTGGCTGAACCCGGACGCCGATGCGAAGGACGCCTCGGTGGCCCGGCTGCTGGCCCCGCCGTCGGCCACGCTGGTCGACCGGATGGAGCTGCGGCCCGTCTCGAACCGGGTGAACAACGTCCGCAACAACGGCCCCGAGCTGCTGGAACCGCTGCGGGCCGAGGACGTCGACGAGGCGCTGCAGCTCGACCTGCTGAACTCGGGGAAGAACCCGGAATGACCGTCACGGCGGGCGAGGTCCGGGAGGTCGAGACCCCGCACGGCCCGGCCCGCGTGCACCTCGTGCCCGGCGAGGGCCGGGGCGTGTTGCTCATCGGCCACGGCGCCGGGGGCGGGGTGTCCGCACCCGACATCGTCGCGGCCGCCGGTGTCGCCGGGGCCATGGGCCTGCACGTCGGGCTCGTCGAACAGCCGTACCGGGTCGCCGGCCGCCGCGCGCCCGCCCCGGCGGCGCAGCTCGACGCCGCCTGGACCGTCGTCTGCGCCGACGTCCGTGGCCTCTGGGGCGACACGCCGTTCCTGGTGGGGGGACGCAGCTCGGGCGCCCGCGTCGCCTGCCGGACCGCGGCCGCCGCCGGTGCCGACGGCGTCCTCTGCCTCGCGTTCCCGGAGCATCCGCCCGGCAGGCCGGAGAAGACCCGTGCCCCCGAGATCGACGCCGTCACCGTCCCCGTGCTCGTCGTCCAGGGGGAGCGGGACCCCTTCGGCCGCCCCGGCCCCGCACCGAACCGCGAGGTCGTCGTCATCCGGGGCGACCACTCGCTGAAGTCCGATGTCAACGGGCTCCGCGGGGCTGTCGAGTCCTGGTTGGAGGATCGACTGCAGGGCTAGGGTTCGTCCCGTTCGCGACGAGGCGAGGGGGAGCCATGCTGATCACGACGATGAACGACGTTCCGGGCCGCACGGTCCAGCACGTGCACGGCGAGGTGTTCGGGCTGACCGTCAGGTCCCGCCACGTCGGGTCCCAGATCGGCGCGGCGCTCAAGTCGCTGGCCGGTGGCGAGCTCAAGGGCATGACGAAGAACCTGGAGGCCAGCCGCCAGGAGGCGATCGACCGGCTCACCACGGCGGCGGAGGCAATGGGCGCCAACGCGATCGTCGCGATGCGGTTCGACACCACGGAGATGGGCGACAACTGGACCGAGGTGTGCGCATACGGCACGGCCTGCACCGTCGTCTGACGGAGGACTCAGGGCGCCGAGATCGGTGCGACGGTGGCGTTCGCGGCGGCGGCCAGGTCGGACGGGGCGAGCTCGACCTCCAGCCCGCGACGGCCGCCGCTGCAGAACACGGTGTCGAAGTTGCCCGCCGACGCGTCGAGGACCGTGCGCAGGCGTTTGCGCTGTCCCAGCGGGGAGATGCCGCCCGCGACGTAGCCGGTGGCGCGCTCGGCGTCGGCCACCTCGGCCATCCTCGCCCGCTTGCCGCCGACCGCGGCGGCGAGCGCCTTGAGGTCGAGGCTGCCCGCGACCGGGACTATCCCGACGGTGAGGACACCGTCGACGTCGGCCACCAGCGTCTTGAACACCCGGCCGGGGTCGACGCCCATGGCCTCGGCGGCCTCGGTGCCGTAGGCCTGCCCGTCGCCGTGGACGTAGGTGTGCACGGTGTGCGCGATCTTCTGCTTGGTGAGCAGCGCCGTCGCGGGCGTTCCCTTCCCGGCCACGCTGTGAGACTAAGCGTGCCGGGAATGGGAATCCGGGACGGGAGGGTCGCGTTCGACAAAACGTGACGCACGCAGTGATGGACCCGCCCACACGGGGGAGGGGCGTACCCTTCCCCGCAGACCTGACCACGGGCGACGTGGTGGGGCACGACCTGTTCCCGGGGGTGACGAGCCCCCGGCCCGGAAGGAGCGCGGTGCCCGCCACCCCGGCGTCACCCGAACCGGCTGCCGACGGCACCGCACCCGCCGAGCGGGAGGCCGACGAGACGGCCGCCGACCGCGCTCGCGCGGACGAGACCGCGGACGAGCGTGCCGCCCGCTTCGAGCGCGACGCCATGCCGCTGCTCGACCAGCTCTACGGCGCCGCACTGCGGATGACGCGCAACCCGGCCGACGCCGAGGACCTCGTCCAGGAGACGTTCCTCAAGGCGTACTCGGCGTTCCACACGTTCCGCGAGGGCACGAACCTCAAGGCGTGGCTGTACCGGATCCTCACCAACACCTACATCAACGGCTACCGGAAGCGGCAGCGCCAGCCGTTGCAGTCGCCGACCGACGAGATCACCGACTGGCAGCTCGCCCAGGCCGGTGAGCACAGCTCGACGGGTCTGCGGTCGGCCGAGGTCGAGGCGATGGACAACCTCCCCGACGACGACGTGAAGGCCGCGCTGCAGGCGCTGCCCGAGGACTTCCGGATGGCCGTCTACCTGGCCGACGTCGAAGGCTTCGCCTACAAGGAGATCGCCGAGATCATGGGCACTCCGATCGGCACGGTCATGTCGCGGCTGCACCGTGGTCGTCGTCAGCTGCGTGACATGCTGACCGGCACGGCGCGCGAGCGTGGGTTCATCCGCGGCGAGCAGCAGGAGGCGAGCCGATGAGCAACTGCGACGGGTCCCACGAGACCGACTGCTCCGAGGTGCTCGCCGAGGTCTGGCTGTTCCTCGACCACGAGTGCGACCAGCAGCGTCGTGCACTGCTGTCGCGCCATCTCGACGAGTGCGCGCCCTGCCTCGCCGAGTACGGCATCGACGAGAAGCTGAAGGCGTTGCTGGCCAACAAGTGCGGCGGTGAGCACGCGCCGGACGGGCTGCGCGACCGGCTGCGCCACCAGATCCGCCACGCGGTGCTGGAGCAGGCCGAGGTGACCATGGAGCAGGGTCCCGACGGCACGACCGTCGAGGTGCGCACGACGCGTATCGAGCGCCGCTTCTGACCGCGACCTCCGACACGCGAGAGCCGGCCCTCTGATCAGGGGGCCGGCTCTCGTCGTTCGTGGGGCGTCACGTCAGGTGTTGGGACGCTTGCCGTGGTTCGCACCGCTCTTCTTGCGGTCGCGCTTCTTCCGAGCACGCTTCGACATGGTTCCTCCTCACCGCAACTCGTCGTGGAATGGTTCCAGTCTCCCACGTGGTTGGATGGACGCTTCGCCGGTGGGCCCCCGGGCCCGGCGACGACGGACAGGCCGAGGGACGACGGAACGGGACGGTGACGGGTGTCGACGCTGAGCGAGCTGCTCGCGGCTCACACACAGCTGCCCGGTGAGGCCGTCGACCACCTGCAGCGGGTCGTCGCGGAGTGGCAGCTGTTGGCCGACATGTCGTTCGCCGACTTCCTGCTGTGGATCCCGCTGCCCGACGCCGACCACGCGCTCGCCGGGGGCGCCACGGAGTTCCTGTGCGTCGCGCAGGCCCGCCCGGACACGGCGCCGACGGCGCACCCGCAGGACATCGTCGCCGCGCGGGTCTCGGCGGTCGACAACCCTCATCTGCGCCGGGCGGTCATCGAGGGCCGCATCTGCCGGGAGGAGGACCCGCGCTGGCACCTGGAGGTGCCGGTACGGCGGGAGACGATCCCGGTGCGGCACAACGGCCGCGTCCTCGCCGTGCTGTCGCGCGACACCAACCTCGCGATGCCGCGCGTGCCCAGCCCGCTGGAGATCGCCTACCTGGGCAGCGCGTCCGACCTGTGCCAGATGATCGCCGACGGCACCTTCCCGCCGGCGGCGAGCGTCGCGGGTGCCGACACGAGCCCGCGCGCGGGCGACGGCCTGATCCGGCTCGACTCCCGCGGCCTCGTCGCGTACGCCAGCCCCAACGCGCTGTCGGCCTACCACCGGATGGGCCACGCCAGCGACCTCATCGGGCTGCCGCTCGCCGAGGCCACCCGCAAGCTCGTCCGCGACCCGTTCGACGCCGCCGAGGTGGTGGCGCGCATCGAGTCCGCGCTCGCCGGTCGCTCGTCGCTGCGCTTGGAGATCCGGGCCCGTGGCGCGGTGATGCTGGTGCGCGCGCTGCCGTTGCGGCCCCGCGGCGACGCCGCCGGTGCGCTCGTCCTGGTCCGCGACGTCACCGACCTGCGCCGTCGTGACCTCGCGCTGCTCAGCAAGGACGCGACGATCAGGGAGATCCACCACCGCGTCAAGAACAACCTGCAGACGGTCGCGGCGCTGCTGCGGCTGCAGGCGCGCCGCACGTCGATCCCCGAGGCGAAGCAGGCCCTGTCGGAGAGCGTGCGGCGGGTCAGCTCCATCGCGCTCGTGCACGAGGCGCTGGCGTACTCGGTGGCGGAGCAGGTCGACATCGACGGCCTGATCGACACCGTGCTGCCCGCGATCGGCGACGGCGCGACCGCGGAGGTGCGCGCCAAGGTCCGCCGCGAGGGCAGCTTCGGCACGCACCCGGCGGCGATGGCCACGCCGCTCGTCCTCGTCGTCACCGAGCTGGTGCACAACGCGCTACGGCACGCCTTCGAGGCTGGTCAGGCCGGCGAGGTGGTCGTGTCGGCCACGCGGTCGGCCGGGAAGATCGTGGTGGTCATCGCCGACGACGGGAAGGGCCTGCCCGAGGGCTTCGACCCGGAGCAGGCCAACGGTCTGGGCCTGCAGATCGTGCGGACCCTGCTGCACTCGGAGCTCGACTCGTCGTTGCAGCTCAGGCCCCGTGCGGGGGGCGGTACCGAGGCCGTTCTCGAGCTCCCTCTGGTGGGGAGATAGCCTGACACCGTGATCCCAGGTACCGGTGCCGTGGTCGCGCTGGTTCCGTGGCCCGGGATCGCCCCGCACCTGGAGCGCTCCCGCGAGGTGAGCGCCCGGTGAACGCACCGCGGGCCCGAAGCCGGTGGCGTCCGGCATTCGGGCCCGCGGTCAGGGAGCTTCCGTACTTCTCCGCTCTCCGACTTCCACTCGTTCAGGCTGCGTAGGCGTCGCAGCCGGGTGGAGGCGGAAGTCAGGCGGTGCGAGCGCGCGTGCGAGCGTTGCGGCGCTTCAGCGCACGACGCTCGTCCTCGCTCATACCGCCCCAGACACCCGCGTCCTGGCCGCTCTCGAGGGCCCACGCGAGGCACTCGGTGACGGCGGGGCAACGACGGCAGACCGTCTTCGCCTCGGCGATCTGAAGCAACGCCGGGCCGCTGGTGCCGACCGGGAAGAAAAGCTCCGGGTCCTCGTCGCGGCAAACGGCGTGGTGACGCCAGTCCATTTCGCTAGCTCCTCGGTATTGCGCGATCGGGGTCGCGCCGATCGTCTGCTCTGTCACGGTGTTTCCGTGCTTGTGAATGATTTCACGAGCACGGCGGGTCTTCAAGGGCCCAGGTCCGCCCGGGTGAGCATCCTCACCCACTCATCCCAACGAGGTCCACCGGATTTGGTTACCGGCAGGCATTCCCATCACGAAGAGCGACAAACCCAAGCCCGGCTCACTGCTTTCCGGGTACCCGGTCTGCAACGAACCAAGGGTGCGGGGGGTTCCCGCGGTGGTGCCGTGGTGCTCATCTAGATTGGAGGACTGTTTCCCCAGGTGCGAGACCCTTGCGGCTCGACGGTCCACCGCGAGCGGTGAATGGACCACCTGTGTCACTCCGTCGAGTGGCGGCGCCGCTCGGCTACGACGAGCAGCCCCTCTCACACGACGACGCGCAACGCCCGCGGCACCGCGTGGAATTCCATCTCCGTCCTCGCACCGATGTGATCGCCGTCGATCTGCAGCGCCAACGGCCTGTCGGAGCGCACCTTCACCCAGGCCACGGCGTCCTGACGGGCCACGTGCCGCCCCCGCGGATCGCCGTCGGGACGCAGCGCCTGCCGCAGCACACCCGTGATCGTCGGCAGCCCGAGGTCCTTCAGCGCGAACAGCGCCAGCCCGTCGGTGAAGGACGCACCCGGGTTCAACCGCACCGCCCGCCCGTCGAGATACGTCCACGGGTCGGTGTTGCTGACGAACGTCAGCCGCATCCCTTCCAGCGGTGCCGCGCCCGGGATCTCCACCGTCATCGACGGCGGCCGGCGCCGCTCGTTCCAGTACTCCCGCAACGCCGTGCGCGCGTAACGCATCGGCGTGGCCTCCAGTCCCTGCGCCCGCGCCCGCTCGACCGCCGCCACGACCTCCGCATCGAGCCCCAGCCCGGCGTTGAACGTGAAGAAGCGATCGGCGGTACGGCCCAGCCCCACGAAGCGACTGCGCTGTTCCTCCAGCGCGTTCAGGATCGTGCCGGTGGCCTCCATCGGGTCGCGCGGCATGCCCAGCGCCCGCGCGAACACGTTGGCCGAGCCGCCCGGGACCACCGCCAGCGCCGGGGCCGACGCCGGATCCGACGGCAGACCGCGCGCAAGCATCCCGTTGACGACCTCGTTCACCGTCCCGTCGCCACCCAGCGCGACCACCAGCTCGATGCCGTCGGCCACCGCCTGCTCGGTCACCTCCGCCGCGTGCCCCCGGTAGTCGGTGAGCAGCACGTCGAGCTTCAGCTCACTCGCCAGCGCGTGCGCCAGCACGTCACGTCCCGCCGGAGTGGTGGACGTGGCCTGCGGGTTGACCACGAGCAGCGCGCGCACCTACCCGAGAGTAGTCGGGCCTATCCTGCGGACGTGACGAGCGAGCCCGAACCCACAGAGCGCCCCGTGCCACAGGCGCCGCCGCAGATCCGGCTGGCCGGGATCGTCGTCGCGCTGCAGGGGCTCGTCGGCATCGTGTTCGGCGTCGTCCTGCTGGTCCGGGGCCTGGGCGCCGACGTCCCCCTCCGCTACGTCCTCGGCGAGACGGGCTACTTCGTCATCGTCGGTGTGGCGTGCGTCGCCATCGGCATCGGGCTGCTCCGCGGCAGGCGCTGGGCCCGCAGCCCCGCCATCGTCGTCGAGCTCCTGCTGCTGCCCGTCGTCTACTCCCTGCTCGGGCCGTCCAAGCAGATCGTGTGGGGGATCGTCGTCGGCGTCGTCGTCATCGCGACGTTCCTGCTGCTGATCAGCGAGCGCTCCCGGGTGTGGGCGCTCGATCTGCACGACCGCTCAACGCGCTGAGCGCCTCGCCGTCCAGCCGGAAGTTCGTCCAGTCCTCCATGCCGACGGCACCCAGCGCCCGGTAGAACTCGATCGACGGCGTGTTCCAGTCGAGCACCGACCACTCCAGCCGGGCGAAACCGCGCGCCCTGCACTCCGCCGCCAGCTCCGCCAGCAGCCCGAACCCCAGCCCGCCGCCACGGAACGGCGGCCGCACGTAGAGGTCCTCGAGGTGGATGCCGTGCACACCCTCCCACGTCGAGAAGTTCAGGAACCACAGCGCACAGCCCACGACCTGCCCGTCGACCACCGCCACGTGCCCGAACAACGCGGGCGCCGGACCGAACAACGCCGCCGACAGCTGGTCCGCGGTCAGGTGGCACGACTCCGGCTCACGCTCGTAGTCGGCCAGCTCGTGGACCAGCTCCACGACCGTCGCCACGTCGTCGCGCTCGATCGGGCGGACAGATCCGGGTGTCGTCACCAGCAGACCGTAGCCGCGGCCACCGACAAGATCACCTGGGAGCGGGATGGGGGAAACCTGTGGACCGGACGGCGCAACCTCCCTGCCTCCCAGTCGTCTAATCACAGGGGCAGGTCGGAAGGGGAACCGTGGGACGGCACTCGAAGGTCAGCGCGCTGCGATCGCGTCGGCGGCTCACCGCCATGACGGTGGGCGCCGTGGGCCTCGGCTCCATGCTCATCGCGCCGGTCGCCCAGGCCGCACCCGGTCCCGCCGGCGGCGGCGCGCAGCCCGCCGGCGACGCGACGACCCTCGTCGAAGGCACCCCCTGCACGGTCACCGCCAAGGCCTGCGTGGACCTCGCGAGCCGGCAGGCCTGGCTCATCACCGACGGCAAGATCGACGGTGGGCCCGTCCCGATGATGCCGGGCGCCCCCGACCAGCCCACACCCGTCGGCACCTTCCACGTGCAGTGGAAGGACCCGCACCACGTCAACACCCAGAACCAGTCGATGCCATGGTCGGTGTTCTTCGCCGACGGCGGCGTCGCCTTCCACGAGGGCAGCCTGCAGCGCTACTCCGCAGGCTGCGTCCACCTCAGCGACGCCGACGCGCAGCACTACTACCAGGTGCTGCAGGTCGGCGACGAGGTCCAGGTCCACTGACCTGCGTGATCAGCCCGCGAGGGCCGGGGTGACGTTCGTGGCTGCCAGCTGGTGCGCCTCGCGCTCGAAACCCAGCACCGCCCACGCCGCCGGGTCCATCGCGATGTGCTGCCCGCCCGCCGCGGCCAGCCCGATCCAGCGCGCCATCAGGACCCGGCTGAACTGGCCGTGCCCCACCAGCACGACGTCGCCCTGCTCCAGGTGCTTCTCCGCCTCGCCGATCATCGCGTCCGCCCGGGCCGTGACCTGCTCCGCCGTCTCGCCACCCGGCGTCGGGTGCGTCCACACCGTCCAGCCCGGCACCGTCTCCCGGATCTCCGGCGTGGTCACGCCCTCGTAGTCGCCGTAGTCCCACTCGGCCAGGCGGTCGTCGATCCGGTCGACGTGCAGACCCGCGAGATCGGCCGTCACCCGGGCCCGGACGCGAGGGCTCGCGACCACCAGCGCAGGCGGGTCCGTCGTGCCGCGCAGGCGGGGGAGCAGCGCCCCCGTCGCCACGGCACGTTCCCGGCCGCGGTCGGTCAGCTCGATGTCGGTGCGGCCCGTGTGCCTGCCCGACTGCGACCATTCCGTCTCGCCGTGGCGCAGCAGGTAGATCCGGCCGGTGCTGGGGGTCACGGCGGCAGCCTATGGGCTCCGGCGCGCGCCGTCAGGTCGTCAGGACCGGCGACGGGCGCGCAGGACCGTGTCGGTGATCGTCCACTCGCGACCCTCGCCGTCCGTCCACGGCCGCGTCCGCGCCTCCGAGGTGTCGACCGTCCACTCCGCCGGGTCCAGCACCGCGGCCACGTCGTCGGCGGTGAAGAACAGCTCGGGGAACGGGGGCCGAGGCACGCCCGCGGCCAGGTCGTCGGGATGGTGGGCGACGACGAGGAGCGTCCCGCCCGGCGCCGTCGCCGCCGCCAGCTTGCGGTGCAGGTCGTCGCGCATCCCCGGACGAAGGTGCACGAAATGGGCGCTGACCAGGTTGTACGTGCCCGGCAGCGGATCCTCCGTGGCGTCGAGGTGCAGCCACGTCGTGCGGTCGGCCAGCCCCGCCTCCCGCGCGTGCGTCTCGGCGCGGTCGAGCGCCACCTGAGAGATCTCGACCCCTGTCACCCTCCACCCGCGGCTCGCCAGCCAGGCGACGTCCGCGCCTTCGCCGCAGCCGACGTCGATCGCCGTGCCGGGCGGGAGGTCGCTCACCTCGTCGACCAGCTGCTGGTTGGGCTTGCCGCTCCAGATCGCGGGCGCGGCCCGGTAGCGGCCGTCCCAGAAGGCCTCGTCGAAGACCATGTCGGCGAGATCGGGGACCTCGCGCATGTCCCGGTGGTCGGCGTGCGTCTCGTTCACGCCTACGACCCTGTCCGGGTTGGGCTGCGTCCGGCAAGTCGTCGTGCCGGAACGGCAACGACCCCGTGGTGATCGTCGTTCGCGGGACATGTGCGTCACCGGTGACGCACATGTCCCGGTCCTGGGCTCGGGTGGTCGTTGATCCCGGTGTTCCAGCGACGGGGACGTCGCGCAGGCGCCGGAAACGGCGATCATGGCTGGAAGCTCAGTGCTTGCGGATGACCTTCTCCTCGCCACCGGCCTTCCACGTCGTCACGTCGAGGTGGCCGTCGCCCACCCACACCGAGGCGCCGCCGACGACGTCGGCACGGAAGAAGTGGCCGAAGGTCCGGCCACGCAGGTCGAAACCGATGCGCGCGTACAGGTCCTCGGCGTAGCGCTGGTGCAGGTCCGGGTCCTGGACATCCTCCACCGTGCCCCAGACCTTCGCGTCGCCCTCGCTGACGTGGGTGTCGACCGTCGCGGTGTGCAGCGAGAACCGCGGATCGTCGAGCAGGTCGCGGAACTTCGCGGTCCCCGGCATCCCGCCGATCCACAGTGCGCCCTCGAAGAACCGCGGCTCCATCGGGCTGATCCGGGGGAAGCCGTCGGCGCGGAGGGTGGCGAGCATGCACAGCTCGCCGGTCGCGGCGTGGCGGCGGGCGAACACCTCCGCGATGCGGGGCGCGACGGCGGCGAACTCGTCCCATGAGGCCATCGGGGCACCGTAGGGCAAATGTGGGTGTGCAGTTCAGGAGCGAGGAGTCCGGGGCGGCGGCCGACTACGGCCTGCGCGCGAGGTCTACAAGTCCAGCGGCGTCGGCGGTGGGGACGGGCGCCCAGAAGTCCGCGGGCGGCACGGCGTCGACGGTGACGTCCTCTCCGGCGGGGGACCGGAACCCGACGCGGAACGAGTGCAGGTAGGTCCGCGCCTGCGGCGGATCGGTCTTCCGCATGAACAGCGGATCGCCGAGGATCGCGTGGCCCACCCACGCCAGGTGCACGCGGATCTGGTGCCTGCGGCCCGTCACCGGGTCGGCGCGCACCACCGCGGACTCGCCGTCGTCGAACAGTGCCGTGCACTCCGTGCGCGACGGGAAGCTCTTGCGGGAGTGCTCGTCCTCGGGCCGGACGAACCAGCGACCCTCCTCGAACCGGATGTGGTCACGGTCGGCGGCCACCCGGATCTTCCCGCTGCCCGCCGTCATCAGCGGCAGCTCGACGGTCGCCGACGCCGGGAACCCGCCGGGACGGCAGATCGCCAGGTACGTCTTCGCGACGGTCCGCTGCTGGAACTGCCGCGTCAGCGCGCCGTGCGCCTCCTTGGTCTTGGCCAGCAGCACCGCGCCCGAGGTGACCTTGTCGATGCGGTTGACCCAACGCAGCTCCTCACCGCCGTCCGTGGCGATGGTCACCAGGTCGGTGTCGTGGCGCTCGCCCATGACCGACAGGCCCGACGGCTTGTCGACGACGAGGCACGACTCGTCCTCCCACAGGACTGTCTCGACACGCAGCTCGGACCAGCGACTCACGCGCCGATCCTCTCAGGGTGCCCGCACCCCCTACGCTTCGGTTCATGATCGCCGCCGCTCGACGGCCTTCACCGACCCCGGTGGACGCAACGTCGGCAAGCAGCTCGCGATCGTCGTCGACGGCGCCCTCGTCTCGGCGCCGATCCCGACGTTCCCGATCCCGCCGGACCACCCCGACCTCCCCGGCCGCGAGCGCCCATCCCTCTCGCCGCCGCCGCTGCGCCCGCCGCCCCCACGCCCGGGCCTGCCGCCGGAGATGTGAGGCGCCAAGACCGACGTCGGTGCAGTTCGGAGCGCCGCCAACAGCACTGGTCTCGGTGCTCGTACCCGTGGGAGCGTGAGGCGGGGCGCAGTCCGCCATGTCCAGCAGGTCGAAGACAGGGAGTCGCGTCTGGTCGGTCAGCAGCACCTCGGCGCCGGGTCACGCCGCGGATGCGCCCGCCGGGCTCGGCCGTACTCGGCCAGTGCGAAGAAGGCTGCCTTCGGCTCCCATGGCATTCGCGGGTAGGTGCTGCCGGTACGCCCGTCCGGGAGGACCTTGACGATCCCGAAGCTCCCCAGATCGAAGTCCCGCTCTGGGCGCTCGGACGTCGGCAGGTGCCGGGAGGCGAAGGTATAGACGAATGCGGTGTCCACGCCCCCCGAGTCGAAGACGCCGAGGAGATCGAGCAGGTAGGTGGCTTGTTCTTGCTCATTGCGCTCGACGGTCTCGGTGAGGTGCGTCGCCCGTCCGCTCTGCTCGTCGTATCCGATGATGTCCCCGCGGCTTCCCCGGTCCGCCGCTCCGGTGAAGGGTGCGCAGCCGAACTCGGTGATGGCGAACGGCTTGCCCTGAGAGGTCATGGCCGCGAGGTTCGCGGGGAGGCCGGCGGCGTTGGTGGCGTCGCGGTAGCCGGCGTCGGTCGCGATGAAGTCGAACGGTGTCCAGTCCACCCCCTCCATAGGGAGCGATGCGTACCCTATGGGTCCGCCGAATCGCGCGCGGGCGCCTTCGACCGCTCGGGCCAATAGTGCGTTGGTCTTGCGCTGCACGTCCGGGAGGACCTCGCGGACGCGCAGCGGGTCCGCGAGCACGCCGGACCGCTCGGACAGGGTCTTCCCGGGCATCAGCCCGATCGTCATGATGCTGATCTCCGAACCGGTGAGGAACCGGATGTCTGCCCCGTCCCGCCGGATTCGCTCGGCGCGCTCGGCGGCGTCCAGGAGGAATTCCAGCAGCTCGTCGGTGGTCAGGTCGTTGGTGAACGGGCAGTACCAGACTTCCAGTCCGACGGCTGCAGCGTGCCGGGCGGCGATCTCCAGGCGGTCCGCGACTCCACCGGTGATCCGCACGGCGTCGGCGAGAAGTTCTTCCCGGATGATCCGCATGTCCTCGCCGACGATCTCTGGATCGAACGGTTCGTGAGTCGTGCTTCCGCAGTTGGTGAAGCCGGTGTCATAGGTGACGCCCCAGGCGCGCATCGCTACCTCCTTAAGGTACTGGCGGTACCCTATCAGGAGAGAAGGTACGCTCCGTACCGTGACAGCAGGGCGGCGGAGGGGCGTCGAGCTGGAACGGGCGATCCTGCGCGCGGCCGCCGAGGAACTCGTTGCGTCCGGGTACGCCGGCATGACGATGGACAAGGTCGCCCGGCGGGCCGGCACGAACAAGAACGCGATCTACCGGCGCTGGCCGCAGCGTGCCGCACTCGGTGTCGCCGCCTACAAGTACGTGGCGGACGCCCGCACCCCCACGGTGGACACGGGCACTCTTCGCCGCGATGCCCTGGAACTGCTGCGGCAGGCCAACGCGAGCTGGTCCTCACCCCATGGGGCGGTTTTGCGTGATCTCCTGGCGGCTGCTGCCGACGAGCCTGCTCTGCTGGATCTGCTGCGCGAGCAGGCGGGAGGCGGTGCGCTGAATGCCGCTTGGTTCGCACTTCTGAGTCGGGCGGTGGCGCGCGGCGAGGCCCCTCCGGAGGCGGTGCAGCCGCGGGTGGCGGCCCTGCCGATGACGTTGTTGCGTGGTGAGTACGCCCTGCGAGGTGTTCCGGCCCTGCCGGACGAGGTTCTGGTGGAGATCATCGACGAGATCTTCCTGCCGCTCATCCGTGGCCGGGGCCTGGCGTGCCCTGTGCCGCTATCCGCTGGCTGAGTCGTCCGTCTCGTCTTGCGCGTTGTCAGCGTTCGAGATCGCTGCCCGTGTCTTGTCGTGCGTCGGCTGCGCGAACACCCGGGTATGTCACATGGTCTTGACCTGCCGACGAACGGTGACGACGCCACGAAGGAAGTCGCACAACGAAAGCGACGCTGACCTACGGGAGACTGTCCCCGCTGGTCAGCGCCGTTTTCAGCGCCTGGATCAGGCAGCCTGCTTGGTCTCCCAGAAGATCTTGTCGATCTGGGCGATGTAGTCGAGCAGCTCCTGGCCGTCCTTCGGGTCGACCGAGGACTTGGTGCCGCCGGGGCCACCACCGGCCTTCTTGGTGGCCTTGTTGAACAGCTCGTGGAGCTCGGGGTACTTCTCGAAGTGCGGGGGCTTGAAGTAGTCGGTCCACAGCACCCAGAGGTGGTGCTTGACGAGGTCGGAGCGCTGCTCCTTGATCTCGATGGCACGCTCCCGGAACACCGGGTCGTCGTTGCCCTGGTACTTCTCCTGGATGGCCTTGACCGACTCGGCCTCGATACGGGCCTGGGCGGGGTCGTAGACGCCGCAGGGGAGGTCGCAGTGCGCGGTGGCCTCGAGCTGCGGGCGGAAGATGCGGGACAGCCGCATAGGTCCTCCCAAGATTGTGGGGTCCATGGTGATCGTTCTGGCGTGGCCAACCCTACCCTCGGTTCCCTCCGGGTTCAGTGTGACGGCGGGAGGCGGTGCGACGTGCCGAGGTGGCGACGGGTGGCGGTGCGAGGTCCGTCGATGTCACCGGCGCTTTCCGACGGCGATGTCGTCGTCGTCCGGTTCGGGGCGCCGGTCGAGGCGGGCGACGTGGTGCTCGTGCGGTGGGCGTCGCGGCCGGGACAGCTGTCCGTGAAGCGTGCGGTCCGGCCGGCTGTGGAGGGCTGGTGGGTGGAGGGGGACAATCCGTTCGGGTCGACGGACTCCCGCACGCTCGGCCCGGCGATGGTGGACGCGGTGGTCAAGGCGCGGATGTGGCCGAAGCCGGGGAGCCTGCGAAGGAAACGGTGAAGCACGCCCCGCCCTCGGGTGCGGGGGAGGCGGTGATGTCGGCGCCCATGCGGGTCACGAGGCCGTGGACGAGCGCGAGCCCGACACCGCCGGCGCCGACCGGACGGTGCCCGCGGTAGCGCTCGTGCAGGGCGCCGCGTCGGAAGACGTGGGGCGCGTCGTCGGGGGCGAGGCCGGGGCCGCCGTCGCGGACCTCGAGTGTGCCGGGCCGCGCGGCGAGGACGAGCGGCGCGCCGGGCGGGACGAGGCGCAGCGCGTTCTCGGCGAGGGCGTCGACGACCTGGCGCAGCCGCCGCAGGTCGGCGTGCACGAGGACCGGCTGCGGTGGCAGCTGAAGGACGAAGTCCACACCTGCTGCGGCACAACGGGCCCGCCACACGGAAGCGGCCTCGCCGAGCAGGGCGACGAGGTCGACGGGGCCCATGTCGAGGCGGAAGTCGTCGGCTTCGAGGCGGGCGAGCTCCATGAGATCGGCGACGAGCCGGTCGAGGCGCTGGGCCTCCTGCAGGATCGTGGTGCCGGCGGCGCGGGCGTCGTCGCCGGTGACGACGCCGTCGGCGAGTGACTCGGCGAACCCGCGAACGGCGGTCAGCGGGGTGCGCAGCTCGTGGGAGACCGAGAGCAGGAACTCGCGTTGGCGCCCTTCGCTGTGCGACAAGGCGTCGGCGAGCTCGTTGACGGCGGCGGCGACCTCGGCGACCTCGCCCGGCCCGGCGACGGGGACGCGGACGTCGCGACGTCCGGTGCGCAGGCTGCGGGCGGCGGAGGCGGTGCGGCGCAACGGCCGCGCGAGCAGGGTGCCGACGACCCCGCCGACGAGCAGTGCGACCCCGGCGCCGGCCAGGAGGGCGAAGGCCAGGTTGCGACGGATGAGCCCGGTGCCGAGGGGTCCGGTGTCGGTGGTGCGTGCCAGCGCGAACGCACCGGCCGGGGTGGGCCTGGCCTCGACGATCCATGTCCGCTTGCCCGACTCCACGACGGCGGACACGGGGGTGCCGGTGACGGCGCGGTCGACGTCGGCGCGGCGCAGGGCGGCGGCGACGTCGGTAGCCGGCGCGGGGAGGCGGAGCCCGTCTCCGATGCCGACGACGGCGATGTCCTGGCCCTGCAGCACCTGCACGACCGACCGCAGGCCGGCACCACCGGGAGAGGACGCGAGCTGCGCCGCGACGACGTCGGCCTGCTGGGCGAGGACGTCGCGGGTCACCTGGCGGGCGGTGGCGCCGACGAGCCGCAGCCCGACGAGCGCGGCGACGACGACGGCGACGACCGCGACGAGCAGGCAGCTGGCCGTGACGCGGAACGCCAGCGAGGTGCGCGGCCGGGTCACGGCACGTCCGCTGCGTACCCGACGCCGCGCACGGTCCGGATGGGGCTGGCGTCGCCCAGTTTCGCGCGCAGTTGCGCGACGTGGACGTCGACGGTCCGCGCCCCCGACGACGCGGTGTAGCCCCACACGGCGGCGAGGAGCTGGTCGCGGGTGTGGACGCGGCCCGGGGCGCGCACGAGGTGGGTGAGCAGCGCGAACTCGGTGGCGGTCAGCGCCACCTCGGCGCCCCCGACCCGGACACGCCGCTGGTCGACCAGCACCTCGACGTCGCCGACACGCAACACCTCGTCGAGGACAGGGACACCACCGGCGCGGCGCAGGACCGTCCGGACCCGGGCGACGAGCTCGCGGGGGCTGAACGGTTTGGTGACGTAGTCGTCGGCACCCATCTCGAGGCCGAGGATGCGGTCGACCTCGTCGTCGCGGGCGGTGACGAACAGGACGGGGGTCCAGTCGTGGGCGGCGCGCATACGTCGGCAGATCTCGACGCCGTCGATGCCGGGCAGCCCGACGTCGAGGACGACGGCGACGGGGGAGAGCCGGCGAACGGCGTCGAGGCCCGCGGTCCCGTCGTGTACGACGTGGACCCCGAAGCCGTCCTTGCGCAGGTAGAGGCGCACGAGGTCGGCGATGGCCGGTTCGTCCTCGACGACCAGCACGAGTCCTGGCACGTGTGGATCGTGCCACCGGGTCATCTGCCGGCGTCCGCCGCGACCTCGGATTCGACGGCACCGACAGTCGCTTCGGCCGACGAGAGGGTCGACTGATCCGACGCAGTGCCGGAGTCGCACCCTGCGAGGGTCGCCAGGCCCACGAGTGCGGCGACGGCGAGCATGGCCCTCACGAGCAGTCCTTGGTCCGGATGTCCTCGACGGTCTTCTTGGCCGCGGAGAGCTGGTCGAGCCGGTCCTGGCGGTGGGAGAGCCGGGCGGCGATGAGGTCGGCCAGCGCGTCGTCACCGGCGGCGCGGGCCCTCGACTCCTTGTTCGTGAGCCATGCCGTGGAGCCGCGGGTGCTCGCGTCGCCGTTGATCCGGGCGGTCACCTTGTCGATGCGTGCCAGCAGTTTCGGGATCCGCTCGGTGCACGTCTTCTGGGAGCCACCACTGTTGGTGGGTGGGGCGTCGGCGAACGCGGTCCCGCCACCGACGACCAGCGCCGTCGCCGCAACTCCGGTGACGACCGCGCCACTGACCCATCGCGTCACTCGCATCCGTTCCTCCTGCGTCGGGTCCGGCGAGGGGAGCCGGACGGGCAGGACGATGCCGGGCGGGGGTGAAGCGTCGGTGCGGGCGATGTTCGGGTCGTGTCAGGGCGCCGTCTCATCCGTGAGACACCGCGGACACCAGGCATGCGGTATGCCTTCGTTCCGAAGAGGACCGGATCCAGGAGGCCCGAATGATCTTCATCGTCTTCAGGCTCGACGCCCGCCCGGACAAGCGCGACGAGTTCCTCGACGGGATCGTCCGCTACTCGGAGCAGGTGCGCGCCGAGCCCGGGAATCTGGTGTTCAGCTGCTACGAGAGCGTCGAGCGCGCGAACGAGTTCACCGTGCTGGCCAACTACGAGGACCAGGCCGCGGGGGAGGCGCACGTGTCGTCGGAGCACGCGAAGTGGTTCTTCGGCTGGCTGCCGTCGGTGGTGACGGAGCAGCCGAAGATCGTCTTCACGGAGCTCCCCGGCGAGGGCTGGGGCCCCATGGGGGAAGTGGTGATGGAGAACGCCTAACCCTTGCGCGCAGCGGCGTAGACGACGACCGTGTTCCCCCACGGATCACGGGCGACGGCGCGGATCTCGTGGGGGCCCTCCTCGGGCGCGCGGACGACGGTGCCGCCGGCCTCGAGCAGGGCCGTCAGCGCGGACGGCACGTCGGCGACCTTGATCGACGCGGCCGGGAAGCCGTTGGTGAGGTCCTCCTCCGGCGCGGCCAGGGCGAGCGTCGTGCCGCCGGCGTCGAGGGCGGCGTAGCGCGAGCCGTCGACGAACTTCGTCGCGAAGCCGAAGACGGAGCCGTAGAACTCGACGGCCGCGCCGACGTCGGCGACGGGGTGCAGGACGTTGCCGATGCGGGCGGGGTTCTCGGACACGGGCGTCTCCACTTCGTCGGGGCGGTGGTCGCATCCTGTCCGGCCGGGGCCCCGCCCGGGCAGTCGGGTGTGGCGCACGCCTCGCGTGGGAGAAGGGAAGAGGCGGCAGGGTGGACGCCATGACGACCGTCCTCACCCCTGACGGAACCCGCCTGTACGCCGAGGAGCAGGGCACGGGCGACCCGCTGGTCCTGCTGCCCGGCCAGGGGTCGAGCCACCTGATGTGGGGGCGCACGATCGGCCTGCTGGCGGCGCGGCACCGGGTCGTCGTGTTCGACTACCGGGGCACGGGGAAGAGCGGGACGCCGGAGGACGGATGGTCGACGCGGGGGTTCGCGGGCGACGCGGTCGCGGTGCTCGACGCGCTCGGGATCGAGCGGGCGCACGTGTACGGGTTCTCGATGGGCGGGCGTGTCGCGCAGTGGGTCGCGATCGACCACCCCGAGCGGGTCGGCGCGCTGGTGCTCGGCGCGACGACGCCCGGTGACGCGCACGGGGTCCCGCGCCCGCCGCACGTCGACGAGCGGCTCGGCGCGGGCGGCGACCTGACCGAGTTCCTGCACAACCCGGGCTGGGCGCGGGCCCGGCTGCGGGTCGAGGGGGTGTGCAACGACTGGCGCGTCGGCACGTCGCAGCGGGCCGCGCTGAGGCACTACCGGGCGAGCCAGGCGCACGACTCGTGGGACGGGCTGGCGTCGATCACGGCGCCGACGTTGTGTGTGCACGGCACCGAGGACGTGCTGAACGTCGTCGCCAACAGTGACCTGCTCGCGCAGCGCATCCCGGATGCGCGGGTGCACTGCATCCCGGGTGCGCAGCACGCGTACTTCGAGGAGCAGGAGGTGGAGGCGACGAAGGTCGTCCTCGACTTCCTGGCGGAGCACCCGATCGTGACGGGGTGACGAACGCGACCCTGCCCGTCGGCGCGGGGCGCGGGTAGCATCCCGGTCGAACCCGACCGCCTCCACGGCCGGCCTCGACCGCGACATCCGCGGTGACCGGCAGGTGGGGCAGTCCGGCACCGCGAGCGGGGCGAACACCCGCGACCTCCGGTGTACGGAACGCGCGACCTTCGTCGCGCACACCCACCGCACCCGAGGACGAGGGACCCCTGTCATGACCACCGCGCCCGAGCGCGCCCTGTCGGCCCCCACTCGCGACGAGATCTTCGACGCCCACCGTGGCGGCAAGCTGTCGACCGGCCTGACCGCCCATCTGCGCGACCAGCGCGACCTCGCGATCGCCTACAGCCCCGGGGTGGCCGAGGTCAGCCGGGCGATCGCCGCCGACGCGGCCGTCGCCCGCACCCACACCTGGGCCGACCGGCTCGTCGCCGTCGTGAGCGACGGGACCGCCGTCCTGGGCCTGGGCGACATCGGCCCGCGCGCGGCGCTGCCGGTCATGGAGGGCAAGTCGGCGCTGTTCAAGACGTTCGGTGGGCTCGACTCGATCCCGCTGGTCCTCGACACGACCGACGTCGACGAGATCGTGGAGACGCTGGTGCGGCTGCGCCCGAGCTTCGGCGCGGTCAACCTGGAGGACGTGTCGGCGCCGCGCTGCTTCGAGCTGGAGGCCCGGCTGATCGAGGCGCTCGACTGTCCGGTCATGCACGACGACCAGCACGGCACCGCGATCGTGCTGTTCGCGGCGCTGCGCGGGGCGTGCGAGGTCACCGGCCGCGACCTGGCGTCGTTGCGGTTCGTCGTGTCCGGGGCCGGTGCGGCGGGCATCGCGTGCTCCCGGATCCTGCTGGCGGCCGGGGCGCGTGACGTGGTCCTGCTCGACTCGCGCGGCGTCGTCGACGCCACGCGGGGGGGTGAGAAGGCGGCGCTCGCCGCGATCACCAACCCGCGCGGGGTCATCGGCGGGATCGCGGAGGCGATGGCGGGTGCCGACGTGTTCGTCGGCCTCTCCGGCGCCCTGCTGCCCGAGGAGCTGCTGGCGTCCATGAACCCGGGCGGGATGGTGTTCGCACTGTCCAACCCGGACCCGGAGGTGCACCCGGACGTGGCGGGCCGCTACGCCCCGATCGTGGCGACCGGCCGCAGCGACTTCCCCAACCAGATCAACAACGTGCTCGCGTTCCCGGGCGTGTTCCGGGGTGCGCTCGACGCCGGGGCGCGCCGGATCACCGAAGCGATGAAGCTCGCCGCGGCCGACGCGATCTTCGCCGTCGCGCGCGACGACCTGGCTCTCGACCGCATCGTCCCCGGCCCGTTCGACCCGCGGGTGGCCCCTGCGGTGGCCGCCGCGGTCGCGGAGGTCGCGGATCGCGGGTGATCACGATCGGGGGGCCGACCGGTTACGCAACGCAGCGTGAAGCACGTCACGACCCCCACCTGGGGTTATTCCACCGGTCGGCCCTCGCGATCACAGCCTGTGCGTGTTCCTCCGGTACCTCACTCGGGGCGGCGTAGTCCGTCCGTGTGAAGTCGGCGCATCGAGTGGACGAGTGACTCGTTGTTCCGAGTGCACCGTCGGCGCACTTGGTGGGGGAAGCCCGTGAGCGAGTTCGGACGTGGTCCCCGCGACGAGCGGGACGAGAACCGGGACGACGTCCCGGCCACCGAGGCCGTCGTCATGGCCGACCTGCGCCGGTCGCGGCAAGCCGTCCAGGGCCCCGCGGACCCCGGGGCCGTGCGGTTCGCGGAGAACCTCGCGCGGGCGATCGACCGGGCCCCCGGCCACCCCGACGAGGACATCGACGCCGACGACCGTGACGTCGCGATCGCGGCCGTCGCGCCCGCCCCTGCGGCGGCCGAGCCGCTCACCGACCCGCGTCGTGACCGGTCCTTCGGCCCCGCGTCGCTGCCGCCCGACACCGTCCACGCCGGACGTCCGGGGCCGAGGTCGTTCGCCACCGACGCGCCCGCCCGTCCGGTGGTCGCCCCGGGCGTCCGTGAGACGGCGTTCGGCCGCTCCGGGGCCGACATGCTGCCGCTCCCGGCGACCGCCGCGGTGGTGGTCGACCGGTCCGACCGGATCGTGCGGGTCAACCCCGCGTTCGCACGGCTCGCCGGCCGGATGCCCGGGGACCCCGAGAACGGTCCGCTGGGGATGCCGCTGCGCCGCCTCGTCGTCGGGACCGACGGCGACGCCCGGCTGATCCGCGCCGACGGCACGCTCGCGCGGGTCCGCGTGGTCCGCTGGGACCTCGCGATGGACCTGCAGGCGGTCGTGTTCGTCGAGCTCGGGTCGGCGTCGGACGCGCGGCGCATCGCGGAGCTGGAGCGGATGGCCCGGGTCGGCACCTGGACCTACGAGCTCGCGTCCGCGACGCTGCGCCGCAGCGAGTCCCTCGACGACCTGTACCGCGCGGCCGGGGTCGCCGCCGACGGTCCCGACGGGCCGGTCGAGGGCGAGCAGGTCGCCCTGCTGTGCCAGGGCCTGCGCAACGGCAACCGCGCGGGCGACCACCACGTCGACCTGCGCCTGCCGGGCGGGCGGCTGCTGGGCTGCCGCGCCGTCGTCGAGCGCGCCGAGGACGGCACCCCGGTCCGGCTCGTCGGCACGGTGCGCGACCTGTCGGCGCAGCGCATCGCCGAGAACCGGCACCGCGCCGCGGGCGCCCGCTTCGCCGACCTCGTCGCGCTGCTGCCCACCGGGGTCCTGCTGCTCGACGCCGCGGGTCGCGTCCTCGACGCCAATCCCGCGGTGTGCATGATCCTCGACACCGCACCCGAGGACCTGCGGGGTGTCTCCGCGGCCGCGCTGTCGGCCGAGCCCGAGCCGCTGTCGGCCGACGGCCTGCCCGACTGGCTGCGCCGCGTCCCCGAGGGCGCGGGCAACGGCTACCGCATCGACGCGCTGCCGCTGCTGCGCGCCGACGGCACCCGCGTCTGGTGTGGCGTCGGCGTCACCGTCACCCGTGCCGACGACGGCGCCCCGCTGTTCCTCGTCACCTGCGAGGACATCGACGACCGCCGCCGCGCGGCCGAGGTGCTGCGCAGCGCGGGCACGGTCGACCCGCTGACCCGGCTGCTCAACCGGGCCGCCGCGCTCGACGCGGTCGACCGGCTGCTGGTCGGCCCGGCCCGCGACGGTGTCGTCCTCGTCTGCGGCGACCTCGACGACTTCGCCCGTGTCAACTCGTCGCTGGGCCACGAGGCCGGCGACGACCTGCTGGTCACGTTGGCCGGCCGGCTGCAGCGGGAGCTGCCGTTCGGGTGCACCGCGGCCCGGCTCTCGGGCGACGAGTTCGTCGTCATCTGCTCCGACCACGCCGAGGCCGGTGGCCCGGAACGGTTGGGGCACATCGTCGCCGAGCTGCTGCGCACGTCGGTGACGGTCGCGGGGCGTCCCGTCGAGGTCACCGCGTCGGTCGGGCTGGCGACGCCGACGGCCGACCCCGGCCTGCGCGCCGCCGACATGCTGCGCTTCGCCGAGGTCGCCATGCAGGAGGCCAAGAAGCGCTCCCGCGGCGGCGTGGGAGTGGCCACCGAGGTCGTGATGCGGTCGGCGACGAGCCAGCTGGTCGTCGAGGCCGAGCTGCGCGCCGCGATCGCCGACGACCGGCTCGTGCTGGAGTACCAGCCCGTCGTCGCCGCCGACGGCACCGTCCGCAGCTCCGAGGCGCTGATCCGCTGGCCGCACCCGGAGCGCGGCATGGTCTCGCCGGGGGAGTTCCTGCCGGTGGCCCAGCGCGGCGGCCTGATGCGCGAGCTCGACATGTGGGTGCTGCGCACCGCGGCGCGGGAGGCGGCGTCGTGGGCGCCGCTGGCCGACGTCGCCGTCGCGGTCAACCTGGCAGGGCTGCTGCCGGGCGACCCCGAGTTCGCCGACGTCGTCAACGCCACCCTCGCCGAGACCGGGCTCGACCACTCGCGGCTGATCCTCGAGCTGGTGGAGACGAGCCTGGTCGCGCTGCCGCCGCACGCGTTGGCGGCCATGGCCGATCTCGTCGCGCGCGGCGTCCGCTTCGCCGTCGACGACTTCGGCACCGGTTACTCCTCGCTCGCCCGGCTCAAGGAGCTCCCCGCACAGACGGTCAAGGTCGATCGCGCGTTCGTGACGGGCATCGCAGACGACCCGGTCGACCACGCCGTCGCCCGTGCCGTCGTCGACATGGCGCGGGCCATGGGGCGCAGCACGGTCGCCGAGGGCGTCGAGACGCCGGAGCAGTTCGAGGCGTTGCGCGCCATCGGTGTCGACGCGTTCCAGGGCTGGTTGTTCGCCCGCCCGCTGGCCGCCGACGCCATGCGCGACGTGCTGCGTTCGGGCCGGCTGCGGGTCCCGGCGTCGACCGACGTGGCCTGACCGGACATTTCGACGACCGTTTCTGGCACGCGGGCGGGGGTCCGTCGGAAGGGTCGCGGTCCGGTCACATCGGTCGCGGCTGTCGGTGTGCCGGGCTAGATTCGCGGAACTGCGGCGGCCGACAAGCGGCCGTCGGCGACGACGGGGGTACCCGGATGATCGAGTTCCGGGGCGTGACGAAGCGCTTCCCGGACGGCACCGTCGCGGTGGACGATCTCGACCTCGTCGTCGATTCGGGTCGTATCACCGTGTTCGTGGGGCCGTCCGGCTGTGGGAAGACCACCTCGTTGCGGATGATCAACCGCATGATCGAGCCCAGCGGCGGGACGATCTCGGTGGAGGGCAAGGACATCATGTCCCGCGACGCGGCCGAGCTGCGCCGGGGCATCGGCTACGTCATCCAGCAGGCCGGCCTGTTCCCGCACCGCACGATTCTCGACAACATCGCGACGGTCCCGTTGCTGTTGGGATGGAACAAGAAGCAGGCCCGCGAGCGGGCGGCCGAGCTGATGGACACCGTCGGCCTCGCCCCCGAGATGGCCAAGCGCTACCCGGCGCAGCTGTCCGGTGGCCAGCAGCAGCGTGTCGGCGTCGCCCGGGCCCTGGCGGCCGACCCGCCGGTGCTGCTCATGGACGAGCCGTTCAGCGCCGTCGACCCCATCGTGCGCGAGACGCTGCAGGACGAGCTCCTGCGGCTGCAGGGCGAGCTGGGCAAGACCATCGTGTTCGTCACCCACGACATCGACGAGGCCATCAAGCTGGGCGACAAGGTCGCGGTGTTCCGCACCGGCGGCAAGCTCGCCCAGTACGACGAGCCGGGCGTGCTGCTGTCCCGCCCGGCCGACGACTTCGTCGACTCCTTCGTCGGTCGCGACCGCGGCTACCGCGGCCTGGGCTTCCTGTCCTCCGACGGGCTGCCCATCGGCGACCTGCCCGTCGTCGCCATCGGCGACCGGATGCCCACCGACGGCTGGGCGCTGGTCGTCGACGGCGAGCGTCGCCCGCTGGGCTGGGTCGCCCGCGGCACCGGCACCGTCTACGAGGACGCCCTCGTCCCGGGCGGTTCGCTGTACGACGCGGGCGCCGGTTCCCTGCGCGCCGCGCTCGACGCGGCGCTGTCCTCGCCGTCGGGGCGCGGTGTCGCCGTGGACGGTGACGGCCGGGTACTGGGCTCCATCGGCGCCGACGATGTGCTGCGCGGCCTCGCCGACTCCCGCGAGGCCGACGGCGCCCCCGGTGCCGACGTCGGCCGGCCCGTCACCGACACCGACGCCGCCGATCGGGTCGGCTGAGGCGGGCACGTCGTGAACTGGGTGCTGGAGAACATCTCGTTCATCGCGAGCCTGCTCACCGACCACATCGTGTTCTCGCTCGTCCCCGTGGTCATCGGGCTCGTCATCGCCGTACCGCTGGGGTGGCTGGCCAACCGGGCCGGGTTCGGCCGCGCCGTCGTCGTCAACCTGGCCGGGTTGCTCTACACGATCCCGTCGCTGGCGCTGTTCGTGTTCCTGCCGGTCATCCTCGGCACGGGCATCCTCGACCCGATCAACGTGATCGTGGCGCTGTCGGTCTACACGGTGGCGCTGCTGGTCCGCACGGTCGCCGACGCGCTCGAGGCCGTCCCGCCGCTGGTCGTCGACGCGGCGACCGCGATGGGCTTCACACCCTTCCGCCGGTTCGTCGCCGCCGAGCTGCCCATCTCCGTGCCGGTCATCCTGGCCGGCGTCCGGGTCGCGGCGGTGTCGTCGATCAGCCTCGTCACCGTCGGGTCCGTCATCGGCTTCGGCGGCCTCGGCCAGATGTTCACCGACGGCTTCCAGCGCAGCATCACCGCCGAGGTCGTCGCCGGGATCGTGCTGGTCGTCGTGCTGGCGCTCGTCGTCGACGGGCTCCTGCTGCTCATCGGCCGGATGCTCACACCGTGGGACCGGACCGCACGCGCGGTGGCACAGGGGGCGACGGCGTGAACTTCTTCGGATGGCTGCTCGACCCCGCGCACTGGACGGGCGCCGGCTCGATCCCGCAGCGGCTCGTCGAACACATCGGCTACGTCGCCCTCACGATGATCATCGCGATCGTCATCGCGGTGCCGCTCGGTGCCTGGATCGGGCACACCGGCAGGGGCGGCTTCCTGGTCGTCGGCTCGGCCAACGGGCTGCGCGCGCTGCCCACGCTCGGCGTGCTCATCCTGCTCGCGCAGTGGACCGGCCTCGGGCTGCTCGGCCCGCTCATCGCCCTGGTGCTCCTGGCCGTCCCGCCCGTGCTCGCCGGCACCTACGCGGGCGTGCGCAACGTCGACGCCTCGGTGGTGGACGCCGCGCGCGGCATGGGCATGCGGGGGCGCGAGATCCTGTTCGGCGTCGAGCTGCCCAACGCGCTGCCGCTGATCATCGGCGGCATCCGCAGCTCGGTCCTGCAGGTCATCTCGACGGCGACGATCGCCGCCTACGTCGGCCTCAACGGCCTGGGCCGCTACATCATCGACGGGCTGTCGACGCGCGACTTCCCGCAGATGATCGCCGGCTCCATCCTCGTCGCCCTGCTCGCCGTCGCCGCCGACCTGGTGCTCGCCGGCCTGCAGAAGCTGCTCGTCTCGCCCGGCCTGCAGACCGCGGGCACGGGCCGCCGGGTGCGCGCCCTCGCCACCCGCCCCACCGACACGGCCGCCCAGGCGGCCTGAGCCTCGACCGAACCGCCGGAGGAACAACCATGAAGCGCAGTCTGATCGCCCGGATCGCGGTGGTCGCCACCGCCGCACTGGCGCTCGCCGCCTGCGGCGGAGTCGGCAGCGACCCGTTGCAGAACGGTGGCTCCGGAGGCGCGGCCTCGGGCGACACCGTCGTCATCGGCTCGGCCAACTTCACCGAGAGCCAGATCATCGCCAACATCTACGCCCAGGCCCTGCAGGCCAAGGGCGTGAAGGTCGACCTGCGGCCGCCGATCGGCAGCCGCGAGACCTACTACCCGGCGATCCAGGAGGGCTCGATCGACCTCATCCCCGAGTACACGGGGACGCTGCTGCAGTACATCGACAAGAACGCCACCGAGACCGAGCCCGACGCGGTCTACAACGCGCTCAAGGGCGCGCTGCCCGCCAACCTCACGGTGCTCGACAAGTCGGCGGCCGAGGACAAGGACGCCGTCGTCGTCACGCAGGAGACGGCCACCAAGTACAACGCGAAGTCCATCGAGGACCTCGCCGCCAACTGCGGCCAGCTCGTCTTCGGTGGCCCGCCCGAGTTCCAGACCCGTCCCGACGGCATCCCGGGCATCCAGAAGACCTACAACTGCACGTTCAAGGAGTACAAGGCGCTCGACGCCGGCGGCCCGCTCACCGTCGCCGCGCTGAAGAACGGCGACATCCAGGCCGCCGACATCTTCACCACCGACGCCTCGATCGTCACCAACAACTTCGTCGTCCTGGCCGACCCGAAGGACAACTTCGCGGCGCAGAACGTCGTCCCGCTGATCACCAAGTCGAAGGCCACGGGGACCACGCTCGACGTGCTCAACCAGATCTCGGCGAAGCTCACCACCGACGGCCTGACCAAGCTCAACGCTGAGGCCTCCTCCGACGCCAAGCCGTCGCTGCAGACCGTCGCGAAGAACTGGCTGTCGCAGAACGGTTTCTGACCGGCCACCGGAGACGGGGCCCGTTCGCATCGGCGAACGGGCCCCGTGCCGTCCCCACCGAACGGCGGAGCGGGTGGAGCTGGAGCCGCGCGGCTCGGGTTGTGATTCCAGTCACCTGATGGGAGTATGCGCGGCGCCAGGAGTCAGCCACGTCGACCTTGGGGGCCTCCGTTGGCCGAGCTGGAACCGAGGAACTTCCTGCAGCCGTGCCTGCTGCTGCTCCTGCGTGAGCAGCCCGACCACGGCTACGAGCTGGCGGCACGGCTGCGCCCGATGCACGACGGCGACGGCGACGCGGGCGGCGTCTACCGGGCCCTGCGCGGCCTGGAGAAACGCGGGCTGGTCCGCTCGCAGTGGGAGTCCTCCGAGGTCGGGCCTGCGCGCCGGATTTACCACATCACGTCGGAGGGGCTGGCCTGTCTCGACGCGCAGGCGCGCGGCCTGCAGCACGTCGACGAGGCCCTGCACGTCTTCCTCGACCGCTACGCGAAGGTGACCGGGATCGGCGGTCCGGCCGCCCCGGGGCTCGCGGCGCAGCACGCGCACGCCGGGGCATCGAACGGCCGGTTCAGCGGTAGCCGGTGACGTCGGCGGGTTTGCCGGCGTCCTGCACCTCGACGACGTAGCGCCACGCGTCGGGCGCGGATCCGTCGAGGTCGGTGAAGCCGTACTCCTTCGCGAGCCCGCCCGACGACAGTGACTGCCCGTTCCAGCGGTGCCGGTCGGCGTCGGCGGCGAGCGCGGCGACGGCCCGGCCGACGAAGCGGGGCGTCTCCGAGATCACGAAATGCGGTTCGGCCTCGCACGCGTCGCGCCAGGTCTCCTCCGTGACGCCGAAGAGCTCGAGCATTCCCTCCGAGCGCAGCCAGCCCGGTGTGATCGCGACGGACGTGGCGCCGTGGTCGCGCAGCTCATGGGCCCAGCTGCGGGCCAGCCGGATCGGCGCGACCTTGGCCAGGTCGTAGTAGAGGTTGAGCCGGTAGTTGTCGTCGTTGTACTCGGCGGTGCCGTCGGTCATCTCGACGACGAGCCCGCCCGGGTTGCGGATCATCAGCGCGAGCGCGAAGTGCGCGGTGACGATGTGGGTGTCGATCGCCAGGTGCAGCAGGCGCAGGCCGTTGCCGAGCGAGTGCTCCCAGACGGGGGTGTTCCACTCGGTGAGCGGGTCACCGCCGAAGATGTCGTTCACGAGGATGTCGAGGCGGCCCTGCTCGGCGTCGATGCGTTCGACGAGCGCCTTCACCTGGTCGGGCACGAGGTGGTCGGTCGGGACGGCGATGCCGGTGCCGCCGGCGGCGGTGACGAGGTCGGCGGTGTCCTCGATGGTCTCGGCACGGCCGTACTCCGACGGTGCGCCGCGGCGGCTGCGCCCGGTGACGTAGACGGTCGCGCCGGCGGCGCCGAGCTCGACGGCGATGCCGCGGCCTGCTCCGCGGGTGGCGCCGGCGACGAGGGCGACACGGCCGGCGAGGGGGCGATCTGGTGTCGTCATGGCTCCATGGTGCCGCCCTTCCCTGACGGAACCTGTCAGTCAAGGACCATGCTCACGAGGTCGGGCGTGCACGGACGTCCAGGAATTGAACACTTCGCCCAGCCGTGTGACTTCGCATACTGGAGGAGAGGCGGTGCGGGACTCCGCCGGTCAGCGACGACCGGACCCGGCACGGCCGGTGGGGGTGCGATGGACCGGCGCGGGGAGTGGGAGGCGTTCCTGTCCGGTGCGGAGCCCGGTGACGTCGAGCCGGGTCTGCTCGACTCCTGGCGGCGGTCGCGGTGGAGCGGTGTCGACCCCGCGCACACCGACATCCCGCAGGTCACCGTCGACGCCGACACCCCGTTCGTGCGGGTCGCGTCGCCTGTGATGCTGGGCCTGGCCGACCAGCTCGCGGGGACGTCGAGCTGCCTCGCCCTGGCCGACCCGCGTGGCACCGTCGTGTGGCGCTGGGTGTCCGACGCGGGGATCGCCGGTGATCTCGACGACGTCGGGGTGGTGCGCGGCGGCCTGTTCGCCGAGGAGGCCATCGGCACCAACGGCATCGGGACCGCGTTGGAGAGCGGTGGCCCCGCCGTCGTCCTCGGTGCCGACCACTACGTCGAGGCCTTCCACCGCTGGGCGTGCGTCGCCGCCCCGGTGGTGCACCCGGTGACGCGCACGGTGTGCGGGGCCGTCAACGTCACCTGCCGGGCGCGGGACGCCAACGCGTTCCTGACGCTCGCCGCGTCGGCGATGGTGCAGGGCGTCGTCGGGGCGTTGCGGGCCGACGCCACCGTGCCGGAACGTCGGCTGCTCGACGCGTTCCGCACCGCGCGCTCGCGCACCACCGCCCCGGTGCTCGCCCTCGACGCGTCGACCCTGCTGGCCGCCGACAGCACCGGTGGCGTCGGCCTCGACCACGCCGAGCTGTGGGCGCTGGTCACCGAGGCGGGACCGGGGGAGGACATCGACGTCGCCGACGGGCTTCAAGAGCAGATCCTCGAACGAATCCGCGATCTCGCTTTCGAGGAACGCCGCGTCGTGCCCTGCATGACAACCTTCGGCGACACGGGCCTGCCTTGCATCGGGCCGCTTTCGGAGCGCCTGGCCGTTGCATTCGGCTGCTACGGCAAGAGCGCGAAATGTTCGGACGAATTGGGCCGGCTGGGTGCCATGGCGCTGCTCGGCGAGGTCATGCCGGAACTGGCACCCTGACCGGATTGTCCAGGGCCGTCCCAGGTCTACCCGCACCTCAACCCGCTCAGCCGCCAATTGCCCGTGCGGGAGGCGATATCGGCCACCTTCCACACGCCGTCGACCTGCTGCAGCGACCACTCCACCTCGTGCGGCTGGCGGAAGAGCGTGAAGTCGGCGATGACGGTGGCGGTCGGGCCGTTCACGGTCTCGTTCAGCGTAAGCGAGGAATCGATCTGGTTCTGGTCGAGGTCCTGGCTGTCGAGCGCCAGGATGAAATCGATGCAGGCCTC
>MEGH01000007.1:0-20482 GCA_001725415.1 Pseudonocardia sp. SCN 73-27
GTGGTAAGGATCTTCGTACCGGTTCACAAACAGTCGGCAAAGAACCTCCGAGTGAGGCAAAGAATGGCACAATTCGACAATTGTCGATGGCATCGCCAACGACGCTTCGAGGACGAATCTGCTGGTCAGATCTTCATTAGCGGACGACGACCGTCGACGGAAGCCCTCACCGCCCTTATTCGGGAAATGGCGCGCGGCACGCCCCACTCCCCCATTCGACGAGCACCCGGATCGGACGACTCCGCAACCGGCGAACCGTGGAAGTTCCCCGATCCCCGACACGCCGGCCGCCCATATCGTTCTGCCTCGAACACCGGCCCACACGGACCGGATGCGACACCGCACCACCGCGAACCACACATCACCCACACACGAGAACCACCCGAGCAACGGAGAACCCGATGAGCACCTCGCTTCTCGACTTCCTGATGAGCCTGCTGAACGACCCGGCCGAGCAGGCCGCCTTCCAGGCCGACCCCGCCGCGTACCTCGACAGCTGCGGCATGTCGAACCTGAGCGCCGAGGACATCCACGACGCGATCGCGCTGGCCAATGACGACGAGTCGCACAACTGGAAGGGCGGCCACGACCACGGCAGCCACCTGCCCCCGCCCCCGCCCGTGCACCACGGCCACGAGTCGCCCCACGAGGCCGCGGTCAAGTACCTGAACAACTACATCACCAACAACTACGTGTCGGTCGACGCCCGCGAGACCAACATCGACAACTCGGTCCACCAGGACATCGACGCCTCGCACGGCGGCCACGTCTTCGCCCCGGTCGACGTCACCAACGTCAACGCCACCGGTGACCACTCCGCCGCCGTCGGCGGCAACAACAACGGCAACATCGCGACGGGCAACGGCGCGGTGGCCGGCTCCGGAAACCAGGTCGCCGAGGGCAACACCGACAGCGCGGTGAACTTCGGCGCCGGCGGCTCGGCGACCAACAACCACGGCGCGACCGCCTCCGACGGCGGCGTCATCGGCTCCGGCACGGGCGGCGACCACACCGACAGCCACGACTCCCTGACCAACTTCGGCTCGGGCTCGGTCGCGAACGACGGCGGCAACGCCAGCCAGACCAACAGCAACAACCACACCGACTCGAGCACCCACACCGACTCGGGCCACAACACGACGACGACCACCACGGACAACAGCCAGCACAACCCGGTCGACGTCGACAGCCACGACCACCTGACCGACAACTCGCACGTGCTGTCGGACAACAACCTGGACCTGGCCTCGCACAACACCACCGAGACCGACGCGCACAACACGGTCCACGACTCGCCCGGCGTCTTCCACGCCTGATCGAGCCTGCACGCCGGCCAGACCCGGAAGGCCCGGCCCCGCTCCCGCGGGGGCCGGGCCTTCCGGCCGTCCAGGGGGTCGTGCGCGGCAGGGCCCGGCGCGCACAGGGTCCGGCGCGCGGAAGGGGTGCGGCAGGGGTTACGCGCGCAGGAGGGCCAGGAGCTCTGCCTCCCGGGCCGCCGCGGCGGCGGAGGCCAGTTCGCGGGGGCGGGGCAGACCGATGTCGACGACGGCCCGCACCCGCGCCGGCCGCGGCCCGAGCACGACGACCCGGTCGGCCAGGAAGACGGCCTCGCGGATGTCGTGGGTGATCAGCAGAACGGTCCAGCCGTAGCGCGACCGCATGCCCTCCAACCACTCCTGCATCCCGGTGCGGGTCAACGAGTCCAGGGCGCCGAAGGGCTCGTCGAGCAGCAGGACCTCGCGGCCCTGCACGACCGTCCGCAGCAGTGCCGCCCGCTGGCGCATGCCCCCCGACAGCTCGGAGGGCCGGGCCGTCTCGAACCCGGTGAGGCCGAAAGGCTCGAACAGCGGCTCGGCCCGCTTGCGGGCCTCCCGCCGTCCGACGCCGGCGATCTCCAGCCCGAGCGCGGTGTTGTCGAGAACCGTCCGCCACGGGAAGAGCAGGTCCTTCTGCGGCATGTAGGCGAAGGTCGACGCGGTCGCGGGCGAGCCGTCGACGAGCACACTGCCGCCGTCGGGCTCGACGAGGCCGGCGAGGACGTTGAACAGCGTGCTCTTGCCGCACCCGCTCGGCCCGATGATCGAGACGAGCTCACCGGACCGGGCGTCGAGCGAGACCCCGTCGAGGACGGAGCGGTCGCCGAAGCGCACATCGAGGTCGCGCACCCGCACCTCACCCACGGCGGCGCTCCGCCGCATACCACGGCATCGCGATCCGCTGCACCAGGAACGTCAGCCCGAACAGGGCGACGCTGATCGCCGCGGTGACGAGCACGGCGGCGAGGACGAGGTCGGTGCGGAACGAGTTCTTCTGCAGGTTCATGAAGATCCCGAGCCCGGCGCGGGCGCCGACGTACTCGGCGAACACCGCGCCGGTCACCGCGTAGGTGATCCCGATCCGCAGCGCCGTGAAGAACGACGGCATCGCCGCGGGCAGCCGCAGGTAGCGGAACTCCTTCCAGCGGCCGGCGCCCATGCTGCGCACCAGGTTCGAGGCCTCCCGGTCGGCGGAGGAGAAGCCCTCGATCAGCCCGATCGCGACGGGGAAGAACGTCACGAGCGCGATGACGACGACCTTGGGCAGCAGCCCGAAGCCGAACCAGATGATCAGCAGCGGCGCGACGGCGATGATCGGGATGGTCTGGGAGGCGACGAGCAGCGGCAGGAGGGCGCGTCGCAACCAGGGTGAGAAGTCGACGACGACCGCCAGCACCCAGGCCACGACCAGCGACACGGCGAAGCCGACGGCGGTGACCTGCACCGTCGGCACCGTGTTGGTCCACAGCGCGTCGCGGAACAGCCACCCCTGCTCGACGACCCGCAGCGGCGACGGCAGCACCTGCGGGCGGACGTCGAACGCGGTGACCGCCCACTGCCAGATCCCGACGAGCACGGCCACGACCACCAGCGACGGCACGACCCGGCGCCACCGGCCGCCCCGGCGGACGACCGGCTCGGCGGCCACGCCCGGGTCGTGGGTGACCGACCGGGCGGCGACCCCGGTGCTCAGGGCGTCGCTCCCAGGTAGCGGTCGGTGAACCACGTCGAGAAGTCGGGGCGGGCCGTGAGCGGCTTGCCCGCGGAGTCGACGAGGACCCCGGCGTCGTAGAGGAACCCGGAGAAGCCGGCCCACTGCGCGGCGGTCTGGGTGCCGACACGCCCGGCGGCGTCCTTCACGTACGTGGCGGCGAGCATCTTCTGGCTGCGGTCGACGAGATCGGGCTCGGCGAAGGCGCCGGGGTTGGCGTCACTGAGGATCTTCCCGGCGGCGGCGGGGTCGTCGGCGGCGAACTGGTAGCCGCGCTGCACCGCCTGCACGAACCTGGTCGCGACGTCGGGGTGTGCGGCGAGCCAGGTGCCGTTGCCCTCGAGCAGCACACCGTAGGCGTCGGGGAAGCCGTAGTCGGTGTAGTTGAACGTCTTGAGCGGTTCACCGCGCAGCTCGGCCTCGATGCCCTCCCACGCGGTGAAGGGCTCGGTGAAGTCGACCTGGCCGGCGTAGAGCGCCTCGTAGGCCGAGGTGCCGAGCACGACGGTGTCGAACGTGCCCTGACCGCCGGCGTCCTTGATGACGGCGGCAATCTTGGGGGCCTCGCCGGGGTCGCCGAAGCCGCCGTAGGTCTTGCCGTCCAGGTCCTTGGGCGAGGTGATGTCGGTGCGGTCGGCGCGCACCGCGATCCCGGATCCCCAGTGCTGCAGGATCGCCATGACCGACACGATGTCGGCGCCCGCGGCCTTGGAGAACGTGAACGAGTTCTGGAAGCCGATCCCGAACTCGGCCGCGCCGGAGCCGACGAGCGTGTCGGGCGAGGTGCTGTTGTACGGCAGGATCTGCACGTCGAGGCCGGCGTCGCGGAACCAGCCCTGCTGCTGGGCGACGAACAGCCCGGTGTGGTTGGTGTTGGGCGTCCAGTCCAGTGCAACCCGGACCGTGGTGGTGCCGGAGCCGCCGCTGCCGGACGAGCCGGAACACGCGGCGAGCACGAGGGCCAGCGCCGCGAGCATCACCACCGGGAACCGGTACCGACGCGAACGCCGTGGAACGTGGCCGTGAGTACGCACAGTCGTCGTCCTCCCTACGCCGGTGCTAACCGGGTCAGGTGCGAACGGTCGACGGCCGGTCCTGCCGCCCTCTCAGCCTCGGATCGTGAGTGCTCCCGCGGGTCGCGACGACGATACGTGTCGCTCCCGCCACGCTGCCACCCGAGTGGCGCAGCTCGCTCACCCGCCGTCGACCCGCGCGCGACCCCGTTGCTGCCTCCGTGGGGCGCGGACAGCAGTGAGGTTGCGCGCGAGGTGTCGGGCTCAGGAGATGTCGGCGCGGCGGTGGCGGGGGGTGCCGGGGCCGCCGTCGCCGTCCTCGGTGTCGGTCGTGGCGCGAGCGTCGCCGTGCTCGGGCCGGCGCGGGACGCGCGGCTCGCGCCGGGCCCGGGAGTGCCGCGGCAGCGGAAGGTCGCCCGCGAGCCAGGCGAGGGGGCCGGCGTCGTCGCGACGGTGCCTGCGCCCGGTCGGCGCGTCACGCGGGACCGGCACCTCCCCGGTCGCCGGGGCGGGCTCGGGCGTGTCGCGGGGCAGGTCGTCGCGCACGACGGCATCCCGGCGCACCGTCGCGTCGCGGCGGCCGACCTCGGCGACCACCGCGGCAGCGTGCTCCTCGACCGGCACCGCCGCACGGGTCGCCGCGCCCGCGAGGAACCGGCCGGCCTCCTCGACGTCGGTGCGGTAGCGCTCGGCGAAGATCCCCGTCGCGTGGGCGAGCGGCAGGCCGGACTCCAGCGCGGCCGTCGACCGCGCGACCGCGGCGCTCAGCCGGCCGAACCCGGACGCATCCGACAGCCGCGCCGACAGCGCCTCCACCAGCGGCCGGACCGTCTCCGCGAGCTCGCCCGGCACCGGACGGAACCCGGTGCCGAGCAGCTGCAGCGCCGCGACCGTACGGCCGTCGAGCGCGAGCGGGATCGTCACGGCGCTGGCGAGCCCGGTCTCGGCCGCGACGGCCGCGACCTCGACCGACTCCGACCGGGTGAGGTCAGCGGTGAGGACGACACAGCCCGTCGCGATCGCCTCCTGCACCGGGCCCGCGGCACGCCGGTGCTGCAGCTCGCCCAGCCGGGTGGCCGCCGCGTCGGAGGCGAACACCGGGCCGGTCAACGGGTCCGGGGCGTGCCGGAAGACGATCACCGCGCCCGCCACCCCGACCGCCATCGGCAGGGCCCCGCACACCCCCGAGACCATGGCGCCGACATCGAGCTGCGCCGTCCGCGTCCGTCCCACCTGAAGTGCGAGACCGATGAGGGTGGGGTCGTTCGCGAGCACTGCACCGTCCTTCCGCCGACCGTGCCACGTCGGGCACGTCGTGTGCGCGGCAGTCAACCATCGGTCACCGGAGCCCCCGACACGGACCATCGGCGACCTACCGATCGGGGTAGTGTGCTCGCCCGATGACCGCATCGTCCACGAACGCGCCGGGACGACCGGGACCTCTTACGCGGCTCACAGCTCCCCCACAGCTCCACGGGCCACCCTCCGGACCCGTGCCTCGCATGCTCCCCGCACCCGCACGGCGCGCCCGACCACCGGAGACGGCCCCGCCGCCCCCGGCGATCGTCCTGGGGCCGGCCCGGTGAGCGCCGCGGCGCCCGCGCGCACCCCGCACCTGTACCCGGTCGACCTCGTCCGGGTCGTCACGTTCGCGTGCGTGATCGCCGTCCACACGATCTCGACGACGGCGCCGCTCGACAGCGTGGCCGCCGGCGGGTTCGTCGTCCTCCTGCACTTCACGCGGGAGGCGTTCTTCGCCCTCACCGCGTTCGTGCTCACCCACCGCCATCGCGACGAGGCGCCCGGCCCGCTGCGGTTCTGGCGACGCCGGTTCCTGCTCGTCGGCGTCCCGTACGTGGTGTGGTCGGCGATCTACACGTTCCTCGGTCTGTCGACGGTGCCGCTGCCCGTGGGTGAGGCGCTGCGCGCGTTCGGGCACGCCCTGCTCACCGGCACGGCGTGGTACCACCTGTACTTCCTGTTGGTGTCGCTGCAGTTCTACCTGGTGTTCCCGCTGTTCCGGGCGCTGCTGCGGGCCACCCGCGGGCACCACCTGCAGGTGCTGGCCGCCAGCGCCGTGCTGCAGGTCGCCACCGACCTCTGGCTGCACGTCCCCGCGCCCTCCCCGGCCCAGGCCGCCGTCCTCCCCTACGCGACGTCACTGCTGCTCAGCTACCAGTTCTTCGTCGTGTTCGGCGGGGTGGTCGCGATGAACCTGGGTGCCGTCGACGTGTGGATCCGCGCGCACCTGCCGGTCGTTCTCGTCGCCCCGTTCGTCACCGGCGCGGCCGTCGAGCTGTGGTACCGGCACTCGGTGGCGACGGGCGCGACCGCGCAGTTCGCCGCCGACGTCTTCCAGCCGGTCATCATCCCGTGGACCGTGTCGATCGTCGCCGCGGTGTGGGGCGTCGGCACGATGTGGGCCGACCGCCGTGACCGGTGGCGGGGGTCGCGGTTCGTCGAGGCCGCCGCCGCCCGCTCGTTCGGCGTGTTCCTCGTGCACCCCGCGATCCTGTGGCTGCTCACGACGGTGCCCGACGCGCCCGCCGCGCGGCTGCAGCGGCCGTGGGAGACCGTCCTGACCTATGTCGTCACGATCGTCGCGGCGCTGACGTTCGTGGAGATCGTCCGGCGCACGCCGCTGCGGCTGGCGCTGACGGGCAAGCCGCGGCGCAGGCCCCGCCCGGCCGTCGTCCTGCCCGGCACACGCGCCGGCGTCACGACGATCGTTGTGCCGCAGCCGGAGTCGCGCCGCACCGCCTGACGCGGGTCAGGCCGTCGCCACCAGCTGCTCGCAGGTGCGGACGAGCACCGCCGCGACCGACCGCACCGCCTGCGACGACGCCGGGTGCGAGCCGGCCCGCTGCCAGTACGCCAGCCGCTCGGCCGCGGCCGAGCGTACCGCGTCCGGGGCGGCGTCGGGCGGCAGCCCCAGACGGGCCGCCGGCGACTGACCGGCCATCCCGAGCAGCTGCTCCGCCGCCGCGACCTCCGCGGGCGGGAGCACCACGGTGCCGGCGAGCAGCTCGTCGAGAAGATCGGTCTCCGCCAGCTCGTGCGCACCCGTCCGGACGCGTTCCAGCTCGTACTGCAGCCGCCGTGCGTCGGCGGGCGGGTCGGTACGCACCAGCAGCTCGAGCCGCTGCAGCACCGAACGCGCCACGAGGATCTCCGAGCGGCCGACGAACCGTGCCGCGATCAGCTCCCGCAGCCTGCCGACCCCGCTGCGGGCCAGCAGTCCGGCGACGACCGCGCCCGGGTCGGGCGCCGTCCGCGCCAGCGCCGCAGCCGCCCCCAGACCGGCAGGTCCCAGCCGCGCGGCCAGACCCGGGTCGACCGCGGCGCCGCGGGCCAGCGCGTCGATCTCCGGTGGTGTCAGACCCGTTGCGGCACGGGCCAGGGAACCCGACACCGGCAGCACGGTCCGGCACAGCCGGCGCACGTCCGAACGCCCGGCCAGCTCCGCCGCCGCACGCTGCGCGATCGCCGGGTCCAGCCCTCCGGGCAGCTCGTCGGCGCGGGCCAGCACACCCAGCGCGTTGGCGCGCGAGTGCGCGACGACGCCCGAGTGCAGCATCCCGAAACCCGCCGCCGAGCCCGGGGCGGGCGTCAGCAGGAGGACCAGGGCGTCGGGCACCGGGTCGCCGGGGTCGAGCAGCGCCTCGGCGCGGCCGTCCGTGCCCAGGCCGGGGGTGTCGACGATCGTCGCCTCCGCGAGCAGCGCGTCGGCCACGTGCAGCTCGATCCGGTCGAGCGGCGCGGTCGGGTCGGGCGGCCACGGGCCGGCGTAGGGCGCGGTACGGCCCGAGGTGTCGACGGCCAGCGCCACCGGGTCGCCGTGGCGCCACCACACCGGCAGGCGGGTCGGCGGGGGCGGCACCGGTCCGCCGGGGCGGCCCAGGACAGCCTCGACCAGTGTCGACGTGCCGATCCCGGGAGGGCCGGCGAACCCGATGCGCAGGGGCTCGTCGAGGCGCGCGGCGAGCGCGGCCAGCCGTGCGGTGTGCGGGGTGGCGCGGTAGCACTCGGCGGCGACGGCGAGGACCTCGCGGACACGTCCGATGAGCCGGCCGTCCGACGTCGCGTGGCGGTGGGCGCCACCGGCAGGCACGACGGGAGGGACGGTCTGCGGTGACGACGGAGGGGCGCTCGTGATCACGACGCCCGGCTCCACGACCGCCCGCTCGGCCGGCGGCTCCACGGGGCGGGTCGGGGCCGTCCCTCCCGTGTCCGCGGGCTCGTTCCGGGCGGCTGCATCGTCCGGCTCTGCGGGGACGACGGGGATCGGGCCGGTCGTCTCGGGGTCGGGCGCCGTCCAGACCGCCTGTTCCGGGGTGCTCCCCGGGGCGTCGACGGGCGGCGCCGGTTCGGCGACCGCGTGCCGGGCCGTCGCGACGACCGGCTCCGGCTCGTCGTCGCCGAAAGCGGCGGCGGGCTCGACAACGGGCTCGACAGCGGATTCGACGACGGGCTCGGCGGGCTCCACGGCCGGTTCGGGCGCCTGCGGCTCCGGCTCGTCGCGGGAGTGCCGACCGGCCGCTTCCGGCAACTCGTCGGCACCCCTGCCGAACCCGGGGTCGTCGCCGGCCTCCCGCGGCGTCTCCGGCTGGCCGGCGCCCGCGCGGGGGTCGACCCACTCCAGGTCGTCGGCCGAGGCCGAGAGGTCTTCAGGGACCGCGGACGACGCGTCGGGGGTCTCCTCCTCCTCGTCGTGGCGCGGCGTCGACTTCCACATGCCGCGCCCGCTCCCGGCCGCGGCCTCGTCGTCCATCGGGCCCTCGTCGCCCCCCGGGCCCTCGTCGTCGACCGCTGTCTCGTCGGCAGCGGAGCCCACCGCCGTGTCCTCGACGGCGGAGTCGTGCGGCTCCTCGGCGACGTCCTCCACGACCGGTTCCACCCGGGGCGCCTCCGCGCGAGCCGGGCCGTCGGTCGCGTCGTCGTCGCGCAGCGCGGGTGCGGTGGGTGCGGCACCGGCCACCACGGCACCCGCGGCCGCACCCACCGCACCCGCGGCCATCGGCCCCGGACCCGCGGGCGGAGCCGGCCGGGCGGGCTCGACCTGTTGCGGCGCAACCGGAGCCGCGGGTCGCGACGCGAGGCCCCACGCCGCGGCCTGGGCCGCGTCGAGCGGCATCGTCTCCTCGTGGTGCGACGGGACCGGCACCGATCCCTCGACGGTCGTCCCCTCCCCCGGGCGCGAGTGCACCTCGATGCGCCCGCCGACGGAGTTGATGCGCGCCAACAGGTTGCGCATACCGCGGTTGGGACCCTGGCCGAGCGAGGCCTGGTCGAAGCCGGGCCCCTCGTCGCGCACCCGGAACCGCAGCAGCCCGCCCTGCACGACGAGCCGCACCGCGACGGGGGCTCCGCCCGCGTACTTGCGGGCGTTGTTGACACCTTCGAGACAGCAGAACCAGACAGCGGCCTCGACGTCGGCGGGGAACCGGACACCGGAGAGGCCGGGGGCCTCGACCGTGACGGGTGAGGTGCCGCCGTCGAGCTCCAGGGCGAGTCCGCCGGCCAGGCCGTGCTCGGACAGCAGCGGCGACACGACGCCGGTGGCGGTCTCGGCGAGGATCGACTCGGCGTTGCCGATCTGCTCGACGACCTGCACGAGCCGTTCGCGGGCCTGGTCGTACTTGCCCGTCTTCACCAGGTGCTCGACCAGGCCCATGACGAGCCGCAGGGAGACGAGGTGGTGCTGGGCCCCGTCGTGGAGGTCGCGTTCGATGCGGCGGCGTTCACCGTCCATCTCGGCGACGGCGGCCCGCCGCGACACGGCGATCTCGCCGGCGTGGGCGAGCGCGGCGCGCAGCTGGCGTTCCAGCTCGATGCCGTAGCGACTGGCCTGCAGGACGGCGCCGAGGCTGTCGGCGATGTCGGTGAGCAGGTTCTGGCGTTGCGGGCCGAGGCCTGCGACGGCGGCGCGGTCGACGGCGATGGTGCCGATGCGTTCGTCGCCGTGGCGGACCGCGACCTCGGTGAGCTCGTCGGAGACGTGCGCGCCGGGTTCGGACCAGATGTACGTGCGGTCGCGCAGCCCGGGGCGCACGACGGTCAGCCGGCACGTCGACGCGCCGAGGCCGCGGCCGACGGCCTCGGCGACGCGGGCGAGGTCGGGGGCGTCGGCGACGGTCGAGCGGGACAGGGCGGCGATGCCGGCGAGCACGCTGTAGGGGGTGGGCCGGGTGCCGTAGAGCAGCCGGTCGACCACCCGTTCGGCCAGGGTGTGGACGGGCAGGAACGCGATCGCGGCGACGGCGCAGGCGACGACGGCGGACACGAGCGTCGCCGTCGACTCCGGCAGGAACAGGGCCAGCGCGGTGTGCACGACGACGTAGAGGCCACCGATGACCGCGGTGTCGACGGCGACGACGAGGCCGCGGCTGAAGCGCCGTTCGGCGTTCTGCAGGTCGCTGCTGCGGACGGCGACGAGCACGGCGGCCGCGACGGCGATGCAGGCGACACGGGAGAACCAGAACAGCAGGGCGAGCGGGAGGTCGCCGGAGCCGCCCGCGGTGGGGTCGGCGAGGGTGAGCCCGCTCCAGCCCAGCCCCCACACCAGGAAGCTGACGGCGGCCAGGACGACGGTGACCGCGCCCGCGGCGAGCAGGACGCTGAACAGCAGCCGGGCCTGGGTGCGCTGGACGTCGCTCGACCCGCGGCGGACCCTGCGCGGCAACGCGATCAGCCCGGCGGCGGGGACGAGGAATCCGAAGAACAGCACGCAGCTGACGGTGTGCGGGAGCAGGGCGGTGCCGAACCCGGCGGCGAGCAGTGCGACCGCGGCGACGCCGACGGTGACCAGGCCCGGGCGGCGGTGGGTGCCGTCGGGTCCTTCGTCGGACCCGGGCGGGAACACGAGCAGCGCGACGATGTAGGCGGCGCAGGCGACACCGTGGAGCAGGATCTGGTGCAGCTCCCCGATCTGCAGGCCGGTGGCGGTCTCGACGGCCGACGCGGCGGCGTGGGCCTGCAGGTTGAAGGCGCCCGCGGAGCCGACGAGGGCGAGGACGAGCAGCCGCGACGACCAGGTGCGCCCACCGGCGGGTGGGCGGATCGCCATGGCGACGGCGAGGCCGAGGGAGACGAGGCTCAGGGTGTAGTCGAGCAGTGCCTGCGCGCCGGGTTCGCTGTGCCCGAGGGCGGCGAGGATGCCTGCGGCCCATCGGCCCCCGCCCGCGGCGGACGCGGCCAGCGAGGCGGCGGTCCCGGGAGTGACGGCGGCGATGCCGACGATCGCGCCGACGACGAGCCACATGAGCGACAGCAGCCCGCACGCGACGAGCAGCACCCAGTAGCCGGCGAGCAGCCACGGCTGCGCGCCGCGGCCGGGCGCGGCGGGGGCGGGCGGCTCGGGCGCCGGGGGTTCGGCCGCGGGGCGGGTCCAGGAGATGCCGGTGGGCAGCGCGACGGTCGGCGACGCCCAGCCCCGGGCGGGCTGCGGGGCGGGCGGGGCGGCGACGGACGGGGCGGCGGTCAGCACGTCGGTCGTGGTGATCGCGGTGGTCGCGTCGGGGTCGGCCCAACCAATGGCCCCGGGGTCGGCGCGGCGGGCGGAGACGTTGCGGCCCAACGTCCCCCCGGTCATCCGGAACGGCGGCAGCTCGTGCCCGGCGTGGTGCTCGCGGGCGGGCCGCGACGGGTCGTTCTCGCGCTCGTCCACGGCTCAGCCCCGGACCGCGGAGCTGACGGCCCCACCGACGTCGACCAGCGGTTCGAGCCGGTCGGGTATCCAGGCACGCACCACGATGTGCGCCGGGCCGCCCCCGGGCGGGAGCTCGGTGCCCTCGAGCTCGACGGCGCCGCCGAGCGCGGACAGCCGCTCGGCCTCGTCGGCCAGCGTCTCGCGCATCACGGCGAGCCCGACGGGGGCGCAGTCGTCGTCGACGGCGAGGGTCACCCGGCCGTCGGCGTGGTCGAGGGTCATGCCCAGCTCCTCGTCGGCCGCCTGCTCGGCGAGCCCCTTCAGCACGGCGGCGGCCACGTAGTAGATGCCGGACTCGATCTCCCAGCTCAACCGCTCGTCCATGGTCCCGCCGAGCGCGACGGCACGTGGGAGGTCGGCGACGACCTCGTCGAGGGCACCCACCGGTCCGTGGTCGCGCAGGACGTTCGGGTAGACGCCGCGGGCGATCACGCGGAACCGGTCGAGCAGCTCGTCGAGGCCGGTGCGGGCATCGGCGAGGCGCTGCGCGGCGACCGCGCCGTCCTCACTGCCCTCGGTGAGCACCGCGGTCTGGGCGGCGACGACGTCGGCGCGCAGCCCGGACAACCGGTCGGTGGTGGCGTGGGACAGCTCGACGACGAGCCGGCGGCGTTCCATGTCGCGGGCGCGGGCCAGCCGGGCCCGGGACGCCTGCAGGGTGGCGGCGAGCTCGTCGGCGCGGCGGACCCGCTCGGCGAGCTCGGCGTTCTGCGAGACACCGCGCAGCAGCATCGCGGCACCGTTGGCGACGTCGCGCATGAGCTGCTGGTCGGCGGGGGTGATCGACGCCCCCGGCTTGCCGACGGTGATCGCTGCCCGCAGCTCCGTCCCGTCGAGGATGGGGA
The DNA here is from genome assembly GCA_001725415.1 of Pseudonocardia sp. SCN 73-27. GTDB lineage: Bacteria > Actinomycetota > Actinomycetes > Mycobacteriales > Pseudonocardiaceae > Pseudonocardia. The sequence continues at coordinate 12,594 of MEGH01000007.1, forward strand.
CGACGTGGTCGGTGTCGTCGCGGGTGAGCAGCACGGCGAGGTTGTCGACGGCGAGGTTGCCCGGCTGGGTCGAGGCGGGCGCGGTGGGTTGGGCGGGGTGCTGGGCGGCGAGGACGAGCCGGTCGCCGACGGCCAGCCACACCTCCCCGCGCGCGGCCGACGTCCCCTCGGCGACGACCTCGGCGAGCCCGGGCAGCGCCTCCTCGAGGGAGCCCGCACGGATCCGGGCGGCGGCGTCGGCCAGTGCCATGTAGGGCGTCGTCTCCCGGTGGTGGGTGAGCCGGGTGACGAGCCGGGAGATGCGCGGCGCGAGCAGCGCGAGCCCGACGGCACAGATGGCCGCGGCCGCGAAGGGCAGCAGCACGCCGATGCTGTCGGTGGGGCGCAGCAGCAGCCCCACGCCCTCGACGACGACGACCACCACGACGACCACTGCCGCCGCCACGATCAGGCCACGCACGAGCCGTGCGAGTGTCGTCCGGTTCATCGCCCACCATGCCCGTCCGGCCGGGACACGCCCGGGTTCGAGACGGTCACGCTAGAGGTACGCCGACCCCGCCGAACAGCCCCGGCGGGCGGTCAGTCGTCGTCACGCTGGGATCGCAGGAACGCGAGCACCGCCAGGACACGCCGGTGGTTCTCCGAGGTGTCGGCGTGCAGCCCGAGCTTGCCGAAGATGTTGGCGATGTGCTTCTCCACCGCCTTCGGCGTCACGAACAGCTGGCCGGCGATGCCGTTGTTGGACCGGCCCTCGGCCATCAGCTTGAGGACGTCGGTCTCGCGCTCGGACAGCGACGCGACCAGGCCCTTCTTCTCCCCGCGCGGCCGCTCGACCAGCCGCTTGGCCAGCGACGGCTCGATGACGATCTCGCCCTCGCGGATGCGGTCGAGGGTGTCGGAGAGGACCTCGACGCTGCCGACCTTCTCCTTGAGCCGGTAGCCGATCGCATCGGTGCCGATGTTGAGGATCCGCATCAGGTAGTGCGACTCGGCGTAGTGCGACAGGAACAGCAGTCCCATGTCGGGGTACTTGGCGCGCAGGCGTTCCGCGGTGATGAGCCCGCCGTCGGGCTCCGGGGGCATGCGGATGTCGAGGATCGCGACGTCGCAGGGTTCGGTGGCGAGCAGGTCGAGCAGCGAGTCGCCGTCGGCGGTCGCGCCGACGATCTCGTGACCGGTCGCCTGCAGCAGCATGAGCAGGCCCTCGCGGAACAGGGCACCGTCCTCGGCCAGTGCTACGCGCATGGAATCCTCGCAAGAATCGTGCCGACGCCGGTGCCGCCGGTCACGTCGATCGTCCCACCCAGGCCGGCGACCTCGTCCAGCATCCGCCCACCTGCGTCCACCGGGACCTTCTCCAGCACGACGACGAGCGCCCCGTCCTCGGCGGTGACGGTGATCGTGACGTCGCGGAATGCCGCGCCGAGCCCCGACAGCACGTCGGCGACGCCGAAGTAGGCCGCACCCTCGGCGGCCGGGTCGAACCGGCCCTCGGGGGCCACGACGCGGACGACGGCCTCGCTGCGGTCGGCTGCCTCCCGCAGCGCGGGGCCGAGGCCCGCCTCGTCGAGCAGCGTCGGGTAGATGCGGCCGGCGACGTCGCGCAGCTCCTGCAGCACGGCGTGCAGTTGTTCCTGCAGCTCGTCGATGGTCTCGTCGAGATCCGGCGACGACTGGGCGATCCGGTGGCGCATCACGCCGATGCGCAGTGCCAGCGCCGAGATGCGCAGCGACGCACCGTCGTGCAGCTGGCGTTCGAGCTGCCGGCGGCGCGCCCAGTGCGCCTTGTGCGAGCGCAACAGCTCGTCGGGGCCGGGCGAGAGCAGCCGGACGGTCGGCGTCACCACCTCGGCCGGCGGGTGCACGACGGCGGGCGGCACCGCGTGCGGGCGCGCGGGGCGCTCCACCGGGTCCGTCCCCACCGGGGCCTCCTGCCGCTCGGAGCGTGGACCCGCGCCGGGGGCACCGCTGGGGCGGTGCGCGGGCTCGACAATCATCGTCGCAGCCTGCCTCTCGTCGGCCCCGCGAGGAAGGGGGCAAACCCCACCTCGAAACGGGGCCTTCCCCCGTCGTGTCGACGTGCCTCCGATCGGTAACGTTCCGTGCGGCTCCAACGAGTCACGAATTAGCCCGACCAGGGGGATTCCCACCCGCAGGTATCTCGATCCAGCGTCGACGGCTCGTTACGATGTGTGCCGGTTTTCAGGGGAGGCGGCGGTGGGTTACAACCTCGGAGTCGATCTGGGGACGACGTTCGTGGCGGCTGCGGTCGCACGTGATTCCCGGGTGGAGATGTTCACCCTCGGGGACCGGACGGTCGTCACCCCGTCGGTCGTCTTCCTCCGGGAGGACGGCAACCTCGTCACGGGTGACGCGGCGAACCGGCGGGCGGTGAGCAATCCCGACCGTGTGGCGCGCGAGTTCAAGCGCCGCCTCGGCGACCCGACGCCGGTGGTGCTGGGCGGCTCGCCCTACGCGGTCACGACATTGCTCGGCACGTTGCTCGGCGACGTGCTGGGCCGGGTCACCGAGACCGAGGGCGGCAAACCCGACAGCGTGGTGCTCACCCACCCCGCGAACTGGGGCCCGTTCCGGCGGGAGCTGTTCGAGGAGGTCCCGCAGTTCGCGGGCCTGACCGGCCCGGAGACCGTCACCGAGCCGGAGGCCGCCGCCGCGCACTACGCCGCGTCGCGCCACCTGGCCGACGGTGAGGTCATCGCGGTCTACGACCTCGGTGGTGGCACGTTCGACGCGACGGTGCTGCGCAAGCACCCCGGCGGCATCGAGATCCTCGGTTCGCCCGAGGGCATCGAGCGCCTCGGCGGCGTCGACTTCGACGAGGCGATCCTGTCGCACGTCAACTACTCGTCCGGCGGAGCGCTCGCCGAGCTCGACATGGGCGACCCGCAGACAGCCATCGCGCTGGCCCGGCTGCGCCAGGACTGCGTGCTGGCCAAGGAGGCCCTGTCGATCGACTCGGAGACGACCATCCCGGTCTTCCTGCCCGGTCGGCACTTCGACATCCGGATCACCCGTGCCGAGTTCGAGGACATGATCCGCGCGCCCATCGAGTCGACGATCGGGACGCTGTCGCGGACCCTGCGGTCGGCCCAGGTGGAGCCGACCAACCTGTCCGCGGTCCTGCTCGTCGGCGGGTCGTCGCGGATCCCGCTGGTGTCGCGGATGATCTCCGAGGAGCTCGGCCGACCCACGGTCGTCGACGCGCACCCCAAGTACGCCGTCGCGCTCGGCGCGGCCACCCTCGCCGCCGCCAGTGCCTCCGGAGCCGGGCGCGGTTCCGACGGTGCGGTCGCGTGGCCGGGCGTCGTCGTCTCGGCCGCGCCCGAGCAGGGCGGCGCACTGCCCGCCGCCGGTGCCGCCGCAGCAGCGGCCGCCGGTGCCGGTTTCGGTGCTCACGCCGCGAGCGGTGGCCCGCAGGCCGGTGCCGCGACGTTGCCGCCGCGGGCGCCCGGCCTCCCGCAGCAGGGCGCCCCCGCGCCGCAGGCCAACGGCTGGGGCACCGCGCCGCCGCAGGCCGGCCAGCAGGGCCAGCGCGCCGCGGCCGGCCCTCCCCTGCCCCCACCTCCGCAGCAACAGCAGCAGCCGGGCCGCCCCAACCAGTTCCAGCAGGGCAGCCCGCCCGGGCCTCCCCCGGCACCCGGCGCACCCGGGTCGCAGGGCGGCGGGTCCGGTGGCAACAAGAAGGTCCTCGCGATCGTCGCCGCCGTCGTCGTGCTGCTCGCCCTCGCGGGCGGCGGGACGTGGTGGGCGCTGAGCCGCACCGGCGGCACCGCCCCCACCGACGGCGCCAGCTCGTCGACGGCGACCGCGGCCACCGACACGTCGGCCGCCGGCGGTCAGACCGCCCCGGTCGCGGTCGCCGCGAGCGTGCCCATCCCGTCGCTGGGCCAGACGATCCCCGGCGGCAAGCCCGCAGGGTTCGCGGTCGTCTCGCCCTCGGGCCGCCAGGTCTACGTCGCGAACCGCGTGACCAAGACCGTCACGGTCATCGACACGTCGGTCAACAAGATCACCGCGACGATCCCGGTCGACGCCGGGCCGCCGCAGTACCTGGCCTTCGCACCCGACGGCAAGAAGATCTACGTCAGCGTCTGGGACGACGCGAAGACGATCGCCGACGTCGCCGTGATCGACACGACGACGAACTCGATCATCGCGAACATCAAGGTCGACACGCGCCCGTTCCTCGCGGCGGTCACCCCGGACGGCTCGAAGCTGTGGGTGCCCAACCACGACTCGGGCTCCATCTCGATCATCGACACGGCGACCAACACGCTGGTCAACACCCTGCACGTGGCGCCGAACCCGCACTGGATCGAGTTCAGCAACGACGGCACGAAGGCCTACACGGCCAACCACGAGTCGAACGTCGTGTCGGTGCTGGACGTGGCGAGCGGGACCGAGATCGCGCGGATCCCGGTCGACAAGAGCCCGCACAGCCTCGCCGTGAACCGCGAGCGGCCCATCGTCGCGAACGTCAACTACGACTCGAACACCGTGACGATGATCAGCACCGACACCAACCAGGTCGTCGCCAGGATCCCGGTGGGCAAGAACCCGCAGGAGATCAGCTGGGCGCCCGACGGCCGCTTCGCCTACGTCGTCAACGTCACCGACAACACCGTGTCGGTGATCAGCGCCGACTCGAACTCGGTGACGGCCACCCTGCCCGTCGGCAACTCGCCGACGTCGGTCGCGGTGACCCCGGACGGCAAGACCGGGTACGTGACGAACCTGAACGACGGCACGCTGACCATGCTCAACCTGGCCGGCTGAGAAGTTCCCGCGGCAGCACGCGGGTAGGGGCCACCCCACCGGAATCCGGAGGGGTGGCCCTTTCACGTCGGGGGTAGGCGTCATGTATCCCGCGCCGCGATCGGCGCATCCTTCAGTGGTCCGCATCACAGCGGTCACCACAGCGAAGGGAGAACGTCATGAACGCCACCGTCACCCCCATCAACGGCCGCGACCGGGCCGTCCTGCGAGCCGTCGCCGCCGGCCGCGCCGAGTTCTCCCCCGCCGGGGGTGGCCTCGTCGTCGACGGCCTGCACCTGAGCGACCAGTTCGCCGGGCTGCGCCTGACCACCGCCGGCCTGATCCTCGACCGGCCCGGCCCGGCCGCCCTCACCCCGACCGGCATCGCCGTCCTCGCGGCCGCGTGACCGCCATGAGTGCCTTCGCCACCGCCACCGCGACCACCTCCGCCGTCGCCGAGGCCATCACCCGCCCGCTGACCCGCGCCGACCGCTGCGACGCCTGTGGTGCCGCCGCCCGCGTCCGGGTCGTCCTCCCGACCGCCGGTGAGCTGCTGTTCTGCGGCCACCACGCCCGTCGGCACGCACCCCGGCTGCGGGAGATCGGAGCGGAGCTGGTCACCGACCCCTGACCGGCCCCCGACGAGACACAGGAGCCCGGCCGTCACCCGACGGCCGGGCTCCTTTCGCGATGCGGAGCGTTCAGTGCTCCTCCGAGGTCTCGACCGCCTCGGGTGCGGTAGGTCAGGTCGACGTCGGTCGTCGGCCTGCCCCTGCACCCAGCCGACGAGGGCCTCGAACGCCACCTGCAGCACACCGGGCAGGCCCGCGACGGCGCGCCATGTACAGCCCGGCCCGCCCACGATCACCGCGGCGACGAGCGTCGCGACGATCGTGTCGAGGTTGACCGTCATGCCGAACCAGGTGCCCGTCCAGTGTTCGCCGGGCTGCACCTCGGCGGCTCGGAGCTCGGCGCGCATGGCCGGCCACCCCGCGCCGCGCAGCCGCAGGACGGAGGTCGTCGGCACCCCGTCCGGGATGATCCAGGCCGACGCCGCGAGCGAGCGCCCGGGCGGCGGCGTGCTCGACGACGACGTCCTCCCCGTGCAGGCCCCGCTGATGCAGCAGGCCGTCGCGAGCGGGCGGTACCCGCACCTGGCCGCGGTACCGGCCGAGCCACCCTGGCAGCCACAGCGTCCTGCGGGGCCTCGACGGGCTCGTCCGTCGGCTTCGCCGCCGTACGTGTGAGACGGGCAACCCCTGGCACGCGAACACGGCGGACGCCGGTACCGCGGGAGGCGGTACCGGCGTCCGCCGGTGGCGACGACAGGATCAGGCGTTCGCCCAGGCCACCTCGATCGAGCGGACCAGGATCGACAGCGCGACGTCCATGATCTCGGCGGTCACGTTGAGCGGCGGCAGCATCCTGACGACGCAGTCGTCGCGGCCACCGAGCTCCACGATCAGCCCGGCACGCAGGGCGCGGGCCTGGACGTCCTCGGCCAGCTCGGTGACGGTGCGGCCGTCGGCGGGGGCGACGAGCTCGATGCCCCACATCAGGCCCATCCCGCGGACCTCCAGCACCGCCGGGTGGGCCGCGAAGGCCCCGAGCCGCGCGGCGACCTGACGGCCACGCTCCACGACGTTGCCGAGCACGTCGTCACGCCGGACGACCTCGACGGTCTTGGCGCCGGCGGCGAAGGCGAGCTGGTTGCCGCGGAAGGTGCCGGTGTGGGCGCCGGGGGCCCAGGTGTCGAGCTTCTCGTCGTACATGATGATCGCGACGGGCTGGCCCATGCCCGACAGCGCCTTCGACGCGATGACGACGTCGGGCTCGATGTCGTACTGCTCGAACGCGAACCAGGTGCCGGTGCGCCCGCACCCGGTCTGCACCTCGTCGACGATCAGCGGGATGCCCAGCTCGCGGGTGAGCCGGCGGACACGTTGCACGAACTCCAGCCGGGCCGGGATCACGCCGCCCTCGCCCTGGACCATCTCCATGATGACCGCGGCCGGCAGCTCGAGACCGCCGTTGGGGTCGTTCAGGGCGCGCTCGAGGAACGAGACGCAGTTGGTCTGGCAGGTCTGCGGGTCCAGCGCCAGCGGGCAGCGGCTGCACGAGGAGAACGGGAAGAACTGGACGCCGGGCATGCCGTTGGAGACCGGGCGCTTCTGGGAGACGTTGCCGGTCAGGGCCATCGCGGCGTGCGACGAGCCGTGGAACCCGCCCTGGAACGAGATGACCTGGCCGCGGCCGGTGGCCGTCTTGCACAGCTTGATCGCGGCGTCGACGGCGTTGGCGCCGGTGGGGCCGCAGAACTGGATGCGCATCCGGTCGCGCATCGAGGCGGGCAGCATCGACAGCTGCGCGTCGGTGAACGCGTCCTTGGCCGGCGAGATCATGTCGAGGCCGTGGGTGAACACGCCCATCTGCTCGGTGGCGGCGGCGACGAGCTCGGGGTGGTTGTGCCCCAGCGAGAGCACGCCGGCTCCGGCGAGGAAGTCGACGAACACGTTGCCGTCGAGGTCGCGGATGAACGTGCCCTGGGCCTCGGCGACGGCGAACGGGAAGTGCCGCGGGTAGACCCGCGCGTTCGACTCGCGCCGGGCCTGGCGGGCGAGCAGCTCCTCCGAGCGCGGGCCGGGCAACGGCGTGGTGACCGACGGGCCGGTCATCGGGCCCGGCGCCACCGGGGCCGACGGGGCCGGGACGGAGGCCAGCGGCGGCCGGGGTGCGGGTGCTCCCCGCGGCGCGGGGCGTGGCCCGGTCGCGGGACCGGCGACGAAGCCCGGCTGGGCCACCGGGGCGGCCGGGGCGACGGGTGCGGGCTGCGTCGCGGGCATGGCCGGGACGGCGGCGAGCGGACGGGCGGTACCGGTGGTGGTGCTGGTCATGACGGTCTCCTGGTGGTCGCGCGGCACGGCCGCGGTGACGGGCCGCGCGGCGGGTGCCGGCGGGACGGGACGGTGGTGCGGGGTCGGACGCTGCGCCTGCGCAGCGGCGGCGCGGACGGCTGTGGTCGGGTGGACCGGGGCACGCTCGGCAGGTCGTACCGGGCGCTCCGGGGCCGGGGCCGGGGCCGGGGCCGGGGCCGGGGCCGGAGCCGGGGCCGG
>MEGH01000007.1:20514-213669 GCA_001725415.1 Pseudonocardia sp. SCN 73-27
GGGGCCGGGGCCGGGGCCGGGGCCGGGGCCGGGGCCGGGGCCGACGGTGCAGCCGGGAGCGCACCGGCCGGGATGCGGCGCGTCGGCAGCACGACGGTCGCCTCGACGGCGGCCACGTGCCGGGCCGGGCCGGTGAACACCGGGCCGGGCGCCGGACGGTCCAGGTCGAGGTTCGGCACCGAGCCCGCGGCGTAGGCGGCGAGCATGGCGGCCTTGTCGGCGTCCGACCGCGACACCACGACCGGCACGGCCGCGGCCGGTGCGACGGCGACGGGAGCCGGGGCCGGGGTGGCCGGGGTACGGCGCTCCCGCAGCTCGGTGGCCGGGTTGCCCAGCCACACGGCGTGGGGCTCGACGACCTCGCCCTTCATCAGGAACGCGTCGGCCTCCAGGACCGAGCCCTCCCCCATCGTGACGCCGTAGTGCACGAACGCCTCGACCCCGACGACGACACCCGCGCCGAGCACGGTGGCGTCGGACTTGAACGAGCCGTCCTCCAGCGAGTGGCACTGGATGACGCTGCCGGCGTTGAGGACGACGTCGTCGCCCAGGGTCACCAGCGTCTTCTCCGGGATGGCGCAGCCGTCGTCGAAGACGCGGCGGCCGATGCGCACACCCAGCAGGCGCCAGTTCAGGTTCTTGAACGGGGTGCCGCTGAACAGCGCGCTCGCGCCGAGCTTCCACAGCCGCTCGTGGCGCCAGAAGTACGGGTCGTAGATCGACACGAACCGGGCGCGCAGCGACCGGAAGCCGAGGACGGCCCGCTCGACGAGCGCGGTGAAGAAGATGTTGAACACCAGCGTCCCGACCGTGGCGAGCGCGATGCCCACCTCGGCGAACAGGTAGTAGACGTCGGCCGCGATCGCGAACGTCAGCATGCTGACGAAGAACTGGATGTAGCGGACGCCGAGGAACGCGAGCATCGAGACGACGTTGTGCCGGTTCTTGCGGCGCAGGAGCTTCCGCAGGACGGCCGGGTCCTTCAGGTGGTCGAACTCGGTGTCGCGGGACACGGTGCGCGGGATCTCGAAGCTCGGCGAGCCGAGCAGGCCGACGTTCTCACGGACCGGGCCGTCCATCGGGACCATGACCTTGGTACCCAGCAGGACGTTCGTGCCGACCTTGGCGTCGGCGGGGAAGGCGATGTTGTTGCCGATGAAGTTGTCCCGGCCGATCGTGACGTGGGAGAACCGGAACGACGAGGCGGAGAAGTCGGCGTTCATGACCGACAGGGCGTCGGACACCATCGTGCCGCGGCCGATCGAGGTGTAGAGCGCGTTGTCCTGTTTGAGCTCCGTGCCGAAGTTCGAGCCGGTCTGCTCCACCTCACCGAGGTCGTAGCCGATCGCGGCCAGGTAGCCGGTCGCGGCGGAGGCGTCACCGAACAGCGTCATGTAGAACGACGAGTTCGTGAGCCGCGTGATCGTCTTGGCGACGGCCCAGCGGATGCCGTGCAGCGGGTAGGTGCGGCCCGGCTTCACGAGCACCGACAGGACGCGCGGGCCCACGACCATCAGCGCGAGCCCGCCGAGGACGCCGGCGAGGAAGACGCCACCGGTCGCGGCGGCAACCGTCAGGTAGAAGCCGGGGTCGGTGAGCAGGGCGTGCCCGTCGGCGACGGCGGCGCCGATCGCCGGGACCATCGTGGCGAGGGCCAGCAGCGCGGCACCGGCCAGCGGCAGGATCGCGACGGCCAGCAGCAGTTGCACGGCGGCGTAGGCGAAGCGGCGCAGCGACCCGCAGGGCAGCGGCTCGACCACGCGGTAGTCGGTCGTCGTCGGCTCGGCGGGGACGCCGTGCCAGGTCTCGCCCGCCGGGACGTGGGTGCCGGCGTGCACCGAGGACGTGTGCCCGAGCGTCGCGCCGTCGCCGATCGAGGCGCCGATGTCGAGGACGGTCTTCTCGCCGACGAGCACGTCCGAGCCGATGGAGACGCGGCCGATGCGGATGGCGCCGGAGACGGCGTGGTAGCCGGCGAACGCCGAGTCGCGGCGGATGACGGTGTCGGCGCCGATGGTGAGCAGGTCGGTGGCGACGGGCACGGTGCGCGACAGGATCGTCGTGCCCTTGCCGATCTTCGCGCCGAGCGCCCGCAGGTAGAAGGTGTAGAGGGGGGTGCCGGCGGTGAGCGCCAGCGGGTTGGCCCGGACCAGGGTCTTCACGAGCCAGAACCGGAAGTGCCCGAGGCTCCACAGCCGGATCTCGCGTTCGGACCAGCGGCCCACCAGGATCCACTTGGCGGCGATCGGCAGCAGGCACGCGGCGAGGAAGATGCCGGCGTTGTAGAGCGCGGAGCGGCCGAAGATCGCGAGCGGCGTCGCACCCTCGACCGACCACACGAAGCCCCGCTCGAGCACGAGCGCGGCGAGGTATGTGAAGGCGAGGAACGTGATCAGCTGCAGGGCGCCCGTCGTCAGGTAGCCGACGGTCGAGCCCTTCACCACGGGCCCGGTGCGGACCGCGGCGGACGCCCCGGGCGCCTCCCCGCCGAGGTGGATCGCGAGCTCGCGGATCGTCGGGTTGGCGTAGATCTCGCGCATCGACGGCGCCGCCAGCGACGTCTCCTTGCGAAGCGCCGCGGAGAACCGGGCCATGAGCAGGGAGTTCGCGCCGAGGTCGTCGAAGAAGTTGGAGTCGACGGAGACGGCGTCGAGGCCGATCGTCTTCGCCAGGGTGGCGGCGAGGATCTCCTCGGTCGCGGTCTCGGCGGCGACCATCTCCCCCGCGGGCCCGCCGGCGCGGCGCATCGTGGGCGGCGGGAGGGCCTTGCGGTCGGCCTTGTCCGACGTCGTCATCGGGATGGCGGCGAGGTGCTCCAGGTACGCGGGCACCATGTAGGCGGGCAGCCGCTCACGCAGGTGCGCGTGGATGGCGTCGCTGTCGAGCGGGGCGACGCCCGTCTTGAGGCTGTAGTAGCCGACGAGCTCGACCTGCCCGGGCGTGGGCTCGAAGGTGTCGACGACGGCCGCCGACACCCCGGGCACCTGCAGCAGCACGGACTCGATCTCGGTCAGCTCGATGCGGTAGCCGCGGATCTTGACCTGCAGGTCGATCCGGCCCATGTACTCGATCTCGCCCTGGTCGTTGACCCGGCCCAGGTCGCCGGTGCGGTAGATGCGCCCCGACGGGTTGCCGGCGATCCCGAGGAAGTCGGAGATGAACGACTTGTCGGTCAGGTCCTCGCGGTTGAGGTAGCCCGTGGCCAGGCCGATGCCGGCGATGCCGATCTCGCCGACCTCGCCGTGCGGCAGCGCCCGGTACGGGTTCTCCGGGTCGAGGACGACGGTGGTGTAGGTGGGCAGCGGCTGGCCGATGGTGACGGGCCGGTCGGGGTGGACCTCGGTCCACGTCGCGGTGACGGTGGCCTCGGTGGGGCCGTAGACGTTGAGGAAGCGGCGGCCGTCGCGGTGCCAGCGGGCGACGAGGTCCTGCGGGCAGGCCTCGCCCGACACCAGCAGGAAGCGCAGCGCGGGCAGGTCCTCCTCGATCGTCGCGAGCAGCGTCGGGACGACGCACATCGCGGTGACGCGGCGCTCGGTCAGGAAGGCGTGCAGGTCCATGCCCAGCAGCGACGTGCCGGCGGGCTTGGGCACCAGCGTGGCACCGGCCATCCACGGCACCCAGATCTCCTCGACGGAGAAGTCGAAGGCGATCGTCATGCCCTGGTAGACGCGGTCGCTGGCGCGCAGGCCGTAGACCTCGGCGGCGACGCGGACGAAGTTGCAGATGCTCGCGTGCTCGATCGCGACGCCCTTGGGGCGGCCCGTCGTGCCGGAGGTGTAGATCAGGTAGGCGAGGTCCTCGACGGCCGTGCCGCGCTCGGCCTCGGTCAGCCGGGCACCCGACTGCGCCTCGATCTGCGCGGCGAGCCGGTCGACGTGGATCAGGCCGGGTGCGAAGTCCTCCAGGCCGACGACGCGCTCGGGCACGTGCGACAGCGACAGCACGGTGCTCACACCGGCGTCGGAGAGGATGTAGGCGATCCGGTCGGCCGGGAACGCGACGTCCAGCGGCACGTACGCGGCGTTGATCTTCATGACGGCGAGCATGCCGACGTAGGAGTGCACGGCCTGGTCGAACAGCAGCGCGATCCGGTCGCCCGCGCGGGCACCGGATGCCAGCAGCTGGCGGGCGAGGCGGTTGGCGCGCTCGTCGAGCTCGGAGTAGGTCAGGGCGACGTCGCCGGTGTCGACGGCGAGGTGGCCGGAGCGCCCGTAGGTGCGCATCCAGTCGGCCTGCTCCTCGAAGACGTGATCGAGGCGCTCACCGGCGCGGGCGCGTGAGCCCTGGGCGTAGTCGGCGGCCACGAGAAGGGCCGGCGCGTCGGACGCCGCGGTGGGCGGCGCATCGGGTTCCTGCAGCGTGGTCACGGTCGGCTCCTGGCTGGAGTTGGGGGCTTTCTCTGCTGGTCACAAGCCTGCCGACCGCGAATGTCCGATTCGATGGTGTGCTCCCCCGAGCCGGCAGGGCCGCCCCCCGAAGAGGAGTGGGGTTCTCCCCCCGATACAGCTGTGAGTGGCAATAGTCGCTATAGCGACTATTGCCACTCACGAGGTCTGACCTGCGGGAACGCGTGATCAGGCCGCGGTGCGGCGCGCTCCGGCGGTCTCGCCGCCGACGAGCGCGGCGTGCAGGGCGCGGACCGCGTCGTCGACACGGTCGGCGGCGACGAGCACACCCACCCGCGACGGGGTCGTCGTCACCAGGCGCGGGGTGATCCCGGCAGCGGCGAGGACGTCGAGCGTCGAGGCCAGGACCTCCGGCGCCCGGGCCAGGCCGAGGCTCACCACGCCGACCGAACCGAGGTCCTCCCGGTCGAGCAGCGTGATGCCGGCGGCGTCGAGGGCCGCGGCCACCGCAGCCGGGTCGGCGCCCGGAACGGTCAGGGCCGTCGACGGGGCGGGGACGACCGCCCCGAGGGCGAGCCCACGGCCCGCCAGCGCGGCGGCGACGGCCGTCATCGGGGCGTCGACGGTGTAGAGGTGCTCGTCGCGGCGGTGCGCCACCCCGGCCACCGACGCGGTGCCGGCGACCTCGAACTCGCCGCCGCCGCCGCGGATCCAGGTGCCCTCCTCGGTCCCGAAGCTCGACCGCAGGTGGATGTCGACGCCGTGCGCCATCGCCAGCTCCACCGACCGCGGCTGCAGCACACCCGCGCCCGCCTCGGCGAGCTCGAGCATCTCCTGCGGACGGATCGTCGTGCGCCGGCGCGCGTCGGGCACGACCCGCGGGTCGGCGGTGTAGACGGCCGGGACGTCGGTGAAGATCTCGCACTCCCGCGCCCCGAGGGCCGCGGCCACGGCGACGGCCGAGGCGTCGGACCCACCGCGGCCCAACGTCGTCGTGTCACCGGTCGGCGACTCGCCCTGGAAGCCGGTGACCAGCACGATCGCGCCCTCGTCGAGGGCGGCGCGGATGCGGGCCGGGTCGATGCCGAGCATGCGGGCGCTGCCGTGGGTGGCGTCGGTGCGGATGCCGGCCTGCCCCCCGGTGAGCGAGACGGCGTGCCCGCCCAGCGACGCGATGGCCATCGCGGTGAGCGCGCAGGAGATCTGCTCACCGACCGAGAGCAGGGCGTCGAGCTCGCGCAGCGGCGGGTTCGGCGAGATCGCGGCGGCCTGCGTGACGAGCGCGTCGGTCGACTTCCCCATCGCCGACAGCACCGCGACGACCCCGCGTCCGCTGCGCTGGGCGGCCACCATGCGTTCGGCGACCGCGCGCACCCGCTCCTGGTCGCCGACGGAGGTGCCGCCGAACTTCCAGACCAGCGGCGCCTGCGGCCCGCTGATGGATCGCGGTGCCGACTCTCCGCTCCTGCGCCCTGCCATGACGTCTCCTCGGTGGTCCCCCCGCCCGGTCTGTCCGGGACTCGGACCGAGACTGCGGCCGGGGCCCGGTCCGCGGCGATGGTGCGCTCCCCCGGGACCAGGGTGTCCTCCCCCGAGCTGGGGTAGGGCCATCCCTTCGCCCGATCCGCCCGGTTGATCACCGTTCAGAGGACGTAGGGGTCGGGGCGGGCTGGGCCGCAGGAGTCGAGTCGGCGCAGCTCGGCGCCGTGCGGCAGCAGGTCGGCGCGCACGGCGTCGTCCCACACGTTCTCCCAGTTGCGGGCGCGCTCGGGCAGGTCGGCGGTCGGGTCCATGGTCGTCTCCCCCGGGTCGGCCCGGGCGCAGGCGGCGGCCCGGGTGTCCGCAGGCTGCCCCGGCAGGTGCGCGGGCACGAGGGGGTGCGCCCCCGGGCCGCCGGGGCACGCCCCCGGAATCAGATCGACTCGAGGATCTGCTCGAACGCCAGCTCGGCGGCGCCGACGAGGCGCGCATCGCGGCCCAGCGGCGAGATCGTGATGCGGGTGCCGCCGACGGCGCGGCTCACCAGGCTGCGTTCGTGGACGATCGCGCGCGCCCGGTCGACGACACGGGGCGGGAGCGCGGTGAGCAGGTCGCCGAGGACGACGAGCTCGGGCGCGAGCATGTTGACCAGCGTGACCAGGCCGGTGGCGAGCCACTCCGTGAACTCACCGAGCTTGCCGTCGATCTGGTCGGGCGCCGCCGACAGGGACCGCAGCTCGGCGACGAGCGCGCCCCGCGGGGTGTCCTCGGGCAGCCCGAGGGCCCGGCACAGCGCGGGCTCGCCGACCTCGGTCTCCCAACAGCCCTGGGCACCGCAGAAGCACGCCCGCCCACCGGGGCGGACCTGGATGTGCCCGATCTCGCCGACGTATCCGCCGGTGCCGCGCAACGGCCGGCCGCCTGCGATGACGCCACCGCCGACGCCGACGTCGGCCGACAGGTAGACGAGGTCGCTGGACTCCCGCGCGACGCCGCGGACGTGCTCGGCGAGCGCGCCGAGCTCGGCGTCGTTGCCGACGAGGGTGGGCAGCTGCAGCACCGACCCGAGCCGGCGGCCGAGCGCGACGTCGCGCCAGCCGAGGTTGGGGGCCTCGTGGACGAACCCGTCGGCGCGCCGGACGACCCCGGGCACGGAGACCCCCGCCCCCGACACGACGACCGCGAGCTCGTCGCGTAGCAGCTGGGCCGACTCGACGACGTGGGTGATGACCTCGCCGGGGAGCCGGGTGGTGCGGTGCAGGTTCCAGCTGTGCCTGCCGAGGATCTGTCCGCCGATGCCGACCATGGCCATGGCGACCTGGTCGACACGGATGTCGACGGCCAGCACGACCGCGGACTGCGGCCGCGGCAGCACCATCAGGGAGGGCCGTCCCGCCCCGCTGCGTTGGGACGGAACGGCCTCGGTGACGACGCCGGCCTCGGCGAGACCGTCGACCACCGCCTTGATCGTGCTGCGGTTGAGCCCCAGCTCGGTGGCCAGGGTCGCCCGGGTGCAGGGCCCGTCGACGTGCAGTCGACGCAGCAGCGCCGAGCGATTGTGCCGTCGCGCGTCGTCGGGCCGGGTACCGGACGTGGGAGCGGTCACCGGCCGGCGGAGGCCGATCGGCGCCGGGACAGCACGTCGACGCCCGCCGCGACCAGCAGCACGAGGCCGGTGATCACGAAGACGACGGCCGCGGGCTGCTTGAGCAGACCCAGACCGTTCTCGACGGTCGCGAGGACGGCACCCCCGATGACGGCGTTGCTGATCCGGCCGCGGCCACCGAACAGCGACGTCCCGCCGATGACGGCCGCACCGACCGCGAACAGCAGCGTGTTGCCGCCACCGGCCGCGGGCGAGACCGACCCGACCTTCGACGAGTAGACGATCGCGCCGATGGCGGCGAACGCCGAGCTGATGACGAAGACGCTGGCCCGGATGCGGACCACGTTGATACCGGCGCGGCGCGCGGCCTCGCGGTTGCCGCCGACGGCATAGACGTGACGGCCGAACCGGGTCCGGTCGAGCACGTAGGTCCCGGCGACGAGTAACACCAACACCACGGGAACGACGTATGGCACGCCCGCGATCTCGGTCAGGCCGGCCGATCTGTTGCGCGTCAACAGGTACGTCGCCACCGCGCCGAGGACGACGACGGCGCCGATCTTGAGCAGCACCAGCCCCGTCGGCTGGGCGACGAGCCCCTTGGCGAGCCGGGTGCGTTGCCGGTTGAGCAGGACGGCCGCGTAGCCGCCTGCCCCGACGACGAACAGGATCCAGCTGCCGAGCGTCGACAGGTTGCCGTTGGCGACCGCGTTGATGACGGGGTCGCGCAGGCCGAGGGTGCCGCCGTCGCCGATCAGCTGCAGGATGACGCCCTGCCAGGTGATGAACAGCGCCAGGGTCACGACGAACGAGGGCATCCCGACCTTGGCGACGAGGAACCCGGTGAGCACGCCGATGACGACGCCGACGCACACCGCCAGCAACATCTCCAGCCAGGGATTCTGCGGGAACCCGACCACGAGCAGCAGTGCGGCCAGCACGCTCAAGGCGACTGCCCACCACATCCGCAGGTACGCGGCGAGCGCGGCCGCGAGCAGCATGACGACGACGAACAGGATGAACACGGTCGTGCCCATCGCGCCGAGCATGTTGCCGCCCGACACGAGGTGCAGCGCCATGAGCGAGGCGGCGAGGCCGGACGCGGTGCCGGCGGCGAGGTCGATCTCGCCCGTCAGCAGCACGAACACCAGGCCCATCGCGATGATGGTGCGGCCGGCGCCCTGCTGGAGGAGGTTCGCGAGGTTCAGCAGGCTGGGGAAGACGCCGGCGCGGTCGAGGGCGGTGAACAGGATGAACAGGGCCAGCAGGCCGAGCAGCGCCGGCAGCGAGCCGAGCTCGCCGGAGCGCAGCCGCGTGCCGTAGTCGCGCAGCGCCTGGCCGGTGGTGCGGGCGGTGGTGTCGATGCCGAAGTCGCCCTGGCGGCCGCCGGGCCCGGCCCGCTCGGCCGCGCCGGGCGGGTGCTCGGTCGAGGTCGAGGTCGAGGTCGCCGTGGCGGTCGGCGCGGCGTCGCCGGTCGTGGCCTCGGACTTGCTGACGTCGACGGGTACGTCGCCGCCGGAGTGGTCGCCGTGGTCGCTCACTGGGTCACCCCCGCTGCCTCGGGCCGGGCGAGGCCCAGATCGCCGGAGCGTCCGGCGGTGATGAGCTCGACGACCTGGCCGTGCGTGACGTCCTTCGTCGGGACCTCGGCGACCATGCGGCCGAGGTAGAGGGTCGCGATGCGGTCGGCGACCTCGAAGACGTCGGCCATGTTGTGGCTGATGAGTACGACGCCGAGGCCCTGCTCGGCGAGGCGGCGGACGAGGTCGAGGACCTGGCGGGTCTGCGCGACTCCGAGGGCCGCGGTCGGCTCGTCGAGGAGCACGACCTTCGAGTCCCAGAGGACGGCCTTGGCGATGGCGACGGTCTGGCGCTGCCCACCGGACAGGGACGCGACGGGCATCCGGACCGATGTCACGGTGCGCACCGACAGCGACGCCAGCGTGCGGCGGGCGGCCTGCTCCATGTCGGACTCGTCGAGCAGCCAGGGCTTGCCGCGCTCGCGGCCGAGGAACATGTTCTGGACGATGTCGAGGTTGTCGGCCAGCGCGAGATCCTGGTAGACGACCTCGATGCCGAGCGCGGAGGCGTCGGCGGGTGCGTGGATCGCGACGGGCTCCCCGTTGAACAGGATCTCGCCGCCGTCGATGGGGTGGATGCCGGCGACGCACTTGACCAGCGTGGACTTGCCGGCGCCGTTGTCGCCGACGAGCGCGGTGACCTCGCCGGCCCGCACGGTGAAGTCGACGTCGTGCAGTACCCGCACGGCGCCGAAGCTCTTGGAGACCGCCCGCAGCTGCAGGATCGGTTCGGACAACTCGCGCTCCTCTCTCACGATCGTGGGCCGGGACGCGGCGCCGGCGTCGGGTCTCGACGCCGGCGCCGCGTGCTCGGCCGGACGGGTCAGGGGGTCACTTGATCCCGAGCTGCGTGCAGGCGGCCTGCGTCGCGGCGACGCAGATCTCGCTGGCCTTCACGTAGCCGGCGTCGGTGACGACCTTGACGTTGTCCTTGGTGATCAGCTGCGGGGTGAGCAGGACGGACTTGACCTGGCGGTTCCCCTTCGGGTCGTCCGTGTTCTGCGTCGCCACGGCGTTGGCCGCCGCGGTGTCACCCTTGGCCAGTGCCGCCGCGAGCTTGGCGGTGGCGTCGGCCTCCTCCTGGATCGGCTTGAAGACCGTCATGTACTGGTCCCCGCGGAGGATGGCCTGCAGGCCGTCGGCCGTGGCGTCCTGGCCGGTGACCGGGACCTTGCCGTTGAGGCCGTTCTTGGTGAGAACGGTGATGATCGCGCCGGCGAGGCCGTCGTTGGCGGCGACGACGCCGTCGACCTTGCCGCCGTTGGCGGTCAGGATCTGCTCGAACGTGGTGCCGCCGACCTGGTTGTCCCACTTGTCGATCGGCTGGTTGCGGACGAGCTTGTAGGCACCCGAGTCGTACTTCGGCTGCAGGACGGTCATCTGACCGTTGTAGAACAGCGTCGCGTTGTTGTCGGTCGGGGCGCCCTCGATCTGGATGATCTGCGCGCCCGCCTTGTCGCCGACACCCTGGACGAGGCCCTGGCCCTGCAGCGCGCCGACCTTCACGTTGTCGAAGGACACGTAGTAGTCGCTGGTGCCGCCGAGGTTGAGCCGGTCGTAGTCGATGACCGGGATGCCCTGGGCCTTGGCCTTGGCGGCGACGGCGGCGCCGCCGTCGGACGAGATCGAGGCGATGACCAGGACCTTGACGCCACTGGAGATCATCCCGTCGGCGAGGGTGGAGAACTTCTGCTCGTCACCCTGGGCGTTCTGGATGTCGGGGTCGAGCCCCTGGGCCCGCATGGCCTTGTCGAGCATCGGCTTGTCGAAGCCTTCCCAGCGGGCCGACGAGTCGGTCTCCGGGAGGATCACGCCGACCTTCACACCGCCTGCCGCGGGAGCGGTGCTGCCCCCGGTGCTGCCCCCGGTCGAGGGCGCGGCGTTCTGGCCGCATGCCGCCAGCGCGAACGCCAGGCCCGCACTGACGACGGCAAGGGCCGTTCTCCGTATGCGCATCGATGTCCTTCCACGTCGTCGTGGGCCGCCGTCGCGGCGCCCGAATGTTGCGAGCGACAACGTATGACTCGACCCCACGTGACCGGAAGCACACTGGATCGGTCCAGGTGCCTCCGGAACATCACATTTGGGTCACGCACCGGGGAATTTGTTGTCGACGTCAGCCGAACAACGCGCAGCGGTCACCGAGCGGCGCCGCAGCGCGACACGCCCGAACGGTCCGGAGCCGACAGTGTGGTTCCGGGCCGTGCACGTGCCGTTCGGCGACCAGCTTCCCGGACACCCCCGGCTTGAGCCGATCGCGCAGTCGCAACGGCCCGCATTTCTCTCTCGATGTCCCAGAAACGCGACAAACAGCGCCTTATCGGACGCCCGCAGTCCGGGGAATCACCCGTTCGCGCAGCTGTCGGTCACGCGACGTCACACGTTGGGCTATCACTGTGCGTAGCCGGCCGGGCCGCTCAGGAGGGGGTCATCGCCTCCGGGACCGGCTCGTCGCCGTCCCGCGACCGCAAGGCGACCGCCGCCACGACGGCCACGATCCCCACCCCTTCCAGGACCCCGGGAACCTGCCCCAGGAACACCAGACCGATCACCGTCGCCGTCACCGGGAGGAGCGCGAGCAGCACCGCGAAGCGGGCCCGGCCGAGCCGGCGCAGCACCACCTGATCGAGTGCATACGGCACGACGCTCGACAGCACACCGACCCCGACGGCGAGCGCCACGACCGTGGGCGAGGACAGCGCGCCGACGCCGCCGCGGTCGGCGACGAGCACCCCGACGAGCGGCACCGAGACGATCGTGAAGCCCACCGCCATGTCGTCCAGGCCGTTCCCGGCGACCGCCACCCGCTTCCCCACGACGATGTAGGCCGCCCACAGCGCCGCCGCCGCGAGCCCCCACGCCACGCCGGCCGGACTTCCTGACCAGCGCACATCGGCGATGCACGCGACTCCGGCAGCCGCGAGCACCACCGCCGCCACGTCCCGGGGGCGCCGGGAGGCCAGAGCCGCGACTGCCACGGGGCCGCAGAACTCGACCGCCACCGCGGTACCCAGGGGCAGCCGCGCGACCGCCTCGTAGAAGGCGACGTTCATGCCCGCCGTCGCGAGCCCGAAGACCCCCGCCCACACCACCCGGCGACCCCGCCACGCCTCGCGTCCGGGCCGTCGCCACGCCAGCAGGACCAGCGCCGCCGCCATGATCCGTAACGCGGCGGCCACGGCCGGCGAGAGATCATCGAACAGGCCGACGGCGACGGCCGCCCCGACGTACATCGAGGCGCCGCCGACGACGAACAGGACAGGCGCCGGGACCCGGCGCACGCCCGCCCGGGTCACGCCGAAAGCCCGTTCACCATGACTGCGAAGAGTAGTCATGACCCGACGAGAGTTAACGCACCTGACCTTGCGAGCCCACCAGCGGCACCGCATCATTCACTCGTCGTCAACTGAATGCGCAGAGGTTCTCCGGCGTACACCGGAACGACGTCTCACCGACCCCGAGTGGTCGAACGTGACGGTCGTCGCCCCCGGGCCGGGAACACGTACAGGGGTTCTGTACGTCTGCAAGAGTGGGCGCACCGCGCAGGCGGTCGTCCAGTGCACAGGGCACCGGATGTTCCGGTGTCGAGACGGAGGGAGACCGCCATGCAGCCCGGAACCCTTACCCGCCCCGAGTTGACCGCCGCCGACCGTTGTGACCGTTGCGGAGCGGCAGCCAAGGTCCGCGCCGTACTTCCCACCGGCGGAGAGCTCCTCTTCTGCGGGCACCACGCCCGGGCCCACGCCGACAAGCTGCGCGAGCTCGAGGTGGACGTCCAGTCCGGCAGTTGACACACCGGCGGCAGTAGCCGGTCACCCAGTCGTCCGACGCAGGGCGGGAACCACCTCGGTTCCCGCCCTGCGTCATATCCGGGACCGGGTGTGGGGCGACGGGGTCAGAGCGCGAGCGCGCCCAGCACGTCGAGCGCCCTGTCGACCTCCCACGCGCGGGAGTAGTGGTTCGGACTCAGCCGAACGAGCCCGCCGTCGTCCCGCACGCCCAGCGCTCCGGCCGTGCCCCAGGCGTACGCCCAGCCGGCCCACGCGTTGACACCCGCCGCGTCCAGCGCGGCGACCACCTCGGCAGGAGTCCGCCCGGCGACGCGGAACGCCGCCACCGGGGTCCGCACGTCGGCCGGCCCGTCGGGTCCGTACCGCCGCACGTGCGCCATCCCGCCCAGCGCCGACCACAGCCGCGCCCCCAGCGCCGCCGTGTGCGCGGCGGCTGCCTGCTGAGCGGCGCGCAGATCGTCGTCGTCGGTCATCCCTGACCAGTGCGCGACCGCCGCCGCCACGCCGGCCATCGCTGCGAACGGGTTGGTGCCCTGCTCGAACCGGGCAGGCCCCGACGCGGGCGCCCCGGCCGGGCGCGGCGGGTCGATC
Organism: Pseudonocardia sp. SCN 73-27; assembly: GCA_001725415.1. Lineage (GTDB taxonomy): Bacteria > Actinomycetota > Actinomycetes > Mycobacteriales > Pseudonocardiaceae > Pseudonocardia. Next base: position 33,911 of record MEGH01000007.1, read on the forward strand.
GCCTCGAGGACCGCCGGGTGGGCCGCCACCAGCGCGGAGACGTGCGGGCCCGCCCATTTGTGCGCGCTCGTCGCGTACAGGTCGGCGCCGAGGGCCCGGACGTCGACGCGGGAGTAGGCGGCGTGGTGCACCCCGTCGACGACGCTCAAGGCCCCGGCCTCGCGGGCCGCGGACGCGACGGCGGCGACATCGACGCGCGCCCCGGTGAGGTTCGACGCCGCCGTGACGGCCACCAGCCGCGTCCGCGACCCGATCAGCGACGTCACCGCCCCGGCGGGCAGCCCGCCGTCGGCGCCCAACCGTGCGGTGCGGACCGTGGCGCCCGCGCGGGCGGCGGCGTGCGTCCACGGGGCGACGTTCGCCTCGTGGTCGGCCTCGGTCACGACGATCTCGTCGCCGGACCCCCACGTCGGCTCCAGGGCCGCGGCGAGCCGCACGAACAACGCCGTCGCCGTCGGGCCGAGGACGACGCCCGCCGGGTCGGGCGCGCCGGTGAACGCGGCGAACGCCCGCCGGGCGGCGTCGACGAGCGCGTCGGCACGCCGGGCCGCGGGGAACACCCCGCCCTGGTTGGCGAGCCCACCCCGCATCGCCGCCGTGACGGCCTCGATCACCTGCTCCGGGACCTGGGTCCCGGCGGCGCCGTCGAGCCAGGCCCGCCCGTCGCCCAGCGCCGGGTACTGGGCCCGGACGCGGGTGACGTCGAAACCCGTCACACGCTCACCGCCAGGAGCGCAGCGTCGCGATGCGCTCCTCCAGCTGCTCGATCGTCGCCATCGCGGTGACCGGGCCACCGCAGGCGCGGCGCAGCTCGCTGTGGATGGCGCCGTGCGGCTTGTTCGTGCGGTGGTGGTACATCGCCACCAGGGTGTTGAGCTCCTTGCGCAGCCCGTTGAGCTGCTCGCGCACCGACAGCTGCGGCCGCTCGGCCGGGGGCTCCGGCGGCGCCGGGGTGGCGCGGGCCTGCGCGCCCGACCGGCTCTTGCCGCGCTGCATCCAGTCCTGCTGGCGCTGGTTGAGCAGCGTGCGCACCTGGTCGGGGTCGAGCAGCCCTGGCAGGCCGAGGTAGTCCTCCTCGTCGGCGGAGAACGAGGTGCCCTCGTAGATGAGCTGGTCGAGCTCGGCGTCGGCGTGCAACGCGGTGAACGCCTTCTCGTCCTCACCCGGCTCGTCCTCGACGCGCTGCGCGGCGGCGAGCTCCTCGTCGTTCCACGTCTCCGCGGCCCGGTGGGGCTTGCCGAGGACGTGGTCGCGCTGGGCCTCCAGCTCGCTGGCCAGCCCCAGCAGCACCGGGACGCTGGGCAGGAACACCGACGCCGTCTCGCCCTGGCGCCGTGACCGCACGAACCGGCCGATGGCCTGCGCGAAGTACAGCGGGGTCGACGCGCTCGTGGCGTAGACGCCGACGGCGAGGCGCGGGACGTCGACGCCCTCGGACACCATGCGGACCGCGACCATCCAGCGGGCGTCCGAGGCGGAGAAGTCGGCGATGCGCTTCGACGAGCCCTTCTCGTCGGACAGGACGACCGCGGGCGCGGTGCCGGTGATCTTCTCCAGGATCGCGGCGTAGGCGCGGGCCGCGGTCTGGTCGGATGCGATGACGAGGCCGCCGGCGTCGGGCATGCCACCGGCCCGGTGCCCGGTGAGCCGCTTGTCGGCGGCCGCGAGGACCGCGGGGATCCACTCGCCGCCCGGGTCGAGCGCGGTCCGCCACGCCCGGGCGGTGTGCTCGGCCGTCATCGGCTCGCCGAGGCGCGCGGTCATCTCCTCCCCCGCGCTGGTCCGCCAGCTCGACGTGCCCGAGTAGGCCAGGAACACCACGGGCCGGACGACACCGTCGGCCAGCGCCTCGGCGTAGCCGTAGGCGTGGTCGGCGCGGCTGCGCAGCGCACCCTCGGCGTCGGGCAGGTAGTCCACGAACGGGATCGGGTTGTCGTCGGAGCGGAACGGCGTCCCGGTGAGGGTGAGCCGGCGCGCCGCCGGGTCGAACGCCTCCTTGACCGCGTCGCCCCACGACCTCGCGTCGCCCGCGTGGTGGATCTCGTCGAGGATCACCAGCGTGCGACGGGTCTCGGTGCGGGCCCGGTGCAGCATCGGGTGGGCCGCCACACCGGCGTAGGTGACGGCGATGCCCGTGTAGTCCGACGACGTGCCACCGGTCGAGTTGCGGAAGTCCGGGTCGAGCGGGATGCCGGACTGCGCAGCCGACTCCGCCCACTGGTACTTCAGGTGCTCCGTCGGCGTGACGACGGTGACCCGGTCGATCCTGCGGTCGCGCAGCAGCTCCGCGGCCACCCGCAGGGCGAACGTCGTCTTGCCCGCGCCGGGCGTCGCGACCGCGAGGAAGTCCTGCGGCGATCCGGCGAGGTAGCGGGCGAGCGCGCTGCGCTGCCAGGCCCGCAGGGGACGCTGCTCGAGGGGGATCCCGGGGCTGCGTTCAACTGCCTGCGACACACAACTCCCTGGTCGGACGGTCATTCCGGGTCCGCGTCGGGGATGGGACGGGGTCGGGGCCCCCGCGCTCGCGGACCACGACGAGGGTAGCCCGCGCGGATCCGGCGGCGCGTCGTGACCCGCCGTCGGAGGCCCGCGGGCCATGCTGAGCGGCGATGACGTCCGACGACCCGCCCGGCGACTCCCCCGCCGGCGACTCCCCCGCCGACGCCCGCGATGCCGACGCGCCCCGGCGCCGCCGCCTCGTGCGCCGCGTGGCCGGCCGGACGCTCGTCAAGGCGTGGGACGACGGCATCTTCTCCATGTCGGCGCAGGCCGCGTTCTGGCAGGCGTTGTCGATGCCGCCGCTGCTGCTCGCGCTGCTCGGCTCGCTGGGCTACGTCGGGGACTGGTTCGGGCCGCGGACGGTCGACAGTGTCGAGGTGGCGATCGTCGGCTTCTCCCGGACGGTGTTCACCCCCGAGGTGGTCGAGGAGATCATCGCGCCCACGGCCGAGGCGATCCTCACCCGCGGCCGCGCCGACGTCGTGTCCCTCGGGTTCCTCATCGCCCTGTGGGCGGGCTCGTCGGCGGTGGCGTCGATCGTCGACTCGGTCACCGAGGCCCACGGCCAGTACGGGGTCCGCAACCCGGTGTGGCAGCGCCTCGTCGCCCTCGGGGTGTACCTGGTGGCGCTGGTGGTGGCGGTGTTCGCGCTGCCCGTCGTCGCGCTCGGTCCCGATCTGCTGCCGCGGGTGTTTCCCGCCGCGTGGCAGCCCGCGGTGACCTCGGCCGTCGACGCCTTCTACTACCCGGCCGTCGGGCTCGTGCTGGTCGTCGGCCTGACGACGCTCTACAAGGTGGCGCTGCCGCACAGCCCGCCGTGGCGGCGGCTGCTGCCCGGGGCGCTGCTGGCGGGGGTCGTGTTCGTGGTGTCGACGACCGGGCTGCGCGTCTACCTCACCCTCGTCACCGCGACCGGCTACACCTACGGCGCGCTGGCGACGCCCATCGCGTTCCTGCTGTTCGGGTTCCTGCTCGGCTTCGCGATCGTGCTCGGGGCGCAGCTCAACAACGCAGTGGAGGAGACGTGGCCGGCCCGCCCGACCCGGCGCCAGCGCAGGCTGCGGCGGCTGCGGGCGATGCGCGCGGCCGCGGCGCGGCGGGCGGCACGCGCCGCGGCGGCGGGGAAGGATGCGGCCCGGGACGCGGGGGCGCGCGCCGTCGCGGCGGTGCGGCAGTCGGCGACCGTCCCCGCACAGGCGCGCCTGCGTGACGTCGACGTGCGTGAGTTGCCCGCCCCCGAGCCGCCCGAGGATGCTGGCGGAGGACGATCACACCGGCCGGCCGTGACGGCGGGCGGTGACCGAGCACGTCAGGAGATCATGTGAGCAGCGAGCAGAGGGCCGACCGGGCCGACCCCGGTGCCCCGACACTTGCCGCCGCCGGGACGCGGCTGGCGTCGGCCCTCATGTCCCGGCCGGCCGACGTCGCCCGTCACACCGTCGCCCTGGCCGGCGAGCTCGCCCGCATCGGCCTCGGCAGCTCCGCGCTCTCCCCCGACCCCGCCGACGACCGGTTCGCCGCGCCCGCGTGGTCGGCCGACCCGGTGCTGCGCCGCGCCGTCCAGACCCATCTGGCGACGACGGGCGCCGCCGCCGCGATGCTCGACGACGCCGGCCTCGACCCGGCCGACGACGCGCTGCTGCGTATCGTCGTGGAGTCGGTCGCCGACATTGTGGCGCCCAGCAACAACCCGGTGCTGCGAGCGCTGGCGACCCGCCGCGCCACGGCAGGCTCGGAGGAGCCGGGCGAGGTCGAGATCCCGCTGCCCACCCACGCGGCCCCGGCCGCACGGCGGCTCGCGTTCGGCGACGACGTCGCCGCCTCCCCCGGCGCCGTCGTACTGCGCACCGATGCGTTCGAGCTGGTGCACTACCTGCCGCAGACCCGGGAGGTCCACGCGCTGCCCGTCCTCGTCGTGCCCGCGCCCGGCCTGCCCGGCTACCTGGCCGACCTGTCGCCGGGCCGCAGCCTCGTCGAGCACCTGGTCCGCGGCGGCACGCAGGTGCTGCTGGTGAGCTGGCACCCCGCGGTCGGCGGCGCCGACGCCCAGGGGCAGGCGCTGCTCGACGCCCTCGACGCCGTCGAGCGCATCTCCCGGACCGGGTCGACGGTGGTCCTCGGGATCGGTGACGGCGCCGTCCTCACCGCCGCGGTGCTGGCGCACCTCGCCGCGGTGGGCCTGCAGGAGCGGGTCGCGGGCGCGGTGCTCGTCGGGGTCGACCCGCGCGACGCCGACCCCGAGGTGCGTGTGCCGCGCGACCTGCGTCAGTGGCTGGCCGACGCGCCCGACGGTGCCCCCGCCGCTCCGGTGGAGCTGCCCGGCGAGCTGCTCGGCACTCCGCTCGACCCCGCGGTCGTCGACCGCGACACCCTCGTCGTTGCGTCGTCGGACGCCGGTGCGTGGGCCGGACTCGCCGGCAAGGGCGCCGTCGAGGTCGTCGACGCCCCTCCCGGGGCGTTCGTCGCGGCCCCGGACTCCTGGTGGGCCGCGCTCTCGGAGTGGCTCGAGGTCCGCACCGGCGAGCGCTGCGAGGCCCCCGCCGAGCTGGGCGGGCGCGGCATGCACGCGCTCGCGCCGTCGCCCGGCGAGTACGTCTCGGCCCGGTGAGCGCCCCGACCGGCGGACCCGAGCACGTCGCCGACGTCGCCGTCGCCGGGCTGACGCTGCGCGTGTCGGTGCGCCACGCCGGCGCAGGGTCGCGGCGCACCCCGCTGCTGCTGGTCAACGGCATCGGTGCGGAACTGGGGCTGCTCGACCCGTTCGTCGCCGCCCTGCCTGCCGCACTGGAGACGGTCCGGTTCGACCCCCCGGGCGTCGGCGGCTCCCCCGCGCCCGTGCTGCCCTACCCGCTCGCGGGGCTCGCCACGGTCGTCGACGACCTGCTCGCCCGGCTCGGCCACGGACGCGTCGACGTGCTCGGGTTCTCCTGGGGTGGCGCGCTCGCGCAGCAGCTGGCGCTGTCGGCGCGGCACCGGGTCCGGCGTCTCGTGCTGGTGGCGACGGGAGCCGGCGCGCTGATGGTGCCGGGGCCGCCGTCGGTGCTGGCGCGGATGCTGACGGGCCGGCGCTACCGCGACCCCGACCACGCGCGGGAGGTCGCCGGCCGCATCTACGGGGGCACGATGCGCACCCGGCCGGAGCAGGCCGCCGACGTCCTGGGCGCCGGACGATCGGCAGGCCCGGGCGACCGCGGCTACCGCTACCAGCTGCTGGCCGCGGCGAGCTGGACGAGCCTGCCGTTCCTGCCGCTGCTGCGGGTGCCGACGCTCGTCGTCGCCGGCGAGGACGACCCGATCGTGCCGCTGGTCAACGCGCGCATCCTGCACCGCGGCATCGCCGGGTCACGGCTGCACGTGCACCCGGGCGGGCACCTGGCGCTGCTGACCGAGGCGCACGAGCTGGCACCGGTCGTCGACGAGTTCCTGGCCTCGCCCGACCAGGGCGAGACCGGGAACTCGGACTGATCTGCTCAGTCGTCGCCGCCGGGCGGCAGCGACTCGAAGATCTTCTTGCAGTCGGGGCACACCGGCGACCCGGGCTTGGGCGACTTGGTGACGGGGAACGTCTCACCGCACAGCGCCACCACGAGGTTGCCCATGACCGCGCTCTCGGCGATCTTGGCCTTCTTCACGTAGTGGAACATCTTCGGCTCGTCGTTACCCGTGGAGTCGGTGCCCTCCGGGCGGGTGTCGACCTCGGGCAGCGTCTGGGTGGCCATGTCCTCCATGATGCCGCACGTGACCCAGCACGTCGTCCCCCGTTCCCCTCTGGCTCCTGTCGTGTCGGAGGAGGTGGCCGACGCTCTCGCCGAGGGGCGGGCCGTCGTCGCGCTGGAGAGCACGTTGCTCGCCCACGGGCTGCCGGCGCCGCGCAACCGCGAGACCGCCGACGTGCTGGAACGCGCGATCCGCGAGCGCGGCGCGGTCCCGGCGACGGTCGCGGTGCTCGACGGCCGGCCCCGGGTCGGTCTCGGCGCCGCCGGGCTGGACCGGGTGTGCGCAGGCGACCTCGTGAAGCTGTCGGTGCGCGACCTCGGTGCCGCCGCCGGGCTGGGCCGCGACGGTGCCACCACGGTCGCGGCGACGGCATGGCTCGCCGCGGCGGCGGGCATCGCACTGTTCGCGACGGGTGGGCTCGGCGGGGTGCACCGCGGCGCCCGGGAGTCGTGGGACGTCTCCCCGGACCTCGGGGTGCTGGCCCGCACCCCGGTGGCGGTCGTGTGCTCGGGGGTGAAGTCGATCCTCGACGTCGGCGCCACCCTGGAGGTGCTGGAGACGGACTCGGTCGGCGTCCTCGGCTACGGCACCGACACCTTCCCCGGCTTCTACCGCCGCGACTCCGGGCATCCCGTGCCGTGGCGCGCCGACACCCCGGTGCAGGTGGCGGCGGTGTGGGCGGCGCACCGTGCGACCGGGTCGGGGCTCGTCGTCGCCCAGCCCGTCCCGGTGGCCGACGAGCTCGACGAGACGCTGCACGACCGGCTGCTCGCCGAGGGGCTGGCGATGGTGGCCGCGCGCGGGATCGTCGGCAAGGACGTGACGCCGGCGCTGCTGGAGTACTTCCACACCGGGAGCGGCGGGGCGAGCCTTGCGGCGAACGTCGCGCTGGTGACGGCCAACGCCGAGCTGGCCGCCGACGTCGCGGTCGCGCTGGCGGAGGAGGGGGTCAGCCCTCGATGACGGGGCGCTCGCCCGGCTCGATGGCGCGCCGGTCGGCCTGGTACCGGTTGGGGGACTCGGCCTTGCGGGGCAGCCGGTCGTTGGCGACGAGGACGGCCATCCACGGCAGCGGGATCGACAGCACGAGCAGGCCGACGGCGAGCCACGGGATCTGGTAGCAGGCGGCTGCGGCGATCATGCAGGGGATCCGCATGAGCATCATGACCTTGTAGCGGCGCTTGCGGACGGCGAGCTCCTGCTCGTACGACATCGCTGCGTCGGTGATGAGTACCGGCTGGTCCTGGCTGCTCCGCTGCGGCTCGGTCACGACACATCTCCCTCGCTGTCACCGGGGAAGTTCTCCGGCGACCTGCACCATGGTTGCACCGCGACGGCGTCAACGCGCGTCCGTCCGCAGATACGACCGGGATCTTCGCACGAGCGCATGGACGAACCGCCCGGCGGCGCGTGAACCGGACACGCCCCGACGCGGTCCGGGAGGGCGTGTCAGCGGGTGACGGCGTCCTGCGGGTCGGCGTGGCCGTGCGCGTGCAGCTTCACGGGCGCGACCGCCTCCTCGGAGACCACCTCGAGGAGCTTGCGGGCCGTGCCCTCCGCGACGCGGTACCGGACGAGCCGGCCCTCGCGGTGCGCCGTGACGATGCCGTGGGCCCGCAGGAGCCGCAGGGCGTGGGACACCGCGCTGTCGCTCATGCCGACCGAGACGGCGAGGTCGGACACGCAGAGGTCGCCCGCGTGGAACAGCGCGAGCAGGATGCTCAGCCGGTTGACCTCGCCCAACGCGTCGAGGACGGTGGCTGCGCGGATGAGCTCGTCGTGGTCGGCGAGGACTGCTGTCGCGTCACAGACCTGGTCCGGGTCGACGACGCGCAGGCCCTGACGATCGTTCGGGACCTTGTGCACGTCGCCGATGCTAGTCGGTCGACTTGAATGTATGCGCACACCTGCGGTGTGGCGCTCGTCCGATTCGGCCACCCCGGACATCGGGGCGCAGGCCGGGCGACCTGGGCGTTCAGCCCGTCGCGGCCTTCTTCGCCGCCTTCGCGGCCTGCTTGTAGTCGCGGACCCTGCCCAGCGACGCGGCGTCGACGACGTCGGCGACCGACTTGTGGACGCCGTCCTCCCCGTAGCCGCCGGCGGCCTCGCGCCAGCCGTCCGGGGTGACGCCGCGCTGCTTGCCCAGCAGCGCGGTGAAGATCTGTGCCTTCTGGGTGCCGAAGCCGGGCAGCCCGGACAGCCGGGTGAACAGCTCCTTGCCGGTGGCGGCGTCGGACCAGATGGCGGTGACGTCGCCGTCGTAGCGGTCGACGATCGTCGCCGCGAGCGACTGCACGCGCTGCGCCATCGACTTCGGGTAGCGGTGCACCGCGGGCGGGCCGGTGAACAGCGCGACGAGTGCATCGGGGTCGTGCTCGGCCAGCTCACGGGCGTCGAGCCGGTCGACGCCCAGGCGCTGGGCGACCAGGGCGGGCCCGGCGAACGCGCGCTCCATGGGGAACTGCTGGTCGAGCAGCATCCCGATCAGCAGCGCGAGCGGGTCGCGGTCGAGCAGCGCGTCGGCGTCGGTGTCCTGGGCCAGGCAGATCGTCACACGGGCGAGCCTAGCGCCGACCCGGCCTGCACCGACCCGACCTGCGCCGACCGGCCCGGACGGGAGGGGAGGAAGGATGGGCGGGTGCTCCCCGATCTCGTCCCGGCGGCGCCGGGCCTGCGTGCGGCGTTCCTGACCCACGGCTACACCGTCGACGGTGTGCGTGACCTGCTCGGCAATGCCGCGCACGACGCACTCACCCGTGGCGAGCCGGAGGCCGCGTACCGCGCGAGCCGTGACGGCGGCGAGCTGGGTGTGGTGCTGCGGCTGCTGCTGCTCGGCGGCACCGAGCCGGACCCGGCGGTGCGGGCCGCGCTGGGCGACCCGGAAGGGCTGGTCGCGGGTGGGTTGTTGCGCCGTGACGGCGACGGGTTCGCCGCCGCGCTCGACGTCCGTCCCTACGCCGACGACGCCGGGTCCGGCGACCCCGACGACGCCTGGTGGGTGGTGTCCGACCTCGACACCCCGGCGGCGCGGCAGGACCGCGACCACGTCACCGGCGTCGGTGGGGCGTCGCTGACGCTGGCGGCGGCCGCGATCCGGCGCCCGGCGGCGTCGACGCTCGACATGGGCACCGGCTGCGGGGTACAGGCGCTGCACGCCAGCCGGCACTCGGGCCACGTCGTCGGCACCGACCTGGCGCCACGGGCGCTGGCGATGGCCGCGGCGACGCTCGCCCTGTCCGGAGTGCGCGCCGAGCTGCTCGCGGGGCCGTGGCTCGAGCCGGTGGCGGGCAGGCGGTTCTCCCACGTCGTGTCCAACCCGCCGTTCGTGCCGGGCCCGGCGCGGGTCGACTACGTCTACCGCGACTCCGGTGCCGACGGCGACGACGCCCTGGCCGCGCTGCTGGCCGACCTGCCGTCGGTGCTGGAGCCGGGCGGGGTGGCGCAGCTGCTGGGGTCGTGGCTGCACGTGCGCGGCGAGGACTGGCCCGACCGCGTCCGGAGCTGGCTGCCGCCGGGGTGCGACGCCTGGATCCTGCAGCGGGAGGCGGTGGACCCGGCGATGCACGTCGGCACCTGGCAGCGCGACGCCGGGCTCGACCTGACCTCGCCCGCCGCCCGCGCACAGGCCGGCGAATGGCTCGACTGGGCCGAGCAGCGCGACGTCGAGGGCATCGGTTTCGGGCACCTGCTGCTGCGGCGCACCGACGCCGAGCCGACCGTGGTCGTCGAGGACCTCGTCGGTGAGGCGGGCGGTCCGCTCGGGCCGGAGGCCGACGGCTGGCTCGACCGCATCGACTGGCTGCGGGCCCACGTCCGCGACGAGGCACTGCTCGGCGCGACACTACGACTCAGCCCGGCCGCGACGCTGGAGCGCTACGCGGTGCCGGGTGCCGAGGGCTGGGAGGACGCCGGGGCGGCGGTCAGCCGTCGCGACGGGCCACCGTGGCGTCACGAGGTCGACGAGCCCGCCGCCGCGCTGCTCGCGGGCTGCCGCGGTGAGCTGCCGCTCGACGAGCTGCTGTACCTGCTGTCCTACGCCCACGACCGCCCGTACGAGGCGTTGGTCGACGCCACCCTGCCGGCGGTGCGCGAGCTGGTGCGTCACGGCCTGCTGCTGCCGGTCGGGACGCAGACGTGAAGGCCGTCGCCGCGCGCGTGACCCGGGCGGCGGTGCGTGTCGAGGGTGGGACGGTCGGCGAGATCGGCGCCGGCCTGCTGGTGCTGCTCGGGGTGCACCACGACGACACCACCGAGCACGCCGCGACCATGGCCCGCAAGCTGCACGAGCTGCGGATCCTGCGTGACGAGCAGTCGTGCGCGACGACGGGGGCGCCGCTGCTCGTCGTCAGCCAGTTCACGCTCTACGGCGACACCCGCAAGGGCCGCCGCCCGTCGTGGCAGGCCGCGGCCCGCCCGGACCTCGCCGCGCCGCTGGTGGAAGCCGTCGTCGCGCAGCTGCGGGGGCGTGGCGCGACCGTCGAGACCGGGGTGTTCCGGGCGCCGATGGAGGTCGAGTCGGTCAACGACGGCCCGTTCACGGTGCTGGTGGAGGTCTAACGGGCGGGGGCCGCGCCCTCGACGAAGCTGCGCAGCACCCCGAGCAGGGCGGCCTTCTGGTCGTCGGTGAGCCGGGGGTCGGCGCGGATGGCGTCCTCGGTGCCGGCCACGGCTGGTTCCGGCTCCGGTGCCGGGTCCGCAGGCTCGGCCGTCGACCACCCGGCCTGGGACAGCAGCTGCTCGGTGGACAGCTGCAACGCGTCGGCGATCGAGCGCAGCACCTTGAGCGACGGCTGGTGCAGGCCGCGCTCGACCTGAGACAGGTAGGCGTTGGAGACGCTGGTCAGCGACGCCATCTCCCGCAGCGACAGGTTCGCGAGCTGGCGCTGGGCACGGATGAAGTCGCCGAGCGCGTTGACCTGCTCGGTCCACGGCCCGCTTTCCGTTCGCTCGCCTGCGCTCATCACTCTCCCGGTGTCGCGCCCCATTGTCCCTGATCGTCGTCCCCGGCCGCCGTCACGCCTCGCGGACGTACCGCCCCGGGGCGTCGTCGAGCGGCGGATGGTCGGCGCTGCCCATCGGGGGCGGCGGGCGCATCGGGCCGGCCCGCTCCCTCGCCCACGCCGCCCAGTCCACCCACCAGCTGCCCTGCCGCTGTGGGGTCGCGGCGCGCCAGGCGTCGGGGTCGGCCGGCACGGGCCCGGTGCCGACGCGGTGGCCCGCACGCGGCGACGGCGGGTTCACCACGCCCGCGATGTGACCCGACGTCGTCAGCACGAAACGGACGTCGCCGCCCAGCAGCCGGGCCCCGGCGTGGACCGAACGCCACGGCGCGATGTGGTCTGCCTCGGCGGCGACGACGTAGGTGTCGTGGCGGACCGCGCCGAGGTCGAGCCGCTCTCCGGCGAGCTCCATCCGGCCGGTGGCCAGCCGGTTCTCGACGTAGAGGCCGGTGAGGTACTCCATCTGCATCGCCGCGGGCATGCGGGTGGAGTCGGCGTTCCAGACGAGCAGGTCGAACACCGGCGGCTGCCTGCCCAGCCACCAGCCCTCGACGACGTAGCGCCACACCAGGTCGTCGGGGCGCAGCGCGTCGAAGGTGGCACGCATGGCCGAGCCGGGCAGGTAGCCGGGGCCCCGCATGCGGCGTTCGAGACGTTCGACGGAGCGGGCGTCGGTGAAGACGCCGAGCGGGCCGGGGTCGCGGTAGTCGAGCATGGTGTTGAGCAGGGTGAGGGTGCCGATGCGGCGGTCGCCGCGGGCGGCGAGCCAGGCCGCCGCGGCGGTGGCGAGGGTGCCGCCCAGGCAGAGGGCGGCGACGTCGGCGCGCGACTCCCCTGTGATGTCCTCGACGACGTCGAGCGCGGCGAGCAGGCCGGAGTCGAGGTAGTCGGCCATGGTGAGGTCGCGGTGCTCGGGCCCGGGGTTGCGGTAGCTCAGCGCGAAGACGGTGCGCCCGTGCTCGACGGCCCACTGCGCGAAGCTGCGCCCCGGCGCGAGGTCCATGACGTAGTACTTGTTGATCCACGGCGGCGACAGCAGCAGGGGCGTGCGGTGCACCGTGCCGGTCGTCGGCGCGTACTGGACGAGCTCGACGAGGTCGTTGCGGTACACCACTTTCCCGGGGGTGGCGGCGACGTCGCGGCCGACGACGAGCGCGTCGCGCGGCACCTGCAGCGGTGCCCCGCCGTTGGTGGCGACGTCGCGGGCGAGGTTGCGCAGCCCCCGCATCAGACTGCGCCCGCCGGTGCGGCGCGCGGTGGCGGGGACCTCGGGGTTCGTGAGGGGCCAGTTGGCCGGGTCGGTCGCGGCGACGACCTGGTCGACGACGAACGCGAGCTTGCGGGTGGCGACCGGCCCCAGCTCGGCGCTGCCGGCGACGGCCCGGGCCCACTCGGCCAGCAGCGCGTGCTCGCGACGGCACAGCGCGAACCAGGCGTTGGTGTCCCACGCGGGATGGGAGTGACGGCGGTCGGACAGTGCGGGCGCCTCGTCCGCCTCCGGGGCGACGCCGGTGGCCGCGGCCAGGGCGTGCAGGCTCCCGGTCGCGAGCCGTGCCGTCGCCGCGGCCGCCGCAGCGGGGTCGGCCGCGACCGAGCGCGCGGCCTCGGCGAGCGTGCCGACGACGTCGACGGGGTCGAGCCGGGCGACGAGCCACGACGGGGAGAGCACGTCGCGCAACTTCCCCACCCGCGCCCCCGATGCTTCCCCGGCCACCACGGGAGGTTTCCGGACGTTCCCAGAGTGACGAGACGCACGTTGTCACCCGCACGGCGGATGCGCCGGGCCGGGAACGATTGTCCACGACCTTGCGTTGGAACGGTCAGAAGCCGGGGCGGCAGACGCCACAGCGTACCCCCCGGCAGCGCAGGGAGGGATTCCACGATGACCGCAGCCACCGCCCGTAAGCCGAAGGCAGTTCCGTCGCAGCGTACCGCTCCCGAGCGGGAGGTGTGGGACACCGAGCCGACCGTGGCCACTCCGAGTGTCGACGAGCTCGACGCGCAGAGCCCCGCGGCCGACCTCGTCCGCGTCTACCTCAACGGGATCGGCAAGACCGCGCTGCTCACGGCGGCCCAGGAGGTCGACCTCGCCAAGCGCATCGAGGCCGGCGTCTTCGCCCGTCACGTGCTCGACACCGCCGCCGCCGAGGGCCGCGAGCTCGACCCCGACTACGCGCGCGACCTGCGGGCCGTGGGCCGCGACGGCGCCCGCGCCCGCAACCACCTCCTCGAGGCCAACCTGCGCCTCGTGGTGAGCCTGGCCAAGCGCTACACCGGCCGCGGCATGCCGCTGCTCGACCTGATCCAGGAGGGCAACCTCGGCCTGATCCGGGCCGTGGAGAAGTTCGACTACGCCAAGGGCTTCAAGTTCTCGACCTACGCGACGTGGTGGATCCGCCAGGCCATCACCCGCGGCATGGCCGACCAGGCCCGCACGATCCGGCTCCCCGTGCACCTCGTGGAGCAGGTCAACAAGCTGGCGCGGATCAAGCGCGACATGCACCAGCGGCTGGGTCGGGAGGCCACGCACGCCGAGCTGGCCGAGGAGTCGGGCCTGCCCGAGGAGAAGATCGCCGACCTCCTCGACCACGCCCGCGACCCGGTGAGCCTCGACATGCCGGTCGGTGCCGAGGAGGAGGCCCCGCTCGGGGACTTCATCGAGGACGCCGAGGCCGCCGACGCCGAGAACACCGTGATCTCGCACCTGCTCCACGACGATCTGCGTCGCGTGCTCGCGACGCTCGACGAGCGGGAGCAGAACGTGATCCGGATGCGCTACGGCCTCGACGACGGGCAGCCGCGCACGCTCGACCAGATCGGCCGCCGGTTCGGCCTGTCGCGCGAGCGGGTCCGGCAGATCGAGCGCGAGGTCATGGGCAAGCTGCGGGTCGGTGAGCGCGCCGACCGGTTGCGCGCCTACGCGAGCTGACCGCTCGTACCTGCGGCGCGACCCCGAGGACCTCTCGAGACGAGGCCGCGGTCGGCGACCGGGACACCGGTCGCCGACCGTCGGGTCGCCGCCGCCCACCGGGCTCCCCACGAGTGACGGGCGACGACTTCCGGCGTCTTTGTACCGTGCGGCGTCCGGCCACCGGTGGGCGACAGGCACCCCGTTCGAGTGACGGAGGGTAACCGGGAGTCAGCCGAGCGTGAACGGATCCCGGGTGCCGCCGGACAGCTCGACCCACACCGACTTGTTCTCGGTGTACTCGTTCACGGCGTCGATGCCGTTCTCACGGCCGAGCCCCGAGCTCTTGAAGCCCCCGAACGGCACGCTGGGTGCGACGACGCGGTAGGCGTTGATCCACACCGACCCGGCCCGGATCCTCGCCGCGACCCGGTGGGCACGGTGCACGTCCTTGGTCCAGACCGCGCCGGCCAGGCCGTACTGCGTGTCGTTGGCCAGCTTGATCGCCTCGTCCTCGGTGGTGAACGTGTAGGCCGACAGGACCGGCCCGAACACCTCCTCGCGCACGATGGTCGACTCCGGCCCGACGCCGGTCAGCACGGTGGGCTGGACGAACAGCCCGCCCATCCCGGTGTCGGCGGCGCCGCCGTAGGCGACCGTCGCGCCCTCGCCCTTGGCCGTCTCCAGGTAGCCGAGGACCTTCTCGTACTGCGGCCGGTTCGCGACCGGACCCATCTCGGTGTCCGGGTCGTTGGGGTCGCCGAGCCGGATCCGCGACGCCCGCTCCGCGACCAGCCGTACCAGCTCGTCGTGCACCGACTCGTGCACGATCAGCCGCGAACCCGCCATGCAGGTCTGGCCCGTCGCCGCGAAGACGCCCGCGACCAGCCCGTTGGACGCCGCCTCGAGGTCGGCGTCGGGGAACACGACCTGCGGCGACTTGCCGCCCAGCTCCAGGGTGACCTTGTTGAGGTTCTCCGCGGCCGCGTGCGCGACCGCCCGGCCGGTGGCCGTCGAGCCCGTGAACGCCACCTTGTCGACGCCGGGGTGCCCTGCCAGGTGCGCCCCTACCTCACGCGAGTTGCCCGTCACGACGTTGACCACGCCCGGCGGGAACCCGGCATTCTCGAACAGCTCCGCCAGCCCCAGCGACGACGACGGCGCGTGCTCCGACGGCTTCACCACGACCGTGCAGCCGGCGGCCAGCGCGGGCGCGACCTTCCACGTCAGCAGCAGCAGCGGCGAGTTCCACGGCGTGATGGCCGCGACGACACCGACCGGCTCGCGGCGGGTGTAGACGAGGAAGTTCGGGTTGGGCGAGGGGATCTGGCGCCCCTCGAGCTTGTCGGCGATCCCCGCGTAGTAGTGGAACCAGCCGCCGAGGCCGTTGAGCTGGCCGATCATCTCCCGGTAGAGCTTGCCGGAGTCGTTGACCTCCAGCCGCGCCAGCCGTTCGGCGTTCTCCGCGATCAGGTCGCCGAGACGGCGCATCAACGCCGCGCGGGCGAACCCGGTCAGCTCACCCCACTCGCCGTCCAGCGCGGCCCGCGCCGCGCCGACCGCGGCGTCGATGTCGTCGGGACCGCCGTCGGGGAGCACCGCCCACGGCTTTCCGGTGTACGGGTTCTCCGACTCGAACGTCTTCCCCGAGATCGCGTCGACGGCCTTGCCGCCGATCACCATCCGGAAGTGCTCGAGATCCGCCATCGCACCGTCCTCCTCGACGTCGCCGGGGCCGTTCGGCGGCAACGCTACGAGACCGCAGCGGGCACGGCCACGCCTGCGAGGGACCGACCCCGGGTCGGGTCGCCATGACCGCCGTCACACATCGGAGATCGTCGGTTGTGACACTCAGCCATGGTCGCGATCCGAAGGGCCACCTAAGGTTGGCAGGGTGACGGACTCGCAGCCGAGTACAGGTCGGTCCCCCGACGCGGTCGATGCCGCGACCATGCGTGACGTGCTGGGACACTTCGTGTCCGGCATCGTCGTCGTGACCGCTGCAGGTCCCGACGGACCACTCGGGTTCACCTGTCAGTCGTTCGCGTCGCTGTCGCTCGACCCCCCGTTGGTGAACTTCTCCCCGGCCCGCTCCTCGTCGACCTGGCCGCGGATCCGCGAGGTCGGCACCTTCTGCGTCAACATCCTCGCCGCGGACCACCAGCACTACAGCGCCGGCTTCGCCCGCTCGGGCGTCGACAAGTTCGAGGGCGTCCGCTGGGGTGCCGCGCCGTCCGGCGCACCGGTGCTCGACGGTGTGAACGCCTGGATCGACTGCTCCCTGGAGAACGAGTACGACGGCGGCGACCACACGATCGTCGTCGGCCGGGTCCGCGCACTGGGCGCCGACACCTCGCGCTCACCGCTGCTGTTCCACCGCGGCGCCTACACCCTCGTCGCGCCGATCGTCGAGACGGAGCAGGCCCGATGAGCCCGACGCTGGTGGGGCTCGTCGGCGGCCCCGACGTCGGCGGCCGCACCACCACCGCGGTCGAGGGCGTCCTCGCCGGGGCGGCGAAGGCCGGGGCGACGACGTCACTGCTCGAGATCAGCCAGGTCTCGCAGGAGGAGATCGCGGCGGCGTTCGACGCCGCCGACGGTGTCGTGCTGGGCAGCCCGGTGTACCGGGCGTCGTTCAGTGCGCTGCTGCGCACGGCGCTGGAGGGCACCGAGCGCGGGCGCTGGGGCGAGAAGACGGCGCCGCTGCAGGGCAAGGTCGCCGCGACGGTGCTGACGGGCGCGAGCGCGCACCACTTCCTCGCGGTGAACGACCTGCGCAACGTGTTGGCGTCGTTCTTCGCGGTGCAGGTGCTCTCCCCCGGGCTGTACCTCGACCACGCCGGCTACGCCGACCGGACGACGCTGACCGAGGACAGCACGACGCTCGCCGCCGCCCATGGGGCGGCGCTGGCCGACCTGGCCCGCGCGGTCCGCGGATCATCGGCGCTGCAGGCGATCACCCCGCAGGTCTGAGCCCCACCCCCGCGCGCAACCTCGCTGTCGTTGCGGCCGCTCCCACAGCCGTGAGGTCGCGCGCGGGATCTGTCAGCCCGCGGTCAGGGCCCTGACCGTGTCGGCGTCGGGTGCGCGCAGTGCCTGGTCCGCCAGCGCTGCGGCTGCGGCCAGGTCGATGTCCCGGACCGACTGCTTCACCCCCGCGACGGCCGGTGCGGCGACGCTGAGCTCGCGCACCCCCAGCCCGACCAGCAGCGCCGCGGCGGCGTCGTCGGCGGCGACCTCCCCGCAGACGGCGACGAGGACGTCGTCGCCCGCGCCGCGACAGGTCGCCGCGACCAGGGCGAGCACCGCCGGGTCGAGGGGGTCGGCCAGGGCGGCGACCGCGTCGTTGCCGCGTTCGGCGGCGAGCGCGTACTGGGTGAGGTCGTTGGTGCCGATGGACAGGAAATCGACGTGCGGGGCGAAGGCCGCGGCCCGCAGCGCCGCCGCGGGGACCTCGACCATCATCCCGACCTGCAGCTCCGCCGGGACTCCCCTGCCCTCGGCGGCGATCGCCGCGTCGAGGGCGGCGCGGGCGGCGGCGAGCTCGGCGACCGTCGAGACCATGGGGAACATGACGCTCACCGGCGTCGCGTGCGCGGTGCGGACGATGGCGCGCAGCTGCGTCGCGAACAGGTCCGGCGCCCGCAGCGCGAGGCGGAGGCCGCGCACCCCGAGGAAGGGGTTGGCCTCGACGGGTGCGGGCACGTAGGGCAGCGGTTTGTCCCCGCCGACATCGAGGGTGCGCAGCGTGATGCGGCGCCCGCCGAGCGCGGCGGCGACCTCGCGGTAGGCGGCCTCCTGCTCGTCGACGCCGGGTGCGTCGTCGCGGCCGAGGAAGAGGAACTCGGTGCGGACCAGCCCGGCGAGGTCGGCACCCGTCGCCGCGGCGGCGTCGGCGGCGGAGCCGGCGTTGACGCCGACGAGGACGGTCGTGCCGTCGCGGGTCGTCGCGGGTTCCGACGCGCGGGCGCGGGCGGCGCGGTCGCGGTCGGCCCGCTCGGCAGCGCGGCCGGCGAACCGGTCGGCCTGCTCGGGCGTGGGGTCGAGGAGGACCTCGCCGGTGGCACCGTCGACGGCGACGACGGTCCCGGCGGCGACGTCGAGGACGTGCGCCCCGGCGCCGACGACGGCCGGGATTCCCTTGGCGCGCAGCAGGATCGCGGCGTGCGCGGTCGGGCTGCCGGCGGCGAGGACGACCCCGGTGACGGTGGCGGGGTCGAGCCCGGCGGCGTCGGCGGGGGTGAGGTCGGCAGCGACGAGCACACCGTCACCGGGTGCGGCGGCGGGTGCGCCTGCGCCGGTGAGGGCGCGCAGCACCTCGTCGCCGACGGCGCGGACGTCGGCGGCGCGGGCGCGCAGGTACTCCCCGGGCAGCGCGGCGAACCGGGCGGCGGCGATGTCGACGGCGTCGGCCCAGGCCCGGCCGGCGGCGCTGCCTGCGGCGATGCGGGCGTGGGCGTCGCCGGCGAGGTCGGGGTCGTCGAGCAGCGCGAGGTGGGCGTCGAAGATCGCGGCCTCGTCGGCGCCCGCAGTGGCGACGGTGTGGTCGCGGACGGCCTCGATGGCATGGGCGGCATCGGCGCGGGCGCGGTCGAGCCGAGCCTGTTCGTCCGAGGGGTCGTCGGCAGGGGTGTCGTCGAAGTCGAACGCCGCCGCGCGCAGCGGGCGGGCGGGGCCGACGGCGATCCCGGGTGAGGCGCCGAGGGGGCGGACGGGCGCGTCCTGCGCCCAGACCTGCTGCGGCGCACCAGAAACGGGACGAACAGCCCTGGTCAGGCCCGAGTCCGCCGCGGCGGCGGCGAGCTGGTCGAGGGCTGTGGTGGCGTCGGGGCCGGTCGCACGGATCTCGATGACGTGGCCGACGAGACCGCCGAGCGTCGCCAGCCGCGACAGGCTGGCGACCGGCGCCCAGTCCGATCCGGTGGAGGTGTTGCGCGCCTGCACGTCGGCGTCGAGCCCGCGCACGGCGCCGACGAGCCGCGACGCCGGGCGGGCGTGCAGGCCGTGCGGGTCGGCGAGGGTGAGCGTGATCGTGGGGCCGTCGGCGGCGGGCCCGGCCGGGGCCTCCGATGCTGCCGTGGCGCCGCCGAGCTGGGTGGACTTCGCGGTCAGGGCGTCGGTCGCCTCGGCGGCGACGGCCGCGCTGTCCGCGCCGCCCGCCGCGGTGACGACGGCAGCGACCAGCCCTTCGACGAGCGGCGCCGCGCAGAGCACGACACGGCCGGCCAGGTCGGGGTCGAGCATCTCCAACGCCAGCTCGGCGGAGAGCACGGCGCTGCCCAGGTCCATGAGCACGACGACGCCGGCGCCGTCGTCGGCGGCCGCGACCGCCGTCATGATCGCGGCGGCGTCGGTGCCGAAGGTGGTCTCGTCGAGACCCGCGGCGACCTCGATCCGCGGGCCGCCCTCGTGCACCATCTCCCGGGCCAGCGCGACGGCGGCGTCGGCCAGCGCCCGGGAGTGCGAGACGACGACGATCCCGACGAGCGTGCCGACCGTGTCGACGGGAGCGGTCACGCCAGTGCGTCGGCGGCAGCCGCCACGAGCATGGTGACCGACGTGGCGCCGGGGTCCTGGTGTCCGACGC
Source organism: Pseudonocardia sp. SCN 73-27 (assembly GCA_001725415.1). Lineage (GTDB taxonomy): Bacteria > Actinomycetota > Actinomycetes > Mycobacteriales > Pseudonocardiaceae > Pseudonocardia. Next base: position 53,622 of record MEGH01000007.1, read on the forward strand.
TGCGTTCGCCCAGGTAGCTGGCACGGCCCTTGCGGGCGACGAGCGGGATCGTCGCGTCCCGACCCGCCTCGGCGGCCGCGGTGGCGGTCCGCAGCGACTCCGCCAGCGGGTCGCCGTCGGCCAGCGCGGCGTCGAGCGCGTCGACGGCCGGGGCGAGGGCGTCGAACATCGTCTTGTCGCCCGCCTCGGCCTTCCCGCGGGCGACGACGCCCTCCAGACCGGCACGCAGCGCCTTGGCGAACGCGGGCCCGTCGAGCTCGGTGACCTCGCCCGACGCGGTCGCGACGCGCAGGAAGAACGTCCCGTACAACGGTCCGCTCGCCCCGCCGACGGTGCTGACCAGCGTCATCCCGACCTTCTTGAACAGCGCTGCGGCCGTGGGCTGCGACTCGGCGTCGAGGGCGGCGACGACCGCGGTCATGCCACGGTCGAGGTTGATGCCGTGGTCGGCGTCGCCGATCGCGGCATCGAGCCGGGTCAGCTCGTCACGGTTCTCGCGCACCGCGACGGCGAAGCGTCGTACCCAGTCCGTGAGCTGGTCGAGTGCCGCGCTCATGCCCCCCACCGCAGTCCTGGAGTCCTCACCGGTGCGTCCCACAGCCTGATCAGCTCGTCGTCGGCCTTCACGAGGGTGACGGAGCAACCCGCCATCTCCAGGCTCGTGATGTAGGGCCCGACCAGCGAGCGCGCGATGCGCACGCCGGCCTTGTCCAGCAGCGCCGCCACCTCGTTGTACATCAGGTACAGCTCCAGCAGCGGGGTGCCACCCATGCCGTTGACGAAACAGATGACGCCGTCGGGGCCGGTGAAGTCGAGGTCGGACAGGACGGGCTCGACGAGCATCGCGGCGACCTCGCGGGCCGGCGCGAGTGGCACCCGGCGCCGGCCCGGTTCGCCGTGGATGCCGATGCCGATCTCCATCTGGTCGTCGGGCAGCTCGAACGTCGGCTGCCCGGCCGCGGGCACGGTGCACGAGGTGAGTGCCATGCCCATGCTGCGGCCCTGGCCGTTGACCTTGCGCGCCACCGCTGCGACGCCCGCGAGGTCGCGCCCCTCGTCGGCGGCGGCGCCCACGATCTTCTCCAGCAGCACCGTGACGCCGACCCCCCGGCGGCCCGCGGTGTAGAGGCTGTCCTGGACGGCGACGTCGTCGTCGGTGACGACCGACAGCACCTCGACGCCCGTCTCGGCGCCGGCCAGCTCGGCGGCCATCTCGAAGTTCATGACGTCGCCGGTGTAGTTCTTCACGATGTGCAGGACGCCGGCGCCGCCGTCGACGTTCTTGGTCGCCTCGACCATCTGGTCGGGCACCGGGGAGGTGAAGACCTCGCCCGCGCAGGCCGCGTCGAGCATGCCCGGGCCGACGAATCCGCCGTGCATCGGCTCGTGCCCGGACCCGCCGCCGGAGATCAGCCCGACCTTGCCCTGCACCGGCGCGTCGGCGCGGTAGACGATGCGGTTGGCGTGGTCGACGCGCAGCTCGGGGTGGGCGGCGTCCATGCCGCGTAACGCCTCGGCGACGACGTCGGCCGGATCGTTGATCAGCTTCTTCATCGTGGGCCCTCCGTTGGGCGCGACCGTGGTCTGGCGGCACGTGCAGACGAGCTGAACGCGTTTCGACTATGCCGAACGTGCATCGGAAGCTACGCTCACCCGGGGGGCAGGGCAAGACCCGTCCGACACCGCAACGACATCCGCAACGACGTGGCAGGAGGAGGCCGGCGTGATCCAGTCCGTGGACCGCGCGGTGCGCATCCTCACCGCGCTGCAGGGTGCCCGCCGGATGGGCCTCGGCGAGCTCGCCGCCCAGCTCGAGCTCGCACCGTCGACGGTGCACGGAATCGTCCGCACCCTGCTCGACCACGGGATGATCGCCCAGGAGCGCGACTCCGGCCGCTACCGGCTCGGCCCCGCCACGCTGCGCCTGGGCAACGTCTACCTCGACACCCTGGAGCTGCGCTCGCGCTCGGTGCCGTGGGCCGAGGACCTGGCCGCCCGCACCGGGATGGCGGTACGCACCGCCGTGCTGCTGGCCGGTGTCGACCGTGACCTGCCCGAACGCGACGTCATCGTCGTCGCCCACGAGCCCCGCCCCCGCGGCGGGCGCCAGATGAACGAGGTCGGCATCGTCGTCCCCGCCCACGCGTGCGCGCTCGGCAAAGCGCTGCTGGCCTTCGACGACACGGCACTCCCGGAGACGGATACGTTGCGCAGCATGACCGGCGAGACCATCACCGACCCGGCGCGGCTGCGCGCCGAGCTGGCCGCCGTGCGTGCGGCCGGCATCGCCACCGAGTCCGAGGAGGCCGTCCTCGGCGAGTACGGCGTCGCCGCCCCGGTCGGCGACCACAGCGGGGCCGTGGCCGGCGCGATCGGGCTCGTGGTGCCGCAGACCGACTGGCCGCTCGACCCCGTCGCCGCCGACGCGCTGCGCGCCGCCGCCCGCAGCATCTCCCGCGAGCTCGGCGCCGCGTCGTGGCCGCCCGCGGTCACCGAGCGCCCGGCGGCGAGCGCATGAGCGCGAAGCTGGGCATCGGGCTGGCCGCCGTCGCGCGGCCCGCCTACATCACGTCGGGCCGCGCGCACGACCTCGGCTCGGAACGCAGCGTGGAGTCGCTGCGCGACCGCACGTGGGAGGTCCTCGACGCCGCGGTCGCGTGCGGGGTCGACTACATCGACGTCGCCCGCTCCTACGGGCGCGCCGAGGAGTTCCTCGCGGGCTGGCTCGACGCCCACCCCGGCGTGCGGGTCGAGGTCGGGTCGAAGTGGGGCTACCGCTACGTGGGCGACTGGCGCACCGATGCCGCCGTCCACGAGGTCAAGGACCACTCGATCACCGCGTTCACCGAGCAGCTCGCGCTCACCCGCGCCACGCTGGGCAACCGGTTCGGCGTCTACCACGTGCACTCGGCCACGCTCGACACCGGAGTCCTCGCCGACACGTCCCTGCACAACCAGCTGGCGGCACTGCGCGACGAGGGTGTCCGCGTCGGCATCTCGACGTCGGGCCCGCGTCAGACCGAGGCGATCCGGCGCGCCCTGGAGATCCAGGTCAACGGGCGGCCGCTGTTCACGTCCATCCAGTCGACGTGGAACGTGCTGGAGCCGTCGGCGGGCCCGGCGCTGGCCGAGGCCGCCGCCACGGGCGCGCGGGTGATCGTCAAGGAGCCGGTGGCCAACGGACTGCTCGCCCCCGGCGGTCAGGACGGCTCCCCCGTCGCGACGAAGGCGGCGGCACTCGCCGACGAGGCCGGCGTCGGCATCGACAAGCTCGCGATCGCGGTGGCGCTGGCCCGGCCGTGGGCGTGGCGGGTGCTCTCCGGCGGTGTCGACGGCGCGCAGGTCCGCAGCAACGCGGCCGCGGCCGACGTCGACCTGCGGGGCATCGACACGGCCCTGCTCGAAGAGCTCTCCGACCTCGCCCGGCCGCCCGAGGAGTACTGGGCGACCCGCTCGGCGCGCGCCTGGAGCTGAGCCGGCGGGCGATGAGCCCGGGCGTGCGCCGGTCGGGATCTTCGGGCGGGACCGTCGGTGCGGCGTGATGGACTGTCGGACGTGGAACCGATCACCGTCGCCGCCCGCCGGGCGCGGCTCGTCGCCCGGCACCGGCTGGGCACGGCGACCCGGGCGTCCGGCGACCCGGCCGGTGTCGTCGCGGCGGCGTCGGCGGTGCTCGGCCTGCACGCCACCGACCCGGCCACGGTGCACCTGGCTGCCCTGGCCCGCACCGACGGCGCGGGCGTCGCCGACGTCGAGCACGCCCTCTACACGCAGCGCTCCCTCGTCCGCATGCTCGGCATGCGCCGCACGGTGTGGGTGCTCGACCGGGAGACGGCGGCGCTGGTCCAGCACGGGTGCGCGCACACCGTCGCCGCGACCCAGCGGAAACGGCTGGTCTCCCACCTCGACGGGTCCGGGATCGGCGACGCCGGGGCCTGGCTCGCCGAGGTCGAGGCCGAGACGCTGGCCGCGCTGCACGCGCGCGGGGAGGCGTTCGCCGCCGACCTGGCCGCCGACGTCCCGCGGCTGCGTACCCGGATCGCCGCCACCGAGCAGAACGCCACGGCCCGGGTCCTGCTGCAGCTGGCCGTCGACGGGCACATCGTCCGGGGCAGGCCGCGCGGGTCGTGGACGTCCACGCAGTACCGCTGGTCACCGGCCGCGACGTGGCTGGGCGACCCGCTCGCCGCGCTGCCGGTCGAGGCCGCACAGGCGGGGTTGGCCGCGCGCTGGCTGCGCGTCTTCGGTCCCGCGCCGGTGTCGGACCTGCGCTGGTTCACCGGCTGGACCGCGCGTGAGACCTCCCGGGCGCTCGCGGCGCTCGACGTCGTCGACGTCGACCTCGACGGCACGCCCGGCATCCGGCTCGCCGACGACCCCGTCGATCCCGTCGAGCCGCCCGCCGAGGCGGTGCTGCTGCCCGCGCTCGACCCGACGCCGATGGGCTGGCAGGCGCGCGACTGGTTCCTCGGCCCGCACCGCGACCTGCTGTTCGACCGGACCGGCAACATCGGGCCGACGGTGTGGTGGGAGGGCCGGGTCGTCGGCGGCTGGGCGCAGCGCCAGGACGCGGAGGTCGTCGTCCGGGTGCTGGAGGACGTGGGCGCGGAGGCGACCGATGCCGTCGAGGCGGCGGCGCACCGGGTCGCGACGCACGTCGGCAGCACCCGCGTCGTACCGCGGTTCCGGACGCCGCTCGAGAAGGAACTGGCGTCGAGCTGATCGCTTGTCCGGGGCGCCGTCCGGGGAGCATCCTCGACCCGGCACCCCGGGAGGTGGCATGCCGGTCTGGGACATCGCGCGGCGCCCGCCCGCGGAGCAGTTCGCGATGTGGCACGACGTCATCTGCCGCGCCTTCGTGCCGCTCACCCCGACCCGCACCGCGTCGGACGCGCGCGGGTTCCCGGCGCGTGTGGAGACCCGCGAGCTGGGCGCGGTCAACCGGGCCCGCATCGACTCCCAGCCCCAGCTGACCGTGCACGGCCCCCGCGAGGTGGCCCGCTCGGACGGCGAGTACGTGTTCGTCAACCTGCAGGTCCACGGCCGCTGCCACGTCCGGCACCGGGTCGGGTCCGACGAGGTCGACGCCGTCGTGGCCCCGGGCCAGTTCGTCGTGCTCGACACGACCGAGCCCTATCACCTGCGGTTCGACGAGCCCTGGCGGATGTTGTCGTTCCGTGTGCCCCACCGCGGGCTCGGCGGACGGCCTCGGCCGGCTTTGCTGGGCCGGGCCGTCGACGGCGGCTCCGGCACCGGGCACGTCGTCGCGACGCTCGTGCAGTCGTTGTGGCGCATGGACGATCATGCCGGCGCCCAGCCGGCAGCACCCGGTTCCGGGGCGCTCGACGATCTCGAGCGGTCCTTCGCCGCGGCCGTCGCCGCACTGCTCGGCACCCCGGGCGAGGAACCGGGGCACGACGCGCTGCGGGCCGCCGTGCTGCGCCACGTCGCCGCGAACCTCGGCGACCCCGGGCTGTCGGTCGCGGCGGTGGCGCGGCGGTTCGCGGTTTCCCCGCGCACGCTGCACGCGGCTTTCGCCGAGCACGACACGACGTTCGCCGCCGCCGTGCGGACGATGCGGCTGCAGCGCTGCTCCCGTGCCTTGCGCGACCCGGCCGAGACCGCGACGGTCACCGCGATCGCCGCCCGGTTCGGCTACCTCGACCCGTCGGCGTTCAGCCGGGCCTTCCGCCGCGAGTACGGGATCGCGCCGCGCGACCTGCGCCGGAGCTGACCCGCGCACGTTCTGCACGGTCCATGTGCACGTCCGGCCGGGACGCGGGCCCGGCGTCCGTCGGACTCTGGGTGCTCACGCCGACGCAAGGGAGCCTCCCATGGCCGTCTCCTTCACCCTGTCCCCCGCCCAGCAGCAGCTCAAGAAGGCCGCGCGCCAGTTCGCCGAGGAGCAGCTGGTCCCGCTCGCCGACGCCGTGCGTGCCGAGCCCGACCCGCTGCGCCGCGCCCTGCTCGCGCGACCGGTGTTCGAGAACGCCGTCGCCGCCGGGTTCCTGAAAGGGCTCGTCCCGGCACCGTTCGGCGGTGCCGCGGGCGACGGCGTCGACGCCGCGATCCTCGTCGAGGAGTGGGCCGCGAAGAGCCCCGACTTCGTCATCTCCATGGCCGGGCCGCTCATCGCGCTCGTCCCCGTCTACGAGGTGGGCACACCCGAGCAGATCCAGCGGTTCGTCGCACCGTTCCTCGCCGACTCCGGGGCGCCCGTCGCGGCGATGGCGTTCTCCGAGCCCGACGGCAGCGCCAACTTCGACGCCCCGCCCCCGGCCGCGGGCACGCTGACCGTCGCGGTCCCCGACGGCGACCACTACGTCGTCGACGGTCGCAAGCAGTGGGCGTCGCACCTGCCCGGATGGGACGGCGACGGCCCCGACGTCATGACGATCGTGTGCCGCACACCCGGCGGCATCTCGCTGCTGGTCGCCGAGCGCGAGCACCTGGCCGGGCACGTCGAGGTCGAGGAGTACATGGACCTGCCCGGGCTCGCCGGGTGCATGACCGCCCGGGTCCGGCTGCACGGCGTCCGTGTCCCGCGGGCCAACCTGCTCGGCGAGGAGGGACAGGGCGCGGCCTTGACGCGCAACGCGTTCGTCGCCAGCGGGGCGTCGATCGGCACCTTCGCGACGGCGGCCATGCGGGAGGCGTTCGCGGTCGCGCACCGGTTCGCGACGACACAGACCCGCGGCGGCGCCGTCCCGATCATCGAGCACCAGGCCGTCGCCGATCTGCTCGCCGACGCGAAGGGCCGCATCGAGGCCGTCCGGCTGCTGTCGTGGCGGGCGCTCGACGCCGCCCTGTCCGGCGACCCGGCCGGGCCGGAGCTCGCGTTGCACGCCAAGATCTTCGGCTCGGAGACCGCCGTCGCGGTGATCAACGACCTGGTACAGGTCGTCGGCGTCACCGCCTACGACACGGCGTTCCCGCTGCTGCGCCGGCTGCACGAGGCGCTCGCGTACCCGGTGATCGAGGGCAGCAACGTCGGCGTGCGGCGCCGACAGCTGCAGGCGATGCTCGCCGCCCCCGGCTACGACCCGCTCGCCGCGTCGGGGATGAGCTGACCGGGACAAGGGATCAGGACGGCAGGCCGAGCAGGGCGGGGAGGTCGGCGACGGAGTCGACGATCGCGTCGGCACCGGCGGCGCGCAGCGGCGCCGCCCGGTGCGCACCCGACAGCACGCCGACGGTCAGCCCCGCCCCGGCCCGGCGCCCGGCCACCATCGCCGACGTCGCGTCCCCCGCGGTCACGACGTCGGCGGGCTCGGCGTCGAGCCGCGCGGCCGCGGTCAGCAGCATCGCGGGGTCGGGCAGGCCGCGGCCGTCGACGTCGGCCGGGCACACGGTGAGGTCGACGAGGTCGGTCCACCCGAGCGCGTCGACGATCTCGGTGTGCAGCGACGGCTGGAACCCGCTGGCCAGGCCGACGGAGATACCGGCCTCCCGCAGCAGCGTCATCGTCGTCGTCGCGCCGGGCACCTCGCGCAGCAGCCCCGCGGCGAGCCGGACGCGCAGCCGGGCGGCGAACGCCGCGTCGGCGTGGCGGGCCCGGCACATGTCGCCGTCGAGCAGATCGCCGAACACCGAGAGCGACGCCCGGTCCATCGTGGCCTCGGCCTGCCGGCGCAACGCCGGGAACCGCGGGCCCGCGCTGGGCACCCGGACCGCGCCCAGGCCGGCGAGGACCGCGTCGAGGACCATCCCGTCGTCACACACCGTCGTGCCCGCCAGGTCGAGCAGCGCCAACCGCAGCGTCACCAGCACCCCTGCGAGCCGTCGAGCACCATGCGGAGAACCTCACCGTCCGGTCATGACCGTTCGCCGACGAGCCGGTGTCGGCGAGGTGAACGACGGGCGGCCGCACGGCCCCGGTCGCGCATCGCCCGTCCGGGGCGTTCACTCGGGGCCGGCGACGGGCGTGTGGGAGGCGGGATGAGGCTGCGACGACGCCGCGACGCCGTCCCCGTGGTGACGGACGCGCCACCCTCGGCCGAGGCGGGCAGGCGACGCCGGCAACGCACCTACGCCGTCGTGATGGTGATCCATCTCGTCGGGCTGGCGGTCGGTGGCTCGCTGTACCGCAGCGCCTTCTGGGTCGGGCTGGTCATCCTGGTGGTGACGGGCCCTCTCCCCTGGGTGGCCGTCGTCCTCGCCAACGACGGCCCGCCGCGGCGCCGGCCGGGCCGCGAGGATCCGGACCGCCCGCGCGGCCGGTGACGAGCTTCACCCTGTGCGCCAAGGGGTGACGGACCGGGGTCGCGTCACGCATGCTGGGGCGAGCCGCACGAGCCGACACCGCGGGGGGTCCCGGTCCGAGATGGCGCCACCGGTAGAGCAGCGCGCACGCACCGCTCCGACCGCGACCCGTCGACGGCGGATGCTGCCCGCGTTGTGGCGGGAGCTGCGGTCGTGGCCGACGTTGCTGGTGCTGGCCGTCTGTCTGGTCGGCGGCCTGCCCGCGACGATCGCGCTCACCCCGTCGCAGGACGTCACCGTCCTCGGTCAGCACGTCGAGCTCGGGGCGCGCACTCCGACGCCGTCGGTGTCGGGGCCGGCCCAACTGGTGCAGATCGGCAACACCCGTCTCGACATCGCGCCGCTGCAGGTGTGGGGGCCGATGCGCCCGCAGATCACCCTCGGCCCGGTGCAGCGCAACGCCGCCGCGGCGCAGGTGCTCGACCCGGAGCAGACCGTCGCCGCCCGCGCGCAGGCCGCCGACACCCTGACCTCGGGTTTCGTGCGCTGGTACCTGTGGGGCGCGCTGGGGCTGGTCGGGGTGTGTGTCGCGATCTGCGCCGTCGCCGGCTGCGTGCGGACGCTCGCACTGCTGCGCCGGGAGAGCCGCAGCGCCCACACCGGGCACGTCACCGTCGCCGACCTGTGGCACCGCGGCGCCGGCACCGTCGGCCGCACGACGGTCCTCGCGCTGACGGCGTCGTTGCTGGCCTGGGCGGTGTGCGGGGCGCTCGCGTACTCGGGCGCGACGCGGGGGCTGTCGGACATCCGCTCGCTCACCCAGCTCGTCGGCTCCTACCACCTGTCGCCGTCGCCGGAGGGGCCGACGGTGTTCGGCTACACCGGAGCGGTCATCGGTGACTCCCGCGCCGCCCGCGTCGGCGGCCCGCCGGTACCCGACGCGACGCCCGAGGACACCGCCTGCGAGCGCAGCGCCGACTCGCTGGCCTCGGAGCTGACGCTGGTCACGGGCGCGCCGGTGCGGAACCTCGCGTGCTCGGGAGCGAGCATCTCCCAGGGGCTGCGCGGACCGCAGGCCCGCGGCGGGGACACCTCGGTACCGGCGCAGGTCGGGCTGCTCAAGCAGATCGCGGGGCTGCGCTACGTGGTCGTCGCGATCGGGCCCAACGATCTCGGCTGGAGCGACTTCCTCGCCTACTGCTACGGCGTCCCCGACTGCGCCGACCGGTTCACCGCGGGCGAGTTCGACTACCGCCTCGCCGCGTTCGACCGCGACTACGGCGACCTGCTGCAGGACCTGACGTCGCTGCCCGGGCGCCCGCAGATCGTCATCGCGACGTCCTACGACGTGTTCGCCCCCGGCCGCGAAGCCGGTGACTGCGCCGACGCCCGCGGCCCGGCGGGCGTCCCCGGGCTCGACGCGGCCAAGACCGAGCTCATGCACGAACGCAACCAGGCCCTCAACGACGTGCTCCGCGCCGGCGCAGCCAAGTACGACCTGACCGTCGTCGATCCCCCGCTGGCGCCGCTGTGCAGCCCGCCGTCGTCCGACGGGCTCGGCGCCGACCTGCAGGGGCTCGGCGACCGCTACCCGTTCCACCCGACGGGCATCGGGTCGCTGCGGGTGGCAGCGGCCACCGCGCGGCTCCTCGACCGGGAACCGTCCTGACCGTCACTCCTCGACAGGGGTGACCGTGCCCGCGGCGCCGTCGACGCGCACGACCTGACCCGTTCGCAGCCGGGTCGTGGCCGCCGCCACCCCGACGACGGCCGGGATGCCGTACTCGCGGGCGACCACGGCGCCGTGGGAGTTCGAGCCGCCCATCTCCATCACGAGTGCGCCCGCGGTGAGGAACAGCGGCGTCCAGCCCGGGTCGGTGGAGGGCACGACGAGCACCTCCCCCGGGTGCAGCGCGGCGTCGGCGGGATCGAACACGACCCGCACCGGACCCTCCACGACTCCGGCCGACGCCGCCGTCCCGGTCAGCGACCCGTCGGCACCGACCGCCGTGGGCGGGGCGGCAGCCTCCGGCTCGGTCCCGTCGGCCAGCACGATCCGCGGGACGTGGCGGCGGCGCAGCTCACGGTCGTGGTCGTCGCGGCGGCGGGCGACGAGCATCCGCTGGTCGGCGCCCGCCACGGCCGCGGCGATCTCGGTGAGGTCGAGGAGCACGACGTCGCCGGCCGACTCGACCAGGCCGCGGCGCGCGAGATCGGCGCCGACGAGCAGCAGGTTCGCCCGGGCCGCGGCGAGCACCCGCACCAGGAGGTCCTTGTGCTCCTCGCGCAGCCCGGCGAGCGCCCGGGCGCGGCCCAGCGCCGCCCGCACGAGCACCGCACGCACCCGGGAGCGTTTCCGGACGCGGGCCGCGACCGCCGCCACGGCCTGCTCGGCGGCCCGGGCACCACGGGCGAACTGGGCGTCCGGGGCGACGTCGGGTCGCTCGTCGACGGGCAGCCGCTGGTAGCCGGCCAGCACGGCGAGGACGGGCGTCGGGTCGTCGGACCAGCGCGCGACGCCGAGGTCGATCTCCGCCGCGGCACGGTGCCCGTGGTCGCGCAGGAACGCGGCGAGCCCGGCCTGCAGGGTCGCGGGCAGCATGCCCGCGGCGAACGCCGCGGCCAGCTCCGCCGGCTCCCGGTCGACCAGCGCCGCCGTCGACGCCGGGTCGGTCCGCAACCGGGCCGCGAGCGCCCACAACCGCAGGTCCATTTCGGTGGTGACGTTGTGCGGCAACGACCGCAGCACCTCGTGGACGTCCGCACCCGGCAGGTCGGGGCCCGCGAGCAGCCGGGCCACCCCCAGCGCGACGAAGCCCGCTCCGGCGACGGGCGCGGTCGTCGGCAGCACGGGGAAGACGGCGGCGACGATCTCCTCCGCGCGCCGCAGCCGCACGTCCGCGGGCAGGTCGGGGGTGACGACGCACAGCGGCGCGATGTCGGCCCGGACCCGCTCGACGTGGCGCAGCGCGTAGCGCGGGGACAGCAGCGAGCCGACCAGCCGCACCGGCACCCGGAACCGGACGGCGATCCGCCCGATCCCCCGCAGGAACGGCAGCCACGAGCGTCTGGACGCCGGACCGTCGAGCACGTGCCGGCCGTGCAGCTCCCCGGCCAGCAGGCCCCGCAGGACGACGGACGACCGTGCCTCCATCACGTCCAGGACCCGTGGCAGCAGGGCACGGCCCGGAGCGCTGCGCAGCGGCGTCGTGAGGTCGACGAACGGGCGTCCCGCCGCCACCGCGAAGCCGCGTGGACCGCGTCGCGGATCGGCGGCCGGCCTGCCGGTCATCGCCCCGACACCGGTCGCCGCGATGACGCGCGCCGCGGAGATGCCGAGCGGGGTCATCGGCCGCACCAGCCCCTGCGCGAGGCTGACGCACAGGTAGACGTGCCCCGGCTCGGCCGGTTCGACCAGCGGGAACAGCGTCGTCACCGGGCGGGACTGGGTGAGCGCGACCGTCCCGTCGGCGGCGACGGCCCACTCGACGTCCTGCGGTGCACCGAAGTGCGCGGCCGCCCGCAGCCCGAGCGCGACGATCTCCGCGACCTGGGCGTCGGTCAGGCAGCGCGTGCGTTCCCCGGCATGCTGCTCGTGCACGGTGCCACCGCCCGCGACGGTCCGGACCGCGACGCCGGCGTGGCCGACCCGGTAGTCGAGGACGCGTCCGTGGTGGTCGGCGACGACATGGTCGGGATCGACGGCCCCGGAGACGACGGACTCCCCGAGCCCCGGGGCGGCGTCGAGCACCGCGCGGTCCCGGGCGCCGGTGAGCGGGTCGGCGGTGAAGAGCACACCCGCCGCCGCGGCGTCGACCATGCGCTGCACGACGACCGCGAGCCGCACCGTCGACGGGTCGATCCCGGCGGTCTCGCGGTAGGCGACGGCGCGGTCGGTCCACAACGACGCCCAACAGCGGCGTACCGCGTCGACGACCGCGTCGGGGCCGACGACGTTGAGGTAGCTGTCCTGCTGGCCGGCGAAGCTGGACTCCGGAAGGTCCTCGGCGGTGGCCGAGGAGCGGACGGCGACCGGCGCCTGCCCGAGTGCCCGGTAGGCGGCGCGGACGGCGTCGGCGATCCCGGCGGGGACGGGTGCCTCCCGTAATCGCGCCCGCAGGGCCGCCGGGTCCTCCCCCGCGGCGAGTGCCGCCGGCAGGCCCGCCACCTCGGCCGCCGCGGCGTAGGCGTCGGTGGTGACGCAGAACCCGTCGGGAACCGGGATGCCGGCGGCGAGCAGTTCCCCCAGGTTGGCCGCCTTGCCTCCCGCGATCGTCAGGGACCCGCGGCCGAGCCCGGCGAGTCCGACGACGAACGTCCCGGCTGGTGCGGTGACAGCGGCATCGGTCATTCCGGGACGGTAGCGCCGCGCACGACGTCAACTCAACAACTGATGAATAAAATGTGTGACGCTTCCGTCACGACCGCAGTGCGGCGGGCCGGAGCCCGTCGTAGGCGGGCAGGTCGACGCCGTCGGCGGCGGCGAACATCCGTGCCGCGACCAGCCGCAGCGGCCACCGCGTCATCCACCGCATCGACGCCCGCCCCATCGCGATCGCCGCCCGGCTCGTCGGCGCGAACCCGCGCGTCCCGCCGGGCGGCAGCTGCCGCGCCCGCTCCGCGTAGGGACGCACGACCCGCTCGTACGCGGCGAACGCCGCGACGTGGTCACCACGGGCCGCCGCCAGCTCGCCCGCCAGGACGTACGCGCCGACCAGCGCGAGGCTCGTCCCCATCCCGGTCAGCGGCGACGGGCACGCCGCGGCGTCACCGAGCAGCACGACCCGTCCGCGCGACCACGAGTCCACCTGGACCTGCCCGATGCTCTCGACGTAGAAATCGTCGGCACGGTCCATGGCGTCGAGGATCCGGGGCGTCCGCCACCCGGCGCCGGACAGCGCGTCGCGCAGCAGCGCACGGGACCGGTCGCGCGGCAGCCGGTGCACCGGCTCCTCGGTGTGCGTCGCGAGCAACGCCTTCGCCCGACCGGCCACGCGATCGGGGCGGAGCCCGGCCACCGCACCCGGGACGTGGTGCATCGTGCAGCGGCCGTCGAGGCCGACCGCGTCGGGCACGGTGAAGAACGCCATCGCCATGCCGAGCGGCTGCACGAAGTCCGGTTCGGGCCCGAACGCCAGCGCCCGCACACCCGAGTGCAGCCCGTCGGCGCCGACCACGAGACCGAACCGCCGGCGCAGCCCGCTCGCGAACCGGACGTCCACGCCGTCGGCGCCCTCGTCCATGGCGACGATCCGGTCGCCGAAGAGGTACTCGACGTCGTCGCGCGTCGCGTCGTACAGCACCTCGGCGAGGTCGCCGCGCAGGATCTCGATCTCGGCGACGATCCCTTCGCCCCCGAAGGCCTCGGCAGGCACCTCCGCCACCCGCCGGCCCTGCGCGTCGACATAGGCGAGCCCGCGCTCGTGCACGCATCGTGCGCGGACGGTGTCGAGCAGGCCCATCCGCTCGACGACGGTGCGGCCCGCGCCGCGCAGGTCGACCGTCTGCCCGCCCGGGCGCAGCGCGGGTGCGCGCTCGACGACCGTCACGCGGCGTCCGGCCCGGCGCAGCCAGAACGCCAGGGCCGGTCCGGCGATGCTCGCTCCGGAGATCAGGACGCCGTTGTCGTACATCGTTGCCTCCTCGTTCGGCGGGCCGTGATGGCCCCTCACGAGTGGCGAACGTACGCCGTACACATGCACTGCTCAAGCGATCTGCACTGGAAAACAGCATCGTACTAGTGCACTATTTCTGCGACGGGGCGTCGACCGGCGCCTCGAGCGGGCGTACTAGTGCACCTCGGGGGCCGCAGTGGCCGCGTCGTCGGCGGAGATCACCGCAGAGCTGCGTGCACGCATCCGCTCGGGCGAGCTCGCAGCCGGGGCGCGGGTGCCGTCGACGCGCGAGATCGTCCGGCGCCACGGCGTCGCGATGGCCACCGCCACGAAGGTCCTCACCGCGCTGCGCCAGGAAGGGCTCGTGGTCGCGCGACCCGGGGTCGGAACGGTCGTCGCCGGTGGCCCTGCTTCCGGGCGGGGAACGCGGGACACCGTCGGAACCCCGCGGGCGATCGACGGGACGCTCGACCGTGCGGCGGTCGTCGCCGCCGCCGTCGCCGTGGCCGACGCCGAGGGGCTGGAGGCGCTGTCGATGCGTCGGGTCGCCGCCACTCTCGGGGTGGCGACGATGTCGCTCTACCACCACGTCACCGACAAGGACGATCTCGTCGTCGGGATGCTCGACGAGGCGCTCGGCGAGATCGAGGTCCCCGCGACGGTGCCGCGCGACCTGCGCTCCGGCCTGGAGGCAGCGGCCCGTCTGATGTGGGCCGCGTTCCGACGGCACCCCTGGGCCGCGCCGGCGATGTCGCTGACCCGGCCGCAGGCGATCCCGAGCGGGCTGCGCTACACGGAGTGGATGCTCGGGGTGCTCGACGGCCGCGGCCTCGACCGCTGCACGGCCTTCACCGCGCACCTGACGTTGTTCAACTACGTCCGCGGCACCGCCGTCAACCTCGAGCCGGAGCGGACCGCCCAGGCCGAGACCGGCCTCGACAGCGACGCGTGGATACATGCCAATGTGGACTCCCTGCACGCCCTCCTGCGCCGGGGCGACTACCCGCTGTTCGCGCGGATGCTCGACGACGAGTACGACCTCGATCTCGACGAGCTGTTCGAGTTCGGCCTGCAGCCGCTGCTCGACGGCCTGGTGCCACGGCTGGAACGCCGCGGGTCATGACGGACCCACCGGCCGGGGCACGACGGCGCCGGCCGGCATCAGCGGTCGCGGACCGGCGCCGCGCGGCGCCGCTTGCCCTCGTCGGAGTCGAGCTGCTGCTGGACCGAACGCAGCGAGTTGCCCAGGCGCCGCATCGAGTCGGGGCTCAGCGAGCCGACGACGAACGCCTCCTCGGCACCGAAGCGCGGGAACAGCTTGTCGATGAGCGCGCCGCCTTCCGGCGTGAGCTCGACCAGCACCAGCCGGCCCTCGGACTCGTGACCGCGGCGCGTGAGCAGGCCGCGGCGCTCGAGCGTGGCGAGGACACCGCTGAGTGTGCTGCGGTTGACCCCGACCTCCTCGGCCAGGTACCGCGTCTGCATCTCGCCGAAGAGCCAGAGGACCCAGAGGACGAGGAAGCCCGTCCAGGTCAGCTCGCTGTCCTTGAGGACGCCTTGTTCGAGGTGGTGCCGGATGCGCATCGCGACACGCTGGATCGACGCGATCGTCGTCATCGCCGCGACGGTCTCGGGAGAGGTCTCGCGCTCGCTGAGGATGTCCGCCGCCGACCTGTCCGCGGGAGGTTCCCCCGCGAGCACAGGACCCGTCCTGGAATCCGACCCGGGCCTCGCCCGCCGTGGAGAAGAACTGCCCGCCATGCCCCGAATAGTAACCACGAATCGTGTGGGTACGGTCGACCCGTCCCCACAAGCGCACCCGATTCGTGACGAAGGGCTCAGGACGTGCGACGCTGTTCCCGGGCCCCGGCACGAATCGGGGGCCGGCGGAACTGGCAAGGAATGGACTGGACGGTCGTCCAGCTATTGTGCGCGCATTCCCGATGCTCGTGACGGCCCGTGAGGGGGCCCTCACGGATGGCACGATCGTGCGCAACTTGCTGAGCTCCGAGCACGCAGTGTCACGTCGTTGTCTCCTCGGTCGCAGCCCGTTGCCACCGACGACGCCGGCGTTCGCGGACGATCACACACGCACCGGTCCGGCCGGATGTCTGCGCGACGACGTGAACACGGTGGCAGCGGAGCACGTGAGGTGGGGCCGTCCGGCCGCCTGATGCACCCGAACGGTCCAGGCCGTCCGGTGAGGCCGCGACACAGGCGCCGTGATCGTCCGGATCGTACCGTCCGGTCGCGCTACGCAATCGTTCTTGCATACCTTTCGACCGGAGCACCCGGTAGCCCGGCCCGGATCCGACCACCCCCCGATTGCCCCGGCGCGCCCGCGGCCCTTCGCCCGGCCCGACCGCCGGCCGGGGGAATCACCTCCGCCGCCCGCGAGGTAGTCCCGATCGGTGACCGACGATTCACAATTCGCCGACGATTCCATGCCGCACTCCCTGAGAATTTGATTAACGCGTCCGCGTGCGGGGGGCGCAACCATTGATGAAGTGCGTGATCATCGTGGCGCCGCAGATACCGCGAGCGGCCGGTCGTGGTCCCGCGCCTGCGTCGCGCCGGCGGGTCGTAGCCTGCCGCAGTGCCGATCACGCTCGACGTCCTGCCCGCACGGACGTTCGCCGCCGTACTGTTCGACATGGACGGCACCCTCGTCGACTCCACCCCAGCCGTCGTCCGCTGCTGGGCCCGGTGGGCCGATGAGCACCACGTACCCGCCACGGCGCTCGTCAACACCCACGGCCGGCCCGCCGCCGAGATCATCGCCGACGTGCTGCCCGCCGAGCAGGTGCCCGCGGCGCTCGCCCGCATCGTCGCGCTCGAGCTCGCCGACACCGACGGCGTCGTCCCCCTGCCCGGCGCGCTCGACGCCCTGCGCGCCACCGCCCCCGCCGCGATCGTCACCTCCTGCACCCGCGACCTGGCACTCGCCCGTATCGCCGCTGCCGGCCTTCCCGCTCCCGCGGTGCTCGTCACCGCCGACGACGTCCGCGTCGGCAAGCCCGACCCCGAGCCCTTCCTCCTCGCCGCCGCCCACCTCGACGTCGCCCCCGACCGGTGCCTCGTCGTCGAGGACGCGCCGGCCGGGCTCGCCGCAGGCCGTGCCGCCGGGGCGACCACCCTCGCCGTCGCCGGCACCCACGACCTCCCGGGTCTCGTCGCCGACGCCCACGCCCCTGACCTCTCTCATGTCCACTTCGTGAGGTCCCCCACCGGGATCCGGGTCGCACCCCGCGCCTGCTGACCGTCGGCAGGCTCGACACGGAGATCATCCGCAGGTCAGACGGCGGTCCCGGTGTCGGAGCCGCACCGTCGACATGGTGAAATCGACGACGATGCTCCCCAAGCTCCGGCCCGGCCCCGCGGTCGTCGGGGCGACCGCGCTGGCCTCGGCGGTCGTCGCCGTCGGCGGCCTCATCGTGGCTGCATCGTTCTCTCCTGCGCCGCCCGCGCAGCTCCCGCCCGCCGCGGCCGCCGTCTCGACCGCCCCGGCCACCACGGAGGCGCCCCCCACCACGTCGGACCCGGTGGCGGCGACCACCGACGCCCCCGCCACCGAGGACGCCCCCGACCGCAGCCGCGCCACCGGCCCGATCCTCGTCGTCGGCGACTCCATCTCCCTGGGCAGCACCGCGGCGATCAAGGCCGCCCTGGGCCCCGACACCACCGTCGACGCCGAGGTGGGCAGGCAGTTCTCCACCGCACCCGCCAAGGTCCGGGCCTGGGCGGCCCGCAACCCCGGCCCGATCGTCGTCGACCTCGGCGCCAACGGCACCGTCGCCGCCGCCGACGTCGACGCCGTCCTCACCGCGGCGGGCGACCGGCCCGTCGTGCTCGTCGGCACCTTCGTGCCGAGGGCGTGGCAGAACCCCAACAACGCGATCCTCAAGACCGCCGCCGCCCGGCACGGCTCCAACGTCGTGTTCCTCGACTGGGCCGCCGCCGTCCGCGCCGCCGGCGCCGGTGTCCTGGGCGCCGACCGGATCCACCCCACCCCGGCCGGCCGGACCGTCCTGGCTACCGCGATCCGCGAGGCCTTGTCGCGCGTCGCGTGAGCGTCAGCTCCACGTGATGGCGTCGAAGAGCGTCCTCAGTCGAGTTGCTCACCGAGCGGCCGGTGTGACCCAGGTCCCTCGGGTCGTTGACCCAGCTGTGGCCCGGCCGATGTCATCGCTGCACGACGCGGTGGGTGTGCAGGACTCCCGCGCCGACATGACGAGGAGGTCATCAGGGTGCGAGTTCTCCTGACCGGCGGATTGGGTGTGAACGGCTCGTGGGTCGTCCGCCGGCTCGTCGAAACCGGGCACGACGTCGTCGTCCTCGACAACCGGGACGACCGGTCACTGGTGCCGGACCTGGCCGACGATCTCACCGTTGCGGTCGCCGACGTCTCCGACAGTGTGCAGGTCAGAGCGGTGTTCGAGCAGTACCGACCCGAGACCGTCGTGCACATGGCGGCGATCATCGGGGCGGACCGGCACCCGGTGGCGGCGGTGCAGGTCAACATCGCGGGCACCGCAGCGGTGTGCGAGGCCGCGGCCGTGACCGGGGTGGGCCGGGTCGTCTACACCAGCTCGCGCGCCGCGTACGGCGCGCTGACCGGCCCGCACGGCCACCCCGACTACGTGCCGATCACCGAGGACCATCCACTGAATCCGGTGGCGCTCTACGACGTCACGAAGATGTCCTGCGAGGAGATCGGCCGCTGGTACGCGCGCAACCGCGGGATCGAGTACGTGTCGCTGCGGTTCGCGACGATCTTCGGCCCCGGCAAGCTGGCGCGCCACGGCGGGTTCTCCGCCTACAGCTCCATGATCGAGCTGCCCGCCGCAGGCGAGGCGGCGCACCTGGGGCAGGGCGGGGACCAGCGCGACGACGCGATCTACGTCGCCGACATCGCCGACGCGGTGATCGCGGCAACGCTGGCACCGGGCCGGCTGCCGCACGACGTCTACAACATCGGTACCGGGCGGACGGTGTCGCTGCACGAACTCGCCGAGGCCGTCAGGGACGCGATCCCGGGCGCGACGATCGAGATCGGTCCCGGTCTGGACCCGATGGGCATGGGCATCAGTTACTACGGCGCCCTGGACAGCAGCCGGGCACACGCCGACCTGGGCTGGAAGCCGCGGTTCGACGTCCGCGACGCCGTCGGGCACTACCTGGCGACGCTCGACCGGCTCGACCTGGCGCCCCACCGGACCGCTGCGGGCCAGGACGAAGGACACCACTCGTGCTGACCCTCGTCGACTCCACCACCGGAACGGTCGTCGGGCGCGCCGAGGGTGAGGACGTCGTGCTCGACGTCGCGACCACCGGCGCCGGGCCCACGCTGCTGATGCTGCACGGCGCCGAGGGCCGCGAGGCCGACACGGCGTTCGTCGACGCCCTGGCCGGGCGGTTCACCGTCGTCGCGCCGAGCCATCCGGGTTTCGGTCTGTCGCCCCGTCCCGACTGGTGCGACACCGTCGAGGACCTCGCCTACCTGTACCTGGACTGGATCGAGCGCCAGGACCTGCGTGACGTCGTACTCGTCGGGTTGCAGTTCGGTGGGTGGCTCGCCGCCGAGATGGCGGTACGGGACTGCTCGCGGCTGGGTCGGCTCGTCCTCGTGGACCCGGTCGGGATCAAGGTGGGCGGCCGGGAGGACCGCGACATCGTCGACGTCTTCGCCATTCCCCGCGGCGAACTGGACGCCCGCAACTACGCCGACCCTGCCGCCGGCCCCGGTGACCTGACGCTCGCGTCGGTCGAGGACACCGAGCACATCGCCCGCAACGAGGAGGCGCTCGCCCTCTACGGCTGGGAGCCCTACCTGCACAACCCGCGGCTGCGCCGGTGGCTGCCCCGCATCCACGTCCCGACGCTGGTCGCGTGGGGCGCGCACGACGGCATCGTCTCGCCCGGGTACGGCCGCGCATACGCCGACGCGATCCCCGGCGCGCGGTTCGAGATCGTCGACGGGGCGGGTCATCGCGCCCAGGTCGAGCAACCGGCCACCCTCGCGGCGCTCGTCGCCGACCACACGGTCTGACGGGAGATCCCATGCAGTACTGGCACTTCAGCGAAACCGCCTACCCGTACCTGCCGCCCCCGGAGACGATCGACTCCATCCGCGTCACCCTGCCCAACGGCGTCATCGACCCCGAGCGCGCGGCGGCGCTGTGGGACCGCTACCTGCTCGAATGGCAGGTCGCCGACGAGTGCGGCATCAACCTCATGATGAACGAGCACCACGCCACCGCGACCTGTATGGACCCTGCCGCGCCGGTGATCGCCGGGATCCTGGGCCGGATCACGACGAAGGCCCGCATCCTGATCCTGGGCAATCCGGTCGCGAACCGGAAGGACCCGGTGCGCGTCGCCGAGGAGACCGCGCTGGTCGACCTGCTCAGCCACGGCCGTCTCGACGTGGGGTTCGTCCGTGGGGTGCCCTACGAGGTATCGGCGGTCAACAGCAAGCCGGTCCAGATGAGCGAGCGGATGTGGGAGGCCATCGACCTGATCAAGAAGGCGTGGACCACCCACGACGGCCCGTTCAACTGGGAGGGTCGCTTCTTCCACCAGCGCCACGTCAACATCTGGCCCCGGCCGCTGCAGCAGCCGCACCCGCCGGTGTGGGTGACTGCGATGACCCCTGGCAGCGCGGGCCGCATCGCCGACAACGGCGACATCGTCGCCTCCTTCCTGACCGGTTACGAGGGCACCCGGAAGGTGTTCCAGGCCTACCGGGACCGCCTCGCCGAGACGGGCCGGCCCGCGCCCGCCGACGACCGGTTCGCCTACGCCGCACTCGTCTACACGGGCCGGACCGACGAGGAAGGCCTGGAGGGCGCGCGCAAACTCATGTGGTACGTCAAGGCCAACAAGGTGCCGTTCGAGTTCGTCCAGCCGCCGGGCTACACGCCCTACTTCGTCCGCGCTGCAGGCCTTCGGGGGGAACGGTCCGCGTACGACTTCAAGTCGCTGACGCTGGAGAACCTGATCGACGAGGGCATCGTGTTCGCGGGCAGCCCGTCGACGGTGCGCGGCCAGATCGAGAAGTTCCACGAGCGGGTCGGCGGCTTCGGACATCTGCTGCTCATGGGCCAGGCGGGTTTCCTCGAGCACGACGAGACGGTCGCCGGGATCCGGACGTTCGCCGAGCACGTCAAACCGGCGCTCGACCGCCAGTTCACGCCGCGGCCGGTCACGGTCTGAGCGGCGCCGTGTTCCTCACCGTCGACGGCATGCGGACGCACGTGCTGGAGGAGGGCTCGGGTCCGCCGGTCGTGCTGCTGCACTCCGGCGAGTACGGGGCGTGCGCCGAGAGCTCGTGGTCGCACCTGGTGCCCGAGCTGGCGGCGGCCGGCTATCACGTCGTGGCACCGGACTGGCTGGGGTTCGGGCTCAGCGACAAGGTCGTCGACTTCGCCGACCCGGCCGGACGGCGGATGCGGCACATGGCGGCCACGATCGCGGCACTCGACCTCGGGCCCGCCGCGGTGGTCGGCAACTCGATGGGCGGCACCTACCTCGCCATGGACATCGCCGCCGCCGAGCCCACGTTGGGCGCGGTCGCGGCGGTCCTGGTCAGCGGCGGCGGCTTCGTGCCCGACAACGACGCCCGGCACGCCATCCTCGACTACGACCTCACCGAGGAAGGGATGGCCCGCATCCTGCGCGTGCTCATGCACGCGTCACGGCACGCCGAGGACCCGCGGTACGTCGCATGGCGGCATCGGCTCAGCCTGGAGCCCGGGGCGTGGCAGTGCGCGGCCTCGGCACGGTTGCGTCCACCCACCAGCACACGCGGAGGTGAGTTCGGGAGGGCCGACACCACCCCGTACGAGAACATCAAGGTGCCGACGTTGATCGTCGCCGGGGCCGACGACCCGCTGCGGCTGCCCGGCTACGCCGACGAGGTCGCGGCGCGGGTGCCCGACGTCGAGCTGCTCGTGTACCCGGAGTGCGGGCACGTCCCGAACATCGAGCACCCCGACCGGTTCCGCGACGACCTGCTGTCGTTCCTGGACCGTCGCTACCGCTACGAGCGGGACAGGTGAGCGCAATAACCTGGGATCGCGACGAAGGGGGCCGACGATGACAGCTGTGCGCTCCGGCCTGCACGCCCGTTCCCTCGCGGCCTGGGAGAGCAGCTACTTCGCCGAGCTCGCGCCCCCGATCCGGCACGCCATGCTGCGCGACGCCGTCGTCGTGACGGTGCCCGCCGCGCAGCCGATCTACGAGGCGTTCGGCCCGCCCCGGCTGGCTCTGCTGCATCACGGCCAGGCCCGGGTCAAGGTCGTCTCCCGCGACGGGCGCGTCGCCACCGTCCGGTACGCGGGCCCGGGCCAGGTGATCGGGCTGCCGTCGGCGATCGCGCAGGGCTCCCCCGTCGGCGCCGACGCGATCACCGACTGCGAGGTGTCGATGCTCAACGTGGCGACCCTGCGCCGGCTCGCCGTCGCCGACGCCGACCTGTCCTGGCTCCTTGCGCAGCAGGCCTGCCAGATCGTGTTCGAGACCGTGGAGTTCCTGGGGGACAACCTCTTCGGCACCGTGCAGCAGCGTGTCAGCCGGCACCTGCTCGACCTGGCGTCCAACGCCCCCGAAGGACTGATCGTCAGGGTCGAGCAACAGGAGCTCGCCGACGCGATCGGCTCGGTCCGCGAGGTCGTGGCCCGCGCCCTGCGCAAGCTGCGGGAGGCGGGGTTCGTCGAGCGGCATCCGTCGGGCATCCGGATCACCGACCCCAGCGGTCTGCATCGCCTGGCCTCGGGGTCCGCTCCCTAGCGGCCTCCGCGGTCGGCGGACTGCCACACACCGGACAGCCCGTCCGAGCGACGAGCAGGTGCAGGGGCGCGGACGAGTCGGTCTGTAAGCCGGATCCTGTTCCCGGGGGCCTCGCGACCCTCCGTTCGGCGACCATCCATCTCGGTCCGCCGTCACCAACGCACTCCTGCGGCCTACCCGCAGACTCGGACGGGCCGCCCTCGGACGTCTGCGCAGCTCCCTCGCGGGAGCCTCTTGGCCTTGCTCCGGGTGGGGTTTACCTAGCCACCCCGGTCACCCGGGGTGCTGGTGGTCTCTTACACCACCGTTTCACCCTTACCCCCGATTCTCACCGGAGGCGGTCTGTTCTCTGTGGCACTGTCCCGCGGGTCGCCCCGGGTTGCCGTTGACAACCACCCTGCCCTGCGGAGTCCGGACTTTCCTCGGCGACGACCCGGAGGTCGTCGACGCGGTCGCCCGACCGACTCGTCCGCTCCGCGAACTCTACGGGCCCGGGGTGTGTCGCGGTCACCACGGGGTGGGCGCGCCGGGCGCGGTGACGCCGATTAGCGTCGGGCCGTGCTGCACGTGACCCCCGGGAGCCTGACGTTCCTCCTCATCGCCGGGCTCGTCGCCGGTGCGGTGAACGCGATCGCGGGTGGTGGCTCGCTGCTGGTGTTCCCGGCGTTGCTGGCGGTGGGGCTGCCGCCGTTGAACGCGAACGTCACGAACTCGATCGCGCAGTGGCCGGGCTATCTGGGCAACGTGGTCGGGCAACGGACGGAGCTGGTCGGGCAGGGGCGCCGGATCGCGTTCACATCCGTGGCGGCGGTGGCCGGCGCGGCGGTCGGGTGTGTGCTGCTGTTGTTGTTGCCGCAGAGCGTGTTCGACGCGGTGGTGCCGGTCCTCGTGCTGCTGGCGAGCCTGGTGATGGCGGTGGGGCCGTGGCTGAAGAAGAAGATCGGCACCCCTGAGGCCGACGCGCCGGACCGGATGGCGGTGCTGCTGCCCGCGGTGTTCGTGGCCGCGGTGTACGGCGGTTACTTCGGCGGTGCGCTTGGCGTCATCCTGATCTCGACGTTGTCGTTGCTGGCCAACGACCGGCTGGTGCGGTTGAACGCGTTGAAGGGTCTGTTGTCGCTGATCGTGGCGACGGTGACGGTGCTGATCTTCTCGCTGCGCGCGCCGGTGGAGTGGCTCGCGGTGGCGCTGCTCGCGCCGGCGACGTTGGTCGGCGGGTTCCTGGGCGCGCGGATCGCGCGGCGGATGCCGGAGAACGTGCTGCGCTGGTGCGTCGTCCTGCTGGGTGTGGGCGTCTCGATCTGGCTGTTCCTGACGTAGATGGCCGCCCGCTAGATGGCCGCCGCGGTCTCGGCGCTGCTGCTCGTCGTGGTCCTGGTGGTCGCGGCGGTGCGGCCGCGTGGGCTGCCCGAGGCGGTGGCGGCGGTGCCGGCGGCGGCGATCGTCGTCGCGGTGGGGCTCTTGCCGGTGCCGGCGGCGCTGGCCGAGGTGTCGGCGTTGGGGCCGACGGTCGGGTTCCTGGCGGCGATCCTGCTGCTGGGCCGGCTCGCGGAGGCGGAGGGCGTCTTCGAGTGGCTGGGGGCGCGGCTGGCGGCGGGGTCGCGGGGGCGGCCGGTCCGGTTGCTGGGTCTGGTGTTCGCGGCGGCGTCAGCGACGACGGTCGTGCTGAGCCTCGACGCGACGGTCGTGTTGCTGACGCCGGTGGTGCTGCTGACGGCGCGGCGGCTCGCGGTCCCGGCGCGGGCGCACGCCTATGCGTGCGGGCACCTGTCGAACTCGGCGTCGCTGCTGTTGCCGGTGTCGAACCTGACGAACCTGCTGGCGTTCAGTGCGGCGGGGGTGTCGTTCCTGGGGTTCGCGGGTGTGATGGCGCTGCCGTGGCTGGTGGCGATCGCCGTCGAGTACGTGGTGCTGCGGCTGTTCTTCCGGGCCGACCTGCCCGAGCCGACGCCGACATCGCCGCCGGCGCCGGCGCCGGCCAACGGAGCTGCACCACCACGGTTCGCGCTGGTCGTGCTGGGGCTGACGCTGGTCGGGTTCGGGGTGTCGTCGACGATCGGGCTGGAGCCGGTGTGGGTCGCGGCCGCGGGTGCGGTGGTGCTGGCGGCCCGCTCGCTGGCGATGCGGCGCATCGACGTCACCGGCGTCGTGCGGGCGGTCGATCCGCTGTTCTGCCTGTTCGTGCTGGCCCTGGGGATCGTGGTCGCGGCGGTGAGCGCCCACGGGCTGACAGACCTGCTCCGGATGCTCGTCCCGACCCAGGACGCCACGTCGCTGCTCATGTTGCTGGCGGTGGCGGGGATCGCGGCGGTGCTGGCGAACGTCGTCAACAACATCCCGGCGACGCTGGTGCTGCTCGACGTGGTCGCGACCGCTCCCCCGGACGTCCACACCGGGCTGGTGCTGGCCGTGCTGCTCGGGGTGAACATCGGCCCGAACCTGACGTTCGTCGGCTCGCTGGCGACGCTGCTGTGGCGGCAGGTGCTGGGCGCGCGCGGCACCCGGGTCGCGGCGGGCGAGTTCACAAGGCTCGGTCTGCTGACCGTCCCTGCTGCGCTCGCCGCCGCGACCTGCGCGCTGTGGCTGGGTCTGCAGGTGCTCTGAGCGTCAGAAGCCCGGCATCTCCTCGGCTGCCGGGCCGGTCTCCGAGGGCTTGTCGACGATCACGGCCTCGGTGGTGAGGAACAGCGCCGCGATCGAGGCAGCGTTCTGCAGTGCGGAGCGGGTGACCTTGGCCGGGTCGATGACCCCGGCGGCGACGAGGTCGACGTAGGTGCCGGTGGCGGCGTCGAGGCCGTGGCCGGCGGGCAGTGCCCGGACCCGCTCGGCGACGACGCCTCCTTCCAGGCCCGCGTTGACGGCGATCTGCTTGAGCGGCGCGTCCAGTGCCGCGCGGACGATCGCGGCGCCGGTGGCGTGGTCGCCGTGCAGGTCGAGGCCGTCGAGGGCGGCACCGGCCTGGACGAGCGCGACGCCGCCCCCGGCGACGACGCCTTCCTCGACGGCTGCCTTGGCGTTGCGGACCGCGTCCTCGATGCGGTGCTTGCGCTCCTTGAGCTCGACCTCGGTCGCCGCTCCCGCCTTGATGACCGCGACACCACCGGTGAGCTTCGCGAGCCGCTCCTGGAGCTTGTCCCGGTCGTAGTCGGAGTCGGTGCGGTCGATCTCGGCCCGGATCTGCGCGACCCTCCCGGCGATGGCCGCGGGATCACCGGCGCCGTCGACGATCGTCGTCTCGTCCTTGGTGACGACGACCCTGCGCGCCGACCCCAGCAGCGCCAGGTCGGCGTTCTCGAGGGTGAGGCCGACCTTCTCCGACACGACCTCTCCGCCGGTGAGGATCGCCATGTCGGCGAGCATCGCCTCGCGGCGGTCGCCGAAACCGGGGGCCTTCACCGCGACCGAGGCGAACACGCCCTTGAGCTTGTTGACCAGCAGCGTCGCCAGCGCCTCGCCCTCGACGTCCTCGGCGATCAGGACGAGCGGGCGGCCCGCCTGCATGACCTTCTCCAGCACGGGGACCAGCGCGGCGACCGTCGACACCTTGGCAGCGACGAACATCAGGTACGGGTCGTCGAGGACGGCTTCCATGCGCACGCTGTCGGTGGCGAAGTGCGGGGCGAGGTAGCCCTTGTCGAACCGCATGCCCTCGGTGAGCTCCAGCTCGATGCCGAAGGTCTGGGCCTCCTCGACGGTGATGACGCCCTCCTTGCCGACCTTGTCCATAGCCTCGGCGATCAGGTCGCCGATCGCGGTGTCGGCGGCGGAGATGGAGGCGGTCGCAGCGATCTGCTCGCGGGTCGCGACCTCGTGGGCCGACGCGAGCAGGGCGGCCGCGACGGTCTCGACGGCCTGCTCGATGCCCCGCTTGAGCGCCACGGGGTTCGCGCCGGCGGCGACGTTGCGCAGCCCCTCCCGGACCAGTGCCTGGGCCAGCACGGTGGCGGTGGTGGTGCCGTCGCCCGCGACGTCGTCGGTCTTCTTCGCGACCTCTTTGACCAGCTCGGCGCCGATCTTCTCCCAGGGGTCGGCGAGCTCGATCTCCTTCGCGATGGAGACGCCGTCGTTGGTGATCGTCGGGGCGCCCCACTTCTTCTCCAGCACGACGTTGCGCCCGCGTGGGCCGAGCGTGACCTTCACGGCGTCGGCGAGGGTGTTCATGCCGCGTTCGAGCGCGCGGCGGGCCTGTTCGTCGAACGCGATCTGCGTGGCCATCGTGGTTCCTCCCGGTCGTGGACTCGGGACCGGACCGTACACGAAACTGCGTGCACGCAAATATGCGTGACCGCATTTTTTCCGGTACGGTCTGCGGCATGGGCACCGAGGAACCGCAGGGGCTGCGGGAACGCAAGAAGGTCGCGACGCGGGAGGCTCTCGCCGCGGCCGCGCTGCGACTGGCCGAGCAGCACGGGGTGGCGGGTGTGCGCGTCGACGACATCGCCGACGCCGCCGGGGTCTCCCCCCGCACGTACAACAACTACTTCTCCAGCCGCGAGCAGGCAATCGTCGCCGCGCTCGCCGCGGAGCGGTCGCTGCGCATCGGCGCGGCGCTGCGGGCCCGTCCGGACGGCGAGCCGTTGTCGGTCGCGGTCGTCGAGGCGGTCGTGTCGCAGTACGACGACGGCCCCGGTGCCGACGCGCTCGGGCTGCTCGCCGATGCGCCGGCACTGCACGCCGAGTACCTGGAGTCGATCTCGGCGCTGGAGGCACCGCTCGCCGCGGCGGTGGCCGAGCGGGGCCGCACCCTCGACGACGAGACCGTCGCCGTGCTGGCCGCCGCGGTCGCCGCCGCCGCGAGATCGGCTGCGGGCCGCTGGCTGACCGGCATCCGCGCCGGCATGGCCCCTGACCCGTCGGGCCTGGTCGCCGTCACGACCCCCGCCTCGCTGGCCGACGCGATCCGCGCCTCGCTCACCGTCCTGTCCCCGGCGCTCGCGGCACTGGACCGCGCCGGGTGAACGGCGGTTAGGACGGCAGGTGCGAGGTGTCGTTGACCAGCCGGACCGAGGTCCCGCCGTCGGGGTAGAAGTCGGCGATCGAGAGCGACGCGGTGTCGAGGTGCAGCCGGTAGAGGATCGACGGGCCCGCGCCCAGCGCCTGCTGCAGCAGCAGCTTGATCGGCGTCACGTGGCTGACCACGACGACCGTCGACGCCGGGTACTCGGCCAGGATCGCGTCGCGCTCGATCATCACCCGGGCTCCGACCTGCGCAAAGCTCTCCCCGCCGGGCGGGGCGACGTCCTGGCTGCCCAACCAGCGGGCGTGGGCATCGGGATCGAGCTCGCGGGCCTCGGCGAAGGTGAGCCCGTCCCAGGTGCCGAAGTTCGTCTCGATCAGACCGTCACGCACGACGAGCGGCGCACCGGTCGCGTCGGCGACCGCCTCGGCGGTGGCGCGGGTGCGTCGCAGCGGCGAGGTGAGGACAGCCGCGATCCCGGTGACACCGCCGAGCCGGGCGGCGGCGCCGGCGGCCTGGGCGCGGCCGAGGTCGGTGAGCTCGGGGTCGCCGTGCCCGGAGTAGCGGCGCTCGACCGACAGCGGTGTCTGGCCGTGGCGCAGCAGCAGCAGCCGGGTGGGCGCACCGATCTGGCCGGTCCAGGCGGCGCTGGCCGCCGGGGCGGACGAGGTCACAGACCCGACTCCGAGGTGCGGACCAGGATGGCGCCGCACTCCTCGCAGTGGACGACGTCGTCGGCGGCAGCGGCGCGGAGCTGGCCGATGAAGGTGCGGTCGAGCTCGAGGCGGCATGCGCTGCAGCGGCGTTCGCGCAGCAGCCCGGCCCCGACCCGCCCCTGGGACAGGCGGGTCTCGTAGGCGGCGAGCAGGTCGGCGGCGCCGATCGCGGCGACGGCGTCGGCGCGGGCGCGGTGGCGGCCCGCCTCGGAGGCGGTGATGTCGGCGAGGGCGGAGTCACGGCGGGCGCCGACGTCGGTCAGCGTCTCCTCGGCGGTGGCGAGCTCGCCGCGGGCGTGGTCGAGGTCGATGCCGACGGCCTCGCGCTGCTCCATGATCTCGAGCTGCTCGTCCTCGAGGACGCCCTGGCGGCGGGCGAGGGTCTCCAGCTCGTGCTGCAGGTCGGCGGCCTGCTTGGCGCCGACGCCCGCCGAGGCGAGCATCTGCTGGTCGCGGACGGTGCGGGCACGCACGCCCTCGACGTCGCGCTCGATGCGGCGGATGTCGCGGTCGAGGTCGCCCGCGGAGGTCTCGATGCCGACCAGCTTGTCCTTGGCCGCCTGCACGGCCTTCTCGGCGGCGGCGTGCTCGCCGTCCTCGGGGAGGGTGCGGCGGCGGTGTGCGAGCCGGGCCAGCTCGGCGTCGACCTCCGCGAGGTCCAGCAGCCGGCGTTGGTCGGCCGGGTCGGCCTTCATGTGGGGTTCCTTCCGATGGTCCACGGGTCGGTCCGCAACCGCGAGACGTGGACGTCGACGCTACCGCCTGTCGCGGCGCGGACGACGTCGGCAGCCTGCGCGCACCACGGCCACTCCGACGCCCAATGTGCGACGTCGACGAGCGCCGGCCGCGGCGGGCGGGGCCCGGTCCCCGCGAGGACGTGTTCGGAGGCGGGATGGTGGCGCAGGTCGGCGGTGACGTAGGCGTCGACGCCGGCGGCCGCGGCGGCCTCGAGGGCCGAGTCGCCGGCGCCTCCGCAGACGGCGACGCGGCGGATCATCCGGTCGGGGTCGCCTGCGGCGCGCACGCCCCACGCGGTGGCGGGCAGTCCGGCGGCGACGCGGTCGGCGAACGCGGACAACGGTTCCGCGGCATCCAGCGTCCCGATCCGGCCGAGCCCGAGGTCGGACGGCAGCTCGGCGAGCTCGAGGACGTCGTAGGCGGGTTCCTCGTAGGGGTGGGAGGCCAGGAGCGCGGCGACGACGGCGGCGCGGCGGTGCCGGGGCAGGACCATCTCGATGCGGGTCTCGGCGACGCGTTCGAGCTTGCCGACGGCGCCGATGGTCGGCGAGGCACCCTCGTGGGGCAGGAACTGGCCGGTACCGGCCGTCGCGAAGGAGCAGTGGCTGTAGTCGCCGATCTGCCCGGCGCCGGCGTCGGAGAGGGCCTCGTGGACGGTGGAGAGCGCGGGCCCGGTGGGGACGAACGCGATGATCTTGTCCAGCGGTCGGGCGGGCGCGGCCTGCAGCGGGCCCTCGACGGTGAGCCCGATCGCGGCGGCGAGCGCGTCGGACACCCCGGGAGCGGCCGAGTCGGCGTTGGTGTGGGCGGTGAACAGCCCGGCGCCGCCGCGGATCAGCCTGTGCAGCAAGGCCCCCTTGGGGGTGTCGGCGCCGACGCCGTGGACGCCGCGCAGCAGCAGCGGGTGGTGGGTGACGAGGAGGTCGGCACCGGCGGCGAGGGCCTCGTCGACGGTCTCGACGACCGGGTCGACCGCGAAATGGACGCGGCGGACCTCGTCGTCGGGGTCACCGCAGACGAGGCCGACGGCGTCCCAGTCGGCGGCGAGCCGTGGCGGGTAGGCGGCCTCGAGGGCGGCGACGACGTCGCGCAGTGCGGTCATGCGGCGGCCTCCCGGGTGATGTCGGCGAGGGCGGCGCGCAGGGCGTCGGCGAGGCGGGCGGCGACGTGCGGTTCGCGGACGGCGACGCGGACGTGGTCGGGCCCGAGGCCGGGGAAGGTGTCGCCGCGGCGGACGGCGATCCCCGTGGCGCGCAGGCGGTCGCGCACCGCCGGGCCGGCGCCGGCGGGCAGGGCGAGCAGCAGGTAGGGCGCGACGCCGGGGGCCACCTGCACGCCGGGGACGGCGGCCAGTGCGGTGGCCTGCGTGGCACGCCAGGCAGCGAGTCGAACGGCGGCGTCGGCGGCCGCGGCAACCGCGGCAGGTTCGCTGCACGCCTTCACAGCCTCCAGCACGAGGGTGCCGACGGGCCAGTGCGGCCGCCCGACCGCAAGGCGCGCAAGCAGTTTCGGGGCGCCGAGAGCGTACCCGGCGCGGAGTCCGGCCAGCGCCCACGTCTTGGTGAGGCTGCGCAGCACGAGCAGCCCCGGGACACCGGCGTCACCCGCGAGTGACTCGGGCTCGCCGGGGACGGCGTCGGCGAACGCCTCGTCGACGACCAGCGTCCGTCCTGGCCGGGCCAGCGCACGCAGCGTGGCTGCGGGGTGGAGCACGCCCGTCGGATTGGTGGGGTTGCCGACGACGACGAGGTCCGCGTCGGCGGGCACGGCGGCCGGGTCGAGGCGGTGCCCGTCGGCGGCGTCGGTGAGGACCCGTGCGACGGGGACGCCGGCGTCGCGCAGCACGGCCTCGGGCTCGGTGAACCCGGGGTGCACGACGGCGGCGAGCACCGGACGCAGCCGCGGGAGCATCGCGAAACCCTCGGCGCTCCCTGCCAGCACGAGGATCTCCTCCACCGAGCGGCCGTGCCGGGCGGCGACCGACTCGCGGGCGGCGGCGTCGTGGGCGGCCGTCGGGTAGGCGGCGAGGTCGTCGAGCGCTGCGGCCAGCCGGTCACGCAGCCAGCGCGGCGGCGCGTCGCCCTGCACGTTGACGGCGAGGTCGAGCAGCCCGGGCGCGGTCTCGACGTCGCCGTGGTGACGCAGCGGATCCGCGGGCAGCGGGCCGGGGTCGTCGTGGTCTCGCACCATGGGACGCAACCCTACGGTGATCGGTCCGGGCACCCTCCCGGGGCGAGCCGTGACGGCTGCGACCTGTCCGGTTTGTGATCCCTCTCGCGCGGAGGTGCGCGGTGCGCGGTCCGTCCTACGGTGGCCAGGTGCATGTGAGCTTCGTCTGTACCGGCAACATCTGCCGCTCCCCCATGGCCGCGCAGGTGTTGCGCACCCATCTCGACCGCGCCGGGGTGTCCGGTGTCGTCGTCACCAGCGCCGGGACGGGTGGCTGGCACGCCGGCGAGCCTGCCGACCCGCGGGTCGTGGAGCTGTTGCGCAGCAAGGGTTACGGCACCGACCACGTGGCGCGCCAGATCGACTCCGAGGACCTGTCCGCCGACCTGGTCGTGGCGCTGGACCGCGGGCACCTGAGCCTGCTGCGCCGGCAGGTGCCCGAGCCCGACCGGGTGCGGCTGCTGCGCTCGTTCGACCCTGAGGCCCCCTCCGACGCCGAGGTCCCCGACCCCTTCTACGGGCCCCCGGAGGGCTTCCAGGAGGTCCTGTGGCTGATCGAGTCCGCGACCCCGGGCCTGGTCGAATGGCTGCGCAACCAGGCGTGACCGGGCCCGCCGTCGCCCGGCTGCTGGGCCGCGAGGTCGTGTCGACGACGTCGCTGGGCGGCGCGACCCGGGTCGACCTGGCCGACGGGTCGAGCGTCGTCGCCAAGAGCGGGCCGACCGTGGCTGCGGAGGCGGCGGGGCTGCGCTGGCTGGCGGACGCCGGAGGCCCGGCGGTGGCGCACCTCGACGCGGCGGACCGCGACTGGCTCGTCACCCGGTACGTGCCGACGACCGCGCCCACCCCCGAGGCCGCCGAGGCCTTCGGGGTCGCGCTGTCGCGCATGCACGCGGCCGGTGCGCCGGAGTTCGGGTCGCCGCCCCCGGACGGGCCCGTCGACGCCTGGATCGGCACCGCCCCGATGCGCAACGTCGAGAGCGACGACTGGGCGAGCTGGTACGCCGCTTACCGGGTCCTCCCCTTCGCCCGCACGGCCCGTGACGCCGGCACGTTCGACGCCGACGACGTCGAACTCGTCGAGCAGGTCTGCGCGCGGCTGCCGGAGCTGGCCGGGCCCGCCGAGCCGCCGGCGCGGCTCCACGGCGACCTCTGGTCGGGCAACGTGCTCTGGACGGCCGACGGTGCGTTGCTGATCGATCCCGCCGCGCACGGCGGGCACCGCGAGACCGACCTGGCGATGCTCGAGCTGTTCGGGCTGCCGCACCTGTCGCGGGTCCGCGCAGCCTACGACGAGGCCGCCCCGCTCGCCCCGGGCCATGCCGCTCGCATCCCGTTGCACCAGCTCTTCCCACTGTTGGTCCACGTCGTCCTCTTCGGCGGCGGCTACGTGGGCCGGGCGCTCGCAGCGGCCCGCGCAGCCCTGCGCGCGCCCCGACACTGACATCAGCCTGGATTTCGGCCGCCGCGGGCCAGGCGTGCGTCGAACTCGGCGGATCAGGGCACCTACCTGCGGCGCTGTGTCCACGGGGCCCTGTTGCCGTGCCACGCGAACCGTACATCCGGCACGAAAGTCGCCACCGTCGTCACCATGATTGTTAACAATCTGGTTGCCACGATTGAGACACATCGCTACGGTCCGTTTCATACCGAGAGCGGGAGGCCCATCATGGGTGTTGCCGTCACTGTCGACGGACGAGCTGACCGACACATCGCGCCACTTCCCCAGGAGGTGGTGCCGGTATGAACCGGTCACTCTCCCGCCGCTGGCGCACCCGCGCCGCCGTGGCGGTCCTGGCGGTCGGGACGCTCCTCCTCGCGGCCTGCGGCAGCAACACGGGCGGGGGCGCGAACGGGCCACAGCTGCGGACGGTGAACCCCTTCGGTGACAACCTCGCCTCCGAGGGCACCGCGAAGAACGGCGGCACGCTGATCCTCGCCGAGGACCGCGAGATCGTCAGCTTCGACCCGACCGTCCAGAACTCCAACATGGCCGCGCTGGCCGTGTACGACTCGCTGCTCAAGCTCGACGACAAGGGCGTCCCCCAGCCCTACATGGCGAAGTCGATGGACACCACCGACAACGGCACGACCTGGCGGATGGGCCTGCGCCCGGAGGTCAAGTTCTCCGACGGCACCCCGCTCGACGCGCAGGCCGTCATCACCAACGTGCAGCGCCACATCGACAAGAAGTCGTCGCCGTCGAACCGGTACGCGGTGGTCATCGCCTCGATGCGGGCGGTCGACCCCACGACCGTCGAGTTCACGCTGAAGAACCCGAGCGGCACGTTCCCGCAGCTGTTCGCGCTGCCGTTCAACTCCGGCAACCTCGGCACGATCGTCTCCCCCAAGGCGCTGCAGGAGAAGGGCGAGGCCGGCATCGCGAAGGAGCCGGTCGGAGCCGGGCCGTTCATGTTCACCAGCTGGGTGCGCGACTCCAAGCTGACGCTGAAGAAGAACCCGAACTACTGGCAGCAGGGCCTTCCGCACCTCGACGGCCTGGAGTTCCGGCCACTGCCCGACACCGAGACCCGCTACGCCTCGATCGAGAACGGCGACGTCGACGTCGTGTTCGGCGGCTACCACACCGAGCTCATCCGCGGCCTCGGCAACCCGAACCTGAAGGTCTACTACGGCTCCGGCAACGGCGCCGAGTACATCTACTTCAACCAGAAGAAGGCACCGTTCGACGACCGGCGGATGCGTGAGGCCGTCGTCCGGGCGATCGACCTGAACGCGTTGGCGGCCAGCCAGTACCGCGGCCAGATGGAGCGTGCCGACGGCTACTTCGGCACCGACAGCGAGTTCTCCACCCAGCAGTCCCGCGACGCATGGCCGGCGTTCGACATCGAGAAGGCCAAGCAACTCGTCGCCGACTACAAGGCGAGCGGCGGCAGCGTCACCGTCCAGTACAAGACGACCAACGCGCCCAACCGCGTCGCGTTCGCGGAGTTCCTGCAGGCCCAGCTCAAGGCGGCGGGCATCGACATCCAGGTGCAGTTCT
The DNA here is from genome assembly GCA_001725415.1 of Pseudonocardia sp. SCN 73-27. Taxonomy (GTDB): domain Bacteria; phylum Actinomycetota; class Actinomycetes; order Mycobacteriales; family Pseudonocardiaceae; genus Pseudonocardia. The sequence continues at coordinate 87,813 of MEGH01000007.1, forward strand.
ACGACCTCGCGCAGTACTCGTCGAGCGTCGTGCAGAGCCGCGACTTCCAGATCGCGGGCTGGGTCGGCGGGCCCGTCGACGGGCCGTTCCCCGGTGCGTTCAACCTGTTCCACTCCGGCGGCAGCACGAACTACGGGGACTACTCGAACCCGCAGGTCGACGCGGCGCTCGACAAGGCCGTCTCGACGACCGACCCGGAGGAGCTGTCGAAGGCCTACCAGCAGGTCCAGCAGCTCACCAACCAGGACCTCGCGGTCGCCTACTACAGCCGCGGGTACCTGTCGACGATCGCGAAGCCCGAGGTCAAGGGCATGCAGCGGTACCTGACCCGCGACACCTTCTTCTCGAACATGTGGCTGGACCGGTGACCGCACAGCACGTGATCACCAACTGTACGGAAGGGCACTGACATGCCGATCGACCCGGGCGCCGTCGGGCGCGAGGGTGAGCCCCGCACACGGTCGTGGGACTCGAAGGACGCGCTGCTCTACGCCGTCGGGGTGGGTGCCGGGCTCGGCGCCCCCGCCGAGGAGCTGGAGTTCACCACGGAGAACTCCGACGGCGTCGAACAGCGGGTGCTGCCGACCTTCGCCGTCCTGCTCTCCCAGGCGCCGACGCCGAGCTTCGGTGAGTTCGACCGGTCGATGCTGGTGCACGCCGAGCAGCACCTGGTGCTGCACCGCCCGGTCCCCGTCGAGGGCACCGTGACGACGACGGCCCGGATCACCGGCGTGCACGACAAGGGATCGGGCGCGCTCGTCACCGTCGAGGCCACCGCGGTCCTCGAGGGTGGCGAGCCGCTCGCCACCAACCGCAGCGCCGTGTTCATCCGCGGCGAGGGTGGGTTCGGCGGCGAGCGGGGCCCGAAGGAGACGTGGACGCCGCCCGACCGGGCGCCCGACCACACCGTCACCTACGCGACCCGCCCCGAGCAGGCGCTGCTCTACCGGCTGTCCGGCGACCGCAACCCGCTGCACTCCGATCCGGCGTTCGCGGCCAAGGGCGGGTTCGACACCCCGATCCTGCACGGGCTGTGCACGTACGGGGTGACGGGCCGGGCGCTGCTCGCGACGGTGTGCGGCGGCGACCCGGACCGGCTGGCCGCGATGTCGTGCCGGTTCTCCTCGACGGTGCTGCCCGGGCAGTCGCTGACCGTCGAGGCCTGGCAGGAGGGCGCCGACGTCTGGTTCCGCACGAAGCTCGACGACGGGACCGTCGTCATCGACCGTGGCACGGCGACCGTCAGGTGATCGACTTCTCGCTGTCCGACGAGCAGCGCGCGATCCGCGACACCGTCCGCGCGTTCGTCACCCGTGAGGTCGTCCCGCTCGAGGCGCAGGTGCTGCGCAACGAGCGGGACGGCGTCCCGGCGCTCGAGCCCGGCGTGCTGGAGTCCTTGCAGGACAAGGCGCGCCGGGCCGGTTTCTGGGGCATCACCACGCCCGAGGAGTTCGGCGGGATCGCGCTCGGCCCGGTGATGAACGCCGTGCTGACGATGGAGCTGGGCCGCACGTTCGTCCCGTTCCGGTTCGGCGGCTCGGCGGACAACATCCTGTTCGACGCCTCACCGGATCAGCAGGACGAGTACCTGCTGCCGACGATCTCCGGTGAGCGGCGGAGCTGCTTCGCCATCACCGAGCCCGGTGCCGGGTCGGACGCCCGCAACATCCGCACCCGCGCGCGCCGCGACGGCGACGACTGGGTGATCACGGGTGAGAAGACGTTCATCACCGGGGGTACCGAGGCCGACTTCTGCATCCTGTTCGCCGTCACCGACCCCGAGCTGGGTGCCGACGGCGGCGTCACCTGTTTCCTCGTCGACCGCGAGATGGGCTGGACCTCCTCCCCCATCCCGACGATGGGCGAGTGGGGGCCGGCGTCGCTGTCGTTCGACGAGGTGCGCGTCCCGGCCCGCAACGTCCTCGGCGAGGTCGGCAAGGGGTTCGAGAAGGCGCTGCGCTGGATCGGGCAGGGCCGCTACCTGATCCCGGCGAAGGCCGTCGGCTCGGCGGAACGACTGCTGGGGATGGCCGTCGACCACGCGAAGGTCCGCGAGTCGATGGGCCACAAGATCGCCGAGTACCAGGCCATCCAGTGGCAGATCGCGGACTCGGCCGTCGAGATCGAGTCGACGAAGTGGCTGACGCTGCACGCCGCGTGGCGGGCCGAGACCGGTCGCGACGCCCGGCACGCCACGTCGATCGCGAAGCTGACCGGCGCGCTCATGGCCAACCAGGTCGTCGACCGGGTCCTGCAGATCCACGGCGGCATGGGCTACACGAAGGAACTGCCCGTCGAGCGCTGGTACCGCGAGCTGCGGCTGCTGCGCATCTACGAGGGCACTGACGAGATCCAGCGCCGCACCATCGCGCGCAACCTGCTCAAGGGCCACGTCGCCCTCGGCACGATCGGGGAGTGAGTCAATGCTGACAGGACGTTCGGTCGTCGTGACCGGATCCGGGCGCGGACTGGGCCGCGCCTACGCGAAGGCCGTCGCGGCCGCCGGGGCGGGCGTCGTGGTCAACGACGTCGACGCCGACGCCGCGGCCGCGGTCGTCGCCGAGATCGAGGCCGACGGCGGGCAGGCCACCTCGGTGGTCGCACCCGTCGGGCCCACCGAGACCGCCGATGCACTGGTCGCCGGCGCCGTCGAGCGCTTCGGCCGGCTCGACGCCATGGTCACCAACGCGGGCCTGCTGCGCGACCGTTCCATCGGCAAGATGTCCGACGACGACTGGGACGCCGTCATCGCCACCCACCTGCGCGGCACGTTCACGTGCGCCCGCGCCGCGATCGCGCGGTTCCGCGAGCAGGGCGACGGCGGGCGGCTCGTGCTCGTCGGCTCCCCCGCCGGCCAGCGCGCGAGCTTCGGGCAGACCAACTACTCCGCGGCGAAGGCCGGCATCGTCGGCATGGCCCGCACGTTGGCCGCCGAGACCGCCCGCTACGGCATCACCGTGAACGCGCTCGTCCCGGTCGCGCTCACCCGCATGGTCGCGACGATCCCCGCGTTCGCCGACGCCGTCGCCGCGCTCGAACGCGGCGAACCGGTGCCGGAGCAGCTGCGCGCCAATGGCGTCGGCAGCGCCGAGGACGTCGCGCCGCTGCTGGTGTGGCTGCTGTCCGACGCCGCGGCCGAGGTCACCGGGCAGGCGCTCGGTGTCGGCGGCGACAAGATCACCGTCTGGACGCACCCGACCGTCGCGGCGGAGGCGTCGATGCCCGGCGGGTGGACGGCCGAGGCCATCGCCAAGGAGTTCCCCGCCCAGCTCCAGCCGCACCTGCAGGCCTACGCCCCGGAGGGACGCAAGTGAGCCTCGACCTCGCCACGCTGCAGGCCATCGACGTCCACACCCACGTCCACTTCTCGCAGGCAGCCGCGTCGAGCCCCGAGGGCGGCGCGCGGATGGAGCAGATGCGGGCCCGGTTCGGCTCCGACATCCTCGGCATGGACCTGCCCGGGATCGCCGAGTTCTACCGGCAGCGCAACATGGCCGCGGTCGCGTTCACCATCGACAGCCTCGGCGAACCGTCGGAGCACGCCCCGACCAACGAGGAGATCGGCGAGCTCTCAGCCGAGCACACCGACGCGATCATCCCGTTCGCGAGCGTGCACCCGTTGCGCGGCAAGGGCGGTGCGAAGATCGCGCGCCGGCTGATCGAGACCTACGGGTTCAAGGGTTTCAAGTTCCACCCCAGCGTCCAGGAGTTCTACCCCAACGACCCGGTCGCGTTCCCGATCTACGAGGTGCTCGCCGAGTACCAGCTGCCCGCGCTGTTCCACACCGGGCAGAACGGTGTCGGTGCCGGCACCAAGGGCGGCGGCGGGGTGCGGCTCAAGTACTCCGACCCCCTGTACCTCGACGACGTCGCCGTCGACTTCCCCGACATGCCGATCATCATGGCGCACCCGTCGTTCCCGTGGCAGGACGTCGCGCTGTCGGTGGCCACGCACAAGGCCCAGGTCTACATCGACCTGTCGGGCTGGTCGCCGAAGTACTTCCCGCCGCAGCTCGTGCAGTATGCGAACACGTTGCTGCGCAAGAAGGTCCTGTTCGGGACGGACTTCCCGCTCTTCACCCCGGAGCGCTGGATCGCCGACCTGGAGAAGACCGAGATCCGGGACTCGGTGAAGCCCGACATCATGCTGCACAACGCGGCGCGGCTGTTCGGGCTCGAGCCCTCCGGCGAGCAGTCCGGATGACACCGCTCCCGGACGACTTCGCCTCGCACTTCGAGCTGGTCGCCGACCTCGCCCCGGACCGCCTCGCGGTCGCCCGGGGCGAGGAGTCGCTGACCTGGGGTGCGTTCGAGGACTCCGCCGCCCGGCTGGCCGGGTGGCTGGCCGGGCAGGGCATCGGCGACGGCGACCGCGTCGCGATGATGGCCCGCAACTCCCCCGACTACCTGGTCGCGCTGTTCGCGATCTGGAAGCTGCGGGCGACGATGGTCAACGTCAACTACCGCTACCGCGCCGAGGAAGCCGCCTACGTGCTGGCCGACGCGAACGCGACGGCGGTGATCGCCGACGACGACCTGCTCGACGTCGCCCGGGCACCGATCGTTCTGCGCCTCGGGGACGGCACCGACGGCGCGCCTCTTCCCCGGACCGAACGCGAGGGTGACCGGGAGTGGCTGCTCTACACCGGCGGGACGACCGGCAACCCGAAGGCGGTCATCGGGTCGCACACCGAGCGCTGCCGCACCGCCCAGACAGGCACCCTGCGCGCCCTCGGGCTGGACCGGGCCGACGGCGTCGACGCCCTGCGCGCCGCGCTCGCCGTCGACCCGCACGGCGCGGACGGGATCGTCTGGCTGCCCGCGCCGCCGCTGATGCACGGCACCGGGCTGTACTCGGCGCTCGGGTCGCTGGCCGGGGGCGCGCCCGTCGCGCTGCTGCCCGGCCGCGGCACCTCGGGCGACGACCTGGCGTCGACGATCGACCGGCACGGCGTCACCGACCTGACGATCGTCGGCGACGCGTTCGCACTGCGACTGCTCGACGCCCTCGACGCCGACGCGGCGGCGGGCCGCCCGTCGCGCATCGCGACCCTGAAGAGGATCCGCAGCATCGGCGCCGTCTGGAGCCCGGCCGTCAAACGCCGCCTGCTCGAGCATGCCGACCTGTCGTTGCACGACTCCATCGCCGCCTCCGAGGGCGGGCTCTACGCCGTCTCGGTCGTCACCCGCGACACCCCCGACGACCGGCTCGGCGGCTTCGAGCTCGCCCCGAACGCCCGGCTGCTCGACGAGGACGACAACGACGTCGTCCCCGGCTCGGGCGTCGTGGGGCTGCTGGCGGCCCCCGTCGTCGACGGCGCCGGGTACGCCGGCGACCCCGAGAAGACCGCGGGCGCCTTCCGCGACCTCGACGGGGTGCGGCTGTCGATCCCGGGCGACATGGCGCGTCTCGGCGCAGACGGCCGCCTCGAACTGCTGGGGCGCGGCAGCTCGGTCATCAACACCGCCGGCGAGAAGGTGTACGCCGACGAGGTCGAGATCGTGCTGCGCGAGCACCCGGCGGTACGTGACGTCGTCGTCGTGGGGGTGCCGGACCCGACCTACGGCAGCGTCGTCGGCGCCGTCGTCGCGCTGGAGCAGGGCCGCGAGGCCGACCCGGACACGTTGCGCGACTTCGTGTCCTCGCGGCTGGCGTCGTACAAGAAGCCGCGCAGGCTCCTGCTGGCCCCGGAGGTGGAGAGGCTCGCCAGCGGCAAGGCGGACCTGCGCTGGGCGAGGGAACAACTCCTGTGAGTGGTAACGGTCGCTACAGCGACCGTTACCACCCACGACCGCTGACCGGCAGGACCGTTCCGTGGGAGGCACCCCGCCGCTAACGTCGCATTGTGACCACAGTGGCCGGAGTGGCGGAGCAGGACGGACGCGCTGCTCGTGAACGAGCGCCGCGGCGTGCCTTCGGTGATTGGACGCCGTCGCTGCGCAGCCTCGACGTGCTCGACATCCTGAAGGCGCAGAACAGGATCCGGGCGCTCGACCTCGTCCCTGTGCGCTGGGGGCGGATGAGCGCGTCGCCGTGGACGTTCTTCCGCGGGGCGGCGGCGGTGATGGCCGCCGACCTCGCGGCCCGCCGGCACAGCGGGCTCACCGTCCAGCTCTGCGGCGATGCCCACCTGCTCAACTTCGGGCTGTGGGCCACCCCGGAGCGCAACCTGTCGTTCGACCTGCGCGACTTCGACGAGACCCTGCCCGGGCCGTTCGAGTGGGACGTCGCGCGGCTGGTCACCAGCATCGAGGTGCTGGCTCGCGAGCACGGCGGCAACTCCGCGGCCGCGATCGCGCAGTGCCTCACCGCCTACCGGACGCAGATCGCCCGGCACGCCGGCGCACACATCCTCGACACCTGGTACGACCTGATCCACGTCGACCGGTTCCTGTCGGTGTTCACCGACGCCGACCGCCCGCGCGCCGCCGCGCACATCGCGCGCAAGGCCCAGCGCCGGACCCACCGCGGGGTGCTGCGCAAGCTCACCGAGATCCGCGACGACCGGCTGCGGATCAGCGAGGACCCTCCGATCCGCGAACACCGCCCCGACGGCCCCGCCGACGAGCTCTTCGCCCACTACCGCGAGTCGCTGCCCGACGACCGCCGCCATCTCCTCGACCGCTTCACCCCCGTCGACGCGGTCCGCCAGGTCGTGGGCGTCGGCAGCGTCGGGATGCGGGTGCACCTGCTCCTGCTGCAGGGCCGAGACACGACCGATCCGCTGTTCCTGCAGATCAAGCAGGCGGGAGAGTCGGTGTACGAGCCGTTCTGCGGCGCGAGCCGCTACGACGTGCACGGGCGCCGGGTGGTCGAGGGCAAGCGGCTGGTGCAGAGCGCGACGGACGTGTTCGTCGGCTGGGCGAGCGCGCGCGGCCACGACTACTACGTGCGGCAGTTCCGGGACATGAAGGTCGTCGCGCACGGTGAGCTGATCGCGCCCCGGCTGGCGGAGTTCGCGACGGCGTGCGGGCACGTCCTGGCGCGCTCACACGCCCGGTCCGGGGACGCGGTGGCGATCGACGCCTATCTCGGCCGCGGCCGGGCGTTCGACGACGGGATGACCGCCTTCGCCACGGCCTATGCCGACCAGAACGCGGCGGACCACGCCCGGCTGGTCGAGGCGATCACGACCGGCGCCCTGCCGACGGCCCCCGGCTGGTGACGGGGGGCCGCTCACCCTCATCGAGCTCACGCTGATCACCGCTCACAGGGGTTGGTCGCCGAGCAGTTCGGCCAACGCCGAGTTCATCGCCTCCGCGAGCACGTTCACGTCGGGCATCGTGTCGCGGTCGGCGTTGAGGCCGTAACAGACCGAACCGTTGTACGACGTCACGCCGATCCCGACGGCCTGGCCCTGCGCGAGCGGGACCACCGGGAACAGGTCCTGCAGCCGGGCGCCCATCGCGTACAGCGGGCGGGGAGGGCCGGGCACGTTGGTGACCAGCACGTTGAACAGCCGGCTCGACAACCGGCTGGTCAGCCGCGCGCCCAGGCTGTGCAGCTGGGGCGACATCAGCCCGGCGAGACCGACGAGCGCGGTCGGCGCCGCGTCGTGCGCGCCCCGCTTCTGCGACTCCATCTGCGCGGCGATGCGGTGCAGCCGCGCGCCCGGCTCGTCGAGGCCGACGGGCAGGTCGACGAAGTAGGCCGAGATCTGGTTGCCACCCGCCTCGGCGTCGGCGGCGGCGGCGCGGCGGCGGCGCACGCTCACCGGCACCATGGCGCGGACCGTCGTGTCCGGGTGCAGCGCCTCGCCCCGCGTCATCAGCCAGTAGCGCAACGCCCCGCACACCACGGCCAGCACGACGTCGTTGACCGTGCCGACCCCGCCCGCGCAGTGGGCCTTGCGCGCGGCGCGGTGCTCGGCCAGCGACGTGCGCGCCATCGAGTAGCGGCGCTGCTCGCCGATCGGTCGGTTGAGGGCGTCGAGGGGGCCGGCCGCCTGCGCGGCACCCCGGGCGGCCTCGGCGATGCCCGACATGGTGCGGCCCACCGAGGTCACGGCGGCACGCAGGTCGGCCACCGCGCGGGAGGCCGCGTCGACCGCGCTGCGCGGCCTGCGCAGGTTCTCCACCACCGCCGACGCCGCCAGCTCGATCCCCGACGGCTCGCGCGCGGGCACCCATTCGTCGTCGGGCACCTCGCGTGGCTCCGGGGTGCGATCGAGCAGCAGCGCGCCGATGTCCATCGACGCCACACCGTCGACCATCGCGTGGTGGGTCTTGGTGACGAGCGCGAACCGCCCGCCCGACAGCCCCTCGACGACGTAGATCTCCCACAGCGGGCGGTCGCGGTCGAGGCGGCGGCTCAGCAGTCGCCCGACCAGCTCGCGCAGTGCGTCGTCGGTGCCCGGCGCGGGCAGCGCGGAGCGCCGGATGTGATAGCTGAGGTCGAAGTCCGGGTCGTCGACCCACACCGGGAGCCCCAGCCGCCCCGGCACCTCGCGCACCCGCTGCCGGTAGCGCGGCACCAGCGACAGCCGGCTGCCGACGAGCCGGACGAATGCGTCGACGTCGAACTCCGACCCGTCCTCCGGCGGTAGGAACGTCATCACCCCGCCGACGTGCATGCCCGTCGTCGGCTGTTCCATGTAGAGGAAGGACGCGTCCAGCGGGGTCAGTCGGTCCGGCACGATCGTCAGCCTACGAGGCCGACCTCCAGCCCCGGAGCGGGAACCCCGACCGGCCGTGCTCGCCGAGCTTGACCCCCAGGACCTGGTGGAGCTGGATGTTGTCGCGGTCGAAGCCGAGCCTGCTCGCGGCCATGTAGAGGCGCCACACCCGGGCCCGTTCGAGCCCGACCTCGGCGACCGCCTCGTCCCAGTGCGCCTCCAGGTTGTCGCCCCAGCCGGCGAGGGTCCGCGCGTAGTGCTCGCGCAGGTTCTCCTCGTGCCGGATCTCGAACCCGTGGTCGTTCATCGCCGTGATGATGGTGCCGACGGGCTCGAGCTGGCCGTCGGGGAACACGTAGCGGCCGATGAACGGGTCGATGTGGCGCTGCTTGGTGGTGAACGGGTGGGTGATGCAGTGGTTGAGCAGCCGGCCCTCGGGACGCAGCTTCGAGCTCAGGAACCGGAAGTAGGACGGCAGCTGGGCCTTGCCGATGTGCTCGGTGAGCCCGATGGAGCTGACGGCGTCGAAGCCGGACTCCTGCACGTCGCGGTAGTCGAGGTGGCGCACCTCCGCCAGGTGCGCGAGGCCCTGCCGCTCGATCTCGGCCTGCGCCCATTCGGCCTGGTTGCGCGAGAGCGTGACACCGAGGCCGCGGACGCCGTGGTGCGCGGCGGCGTGGCGGACCATGCCGCCCCAGCCGCAGCCCACGTCGAGCAGCCGCATGCCGGGCTGCAGGTCGAGCTTCTGCGCGACGAGCTCGTACTTGGCCTCCTGGGCCTCCTCGAGGGTGGAGGTGTCCGTCGGGTAGCAGGCGCACGTGTAGGTCATCGACGGTCCGAGGACCCACTCGTAGAAGCGGTTCGACACGTCGTAGTGGTGCGAGATGACCTGGCTGTCGCGGAACCTCGAGTGCAGCCGGCCCCGCGGCTTCGCCTCGATCGCCGGGGCCGGCCTGCGGTGGCGCAGCCACACCGGTGCGAGCTCGCGCACCAGCCGGATCTGCTCGTTTCGTGGGATGCCCTGCAGCGCGACGTCGGCGAGCGCGTCGAGCGCGGTGTAGAGGTCGCCCTCGACCTCGATCTCACCGGTGACGTACGCGCGGGCGAGCCCGAGCGTGCCGGGTGCGGACACGAGCCGCGCCAGTGCCGCCGGCGACTCCACCCTGAGCGCGACGTCGCTGTCGTCGGGTCCGGACTTGCTGCCGTCGTACGCGACGATCCGGATCGGCGCGTCGCGCCCGATGATCCGTCCGAGGACGTCGGCCACCCTCATGATCAGCCCACCACCTTCGAGTAGAGACCCGGCAGCCGCCCGTCCGGGTCGTAGCGGTCCTTCACAGCGCGGTAGGCGTCGCCGTTGTAGCGGCGCCAGAACTCGGCCTCGTCGTAGTGCACCGTGGAGTAGAGGGACTTGTGCCCGCCGAGCTCGGCCACGAGCTCCTCGATCAGCCGGTTGTGTGCGTCGGGCCGGCCGGGGACCTGGTCGACGGTCGACCAGAACCCGACGTTGACGTAGAGCCGCCCCGCCTCCATGGGGTAGAGCGGCCACTCGCGCTTGCCGCGCAGCCGGATCGGGCACAGCCACACCGGCGAGATGCCGACGTCGCGGTGGAAGACCTCGAGGAACCGGTCCAGGTTCTCGACGGGGATCTCGACGTCCTGGATCACCATCTCCTGCCGCGGCGACCGCGTGAGGTCGGCGAGCCGGTTGGTGACGCCGTGGCGCTGGTCGAGCGCGACGAGCCGGCGGTAGACGTCGGAGCGGCGGTAGCGGCGCGGCCAGACCCTGCGCACCAGCGGGTTCTGCACGCCGAAGGCGCGTGAGCACCAGAACCAGTCGGTGTCCCAGCGCCAGATGTAGTCGTGGGCGGTGAGGTGGTCGACCGGGCGCTGCTGCAGCGACCGGTAGAAGATCTGCCGGCCGGTGTAGTCCGAGACCTGGGCGCCGGGCATCGGCTCGTCGACGAACCGTCCGACGGTGACGTACTGCTCGCCGCCGTCGAACACGGTGCCGTCGACGAAGTCGACGTCCGCGCCGGCGCCGTGGAGGTCGCACACCCGCTCGATCTCCGCGGCGGCCTCGGCTGCGGACCCGAAGCGGTGGTGGGTCAGCCGCACGAACGGCGCCACCGGCTGCAGCTCGATGCGCAGCCGCAGGGTGTAGCCGAGGGTGCCGTAGGAGTTGGGGAAGGTGGCGTAGAGGTCGGCGTGCTCGCCGTCCGGGCGGGCGGTGACGACCTCCCCCGACCCGGTCAGCAGGTCCATCTCCAGCACCGACTCGTGCGGCAGACCGTGCCGGAACGACGTCGACTCGATCCCCAGCCCGGCGACGGCGCCGCCGAGGGTGATCGTCTTGAGCTGCGGGACGACGAGCGGCATCAGGCCGTGGGCCAGTGTGGCGTCGACGAGGTCCTCGTAGGTCGTCATGCCCTGGACGTCGGCCGTCCGTGCGACCGGGTCGACGTCGATCACACCCGTGAGCCGTGAGGTGTCCAAGAGCTGGACATCCGGGCGTGAACCGCCGAAACGGAACAGGTTGGACGACGGCTTCCCCAGCCGGACCCGCTGACCCGGCGGCACCGCACGGTAGCGTTCGACCAGGTCAGCAACGGCGTCGGCATGATCGGTCCGGTTCACCGACGCCACGCTGGTGTTCATGTTCGCGACGCTAATCGGCAATCGCCGCCGGTGCACGCCTCTTCCGGTTTCGGGGACGTCACGCCTCGTACACGGATGCCCCGCGCCACCGTCGTCCGGGGTACCTGCCCGGAGTCCCGAAACGGGCCCCGGGTACAACGCTCCCATGGCTTTCCGGTTGACGCCGCATGAACGAGGGTTCTACCCGCTGTTCACCCGTGCCGCGGAGAACATCGTCGCCGCGGCGGAGGGGCTCGCGGAACTGGTGGCCGCGGACCCCGCGGCCCGGCCGGCACTCGCGGCCCGGGTCAAGGACCTGGAGCACGCGGGCGACGAGGTCACCCATGAGATCATGGTGAAGCTCAACTCCGTGTTCGTGACGCCGTTCGACCGCGAGGACATCTACCGCCTCGCGTCCTCGCTCGACGACGTCCTCGACGCGATGGAGGAGGCCGCCGACCGGATCGTGCTCTACCGCCTCGACGACCTGCCCAAGGGCATCTCCCTGCAGACCGACGTCCTGCTGCGCGCCGCGATCGCGACCGCCGCGGCCATGCCGGGCCTGGAGAAGCTGGACTCCCTCAAGGAGTACTGGGTCCACGTCAACTCCCTCGAGGACGAGGGCGACGCCGCCTACCGATCGCTGCTGCGCGACCTGCTCGCTCCCGACGACGACGTCACCCCGCTCGACGTCCTGACGGTGCTGAAGATCAAGGAGGTCGTCGAGACCCTCGAGGAGGCCGCGGACGCGTTCGAGACGGTGGCCAACACCGTCGAGAGCATCGCCGTCAAGGAGGCCTGAGGTGGAGCTCGCGCTCATCCTCGTGGTCATCGTCGTCGCGCTGGGTTTCGACTACACCAACGGCTTCCACGATGCCGCCAACGCCATCGCCACGTCGGTGTCGACGCGGGCGCTGTCCCCGCGGGCCGCGCTGATCATGGCCGCGATCATGAACCTCGTCGGGGCGTTCCTGGGCACGGCGGTGGCGTCCACCGTCGGCAAGGGGATCATCAACGCCCCCGAGGGCGCTGCCGGGCTCGTCGTGGTGCTGTCGGCGCTGATCGGCGCCATCGCGTGGAACCTGATCACGTGGTGGTTCGGGATGCCGTCCTCGTCGTCGCACGCGCTGATCGGCGGCCTCGTCGGCGCCGCGCTGGCCTCGGCGGGCACCGTGCAGTGGGCGGGTGTCCTGGACAAGGTCGTCATCCCGATGGTCGTCTCGCCGATCGTCGGGTTCGTCCTGGCCGGGCTGGTGATGATCGCGTTGTTGTGGTTGTTCAAGGACGCCCGGCCGCAGCGCGTGACGCGCGGGTTCCGGCATGCCCAGACGGTGTCGGCGGCGGCGATGGCGCTCGGGCACGGCCTGCAGGACGCGCAGAAGACGATGGGCGTGATCGTGCTGGCGCTCGTCGTCGGCGGCTACCACGACGGCTTCGACATCCCCTGGTGGGTGATCCTCGTGTCGGCCGGCGCGCTGTCGGCGGGGACCGCGGCTGGCGGCTGGCGCATCATGCGCACCCTCGGCCGACGGATCATCGACCTCGACCCGCCGCGCGGGTTCGCCGCCGAGGCCACCGCGTCGGCCGTGCTCTACACGACGGCGTTCGCCTTCGCCGCGCCCATCTCGACGACGCAGACGATCACGTCGTCGATCCTGGGCGTCGGGGCGACGAAGCGGCTCTCGGCGGTGCGCTGGAACGTCGCGGGCAACATCGTCGTCGCCTGGGTGCTGACCCTGCCGATGGCCGCGCTGATGGCCGCACTGGCGTACTGGGCGCTGCACTTCCTGCTCGTGTGAGCCGGGCCCGGCGTCACACCGCGGCGCGCACCCGGGCCTTCTCCGCCTCGACGTCGAAGTCGGCGGGCGGGTACTGCGGGTCGACCGCGTCGAGCGTCTCGGCCAACAGCGCCGCGACGGCCCAGTTGCGGTACCACTTGCGGTCGGACGGGACGACGTACCAGGGCGCCGCGTCGGTGTCGCAGTTGGCGAGCGCGTCGGCGTAAGCGGCCTGGTAGTCGGTCCACTTGGCGCGGGCGTCGAGATCGCCGGGGTTGTACTTCCAGTACTTCTGCGGGTCCTCCAGCCGCGCGGCGAGCCGCTCGGACTGCGCCTCCGGGGAGATGTGCAGCATGCACTTCACGATCGCGACACCCTGCTCGTCGAGCTCGGCCTCGAAGGCGTTGATGCGCTCGTAGCGGCTGCGCCACTCGGACTCGGGGACGAGCCCGTCGACGCGCACGACGAGGACGTCCTCGTAGTGGCTGCGGTCGAACACGCCGAGCATCCCGGGGCCGGGGACCTGCTTGCGGATGCGCCACAGGAAGTCGTGCGCCAGCTCCTCGGGGGTCGGGCGCTTGAACGACGCGATGTGCAGGCCCTGCGGGTTGACCAGCCCGGCGACGTGGCTGATCACCCCGCCCTTGCCCGAGGTGTCCATGCCCTGCAGGACGAGCAGCACAGCGCGTGGGCTCGACCCGCCCACCGCGCTCGCGTACAGGGCCTCCTGGCGGGCGTCGAGCCGGGTGCCGAGCTCGGTCATGGCCTCGGCGGCGTCGGCCTTCTTCCTCGGGCCGATCGGCTTGGGTCTCGCGTGCGGACCGCTTCTTCGCCATCCGCGCACAGTAGCGCCGCACTCAGCGGTCGGCGGCGATCTTCTCCGGGATGCCCGTCCCGATGGGCACGACGAGCGGGGTGCCCGACACCGGGTCGGGGATCACCTTGGCCTGCAGGCCGAACACCTCGGCGAGCAACGGCTCGGTGATCACCTCCGACGGCGGCCCGGCCGCGACGATCCTCCCGTCACGCATGGCGACGAGGCGGTCGGAGTAGCGGGCCGCGAGGTTCAGGTCGTGCAGCACCATCACCACGGTCCGGCCGAGGTCGCGGTTGAGCCGGCGCACCAGGTCGAGGACCTCCACCTGGTGGGAGAGGTCGAGGTAGGTCGTCGGCTCGTCGAGCAGGAGCAGGTCGGTGCCCTGGGCGAGGGCCATCGAGATCCACGCCCGCTGTCGCTGGCCGCCGGACAGCTCGTCGACGGGCCGCTCGGCCAGGTCGGCGATGTTGGTCCACTCCAGGGCCTCGTGCACCGACGTCTCGTCGTCCGACGACCACTGCCGGTACCAGGCCTGGTGGGGGTGGCGGCCGCGGGCGACGAGGTCGCCGACGGTGAGCCCCTCGGGCGCGCTGGGCGTCTGCGGGAGCATGCCCAGGATCGTCGCAACCTCCTTGGTGGGCATCCTGTCGATGCGCTTGCCGTCGAGCAGCACCTGGCCCGAGGTGGGGACCAGGAGCCGGCCGAGGGCGCGCAGCAGCGTCGACTTGCCGCAGCCGTTGGGCCCGATCACGGATGTCACGGTGTTCTGGACGACGTCGAGGTCCAGGTCGTCGACGATCGTGCGGTCGCCGTAGCCGAGGGTCACCGACTCGGCGCGCAGCCGCACACCGGCGGCCACGAGCTCCTTCGCAGCGACATCCCCGTCGGAGCCGGAGGCGTGGGCAGCGGTCTGGGTCATACTCGGGCCTCCCGGCCGTGACGGACGAGCAGGTAGAGCAGGTACGGGGCACCCAGGACGGCGGTGACGACGCCGACCGGCAGCTCCGCACTGCCGAACGCCGTGCGCGCCAACAGGTCCGACAGGACGACGAGCGTCGCCCCGATGAGCAGCGAGGCCCCGATCGGCGGTCGCGGCGATCCGACGATCCGTTGCGCGATCTGCGGCGATACGAGCGCGACGAACGCGATCGGGCCCGCCGACGCCGTCGCGATCGCGGCGAGGCCGACGGCCACGGCGAGCAGGGCGGTCCGCGCTCCGTCGACGCGCACGCCCAGCGAGCGGGCGGTGTCGTCGTTGTACTGCAGCGCACCGAGCAGGTGAGCAAGCACGAGCGCGACGGGCACGAGGATCGCCAGCGCGATCCCGACCGGGACGACGTGCTCCCAGCCGCGGGCGTTGAGGCTGCCGTTGAGCCACACCTGCGCGCGGGCGGCCTCGTAGACCTGCGCGGCGATCAGCAGCCAGTTGACCAGCGCGTACAGGATCGCGTTCATCCCGATGCCGACGAGGACGAGCCGGAAGCCCTGTACGCCCTTGCGCCAGGCCAGCAGATAGATCAGCGTCGCGGTGACCAGACCGCCGAGCAGCGCCGCGACCGGCAGCCCCACCGAGCTCGCGATGACGGCGAACGCACCGGCGCCGCTGCCGAGGACGATCACGCCGACGGCGGCGGCGCTCGCGCCCATCGTGATGCCGATGATGTCGGGTGCCGCGAGAGGGTTGCGCGCCAACGCCTGCAGGATCGCGCCCGACACGCCCAGCGCCCCGCCGACGAGCGCGCCGGTGAGCGTCCGCGGCAGCCGCAGGTCGAGCACGATGAACTGCTCCGCGGGGCCGCCGCCACCGAAGAGTGTCGCCAGCACGTCGCCCACGCCGATCGGGAACTCGCCCCGGCCGATGTTCAGCGCCGCCCCGACGACCAGGACCGCGGCCGTCGCGACCATCACGACGATCGTCCGCGGCCGCCAGACCCCGGAGAATCTGCCGACCCGCAACGGGTCGCGCCCCGGGACGAGACCCGGGACGCGCCTGCCCGGCTCCTCGACGGTGGCGGTCACAGCTGGGCCAGCCTCTTGCGGCGCACCAGCGCGATGAAGAACGGCGCCCCGATGAGCGCCAGCACGATCCCCACCTGCAGCTCCCCCGGCCGGGCGACCACCCGGCCCACGACGTCGGCGGTGAGCAGCAGCACCGCGCCGGACAACGCCGATGCGGGCAACAGCCAGCGATGGTCGGGCCCGGTGAACGACCGCACGACGTGCGGCACGATCAGCCCGAGGAACGCGATCGGCCCGCACGCCGCCGTCGCCGACCCGGCGAGCAGCGTGATCGCGATGACCCCCAGGACCCGGGTGCGGGTGACCGAGTGCCCGAGGGACTTCGCGACGTCGTCGCCGAGGGACAGGGCGTTGAGCGCGGGCGCGGTGGCCAGCGCGATCAGCACCCCCACCAGCAGGAACGGCGCCACCTGCGCGGCGATGGCCGGTTCGCGCCCGGCGAGGGACCCGACGTTCCAGAACCGGTAGGCATCGAGGGTGCGGACGTCGGTGAGGATGACCGCCGACGTCAGACCGAACAGCAGCGCCGACACCGCCGCGCCCGCGACCGCCAGCGTCACCGGCGTCGCACCGGCGCGTCCCGTCGAGCCGAGCAGGAACACCGCGACGCTCGCGGCCAGCGCCCCGGCGAACGCGAACCACACGTAGCCGGTGAGCGAGCTGATCCCGAAGACGTGGATGCCGATGACGACGAGGAACGCCGCACCGGCGTTGACGCCGAGCAGACCGGGGTCGGCGAGCGGGTTGCGGGTGTGCCCCTGCATCAGCGCACCGGCCAGGCCGAGCGCGGCGCCGGCCAGCAGACCGAGCACGGTGCGCGGGATGCGCAGCGAGCGGACGACGACGTCGTCCTCGGTGCCCGTGGGACTGAACAGCGCCGACCACACGTGGTCGAGCGGGATGGCCTTGGCCCCGATCGCGATGCTCGCGAGGCACACCACCACCAGCAGCACCGCGAGCAGCAACAGGCCGGTGACCCGGCGGCTGCGCATCGATCCCGGTGCGCGTGGCGTCGTCGGCCGCGCGGCGACGGTCGTCACCGTGGGTTCACCCCGGCCCCCTGTCGGACTCCGCTCGTCGACCCGCCGCGGGATAGACGGCGAGCGCGGTGGTCACCCACCGGTCCCGCTCACGATAGGTGAGGCAACCCTGTGTGTCACCGAGGCGGGGCATCGCTGTCGCGTCACGGTCGTCACGCTTCGGGTCATACGGGCGCCGTCGCCGCGACAGCCGTCGGTGCAGGGTGCTGGGATGGTCACCGTGCGACGCATCTGGCCGGTCCCCGGCACATCCGCCGATCTCGACGACGCCGCGCTGCTCGGGCACTACGCCTACCCCGACGGCCTCGACGCGCCGTACGTCCGCGTCAACTTCGTGTCGAGCCTCGACGGCGCCGTCAGCGTCGACGGCCTGTCCGGCGGGCTGGGCTCCGACGCCGACAAGGCCGTCTTCGCAACGCTGCGCCGCCTCGCCGACGTCGTCCTCGTCGGCGCGGGCACCGTCCGCGCCGAGGACTACCGCGGCGCCCGCACACCGACCCTCGGGCGCGACCTGCCGCCGCCGATCGCCGTCGTCACCGGCTCGGCCGACCTCGACCCCGGCGCACGGTTGTTCACCGACACCGCCGTTGCCCCGATCGTCCTCACCACCGCGGGCGCCCCGGCCGCCCGGCGCGACGCGCTGCGCGCCGCCGGCGCCGACGTCGTCGAGTGCCCCGACCTCGAGCCCGCGACGCTGCTCGCCGAGCTCGGCCGCCGCGGACTGCATCGAGTGCTGTGCGAGGGCGGGCCGTCGCTGTTCGGGGCACTCGCCGCCGCCGGCCACGTCGACGAGCTGTGCCTGACCCTGTCGCCGGTGGTGGTCGCCGGGTCCGCGGGACGCATCGCCACCGGGCCCGCCGCCGACCTCCGCCTCGACCTCGCCGGGGCGCTCACGGCCCCCGGGGCGCTGCTGCTGCGCTACGCACGGACCGGCCCGGCCGACGACGTCGATCCACCGATCGGGTGACCTTGCATGAGGCCCGGGGCCGCGGCGACGTCCATCGGGTGTGTGGGCCGGAGACACCGGCCCCGCCGGGCACCGCCCGGCGACACCGACAGCAGTCGTGAGGAGTCCACGATGACCGAGGCCACCCCATCGACGACCAGCACGTCGACGACCGCCACCACCCGTGGCGCCGCGGCCGGCACCACCACCGCCGGCTCGCCCGCCCGTGTCGCCGAGGACACCGGCCAGGGTCGCACCACGATCGCGGCGTCCGTCGTGCAGAAGATCGCCGGCATCGCCGCCCGCGAGATCTCCGGCGTCCACGCCATGGGCGGCGGCGTGTCCCGCGCGTTCGGCGCGATCCGTGAGCGCATCCCCGGCGGCGGCACGGGCGCGGCCAACATCGCCGGCGTCCAGGTCGAGGTCGGCGAGAAGCAGGCCGCGATCGACCTCGACATCATCGTCGAGTACGGCGCCTCCATCCGCGAGCTCGCGCGGGCGGTGCGCCGCAACGTGATCACCGCCGTCGAGTCGATGACGGGCCTCGAGGTGATCGAGGTCAACATCGCCGTCAACGACATCCACCTGCCCGAGCTCGACAACCCGGAGGACCTCCCGGCGCCGGTCGTGTCCCGCGTCGAGTGAGAGCAGCGAGCACGTGACCGACTCCCCCACCCGCCCCGACCCCGGCTTCGACCTCGGCTTCGACCTCGGCTTCGACACAGCCCTCGTCGAAGGGGTCGCGGCCGCCGTCACCGCGCACCCCGCCGTCGAGCGTCTCGACGGCGGACGGTTCGGCGACGTCGCGACGTACCTGCCCGGGCGGCGCCGGCTGGTCGGGGTGCGGGTCGGGGAGTCGGGCGAGCCCGTCGAGATCGCCGTCGTGTTGCGGGCGGGCCGGCCGATCCCGCAGGCCGTGGCCGAGCTGCGGGCCGCCGTGGCGGCACTGCGCCCCGGCCCGGTCGACGTGACGGTCAGCGACATCGCGGTCGACCCGGCGTCGGTCGGCGGCACGCGGTGACCCCGGAGGAGCGGGCCGCCTACCGGGCGTTCGTGCGCGAGCACCACCCCGACCGCGGCGGCGACCCCGACGCGTTCGTCGCCGGGCTCGCGGCGNNCGCGCCCGGCCGGAATCCGACGTCGAGGACGACGTGGTGTTCGTCCGCGACGTCCCGCTGCCCACCCGGATCGCGATCGCCCTGCTGCGCACCGTCCGCCGACACCGCCGCTTCTCCGAAACCGACTCCGACGGCCCCACCTCTCACCCCAGGAGTGCTCCATGAACGCCACCCAGACCGGCCTGCTCGCGGGCCTCGTGCTCGGTGCCGCCGGCGCGATCGGCGGGTTCAGCGCCTTCCTCATCGCGCTGCTCGTCGGCGTGGTGGGGCTGGTCGTCGGGCTCGTGCTCGACGGACGGCTCGACATCAGCGGCGTCCTCGGCCGCGGCAAGGACAGGTGACCGCGATGACCACCGGGGTGGACCTCGAGAAGGCGCCCCCGGTCGACCCTGCGGTCGACGCCGAGATCGCCGGTCGCGGCCGGCTCGAGATCGCGCCCAGCGTGCTGCGCAAGATCGTCGAGTACAACGCCGACCAGGTGCCGGGGACCCTGCGCACCGAGCGCCGCCTCGCCGGGTTCGACGTCGGCGACGCCGGTTCCGCCGCCAAGGTCAGCGTCGGCGGGCCCGTGGGCGAGGTCGACGTCCGGCTCGAACTGGCGCTGCAGTACCCCGGGTCCGTCCGCGGTGTCGTCGACGAGGTCCGTGGCCTCGTCACCGAGGAGCTGTCGCGGCTCACCGGCTACCGGCTGCGCTCGCTCGCCGTCACCGTGACCGGCCTGCGCGGGCTGCCGCCGCCACCACGGCTGCTCTGAGCCTGCCGCCGGAACCATCGAGAGGAGGACCCCGTGCGCGTGTTCGTGCGCATCCTCGCGCCGCTGCTCGGCCTCGCCCTCGCCGCCGTCGGCGTCCTGGGCATCGTCGAGATCGTGACGGCCTGGATCCAGCCCGACCGCGGCGGCGACGGGCTGATCGTCCCGTGGCGGGCCTGGCAGCGCGTGCTCGACACGCAGCTGTGGGCCACCACCCCCGTCAAGATCACCGCCATCGTCGTGGCCGTCGTCGGGCTGCTGCTGATCGTCGCGGCGTTGACCGCCCGCCGCCACGACGTGCCGCTGCGCCCGCCCGCCCCGCACGTCACCGTCACGACGTCGCCGCAGGCGTTGGCGCGCATGGTCGGCCGCCGGGTCCGGGCCGCCGACGCCGTCGCAGGCGCCTCCGTCACCGCGTCGCGGCGGGCCGTGAGCGTGCGGGCCGAGGGCTGGGAGGGCACCGTGACCCCCCCGGCGTCCGACTCTCCCGAGACCTCTCCCGCGACCGCCGGGTCGTCCGACATCGCGCAGCCGGGCGAGACCCCCCGGCTCGCCGACACCGTGCGCGCCGACGTCGAGTCCCTGCTCGACGACCTGCCGCTGGCCACCCGCCCGCGGGTCGCCGTGTCCGTCCGCGCGCTGGGAGGCCCCCGATGAGCGAGCTCGCCGTCGCCCCGGCGGCCGACCCCCGGGCCGAGCGCCGCGCCCGACGCGCGGTCGCGCGCTCCGCCGGACGTGAACGCCGCGTCGTCGGCATCATCGGGCTGCTCCTGCTGCTCGTCGGCACCGGGACCGCGCTGCTCGCGTTCGGGGTGTTCGGCAACGGCCGGGCCCACCGGCCCGTCCTCGACCCGATCATCGTCGACGCCCTGCGGGCGAACGCGCTGCTCGCGCGGATCGTCGCGCTCGTCGTCTGCGTCGTCCTGGTCGTCGCCGGACTGGTGTGGGCCGTGCGCGCCCTCGCCCCGGAACGCCGCCCCGACCTCGCCCTCGACGCAGGCCCCGACACCTCGGTCGTCGTCACGTCCTCGGCGGTCGCCGAGGCCGTCGCCGGCCAGGCCCGCACCCTGCCGGGGATCTCCCGCGCCCGGGCAAGGATGGTCGGCGACGAACGCGAACCCGCGCTGCGGCTCACCGTGTGGCTCGCCGAGGACGCCGACGTCGCCGAGGTGTGCCGGCGCATCCCGGACGAGGTGCTGGCCGCCGCGACCGACGCGTTCGGGGGCCGGGTGCTGCCCGTCGCCGTGCGGATCGAGGCCGACACCGCCGAGGGCCCGCGGGTGCGCTGAGTCCGGCCCTGCTCACCGGCGTCACACCGGGCATCCGGCACGCTGGCACCGGCAGTCACGGTGAGGGGAGAACGGGCGCGTGTCAGGTCTACGGCGACGCGCCCGCGTCGCGGGTACGGTCGCAGCCACCGCGCTGGTCGTGCTGACCGCCGGCTGCGCGGTCGGGCCGTCGCAGCGCCCACCGGTCGCCGTCGTCGGCGCCGACGGCATGGTCCCGCCCCCGCCGCCCACGTCGGCCCCGCCCGCGCCCGCCCTCCCCCGGCCCGACCCCATGCGTCCCACGGTCCGGCTCATCGACTGCACCGCCGACACCCTCGGCGCGCTCGGCAACCCGGCCCAGGCCGGCGGTGTCGCGCTGCGCGTCCAGTGCGGCGACATCAACGTCCCCACCGACCCCACGCGCCGCGGCCACGGCGTCACCCGGATCGGCGTCACCGTCACCTCCGCCACCGACGCCCCCCGCGACCGGCCGCCGTTGCTCGTACTCGGCGACAGCGGGACAGACCCGTCGTCGCGGCACGGCGCGCTGCTCGCCACGCAGGTCTCCGCCGCGGTCCTCGGCGGCTACCAGGTGATCGGGCTCGACCGCCGCGGCAGCGGCTCCGACCTGCTCGACTGCTCCCCCGAGGACGCCCGCCTCGGCATCCTCGACGGCGACCCCACGGCCCCCGGCGCCGCCGTCGACCAGATCCTCGCCGCGGTCCTCGAGGACGCCCGCTCGGTCGTGCAGGACTGCTATCTCACCGAGCCCGACGCCCTCACCGCCTACTCGACGGCCTCCACCGCCGCCGACGTCGAAGAGCTCCGCCAGGACCTCGGCGTCGAACGCCTCTCGGCCGTCGGGACCGGCGACGGCGCGACCGCGCTGACCCTCTGGGCCAGTGCACACCCGACGAGCGTCGGGCGACTCGTCCTCGACGGACCGCCCGACCCCGCCGCCGCCGAGCCCGACGTCACCGAGGCCCGCGCCGCGGCCGCCGAGCAGTCGTTCGACGCGTTCGCCGCCGCCTGCATCGCGAGCGGCACCTGCGCACTGGGGGCGGACCCACGCGCCACTGTCACCGGCCTCCTGCAGACGCTGCGCACGCGGCCGGTCCCCGCGCCCGACGGGCGCCGGCTCACCGCGGGCGTCACCGTCACCGCCCTCGCTGCGACGCTCGGCGAGCCCCGCTCCTGGCCCGCGCTCACCACCGCGCTCGCCGACGCCGGTCGCGGCGTGCCCGACGGGACGCTCGCCCTGCTCGACAGCGACCTCGGGCGGGAGGGCCGGTTCGACTCGGCCCTCGCGACGGCCTGCAACGACACCAACCGCCGGCTCACCCCGCCCGACGTGACCGGACTCGTCGCCCGCTGGAGTGGTGCGTACCCGCTGTTCGGGGCGCCGTTCGCGACGCGGCTGCTGGCCTGCGCGCCGTGGCCCGCCGGTGCGGGCCTGCCCGACCCGGGGCCCGTCCCGGGCGCACCGCCGATGCTGGTGCTCGGCGCGGCGCACGACCCCCGCGTCGGCCCCGAGTCGGTGCGCCGGGCCGCGGGCGCCCTGGTCACGGCACGGCTCGTGACGTGGCAGGGCACCGGGACCGGCAGCTACCCGCGGACCCCGTGCGTCACCGGGGTCGTCGACCGGATGCTCGTACAGGGTGAGATGCCGCAGGCCGACACGGTGTGCCCGCCCTGATCCCCGGCGCCGCTGCGGACGCGGTCCGGGCGGGCACCGCGGTCAGACGCGGACCGAGCGCAGCGGGCGGTGCCGGCCGCCGTAGGTACCGGGCAGACCGCCACGGCGGATGTCGCTGGCCTCGTCGGCCATCTCACGCATCATGCAGGGCCACGGCGCCGACACACCGGACGAGTCACGGCACTCGCGGCACTGACCGAGATGATCGGGAGCGTGCTCACTGATCGTGCGCTCCAGCAGATCGGGCATCTCGGCAAGGACCGCAACGAGACTCATCGTTCCCCTTTCGGATTCGGTTCGGCGACGTGACCGGCCGACTACGTGGGGTAGCAAACTACTCCTCCCCCGGAGCCATCCCCATCCGGGGAACCCCGTGCGGCAGAACACGGCTCGCGCACAGCGAACCCACAACCGACCTGCGGCGACATGCCCTCCGCACGCGGCGAACGGACCGCTCAGCCGGTGGTCTCCTTACCCGCTCGCGCCCGCGACGGCTGCACCCGCATCGGCTCGCCCGGCATCTTCGGATACTCCGGCGGATACGGCAGCTCACCCAGACCGCGATCACGCTCGTCGGCGGCGAACCACTCCAGCGTCGTCTCGATCCCGCCGACCGCGTCGTCCATCCCGGCGTGCGGGTCACCGTCACGCTCCAGCAGCGCCGGGACCGTCAGCACGTCGAAGTCCTCGGGCGTGACGTCGGGCAGCGTCTCCCACGACACCGGCATCGACACCGTCGCACGCGGCAGCCCCCGCACCGACCACGCCGACGCGATCGTCCGGTCCCGTGCCGCCTGGTTGTAGTCGAGGAAGACGCGTTCACCGCGCTCCTCCTTCCACCAGTCGACAGTCGCCCGCTCCGGCACGCGCTCGCACACCCTGCGCGCGATCGCGATCACCGCACGTCGCACCTCGATGAACGACCACTCCGGCCGGATCCGCGCGAACACGTGGATGCCCCGTCCGCCCGACGTCTTCGGCCAGCCCACCAGGCCCGCCTCGTCGAGTACCTCGTGCAGCACCGCCGCCACACCGACCGCGTCGGCGAAGTCCGTGCCCGGCTGCGGGTCCAGGTCGATACGGAGCTCGTCGGGCCGGTCGGTGTCGGCCGCCCGCACCGGCCACGGGTGGAAGTCCAGCGTCCCCATGTTCGCCGCCCATGCGATCGCGGCCGGCTCCGACGGCGCGAACGTGTCGGCCTTGCGGCCGCTGGGAAAGGTCACCTGCGCCGTCCGCACCCACTCCGGCGCCCCCTTGGGCAGCCGCTTCGCGAAGAACGGCTCCCCGTCCACGCCGTCGGGGTAGCGCTTCAGGTTCGTCGGCCGGTCCAGCAGGACCCGCGTCATCGGCTCCGCGACGGCCAGGTAGTACTCGACTACCTGCCGCTTCGTGATGCCGCGCTCCGGGAAGTACACCTTGTCCGGGCTCGTCAGGCGCACCTCCCGGTCGCCATCGGGCCCCGGCACGGTCAACAGCACCACGGTCTTGGCCGCCATGGCCGCGACGCTACCGTCTACCCTCGGGCGATGGCTCCGCGTGACACCGACCAGCCCGACCCGGGCCACCGGTCACGCCTGTTCGACGACGAGCTCCTCGGTCTCGACCCCGCCGAACCCGAGGTGCAGGCCTTCGCCGCCCACCTCGACCGGATGCGCCGCGAACCCTCCTTCACCGTCGAGGCCTCCCTCACCGGGGTCGGCGACTTCGCCGACGCCGCCAACCGCGCCGAGGGCGGCCGCCGCTGGGCCGCCGTCCTCGTCGTCCTCCTGCTGCTCACCGGGGTCGTCTACGTCGCCTCGACGATCCTGACCGCCGTCCTCACGATCATGGCCGGTTGACCCTCCCGAACGTTGCGCGAAGGGTTAGCGTGGACCCATGGGTCTGTTCAGCCGTGGCCAGGAGGCCAGCACCGACACCGAGCTCGGCGAGGCTCCCGTTCACAAGTCCGACGAGGAGTGGCGCGCCCAGCTCTCCCCCGCCGAGTACCAGGTACTCAGGCAGGCGGGCACCGAGCGGCCCTTCACCGGCGAGTACACCGACACCAAGACCGTCGGCGTCTACCACTGCCGGGCCTGCGGGGCCGAGCTCTTCCGCAGCGAGACGAAGTTCGAGTCGCACTGCGGCTGGCCGTCGTTCTTCAGCCCGAAGGACTCCGCCGCCGTGATCGAACGCGTCGACAACAGCATGGGCATGCGCCGCATCGAGGTGCTGTGCGCCAACTGCCACAGCCACCTCGGCCACGTCTTCGAGGGCGAGGGCTATGCGACGCCGACCGACCTCCGCTACTGCATCAACAGCATCTCGATGACGCTGGCGCCCGACACCCCGTCCTGACCCGGGACGCGCCGAGTTCACCCTGAGACTGGGGCCCGGGCACCCCGGGACCCAGTCTGGTGTCGAGTCGAACTCGGCGGAGAGCGGGCGGCGTCGTCACCTACACCTGGACGAAGGCCTGACCACCACTGCGCCGAGTTCGACGCCATGCCGGCCCCGCGGCGCGCAGGCCGGCTCGACGTCGAGCTCGGTGGTCACGGGAGGGTGCTGACGAGGTCGCCGACCTCGACGCGCGGGCCCGTGTAGAAGGGGATCTCCTCGCGGACGTGACGGCGGGCCTCGGTGGCGCGCAGGTGGCGCATGAGGTCGACGATGCGGTGCAGCTCGTCGGCCTCGAAGGCGAGGATCCATTCGTAGTCGCCGAGGGCGAAGGCGGGGACGGTGTTGGCCCGCACGTCGGGGTAGTCGCGGGCCTCCTTGCCGTGGTCGGCGAGCATCTTGCGACGCTCGTCGTCGGGCAGCAGGTACCAGTCGTAGGAGCGCACGAACGGGTAGACGCAGACGTAGCGGCGCGCCTCCTCCCCGGCGAGGAAGGCCGGGATGTGGCTCTTGTTGAACTCGGCGGGCCGGTGCAGCGCGGTCTGGCTCCAGACGGGCACGGAGGCGCGGCCGAGGGCGGTGCTGCGGCGCAGATCGGAGTAGGCGGCCTGGAGGGCCTCGACGGTCTCGGCGTGCCACCAGATCATGTAGTCGGCGTCGGCACGGAGCCCGGCGAGGTCGTAGACGCCGCGGACGACGACGCCCTTGCCCTCCAACGCCTCCACGAACTCGGTGGCCTGGGTCGCGGCGGCGGTGCGGTCGTCGCCGAGCCGTCCGGCCTCGACGCGGAACACCGACCACATGGTGTAGCGGATCGTGTCGTTGAGCTGCGCGTAGTCGAGGCGTGCCATGCGCCCGAGTCTACGGACGCGCGCGGGCGCCGACGCGGGCACGTGGGCCGCGCCACCGCGACCGCGAGGGGTCAGGCGCGGCCGGCGGTGAGGGAGGCGGCGATGCGTTCGGCGGCGGCGCGCGCGGTACCGACGCAGGCGGGCACACCGACGCCGTGCAGTGCGGCGCCGGCGACGGCGAGGCGGGGTTCGCCGGCGACCGCGTCCTCGAGCGCGGCGACCGTCGCGACGTGCCCCACGGCGTACTGCGGCAGTCCCCCGCCCCAGCGCTGGACGTGGACGGCGGCGGGCGCGGCGGTGACGGCGTGCAGCGCGGCGAGGTCGGCGCGGACGCGGGCGACGAGCGTCGCGTCGTCGACCTGCAGGGTACCGGCCTCCCCGAACCGGCCGAGGGAGGCGCGGAGCCTGACGAGCCCGTCGGTCGCGTCGGGGGCGAGGTGGCCCCATTTGGTGGAGGTGTGGGTGACGGCCTTGATCGACAGCGGTTCGTCGGCGGCGACGAGGACGCCGGAGGTGGCGGGCAGGGCGGCGACGTCGGCGGCGCGGTAGGCCAGCGCGACGACGACCGACGACGCCAGCTCGATGCGGCCGGCGGCGGCCGCGGCGGCGGGTACGACGTCGTCGAGGAGCTTGCGGGCGGCGGGGGCCGGGACGGCGAGGACGACGGCGTCGACGTCGAGGTGCTCGGGCGCCGGGACCGGGCCGAGCGTGAGCCGCCAGCCGGTGCCGGTTCGCGCGAGCGCGCGGACGGTCGTGCCGAGGCGCAGCTCGGGGCGGGCGGCGGCGGTGAGCGCGTCGAGCAGGACGCGGTAGCCGCCGTCGACGGCGCCGAAGACGGGCCCGTCGGCGGCGGTGGGTCCGGCGAGCCCGGACGCGGCCGCGGTGAGCGAGGGTGCGCCCGCGTCGAGGGCGGTGGCGAGGGCCGGGATGGTGGCACGCAGCCCCAGGGCGTCGACGCGACCCGCGTAGACGCCGCCGAGCAGGGGGTCGGCGACGCGGTCGGCGATCTCGGGCCCGAAGCGGGCGCGGAGCATGCCGCCGAGGGCGACGTCGCCACCCGGCTCCCACTCGAGCGGGATCGTGGGTTCGGCGGCCACGGCGGCGAGCCCGTCTGCGGAGAGGACACCGTCGAGGCGGGCGGCGTCGGTGGGGACGCCGAGGAGGGTGCCGGTGGGCAGCCGGCCGGTGCGGCCGGCCGCCCGGATCGACGCGGCTGCCTTCGTGGGGTGGACGATGCGATCGGTGAGGCCCAGCTCGGCCAGCAGGGCGGGGACCTCGGGGCGCCGGGCGAGGAAGGCCTCGGCGCCGACGTCGACGGGCACGCCCGCGAGGTCGACGGTGTGCAGGACGCCGCCGGTGCGCGCGGCGCGGTCGCACACGACGATGCGCGCGGAGTCGCCGAGGAGCGTGCGCAGCCGGTGGGCGGCGGCCAGCCCGGAGATGCCCGCCCCTACGACCGCGACCACCGGAGCGGCGTCCGGGGCTGTCACCGGACGGGCAGCGTGTGGACCAGGTCGACGATGCGGGTGACGACGTCGGGGTCGGTCTCGGGGAGCACACCGTGCCCCAGGTTGAACACGTGGCCGGGAGCGGAGCGACCCTCGGCCGTGATGCGGCGGACCTCGGACTCGATCGAGGCGGCGTCGGCGAACAGGACGGCCGGGTCGAGGTTGCCCTGGACGGGGTGGCTGCCGCCGGTGCGGCGGACGGCCTCGTCGAGCGGGACCCGCCAGTCGACGCCGATGACGTCGGTGATCTCCGACATCGCGCCGAGCAGCTCACCGGTGCCGACGCCGAAGTGGATTCGCGGGACGCCCGCGGCGGCGAGCGGGCCGAGGACGGCGGCGGAGTGCGGTGCGACGAAGGCGCGGTAGTCGCGCTCGGTCAGGGCACCGGCCCAGGAGTCGAACAGCTGGACGGCGTCGACGCCCGCGGCGATCTGGGCGCGCAGGAAGGTGGAGGTGGAGTCGGCGAGCTTGGCGAGCAGCGCGTACCAGACCTCGGGGGCGCTGCGCATGAGCGCCTTCGTCTTCTCGTGGTTGCGGCTGGGGCCGCCCTCGACGAGGTAGGAGGCGAGGGTGAACGGGGCGCCGGCGAAGCCGATGAGCGGGGTCTCGCCGAGGGCGCCGACCAGCAGCCGGATGGCGTCGGTGACCGGGGCGACCTGCTCGGGGTGCAGCGTGGGCAGGGCCTCGACGTCGGCCGCGGTGCGGACGGGGCGGGCGACGACCGGCCCGACGCCCGCGACGATGTCGACGCCGATGCCCGCCAGGTAGAGCGGCACGACGATGTCGCTGAAGAGGATGGCCGCGTCGACGCCGTGGCGACGGACGGGCTGCAGCGTGATCTCGCAGGTCAGCTCGGGGTCGAGGCAGGCCTGGATCATGCCGGTGCCGGCGCGCAGGGCGCGGTACTCGGGCAGCGACCGCCCGGCCTGGCGCATGAACCACACCGGGACCCGCGACGGCGTGCCGCCCCGCGCGGCCACCAGGAAGGGGGCGGCGTTCAGGTCGCGGCGTGCGTCGACCGCGGACTCGAGATCAGGAAGAGCAGCCATCACCGTGCATGATCCCACAGGTCGGAGCAGGTCCCCCGATCGGATACCGGCGCGCCTGCCCCTGGCCGGGCGGGCCGCGACCTAGAGTCCCCGCTCGTGCCCGACACGACCGCTCCACCACCACAGTTCCGCCAGGCGGTGGCTGCTCTGTCGTCGTACCGGCCGCGTCCCGAGCTCGTCGTCCGGCCGCTGGAGGCACCACCCCGGCTGGCGCCGTTCTCGTGGGCCTACAGCGTGGAGGCCGACGTCGGTCACCGCGGCGACGGTCTCGACGACCTCGACGAGCCGGACACGTCCGGCCGGCTCATCCTGCTGCACGACCCGGCGGGGCAGGACAAGTGGGACGGCACGTTCCGGCTCGTGTGCTTCGTGCAGGCGCGGCTGGAGCGTGAACAGCTCGGCGACGAGATGCTCCCGGTGATCGCGTGGTCGTGGCTGACCGAGGCGCTCGACGGGTGCGGGGCCGGTTTCACGGCGTTGGGCGGGACGGTGACCCAGACGTCGTCTGTCCGGTTCGGTGACATCGCAGGCCCGCGTCGCGACGACGACGTCGAACTGAGGGCCTCGTGGACCCCTGTCGACGAGCCCGACAGGCTCACGCGACACGCCGAGGCCTTTGCCACACTCGTCGCGACGGCCGCAGGCCTGCCGCCGGTCGGCGTGCCTCGACTTGCGCGCCGAACGGTATAAGCGCGTGCTCACCAGCGGTTTCAGGGCGGGGAGTCGATCGGTGACAGAGAGTTGATCACCCGAACGGGTGTACACAGCGCGACAACGCTGTAACTTTCACCCGGAGAAGTTCGATCGGATACACGACGTTAGACCGCTTGGGGGGCTAGGCTTCCTCCACGACACCTCCTCGGGCGGTCGGGCGCAACTCTCCGTCGGCCCGGGGATCTGGTGCCGGTCGGGGGGCAACGACCGACTCCAGGGAGGTAAGAACGTGGCCGTTGTGGGCCAGGGCGCACCTTCGCGCAGTTCCACCGGAGCTGTGCTGTCGCCTTCCATGGTCCCGCACCCGCGGGAAGAGCTGTTCTCGGTGCTGGTGGTCGACGACCACCCGCTCCTCCGCGAGGCGATCGCCGCGCGTCTGCGCTCGATGGGGGCAGGAACGGTGCACGAGGCCGCCTCGGTGGCCGAGGCCCGTGCTCGAGCACAGGCGAACGGTCCGTGCGATCTCGCGATCCTCGATCTCGGGCTGCCCGACGGCAGCGGGCTGGATCTGGTGACGGAGCTGCGTGCTCTGGGCTGGAACCGGCTCGTCGTGCTGGCATCGTCCGACGACCCGTACGCCGTCCGCTCGGCCTTCCAGGCCGGGGCCCAGGCGTACCTGCTGAAGTCGGCCTCGCCGGCCGTCGTGACCGACGGCGTGAAGCGCGTCCTGGACGGCGGCGTCTACGCCGACCCGACGGTGGCGCCGCTGCTCGCCACGGGCACGCGCGTCCCGGGTACCGACAACACCCCGCGGGAGCTGTCGGCCCGTGAGGTGGAGGTGCTGCAGCTGGTCGCCGACGGTCAGTCGAACAAGGAGATCGGCGAGGCGCTGAGCCTGTCGGCGCTGACCGTGAAGAGTCACCTGTCGCGTATCGGGCGCAAGCTCGGCACCGGCGATCGGGCTCAGATGGTGGCTCTGGCCATGCGTGCGGGAGTCATCCGCTGACGACGAACCAACCGAGCGCTCCCCCGCGTCGCGGGGTGGACGGCACGACCGACGGGACGGGTCATCCCGACGGACCCGTGCCGCTGCTGCGTCCTGCCGACGGCCTGCCCGACGTGGTGGCCGACGCGCAGGCGTTGGAGCGCACCGCGGCGGCGTTCGCGGCGGGCTCCGGCCCGATCGCGGTCGACGCCGAACGTGCCTCGGGTTTCCGCTACTCGCAACGGGCCTACCTGGTGCAGCTGCGCCGGGAAGGCGCGGGTTCGGCGCTGGTCGACCCGATCCCCCTGGGGTCGGACCTGTCGGCGCTCGCACCCGCGCTGACGGGCCCGGAGTGGGTACTGCACGCGGCATCGCAGGACCTGCCGTGTCTGGCCGAGGTCGGGCTGGCCCCGACATCGCTGTTCGACACCGAGCTCGCGGGCCGGCTCGCCGGTCTCCCCCGCGTCGGGCTCGGACCGATGGTCGAACAGCTGCTGGGGTTGGCTCTCGAGAAGGGTCACGGCGCGGCCGACTGGTCGCGCCGACCGCTCCCCGAGGACTGGCTCGTCTACGCCGCGCTCGACGTCGAGGTGCTCGTCGAGCTGCGTGACCTGCTCGCCGACATGCTCGCCGAGCAGGGCAAGCTCGGCTTCGCCGAGCAGGAGTTCGAAGCCGTGCGCACCGCTCCCCCTCCGGCTCCGCGTGCGGAGCCGTGGCGGCGCACGTCGGGCATCCACAAGGTGCGCAAGCCGCGGCCGCTGGCCGCGGTGCGCGCGCTGTGGGAAGCCCGCGACCGGCTCGCCGCCGAACGTGACATCGCGCCGGGACGGGTCCTGCCCGACTCGGCGATCGTCGAGGCCGCCGTGACGGCACCCGCGACCCCCGGCGCGCTGGCGGCGCTCCCGGTGTTCCGCGGCCGCTCGCAGCGGCGGCTGACGTCGTACTGGTTCGCCGCGGTCGACGAGGCCGCGAAGCTCCCGGGCGACGCGCTGCCCCGCTCGACCGTCCCCGGCGACGGTCCGCCGCCGGTGGCACGCTGGTCCGAACGCGACCCCGAGGCGGCGGCCCGGCTCTCGGCGGCGCGCAGCGCGCTCGCCGCGCTCAGCGAGCAGTGGGCGATCCCCGTGGAGAACCTGCTGCTGCCCGATCTGCTGCGCCGCATCTGCTGGGCCCCGCCCGCCGACGGCGACGTCCGCGGCGCTCTCGTCGCCGGTGGCGCGCGGCCGTGGCAGGTGGAGCTCACCGGCCCGCTGCTGGAGAAGGCGGTCGGGACCGGAGCGCCTTAGGGACGTGGGAGCGGCACCGGGACCTGCAGGGGTGCCGGTAGCCGCACCGTGACAGCCAGCCCACCGCCGGGCACGGCGTCGCCGCGGACCGTGCCCCCGTGGGCGAGCACGACGGCGCGCACGATCGACAGCCCCAGCCCACTGCCGGGGGTGTCGCCGGTGCGCTCCCGCGGCCCGCGGCGGAACGGCTCGAACAGCTCCGCCACCCGGTCCGGCGGGATCACCGGGCCGCCCGACGCGACCCGCAGCTCGACGCCGCCGTCGACAGGCGCGGTCGTGACCTCCACCCAGCCGCCGGCGACGTTGTGGCGCACCGCGTTCTCCAGCAGATTGCCGGTGACGCGGGCCAGCAGCACCGGGTCGCCCGCGGTGTGGGCGGGCGCCGTCGACACCACGAACCGCAGCCCCCGGGCCGCCGCCTCCCCCGACACCGCCGCCACCGCGGACGCGGCCAGCTCGGCGAGGTCTACCGGCCCGCCGTCGACGTGGTCGACCGCCTGCGCCCGGGCCAGGAGCAGCAGCGCCCCGACCAGCTCGTCGGCCCGCCGCGTCGCCTCCCGGACCACCCCGGCCATCCGGCGCAGCTCCGCGACGTCGGCGTCCGGGTCGGCCAGAGTCACGTCGACCTCCGTGCGCAACACCGCGAGCGGTGTCCGCAACTCGTGGCTCGCGTTGGCGACGAACCGGCGCTGCCCGTCGAACGCCGCCTGCAGGCGGTCGAGCATCGCGTCGAACACCTCCGCCAGCTCCGCCACCTCGCCGCGGGCGTCGCGCAGCGCGATCCGCTCGTCGAGCGATTCCGCCGACAGCCGCCGTGCCGTCGCCGTCACCGCGTGCAGGGGCGCCAGCACCCGCCCGACCAGCACCCACGACACCACCGCCGCGGCGAGCACGACCAGCGGGAACGCGATAAGCCCGGCGCGCAGCACCTCCGTGCGGGCCGCCTCACCTACGGCCCGGCCCACCTGGGTGGCCTCGACCTCCACCCCGCCGACGCGGACCGTCCCACCAGCCGGGAACGCCGGAACCGAGCTCTCGGCCACCCCGCCCACCAGCAGCCAGCCCAGCCACAGCAGCAGTGCGCTCACACCCGCCACCAGCACGGTGGCCAGCGCCGTCAGCCGCGGGCGCAGACCCGGCCCGGACCGCCGCCCGGGAGGGTTCCCCGGCGGACCCGGTGGTCGGGCCGTGGTCATGCTCGCCTCGGTCAGCCCGCCGCCGGAACGCGGTACCCGGCGCCGACGACGGTCTCGATCACGCCCGGCTCGCCCAGCTTCTTGCGCAACGTCATGACGGTGACGCGCACCGTCGTGGTGAACGGGTCGGCGTTCTCGTCCCAGACCCGCTCGAGCAGCTCCTCGCTGGACACGACGGCGCCGCCGGCCCCCATCAGGACCTCGAGCACCCCGAACTCCTTGCGGGTCAGCTCGACGGGCTCGGTGGCACGACGGACCGTGCGGCGCGCCGGGTCGAGCGACACGTCCCCCGCCACCAGCAGCGGCGGTGTGGCCGGTGTGGCGCGCCTGCCCAGCGCCCGGACCCGGGCCACGAGCTCGGGGAAGTCGAACGGCTTGGCCAGGTAGTCGTCGGCGCCCCGGGACAGGCCGTCGACCTTGTCGGCCAGCGACCCACTCGCGGTGAGCATCAGCACCCGCGTCGTCGCCGCGGACGCGACGATCTCCTCGCACAGCTCGTCGCCCGAGATCGACGGCAGGTCCCGGTCGAGCAGGACCACGTCGTAGCGGGTGATTCCGATCTTCTCCTGGCCTTCCAGACCGTCGAAGGCGACGTCGACCGCCATGCCCTCGCGGCGCAGCCCGCGGGCCACGGCCTCGGCGAGCGGCCGCTCGTCCTCCACGACCAGCACGCGCATCAGCGGGCCCGGCCCTCGGACTCCTCCGCGGCCTGCTCCCCCTGCGCGGCGGAGGCGTCGAGGACGCCTCCCGCGACCGCACCCTGCACGACGCGGCAGCCCGGCAGCGCCGACGCCCACTCGGTGACGCGGCGCGCCACATCCTGCGCGGTGAGGCCGACCGCAGACAGCAGGTCGGAGCGGCTGCCGTGCTCGAGGAACTCCTGGGGCAGTGCCAGGTCGCGGCTCGGAACGTCGATCTCGTTGGCGCGCAACAGGTCGGACAGCGCCGACCCGAACCCGCCGTGGCGGCCGCAGTCGGACACCGTGACGACGAGCTGGTGCGCTGCCGCGAGCTCGACCATCGCCTCGGGTACCGGCAGCACCCACCGCGGGTCGACGACCGTGACCCCGATCCCCTGGTGCGCAAGCCGTTCCGCCGCCGCGACACCGAGCTCGGCGAACGCGCCGACACACGCCATCAGCACCGTCGGCGGCTCGGCACCCTTCGCGGGCTCGGCCAGCACGTCGACCGAGCCGTCGACCCGACGGATCGCCGGCACCGACTCGACGACCGCGCCCTTCGGGAACCGCAGCGCCGTCGGGCCGTCCTCGACGGCGACCGCCTCGGCCAGCTCCTCGCGCAGCGTGCCCGCGTCGCGCGGCGCCGCCACCCGCATCCCGGGGACGATCCCGAGGATGGACAGGTCCCACATCCCGTTGTGCGACGGTCCGTCGCTGCCCGTGACCCCGGCCCGGTCGAGGACCAACGTGACGGCCTGCTCGTGCAGCGCGACGTCGAACATGAGCTGGTCGAACGCGCGGTTCAGGAACGTCGAGTACAGGCAGACGACCGGGTGCAGCCCACCCCGCGCAAGGCCTGCCGCCGACGTCAGCGCGTGCTGCTCGGCGATACCGACGTCGATGCAGCGCTCCGGGAACGTCTCCGCGAACTTCGCCAGCCCCACCGGGCCCAGCATCGCCGCCGTGATCGCCACGACGTCGGGCCGGCGCTCGCCGAGCGCGACCATCTCCTCGGAGAACACGCTCGTCCAGCCCTGCGTCTTCGGGCCGGTGGGCAGGCCGGTGGCCGGGTCGAACGCCGCCGGACTGTGCATCTGCTCCGCCGCGTCGTTCTCCGCGGGCAGGTAGCCGTTGCCCTTGCGGGTGACCGCGTGCACGATGACCGGCCCGCCGAAACGCCGCGCCCGGCGCAGCGCCGACTCCATCGCCGCCACGTCGTGCCCGTCGACCGGGCCGAAGTACTTCAGACCCAGGTCGGAGAACAGCTCCTGCGGGCTGATCGCGTCCTTCACACCGGCCTTGAGCGCGTGCAGGCCCGCGTAGATCGCCGGGCCGACGACGGGGGTTCCGCGCAACGCGTGCTTGCCCGCGTCGAGCATCCGCTCGTAGCCCGGCTGCAGCCGCAGCGACGCCAGCCGGTCGGCCAGGCCGCCGATCGTCGGCGAATAGGACCGGCCGTTGTCGTTGACCACGACGACGACGTTGCGGTCGGGCGCCGCCGCGATGTTGTTCAGCGCCTCCCAGGCCATGCCGCCCGTGAGCGCCCCGTCGCCGATGACGGCGACGACGTGCCGGTTCTCGCCCTTCAACGCGTACGCGCGCGCGAGGCCGTCGGCCCACGACAGCGACGTCGACGCGTGGCTGTTCTCCACGACGTCGTGCTCGCTCTCGGCGCGGTTCGGGTAGCCCGACAGCCCGCCGGTCATCTTCAGCCGCTCCCAGCCGTCCTGGCGACCGGTGAGGAGCTTGTGGACATAGGCCTGGTGGCCCGTGTCCCAGATCAGCGTGTCGTGCGGCGAGTCGAAGACCCGGTGCAGCGCGATGGTCAGCTCGATGACGCCGAGGTTGGGGCCGAGGTGGCCGCCGGTGCGCGAGACGGACGTGACCAGGAACCGGCGGATCTCGGAGGCGAGCTCGGCGAGCTCGTCCGGGCCGAGCCGGCGGAGGTCACGCGGACCGTGGAGAGAACGCAACAGGCTCACTCCCCCACCATACGGTCGTGGGGATCATTCGACCCGGCGCGTCCACACCCCCGCCGCCACGGCTCGACGAGCGGCACACGGACCATCGCCGTGCGGCGCAGGCCCCCCGGGTCCGAAGGGCGGCGGCGCCTACGCCGGTCAGTCCTCGGCGGTCCGTGCCTGCGGAACCAGCGGCGCGGCGGCCACCCGGACGGTGTTGCGACCTGCGTCCTTCGCCGCGTAGAGCGCCGCGTCGGCCGCCGCCAGCACCGTCTCCAGGTCCTGCCCGTCGGCCGGGAACGTCGCCCCGCCGATGGAGATCGACAGGCCGTCGACGACGAGCGGTCCGTCCGACGTCGTGACGGGCACACCGAGACCCTCGACACGTCGCCGCACCCGGTCGGCCACCGCGAGCACCTCGCGACGCCCCACACCGGTGCCGGGGAGGTCGGGCAGCAGGACGACGAACTCCTCACCGCCGAACCGCGCCACCAGGTCGTCCTGGCGCACCTCGGCCCGCAGCTCGGCGGCCACCGCGGCCAGCACCGCGTCGCCCACCAGGTGGCCGTGCGTGTCGTTGACGGCCTTGAAGTGGTCGAGGTCGGCGATCAGCACCGCGGCCGAGCCGTGGGTGCGCCGGGCCCGGCCCAGCCGGTGCACCGCCTCCGCCCGCCACGCCGCCGCGTTGAGCAGACCCGTCTTCGGGTCGGTCGTCGCCGCCTCCTCGAGCTGGCGGACCTGCACCGCGCGCTGCAGCACCAGCAGCGGCGCCAGCGCCAGCGCCGCCGTCCAGCGGTCGGCCGTGAGGGCCAGCGCGACCATCACCCCGAGGCACAGCGTCGCCAGCTCCAGGACGTGGTCGTCGACCCCGCCGACGAGCTCCCGCGCCGACGGCTTGCCCCCGCCGAGAGCCATCGCCGCCGCGACCAGCACGTTGTTGACGAGGAGGTAGGCCGCCGCGGCGAGCGCCACCCAGCCCAGGGCCGGCAGGCCGTGCGCACCGCCCGCGTCGCGCACCGGCGCGACGACGGCGTACGCGGCGTGGGCGGCCAGGACGACCGTCGCCGCGGTGTAGACGAGCCGGTACATCGGCACCCCGGCCGGCTTCCACACCCGCAGCCACAGGTGCGCGTACAGGACGACGACGACCAGCGCCGACAGCCGCACGGGCAGCAGGAGCGCCGCCGCGAACGTCCAGACGGAGCTGAGGTCGAAATAGGCGGTCGCCGCGACCCGGCGGCGGACCCGCTCGATGCCCGTGGCCGCCTCGATGTGCACCATGCCCAGCACCAGCAACCACCCGGCGAGGACGATGTCGCCGCCGTGCAGCCCGCCACCCAGCAGCCACCCCGCGGCGACGAACACCACGGCGAGAAGCTCCACGACGACGACGAGCAGCCGGACCCGCGCCGGTTCCGACCGGAGAGCCCAGCGCGCAGCGAACGCCACCACGATCGAGCCTCCCCCCGGGCACCCCGATGCCGACGAGGGTCGAGATTAGTGACCCGGCACGAAACTGTCAGTCGACCGTCGGTCACTCATCGGGGTGGATTCACCCCCGACACGTAACGGGAGGTGACGGCGCCTCTACGGAAGGTCAGCCGGCGGCCGGGGACTCGCCGGTCTCCGCCTCGGTGAAGGCGGAACCGTGCTCGCGACCCGACACCCTGTCGGTCCTGCTGTGCAGGCCGACGTGCACACGGTTACGGCCCGCGCGCTTGGCCGAGTACAGCGCCGAGTCGGCCGTCTCCAACAGTCGCGTGAGCTCCGTGCCGTCCGTGCCGAACGCAGCCCCACCCACCGACACGGTGAGCCCGCTGATCGTGAGCGGACCGTCGGGCGTCGGCATCTGGATCGAGAGGCCCTCCACCCGGCGGCGGATCCGGTCGGCCACCAGCCGCAGCTCGGCACTCCCGTAGTCGCTGTCGTCGACACCCGGGAGCAGGATCACGAACTCCTCGCCGCCGAACCGGCCGACCAGGTCGTTGTCGCGGACCTCGGTGCGCAGCGTCGCCGCCACGGCCGCGAGCACCTCGTCGCCCGCCAGGTGGCCGTGCCGGTCGTTCACCGACTTGAAGTGGTCGAGGTCGAGGATCAGCAGCGAGGCCGCGCCACCCTGACGCACCGCGCGCGACACCTCGCGCTGGGCGTAGGCGTGCCAGGCCGCCGCGTTGAGCAGGCCCGTCTTCCCGTCGGTACTGGCCGCCTCCTCGAGCTGGCGCACCAGGACCGCGCGGTGCAGCACCAGCAGCGCCGGCAGCACGAACAGGACCAGCCACGGGTTGATGGCCAGGACGATCGCCGTGAGCCCGCCCAGACAGAGGGTGGCCAGCTCGAGCGCGTTCTCGTCCCAGTGCCCCAGCACCGTGGTGACCGTGGGGTTCGGGGAGCTGACCGCGATCGCGCCGGCGATGAGGCCGCTGTTGATCGTGGTGTACACGAGCAGGGCCAGCACCAGGGCCAGCGGCCCGGCACCCGCACCGAGCCCGGCCGTCGCGTGCTCGGGAGCGACGTAGTTGACGACGGCGCCCGCCGCGAGACAGGCCAGCACGACCGTGGCGGTGCTGAACACCTGGCGGTAGACCGGCACCCGGGGCCGCCATGCCCGCCACCACAGGTGCGTGAAGACGACGACCGCCACCGACGTGGCGAGCACCGGCGGCAGCAGCACCGCACCGGCGAACGTCCAGACCGAGCTGAGGTCGACGTGCGGGGTCTCGGTGACGCGCCGTCGCACCCGCTCGGCGCGGACCGCGATCTCGGTGTGCAGGACGCCCAGGAACATCAGCGTCACCGCATCGAGAAGTCGCGCGGTGGACAGGCCCGGCGTGGTGGCGCTCAGAACGACCATGGCGAGTGCGGTCAGTTCAACCATGAATACAGGCAGCATCACTCGCGCGGGCACGTTCCACACTGCCCACCGAGTGATTTTCCACAGACGCAGAAATGCTCCGTCCGGAGTACTTCCGTCGCCCACTTCGCTACTCATTCATACTCTCAGTCGTCCGGCTGTCACCGGACGTGAGAATAGTTGATCGCGATGGCGTCTGTCATGGCCAGTGAGCCCAACGGCACATGAGAACGTGCTCGGGGTCACCGAGCGTGGTCGACGACCGATCCAACGCAGGAGGAGGTGCGCGGTGCGTAACAAGAGCTGGCACTGACGAACCCACCCGTTCCCGCCGTGCCCGCACGGTCGCCGCCCTCCACCGCGAGGTCGCGACGACGCCGGGCGCACGCGCCGGACGGTCCCTGCGCGACGACGGTCGCCCCCGGAACACCTTTCCGGGCGCCCGGGGAATTCATCGCGCTGAGAACCACGAAGACCACGACGAACGCCCCCGCATCGGCACGACCCGCCGATTCGGCACGCATTCCCGGAAACGGAAAGAGGAATTGATGCATGCGCAACAAGCCGGCCGAACATTCGCCATGTCGTTGCGCCGCATCCACATCGGAGGGAGTTCACGGTGCGCAACAAGAGCTGGTGATCAGCGCCGGATCCGACCCCTGTCGACGTCGGACGCCGTCGCCGCGCCCACGCCCGTCGACGACCCGCGAGACCGCCGGCGCAGGCCGGCCGAGGAGTGACCGTGCGCAACAAGAGCTGGTGACCGCCGAGTCCACCCGTCCGCCGCTTCGGGAAGGAGCCACCCGTGCGCAACAAGTCCTGGTGACCGCACCCGTCCACCCCCGCATCGACAGCGAGGAGGCCGCTCGTGCGCAACAAGAGCTGGTGACCGCCCGACCGTTCGCACCCACCCCGACCAGGAGGACCCCGTGAGCAACAAGAGCTGGTGACGACCCCGGGCCCCGACGGCCGACGCGGAGAGGAGCGCGACGTGCGCAACAAGAGCTGGTGACCCACCCGACCCGCAGGACCCACCCGAGAGGAGCGCGACGTGCGCAACAAGAGCTGGTGACCACCACTCACCCGACCGACCACCACCGACGAGGAGGACCCCGTGAGCAACAAGTCCTGGTGACCGCGCCCCGACGACCAGCCCGTACGACCCGAAGGAGCCCGCAGTGCGCAACAAGTCCTGGTGACTCGCCCGGCCTGACAGCACGGACCGGAAGGAGCGCCACGTGCGCAACAAGAGCTGGTGACCACCGACCCGACGACCCGCCGACGAGGAGGACCCCGTGAGCAACAAGTCCTGGTGAACCCCACGACCACCGACGCACGACCCGGAAGGAGCCCGCAGTGCGCAACAAGTCCTGGTGACCGCCGCCCGACCGACGACCCCGCCACCGACGAGGAGGACCCGTGAGCAACAAGAGCTGGTGACAACGCCCCGCCCCGCGACGACCGCAGCCGAGAGGAGCCCGCTGTGCGCAACAAGAGCTGGTGAACACGCCCTCCGACGACCACGACGACCGAGAGGAACGCCCGGTGCGCAACAAGAGCTGGTGAACCGAGCCACCCACCGACGGCCCACGACCGACGAGGAGAGCCCCGTGCGCAACAAGAGCTGGTGAACCGAGCCACCCACCCACCGCCCGAGCAGGAAGGACCGCACCGATGCGCAACAAGTCCTGGTGAGCCCGCCCCCGAGGACGTGAGCCCGCCCCCGACGACGTCACGACCTGGAGAGGAACGCAGTGCACAACAAGTCCTGGTGACGCGCCCCCACCACGTACAGCCCCCCGTACGAGAACCGCAGCAATGCAGGAACGGAACGAGAACCACGCACGTTCGCGGCCGCGCCGTACCCCGCGCCCCAGCGGGAGGTCGCCGGCCGACGACGACGAGCGCACTGATGCGCAGCAGTGCCGGCGACGCCGGCGACGAGCCCGGAGGCGGCGACGGTGAGTGATCGCCGTCCCTCACGCCGGGGGCACCCCACGTCCGGGGTGGACCGGTGACCCGACCGGCCACTGTGGACGGACGTTGCGTGCGCCCGAAAGGCGCACGGCGTCCGGAGGGAGCCGGTGGCGCAGGTCAGCTCGTGGTGCGTGGGCGGGCCGACCGCCATGCCAGCGCTGCGGCGACCGCGAGGGCCATGCCGACGGCCCCGGCCACCGCGACGGTGTTGGCGGGACCGATGTGGTCGGCGAGGACGCCGCCGAGGAACACGGTGAGGCCCTGGGCTGCGAGCAGGCAGGAGGCGGCGACGCCGACGACGCTGCCGCGGCGCGCGTCGGGTGTGGCGCGCACGAACAGCGCCTGGGCCTGAACCATGAAGGCCGTGGACAGGGCGCCGGAGACGACCCAGAGGGCGACGGAGGTCCACAGGCCGGGGTGCAGGGCGCAGACGAGCAGCGGCACACCGGCGAGGACGGCGAGGACACCGATGACGCGTGAGCGTCGGTGGGCGGGGACGAAGCGTTGGAATGCGAAGGCGCCGATGACGCTGCCCGCGGGGTCGGCGGCCATCAGGAGTCCGGTGCCGATGGGCGTGTTCTCGACGGCGGCGGAGTAGGGCGCGGCGATGGCCTCGGGCACGACGTAGACGGCGACCAGCAGCACGAGCGCGAGGAGTGCGCGGCGGGCGGGGTCGGCGACGATCTCGCGGACGGCGGCGACACCGTCGCGGACGACGGAGCCGCGGCCCTGGTCGGCGTCGGCGGAGCGTTCGGGCGCGGGCCGGGCGGGGACACCGGCGCGCAGGACGACGGCAGAGACGAGGAAGGTGCCGGCGTTGACGAGCAGGGCCGTGCGGGGCGCGATGGCGACGAGCAGCAGCCCGCCTCCGGCGAAGGCGCCGAGCTGCACGGCCTGACCGGTTATCTGGCGGACGGCGAGGCCGCGTTCGTACATCTCGCCCGGCAGGGCGAGCGGGAGCAGGGCCGCCTGGGCGGCGCTGTGCACCGAGGACAGCAGGACGACGACCACGAGCAGGCCGCAGAGGACGACGAGTGGCAGGCCGGGCAGGGCCATGAGGGCGACGAGCACGAGGCGGACGACGTCGACGGCGACCATGAGCTCGCGGCGGCGGTAGCGGTCTGCGAGTCCGCCGAGCAGGATGCCGCCGGCGAGGGCGGGCAGGAACGTGAGCGCGTAGACGAGCGCGGACCAGCTCGCGGAGTCGGTCTGTTGGTAGACGAGGACGGCGAGGGCGAGGCGGGCGAGCTGGTCACCGACGGCGGAGACGAGTTCGGCACTCCAGAGGCTGCGGAACTCGCGGCCGGCGAAGACGGACCGCCTCGGGCCGGATCGGTCGGAGCCGTCGGTGGGCTGCGCGGGGTCGGCCGGGGGATCGGCGGGGTCGGCGGCAGCGGAGGCAGCGGGGTCGTCGCCGGTGTCCCCCCCGATCCGGCCCGTCATGGCGTCGGGACCCCCTCCTCGACGGACGCCGGTCGTTTTCTCGCCGACGATCTTCGGTACCGAGCGTATTCAGCCGAACGCTCCAGGTCAGCACCGGGACACAGCCGGCTGCCGGACATCACCTGATCGGCGTCGGCCCGCGATCAGCCCCGCGCGGCGCCCACCTGGGCGAGCAGCGGTGCGACGTGTCCGATCTCGTTGACGGTGTGGACGGTGCGACGTCCGTCACGTCCGCAGACGAGGCGGGTGATTCCGGCGTAGTCGAGCGGGAACGGCAGCGGCCGCGTGATGCCCAGGACGTGGGCCAGGTAGATGTTGACGACGCCCGCGTGGGCGACGACGACGGCGGTGCCCTGCCCGGGGTGCGTGGCGACGACGGCTTCGACGGCGGCGACAGCGCGGGCGCGGAAGGCGTCGACGTCGACGTGGGCGGGCAGCAGCCCGGCGCGCAGCCGGTCCCAGGACGCCGGGTCGAGGCGGGCCATCTCGTGGACGGGCACGTAGTGGGGGTCGGCGACGTCGTACTCGGCGAGGTCGGCGGAGCGGACCGGGTCGAGGCCGAGGGCGGCGGCGAGCGGCGCGAGGGTCTCGACGGCGCGGGTCATCGTGCTGCTGTGGAGGCCGTCGACGGCCTCGGCGGCGAGTGCGTCGACGAGGGTGGCGGCCTGGCGGTGGCCGAGCTCGGTGAGGCCGGGGTCGGCGGCGCCCG
Source organism: Pseudonocardia sp. SCN 73-27 (assembly GCA_001725415.1). Lineage (GTDB taxonomy): Bacteria > Actinomycetota > Actinomycetes > Mycobacteriales > Pseudonocardiaceae > Pseudonocardia. The sequence goes on from MEGH01000007.1 coordinate 130,021, forward strand.
CGGGGGTGGAGCCGTTGGTGTGGACGCGGTTCGGCAGGGCGTGCCGGACGAGGACCAGCTGCACGTCAGGCAGCGGGGACGTGGTCGGCGTGCCCGGCGTCGCGCAGCGCGGCGCGCAGGGCCTCGGCGTGTCCGTCCTGCTCGGCGTCGTCGACCGTCTTCGCGGCGTTGGCGAAGTCGAACGCGGCCATGTCCCACGCCGGGAAGACGTGCACGTGCAGGTGCGGGACCTCGAAGCCGGCGACGAGCAGTCCGACCCGTGGCGGGGCGGAGACGGCGCGCACGGCGTTGCCGATGACGTGGGAGACCGCGGTGAGGTGGGCGATGAGGCCGGACTGGGCGTCGACCCAGTGGTCGACCTCCGCGCGCGGGACGACCAGGGTGTGGCCGGGTCCGAGCGGGTTGATCGAGAGGAAGCCGACGCAGGTGTCGTCGGACCAGACGAACCGTGCGGGCAGCTCGCCGTCGATGATCTTCGTGAACAGGGTGCTCATCGCGGCGAACACTACCCGGCGCGGGGTGCTGCGGGCCCCTACTGTCGGGGCATGCCGCGCACGATCGCCACGAACACCACCGTCGGTCTCGACGACCTCCTCGACTTCGTCCGTCCCCGGCACCGGTTCGTGCTGGTCACGACGCGTGCGGACGGGTCCCCGCAGCTGTCCCCGGTGACCGGTGGGGTGGACGTCGAGGGCCGGCTGGTGATCGCCACCTACCCGGAGCGGGCGAAGTCGGTGAACGTCGCGCGGACGGGGCGGGCGTCGGTGATGGTGCAGTCCGACGAGTTCAACGGGCCGTGGGTGCAGGTCGACGGGGACGCCGAGCTGCTGACGCTGCCGGAGGCCGTGGAACCGCTCGTCGAGTACTTCCGTGTGATCTCGGGCGAGCACTCCGACTGGGACGAGTACCGCGCCGCGATGACCGCGCAGGGGAAGGCCCTGATCAGGGTCACGCCGACGCGGTGGGGCCCGATCGCGACCGGTGGCTTCCCGCCTCGGCTGGCCGGCTGACGGCGCGTCGCCGACGTTTTCGCGTCGTTCGCCACGGGTAGCGTGTGCGCGGACGTCCAGACCTCCCCCATCAGTGCCCGGCGCGTGTCCGGGTTCCCGGTCGTCCGACCATTTCGAGAGTCCGGCCGTGGCCGGGGAACGAGGAACACATGCGGCCGTGGCCCGGTAGCGCCTACCCGCTGGGCGCCAGCTACGACGGCGCCGGAACGAACTTCGCGATCTTCTCCGAGGTCGCCGAGAAGGTCGAGCTGTGCCTGTTCGAGCCCGACGGGGAGGAGACCCGGGTCCGGCTGACCGAGGTCGACGGGTTCGTCTGGCACTGCTACCTGCCCGGGGTCGAGCCGGGGCAGCACTACGGCTACCGGATCCACGGGCCGTACGACCCGGCGCGCGGTCTGCGCTGCAACCCCAACAAGCTGCTGATCGACCCGTACGCCAAGGCCGTCGACGGCCCGGTGCGCTGGGACGAGGCGGTGTTCGGCTACGAGTTCGGCGCCCCCGACAACCGCAACGACGGCGACTCGGCGCCCTTCGTCCCGAAGTCGGTGGTGATCAACCCGTACTTCGACTGGGGCTCCGACCGGCCGCCGAAGGTGCCCTACCACGAGACGATCGTCTACGAGGCCCACGTCAAGGGCCTGACGATCAACCATCCGGACATCCCGGAGGAGCTGCGCGGCAGCTACGCGGGCCTGGCGCACCCGGCGATGATCGATCACCTGCAGACGCTCGGGGTCACCGCGGTCGAGCTGATGCCGGTGCACGAGTTCATCACCGACCACCACCTCGAGCAGCGCGACCTCGCGAACTACTGGGGCTACAACACGATCGCCTTCCTGGCCCCGCACCACGCCTACGCCATGTCGGGCAGCCGCCCGGGCAGCCAGGTGCAGGAGTTCAAGGCGATGGTGCGCGACCTGCACGAGGCGGGCATCGAGGTCATCCTCGACGTCGTCTACAACCACACGGCCGAGGGCTCGGACATGGGCCCGACGCTGTCGATGCGCGGCATCGACAACCACGCCTACTACCGCCTCGTCGAGGACGACCAGCGGTACTACATGGACTACACGGGCACCGGCAACTCGCTCAACGTCCGCAACCCGCACACGCTGCAGCTGATCATGGACTCGCTGCGCTACTGGGTCACTGAGATGCACGTCGACGGGTTCCGCTTCGACCTGGCCTCCACGCTGGCCCGCGAGTTCTACGACGTCGACCGGCTGAGCGTGTTCTTCGACCTCGTGCAGCAGGACCCGGTGATCAGCCAGGTCAAGCTCATCGCCGAGCCGTGGGACGTCGGCCCCGGCGGCTACCAGGTGGGCAACTTCCCGCCGCTGTGGACGGAGTGGAACGGCAAGTACCGCGACACCGTCCGCGACTTCTGGCGCGGCGAGCCCGGCACCCTGGGCGAGTTCGCCTCCCGCATGACGGGCAGCTCCGACCTGTACCAGGCCGACGGCCGCCGACCCTACGCGTCGATCAACTTCGTCACCGCGCACGACGGCTTCACCCTCGCGGACCTGGTGTCCTACAACGAGAAACACAACGAGGCCAATGGCGAGGACGGCAACGACGGCGAGAGCCACAACCGGTCCTGGAACTGCGGCGTCGAGGGGCCGACCGACGACGAGGACGTCCTCGCGCTGCGGGCGCGCCAGCAGCGCAACTTCATCACGACGCTGCTGCTGTCCCAGGGCGTGCCGATGCTGCTGCACGGCGACGAGCTGGGCCGCACCCAGGGCGGCAACAACAACGTCTACTGCCAGGACAACGAGATCGCCTGGATGGACTGGTCGCTGGCGAGCAAGAACGCCGGGCTGATCGGCTTCACCGGCGGGGTCGCCGCGCTGCGCCACGCGCACCCGGTGTTCCGGCGCCGCCGCTTCTTCGCGGGCCGCCCGATCCGCCCGCGCAGGCGTTCGGAGGCGGGCGACACCGCCACGGCGCTGCCCGACATCGCGTGGTTCTCCCCCTCGGGCGAGGAGATGAACGAGCAGGACTGGGACTCGGGGTTCGGCAAGTGCGTCGTCGTCTTCCTCAACGGCGACGGCATCACCGAGGCCGACCACCGCGGCGAGCGCGTCACCGACGACTCGTTCCTGATCATGCTCAACGCGCACTGGGAGGACATCGAGGCGACGTTGCCTGCGGCCGAGTTCGGCACGCGCTGGGCGGTCGTCGTCGACTCGGCGACGGGTGAGGTCACGTCGCTGGCGACGACGCCGGGCACGGTCGCGGCCGACCCGGTGACGGTGACCTCGGGTGCGGTGCAGGTCGTCCCGGCGCGGTCGATCGTCGTGCTCCAGCGCGTCGAGGCGGCGACCCGATGACCGAACGGGTCAACCGGCAGGTGCCGTCGTCGACCTACCGGCTGCAGTTCTCGGCCGAGCAGACCTTCGCCGACGGCGTCGCCCTGCTCGACTACCTCGACGCGCTCGGCATCGGGGCGCTGTACGCCTCGCCGCTGCTGGAGTCGGGGGCGGGCTCGAACCACGGCTACGACGTCGTCGACCCGACCCGGGTGTCGGTGGAGCGCGGTGGCGAACTGGGCCGCAAGGACCTGGTCGCGGCGCTGCGCGAGCGCGGGCTGGGCCTGCTGCTCGACATCGTGCCCAACCACGTCGGCGTCGAGCGGCCGTTGGCCAACCCGTGGTGGTGGGACGTCCTGGCCAAGGGCCGGGAGTCGGTGCACGCCGCGAAGTTCGACATCGACTGGGCGGCCGGGCCGATCCTGATGCCCGTCCTGGGCGAGGACGAGGCAGAGGCGCTGGACGCGCTCACCTTGTCCGACGACCGCGCCGAGCTGCGCTACTACGAGCACGCCTTCCCCGTCGCCGCCGGCACGGGCGAGGGCAGCGCGCGCGAGGTGCACGAGCGGCAGCACTACCGGCTGGTCTCGTGGAAGCGCGGCGCCGCCGAGCTGACCTACCGGCGGTTCTTCGACGTCTCGACGCTCGCCGCGGTCCGCGTCGAGGTCCCCGAGGTGTTCTCGGCCGCGCACGCCGAGGTGCTGCGCTGGGTGGAGGCGGGCGAGGTCGACGGCATCCGCGTCGACCACCCCGACGGCCTCTCCGATCCCGGCGCCTACCTGCGGATGCTGCGGGCGGCGATCGGGCCGGACCGGTGGCTGCTCGTCGAGAAGATCCTGGGGCTGGGCGAGGAGCTGCCCGCGTCGTGGCCGGTCGACGGCACCACCGGCTACGAGGCGCTGCGCGAGGTCTGCGGGGTGTTCGTCGATCCCGCGGGGGCCGGGCTGCTCACGCAGTTCGCCGCCGAGCACGTGGGGGTCAAGGAGTCCGCGCACACCGGGGAGCACCGGGCGCGGCGCGAGGTGGCGTCGACGATCCTGGCCGCCGAGGTGCGCCGGATCGCGGGCGTCGCCGCAACCGTGCTGGGCACCCCGCCCGAGCAGCTCACCGAGGCCGTGGCCGAGCTGCTGTGCGGGTTCCCCGTCTACCGCAGCTACCTGCCCGAGGGCCGCGACGCCCTCGACACCGCGGTCGCCGTGGCCCGCACCCACCGCCCCGACCTGGCCGAGCCGCTCGCCGCCCTGCACTCGGCGATGGTGGCCGACCCGCACGGCGAGCTCGCCACCCGCGTCCAGCAGACGTCGGGCATGGTCATGGCCAAGGGCGTCGAGGACACGGCGTTCTACCGCTGGACGCGGTTCGTCGCACTCAACGAGGTCGGCGGTGCGCCCGAGCGGTTCGGGGTCTCCCCCGCCGAGTTCCACGCCGGCGCGGCCGCCCGTGAGGCGAGCACCCCGGCCACGATGACGACGCTGTCGACGCACGACACCAAGCGGTCCGAGGACGTCCGCGCCCGGCTGGCGGTGCTCGCGGAGATGCCGGCCGAGTGGGTCGACGTCGTCCGACGCTGGTCGGCGCGCCGGCCGCTGCCCGACCGGTCGCTGGAGCTGCTGGCATGGCAGTGCCTGGTCGGCGCCTGGCCCATCCCGGCCGACCGGATGTCGGCGTACCTGACCAAGGCGTCGAAGGAGGCAAAGCTCGTCACCAGCCACGTCGACGCCGTCGCCGCGGTCGACGAGGCCGTGGCCGCGTGGGCGGGCGACGTGCTGTCCGATCCGGACCTGGTCGCCGAGATCGAGGCGTTCGTCGCCCGGATCGAGGGCGCGGGCCGGTCCAACTCGCTGGGTCAGAAGCTGCTGCAGCTGGCCGGGCCGGGTGTCCCCGACGTCTACCAGGGCACCGAGTTCTTCGAGTACTCCCTGGTCGACCCGGACAACCGCCGGCCCGTCGACTTCGCGGCCCGCCGCGCGGCGCTGGCCCGCCTCGACGAGGGCGCGCTGCCCGAGGTCGGCCCCGACGGTGCCGCGAAGCTGCTGGTCACCGCCACGGCGGCGCGGCTGCGGCGGTACCGGCCGGAGCTGTTCGCCGGCTACCGGGCGCTGCCGGCGTCGGGGCCCGCCGCCGAGCACGCCGTCGCGTTCGCCCGCGGCACCGCACCCCTGCTCGGGCCGGGCCGCCACGCCACCGGCATGGTCGCCGTCGCCACCCGGCTGCCGGTCGGGCTCGCCGCCCGCGGCGGCTGGGGCGACACCGTTCTCCCACTGCCCGACGGCGCCGACGACTGGCACGACATGGTCACCGACACCCCGGTCGCGGGCTCTGCGCCGCGGCTGGCCGACCTGTTGCGGCGTTACCCCGTCGCGCTGCTCGTCCGCCCCTCCTGACCCCGAACAGCCAGAGAGAACCGGAAGGAACCGACGCACGTGGCCGAGTACCGGGTCTGGGCGCCCGAGCACGAACAGATGCGGGTCGTCGTCGACGGCGAGACGCATCCGATGTACCCGAGCCCGGGAGGCTGGTGGCACGCCGAGGTCGACGGCGCCGGGCACGGCAGCGCCTACGCCTTCCTCGTCGGCGACGACGAGACCCCGCTGCCCGACCCGCGGTCGCTGTGGCAGCCGGGCGGGGTGCACGCGGCGTCGCGGCGCTACGACCACGACCACTTCATGTGGACCGACAGCGCGTGGACGGGCAGGCAGCTGCCCGGGTCGGTGCTCTACGAGTGCCACATCGGCACCTTCACCACCGACGGCACGTTCGACGCGGCGATCGGCCGCCTCGACCACCTCGTCGACCTCGGCGTCGACCTCGTGGAGCTGCTGCCCGTCAACGCCGTCGACGGGCCGTGGAACTGGGGCTACGACGGCGTCGGCTGGTACGCGGTCACCGACAACTACGGCGGTCCCGACGGGCTGAAGAGGTTCGTCGACGCCGCGCACGCCCGCGGGCTGGGCGTGGTGCTCGACGTCGTCTACAACCACCTCGGCCCGTCGGGGGCCTACCTCGACCGGTTCGCGCCGTACTTCGCGGGCAGCAACATCTGGGGCCCGTCGCTCAACCTCGACGGCGCCTGGTCCGACGAGGTCCGCCGCTACGCGATCGACAACGCCCTGATGTGGCTGCGCGACTTCCACATCGACGGGCTGCGCATCGACGCCGTGCACGCCCTGCGCGACACCCGGGCCATCCACGTGCTCGAGCAGCTGGCCACCGAGGTCGAGTCGCTGTCGGCGCATGTGGGCCGGCCGCTGTCGCTGATCGCGGAGTCCGACCTCAACGACCCGCGGATGATCACTTCGCGCGAGGGCGGCGGCTACGGGCTGCACGCCCAGTGGGCCGACGACATCCACCACAGCCTGCACACCGTGCTGACCGGTGAGTCGCAGGGCTACTACGCCGACTTCGCCGCCGCCGGGCTGACCGGGCTGGCCCACGTGCTGTGCCGCGGTTTCCTCCACGAGGGCACGTGGTCGAGCTTCCGCGGGCGGGTGCACGGCGCGCCCGTCGACACCCGGCGCATCCCGGGCCACCGGTTCCTCGCCTACCTGCAGAACCACGACCAGATCGGCAACCGCGCCGCCGGCGACCGGCTCACCCAGTCGCTCACGCCCGGCCAGCTCGCCTGCGGGGCCGCGCTCGTGCTGACCTCGCCGTTCACGCCGATGCTGTTCATGGGCGAGGAATGGGGCGCGCGCACGCCCTGGCAGTTCTTCTCCCGGTTCCCCGACGCGGCGCTGCGCGAGGCCGTCCGGTCCGGCCGCACCGCCGAGTTCGCCGAGCACGGCTGGGGCGGGGCCGAGGTGCCCGATCCCAACGCCGAGTCGACGTTCCTCGACTCCAAGCTCGACTGGGACGAACCCACCCAGGAGCCGCACGCCACGCTGCTGGCGCTGCACCGCGAACTCATCGCGCTGCGCCGGCGGTGGCCCGAGCTCACCGACCCGTGGCTCGACGAGGTCGAGGTCGACGTGGATGACGAGTCCCGCACGATCGTCGTGCACCGCGGCCGGATCCGGGTCGTCGTCAACCTCGGGCACACCGACGCGACGGTGCCGCTCGACCGGGGCGTCAGCCGCATCCTGCTCGCGTCCGAGCCCGCGGCGGCCGAGCAGAACCTGATCATCGTGCCGCCGGAGGCGTTCGCGGTCGCGCTCCTCTGAGCCTGTCCCGGCCCGCCCCGTGGGTCAGCGCCTGCTGGGCGGGTCGACGAACTCGGCCATGTCGATCTGCGCGACCCACGGGTGCGGGACCTCGGCGTTCTCGCACGGCACCAGCTCGGTGTCGTAGATGTAGTGCCCCTCGCCCAGCGTCGGGTCGAGGCGCAGCGCGACCAGCCGCGGGCCCTGGTCGACCCGCCAGAAGTAGGGGACCCCGGCCTCGGCGTAGCGCCACGGCTTGAGGATGCGGTCGGCGTGGTGGGTCCCCGGCCCCAGCACCTCGACGGCGAGAACCACCCCCGAGGCGTCGAACCCGTTGTCGTGGAACGGGGTCCCCTTCCGGACGACGAGCAGGTCGGGCACGAAGAAGTTGGCCTCGTCGACGTGCACACCGGTCGAGTGGTGGATCTCGACGCTGTCGGGGGCGCCGACACCGAGCATCAGGTCGAGCAGGCGCACGTGCCAGGTCTGGTCCTCGTCGGGCTCGGGGAGGACGACGATCTCACCGTCGTGCAGCTCCCGGACGCGGCCGTCGTCGGGCTCGCGCAGGAGATCGGCGAGCGTGCTGCGGACGACGGCTGCTGTCACGGACTTGCCTCCACGTTCTCCGACGGACGTGTGCCAATCCTAACCATTTTCCGGCCCCCGCCCCACATACGAGAACGGCACCCTCCCGCGAAGGAGGGTGCCGTCCGGGTCGAGCGGTGGGTCGTCGTCTCAGTGGTCGCCGAAGACCACCGTGTAGTGGGTGCGGGTACGGGTCTCACCCTCGTAGGCCAGGCCCACCGCGAACGTCGTGGCCCGGGCGTTGAGCAGCCAGGCATTGTGACCCGGCGAGTTCTTCCACCAGTTCAGGGCCGCCTGCCAGCCGGTGTAGGCCTGGCTGCCGCGCGCCCAGTAGTTGATCTCCCCCACGAAGCCGGTGTAGCCGGAGCAGAACTGCACACGCTGGGCGATACCCATGCCGCGGGTGTCGACGTGGTCCGAGGGCGAGAAGCCGCGGGCGTAGCTGTCGAGGCTCGCCCACATGGACGGGCGGGCGAGGGTGCGCGAGTAGGTCAAGGGGCGCAGGCCCTTGGAGGCGCGGTAGGAGTTGATGGCGTTGGCGAGGTCCTGCTCCCAGTCCATCTGGTCGAGCGCGAGGCCGTCGACGTAGGAGCCGTAGCCGCCGCGGCCACCGGGGTTGTAGGCGCAGTCGGCGGGGGCGGCGGAGGCGGCCGGGGCGGCGACGGCGGCGATCCCGCCGAGGCTCGCGAGGGACAGGACGCCGGCGGTGACGAGGCGGACGATGTTGCGGCGGAGGTTGGTGGCACGCATCGGTTTCTCCCGAGCTGGGGGGCGGTTCCGGTTGGTCCGCCGTTGGGAGAAAGCTTCCGAGATCGGGCACTTCGCGACGATGGTGTGATCCCCAGGCGCACCCCTACTTGATCACGGGGGTACGCCCCCTTCCGCCGAATGCAGGAACGGCACTTTCCCGCAACCGGGGTCGCGGGAAAGTGCCGTTCCTGACGTGCGGGCCGAGTGGGCCGGCCTCAGAGCAGGCCGAGGCCCTTCACGGCCTCGCGCTCCTCGACGAGCTCGGCGACGCTGGCGTCGATCCGCTCGCGGGAGAAGGCGTCGACCTCCAGGCCCTGGACGATCTCGTACTTGCCACCGCTGCAGGTGACGGGGAACGAGGAGATGATTCCCTCGGCCACGCCATAGGAACCGTCGGACGGGACGGCCATGGAGGTCCAGTCACCCTCGGCGGTGCCGTTGACCCAGGTGTGGATGTGGTCGATCGCGGCCGACGCCGCGGACGCGGCCGACGACGCCCCACGGGCCTCGATGATCGCGGCGCCACGCTTGGCGACGGTCGGGATGAACGTGTCGCGCAGCCACGACTCCTCGACCTGCTCGGCGGCGATCTTGCCGCCGACCTCGGCGTGGAACAGGTCGGGGTACTGCGTGGCGGAGTGGTTGCCCCAGATCGTCATCTTCTTGATCTCGGACACCGGGACCGACAGCTTCGCCGACAGCTGCGACAGCGCTCGGTTGTGGTCGAGGCGGGTCATCGCCGTGAACCGCTCGGCCGGCACGTCGGGGGCGGCCGACTGCGCGATCAGCGCGTTCGTGTTGGCCGGGTTGCCGACGACGAGGACACGGATGTCGTCGGCCGCGCCGGCGTTGATGGCCTTGCCCTGCGGCGCGAAGATCCCGCCGTTGGCCTCGAGCAGGTCGCCACGCTCCATGCCCTTGGTGCGGGGCCGGGCGCCGACGAGCAGCGCGACGTTGGCGCCGTCGAAGGCCTTGGTGGCGTCGTCGAAGATGTCGACGCCCGCGAGCAGCGGGAACGCGCCGTCGGCGAGCTCCATCGCGGTGCCCTCGGCGGCCTTCACGGCCTGCGGGATCTCGAGCAGGTTCAGCTTCACCGGGGTGTCGGCCCCCAGGAGCTGTCCGGACGCGATACGGAAGAGCAGCGCGTAACCGATCTGGCCAGCGGCGCCGGTGACTGTGACGGTGACAGGAGGGGTAGACACGCCCGGGAGGCTAGACCCTCCGGAGGCGTGCGCGCCGCGACGGGGATCACCTGGGACGCAAGTGGTGCAGTGACATCGCCGACGGCGGTTCGGATAGCGTCGGGCGATGGCCCCGTCGACCCCCGGTCCCGACCCCGGCGAGCGCGAGCCGCGGGAACCCGACGGCGACGGGCGGGACGACCGGTTCGGCTGGGAGGGCGGCGCCCCCGGGTACACCCCCGTCGACCCCGACCGCCTCACGCCGCACGCGCCGATGCCCGGCGCCCCGCCCTACCCGGCCGCCGAGGAGCTGCCCCCACCACCGGTCGGGGACACCGCGACCGGCACCCGGCTGCGCACGCCGATGCTCGCCGCCGCGCTGTGGGGCGTGGTCGACACCGTGCTCGTCCTGGCGGTGTCCGGGCCGCCACCGTCGAGCGCGGCGGGTTGGGCACTCGGCGGCATGATCGTCGCGGCGGTCCTGGTCGCGGGCCTGCTGACGTGGGTGGTCGGTCGGCGACGGGCGTGGCCGTTCTGGGTGGTCCTGCTCGTGACCGGGCTGCTGTTCTGGATCGTGCGGGTGGCGACGACGGCGGGCGTGGCCTGACCCCCGCGGCGGTCGGGGGTCAGGCGGTGCGTCGGCGGCTGGAGATGACGCCGGTGTCGAAGCCCGCGAGGTGCAGGCCACCGTGGAAGCGGGCGTGCTCGACCTTGACGCACAGGTCCATCACGACATCCTTGCCCGCGGCCTCCGCCCTGCGCGCGAGGTCGGCGTCCCACAGTCCGAACTGCAGCCAGAACGTCCGGACGCCGTCGCCGAGCGCAAGGGTCTCGTCGAGCACCCCGGGCAGGTCCGAGGGCTTGCGGAAGACCTCGACCAGGTCGGGCACGACGGGCAGGTCGGCCAGCGTCTTGTAGACGGGCCTGCCGAGGATCTCCTCTGCGAACGGGTTCACGAAGTACACGTCGTAGCGGGTGCTCGACAGCAGGTAGGTCGCCACGAAGTTGCTGGCCCGCGCCGGGTTGGGCGACGCGCCCACCATCGCGATGCTGCGGGTCGAGTCGAGGATCCGACGACGCTCGGGCGCGATCGGGTTGCGCCACTGGCCGGTGGTGGCCTCGGTGCTCATCAGTTCTCCTTCACCGCGGCGGCCAGCGCCTGGTCGAGGTCCCAGAGGATGTCGTCGGCGTCCTCGATGCCGACGCTGATCCGGATCAGGTCCTCCCCGACACCGGCGGCGACCAGCTGGTCGTCCGAGAGCTGCTGGTGCGTCGTCGATGCGGGGTGCAGCACCAGTGTGCGCGCATCGCCGATGTTGGCGAGGTGGCTGCACAGCTGGACGGCCTCGATGAACCGCTCCCCCGCCGCGCGCCCGCCCGCGACCCCGAACGAGAACACCGCGCCGGGGCCCTGCGGCAGGTAGCGCTTCGCCCGCTCGTGGTCGGGGTGGCTCGGCAGCCCGGCCCAGCGAACCCACGACACCCGCGGGTCGGCGTCGAGCCACTCCGCGACGGCGCGCGCGTTGGCCATGTGGGTGTCCATCCGCTGCGGCAGCGTCTCCACGCCCTGCAGCAGCAGGAACGCCGAGTGCGCCGACAGCGAGGCGCCGACGTCGCGCAGCTGCTCGGCGCGCAGCTTGGTGAGGAACCCGAACTCCTTGAAGTTGCCCCACCAGTCGAGGCCACCGTAGGAGGCGACGGGCGTCGTCATCGAGGGGAAGTTGCCGTTGCCCCAGTCGAAGCGGCCGGACTCCACGACGACGCCGCCGAGCGTGGTGCCGTGGCCGCCGATGAACTTCGTCGCCGAGTGCAGCACGATGTCGGCGCCGTGCTCGATCGGGCGACACAGGTAGGGCGTGGCGACGGTGGCGTCGATGATCAGTGGGAGGCCCGCGGCGTGCGCGACGTCGGCCAGCCCCGCGATGTCGGCGACCTCCCCGCCCGGGTTGGACACCGCCTCGGCATAGAGGAACCGGGTCTTCTCGGTGAGGGCCGCGGCGAAGTCGGCCGGGTCGCCTCCCGCGACGAACGTGGTGTCGACGCCGAAGCGCCGCATCGTGACGTCGAGCTGGGTGACGGTGCCGCCGTAGAGGCCCGCGGCGGCGACGACGTGGTCGCCAGCCCCGGCCAGTGCCGCGAAGGTCAGGAACTGGGCGGCCTGGCCGCTGGCCGTCGCCACGGCACCGAGGCCGCCCTCGAGGGAGGCGATCCGCTCCTCGAACACGGACACGGTCGGGTTGGCGATGCGGCTGTAGATCAGCCCGTACTTCTGCAGCGCGAACAGGCTCGCCGCGTCGGTGGTGTTCTCGAAGACGAAGCTCGTCGACTGGTAGATCGGCACCGCCCGGGCGCCGGTCTCGGAATCGGGGATCGCCCCGGCGTGCACGGCCCGGGTGCGGAAGCCCCAGCGACGTTCCTGCTGGTCGGTCATGTGCTCATCCTGCCTGGGGGGCGACGCGGTGCTCGACCGTCACCGGGATCGGGCTCTGGAACGTGTCGAGAACCGGGCAGTGGGCGTCGACCGCGGCCGCGAGCTCCTGATAGCGCTCCTCGCCCGCGGGCCCGGAGAGAGTGACGACGACGCGGACGTCGGTGAACCCGGCGCGCACCGCGTGGTCGACACCGAAGAAGCCGCGGCGGTCGAGGTCGCCCTCGACGTCGACGGACACGTCGTCGAGCGGGATACCCAGCTTCGCGGCCCACACCCGGTAGGTGACGACCTGGCAGGCCAGCAGTGCCGCCAGCACCATCTCGACAGGGCTGGGCGCGGCGTCGGCGCCGCCGAGACCGGCCGGCTCGTCGATGACCACCGTGTGGGCGCCGACGCGGATGTCGGTGCGCATCCCGCTGCCGCCGACGCCGGAGGTGCGGAACGTGGCCGAGGCCCGCTCGGGGTGTTCGGTGAACTTCGCGGCGGCGGCGCCGAGCGTGCGGCGGACGATCTCGTCGCGCTCGGCGGCGGACACGTCGGTCTCGACGGACATGATGACTCCAGCGGGAAACGAGGTGCAGGAACGATACGTGGCCCCCGGTGCGCCCTGCCGGGTCAGCGTTGACCGACCAGCCCGTGGTCGACGTGACGGCGCCGGACGAGGACGTTCGGACGCGACGTGCCTGACATGATCCACGTTCCTACCCGACGCGGCGCCGCGCGGCCAGCCCGTGCGGACCACCCGGTCAGGTGTCGTCGCCGTCAGGTGTCGTTCCTGGGGAGCCGGACCAGGCCCTCCTGCGCGGTGCTCGCGATCATCGTGCCGTCGCGGGTGAAGAACCGGCCGGTCGCGAGCCCCCGCCCACCCGACGCCGCGGGTGACCAGCACTCGTAGAGCAGCCACTCGTCGGCGCGGAACGGCGCGTGGAACCACATCGCGTGGTCGAGGCTGGCCATCTGGACGGCCGTCGCGCTCATGTCGTGACGGGCGACGACCGAGCTGAGCAGCATCATGTCCGACGCCCACGTCAGCAGGCAGGCGTGCAGCAGCGGGTCGTCGGACAGGACGCCGTCGGCGCGCAGCCACGCCCGGATCGGCTCCTGCGTCGCGACGCGGTCGGCGGTCCAGACGGGCTCGTCGACGAACCGGATGTCGATCGGCCGCTCGGCGCGACCGAGCCAGTCGCCGCCGTGGCCGGCCGCGCGCCTCTCGCCCAGGTCGGGCAGCGACTCCGGCGGCGGCACGTCGCTCGGGGCCGTCTCGGTGTGCACCAGGCCCTCCTGCGGCACCTGGAACGACGCCGACAGCATGAAGATCGCCTCGTCGCCCTGCACGGCCAGCACCCGCCGGGTGGTGAAGGAGCGGCCGTCGCGGATGCGTTCGGTGCGGTACTCGATGGGCGTGCGCGGGTCGCCGCCGCGGACGAAGTACGAGTGCAGTGAGTGCACCGTCCGCCCGGGCGGCACCGTGCGGCCCGCGGCGACGAGCGCCTGCCCCGCCACCTGCCCGCCGTAGACCCGGAACCGTCTGCTCTCGGGGCTGAGGCCGTGGAAGGTGTCGGGGCCGGTCTCGTCGAGGTCGAGCAGTCCGACGAGCTCGTCGAGCACGACCTGCCCGCGTTCCACGCCGTCGGCGGCGATGTCGGGGCGGCGGGGAGCGGCGGTCACATGCCGCATCCTCGCAAACTCAGATGTCCTCTTCCCCGAGCCGGTGCACCCGGATCGAGTTGGTGGAGCCGACGGTCCCGGGCGGGGACCCGGCGACGATCACGACGAGGTCGCCCGGCTGGAACCGCTCGAGCGCCAGCATCGCGTGGTCGACCTGGCGGACCATCGCGTCGGTGGACTCCACGAACGGCACCAGGAACGTCTCGACGCCCCACGTCATCGCCAGCTGGCTGCGGACCTCGGGGGTCGGGGTGAACGCCAGCAGCGGCAGCCGCGTGTGCAGCCGGGCCAGCCGGCGCACAGTGTCGCCGGACTGCGTGAACGCCACCAGCGCTCGCGCCGACAGGCGCTCGCCGATGTCGCGCGCCGCGTAGGACAGGACACCACGCTTGGTGCGCGGCACGTGGTTGAGCGGCGGCACCGTGGCCGGGCCCGCCTCGACGGCTTCGACGATCTGCGCCATCGTGCTGACGGCCTTGATCGGGTAGCGGCCGACACCCGTCTCGCCCGAGAGCATCACCGCGTCGGCGCCGTCGAGCACCGCGTTGGCCACGTCGGAGGCCTCGGCGCGGGTCGGGCGCGAGTTGGTGATCATCGACTCGAGCATCTGGGTGGCGACGATGACCGGCTTGGCGTTCTCCCGCGCGATCTGGATCGCGCGCTTCTGCACCAGCGGAACGTTCTCCAGCGGCAGCTCGACGCCCAGGTCGCCGCGGGCGACCATGATCGCGTCGAACGCCAGGACGATGGCCTCGAGGTTGTCGACCGCCTCGGGCTTCTCCAGCTTCGCGACGACGGGCAGCCGGCCGCCGTGCTCGTCCATGATCCGGTGGACCTGGTCGATGTCGGCCGGGCTGCGCACGAACGACAGCGCCACGATGTCGACCCGCAGGTCGAGCGCGAACACGAGGTCGGCGCAGTCCTTCTCGCTCATCGCGGGCACGGAGACGTTCATGCCGGGCAGCGAGATGCCCTTGTTGTCACTGACGGGGCCACCCTCGGTGACCTTGCAGACCACGTCGAGACCCTCGACGGCGACGACCCGCAGGCCGACCTTGCCGTCGTCGACCAGGAGACGGTCGCCCGGGCGGGCGTCGCTGGCGAGGCCGCCGTACGTCGTCGAGACGCGGTCGTGCGTACCCGCGACGTCCTCGACGGTGATGCGGATCTCCTCACCGGTGTGCCACTCGGTGGGGCCGGCGGCGAAGCGGCCGAGACGGATCTTGGGGCCCTGCAGGTCGGCCAGGATGCCGACCGCACGTCCCTCGGCGTCGGCGGCCTCGCGAACCATCTCGTAGACCCGCTTGTGGTCCTCACGACTGCCGTGGCTGAAGTTGAGCCGGGCGACGTCCATGCCGGCAACGACGAGCTCGCGTACCCGCTCCGGCGTCGCGGTGGCGGGGCCGATGGTGCAGACGATCTTGGTTCGACGGCTCACACCCTGAGCTTAACGCTCTACTGAACCGATCAGGAACACGGAACCGGACAGTTGGGTGTCGAGGCGGCAACGATCCGCCTGCAACCCCGTGTCCAGGGGGTTCGCCGTGCGCCGAGCGGCGTCGTCAGCGACGCGGGCGGTCGCTCGGGCCGACGTGGTCGGAGAGCCATTCGGCGAGCGGACGCGCCGCCCGCCACACCTGTGCGACCCGGTCGAGACAGCCCCGCTCGTGCAGGACGTCGTCGGGCGGCCAGCGCCGCGACAGGTGCAACGACTTGTGGCGCAGCAGGTCGATCCGCGGATGGTCCGGCGCGAACCCCCGTGGCGCCCGGGTGAGCGTCTCCCCGCCCGGCTCCAGGCCCTCCCCCCGGGCCTTCTCCAGCCGGGCGATCAGGTCGGTGCCGCGGCGCTCGTCGTCGACGGCCGTCCGGAACCGGGCGACCTGGTCGCTCTCCATCCGGTAGTAGCCGACCGCGACCATGAGCCCGTCGGAGGAGAGCTGCACGTAGTAGGGCGGGGCGTAGCCGCCGCAGTGGGTCTTGTACGGCGTCTTGTCCTTGGAGAACCGCACGTCGCGGTACGGGCGGAAGACCTTGCCCGCCCCGAACTCCGGTTCCAGGTCGGCCAGCAGCGCGAGCATCGGCCCACGTACGTCGCCCTCGTAGACCGGCCGCTGGTCGGTCCAGTACGCCTTGCTGTTGTCGGCGAGCAGGCCGTCGTAGAACTCGACGGCGCCGTCGCCGAACCCGGTGAAGACCTCCGTCACCCCGGTCAGGCCCCCGAGTCCCGTGAGCCGCCCCTGACCTTCCCGGCAGCGTCCTTCTCGTCGTCGTCCTTCTCCGCTTCCGAGGTGTCCTTGACATCGGGATCGGCGTCCCGTTCGGGTTCGGGCGCCGCGCCCGTGGGCCCGGAGTCCTCCGCATCGGGCGCCGCGGGACCGGTGAGCGTCTCCCGCGGCCCCCGCACGATCGCGACGTAGGCGACCGCGGCCAGGAACACCACCGCCGAGACGACGACGTTGATGCGAATGCCCCCGAACACCGTCGTCGCCGGGTCGGTGCGCATGAGCTCGATGAAGAAGCGTCCCAACGTGTATCCGGCCACGTACAGCCCGAACACCCGGCCGTGGCCCAGCCGGAACCGCCGGTCGGCCCACACGATCGCCACCGCGACGAGCAGGTTCCAGATCAGCTCGTAGAGGAACGTGGGTTGCACGATCGCGACCGGCGTCGTGTCGAGCGCGACGCCGCCCAGCGGGTCGGACAGACCCGTCACCGGGTCGACCCGGTTGTAGATCTCCAGGCCCCACGGCATGTCGGTCGGGCCGCCGTAGAGCTCCTGGTTGAAGTAGTTGCCGAGACGCCCTATGGCTTGCGCGACAACGATTCCGGGAGCGACCGCGTCAGCGAAGAACGGCAGCGGCACGCCGCGGCGGCGGCAGCCGATCCACGCGCCGACCGCGCCGAGCGCGATGGCGCCCCAGATGCCGAGGCCGCCCTGCCAGATCTTGAGCGCGTCGATCGGGCTGCCGCCGGGACCGAAGTAGGTCCGCCAGTCGGTGGCGACGTGGTAGAGCCGGCCGCCGACGAGGCCGAACGGTACCGCGAACACGGCGACGTCGACGACCGTGCCGGGCCGGCCGCCCCGGGCGACGAAGCGACGCTCACCCCACCAGACCGCGACCACGATCCCGGCGATGATGCACAGCGCGTACGCCCGGATCGGGAGCGGGCCGAGGTGCCAGACTCCGCGGTCAGGGCTCGGGATGAACGCCGGCATCAGGGCCGCCAGGGTGGTGCTCACGCCGCCACGTTATCGCCCGGCGGCGTCACGGGGTCGGGTGTCCCCCGGCCGCAGCCGGATCGTCACCCGCCCGCGCCCGGCTCGTCCCGATCGTCGGGTCGCGCCGGGTCGACCTGCGAGACCGCCCCGATCCGCGCGCAACCTCACGGTCGAGAAGCGCCCCTCTGGGTCAGACAGCAGTGAGGTTGGGCGCGGGTCGTGCGGTTCTGCTCAGCAGCGGGGTCAGGCCGGGGTGCGGGCGCCGGCGCGGCGGACGCCGCCCGCCAGGTCGGCGGCCAGGGCGCGGACGCCGTCGGTGCCGCCGTCGGTCGCCGCGGTGACGAACGCCGACCCGACGATCACGGCGTCGGCGAAGGAGGCGACCTGCTCGGCCTGCTCGGCCGACCGCACCCCGAGCCCCACACCGATCGGCAGCGAGGTGTGCGGGCGGGTGCGGGCAACGATCTCGGGGGCGACGTCGGCGACGCTGTCGCGCGCACCCGTCACACCCATGATCGACGTCGCGTACACGAAGCCCGTGCAGGCGGCGACGGTCGAGGCGATCCGCTCCTCCGTCGACGACGGCGCGACCAGGAAGATCCGGTCGAGGCCGTGCGTCTGCGAGGCGGCGAGCCACTCGTCGGCCTCGTCGGGGATGAGGTCGGGGGTGATGACGCCCAGCCCGCCGGCGGAGGCGAGGTCGCGGGCGAACGCGTCGACCCCGTAGCGCAGCACCGGGTTGAAGTACGTCATGACGACGGCCGAGCCGCCGGCCGCGGCGATGCGCTCGACGACGGTGAAGAGGTCGCGCAGCCGCACCCCGTTGCGCAGTGCGGTCTCGGCGGCGGCCTGGATCGTCGGGCCGTCCATGACCGGGTCGGAGTAGGGGATGCCGACCTCGATCAGGTCGCACCCGCCCTCGACCATGGCGTTCATGAGGTCGACGGAGTCGTCGACGGTCGGGTAGCCCGCGGGCAGGTACCCGACCAGGGCGCCGCGGTTGTCGGTGGCGCAGCGGGCGAACACGTCGGCGACCGTCATGCCCGTCCTCCGTCGGCGATGGCGGTGCCGTCGGCGTCCTCGGCACTCTCGTCCTCGGCAATCATGCCGAACCACTTCGCGGCGGTGTCGACGTCCTTGTCGCCTCGCCCGGAGAGGTTGACCAGGATCGTGGCGTCGGGGCCCAGCTCGCGGCCCAGCCGGATCGCGCCCGCGACGGCGTGCGCGGACTCGATCGCCGGGATGATGCCCTCCGTGCGCGAGAGCAGGCTGAACGCCTCCATCGCCTCGGCGTCGGTGACGGGCTGGTACTCGGCGCGGCCGACGTCCTTGAGCAGCGCGTGCTCGGGGCCGACGCCCGGGTAGTCCAGCCCCGCGGAGATCGAGTACGACTCCGAGGTCTGGCCGTCCTCGTCCTGCAGCAGGTAGGACATCGCGCCGTGCAGCGCGCCCGGGGAGCCCTCGGCCAGGGTGGCGCCGTGGCGGCCGGTCTCGACACCGTCGCCACCGGGCTCGAAGCCGATCAGGCGGACCGACGGGTCGTCGATGAACGCGTGGAAGATTCCGATGGCGTTGGAGCCGCCGCCGACGCAGGCCGCGACGGCGTCGGGCAGCCCGCCGGTGCGCTCGAGGACCTGCTCGCGCGCCTCCATGCCGATGACCCGGTGGAAGTCGCGGACCATCACCGGGAACGGGTGCGGGCCGGCGACGGTGCCGAGCAGGTAATGCGTGGAGTCGACGTTGGTGACCCAGTCGCGGAGCGCCTCGTTGATCGCGTCCTTGAGGGTGCGCGAGCCCGTCTTCACCGGGATGACGGTGGCGCCGAGCAGCCGCATGCGGGCGACGTTGAGCGCCTGCCGGGCCGTGTCGACCTCCCCCATGTAGACGATGCACTCGAGGTCGAGCAGGGCGCACGCCGTGGCGGTCGCGACGCCGTGCTGGCCCGCCCCGGTCTCGGCGATGACGCGCTTCTTGCCCATCCGCTTGGTGAGCAGCGCCTGGCCGAGCACGTTGTTGATCTTGTGCGAGCCGGTGTGGTTGAGGTCCTCGCGCTTGAGCAGGATCCGCGCGCCGCCGGCGTGCTCGCCCAGCTTGGGAGCGTCGGTCAGCGGGGACGGGCGGCCCGTGTAGTCGCGGTGGAGCCGGTCGAGCTCGCCGAGGAACTCGTCGTCGTGGCGGGCCTTCTCGTAGGCCGCGGACAGCTCGTCGAGCGCCGCCACGAGCGCCTCCGGCACGAACCGGCCACCGTAGCGGCCGAAGTGGCCGCGCTCGTCGGGGTCGTGGCCCGACCTGTTCGCGACGCCGTCGCTGGGCTTCACGCCCGGGGTGGCAGACACCGCACTCCCTCTGTCCGAGACTTCCGTGGCACGCGACCCCGCGGGGTCAGCGCACCATCCGAGAACACGACGGGTGGAAGCCCGCCGCGACGAGGCCGCGCACCGCGCCCTCCGGGTCACCGCTGGTGACCAGGCCCTCGCCCACGAGCACCGCGTCGGCCCCCCAGCCGGCGTAGGTGAGCAGGTCGCCCGGGCCGCGGACGCCGGACTCGGCGACACGCAGCACGTCGTTGGGCAGGCCGGGGGCGATCCGTCCGAACGTCCCGCGGTCGACCTCGAGGGTGTGCAGGTTGCGCGCATTGACACCGATGAGCTTGGCCCCGATCTCGAGCGCGCGGTCGGCCTCCTCCTCGGTGTGCACCTCGACGAGCGCGGTCATCCCGAGGGACTCCACGCGGTCGAACAGGGAGGCCAGGACGTTCTGCTCCAGCGCCGCGACGATGAGCAGCACCAGGTCGGCGCCGTGGGCGCGGGCCTCGTGCACCTGGTACGGGCTGACGACGAAGTCCTTGCGCAGCACCGGGATGTCGACGACGGCGCGGACCGCGTCGAGATCGGCGAGCGACCCGCCGAAGCGACGTTGCTCGGTGAGCACGGAGATGACCCGTGCGCCCCCGATCTCGTAGCGGCGGGCGAGGTCGGCCGGGTCGCCGATCGTCGCCAGGTCGCCCTTGGAGGGGCTGCGCCGCTTCACCTCGGCGATGACGCCCACGCCGGGCGCGTTCATCGCGGCCATCACGTCGCGTGCCGGGGGCGCCTCGGCGGAGAGACGCTTGATCTCGGCGAAGTCGACGGCGGCCTCACGGACGGCGAGATCCTCGCGGACACCCTCGACGATCGACTCGAGGACGGTGGGACCGGAGGTCTGCTTCGTGCGCTCGCCCATGGGGCTGTCTCCCCTTCCGGGTTCGGGCCTTCCAGGCGTTGGATCCATGCTAGACAGCGCCCTCACCGCCCCCGCGACCAGGCCTGTCGTCGATCTCTCCGGACCGGGGATCCGGCCGGGGATCCGGCCCTCGGTCCGCGGCGGATCCGGGGGCCGGGCCGACCGTCGGGTCGCGGCCGGCGTCGAGCTCCTCCCAGGCCGTGCGGTCGGGATCGGCCTGCCGGGGGCGCCCTTGCGCCGACGGTGCGTCGTAGCGGGCGCCGAGGCGGGGCATCCCGTTGTCCCGCAACAGGAGCAGCACGCCGGCGGCCCCGACGACGACGGCGCCGGCGAGCGTCAGAGCCGGTGCGGCCGTGCCCGACACTCCCCCGGCGGCGCCGGGGGTGACGGTGAGCCCGGCCAGCTGCGCGAGCCGGGCGGGCGAGGGCGGGGACACGAGCGTCGCGACCACCGCCCACACCGTCGCGGCGGCGACCAGGGCGAGCAGCCCACCCAGCACGCGGCGGGCCACGCCGGAGACCGCGACCGCGGCCGCGATGCCCGCGACCGCGAGCAGCGCGAGCCCCGTCGGCACCGGCTGGACCTGCACTCCGGTGGCGGTCGCGGCGACGTCGCCCCGCACCGTGGGGACTGTCGCTGAGAACCAGGTGGGGCGGGCGCCGCCCCAGGTCGCGAGAGCCCCGACGGCCAGGGCGGCGCACACGACCAGCAGCCGTCGCCGTCCCGCCCGCGCGGGTGCCGCCGCGACCGTCACGACGACCGGACCCCCTGCTCCCCCACGGCCTGCGGGGGGCCGAGCGTGGCCGCGGTGGCCACCGCCGACAGCACGGCACGCGCCTTGTTGAGGCACTCCGTGTCCTCGGCGACCGGGTCGGAGTCGGCGACGATCCCGCCGCCCGCCTGCACGTAGGCGACCCCGTCGCGGACCAGCGCGGTGCGGATCGCGATGGCCGTGTCGGCGTCGCCCGCGAAGTCGAGATACCCGACGATGCCGCCGTAGAGGCCGCGCCGCGTCGGCTCCAGCTTCTCGATGATCTGCATGGCCCGGACCTTCGGCGCGCCCGACAGCGTGCCCGCCGGGAAACAGGCCACGACGGCGTCGAAGGCGTTGCGGTCGCGCCGCAGCGTGCCGGTCACCGTCGACACCAGGTGCATGACGTGGCTGTAGCGCTCCACGGAGAAGAAGTTGTGCACCTTGACGCTGCCGGCCTCGCACACCCGGCCCAGGTCGTTGCGACCCAGGTCGACGAGCATGACGTGCTCGGCACGCTCCTTCTCGTCGGAACGCAGGTCCTTCTCCAGGAGGACGTCCTCCTCCTCGGTGGCACCGCGCCAGCGGGTGCCCGCGATGGGGTGCGTGGTCGCGCGGCCGTCGCGGACCGTCACCAGCGCCTCGGGACTCGACCCGACGATCGCGAACGGTGTGCCACCGGAGGCGTCCTCGAGGTGCAGCAGGTACATGTACGGGCTGGGGTTGGTGGCCCGCAGCACCCGGTACACGTCGAGCGGGTCGGACGCGCAGTCCATCTCGAACCGCTGCGACACGACGATCTGGAACGCCTCGCCGGCCCGGATCTGCTCCTTGGCGACCTCGACGGCCGCGCAGTGGTCCTCCTGGCTGCGCCGGCGCAGGAACGTGGGCTCGGCCGGCGCGTACACCCCGACCGTCGACGGCGCCGCGACGGCCAGCTCGGCGGTCATCCGGTCGAGGCGGGCGACGGCGTCGTCGTAGGCGGCGTCGACGCGCTCGTCGGAGCCGTCCCAGTTGATCGCGTTGGCGATCAGCGTGATCGTGCCCTCGTGGTGGTCGACCGCGGCCAGGTCGGTGGCCAGCAGCATGACCAGCTCGGGCAGGGCCAGGTCGTCGACCGTGGTCGGGTCGTCGCCGATGCGCTCCATGCGGCGCACCACGTCGTAGCCCATGTAGCCGACCATCCCGCCGGTCAGCGGCGGCAGCCCCGGCAGTTGCTCGCTGCGCAACTCCTCGACGACGGTGCGCAGCGCGGCCAGCGGGTCGCCCTGGGTGGGCAGGCCCACGGGGACCTCACCGGTCCAGTGCAGCCGTCCGTCGACGGCGGTGAGCGCCGCGGCACTGCGGGCCCCGACGAACGACCATCGCGACCACGACCTGCCGTTCTCCGCCGACTCCAGCAGGAACGTGCCGGATCGCGATCCGGCGAGCTTGCGGTAGACCCCGACGGGCGTCTCGTCGTCGGCGAGGAGCCTGCGGGCCACCGGGATGACCCGGTGCCCCGTCGCGAGCTCGCGGAACTCCTCGCGGGTCGGGGTGACCGCGCCCAGGGGCGGTGCGGCGGTGGCGGTCGGCATCCGGCCATTCTCGCAGGCGGCCGACGACCGGCCGAGAGCCCTGCGCCCCCGGTGTGATCCGCGTCCGGATCCTCCGACGTCCCCCGGTCGGCACCGGCGTCGGGGAGGATGGCCGCGTGGCCGACGCGATCCCAGGACCTCCCTCCCGCCGCCGGGGTCGGCGACGGGCGGGCGAGGACACCCGTGAGCCGCTGCTGGCCGCCGCCCGCGAGGAGTTCGCCGAGCGCGGGTTCGAGGGCGCCACGGTGCGCCGCATCGCCGAACGCGCCGGGGTCGACGCCGCGATGGTCAACCACTGGTTCGGCGGCAAGGAACAGCTGTTCGTCGCCGCGCTGGACTTCCCCGTCGACATCTCGACGATCCTCGACCGGGTCCTGCCCGGCGACCGCGAGCAGCTGGGCGCCCGGATCGTCCGGACCTTCCTGACCGTCTGGGACGCGACGGGTGGCGCGCCGCTGGGCACGCTGATCCGCAGCGTCGCCTCCCACGAGAGCGCGGCCCGGATGATGCGCGAGTTCGTCGCGACCGCTCTGGCGCAACGGATCGTGCGCCCGGTGGCACCCGACCGGCACGAGATGCGGGCCGCCCTGTGCGGCACCCAGATCATCGGGCTGGGCATGATCCGCTACGTGCTGCGCCTGGAGCCGATCGCGTCGGCACCCCACGACGAGGTCGTCATCGCGGTCGCGCCGACGTTGCAGCGCTACCTCACCGGCCCGCTGGACTGACCGCTCAGGAAACCGGCCGCCGCGGGTCGACGAAACCCGACTCGAACGCCGCCACCACCGCCTGGGTGCGGTCGCGCACGCCCAGCTTGGCCAGCACGTTGCCGACGTGGGTCGTCACCGTCTCCACGCCCACGACGAGCTCCCCGGCGATCTCGGCGTTCGACAGCCCGCGGGCCATGCCCCGCAACACCTGCGCCTCCCGGTCGGTGAGCCCTCGACCCGCCAGCCGGTCCCCCGTCCCCGGGCCGACGGCGGCCACGAGCTCCCGCACCGCCGCCGGGAACAGCAGCGACTCCCCCGACGCCACGGTGCGCACCGCGGACACGATGTCGGCGGGCCGGGCCCGTTTGAGCAGGAACCCGGTCGCGCCGGCACGCAGCGCCTCGTAGACGGAGCCGTCGTTGCCGAACGTCGTCAGCACCAGGACGCGCGGGGCGTCGGGGCGGGCCAGCAGCGCCCGGGTGGCGGTGATCCCGTCGACGGTGGGCATCCGCACGTCCATCAGCACGACGTCGGGCCGCAGCCTGCCGACCAGGCCGGGGACCTCCGCGCCGTTCTCGGCCTCGCCGACCACACCGATGTCGGGCTCGGCGTCGAGGATCGCCCGCAGACCCGCCCGGACGAGCTCCTCGTCGTCGACGAGCAGCACGCCGATCCGCCCCGGTGCGGTCACGGTTCCGATAGTGGCGCACCCTGCCACGGCAGGCGGGCCGCGACGCGCCAGGCGCCGTCCTCGCGTCCGGCGACGAGCTCGTCGCGCAGCACCCGCACCCGCTCGGCCATCCCGGCGACGCCCCGGCTCCGCCGACTGGAGAGCCGTTGCGCCCCAGCGGGTTCACGATGTCGATGACGAGCAGCTCGGCGCTCGTGACGAGCCGGACCGTCACGGGCAGGGCACGGGAGCGATGACGGGGCTCGTGAGCCGTGCCGGGACTCGGGGCTCACAGGTCGTGTGGCCGGGTGATCGACGGCGACGCATCATGGGGACATGGGAGTCGGGGGCCTGCGGGCGCGGATCGCGGCCGGGCTGTTCGAGAAGGTCGCCGGAGCCGAGGGGGCCGGGCGTCGCGAGCGCATCCACGCCACCCCCGGACCGCGCTGGTTCGGCGAGGACCGGCCCATCCGGGCCGTCCACGGCGACGCGGCGATGTTCGTCGGTGGGCTCCGGGCGCTGCTGCTGCAGTCGCTGCACCCGCTCGCCATGGCGGGCGTCGCCGGGCACTCCGGGTTCCGCGGCGACCCGTGGGGCCGGCTGGCGCGCACCAGCTACTTCCTGGCGTCGACGACCTTCGGCCCCGCCGACCTCGCCGAGGAGACGATCGCCCGCATCCGGTCGGTGCACGAGCACGTCCGCGGCACCGCGCCCGACGGCCGTGCCTACGCCGCGTCGGACCCGCACCTGCTGGAGTGGGTGCACATCGCCGAGATCGACAGCTTCCTGTGCGCCTACCAGGCCTACGGCTCCGGCAGGCTCGACGACGCCGGCCGCGACGGCTACGTCGCCGACGCCGCGGTGGTGGCGCGGGCGCTCGGGGTCATCCACCCGCCCGAGACCGAGGCCGCGCTCGCCGCCCGGATCGAGGCGTTCCGCCCCGAGCTCGACGGCTCGCCCGCGGCGCGGGACACCGCCCGCTTCCTGCTCCGCGAGCCCCCGCTGCCCGGCCCCGCCCGCGTGCCGTACGCGCTGCTCGGCGCGGCCGCCGTCGGGCTGCTGCCGTCGTGGGCGCGTGCTCCGTTGGCGCTGCCCGACCGGCCCCGGCTCGACCGCACCGTCGTCAGGCTCGGGGGCCGGGCGGTGACGTCGGGAATCAGGTGGGCGATGGCGTCGGGACCGCCCTCGCCCGCCCCGGCACCTACCGCGAGCTGAGCAGGTCCGAGTCGAAGCACGTCCGGGTGCCGGTGTGGCACGCCGGGCCCTCCTGGTCGACGACGACGAGCACCGCGTCGCCGTCGCAGTCGAGCCGCACCTCGTGCACGTGCTGCACGTGCCCGGACGTGTCGCCCTTGACCCAGTACTCCTCGCGGGAGCGCGACCAGTACGTCCCGCGGCCCGTGGTGAGGGTGCGGTGCAGGGCCTCGTCGTCCATCCACGCGACCATCAGCACCTCGCCGGTGCCGTGGGCCTGCACGACCGCACAGACCAGGCCGTCGGCGTTGCGCTTGAGCCGCCCGGCGATGGCCGGGTCGAGCGCGGAGTTCAGAACGCGGGTCATCGCACCTCCACCGCCCCGGCCCGCAGGCCGTCCTTGACCTCGGAGATCCGCAGGGTGCCGAAGTGGAAGACGCTCGCGGCCAGCACCGCGTCGGCGCCCGCGCGCACGGCCGGCAGGAAGTCGTCGACCTTGCCGGCGCCGCCCGACGCGATCACCGGGACGTCGACGACCTTGCGGACCTGCTCGATCATCTCGATGTCGAACCCGGCGCGCGTGCCGTCGGCGTCCATCGAGTTGAGCAGGATCTCCCCGACCCCCAGCTCCTGGCCGCGCGCCGCCCACTCGACGGCGTCGATGCCGGTGCCGCGGCGGCCGCCGTGCGTCGTCACCTCGTAGCCCGACGGGGTGGGCGGGCCGTCCTGGACGCGGCGGGCGTCGACCGACAGCACGATGCACTGCGACCCGAACCGGCGCGCACACTCGCCCAGCAGCTCGGGGCGGGCGATCGCGGCGGTGTTGATGCCGACCTTGTCGGCACCCGCGCGCAGCAGGATGTCGATGTCCTCGGGCGTGCGGACCCCGCCGCCGACGGTCAGTGGGATGAACACCTGCTCAGCGGTGCGGCGCACCACGTCGAGCATGGTGGCCCGCTCCCCCGACGAGGCCGTGACGTCGAGGAACGTCAGCTCGTCGGCACCTTCGGCGTCGTAGACGGCGGCCATCTCGACGGGGTCGCCCGCGTCGCGCAGGTCGGCGAAGTTGACGCCCTTCACGACCCGGCCGGCGTCGACGTCCAGGCACGGGATGACGCGGACGGCGACGCCCATCAGCCCGCCGCCCGGCCCTGGGCCTCGACGGCGGCGACGGCGGACAGCGCCTCGGGCAGGGTGAACCGGCCCGCGTAGAGCGCCTTGCCGACGATCGAGCCCTCGATGTTCGCGCCGTCGGCCTTGGCCTGCGCGAGCGTGACCAGGTCGGCCACCTCCGCGATGCCGCCGGACGCGATCACCGGCGCCGGGGTCGCGGCGGCCACGTCGCGCAACAGGTCGACGTTCGGGCCCTTCAACGTGCCGTCCTTGCCGACGTCGGTGACGACGTAGCGGGCGCAGCCGTCGCCGTCGAGACGCGCGAGGGCCTCCCAGAGGTCGCCGCCGTCGGTGGTCCAGCCACGCGCGGCCAGCCGGTGTTGCCCGTCCTTGATCTTGACGTCGAGCCCGACCGCGATCTTGTCGCCGTGCCTCGCGATGGCAGCGGCGCACCACTCGGGGTTCTCGATCGCGGCGGTGCCGAGGTTGACCCGGGCGCAGCCGGTGGCCAGCGCGCGCTCCAGCGACGCGTCGTCGCGGATGCCGCCCGACAGCTCCACCTTCACGTCGAGCTGCCCGACGACGCCCGCCAGCAGCTCCGCGTTGGAGCCGCGGCCGAACGCCGCGTCGAGGTCGACGAGATGGATCCACTCGGCGCCGTCGCGCTGCCACGCGAGCGCGGCCTCGAGCGGGTCGCCGTAACCGGTCTCGGTCCCGGCCTCACCCTGGACGAGACGGACGGCCTGGCCGTCGGCGACGTCGACTGCAGGAAGCAACGTGAAACTCACGCGGCGAGCCTACCGAGCCGGTCTCAGCGCCCTCCGAGCTCCGCCCGCAACAGCGCCGCACCCGCCGCGAGTGAGGCCATCTTGCCCTCGGCCGAGGCGCGGGGCATGTACTTCAGGCCGCAGTCGGTCGAGAGCACGATCCGCTCGGGCGTGGTGTGCGCGAAGGCCCGCCGGCCTCGGTCGGCGACGGTCTCCGGCGTCTCGACGCCCGTGTCGGACAGGTCGATCACGCCGAGGATGATCGTCTTGTCGGCGAGGTCGGCGAGCACGCCCAGGTCGAGCCCGGACTGGGCGGTCTCGATGGAGATCTGGTCGGCCGTGCATCCGGCGAGCTCGGGCAGGAACGAGTAGCCCTCGGGGCGTTCGTGGACGATCGCGGCGTACCCGAAGCAGATGTGCACGGCCGTGGTGCCGGTGACGCCGTCGAGCGCGGCGTCGAGCGCGGCGATCCCGTACTCGCGGGCGGCGTCGGGACGCGCCTGCATGTAGGGCTCGTCGATCTGCACGACGTCGGCGCCGGCGGCGAACAGGTCCTTGATCTCGGCGTTGACGGCGGCCGCGTAGCCCATGGCGGCGGCCTCGGCGTCGGGATAGTGGTCGTTCTGCGCCTGCTGACTCATGGTGAACGGGCCGGGCACGGTCATCTTGACGCTGCGGTCGGTGGCGGCGCGCAGGAATTCCATGTCGCGCTTCTCGATCGGCCGCGACCTGGTGATGGGCCCGACGATGCGGGGCACGGGGTTCGCGTGGCCGGTGCGGTCGATGGCGCTGCCCGGATTGTCGATGTCGACGCCGGACAGGGCCGTCGCGAAGTGGTTGGAGTAGCTCTCGCGGCGGATCTCGCCGTCGGTGACGATGTCGAGCCCGGCACGCTCCTGGGCCCTGATCGCAAGCAGGGTCGCGTCGTCCTGGGCCTGTTCGAGCAGCTCGGGGGCGATGCGCCACAGCTCCTTCGCCCGGATCCGCGGTGGGAGGCGACTCGCCAACAAGGAGCGGTCGATCAGCCAGTCGGGCTGGGCGTAGCTGCCGACGAGCGAGGTCGGCAGCAGCGGCAGTGTCGTGTCCGACGTGCTCACTGGTCCTCCTGGGGAGTCAGCCACTCGCGGAGCTCGGCGCCGTGCTCGTCGAGGCGCGGCGGCGGCAGCGGGTAGTGGGCGGGCGTGGCGGAGAAACGGATCGGGTGCCGCGTCGTCGGGATCGCCCGGTCACCGGCGCCCGCGTCGACGACGGGGTCGAGGCCGAACTTCTCGGCCATGGCGAAGCCGCCGTCGATCGTGTTGATCGGCCCGCACGGCACCCCCGCGTCGACGAGCAGGTCGAACCATTCGAGCGCGCCGCGGGTGGCCAGCCGCTCGACCAGCAGGGGGCGGAGCTCCTCGCGGTTCTCCGTGCGGTCGGCGTTGCGCGCGAACCGTGGGTCGCCGGCCACCTCCGGGATGCCCAGGACCTCGCAGAGGCGGCGGAACAGCCGGTCGTTGGCGGCGGCGACGATGAGGTCGTCGTCGGCCGTCGGCAGCGGCTCGTAGGGGAAGACGCTGGGGTGGGCGTTGCCCATCCGGAACGGCACGACTCCCCCCGCGACCCACGCCGAGCTGTGGTTGACCAGCCCCGTCAGCGCCGAGGACAACAGGTTGACCTCGACGTGCTGGCCCTGACCCGTCGCCTCCACATGGCGCAGCGCGGCCAGGATGCCGATGACGGCGTGGTTGCCGGCCATCACGTCGAACACCGAGATGCCGGCGCGGAACGGCGGGCCGTCGGGGTCGCCGGTGAGGCTCATGAGCCCGGACATGGCCTGGACCATGAGGTCGTAGCCGGGGACCTTCGCACCCGCACCGGCGCCGAACCCGCTGATCGAGACGTAGACCGAGCGCGGGTTGGCCGCCAGCACGGACTCGTGGTCGAGGCCGAAGCGGGCCATGCCGCCGGGCTTCAGGTTCTGGATGACGACGTCGGCGCGGCGGGCGAGCTCGCGGGCGACGCGCAGGTCGGCCTCGTCGCGCAGGTCGAGCGCGATGGAGCGCTTCCCGCGGTTGACGCCCAGGTAGTAGGTGGAGACGCCGTCGCGGACCGGCGGGGTCCAGGTGCGGGTCTCGTCGCCGTCGGGTCCTTCGACCTTGACGACGTCGGCCCCCATGTCGGCCAGGAGCATCGTGGCGTAGGGGCCGGCGAGGACCCGGGAGAAGTCGGCGACCAACAGCCCGTCGAGCGGGCCGTGTGGTGCGGTTTCTGACATCAGGCTCCCATCCGGGTCACGACGCGACCGTCACCCTCGGCACGGCGGCGAGCCGCGCGAAGTCGGCGCCGATGTCGCCCGCGGTCGCGAGCAGCAGCGGCAGGTGGTGGTCGAGCAGCACGTCCATCGACGTCTCCGCCGCGTGGGCGTTGACGTTGATCGCGGCGACGACCCGCCCGTCCCCGTCGCGCAGCGGCGCCGCGACCGAGCGGATCCCGGCGGCGAGCTGCTCGTCGGTGGCGGCCCAGCCACGGGCCCGGACCTCCCGCAGCACCTCGTCGCGCTCGTGGTCGTCGAACTGCCGGCGCGCCGTCAGTCCCGAGCGGGTGGGCTCGGCCAGCACCCGCTCGGCCTCGCCTGCAGGCAGCGCCGCGAGGAGCACCTTGCCCAGCGACGTCGGCAGCGCGGGGAACCTCGTCCCGATCTGGACGACCAACGACACGATCTTGGGCACCGCGACACGCGCGACGTAGATGATGTCGGGGCCGTCGAGCTGCGCGACCGAGCACGACTCGTTCGTCTGCGCGACCAGCCGTTCCATGTGCGGGCGGGCGACGTCCCACAGCCCCGAGGAGTCGACGTAGGCGACGCCGAGGTCGAGCACCCGCGGCGTCAGTGCGTAGCCGGGGCCGTCGGCGCGGGCGTAGCCGAGCTCGATCAGGGTCAGCAGGATCCGGCGGACCGTCGGGCGGGCGAGGCCCGTCGCGGCGGCCAGATCGGCGAGCGTCATGACAGGGCGGCCGGGCCCGAACGCCCGGATCACGTCGAGGCCGCGGGCCAGCGCCTCGATGAAGTCCGGTCCCGTTCCCCGCGGCATCCCTGCACAGTAACGGCTGACCGTCCGTCAGGCGGACCACGCCCCGTGGTCGGCGCCCGGTCGGAGCCTTGACAGCCCCGGCGACCTGCCGCCAGGGTTCGAACTCCCGGGTCGTCCGTGGAGCGGACGATCGTCCGGAGTTGTCGACGAAGGAGCAACGATGCCCGGTCCGCTCGTCCTGCGTGGTGGCACGGTTCTGCCCGTCGACGACGCCCGCTCCGTGCTCCACGACACCGACGTCCTGATCGTCGACGACCGGATCGCCGCCGTCGGCGCCGCGCTCGACGTCCCCGCCGGCACCCGCGAGATCGACGGAGGCGGCGGCATCGTCATGCCCGGCATGATCGACACCCACCGGCACATGTGGCAGACCGCGATGCGCGGCTACGGCGCCGACTGGACGCTCTCGCAATACTTCGTCTGGTACTACCTGGAGAACGGCCGCCACTTCCGGCCCGACGACATCCGCGCAGGCAACCGGCTCGCCGCGATCGAGGCGATCGACGCCGGCGTCACCACGACCGTCGACTGGTCCCACGGCCTGCAGACCGTCGGGCACGCCGAGGCCGCCGTGGACGCCCTGCGCTCGGTGCCGGGCCGGTTCGTCCTCGCCTACGGCAACATCCAGCAGGGCCCGTGGGAGTGGGCGACGTCGAACGACTTCCGCGCCTTCGCCACCGCACTGCGCGACACCGCCGACGACATGCTGGGCTTCCAGATGGCCTTCGACGTCACCGGCGACCCCGAGTTCCCCGAGCGGGCCGCCTACGAGGTGGCCCGCGAGCTCGACGTCGCCACCACGACCCACGCCGGCGTCTGGGGTGCCACCAACGACGACGGCATCCGGCTCGCCCACGACGCCGGCTTCCTGAACGAGCGCAGCATCTTCGTCCACGCCGCGACGCTGTCGGCCGACAGCTACCACCGCATCGCCGCCACCGGCGGCTCGGTGTCGGTGTCGACGGAGAGCGAGCAGAGCGCCGGCCAGGGCTACCCGCCCACCTGGGCGCTGCGCTCCCACGGCATCCCGGTGTCGCTGTCCATGGACACCAGCGTCTGGTGGAGCGGCGACCTCTTCTCGGCCATGCGCACGACGCTGGGTGCCGACCGCTCCCGCGAGCACCTGGAGGCCCACGCCCGCGGCGAGACCGTCACCAACGCGGCGCTGCGTGCCGACCAGGTCGTCGAGTGGGCCACCCGCGGCGGCGCGCAGGCCCTGGGCCGCAGCGATCTCGGCCGCCTCGAACCCGGCGCCAAGGCCGACGTCGTCCTGATCAAGAACGACCGGTCACCGGTGTCGTTCCCGCTGCTCAACCCGCACGGGCACGTCGCGTTCCAGGCCCAGCGCGGCGACGTGCACACCGTGATCGTCGACGGGACCGTCGTGAAGGACGCGCACGAGCTCGTCGGAGTCGACCTGGCCGCGGCGCGGCGTGAGGTGGAGTCGACGATCGAGTACCTGCGCTCGACGATCGGCGAGGAGGCCTGGCAGCAGGGCATGCACCCCGAGGTGCCCGCGACGACGCTGCTCGACAACCCGTACACGTACACCGACTACGCGAGCAGCGCGACGCACTCGCAGCGCTGAGCTCACCCCTCGGGCGTCGGTCCGGGGCCGTCCTGTGCGATCGCGGAACGTCCCCGGGCTGCGGCCCAACCCAGGCCGATCGCCAGCCCGACGACGATCAGCAGCACCCAGCCCCACCACGGGATCCCGCCGAGCGCGGCGGCGAGCAGACCGGCCACCGCGACACCGACCATCGTGCCCAGGGTGCTCGCCGTCGAGGTGCGGCGCCGGGACGTCGTCCGCCGGCGGGTCGTGCCGGTGCGGCGGCGAGCCGTCTTCCGGGCGCTCGGCGCCGGCTTGCGCTTCTTCGTCGTCATCGGGCGACGACGTCGCGCAGCCAGTTCTCCAGCACGGTCGCCCCGGCGTCACCCGACTTCTCCGGGTGGAACTGGGTGGCCGCCAGCGCGCCGTTCTCGACGGCCGCGACGAAGTCCTCGCCGTGGTTGGCCCACGTGACCAGGGGCGGCGCGAGGACGTCGGAGTCCTCCAGCTCCCAGCGGCGCACGCCGAAGGAGTGGACGAAGTAGAAGCGGGTGTCAGCGGGCATGCCGGCGAACAGGACGCTGCCCTCGGGGACGCGCAGGGTGTTCCAGCCCATGTGCGGCAGGACGTCGGCCTTGAGCCGCTCGACGGTGCCGGGCCACTGGGCGCAGCCGTCGGTCTCCTCGCCCCACTCGACGCCGCGGTCGAACAGCACCTGCATGCCGACGCAGATGCCCAGCACGGGGCGCCCGCCGGCGAGGCGGCGCTCGATGATCCGCGGGCCACCGACACCGCGCAGCCCCGCCATGCACGCCGCGTAGGCCCCGACGCCGGGGACCACCAGGCCGTCGGCCTCCATGGCGAGGTCGGCGTCCGCGGTCACGGTGACCTCGGCGCCGACGCGGCGCAACGCACGCTCGGCGGAGCGCAGGTTGCCCGATCCGTAGTCCAGCACGACGATCCGCGACACGCGGCAAGGATAGACGGACCCCGCCGACGCCTTCGCACCGCGAGCCTGCCGACGACCCCGTGCGCAACCACACTGCTCCCGCAGCCGCTCCGGACGACCGTCGGGTTGCGCCCGATCGGTGGGGCGCAACCTCAGCGCTGCGTTGTCGGCTCGGCTCGGGGCGCTCGGTCAGAGTGCGCCCTTGGTCGAGGCGATGCCGGTGATGCGGGCGTCGGGCTCGGTCGCGGCGCGCAGGGCGCGGGCGACGGCCTTGAACTCGGCCTCGGTGATGTGGTGCGGGTCGCGGCCGTCGAGCACCCGCACGTGCAGAGCGAGGTGCCCGTGGAAGGCCAGGGACTCGAAGACGTGCTTGTTGAGCACCGTCGGGTAGTGCCCGCCGACGACGAAGCCGCGCATCATCTCCGGCTCCCCGGTGTGCACGGTGTACGGCCGCCCGGAGACGTCGACGACGCACTGGGCGAGCGCCTCGTCCATCGGGATCCAGGAGTCGCCGAAACGGCGGATGCCCTTCTTGTCGCCCAGCGCGGCCCGGATGGCCTGGCCCAGCACGATCGAGGTGTCCTCGACGGTGTGGTGGACGTCGATGTGGGTGTCGCCGTCGGCGTGGACGCGCAGGTCGAAGGCACCGTGCTTGCCGAAGGCGTCGAGCATGTGGTCGAAGAACGGCACGCCCGTGTTCACGTCGGCGGTGCCGGTGCCGTCGAGGTCGATCTCGACGGTGATCTTGGTTTCCTTGGTGGCGCGTTCGACGCGCCCGACCCGTCCGGTCATCGGTCGGTCTCCAGTTCGGTCGAGGCGAGGGCCGTCGCGGCGGCGAGGAAGGCGTCGTTCTCCTCGGGGGTGCCGACGGTGACGCGCAGGTGCGCGGGGATGCCGACGTCGCGGATGAGGACGCCGCGGTCGAGGAACGCCCGCCAGGCGCGGGGGGCGTCGGCGAAGCGGCCGACGAGCACGAAGTTGGCGTCGCTGGGAACGACGGCGAAGCCGGCCGCGGTCAGCGCGGCCATGACCCGGTCGCGCTCCGCGGACAGCAGGGCGACCGAGGCCAGGGTGGCCTCGGCGTGGCGCAGCGCGGCGCGGGCGGCGGCCTGTGAGAGCACCGACAGGTGGTAGGGCAGGCGCACGAGCTGCAGCGCGTCGACGACCGCGGGCGCGGCGGCGAGGTAGCCCAGCCGGCCACCGGCGAACGCGAACGCCTTGCTCATGGTGCGCGAGACGATCAGCTTGTCGCCGTGGGTGTCGAGCAGCCGGATCGCGCTGGGGTGGGAGGAGAACTCGCCGTAGGCCTCGTCGACGACGACGATCCCGGGGGCCGCGTCGACCAGCGCCGCGACCTCGTCGGGGTCGAGCGACTGGCCGGTGGGGTTGTTCGGGCTGGTCAGGAACGTGATGTCGGGGGCCCGTTCGACCAGCAGGGCACGGGCGGCATCGATGTCGACGCCGAAGCTCGCGTCGCGGGGTGCAGGCACCCACTCGGTCTGCGTGCCCGAGGAGATGATCGGGTGCATCGAGTACGACGGCTCGAACCCGACCGCGCGCCGGCCGGGCCCGCCGAAGGTCTGCAGAATCTGCTGCAGGATCTCGTTGGACCCGTTGGCCGCCCACACGTTGGCGGCGGTGAGCGCGACGCCGGTGCGGCCGGAGAGGTAGCCGGCGAGGTCGGAGCGCAGCGCGAGGGCGTCGCGATCCGGGTAGCGGTGCAGGTCGGCCGCGGCAGCCGCCACTGCCCCGGTGACGTCGTCGACGAGCTCGGCGGGCGGCGGGTACGGGTTCTCGTTGGTGTTGAGCCGCACCGGGACGTCGAGCTGCGGGGCGCCGTAGGGGCTCTTGCCGCGCAGGTCCGCGCGCAGCGGCAGATCCTCGAGGCGGACCTGCGCGCCAACTCCTTCCGACACCGCAGTCATCGCGCGAACCGGGCCGTCACTGCCTCGCCGTGGGCGGGCAGGTCCTCGGCGACCGCGAGCGTCACGACCTGGTCGGCGACGTCGCGCAGGGCCTCCTCGGTGTACTCGACGACGTGGATGCCGCGCAGGAACGTCTGCGTCGACAGGCCGCCGGAGTGCCGGGCGCAACCGCCCGTCGGGAGGACGTGGTTGGAGCCGGCGCAGTAGTCGCCCAGCGAGACCGGCGACCAGGCCCCGACGAAGACCGCCCCGGCGTTGCCGACGCGGGCGGCGACCTCGCGGGCGTCCGCCGTCTGGATCTCGAGGTGTTCGGCGGCGTAGGCGTCGACGACCGCGATGCCGTCGTCGAGGTTCGCGACGAGGATCGTGCCGGACTGCGGGCCCGACAGCGCGGTGCGGATGCGCTCG
The DNA here is from genome assembly GCA_001725415.1 of Pseudonocardia sp. SCN 73-27. Lineage (GTDB taxonomy): Bacteria > Actinomycetota > Actinomycetes > Mycobacteriales > Pseudonocardiaceae > Pseudonocardia. The sequence goes on from MEGH01000007.1 coordinate 165,226, forward strand.
GTGTGCTTGGTGGACCCGACCATGGGGACGAGCGCGGCGTCGACGGCGTCGGCGAACGCCTCCGACGTCGTGACCAGCACCGACGCGGCGTTGGGGTCGTGCTCGGCCTGGGAGATCAGGTCGGCGGCGACGTGCACCGGGTCGGCGGTGTCGTCGGCGAGGACGGCGATCTCGGTGGTGCCGGCCTCGGCGTCGATCCCGATCAGCCCGCGCAGCAGACGCTTGGCCGCGGTGAGGTAGATGTTGCCGGGCCCGGTGACCATGTCGACGGGCTCCAGGTCGCTGCCGTCCGTGTCCGTGCCGCCGTGGGCGAGCAGCGCGACGCACTGCGCACCGCCGACCGCCCACACCTCGTCGACGCCCAGGAGCGCGGCGGCCGCCAGGATCGTCGGGTGCGGGAGGCCGCCGTTGTCGGCCTGTGGCGGGGAGGCGACGACGAGCGACTCGACGCCCGCCTCCTGCGCGGGGACGACGTTCATCACGACCGACGACGGGTAGACCGCCAGCCCGCCGGGCGCGTAGAGCCCGACGCGGCGGACGGGCACGAACCGCTCGGTGACGGTGCCGCCCGGGACCACGCTCGTGACGACGTCGGGGCGGCGCTGCTCGGCGTGCACCGTCCGCGCGCGCTCGATCGAGGTCTCCAGCGCGGTGCGGACCGCCGGGTCGAGCGTGTCGAGCGCCTCGGCCGGCGCCGCGGCCGGAACCCGGACGCTCGCCGGGCGGACCTTGTCGAACCGCTCGGTGTACTCCAGCGCCGCGTCGACACCCCGCTCGCGGACGGCGTCGACGATGGGCCGGACGATCTCCAGCGCCGCGTCGACGTCGATCGCCGCGCGGGGCACGATGCCCCGCAGGACGGCAGCTCGGGGCAGGGTGTCGGCGCGCAGGTCGAGACGGCGAAGCATGGGCATCAGGGTACGGCTAACGCAGGTCGAGCCCGAGGTCGAGGGCGGTCACCGAGTGGGTCAGGGCGCCGACCGAGATGAAGTCGACGCCCGTCGCCGCGTAGGCGGCGGCGTCGGCCAGCACGATCCCACCGGACGACTCGAGCAGCGTCGGCAACGCCCCCCGACGACGGACGGCCTCGGCCGTCTCGGCCGGGGTGAAGTTGTCGAGGAGCACGAGCTCGGCGCCGAGGGCGAGGACGTCGTCGAGCTGGTCGAGGGAGTCGACCTCGACCTCGCACGGCAGGTCGGGCGCGAGGGCCCGGGCAGCGGAGAGAGCGGCCGACACCGAACCCGCCGCGGCAACGTGGTTGTCCTTGATCAGGACGGCGTCGCCGAGACCGAGCCGGTGGTTGACCCCGCCGCCGCAGCGCACGGCGTACTTCTCCAGCAGCCGCAGCCCGGGCAGCGTCTTGCGGGTGTCGCGGATGCGCGCGGGAGTTCCGGCGAGGGCATCGACCCAGGCGCGGGTGGCCGTCGCGACCCCGGACAGGTGGCAGAGCAGGTTGAGCGCGGTGCGCTCGGCGGTGAGCAGCCCGCGGACGGGGGCGCGGACGACCAGCGCCGGCTCGCCGGCGACCAACGTCGCGCCGTCCTCCGACGACGAGAGCTCCTCCCAGTCCCCGCCGAGGATCTCGTCCAGAACCGCCCGTGCGACGGGCAGGCCGGCGAGGACGCCGGCGCGGCGCGGGGTGAACTCCCCCACCGCGACCGCGTCGGCCGGGACGGTGGCCTGCGTCGTGGCGTCGGGGCCGTAGCGCAGGTCCTCCTCCAGCGCGGTGCGGACGACGCGCAGCAGGTCGTCCGGGTCGGGGACGCCGATCTCGGTGGCGCCGCCGACGCCGGCCGCGATGCCCGTCATGCCGCACCTGCCAGGACCCCGCCACCGACGACGGGGCGGCCGTCGCCGTCGAGCGTCACGACGAGGCTCTCCCGCTGCCAGACGTCGTCGCGGTCGGGGAAGTCGGTGCGCACGTGGCAGCCCCTCGTCTCACGTCGGGTGCCCGCGGCGGCCAGCACGGCCTGCGCGAGCAGGGTCAGGGCGGCGTCCTCGACGCCGGCCCGGTCGGCGGGCAGGACCCGGCCGGTGGCGGACTCGATCGCGTCGGACGCGGCGGCGAGCCCGGCGGCGTCGCGGCCGATGCCGGCCGAGGCGCTCATGGCCCGCTGCACGACGCGCCGGTCGGCGACGGGCACGGCGGCGGGGCGGGCGACAGGGTCGGCGAGCATCGGGCGGGGCCCCGCGAGGTCGGCGGCGACGGCGGTCGCGGCCCGCCCGCCGACGACGAGCCCTTCGAGCAAGCTGTTGGACGCCAGGCGGTTCGCGCCGTGCAGCCCGGTCCGGGCCACCTCGCCTGCGGCGTAGAGGCCCGGGACGGCGGTACGGCCGTCGACGTCGGCGACGACGCCGCCGCACGAGTAGTGCGCGGCCGGCGTGACGGGGATGAGGTCGACGCGAGGGTCGATGCCGGCGTCGCGGCAGGAGGCGAACACCGTCGGGAAGCGGGCGGCGAAGCCGTCGATCGTCGTGGCGTCGAGCCACACGCAGTCCGAGCCGGTGGCGGCCATGCGGCGGGTGATCGCGGCGGCCACGACGTCGCGGGGAGCGAGGTCGGCGAGCGGGTGCACGTCGGTCATGAACCGGACGCCCGCGCGGTCGCGCAGCACGGCACCCTCGCCGCGGACGGCCTCGGTGACGAGCGGGCGGCGGCCGACGGCCGGGCCGGTGTGGAGAACGGTCGGGTGGAACTGGACGAACTCCAGGTCGGCCGCGGTGGCGCCGGCGCGCAGGGCGAGCGCGATCCCGTCGCCGGTGACGGCCGACGGGTTGGTCGTGGAGGCGAAGAGCTGGCCGTAGCCGCCGGTCGCGAGCAGGATTGCGGGGGCGCGCAGCAGCCCGGGGCGGCCGTGGTCGTCGGTCACCCAGAGCCCGACGACGCGGCCGGCCGCGTCGAGCGCGACGTCGAGGCCGACGTGCCCGGTGAGCAGGGGCAGACCTGCCGCACCACGAGCGGTGGCGACGAGCGCGCGCTCGACCTCGGCACCCGTCGCGTCCCCGCCGGCGGGGACGACGCGGTACGCCGTGTGTCCACCTTCCCGGGTCCGCGCGAGGCCGTCGCCCGACGGCGAGGGGTCGAAGACCGCGCCGCGTGTCCGCAGCTGCGCGAACGCGGCCGGACCGCCCTCGACGATCGCGGCCACCGCGGCGGCGTCGTTCAGGCCGGCGCCCGCGGTGAGGGTGTCGGCGATGTGGCGGTCGGTGTCGTCGCCCGGTACGTCGCCGAGCACGACGGCGATGCCGCCCTGCGCCCAGCGCGTCGATCCGGCGTCGACGTCGTCCTTGGTGACGACGACGACCCGCAGCCCCGCGGCCGTCGCGTCGAGCGCCGCGGTCAGCCCCGCGACGCCGCTGCCGACGACGACGAGGTCGGCGCGGGCCTCCCAGCCCGTCATTCCCCACCGCCGGGGCGGCCGATGGCGATCATCCGCTGCACGGCCTCGCGCCCACGGGCGGCGAGCTCGGGGTCGACGTGCACCTCGTCGGTGCCCTCGCGCAGCGACCTGACCAGCTTCTCCGGGGTGATCATCTTCATGTAGGGGCAGGACGCGCGCTCGTTGACGGCTCGGAAGTCGACCTCGGGCGCGGCGCGGCGCAGCTGGTGCAGCATGCCGACCTCGGTGGCGACCAGCACCGACTTCGCACCCGTCTCGCGGGCGGCGTCGAGCATCCCGCCCGTCGACAGGATCTTGACGCGCTCGGCCGGGACGGCACCCGCCGTCGCGAGGTAGAGCGCCGAGGTGGCGCAGCCGCACTCGGGGTGCACGAACAGCTCGGCGTCGGGGTCGGCCTCCGCCTTGGCGGTGAGCTCGGCTCCGTTGATGCCGGCGTGGACGTGGCACTCCCCCGCCCAGACGTGGATGTTGTCGCGCCCGGTGACCCGGCGGACGTGCGCACCGAGGAACTGGTCGGGCAGGAACAGGATCTCCATCTCCGACGGGATCGACTCGACGACCTCGACGGCGTTGGACGACGTGCAGCACACGTCGGTCTCGGCCTTCACCGCCGCGGTCGTGTTCACGTACGACACGACGACCGCGCCCGGGTGCTCGGCCTTCCAGGCGCGCAGCTCGTCGGCCGTGATCGAGTCGGCCAGCGAGCAGCCTGCGGCTGCGTCGGGGATCAGGACGGTCTTGTCCGGCGCGAGGATCTTGGCGGTTTCGGCCATGAAGTGGACGCCGCAGAACACGATGGTCTCCGCGTCGGCCGCGGCCGCGATGCGCGAGAGCGCCAGCGAGTCCCCCACGTGGTGGGCGACGTCCTGGATCTCGGGCAGCTGGTAGTTGTGCGCCAGGACGACCGCGTTCCGACGGCGCGCCAGCTCGTGGACCTGCTCCGCCCAGTCGGCACCCGTGGTGGGCGCGTCGACGACCTGTGTCGGGCTCATCGGACACCTCCTCCTGTTTTCGCCTATCAATCGAAAACGTGGCGATCGTAGCAGCCGTCGTCGCGTCCCGGCACCGTCCGGGTGACCAGGGCCTCATGCCCCGTTCACACGACCGCAACCCGGGCGTCCATCGGCCACCCCGTGTGGACGGGCGGCATACGCTGCGCACATGCCCGGCACGACCCCTCCCCGCCCGATCGGCCACGAGGTGCTCGCCGCCGTCCTGCAGGTCCGCGACGGCCGGCTCTGCGTCCTCGCCTGGCAGCGGGGCATCGCCCCCGACGAGGGCCGCTGGGCGCTGCCGGGCGGGCGGCTGCGCGACGACGAGGACGTCGAGGAGTCGGTCCGTCGCCAGCTCGCCGAGAAGGTCGACCTGAGCGACGTCGCCCACGTCGAACAGCTCGGCGTGTTCTCCGCGCCCGACCGCGTCCCCGACGAGCGGATCGTCGCCACCGCGTTCCTCGGGCTCGTCCCGTCCGACGCCGACCCCGCCGTCCCTGACGACACCGCCTGGCAACCCGTGGACGCGTTGCCGCCCACCGCCTTCGACCACGCCTGCATCGTCGACGACGCCCTGGACCGGCTGCGCGCCAAGCTGTCCTACACCAACATCGGCTTCGCGCTCGCCCCCGCCGAGTTCACCGTCTCCGCGCTGCGCGAGATCTACGCGGGCGCACTCGGCCACCCCGTCTCGGCCACCAACCTCCAACGCGTGCTCACCCGCCGCGGCCAGCTCGAGCCCACCGGCGCCGTCGCCCCGCCCGGCCCCGCGGGCGGCCGACCTGCAGCGTTGTTCCGATTCACCCGCCGCAGCCTGCGGGTCACCGACGCCTTCGCCGTGCTGCGGCCGCCAGGCGAGGTCGGCCGGGCCGTCGTACCGTAGGCGGGTGACGACGACCATCCCTCTGTTCCCGCTCGGGACGGTGCTCATGCCGGGGTCGTCGCTGCCGTTGCACATCTTCGAGCCGCGCTACCGCCAGCTCACCGTCGACCTCGTGACGGGTGCGGTGCCGGACAAGCAGTTCGGCGTCGTCGCCGTCCGCGAGGGCTTCACGCCCGACGTCGACGGCCTCGCCGGGCTGCACGCCGTGGGCTGCACCGCCGAGCTGCTCGACGTCCGCCGCCTGCCCGACGGCCGCTACGACATCGTGACCCGTGGCGTGCAACGGTTCCGGCTTCTCGCGATCGACGACACCGAGAAGCCCTACCTCACCGGCACCGTCGAGTTCCTGCCCGACGACCCGCTCACCGACGAACCGGAGGGCACCACCCGCTACCTCAGCGCCGCCGCCCGCGACGCCCATCGTCGCTACTGCTCGACGGCGTGGAAGAGCGACGACTGGTCCGAGCCCGCCGGCGACATCAGGCCGGAGAACCTCTCGCACGTGCTGGCCGCCGACTGCCTGCTGCCCATCGGAGACCGGCAGCGGCTGCTGGAGCAGACCTGCCCGACCGAGCGGCTGCGGCTGGTCCGCGAACTGCTCGCCCGCGAGACCGGTCTGCTCGGCCAGCTCCGGGCGGTACCGGCCCCGATGACGACGTTCGCGGTGGAGCAGAGCCCGAACTAAGCGCGGCCCGCCGCCGTCGCCGAGTTCGACCACGGACTGGTTCGGTCGTGCTCAGGACCAGTCCCAGGTCGAGCTCGGCGCGTGTCCCTCAGCTCCAGCCGTAGCGCGAGCGCAGCTCGTCGGCGACGCGGTCGAAACGGTTGCGGTCGAGGATCGCGCCCTCGCGGCGGATGTCGTGCTCGCCGATCTCGAGGACCCGGTCGAGCCGCACGAACGACTCACGGCCCTCGCGGTCCCACGCGCCGGTGCCGATCGCGGCCCAGTCGGGGTCGCCGTCGCGCTTGTGCTGGCTCGACAGCATGAGCCCCAACAGATCCCCACCCCCCTTGCCGACGACGAGCAGCGGCCGGTCCTTGCCCTGGCTCGCGTCCTCCTCGTAGGGCACCCAGGCCCAGACGATCTCGCCGGGGTCGGCGGCGCCGTCGAGGTCGGGGGCGTAGGCGATCGTGCGGGCGCGGTCGGCGGTCGGCGCGGTACGGACTCCACCGTGCCCCTGCGGAGCCGGGGCCGGGGCACGGTCGCGGGCAGGTGCCGGTCGTACGGACTCCTGCTTCTGGTTCGAGCTGTTGAGCAGCTTCAGTCCGACGTCGACGACCTGCTTGAGCAGGTTCCCCCAGTTCGCCATGCGCGACAGCATGTCAGGCCGCTGCGAACCCTCGTGAGTGGCGTTATTGGCCAGGGCCAACAACGCCACTCACGACGTGGTTTCGCCGTGGCGGCTGCAGCGCGCCTTCCAGCCGAAGGGGTCGACCTGCACGACCATGCGGCGCGCGCACTGCGGGCAGAAGCGCGGCGGCTCCAGCGTCCGGCGGACGGCGCAGCGGTCGTGGCCCGCGGCGGCGGAGGGCTCGCCGCACTGGTCGCAGAACTGTGCCGCACCGTCCGCGGCCGGCTCCTGCACCGGGGCGCTCACAGGGTCTCGTTCAGAGCCTTGATCGGCATCTGCAGCTCGCCGAGCAGGTCGATGTCGGACTCGGCGGGGCGACCCAGCGTCGTCAGGTAGTTGCCGACGATGACCGCGTTGATGCCGCCGAGCAGTCCCTGGCGGGCGCCCAGGTCGCCGAGGGTGATCTCCCGGCCACCGGCGAAGCGCAGCACGGTGCGGGGCATGGCGAGGCGGAAGGCGGCGACGGTGCGCAGCGCGTCGGGACCCGACATCTGCTCCAGGTCCCCGAACGGCGTGCCGGGGCGCGGGTTGAGGAAGTTCAGCGGCACCTCGTCGGGGGTGAGCTCGGCGAGCTGCGCCGCGAACTCGGCGCGCTGCTCCAGCGACTCCCCCATACCGACGATCCCGCCGCAGCAGACCTCCATGCCGGCCTCACGGACCAGGCGCAGGGTCTCCCAGCGCTCCTCCCACGTGTGCGTGGTGACGACATTGGTGAAATACGACTTCGCCGTCTCGAGGTTGTGGTTGTAGCGGTGCACGCCCATCTCGGCCAGCCGCGTCACCTGCTCCTCGCTGAGCATCCCCAGCGAGCACGCGACGTTGATGTCGACGGCGTCCTTGATCGCCGCGACACCCGCGGCGACCTGGCTCATCAGGCGCTCGTCGGGGCCGCGGACGGCGGCGACGATGCAGAACTCGGTGGCGCCGGTCTTCGCGGTCTGCTTCGCGGCCTCGACCAGCATCGGCACGTCGAGCCACGCGGCGCGCACGGGCGAGGCGAACAGGCCCGACTGCGAGCAGAAGTGGCAGTCCTCGGGGCAGCCGCCGGTCTTGAGCGAGATGATGCCCTCGACCTCGACCTCCGGGCCGCACCAGCGCATGCGGACGTCGTGGGCGAGCGCGAGCAGGTCGTCGAGCGACTCGTCGGGCAGCTGCAGGACCTGCAGCACCTGTCCCTGGTCCAGTCCCTCGCCGCGTTCGAGCACCTGCTCGCGCGCGGTCGCCAGGATGTTGCCGGCCGCGGGCTGGCCCGCGCGGTCCGACGTCGACGTCGTCGAGATGCTCACGGCTGCGGAGTCTGCCATTTTCCGCCGAGCGGGGCCCCCAGACTGTGACGCGCGACCGTCGCGAACCGTTCGGCGTCGAGTGCCCCCGCCCCCTCGGGGAGGGCTCCGACCAGCGGGATCCCGGTGACCTCGGGCAGATCGGCGAGGTTGCACGTCGTCGCCAGATCGGGTGTGCCGGGCAGGGATCCGACGACGATCCCGGCGCAGGCCAGCCCGGCGGCGCGCAGGGCACGCGTCGTCAGCTCGGTGTGGTTGAGGGTGCCCAGGCCGGCGGCGACGACGACGAGGACCGCGGCGCCGAGACCGGCGGCGACGTCGGCGAGGGTGCCGTCGGTGGTGAAACGCACGAGCAACCCACCTGCTCCTTCGACGAGGACGAGGTCGTGGTCGCGGTCGAGCTCGCGGGCGGCGGCGATCGCGGCGCGCGGGGTGACGGGGTCCATGCCGGCGCGGCGGGCGGCGGTCAAGGGCGCCAACGGTTCCGGGTAGCGGCCGAGCTCGCGGGTGGTGACCGCGCCACCGGTGAGCCGGGTGACGACGGCGAGGTCGCCGGGCTCCCCCGGGGCGACGCCGGTCTGGGCGGGTTTGAGGACGGCGACCCGTTCCCCGCGGGCGGCCGCGACGGCGGCCACGGCGGCGGTGACGACGGTCTTGCCGACGTCGGTCCCGGTCCCGGTGACGACGAGGATGCTCATGCCTGCCGCAGGACCTCGGTGAGGACCCGGCGGGCGCGGTCGAGGTCGGCGTCGGTGAGGTCGGCACGGGCTGTGAGCCGCAGCCTGCTCGTCCCCTCGGGCACCGACGGCGGCCGGAAGCAGCCGACCCGCACGCCCAGCTCGGCGCAGCGCTGCGCGGCCGCGAACGCCCGCTCGGGCTCCCCCAGCACGACGGGCACGACCGCCGACGGCGGCGCCGGCACACCCGCTGCCTCGGCCAGCGACGCCGCCGCCGAGAGGACGGCGGCGGGCAGTCCCGGTTCGTCGTGCAGGACCTGAAGGGCTGCAAGGGCTGCGGCCACCGCGGCGGGTGCGAGGCCGGTGTCGAAGATCATCGTGCGGGCGGCGTCGACGAGGTGCTCGACGACGCGGCGTGGGCCGAGCACCGCGCCGCCCTGGCTGCCGAGCGCCTTGGACAGGGTCACGGTCAGGACGACGTCGTCGGCCCCGGCGAGACCCAGCTCCGCTACGAGGCCCCGGCCGCCGTCGCCGCGCACGCCGAGCCCGTGGGCCTCGTCGGCGACCAGCACGGCACCCCGCGCCCGGCAGACCGCGTGCAGCGCGTCGAGCGGGGCGAGGGTCCCGTCGGCGGAGGTGACGGCGTCGGTCACGACGAGCGCGCGCTGCTCGGTCCGGGCGGCGAGCGCGGCGTCGACGGCCGCGACGTCGGCATGCGGGGTCACCACCACCCGGGCGCGGGAGAGCCGGCAGGCGTCGACGATCGAGGCGTGGTTGGCCCCGTCGGACACCACGAGCGACCCGGCGCCCGACAGCGCCGTGACGACGCCGAGGTTCGCCGCGTAGCCCGACGAGAACACCAGCCCCGCCTCGGCCCCGACGAACGCGGCCAGCTCGTCCTCCAGCCGGGCGTGCAGCTCGGTGCTGCCGGTGACCAGTCGCGAGCCCGTCGACCCGGCACCCCACGTCCGCAGCGCGGCGACCCCGGCGTCGACGACGCGCTTGTCGCGCGACAGGCCCAGGTAGTCGTTCCCGGCGAGGTCGAGCTGCGGCTCGTCGGCCGCGCGGTGGCGCAGCGTGCGGCGCAGCCCGGCGGCCCGGCGCTCCGCGGCGGCGCGGTCGAGCCAGTCGAGCGGGTGCTCCGGTGTGTCGTCCACGGCTGCGTTCACATCGGGACCTTAGGCGCCCGTGTCACCCGTGCGCATGTGACGTCGGGCGAGCGGCGCAGGCCATGATCGTGCGAGCAATCCGCGAGGGGTCGAGGAGGACCGGTACATGAGCTGGCAGATGGTCGACGAGGGCTGGGGTCGCAAGGCCGTCGACTGGGCGACGCTCGCCGAACCGCACGCGGTGCGGGAGTACGTGTTCGTGCACCGGCTGCTCGACGTCCGGCCCGGCGTCGACCTGCTCGACGTGGCCTGCGGCGCCGGGCTCGCCCTCGAGCTGGCAGGGGTCGCGGGGGCGACCTGCTCGGGCATCGACGCGTCACCGCGGCTGGTCGAGGTCGCGCGGCTGCGCAACCCCGGCTGCGACATCCGCGTCGGCGACATGGCCGACTCCGGTTTCGACGACGCGTCGTTCGACCTGGTCACGAGCTTCCGCGGGATCTGGGGCACGACGCCCGCCGCGATCACCGAGGTCGCCAGGGTGCTGCGTCCCGGGGGCAAGGTGGCGCTGACGTTCTGGGGCGACATGGCCGCGACGCCGGGTGGGCGGCTGCTCGCCCCGTTCCGGCTGGCGACGCAGGAGCAGGTCGGCCACCAGTCGGCGATGGTCGCGCTCAAGGCACCGGGCGCCGCGGCCGCGTTCCTCGCCGGCGCGGGGCTGAAGCCGGGCGAGCTGATCGACGTTCCCTTCGTCATGGAGTATGCCGACGCCGAGCACTACGCCCGCGGGCTCGCCGCCAGCGGCCCGGCCTACGAGGCGATCCAGACCGCCGGCGAGGAGGCGTTCCACGCGGCGTGCATGGAGGCCGTGCAGCCGTTCCTGCGGGAGGGCCTGCCGATCCGGGCGACCATCCGGCTGTACGGGATCGTCGGCACCAAACCCGCCTGACCCGCGCGCAGCCTCATTGCTGTCCGCGGCCGGCCCGACGACCATGAGGTTGCGCGCGGCCTGTCGGGCCCGGGTCCTCGGTCAGGTCCGGGCGGGCGCGGAGGCCGGTGTGCGCACGGGCCGGGGTGGCGACGCGGCCCCGTACCGCAGCTCGACGGCCCCGCCCGTGGCACGGTGGCGCGACGACCAGGTGTCGAGGTGGTCACGGGCGGCGTGGTCGAGATAGTGGGCGGCGACGTGCACACGGACGTCGCTGCCCGCCGGGACCTTCGCCAGCACCCGCAGCAGCCGCGGCACGGCGAGGAAGCTGACCGTGCCCTCGACGGCGACGGTGCCGGGCCCCTCGTCGGCGGCGTGGAACCTCACCCGCGACCGCACGACCCGGCCCAGCACCAGCAGCCCCGCGGCGGCGAAGCCGGCAGCGACGCCCGTCAGCAGGTCGGTGAGCAGCACCCCGCCGACGGTGACGACATAGACGGGCAGGTCGCCGTGGCGCCGGGCGGCGCGGATGTCGGCGGGCTTGACCAGCTGCAACCCGACGACGACCAGCAGCGCGGCCAGCACCGCCAGCGGCACCGACTCGACCAGACCGGCGAGCGCCACGGCGAACACCGCGATCCAGACGCCGTGCAGCACCGTCGACGCGCGGGTACGGGCCCCGGCGCGGACGTTGGCGGCGCTGCGCACGATGACACCGGTGACGGGCAGCCCGCCCGCGAGCCCGGAGACCACGTTCGCCGCGCCCTGGCCGAGCAGCTCGCGGTCGGCGCGCGTCGGTTTCCCGCTGTGCATGCGGTCGACGGCCATCGCCGAGAGCAGGCTCTCCACGCTCGCGACCAGCGCGACGGTGAGCACCGCTCCGGCGACGGCGACCCACCCGTCGGCGGGCAGGACCGGCAAGGCGATGGCGTCGACGAGGCCGCCGGGCAGGTCGACCCGGGCGACCGACGGGAGCGGCAGCGCGACGAGCGTCGCGACCAGGACGGCGACCAGCGGGCCGGGGACGGCGCGGACCCGTGCGGGCAGCGTCGGCCACGTCAGCAGCAGGACGACGACCACGGCACCGACCGCGACGGTGGCGACGTCCGCCCCGGCGATCGCGGACGGCAGCGCGGTGACGTTGGCGGCCGGGGTCGCGGCCGGCGTGCCGCCCAGGACGACGTGGACCTGGGCCAGCGCGATCGTGATGCCGATGCCGGCGAGCATCCCGTGCACCACGGCGGGTGGGACGGCTTGGGCGAACCGTGCGATGCGGGCGACGCCGAACAGGACCTGGACGGCCCCGGCGCCGACGGTGATGAGGCAGGTGACTCCCCAGCCGAAGCGGGTGACGAGGTCGGCGACGATGACGGTGAGGCCGGCGGCGGGGCCGCTGACCTGCAGGGGTGACCCGCCGAGCAGGCCGGCGACGATGCCCCCGACGACCGCGGCGATGAGGCCCGCGAGCAGTGGCGCACCGGAGGCGAGCGCGATCCCCAACGACAGCGGGACGGCGACGAGGAAGACGACGAGCGAGGCTCCCAGATCGGCTCGGAGGTGGGGCAGCGGCGACCGGGACGGGGCATGCGTGGATGGGGTGTTCGGGCTCGAGGTCACGACTTCGGCCTCCGGGTCCGTGGGCAGATGGATTTGTGCCGCAACGCATGCGCGCGGCCTCTCGGCCCGCTCCACGCGACGGCGGGCGCGACGGCGCACCTCACCGCCCAACACCGGGCGACTCCCGTCGGTTCCCGGCGACCGGTCCGCGATATCGGTTTCGCCCGCGTCGCGGCCACGCCGGGTGACGCGCCGTGCAACAGCTGCGCCCGGCCGGCGGGCACTCCTCCGGCGATGTCGCGTCCATGATCACCGAGAGCCTCGTGGTGTCACCGCGACGACACCCGATCGTCGGCCCCGCACATCGATCGAGTGGATCATGGGACTCGCACGCTCGGCCGACGCGCGACACACCCTCACAGGCTCTTGGCGGCGGGGCACCCCAGCCCGGGGCTGCGCGCCGGGTCAGGCGGCGGCCGCGGCGGCGCAGACCCCGGCGGTGATCGTCGCGATCTCGTCGGCGGTGCAGACGTAGGGCGGCATCGTGTAGACGAGGTCGCGGAAGGGCCGCAGCCACACCCCCGCCGCCACGGCGGCGTCGGTCGCCGCGGCCATGTCGACCTCGTGGTCGAGCTGCACGACGCCGATCGCGCCCAGCACGCGCACGTCGCGCACCCCGGGCAGTGCGCGTGCCGGGGCGAGGCCGGCGCGCAGGCCGTCGGAGATGGCGGCGACCCGGCCGCGCCAGTCGCTGCCCCGCAGCAGCCCGATCGACGCCCCCGCCACCGCGCACGCCAGCGGATTGCCCATGAACGTCGGCCCGTGCATGAGCACGCCGGCCTCGCCGTCGGAGATGCCGCGGGCCACCTCGGGGGTGCACAGCGTCGCCGCCAGGCTCATGTACCCGCCGGTCAGCGCCTTGCCGACGCACATGACGTCGGGGGCGATGCCGGCGTGGTCGGCGGCGAACATCTCGCCGGTCCGCCCGAACCCGGTGGCGATCTCGTCGAACACGAGCAGCACGTCGTTGGCCAGGCACACCTCGCGCAGGACGTGCAGGTAGCGGGGGTCGTGGAAGCGCATCCCGCCCGCGCCCTGCACGACCGGCTCGACGATCACGGCGGCCAGCTCGTCGGCGTGGGTCTCGACGAGACGAACCAGCTCGGCGACGTAGCCGGTCTCGAACCCACGCGGGGGTGCCGACGCGAACACCTGCTGCGGCAGGACGTCGCGCCACAGCGAGTGCATGCCGCCGTCGGGGTCGCAGACGCTCATCGCGCCGAACGTGTCGCCGTGGTAGCCGCCGCGCCACGTGAGCAGCCGGTGCTTGGCCGGCCGTCCGCGCGAACGCTGGTACTGCAGGCACATCTTGATCGCGACCTCCACCGACACCGAGCCCGAGTCGGAGAGGAAGACGTGCGCGAGCTCGCCCGGAGCGAGGTCGACCAGCGCGCGGGCCAGCGCGACCGCGGGGCCGTGGGTGAGCCCGCCGAACATGACGTGGCTCATCGCCCCGAGCTGGCCGGTGACGGCCGCGTCGAGGACCGGGTGGCGGTAGCCGTGGATCGCCGCCCACCACGACGACATGCCGTCGACGACCTCGACGGTCCCGTCCCCGGCGTCACGTCCGGGGGCGAGCCGCAGCCGCACGCCCTCGGCCGACACGACCGCGCGTGGTGTGACCGTCGCGGGCATCGGGGCATAGGGATGCCAGACGAGGTCGCGGTCGGTGGCGAGGAGATCGTCAGGGGTCACGGCCCCCGACCCTATGCGGCGTCTACGCTGGCCGGACCATGTCCGTCGCAGCCGAGGAACCCACGGGCCGTCCGGCGCTGTCGCGCCGCCGCGAGCTCGGCTCGGCCAGCGCGCGGTCGATGCTGCTCACGGTGCTCGGCGAGTTCGTCCTCCCCCGGGCCCAGCCGGTGTGGACGCAGACCCTGGTCGACGTGATGGGCCGGCTCGGTGTGGAGCAGAAGTCGGCCCGGCAGGCGTTGGCGCGTACCGCCGCCGAGGGCCTGCTCACCTCCGACCGGGAGGGCCGCCGGGTCCGCTGGTCGCTCTCGGAGTCCGGGCAGCGGCTGCTGTCCGACGGCGCGGCGCGCATCTACGGGTTCGGCACCCCGGCTGCGGCGTGGGACGGCCGCTGGCTGGTCCTGCTCGTCAGCGTCCCGGAGTCGCGACGCCAGCTGCGGCACCGGCTGCGCACCCGGCTCGCGTGGGCCGGGCTGGGGTCGCCGTCACCGGGCGTGTGGATCTCCCCCGACCCGGGCAAGCAGGCCGAGGTCGCGCAGGTCGTCGCCGACCTGGAGCTCGACGAGGTGACCAGCTCGTTCGTCGGCCCCTTCGGCGCGATCGGCGCCGAGGCCGACATGGTCGCCCAGGCGTGGGACCTCGCCGAGGTCGAGGCCGCCTACGAGGAGTTCATCGCCGACTTCGGCAGCCCCGGTCCCACCGACCCCGACGAGATCATGGTCCGCCAGGTCCAGCTCGTGCACGCGTGGCGGCGGTTCCCGTTCCTCGACCCGCGCCTGCCGGCCGCGCTGCTGCCGCGCGGGTGGGCCGGCACCCGTGCCGCCGAGCTGTTCGACACCCTGCACTCGCGCTGGGAGGGCCCGGCGCGACGCCGCTGGGAGGAGCGCTCCGCGGTCGGCTGACGCCGCGTCCAGGAGCGTCACCAGCCGTGTCCAGGAGTGTCGCCACCGGGCCAGGACCGAATTTCGTCCGGTCTGGCCGGATCGTCACCGCCAGCGTTTGACACCCGATCGGGTGGCGCTCAGCCTCGGACCACCGCCGGCGGCCCGGAGGTCGCCGCATGATCGGGGAGCCGTGATGAGCAGCAACGATGCTGAACCCACCGCGACCGGAACCGCAGCCGGAACCGCGACGATCCAACGATCCCAGCGACGACGCGCAGTATTCGCGAGCACGGTCGGAACCACGATCGAGTGGTACGACTTCTTCCTCTACGGCACCGCGGCGGCGCTCATCTTCCCGCAGGTGTTCTTCCCCGGATCGCAGCCGTACGTCGGGATCATCGCCTCGTTCGGCACGCAGTTCGTGGGGTTCGCGGCCCGGCCGATCGGCGCCGCGATCTTCGGTCACTACGGCGACCGGATCGGCCGCAAGTCCACGCTCATCATCACGCTGCTGATGATGGGCATCGGGACGGCGCTGATCGGCGTGCTGCCCAGCCACGCCGCGATCGGCATCGCCGCCCCGGTCCTGCTGACGGTTCTACGTCTGGTCCAAGGTGTCGCCGTCGGCGGCGAATGGGGCGGCTCGGTGCTGCTCGCGATGGAGTGGGGCCCGAAGCACCGCCGTGGGTTCATGGCGAGCTGGCCGCAGCTCGGTGTCCCGTTGGGCCTGCTGCTGTCGACGGCGCTCGTCCAGATCTTCTCCCGCGCCACCGGCCCGTCGTTCCAGACGTGGGGCTGGCGCATCCCGTTCCTGGTGAGCATCGTGCTCGTCGGCATCGGTCTCTACGTGCGGCTGCGTGTGCTCGAGTCCCCGGAGTTCTCGGCCGTGCGCGACACCAAGGCTGTCGCGCGTCAACCGCTTCTCGAGGTCATCCGCACCCAGTGGCGCGACATCCTCGTCTCCGCGTTCGTGCGCATGTCCGAGCAGGCGCCGTTCTACCTCTTCATCACGTTCGTGCTCACCTACGGCACCAAGAAGCTCGAGCTCGACCGCAACGACCTGCTGACCTACACCCTCATCGCCGCCGCGATCGGGCTGATCAGCGTGCCGCTGTTCGGGTACCTGTCCGACAGGATCGGCCGCAAGCTCATGTACGGCATCGGCGTCGTCGCGACCGGGCTGTTCGCGTTCCCCTACTTCGGGCTGCTCGACACCAAGGTGTCCGGGCTCGTGCTGCTGGCGATCGTCGTGTCGCTGATCTTCCACGACATGCAGTACGGACCGCAGGCCGCGCTGATCGCCGAGGTGTTCGGCACCAACGTCCGCTACTCGGGTGCAGGGCTCGGCTACCAGCTGGCGTCGGTGATCGCGGGTGGGCCGGCGCCGCTCATCGCGGCGGCGATCCTCGCCGGGACCGGGTCGAGCACCGGTATCGCCTGGTACATCGTCGGCTGCGCGGTGGTGTCGCTGATCGCGCTGTTCCTGATGCCGACGGCGCGTGGCACCCACGCCCCCGCCTCCGACGTGCGGCCGGCGGTCTCCCGGAGCTGAGGGCACACCGAGTTCGACAAGCACGCCCGGTTCGACAAGCACGCCGACTTCGACGTCACGCGGTTCCGATCACGGTCAGGACCAGCGTGGCGTCGAGCTCGGCGCAGGTGTGGCCGGAGCGGGCCCGCAGGTCAGCCGCCCAGGCAGCCCGGGCCGAGCAGTGCCTTCAGGTCTCCCATCAGCGCCGAGCTGGCGGTGACGCGCAGCGCGTCGTCGAGGCGCAGCACCGTGGTGCGGGTGCCGTTGACAAGGCTCAGGTGCACGGGCCGGGTGCCGGGATGGGTCTTGAGCACGTCCTTGAGCCGGGCGACCACCGGCGGCGTGCAGCGCGTGGCCGCGAGGCTCACCGCCACCGGGGAGGTGTTCTCCTCCCCCGCCGCCTGCAGGTCGGGCACCGCCAGGTCGTTGGCGATCAGCGAGACGCGGTCGTCGCGCTTGGACACCCGCGCCTTGACCAGCACGATCGCGTCCTCGGCCACGTCGATCCCGACGACCTGGTAGGCCCGCGGGAAGAACAGCACCTCGATGCCACCGGCGAGGTCCTCGATCTGGGCCGACGCCCAGGGCTCGCCGTTCTTGTTCACCCGCCGGTTGACACCCGCGAGGATGCCGCCGACGGTGACCTGCGCGCCGTCGGACACCGTGCCGTCGAGGATGTTCTGGATCGGGGTGTCGGCCTTGGCCGCGAGCACACCCTCGACGCCGTGCAGCGGGTGCCCCGACACGTAGAGGCCGAGCATTTCCCGCTCGACGGCGAGGCGGTGCTTGGTGTCCCACTCGTCGTCGGGGACCTTGACGTCGAAGATGCCTGCGAGCGCCGGGTCGGCCTCGGCCTCGCCGTCCATCGAGCCGAAGAGGTCGAACTGGCCCATCGAGGCGGCCTTCTTCGTGCTCATCACCGCGTCGATCGCGTCGGCGTGCACGAGGAGCAACCCCTTGCGGGAGTGTCCGAGCGAGTCGAACGCGCCCGCCTTGATCAGCGACTCGATGACCTTCTTGTTGCAGACGACCGCGTCGACCTTGCGCAGGAAGTCGGAGAAGTCGGTGAAGGCGCCCTTCTCCTTGCGGGCCGCGACGATCGCGTCGACGACGTTGAAGCCGACGTTGCGGATGGCGCCCAGGCCGAAGCGGATGTCCTTGCCGACGGGCGCGAAGTTGCGGACCGACTCGTTGACGTCGGGCGGGAGCACCGTGATGCCCATGCGCCGGCACTCCGCCAGGTAGACGGCGGCCTTGTCCTTGTCGTCGCGGACCGAGGTGAGGACCGCGCCCATGTACTCGGCCGGGTAGTTGGCCTTGAGGAACGCCGTCCAGTAGGAGACGACGCCGTAGGCCGCGGAGTGCGCGCGGTTGAACGCGTAGTCGGAGAACGGCAGCAGGATGTCCCACAGCGTCTTGACCGCGGCGGCGGAGTAGCCGTGGTCCTTCATGCCCTGGGCGAAGCCGGCGTACTCCTTGTCGAGGATCTCCTTCTTCTTCTTGCCCATGGCGCGACGCAGCAGGTCGGCCTTGCCGAGCGTGTAGCCGGCGAGCTTCTGGGCGATCGCCATGACCTGCTCCTGATACACGATCAGGCCGTAGGTCTCACCCAGGATGTCCTTGAGCGGCTCGGCCAGCTCCGGGTGGATCGGAGTGACCTCCTGCCGCTTGTTCTTGCGGTCGGCGTAGTCGTTGTGGGCGTTGGCGCCCATCGGACCCGGCCGGTACAGCGCGCCGACGGCGGAGATGTCGTCGAACTCGGTGGGGGCCATGCGGCGCAGCAGGTCGCGCATGGGGCCACCGTCGAGCTGGAACACGCCCAGGGTGTCGCCGCGGGCAAGCAGGTCGTAGGTCTTCTGGTCGTCGAGCTCGACGTCCTCGATGACCAGCTTCGGCTTGCCGTTGAGTTCGATGTTCTCCAGTGCGTCGTCGATGATCGTGAGGTTGCGCAGGCCCAGGAAGTCCATCTTGAGCAGCCCGAGCGTCTCGCAGGCGCCCATGTCGAACTGCGTGATGATCGCGCCGTCGGCTTCGCGGCGCTGGATCGGGATGACGTCGAGCAGCGGCTTGCTCGACATGATCACGCCCGCCGCGTGCACGCCCCACTGGCGCTTGAGGCCCTCGAGGCCCCTGGCGGTGTCGATGATCTCGCGGACCTGCGCGTCGGCCTCGTAGAGGGCCCGGACCTCGGTGGCCTCCGAGTAGCGCTTGTGGCCCGGGTCGAAGATGCCCGACAGCGGGATGTCCTTGCCCATGATGGCGGGCGGCATCGCCTTGGTGATCCGGTCGGCCACCGAGTAGCCGGGCTGGCCGAACAGCACACGCGCCGAGTCCTTGATCGCGGCCTTCGCCTTGATCGTGGAGTACGTGATGATCTGCGCGATCCGGTCCTCGCCGTACTTCTCCGTCGTGTAGCGGATCATCTCGCCGCGCCGACGTTCGTCGAAGTCCATGTCGATGTCGGGCATCGAGATGCGCTCGGGGTTGAGGAAGCGCTCGAAGATCAACTTGTGCTTGATCGGGTCGAGGTCGGTGATCCCGAGGACGTAGGCCACCAGCGAGCCGGCCGCCGAGCCACGCCCCGGCCCGCACCGGATGCCGACCTTCTTGGCGTGCTGGATGAGGTCCGCGGTCACGATGAAGTAGCCGGGGAAGCCCATCTGGATGATGACCGACAGCTCGTACTCGGCCTGCTTGCGGTACTGCTCGGTGACGCCGTTGGGGAACCGCATGTGCAGGCCCCGCTCGACCTCCTTGACCAGCCAAGACTCCTCCGTCTCCCCCTCGGGGACGGGTGCGTGCGGCATGAGGTCCTGGCCCTCGGTGAACGACACGTCGACGCGCTCGGCGACGAGCAGCGTGTTGTCGCAGGCCTCTGGGTGGATCGGGTCCCACTGGGCGCGCATCTCGGCGGCGGACTTGAGGTAGAAGTCCTGCGCGTCGAACTTGAAGCGGTTGGGGTCGGCGAGGGTCTTGCCCGTCTGCACGCACAGGAGCACCTCGTGGGGCTTGGTGTCCTCGGCGTAGGTGTAGTGCAGGTCGTTCGTGGCGAGGCCCGGCAGGTCGAGGGTCTTCTTCAGGCGGAAGAGGTCCTCCTGGACCCGTTTCTCGATCTCGATGCCGTGGTCCATCAACTCGCAGAAGAAGTTCTCCTTGCCGAAGATGTCCCGGTAGTCGCTCGCCGCCTGGCACGCGTCGTCGAACCGGTCCTGCTGGAGCAGGCGCGCGACCTCGCCCGACGGGCAGCCCGTCGTCGCGATGATCCCCTTGCCGTAGGTCTCCAGCAGCTCGCGGTCCATACGCGGCTTGTAGTAGTAGCCCTCGAGGCTGGCCAGCGACGACAGCCGGAAGAGGTTGTGCATCCCCTCGGTGTTCTCGGCCAGCAACGTCATGTGGGTGTACATCTCACCCGGGTTGTCGTCGCTGACCGTCTGCCCGCCGAGGGTGGCGCGCTTGCGCTCGTGGCGGCTGCCCGGCGACAGGTAGCCCTCCATGCCGATGATCGGCTTCACGCCCGATGCCTTGGCCTTGCGCCAGAACTCGTAGGCGCCGTAGACGTTGCCGTGGTCGGTCATGGCGAGGGCCGGCATGCCCATCTTCGCCGCTTCGGAGAACAGGTCGTCGAGCCGCGCGGCACCGTCGAGCATCGAGAACTCGGTGTGCGTGTGCAGGTGGACGAAGCTGTCGGTACTCGAGGCGGCTGTCATGGGGACCCGTCTGCTCCGTCCTCGCGCCGGGGGCGCGGTGCCGTCGGGCGCCCTCGGGGCGCGTGCCGTGATCTCCCCCCGGGAGGCTCGCGGAGCACCGCCGGGGAGGGACCCAGATTAGCCCCGGGCACCGACAACTCCGGCCACCCCCGCCGGGCCCGGCGGTATCCCCTGCTGACGGCCCCGGGGCGCGTGTCGCCCCACCCGCCCCGGCCGGCGGCAGCGCCCCGCTCAGGCCACCCGCAGCCCCGTCGCGACGCGGCCCGTGACCTCGGTGTAGACGTTCTCGAAGCGGTCCAGCGTCGCGTCGAGTGCGTGGCCGGCGACGATCTCGCGGCTCGCCGCGCCCATCCGGGCCCGCGTCACCGGGTCGGCGAGCAGCGCGCCCAGGGCCGCGGACAGCCCGTCGACGTCGCCGGGGGTGTAGAGCCAGCCGTTGCGGCCGGGCCGCACCAGGTGCGGCAGCGCCATCGCGTCGGCGGCGACGACGGGCTTGCCAGCCGACATCGCCTCCAGCGTCACGAGGCTCTGCAGTTCGGCGATGCCGGGCATCGCGAACACCGCGCAGCGACGGTACGCCGCGACGAGCGTCTCCTCGTCGACGAAGCCGTGGAACGTGGTCCGGCCGGCCACGCCGAGGCGGTCGGCGAGCGCGGTCCACGCCTCGCGGCGCGACCCGTCGCCGACGATCTCCAGCCGGGCGGCGCCGAGGCCCGCAGGCAGCGCCGCGAAGGCGCGCAGCAGCTCGTCGACGCGCTTCTCCTCGTCGAGGCGCCCGACGAACAGCACCGTCGGTTCCGCGGCCTCGACGCCACCGGCGTAGCGGGCCGAGTCGATGCCGCAGGAGACGGGGAGGACGCCGACGATGCCGGCGGCGTCGGCGAGCAGCCCTGCCGCGCGCTCGGTCGGCGCGGTGACCACACCGGCGCGGCCGTAGACACCGGCCAGGTCACGCCATGCCCAGCGGGCGGCGGCCTGCTGCAGCGCGTGCGGCACCTTGGCGTGGCCGAACAGGTTCTCCGGCATGAAGTGGTTGGTGGCGACGAGCGGCACCCCGGCCTTCGACGCCGCGACCGCGGTCCCGCGCCCGACGACGAAGTGCGCCTGGACGTGCACGACATCGGGCTGCAGATCCTCGACGAGCGCCGCCGTCGCCGGCGAGGCCTGCCACGGGAGGCAGATCCGGAAGTTGTCGTGCAACGGGTAGCGGTGCGAGCGGACCCGGTGCACCCGGACCCCGTCGGGACCCGGACGCGGCTGCGTGCGGTGCGACGACGCGTCGGGCGAGGGGGCGACGACGTGTACGTCGTGACCGCGGCCGGCGAGCCCGCCCGCCAGCCGCTCGGCGAACCGGGCGGCCCCGTTGACGTCGGGTGGGAAGGTGTCGGCGCCGATCAGGATCCGCAGCGGACGCACGGCGGTACCTCGCTCTCTCGTGTGGTTCGGATGTGGTTCGGGTGGTGGTTGCGTGGCCGGTCAGGACCGGCCCGCGTGGGCGAGCCGTTCGGTGCTCGCGACGGCGCGTTCCTGCTCGCGGCGGCGCAGGGCGTCGGGATGGTGGCGGGCCAGCGCGAGGACACCGACCGCGGCGACGACCGCGCAACCGGCCATGCCCAGTGCGGCGGGCAGCCCGGTCGCGGCGCCCTCGCCGAGCAGCACGATCCCCAGCCCGACGGCGACGACGGGGTCGACGACGGTGAGCGTCGCGACGACCAGTTCGGCCGGGCCGGCGGCGAAGGCCTGCTGGACGAGCCAGCCGCCCGCGAGCAGGGCGACGAGGATCGCGCCTGCCAGGCCGGCGACGTCGAGCACCGGAGCGCCGGCGGCGACACGTTCGGCGAGTGCGCGGACCAGGGCGGACACGAGCCCGAAGGCGGTCGCTCCCCCGGCGGCACACGCCAGGCAGCGCACGATCGGCGAGCCCGCCCGGGCCGCGACGGCGGCCAGCCCCAATACGACGGTGCCCACCCCGGCGCCGGCGATCGCGAGCGTCGTCGGGTCGGCGGCACCGGAGACGGCGCTGCCCGCGGCGAGGGCGACGAACCCCGCGACCCCGCCGACGGCGAGCCCGACCGCGGCACCGACGGCCGCCGACGGCCGGGTCCCGGTCGCCCGGGCGGCGAGCAGCACGGCGATCGGGACGGCGAGCACCCCGACGGGCTGGATCACCGACACAGGAGCGACGACGAGGGCGAGCGCGTGCAGGATCGCGCCGGCACCTGCCAGCGCGAGACCGAGGAGCCAGCCGGGCCGGCGCAGCAGCGCAGCGAACCCGTCGGCGCCGAGCCGGGCGGCGCCGGTGCCGCGGGCCGACGGCCCGGGCACGGCCTCGGCGGCCACGGCCCGGTGCTGCAGGATCCCGCCCACCGCGAAGCAGGCGGCCGCGACGACGGCGGCGAGGACGGCGAGCGCGGTCACCGGGCCACCTCCGCGGCGGGCACCACAGCGGGGGCGGCGGGCAGGGGGGCGTTCTGCGAGGTCACGACACCGCGGCGCAGGGCGCGCGCGGTCACCGGCAGCAGGACGATCACCAGCCCGTACAGAACACGCTCCACCAGCCCCAGCAGAGGAAATCCGGGTGAACCCAGCACGACGATCGGGACATGACTGAGCAGGAAGGCGGCATCGAGCGCGGCCGTCGCGACGGTCAGCCGCACCAGCAGGACCGGCCCCTTCCCCGGGGTGAGGAGCCCCCTGGCGACGAGCCCCCTGGCCACCACCATCGCGATGACGGGCGCCAGCCCCAGCACGAGCGCGCCGCCCCAGCGGTGCACGACGGCGGAGAGGTCGGCGGGCGCGCCGCCGACGTTCGTCGGGAACGCGGCGACCAGGCCGAGCCCGATCACCCACACCGCGGTCAGCGCGGCGAGCACCGGGGCGCCCGGCAGCCGGGTCCGCCACGCCGCGACCGCGACGAACAGCCCTGCGACGGCCAGCGCCGCCGACGACACCGCCAGCAGCGCATACCCATCCGGCACTGCGACGTAGTCGCTGACGGTGAGCGCCAACGGATCCACCGTCCCGGCACCGAGCACGTGCAGCACCAGTACGGGCAGGACCGCGACGAGCGCGGCAACCGACACCCCCGTCGTGAGCCGGTGCACCCGTGCCGGCCCGGCCGTCCGATCCCCCCGGTTCCCCATGCCGGCGACGTTTCCAGCGAGGCACCCGTTACGACATCCGGGCGACCACCGAGCCCGACTCCGGAAAACCCCCCATGCCCACTGGGGGACGGCCGGTCAGCCGGTCGTGGCCGCGGGTACCACGCCGTCGTCGGGCAACGGGTCGACGCGGTCGGTCTGTTCGGGCAACAGCGGCGCGAGTGCGAGGTCGGTGAGCATCGCGCCGGCCGGGGCCGCCTGCACCGCGCGGACCCCGCCGCGGGCGGTGATCGTCTCGAGCCCGGCCCGGTCGGTGCGCACCACGATCGCCACCACGCAGGCGCAGTCGGCGTTGCCCAGCGCGGCCTGCTCGGCGGCGGCGACGGCGCCGGGCCTCCCCGTCCGGCGGGAGGCGTCGGCCTGCGCGGCGAGCTGGGCCCGCTGCCGCGAGACGTCCACAGCGGTCGCGACGGGGACGCCGACGTCGAGGGTCTCGAAGCGCAGCGCCGTCTGGACCCGCGCGATCGGCACCCGCCACACGACCTGCACGACCGCGGAGTCGCCCGCGAGCGTGACGGCCTGCTCGCCGGTGACCGCGGCGTCGAACTGGACCAGCGCGGGCACGACGACGCCGGGCGCGGGCAGGGTCGCGGGCAGCGAGGCGAGGTAGTCGGACACCGTGGCGCCCGGGTCGGGGCCGAGCCGCACGGACCCGGTCACCGAGGGCGGCGGCCCGCCCGAACCCGGCCGGCTCCCGGCGTACCAGGCGACCCCGAGCAGCACGACGAGGCACACGCCGAACAGTGCGAGCCGACGCCGACCGGTCACCGCGGAACCCTCAGTCCTGCAACAGTTCCAGCGCCCGCGCCAGGTCGGCCGGGTAGGGGCTCACGAAGTCGACACGACGCCCGTCGGCGGGGTGGGCGAAGCCGAGCTCGTGGGCGTGCAGCCACTGCCGCTCCAGCCGCACCCGCTTCGCGAGCGTGGGGTCGGCGCCGTAGGTCACGTCGCCGACGCAGGGGTGGCGCATCGCGGAGAAGTGCACCCGGATCTGGTGGGTGCGGCCCGTCTCGAGCCGGATGTCGAGCAGCGACGCCGCGCGGAACGCCTCGATCGTGTCGTAGTGGGTGACGCTGGGCCGCCCGCCCTCGACGACGGCGAACCGCCAGTCGTGGCGCGGATGGCGGTCGATGGGCGCGTCGATGGTGCCGCGGCTCGGGTCGGGATGGCCCTGCACGACGGCGTGGTAGCGCTTGTCGACGGTGCGTTCCTTGAAAGCGCGCTTGAGCTCCGAGTACGCCGCCTCCGACTTGGCGACGACCATCACCCCGGTCGTGCCGGCGTCGAGGCGGTGCACGATGCCCTGCCGCTCGGCGGCCCCCGACGTCGCGACCCGCACGCCGAGCGCGGTCAGCCCGCCGACGACGGTCGGGCCCGCCCAGCCCGGGCTGGGGTGCGCGGCGACGCCGACGGGCTTGTCGACGACGACGATGTCGTCGTCCTCGTAGAGGATCCCGAGCCCGGCGACGACCTCGACCGGGCCGCTGATGGCCTCGGAGGCGTCGCGTTCGGGATCGGGCAGCTCGATCTCGAGCCAGCCGCCCGCGACGAGCCGGTCGGACTTGCCGGCGGCGGTGCCGTCGACGGCGACGCGGCCGTCCTCGGCGAGCGTCGCGGCGACGGTGCGGGACAGCCCGAGCAGGCGGGCGAGCCCGGCGTCGACACGCATGCCGTCGAGGCCGTCGGGAACGAGGAGACTGCGCAGCTCACCCACGGGCGGCGACCGGGTCGGGGGCGTTCACCCGCCCATTATCTCCGGGCCGCCCGGGTGTCCGTGCCCCCGCCCGACCAGGCTCGTCGGACGGTCGTGAGTGGCAATGGTCGCCATGGCGACCGTTGCCGCTCACAGGCTCGCGTTTCGTCACCGAGCGGGCGGGTCGTCGGTCGACGGTTCGCGGGTGACCGCCAGCCAGCGGGCGAACCGGCCGCCGGAGTCGACGGCCCGGATCCGGTCCTCGGTGGCGCGCCGCGCCCTGGCCGTGGTGACGACGAGCAGCTGGTCGTGCTCGCGCAGCCGCGTCTCCAGATCGGGGGTGAACGCCTCCTCGTCGCGGACGACGAGGCTGACCGTCGCGCCCTTCGGCAGCCGCAGCTCCCGCAGGTAGACCCCGCGCAGCTTCGACCCGACCGGGACCCGGACCTGCAGCAGGTCGGCGTCGAGCTCGTCGAGCGGCGCGGCGTCGACCTCGATCTCACGCATGTCGGTGGACTGCACGACCTTGAGCCGCGCCGCGACCCACGGCAGCGTGGTGCCCTGCAGCAGGGTGAGCACGACGACGAGCACGAACACGACGTCGACGAGCCGCGACCCGCCCGGGGAGCCCTCGACGACGGCGATCAGCGCCAGCACGATCGGCACCGCACCGCGCAGCCCCGACCACGACAGGAACGCCTGCTCGCGCCACGGCACCTTGAACGGCAACGCCGCCGCCATCACCGACAGCGGCCGGGCCGCGAGCAGCAGCACCGCGCCGGCGATCAGCGCTGGCACGACGGCCTCGGGCAGCCGCTCCGGTGAGACGTAGAGCCCCAGCAGCACGAACAGCCCGATCTGGGCGATCCAGCCGGTGCCCTCGGCGAACGACAGCACACCGCCCCGGTGGGGCAGCCGCGAGTTGCCGAGCACGAGCGCGCAGACGTAGGTCGCCAACAGTCCCGAGGCGTGGGCGAGCTGGCCGCCCGCGAACGCGAGCACGCACACCGCGATCGCCGCGAGCGGGTACAGACCGGTCGAGGGCAGCGCGGCCCGGCGCAGCGCCCACGCCCCGGCCACGCCGAGGACGCCGCCGATCACCCCGCCCGCGACCAGCTCGTAGACGACGAGCAGCGGCGTCCACCAGTGGAACGGCTCCCCCGAGGCGAACAGGATGACCGCGAGGACGACGGGCGCGTCGTTGAGACCGGACTCCAGCTCGAGGGTGCCGGCGAGGCGGCGTGACACCCCGACCCCGCGCAGCACGCTGAACACCGCCGCCGCGTCGGTCGACGACAGCACCGCGCCCCACAGGAACGCGACCCGCCAGTCCAGCCCGAGCAGCAGGTGCAGCAGCACCCCGGCGACACCGATGCTGACGACGACGGCCGTCGTCGACAGGGCGATGCCCACGCCCAACGACGGGCGCACCGCGTCCCACCTGGTCGTGAGCCCGCCCTCGATGAGGATGAGCACGAGCGCGGCGATGCCGAGGTTCTCGGTGAGCAGCGCGTCGGAGAACTGCAGGCCCAGCACCGACTCGCCGAGGATGACGCCGATACCGAGGTAGAGCAGCAACGAGGGCAGGCCGAGGCGCACGGACACCCTGACCGCCACCACGCCCACCAGGACGACCGCGGCGACAGCGCCGAGCAGCACCTCCAGACCCGCCATGCCCACCCCTCCGGCGGATCACTCTATTCGGCGCCGGATTCGCACCTTCCGGGGAGGAGATCCCGTGCCTGCCAGCAGATCTCAGGTGGCGGCCACGCCCGGGGACGCGGCCGTCGGTCGTCGGTGCCCGAAGCGGCCGAACAGCCAGATCACCGGCAACGTGCAGGCCAGCGACACGGCGATGTAGAGGGGGCGTTGCAGCCACCACGCCAGGTCGGGGACCTGTTTCTCCCCGATCTCGCCGCTCCAGGCGTAGATGAGCCCGCGCCCGATGGCCATGCCGGTGGTGTGGAACAGGAAGACGGGCATGGCGAAGCGGTTGACGATCTCCACCACGCGCCGCGGCCGTGGCCGGTCGAGCCAGCGTTCCACGGTCGGGCGGCCCATCTCGGCCACCCCGATCTGGAAGACCAGCAGCGCGACGATGCACAGCGTCGGCGGGGCCATGTTCGACGTCTCCCCCGGTACCCCGACCATCGAGCCCGGGTACAGCCCGGAGAACACGAGCCCCACCAGGCCGAACAGCCCGGCCCACATCAGGGCGGCGTCGAACTGGCGCGGCGCGCGGACGACCTGCTCGTAGGAGAACCCGGCCTGGAACGCCAGCCCCCACACGAAGATCATGTTGACGTAGGCGAGCTCGTCCATGCCGGCACGGAACCGCAGGATGTCGACGACGACCACGAGCCCCGCGAACCACACCAGCGGCACCGCGCCGAAGTACCTGCGCAGCCACAGCCACAACGGCATCAGCGCGATCAGCCCGAGATAGACGGCGATGAACCAGAGCGGGCTGATCACCAGCAGCACGGCCCGGCCGACCCATGCGATGTCGAACACCGCGCCCAACCCGGCGCCGAGCCCGATCCACACGACGGCCAGCATCAGCGCCGGGATCGACAGCTTGCGGATGTTGCGCCACACGAAGCTGCCGAGATGCTCGCCACGTTCGCGGGCCCGTTCCCACGCCTTGAGGTGGACGTAGCCGCCGACGTAGAAGAACAGCGGCAGCACCTGGAACAGCCAGGTCAGCACCCACAGGCCCGACGTGAAGCCGAGCGGGCTGGTCGCGCCGGGGCCGGTCGGCCCCCAGACGAGGATCGTGAACGCCCAGTGCCAGAGGACGACCACGAGGATGGAGAAGGCGCGCAGGAAGTCGACGTAGCGGTCCCGCGCCACCGGCGGGTCCTGCGCGCCGGTCGTGGCGCGAGCGCCGCCGTGCCCCTTGCGGGCGGCTGCTCCGGCCGGGTCGACCTCGGTCATCGTGCCTGTCCCCCCGTGCGCGCTCCGGTACCGTCGTCCGGGATGGCCCCCACCACGGCGGGACGGTCGTGATGGCGACGGTCCTGCAGAAACCTCCCGGGCGTCCCCGCCTCGCCGGGCGCACGCTGCGGCGGCGGCTGGGCCTGTTCTCGGTGATCGCGATCCTGGCAGCGTCGAACGTCGTCAGCAACCGGCTGTGGCCCGAGGCGTACGTCCCGTGGAACGTCGGTGTGGCGGTGCTGCTGGTCGTCCTGGCCCGCTGGTTCGGCGTGACCTGGGCGGACCTCGGACTCTCGCGGGCGACGCTGCGCCGCGGGCTCGGGATCGGCGCGGTCGCCCTCGCAGGCGTCGCCGTGTTGTACCTGATCGGGCTCGCCGTCCCGGCCACCCGCGAGGCCTTCCACGACTCCCGCGCCGCCGGGACGCTGGGGGCGGTGCTGTTCGCCGCGCTCGTGCGGATCCCGCTCGGAACGGCGCTGCTCGAGGAGACCGCGTTCCGTGGCGTGCTGCCTGCGCTCGTCGGTGGGTCGTGGTGGCGGCGGACACTGGTGTCGTCGGGGCTGTTCGGGCTGTGGCACGTGCTGCCGTCGATCGGGATGGCGAGTGCGAACGTGGCCGTCGCGTCGTCGGTCGGTGGCTGGGGCACGGTGGCGACGTCGGCGCTCGCGGTCGTCGCCACATTCGCCGCGGGTGTCCTGCTGTGCGTGTGGCGGCGATGGGGCGGGCACCTCGTCACGCCCTTCCTCGCCCACATCGCGACCAACTCCCTGGGCGTGCTGATCGCCTGGTGGGTCGTCACGCACTGAGCTCGTGAGCGGCGCAGGGGGTTGACGTGCGGCCGGGGGTTGTCCCCCCGTCGCGGTCGGGAACCTTCCGGATGGTGCCCGGTGCGTGGCGGTCCCTAGGTTCGTCCCATGCCCACGGCAGTCACCTCTCCCCCCGCGACCGCGGTCGGCGCCAGGCCCTCCCCGGCCGACCCGCTGCGCGCGTGGGCCTCCCCCGCCACCTGGCTCGGAGCCGCGCACCTGCTGCTCGACGTGTTCTTCGGCGTCGCGACGAGCTTCCTCGTGCTGTTCGGGCTGTTCTGGTCGGTCGTCCTGCTTCCGTTCGCGCTGCTCGGGGTGCCGGTGTGGATGCTCACCGCCTGGGTCAGCACCGGGCTCGGTGTGATCGAGCGGGCCCGCTACCGGCTGCTGCTCGGCGTCGACATCGAGGCCCAGCCGATGCCGCCCACGCAGCGCCATCCGCTGCGGTACGCGGGTGCGCTGCTGCGCGATCCCGGTGTGCAGCGGCGGATGGTGCACCAGGTGATCGCCGCACCGCTGGGGGCGCTGACGTCGGGCGTCGTCTACGGGCTGCTGGCGTTCGGGGCGACGCTGCTGGTGATGCCCGTCGCCGTGCTGCTCGCCGGCAACTCCGACGCGCACCTGTTCTCGATCCCGCTGGCGTCCGGGACGGCGCGCGGGCTGCTCGCCGGCGTCGGGCTCGTACTCCTGCTGGTCACCCCCGCCGCGGTGCGAGGTCTGGTGTCGGTGGACGTCGCCGTCGCCCGCGCCCTGCTCGGGCCCGTACCCGGGGCGCTCGCCGCCCGGGTCGGGGAGCTGGAGCGCAGCCGCGCCCGCGTCGTCGACTCCGTGGAGGCCGAGCGCCGACGCATCGAACGCGACCTGCACGACGGCACCCAGCAGAGCCTCGTCTCGCTGGCCATGACGCTGGGCCGGGCGAAGGCCCGCTACCGGACCGAGCCCGAGGCGATCGGCGACCTGCTCGACGACGCCCACCGCCAGGCCAAGGACGCCGTCGTGGAGCTGCGCGGGCTGATCCGCGGCCTGCACCCGCCGGTGCTGTCCGACCGTGGTCTCGACGCCGCCCTGCCCGCGCTGGCCGCCCGCTGCCCGGTGCCGGTCGAGCTCACCGTCGATGTGCCCGTCCGGCCGCCGCTGGCCGTCGAGTCGATCGGGTACTTCGTGGTGTCCGAGGCGCTGACCAACGTCGCCAAGCACTCCGGTGCCGCCCACGCGAGCGTCGCGGTCACCGAGTCCGACCGGACACTGTGGATCACCGTGATCGACGACGGCCGCGGCGGGGCCGATGCTGCGTACGGGACCGGCCTGCGGGGGCTGGCCGACCGGGTGTCCGGTGTGGACGGCCAGCTGTCGGTCGACTCGCCCGCGGGCGGCCCGACGGTGCTGACGGTCGAGCTGCCGTGCCGGCTCACGTGAGCGCGCCCGCCGCGCCCCGGGTCGTCATCGCCGAGGACTCCGTGCTGCTGCGCGAGGGCCTCGAGCGGCTGCTCGCCGAGGCGGGGTTCGACGTCGTCGCCGCCGTCGGGGACGCGGAGTCGTTGCTGCGCAAAGTCGGCGACGACCAGCCCGACATCGTCGTCGCCGACGTCAGGATGCCGCCCACCCACTCCGACGAGGGCCTGCGCGCCGCGCTGGTCATCCGCACCCGGTGGCCGTCGGTGGCGGTGCTGGTCCTGTCGCAGTACGTCGAGGAACGCTACGCCACCGACCTGCTCGCAGGCGACACCCGCGGCGTCGGCTACCTGCTCAAGGACCGGGTCGCCGACGTCGAGAGCTTCGTCGAGGCCCTGCACCGCGTCCGGGCCGGAGGCACCGCCCTCGACCCCGACGTCGTGTCCCAGATCCTCACCCGCTCCCGGCGGACCGCGCCGCTCGCCGAGCTCACCCCACGCGAACGCGACGTGCTCACGCTGATGGCCGAGGGCCGCTCCAACAGCGGTATCGCCGAGGCCCTCGTGGTGTCCGACGGCGCCGTCGAGAAGCACGTCAGCGGCATCTTCGCGAAGTTCGCGCTGCCCGCCGCCCCGACCGACCACCGCCGCGTCCTCGCGGTGCTGCGCTACCTGGAGAGCTGATGTCGGAGCTGATGGACACGACCGTCCTGCCGCCCGCGGAGCCCGAGGCGCCCCGGCCGCCGCGGCGCCCGCACCCGGCCCTGGTGGTCGCCGCGGTCGTGGTCGTGCTGATCGCGGCCGTGGCCGGGGTCGCGCAGCTGCTCGGTTCGGCCGTGCACTCGACGACCGTCACCGACGCCACCTACACGCTCGCGTCGCCGCGGCTGGCCGTCACCTCGAACTCAGGGGACATCACCGTCGTGCTCAGCGCCGACGACGCCGTCCACGTCCGCACCCAGGCCCGCCACGGGCTCGCCACGCCCGACCTGGTCGCCGAGTCCGGAGCCACCGGCCTGGTGCTCGACTCGCACTGCAACGGGTTCCTCGGCGACTTCTGCCAGGTCTCCTACACCGTCGCCGTCCCGCGCGATGTCTCCCTGATGGTCTCCGGCGGCATGGGTGACGTCGTCGTCCGCGACGTCGACGGCCGTGTCGACGTCGACAACACCGGTGGCGACGTGCTCCTGAGCGGGATCGGCGGCGACGTCACCGTCCGCACCGTCTCCGGCGACGTCGTCGCCACCGACATGCGGTCCGGGTCGGTGCTGGCCGAGACCACCCTGGGCGACGTCAGCGTCGCGGGCGCGGTCGCGCCGACCAGCGTGACGGTGCGTTCCACCATCGGCGACATCGACGTCGCCGTCCCCGCGACCCGGCCCTACCGGGTCGACGTCGGTCCGGGTTCGGACGCCGGGTCGACCCGGGTGCTGCTGCCCGTCGACCCCACGGCCACGGCGACGGTGTCGGCGACGTCCGACCACGGCGATGTCACCGTCCGGCCGCTGTAGCGGGCCCTGCTGCGGGGTCAGACCTGCCAGGTCAGCGTGGCGGCGTGGCGGGGGCGTTCCGGCAGCGCGGCCAGCGCCTCGCCCACCTCGTCGACCCGCTCGGCGGGCAGGCACAGCCGGCGGGTGACCCACTCCGCGTCCTGGCGCGGCGGGGACTCCCGCTCCCAGCGCGCCACGTCCGGCGCGATGCCGAGGTCGAGGAGGACGGCGACGGCGTCGTCGGTGCGGGCGGGTTCGGGGCGGCGCAGCCCGTGGAAGCGCAGCCACAGCGGATCGAGCCAGGCCATCGGGTGCTCGTCGAGCATCTCCACGACGACCCCCGACCGGGCCGCCTCCGTGAGCGCGGCGACGAACGGAGGCAGGTCGACGACGTTGTGCAGCACGTGGTGCGACACCACGACGTCGGCGTGCCCGGCCGCGTCGGCGATGTCGGGCCAGCGGCCCTCGACGGTCGCGTACGGGATGCCGCGGCGGCGCGCGCCCTCGGCGAACACCTCCAGCATGTCGGGCTGGTGGTCGACACCCGTCACGGCCGTCAGGGCGCCGACCAGCGCGAACGCCGCAGCACCGCCGCCGCAGCCGACGTCGAGCACCGTGCCCGAGCCGCCCAGCAGCCCGAGCGCCGACACGCGCGACGGGGTGTCGGCGGGCTCGTCGGGGGCGGCGAAGTCGCGCGGATCGTGCACCCACGGGCTCGCCGGCGCCCGGGCGAGGATCTCCGGCGGGATGCCGCGGCCCGACTGCAGGTCGTGCCATCGCCTCGCCGCGTCGATCACGGGGTCACCCTACGACCTCGGCGGTTGCGGGCGACTCCACGACGCGTTCGACGAGCGGTCCCACTCCCCCGGCCACCACCAGGTGAGCGCCGTACCCGACCAGGAGCCCGGCGACGGCCGGCACCGCGCTCCGCTCCCGCACACCGGCGGCCGGCACGAACGCCGGGTCGGGCCCGGGCACCGCGATCAGCGTGAGCGCGAGGGCCGGCACGACCGACGGGTCCATGACCAGATCATGCCCCGCGGGTCTCCGGCAGGGTCCGG
The DNA here is from genome assembly GCA_001725415.1 of Pseudonocardia sp. SCN 73-27. GTDB lineage: Bacteria > Actinomycetota > Actinomycetes > Mycobacteriales > Pseudonocardiaceae > Pseudonocardia. Next base: position 197,818 of record MEGH01000007.1, read on the forward strand.
CGCACGACTCCCCTGGCCACGAGCTCGACCGTCACGACGACCGCGATGGTCTCGGCCGCGAGCAGCCCGACCAGCACCAGGACCTGTGCCGCGCCCGCCGTGACCGGGTCACCGCCGCCGAGCAGGACCCCGACGAACGCGCCCGGCAGCGTCACGAGCCCGACCGTGCGGGTCTGGTCGAGCGCCGGGACCAGCGCCTCCGCTCCCGACGGCCCCACCACCAGCATCGCCGCGTCGCGCTCGCCGAACCCCAGCGACAGCGCCGCCTCGTACTCCCCGCGCCGGGTCGTGAGCCCCTCGAGCGCGCGGCGCCCGGCCAGCGACGTCGCCGACATCGCCCCGCCCACCACGATCCCTGTGATGGGGACGACGGCGATGCCGGTCGGCGGCACCGTGCCCGAGGCCAGGACGACCGCCAGGACCGGGACCGCACCGGCGAGGATCGCGATGCCCGCCGCGAGCCCGCTGCGGTGCGGGGTCATCCGCCGGGCCGACGTCCACGTCGCCACCGCGGCCATGAGCAGCGTGAACGCCACCGTCGACCACCACGACCGCACGACGGCAAGGATCACCAGCGACACCGCGCCCAGCTGCACGGCCGCCCGCACCGCCGCGACGGCCGTCATCCGCGAGGTGCCGACGCGGCCGGCGAGGCTCACCGCCACCGCGATCGCGACCAGCACCAGCAGCGCCACGACCAGCGGCCACCCGACCCCGATCATGCAGCCGAGCCTCCCGCACGGGGCGTCGTGCACGGGTGCCGGGGCCCTGGTCCCGCGCGGCGCCTCACACCGGGTCGGCGGCCGGCGCGGGTGCCTCCGTCACCGGTGTCTCCGCGGCGGGCAGCAGCAGGGTGAACACCGGCGGGCGGGCCCGGGTGAGGGCGAGCCGACCGCCGTCGGCCTCGGCCAGGCCCCGGGCCAGCGCGAGCCCGATCCCGTGGCCGCCGCCGGTGCGGCGGGCGAACAGTTCCCCGACCGGTGTGGTGATCCCGGCACCCTCGTCGGTGACGTCGACGGCCACGGCGCCCGAGGCGTCGCGCACCCGGACGGTGACCGTGCCCGCGCCGTGACGGACGGCGTTGTCGAGCAGGACCGCGACGACCTGGCGCACCGCGGCGGCCGACGCGGCGGCCGCGGGGAGCCCTGGCTCGGCGTCGACCACGAGGGTGCGGTCCGCGGCGGTGAGCAGGGGCCGCCGGTGCGCGGCGACGTCGTCGACCAGTGCGGTGACGTCGAGGGGCTCCCCTGCCCGCCGGCCGCCGCCGCGGGCCAGCGCCAGCAGGTCCTCGACGGTGCGTTGCAGGCCGTCGGCCGATCCGACGGCCTCGGTGACGGCGTCGCGCAGGTCGGCGTCGGGGTCGTCGAGGGCGGTCTCCAGACCGAGGCGCAGCCCGGCGAGCGGGGTGCGCAGCTGGTGGGAGGCGTCGGCGGTGAAGGCCCGCTCGCGGGCGACGAGCGCGCCGAGCCGCTCGGCCGTGGAGTCGAGGTCGGCGCCGACGGAGTCGATCTCGGGGATGCCGGCGCGGGGCGCGCGGACGGTGAAGTCGCCGTCGCCGAGGCGGCGGGCCGCGCCGGAGAGCTGTTCGAGGGGCCCGGCGAGCCTGGTGGCCTGCCGCCGGGCAACGGCCCACGCCGCCAGCACCGCGGCGACCGCCAGCGCGAGCATCACCGCCCACACGGCCGCGACCTGCAGGTACAACTCGGTCGACGACCCGGCGACGCGGATGGCGCCCGCCCGCGGGTCGTCCCCGGTGACGGCGAGGACGACGAGACCGTTCGCGTCGCCGGGGTCGGTGCCGTCGAGGACGTGCCGCACGGGCGGGTCGGCCGTCGCCGGTCCGGTGCCGAGGATGCGGGTGCCGGCGGTGTCGTAGAGGGCGACGTCGGCCCGTTCCGCCGACGCCGGCAGGGCCGGCGCGTGCCCGGACGCGAGGTCGACCGCGACCGAGAGGGCCGCGACGGTCGCGACCTGGTCGAGCTCGGTGCGTTCGTCGGCGGCCAGGTAGGCGGCGACGATCCCGGCCAGCGGCAGCCCGAACAGCCCCGTCGCCAGCACCGCGGCCACCACCGTCAGGACGACGATCCGGCGGCGCACGCTCAGGCCTGCGGGGCGTCGAGCCGGTAACCGTGCCCGCGCAACGTCACGATCTCGGGCATCCGCGACCCGCCGGCCGCCTCCAGCCTTCTGCGCAGCGCGGCGACGTGCACGTCGAGGGTCTTCGTCGAGCCGAACCAGTGCTCGTCCCACACCTCGGCGATCAGGACGTCCCTGCTGACGGCGACCCCGGGGCGGGCGGCGAGGCGGGCGAGCAGGTCGTACTCGCGGGGCCGCAGGTGCACCGGCCGGCCCGCGACGGTCACCTGACGGCGGGTGACGTCGAGGGCGAGGTCGCCGAGCCGCGCAGGCCCCGGGCGGCTCGCGTCGACGCGGCGCAGGTGGGCCGCCACCCGGGCGTGCAGCTCGGCCAGCCGCACCGGTTTGACCAGGTAGTCGTCGGCGCCCGACTCCAGCCCGAGCACGACGTCCATCTCCTCGTCGCGGGCGGTCAGCATCACGATCACCGCGTCGGGCAGCGCCGGGCGCAGCTCACGGCACACGGTGAGGCCGTCGGCGTCGGGCAGCCCGAGGTCGAGCAGGACGAGGTCGAACGCGCCGTCGTCGGGTGCGCGCAGCGCCGTCGCCGCGTCGGGGGCCCGGACGACGTCGTGCCCGTGCACGGTCAGCGTCCGCACCAGCGCCGCGCCGATCTTCTCGTCGTCCTCCACCACCAGCAGTCGTGCCACACCACGACGGTACGAGCCACCGAACTGCGGGGCCCGCCCGATCGTCAGGTGCTTACCGAACGTTTGCCCGCCGCTGGCCGGACCCGTGCCCTTCGCTTCCTAACGTCGGCCGGGCCGCCCCCGCCGACAGGAGACCGCCGTGCACGTCCTCGCGCTGAACCCGCTCAGCGCCCACGATCTGCTGTCGTCCTTCGGGACCATCGGTGTGCTGGTGGTGCTGTTCGCCGAGACGGGGCTGCTCGTCGGCTTCTTCCTGCCCGGCGACTCGCTGCTGTTCACCGCGGGACTGCTGTGCGCGACCGGTGCCGGCTCGCTGCACCTGAGCCTGCCGTGGGTGCTCCTCGCCGCGGCCGCTGGCGCGCTGCTCGGCGCCCAGATCGGGTACCTGATCGGCCGCCGCGCCGGCCGCGGCCTGGCCGACCGCTCCCGAAACCGCCGCGTCGTCGACGGGATGCGCCGCGCCGGCGAGCTGTTCGACCGCTACGGCCCGGCGAAGGCGATCGTGCTCGCCCGGTTCGTGCCCGTCGTGCGGACGGTGCTCAACCCCGTCGCCGGCGCCCTCGGCACACCCGCCCGGACGTTCACGCTGTGGCAGGTCGTCGGCGGTCTGGCGTGGACGGTCGGGCTCGTCATGGCCGGGTACGCACTCGGCGCCACCGTCCCGGGTGTCGACGCCTACCTGCTGCCCGTCGTCGCGGCCGTCGTCGTCGTGTCGCTCGTCCCCCTCCTACTCGAGGTCCGCCGGGAACGCCGCCGGACCCGCGCCTGACCTTCCCCGAAGGAGCATCCAGTGGCCCCGATCCTCGCGACAACCTCAGTGCCGCAACGACCTCTGCACGGCCGGCCCGAGTTCCGGTGAGCGGGCTCGGCTGGGTCGAGGCGATCGTCGTCGGCGCGCTGCAGGGCGTCGCCGAGCTGTTCCCCGTCTCGAGCCTGGGGCACAGCATCCTGCTGCCCGCCGTCCTCGGCGGCTCCTGGGCCAAGGACCTCGACGTGGGCGCCCCCGAATCGCCCTACCTCGCGTTCGTCGTCGGACTGCACGTCGCGACGGCGATCGCGCTGATCGTGTTCTTCCGCCGCGACTGGCTGCGCATCATCCGCGGGCTCGTCACCAGCATCGCCCGGCGCGAGGTCGTCACCCCCGACCAGCGGCTCGCGTGGCTGCTCGTGCTGGCGACGATCCCCGTCGGCATCGCCGGGCTCACGCTCGAACACCTCTTCCGCACGGTGTTCAGCCGCCCGGTCCCGACCGCGATCTTCCTGGTGCTCAACGGGTTCGTACTGCTCGCCGGGGAGCGGCTGACCGCGCGGTCGGCCCGGCGCGAGGCCGCCGCCGTCGCCGCACCGGCCGGCGGGCCGGGTGAGCAGACCGTCGCCCTGCCCGTCGTCGACGACGTGGTGGTCGACCGCAGACTGTCACGGCTGGGGGTGGGGCGGGCCGTGCTCGTCGGCGCCGCCCAGATCGCGGCGCTGCTGCCGGGGATCAGCCGGTCGGGAAGCGCGATGGTCACCGGCCTCTCCCTCGGCCTGCCGCGGGCCGACGCCGCCCGGTTCTCGTTCCTGCTCGCGACGCCGGTCATTCTCGCCGCAGGGGTGCTCAAGCTGGGCGACCTCGCCGGCCCGCTGGGCGACGGCATCCGCCCGCAGATCCTCGTCGGCAGCATCCTGTCCGGCGTCGGGGCCTACCTGTCGGTGCGCTTCCTGACCCGGTACTTCGAGAACAAGTCGTTGCGCCCCTTCGGGATCTACTGCATCGCCGCCGGGGTCGCCTGCCTGATCTGGTTCGCCGTGCGCTGACGGCGCTCCGCGCTCGTGAGTGGCGTTACCGGCCATGGCCGGTAACGCCACTCACGGTCAGGCCCGGGCGACGTGGACCGCGACCCGGTGCGAGCCCGTGCCGTCCTCGGCCGCCGCCGCGGTACCGACGAGCGTCGGCTCCGCCGGCTCCTCGTGCACGACCGACGTCGCCAGCACCTCACCGGCGACGAACCCTTCATGGGCGCGGACCGCGGCGACGACCTCGGCGTCGCCGCCGATCGTCAGCACGATCCGGTCGGAGACGTCGAGGCCCGCGTCGCGACGGGCCTGCTGCACGACACGCACGACGTCACGCGCGGCGCCCTCCGCCGCCAGGTCCGGGGTCACCGCCGTGTCGAGGACGACGAGCCCGGTGTTGCCGGGCAGCGCCGCGGTCTCGGTCGGGTCGGCGGCCACGAGCTTCTCCGTGTACTCGCCCTCGAGCAGCGGGATCCCGCCGGCGACGACGGTGCCGTCGGGCTCCGTCGACCACTCCCCCGCCTTGACCGCCCGGATGACCTTCTGGGTGTCGCCGCCCAGCCGCGGGCCGCAGGCACGGGCGTTGACCGCCAGCTCGAACCGCCCGTGGGAGGCGACGTCGGTGGTCAGCGTGACGTCCTTGACGTTCACCTCGTCGCGCAGGATGTCGGCGAACGGGGCGAGCGTCTCGGCGTCGTCCGAGGCGACGGTGAGCCGCGCCAGCGGCAGCCGGACCCGCTTGTTGCGCGCCTTGCGCAGCGACGACGCCGACGACGCCACCTGCCGCACCCGGTCCATCGCCGTGACCAGCGCCGGGTCGTGCGGGAGCTCGTCGCGTGCGGGCCAGTCCGCCAGGTGCACCGACCGTCCGCCGGTGAGGCCCTGCCACACCCGCTCCATCGCCAGCGGCAGCAGCGGCGCCGCGACGCGCGCCGTCACCTCCAGGACGGTGTGCAGGGTGTCGATGGCGTCGGCGTCGCCGTCCCAGAAACGGTCCCGCGACCGCCGCACGTACCAGTTGGTGAGCACCTCCGCGTGGTCGCGGACCTGCTCGCACGCGCCGGCGATGTCGTAGACGTCGAGCGCGTCGGTCACACCGTCGACCAGCTCCGCGGTCTTGGCCAGCACGTACCGGTCCAGGACGTGCGTGGAGTCGGTGCGGGTGACGCCCCGGCGCCCGGCCGCCCCGGCGTAGAGCGACAGGAAGTACCAGGTGTTCCACAGCGGCAGCAGCGCCTGCCGGACACCCTCGCGGATGCCCTGCTCGGTGACGACGAGGTTGCCGCCCCGCAGGATCGGGCTCGCCATGAGGAACCAGCGCATGGCGTCGGAGCCGTCGCGCTCGAAGACCTCGTTGACGTCCGGGTAGTTGCGCCGCGACTTCGACATCTTCGTGCCGTCGTCGCCCAGCACGATGCCGTGCGCGACGCACGAACTGAACGACGGCCGGTCGAACAGCGCCGTGGCCAGCACGTGCAGCGTGTAGAACCAGCCGCGGGTCTGCCCGTTGTACTCGACGATGAAGTCGCCCGGGTAGTGGTGCTCGAACCAGTCGGCGTTCTCGAACGGGTAGTGCACCTGCGCGTACGGCATGGAGCCCGACTCGAACCAGCAGTCGAGCACCTCCGGCACCCGACGCATGGTGGAGCGGCCCGTGGGGTCGTCCGGGTTGGGCCGGGTCAGCTCGTCGACGTAGGGGCGGTGCAGGTCGGTCGGGCGAACCCCGAAGTCGCGCTCCAGCTCGTCGAGCGAGCCGTAGACGTCCATGCGCGGGTAGGCGGGGTCGTCCGACATCCACACCGGGATGGGGCTGCCCCAGTAGCGGGTGCGCGAGATCGACCAGTCGATCGCGTTCTCCAGCCACTTCCCGAACTGGCCGTCGCGCACGTGCGAGGGCACCCACGTGATCTGCTCGTTGAGCTCGACCATGCGGTCGCGGAACGCCGTGACCCGCACGAACCAGGAGTCGACGGCGCGCTGGATCAGCGGGTTCCCACACCGCCAGCAGTGCGGGTAGGCGTGGTCGTAGGTCTCGCGACGCAGCAGCACACCGTTGACGTACGGCGCACCGTTCTTCAGGTCGTCGATGATGACGGGATTGGCCTCGAAGACCTGCAGGCCCTCGTAGGGCGGCACCGTCGCGTCGAACTTCCCGGCGCCGTCGACGGGCACGACGACCTCGATGCCCGCCGCGTCGGTGACGACCTTGTCCTCCTCACCGAACGCGGGCGCGATGTGCACGACACCGGTTCCGTCGTCGGTGGTGACGTAGTCGGCCGCCAGGATGCGGTGGGCGTTCTCGCGGCCGACGAAGAAGTCGAACGGCGGCGTGTAGCCGGTGCCGACGAGCTCGGCACCCGTCAGCGTCCGCAGCTCCTCGGGCTCCTCGCCCAGCTCACGTGCGTAGGCACCGACCCGCGCGGCGGCGAGCAGGTACTTCTCCCCGTTCGCGGCGACCAGCGCGTACTCGACGTCCGGGTTGACCGCCATCGCAAGGTTCGACGGCAGCGTCCACGGCGTCGTCGTCCAGATCAGGGCGAGCGCACCGTCGAGGTCGGTGCCGGGTGCGTTCAGCCGCAGCCCGACGGTGACGGCCGGGTCCTGCCGGTCCTGGTAGGCGTCGTCCATCTTGGTCTCCGACGCCGACAGCGGGGTGCCGTCGTGCCAGCAGTACCAGAGGACGCGGAAGCCCTGGTAGACGTAACCCTTGTCGTACAGGGTCTTGAACGCCCACATGACGCTTTCCATGTAGTCCAGGTCGAGCGTCTTGTAGTCGTGGTCGAAGTCGACCCAGCGCGCCTGGCGTGTGACGTACGCGCGCCACTCGTCGGTGTAGCGCAGCACCGACTCCTTGCAGGCCGCGTTGAACTCGGCGACGCCCATCGCGTCGATGTCGGACTTGCCCTTGAGCCCCAGCTGGCGCTCCGCCTCGGTCTCGGCGGGCAGGCCGTGGGTGTCCCAGCCGAACCGCCGCTCGACGTGCTTGCCGCGCATCGTCTGGTAGCGCGGCACGACGTCCTTGACGTAGCCGGTGAGCAGGTGGCCGTAGTGGGGCAGGCCGTTGGCGAAGGGCGGGCCGTCGTAGAAGACGAACTCGTTGCCGCCGTGCTCACCCGCCGGACGGGCGGCGACCGACGCGCGGAACGTGTCGTCGGCGGCCCAGAAGTCGAGGACCTCGCGCTCGAGCGCGGGGAACGACGGGTGCGCGGGGACGGCCGGATACGCCCCGGTGTCGTCGGCGGGCGGCGCGGGCTGATCGGCCATGGCGGTGGTGCTCCTCGTGCGGCTCGTGGATCTCTGCCTGCACGGGGACGACGACCCGGGACCGGGCGCCGCGGTACCACCCCGCTTGCTGCGTGCCCGCCGGGCGAACCCGGTGGCCGCGCGGCCTCTCGTTCGACGGCTGTGACGGGCCGCACCCGCCCGGTTCTACTCCGGGCCGTGTGTGCGCCCGTTTCTTCCGGAGGCTCCCCGGTGATGGCCGGATCGACGCCGTTGGTCCTGCGTGTACGTCCAGGGTAGCGCGGGCGCGCCACCGCATTCCGCGCGCCCCGAGCGGGGCGCGCGGTGCGGGTGGTCGGGTCAGCGCGCCTCGGCGTGGTGGCGCGCGGCGATGGTCCGGCTCGGGCTGCACAGCCCGCACGGGGTGAAGCCGAGCTCCACCGCCTCACGGACCGGCAGCGGGATCAACGCCTGCCCCTCCAGCGAGCGGCACCCCGTCACGTGGAATCGGGGTTGCTCGTCGATGACGACGACCTCGTCCTCCAGGCCCGCGACCTGCGCGGCCACCCGGGCCTCCGGGGTCTCCTCCGGCGGCTCGGCGGGTGTGGCGGGCGGCGGCGCGCCGCTGCCGGCCGCGGCCGCCGTGGTCGTGGTGGCCTCGGCGGCGTCGGTCCCCGCACCGGCCGCCGACCGGCCGGGCGCGCCCTGTTCCTGGGCGGGCTTGCCGGCCATGACGGCCGTGGCCTCGGCACCGCCGGAACCCGGCGTGCCACCCGATGCGGCCTTCGTGCTGTCGCCGGGGCCGTCGTTCGCAGGGCGGTCGGTCACGGGGCGGTCGGTCACGGGGCGGTCCTGTCCCGTGCCGTCCTTCGCGGGCCCGCCCTTGTCGGCGCTCTTCTCCGCGCCGGGCGCGGACGAGGCAGCGTCGGGACCCGCCGGTGCCGCGTCGGACCGTGCGGGCGCCTGGGATGCGCCCGACGGCTTCTGCAGCGACGGGTTCTGGCCCGACGCACTCTGACCCGACGGGTTCTGCGCAGCCGAGTTCTGGACGGCCGGGTTGCCGGCCGCGGTGGCACCTGCTGCCGCCGCTGCACCCGCGGCCGCGGCGGGCACCGCGACCGTCGGGCCGTCGACGGACCCCTTCGGCCGCTCCGGGGGACGCGACTCCTGGGGGCGCGACTCCTGGGAACGCGACTCCTGGGAACGCGACTCCTGGGAACGCGACTCGGGCGCGCCCGGCGTCTCGCCCCCCGGCGCCGCGACCGGGCCGCCCAGCATCTGGGTCGCCTCGGCACCGGGCCGGCCCGGTTCTCCACCCCGCGAGCCGTCCGCCGCAGCGGGACGCGACCCTGCCGCCGGGTCGCCCGCCGCAGCCCCGCTCCGGGCCGCGTCGACAGTCACGCTGCGTGACGAATTTACGCTCGATGGGGTGACGCTGTCGTCAGCGCCGGACGGTCGCCCGGATGAGCCGGGCGGTTGCGACGGGCCCTGCGGCGCCGACGCCCCGGCGGGCACCCCGCTGGGCGACACCCCCGGCGGCGGAGCCACCGGAGGCACGACCGGGAGCACCTGAGTGACCGCCTCGGCACCCTCGAACGAGGGTGCTCGGCTGTCCCCCGGCATCCCGGGCGGCGGCCCATCGGCCTCCGCCCGGCCCGGTGCGGGCCCCGTACGGGCCGCAGAGCGGCCACGGAGCCAGTCGACGAGCAGCACCACCGCGGCGCCCGCGCTGACGGCCACGGACACCCACGCCCAGAGGACGCTGCCCGTCAGCAGAGCGACGACGAGCAGGGCGAACGCGACCAGGACGAGGATCAGAACCAGCAGCAGCACGATTCACTCCCTGGTGGGCGGCACCACGGCGCCGCCCACCGTCCGGGGATCTGTCTCGGGGACGGTCAGCTGCCGGCGTCGGCGCGCTGGCCGTAGCCGCTGGCGGCGTAGCCCCCGTTGGACGACGAGCGGCCGTCGGCGGGCGCGGCGGAGGCGCGGTCGCCGAGGTCGCGCAGCTGCGACTCCAGGTACGTCTTCAGCCGCGTCCGGTACTCACGCTCGAACGTGCGCAGCTCGTCGATCTTCTTCTCCAGCACCGACTTGTCGCGCTGGATGGTGCCGATGATCTCGGTCTGCTTGCGCTCGGCGTCGCTGACCAGCGTCGCAGCCTTGTCGCGCGACTGCCGCTCCAGCGTCTCGGCGCGCGTGCGCGCGTCGTTGAGCATCGTCTCGGCGCGGGCCCGGGCGTCGTTCACGAGGCCGTCGGACTTGGTCCGCGCCTCCGAGAGCAGCTGCTCGGACTTGGTCCGCGCGTCGGCCAGCATGGAGTCGGCCTCGTTCTTGGCCTCGGCGGTGAGCCGGTCGGCCATCTCCTGGGCCAGGCCCAGGACCTTGGCGGCCTGGACGTGGTGGTCGCCACCACCCATGTCACCGCCATCGGCCAGCTGCGGCGCGGGGGCCGACAGCGAGCGCGGCGGCTCGACGGGACGCGGGGGCTCCACCGGCCGCTGGATCTGGGCCGTGGGCGGCGCCAGGGCGGGCTGGGGACGCGAGCGCGCCTCCTCCAGATCGGCCTGGGCGCTGCCGAGCTGGGACTCCATCTGGGACCCCTGCTCGCGCAGGTCGTCGTTCTCCTCGATCAACCGGGCGAGCTCGGCCTCGACCAGGTCCAGGAAAGCGTCGACCTCGTCCTCGTTGTACCCCCTCTTCCCGATAGGGGGCTTGCTGAACGCGACGTTGTGAACGTCGGCGGGCGTCAGCGGCATCGGATCACCTCATGCAGTCCTCGGCGGCAAACCGGGTGACTGGGGCTCACTCCGGCCTGACAACGTCCATCAGTATGAACACTGCCAGGAGGAGAACCATAATCGAGAGGTCCAGTCCCACTCCCCCGATCCGGACCGTGGGGATCACTCTCCGCAACAACTTCACGGGCGGATCGGTCACGGTGAAGATCGCCTCGAGGGCGACGGCACTCTGTCCGGCGGGGCGCCACTTGCGCGCGAAGGCATGCACCAGCTCCACGACGATGCGTGCCGTGAGCAGCAGCCAGAAGGCGAAGAGGACGTAGTAGAGGACGAGACGAAGGACGTCGGGCACGGGCTCAATCCTGGCGGAAGAGCTCACGTTCTGCGAGCCGCCTCGCGTCGTCCGCCGAGACCTCGACGTCGGCGGGCGTGAGAAGGAATACACGGTTCGTCACCTTGTCGATGGAACCGCGCAGCGCGAAGGCGAGCCCCGCGGCGAAGTCGACGAGGCGCTTGGCCGACGCGGCGTCGAGCTCGGTGAGGTTCATGATCACCGGCTGGCCGTCGCGATAGCGCTCCCCGATGGTGCGCGCCTCCTTGTAGCTGCGGGGCTGCAGCGTCGTGATGCGCGACATGGCCGCCGCACCCCGGTCGCGCTGCTCCGGCAGGGACGCCCGCTCGTTCGGGCGCACCTCGCGCAGCCCCACGGGCTCGCGGACCGGGTCGCGCAGGACGGGGTCGGTGTCGACGGCCAGCGCGCCACGCACGCTGCCGACGCCCAGCCCGCTGCCGAGACCCGCGCCGACACCCGAGGCACCCGCACCGCCGCCGGCACGGACCGGCTCACGCGACGGCCGCGACTCGCGGGCCGGGGTGCGCTCCATGCCGCCGGGGCGGTTGGGACGCCGGTCCCACGCCTCGCCGACGGAGGTGGGTGCGTCGTAGGGCTCGTACTCGTCGGCCACGTCGTAGCGGGCCTCGGGGTCGTCCCAGCGTTCGTCGCGACGACGCGGCGCGCCGTACGACGGCTCGTCGACGTAGTCGGCCATCTCGTCCGCGGGCACCATTCCGAAGTAGGCCTTGAGCCGGTACATCGCGCCCATGTCGCGCTCCCCTCGTCGTCACCCGCGAACCGGCGGCCGCCCCCGCGACCGGCGATCACCGCGAGGCTAGCCGCCGTTCCCCCACAAGGGCCGTTCCGACACGCACACACGTCGATCCGTGACGGATCGCCACGTCGAGGTCGCCTGACATCCCGGCCGACAGCACCCTCGCAGACGGATGATCACTCCGCAGCGCGGACGCAGCGGCGGCCACGTCGGCGAACGCCCGATCGGGGTCGGCACCCAGTGGCGCAACGGCCATGAGCCCGTCGAGACGGAGCCCGTCCAGGCCGCTGACGTGCGCGGCGAGCGCGGCCAGGCCGTCGCGGGCGACGCCGCCGCGGGCAGGGTCGCCGTCGACGCTGTACTGCAGCAGCACCGGCAGCGGCCCCTCGCGCTCGCCCGCGTCGACGGCCCGGCGGGCGTGGGTGTCGAGCGCATCGGCGAGCCGGACCGAGTCGACCGACTCCACGCGTGTCACCCACGGGGTCACCAGCCGCGCCTTGTTCCGTTGCAGTCCGCCGACGAAGAACCATCGCGGCGCGGCCTCCGGGGCGAGCCGGGCGACCTCGCCGACCTTCTCCGCGGCCTCCTGCGCCCGGTTCTCCCCGAAGTCGCGCAGGCCCAGCTCGAGCAGGATCGCGACGTCGGCCGCCGGGACCGTCTTGGTGACGGCCAGCAGGTCGACCTCGTCGACGTCACGGCCCGCCGCGGCGCACGCCCGCGCGATGGTCTCCCGGACCCGGGCGAGGCGCCGGGTCAGGTCGTGGCGCCGCTCGTCGGTCGTGGGTCGTTGGCTCATGTCGTCCTCTCGCGTCCGGCCGCAGAGCTGCGCGCAACCGGCGGTCCGCACACGGCCCGATCGAATGCTCACCCGTCGGACGGGTCGAGCCACACCACCCCGGCCTGCCGTCCCGTGGACCGCTCGCGGCGGTGGCTGAACAGGTCCGGGTCCTCCATCGTGCACCGCGGGTCCCTCGCCACCCCGCGGACGCCGATCACGTCCAGCTGCCGGTGCAGGCCCGCGCGGATGTCGAGCCCCGGGGTGCCGCGCCGGGTCCGGCCCCCGCTGCCCGGCAGGGCCGCGCCGACCTCGTCGCGCATCTCGGCGGGCACCTCGTAGCAGCCGCCGCACACCGCGGGCCCGAGCAGCACCTCGACGTCCTCGACCCGTGCGCCGAGATCGACCATCGCCCGCAGCGTCGCCGGCACCACCCCGGCGGCGGCGCCGACCCGGCCCGCGTGAGCCGCGCCGATCACGCCGGCCCTCGGGTCGGACAGCAGCACCGGCACACAGTCGGCCGCCAGCACCGCCAGCCCGATGCCGGGCTCCGCGGTGACGACGGCGTCGGTCTCCGCGACGTCGGGCGCGCCCGGGTCCGGGGCCGGGCCGCGCACCGTCTCGACGCGGGTGCCGTGCACCTGCTGCAGGAACACCGCGCCGGACAGGCCCAGCTCGCGCACGAGCCGTCCCCGGTTCGCGGCGACGGCCGACGGGTCGTCGCCCACCCCACGGGACAGGTTGAAACTGCGGAACGCACCGGCGGAACGGCCGCCGGCGCGAGTGGTCACGACCTTGCGTACGCGCACCGCGTCAGCGTCGCACGCCCGCAGGCGCGCGACGCGGGACGGGCCGGTCAGCGACGCATGAAGGGCGGCACGTCGACGTCGTCGTCCAGATCCTCGAAGTCGCCGTCGGACACGGGCACCGCGGGACCGTGCGTCGGCACGGACGGCGCGCCCAGCGAGCTCATCGCCGGGTCGGTGCGACCGCCCTCCGGGCTTCGCGGGGCCGGCGGGACGTAGGTCTGCTGCGTCACCGGGGCCGCCGGCGGCAGCGTGCCCGCCTGGTTCGGACCCAGGTTGCCCTGCCCCGTCATCGGCGGCTGCGTCGTGGTCACCGGAGCAGCGGCCATCGGCGCCGTCACCGTGGCCGCGACGGGCGGGGCCGCCGGCGGCGGGGTGACGGGAGCGGCGGGGGCCTGCGGCGCGGCGGGCGCGTGCACGGCCGGGGCGTGCACCGCGGCCGGCTGGGTCGTCGCCCCCCCGGAGGCGGGCGTGCCGCCCGACCCCGACGACGGGCCCGAACCCGGTGCGGCGTCGGTGGAACGGTAGGCCGACGGCTCGAGCTTCTTGTGCGCGGGCGTGCCGCCCTCGAACCCGGCTGCTATCACGGTGACGCGCACCTCGTCGCCGAGGGAGTCGTCGATCACCGTGCCGAAGATGATGTTCGCGTCGGGGTGCGCAGCCTCCTGCACCAGCGAGGCCGCCTCGTTGATCTCGAACAGGCCGAGGTCGGAGCCACCCGCGATCGACAGCAGCACGCCCTGCGCGCCGTCCATCGACGCCTCCAGCAGTGGCGAGTTGATCGCCGAGCTGGCCGCCTGCACGGCTCTGCCCTCACCGCGCGAGGAGCCGATGCCCATCAACGCGCTGCCCGCGCCCGACATGACGCTCTTGACGTCGGCGAAGTCGAGGTTGATCAGACCGGGGGTGGTGATCAGGTTGGTGATCCCCTGGACACCGGAGAGCAGCACCTCGTCGGCGGAGCGGAAGGCGTCCATCAGCGAGACGCCCACGTCGCCGAGCTGCAGCAGCCGGTCGTTGGGGATGACGATGAGGGTGTCGCACTCGTTGCGCAGCTGCTGGATGCCGTCCTCGGCCTGGCCGGCGCGGCGCTTGCCCTCGAACGTGAACGGGCGGGTCACGACGCCGATCGTCAGCGCGCCGAGCTTGCGCGCGATCGAGGCGATCACGGGCGCGCCACCGGTGCCGGTGCCGCCGCCCTCCCCCGCCGTCACGAAGACCATGTCGGCCCCCTTGAGGACCTCCTCGATCTCCTCGCGGTGGTCCTCGGCGGCCTTGCGGCCCACCTCCGGGTTCGCCCCGGCGCCGAGGCCGCGTGTCAGCTCCCTGCCGATGTCGAGCTTGACGTCCGCGTCGGACATCAGCAGGGCCTGCGCGTCGGTGTTCACGGCGACGAACTCGACGCCCTTGAGACCGACCTCGATCATGCGGTTGACGGCGTTCACGCCGCCGCCACCGATACCGACGACCTTGATCACGGCCAGGTAGTTGTGCGGGGGCGTCATGCGCGGCACCTTCCAGTTGCTCGGGTCCGGTCCAGCTCCGGTTGGTCCGGGCCTTCACGCGAGAACGCTAGGTGCGGTCAGGGTGTCGGTCCATTAGGCGCGCCGCGCGTCGGCAACCCCCCAGGCGGGTGTTTCGCGCGGTCGTGACCTCTTCGTGACCGGCCGTGCGCGGTCAGCGACGGATCGTCGGGAGATCGGGGCTCGCGACGTCGAAGACGCTGCCCTTCTCCGTGAGCAGAGCCGTGAGCACGGCCGCCTTGCGCTGGGAGTTCTCGGCCGACCCCCACACGACCCGCCGGTCGTCGGACAGGGCGAGCTCGACCGTCGGCAGCCCGCCGGTGGCGGCGGGAGCGATCACGGTGATCGTCAGCACCTGCGAACGGACGGCGTCGGGCAGTGCGGCGAGCACCCCGAGACCCGCGGTGGTCTGGACGTCACCGGGGGCGATCGTGCCGGTGATGCTCACGTTCAGGTGCGGCAGCACCGGCGGCACCTCGGGCGCCTGCTCGTACGGCACGCCGGTGCGGTCGACGAGCATCAGGCCCTTGGGGGTGTCGGCGAGCGCGACCGCGACGCGTTCCACCACCGTGATGACGACGGTGTGCGGCCAGTCCCGGCCGACCGTCAC
Source organism: Pseudonocardia sp. SCN 73-27 (assembly GCA_001725415.1). Taxonomy (GTDB): domain Bacteria; phylum Actinomycetota; class Actinomycetes; order Mycobacteriales; family Pseudonocardiaceae; genus Pseudonocardia. Next base: position 213,166 of record MEGH01000007.1, read on the forward strand.
CGACGCGATCCCCGGCAGGGCGGCGACACGCTGTTCCGCGCCGGAGGTGTCGACGCCCGCGAGCGGCCCGCCCGTCGGGACGGCCGCGGCGGCGAGGACCTGGTCCCGCGGGACGGCGAGCGCGCCGTCGACGGTCACGGTCTCGACGTCGGCGAGGCCGCTGCCGTAGAGGAGGAACGCGACACCGCCTGCAAGGCCGCCGAGCAGAACGAGGACGACGACGAGCAGGGCGATCCGGCGGCGCCGCACGATGTGGGGTGCGGGCCGGACGGGGCGGGGCCGGGTGGGACGGGCGGGACGCTGCGGGTCGTCGCCCTTCTCGCCGGCCCCGGCGGCGTCCGCGGCCGCTGTCGTCTTCTCGTCGTCGGCGTCGCCCCCCGTGTCGGCTGACGTCCCGACGGACTGCACGTCCTCGTCCGCGGCCCGCCGCTCGGCCGTGCGCGGGGTGCGGGTGCCGCCGCTGGAGCCCGGGATGGCGCCGACGCCACCGGCACCGATACGGCG
>MEGH01000007.1:213742-263027 GCA_001725415.1 Pseudonocardia sp. SCN 73-27
GCCCGCTCGGCGGGTCTCCCTGTCGGCGCGGCCGGGCTGGGCGGGGAGCCGGGCGCGGCCCGTGTCGTCGCCGCGGGGCTGCTTCCCCCGGGACCGCCCGTCGTCGCTCGTGTCCTTCGTGCGGTCCGCCCCACGGTCCGTGCTCCGGTCCGTACCGACGGCCTTGCCGCGGTCCTTGCCGCGGTCCTTGCCGCGGTCCTTGCCGCGGTCCTTGTCGCGGTCCCTGCTGCGGCCATCGGAGCGGTCCGTGCCGCTGCCGATGGCGCGGTCCGTCCCACCGTCCTTGGTGCGGTCCTTCCCGGCGTCCGCCCGCCCGGCACCGGCGCGACGGGTGCGACCGTCGCGCTCACGTGCCGAACCGGGGGCCGCCGGGCGCCTCACCCGGAGCCCTCCTCGCGGACCTCGAGCTCGCGCAGCACCTCCGGGCCCAGCACGGTGACGTCGCCCGCGCCCATCGTCAGCACCAGGTCGCCGGGGCGCGCGATCCCGGCCAGCACCGCCGGGACCTCCGACCAGCTGGGGACGTGGCGCACCGCGCCCGCCGGCAGGTCGACGGCGCCGGCGACGAGCGCGCCGGTGACCCCGGGCTCGGGGTCCTCGCGGGCGCCGTAGACGTCGAGGACCACGACCTCGTCGGCCAGCGAGAGCGCGGCGCCGAACTCGGCGGCGAACAGCCGGGTGCGGGAGTAGAGGTGCGGCTGGAACCCGACGACGACCCTGCCCGCACCGGCGACGGCACGGGCGGCGCGCAGCGTGGCGGCCACCTCCGTCGGGTGGTGGGCGTAGTCGTCGTACACGGCGACGCCCGCGGCGCGGCCCTTGAACTCGAACCGGCGGCGCACCCCGTCGAACCCGGCGAGGCCCTCGATCAGGGCATCGACGGGGGCGGCCAGCTCGACACCGGCCAGGAACGCGCCGAGGGCGTTGAGGGCCATGTGCTCACCGGGGACGGCGAGACGCATCGCGAGCTCGACGCCGCGGTGCCGCGCCCGGACCCGGGCACCGGCGCCGTCGGGGCGGTGGTCGACGAGGACGGCGTCGTCGGCGCCGACGGCGGTGCGGCCGTAGCGGCGGACGGTGAGCCCGCGCTTCTCCGCGTGGCCGGCGAGCTCGGCGGCGCCGGGGTCGTCGACGCACGCGACGAGCACCCCGCCCGTCGGGATCCGGCCGACGAACGCGTCGAACACGGCCCGGTAGGCGGCCTCGGTGCCGTGGTGGTCGAGGTGGTCGGGCTCGACGTTGGTGACGACGGCGACGCCCGGGGTGTAGGCGGTGAAAGAGCCGTCGCTCTCGTCGGCCTCGACGACGAACACGTCGCCGCCACCGTGGTGCGCGCCGGCGCCGGACGCGGCGAGGTCGCCACCGATGGCGAAGGACGGGTCGAACCCGCAGTGCTGCAGGGCGACGGTGAGCATCGAGCTGGTCGACGTCTTGCCGTGGGTCCCGGCGACGGCGGCGACGCGGCGGCCGGTGGTGAGGTCGGCGAGCGCGTCGGCGCGGTGCACGACGAGCAGGCCCCGCTCGCGGGCGGCGGCCAGCTCCGGGTTGGTCTCGCGGATCGCGGTCGAGACGACGACGGTCGGCGGGCCGTCGAGCTGGTCGAGGTGACCGGCGTCGTGTCCGACCGCGACGTGCGCGCCCAGGGCCCGCAGCGCCATGACGGCGCGGGAGTCCTTGGCGTCGGACCCGGACACGGCGACGCCGCGAGCCAGCAGGATGCGGGCGATGCCGCTCATCCCGGCGCCGCCGATGCCGATGAGGTGGACGCGGTCCCCCAGCAGCGGGGCGGGGGTGGTGGGTGCGGTCACCGGACTCCCTTGCCGGCCGTGACATCGAGGGCGACGTCGAGGGCGATGCGGGCGAGCCGCTCGTCCGCGTCGGCGTGACCCGAGCCGCGGGCCGCGGCGCCCATCGCGGCGAGCCGCGCCGGGTCGCCGAGCAGCGGCAGCAGCTCCGCGAGGACCCGGTCGCCGGTGGTCTCGTCGTCGGGCACCAGGATGCCACCGCCCGCGGCGACGACGGGGCGGGCGTTGAGCGCCTGCTCGCCGTTGCCGTGCGGGAGCGGCACGTACATGGCCGGCAGCCCGACGGCCGTCACCTCGGCGACGGTCGTCATGCCACAGCGGCCGAGGACGGCGTCGGCGGCGGCGTAGGCCAGGTCCATCCGCTCGATGTAGGGCAGCGGGACGTAGCCGGGGGTCTCGGGGCCGGCGGTGCCACTCCTGCCGTGGGCGTGCAGGACCGCGACACCCGCCTCGGCGAGCCCGGGCAACGCGGCCGCGACGGCGGAGTTGAGGGTGCGGGCGCCCTGGGATCCGCCGAACACCAGCAGCACGGGGCCGTCGGCGGGCAGCCCGAAGTGGGTGCGGGCCCCGGCGCGCAGCCCGGCCCGGTCGAGCCCGGTGATGGAGCGGCGCAACGGCATCCCGACGACCTGCTCGTGCGGGAGCCCGGTGCCGGGGACGGCGGTGGCGACGGCGGCGGCGAACCGCGCCCCGACCTTGTTGGCCAGGCCCGCGCGGGCGTTGGCCTCGTGCACCACGACGGGGACCCGGCCGCGCGCGCCAAGGTAGGCGGGCAGCGACACGTAGCCACCGAACCCGACGACGACGTCGGCGTCGACGTCGCGCAGCACGTCGCGGACGGTGCCGATCGCGCTGCGGACCCGGCCCGGCAGCCGCAGCAGGTCCTTGCTGGGCTTGCGCGGCAACGGGACCGGCGGGATCAGCCGCAGCGGGTAGCCGCGCGCCGGGATGAGCGTGGTGTCGAGGCCGCGTTCGGTACCGAGCGCGGTGACGACGGCGTCGGGGTGGCTGCGGCGCACCGCGTCGGCGAACGCGAGCGCGGGCTCGATGTGCCCCGCGCTCCCACCGCCGGCGATGACGACCGAGAGCGTCATCGCTCGTCCTCGCTGACGCTCGGCCGGCGCTGCGCGCGGGCGCAGTGTCCCCGGATCGCTCGCTGACGCTCGCTCATCGTCTGACCCGCTGGGCTGGCGGCCGCGCGGCCGGCGCGCGGTAGGGCTCCGGGACGGGCAGGCGCAGCAGCCGGGCGATGCGGCCCTGGCCGCCGTTGCGCAGCACCGCGACCGCCTCCGGCTCGTGCCGGGCGGCGTTGGCGAGCACGCCGAACGCGAACATGGTGACCACCAGGGACGTGCCTCCGGACGAGATGAGGGGCAGCTGCAACCCGGTGACCGGCAGCAGGCCCACGACGTAGCCGATGTTGATGGCTGCCTGGACGACCAGCCAGGCGGTGAGGGTGGAGCAGACGATCCGCAGCCACGGGTCGGCGCTGCGGGTGGCGATGCGCAGACCGGTGTAGGCGAGCGTCGCGAAGAGGGCGAGGACGGCGAAGGCCCCGATGAAGCCGAGCTCCTCGCCGATGATCGCGAAAATGAAGTCGTTGTGCGCGTTGGGCAGGTAGCTCCACTTGGCGCGGCCCTGGCCGAGCCCGACCCCGAACAGGCCGCCGTCGGCGAGCGAGTAGAGCGCCTGGGTGGCCTGGTAGCCGGGGCCGAGGGGGTCGCTGCCCGCCGACAGGAAGGACGTGATGCGGCTCTGCCGGTAGCCGGCGGTGAGGCCGAGGATCAGCGCGCCTGCGAGGCCACCGCCGGCGAGGGCGAGCAGCAGTCGGCCACGGGCGCCCGCGAAGAACAGCAGCGCGATGAGCACGATGCCGAGCGACACGGTCATGCCGAGGTCGGGCTCGAGCACCATCAGCGTGGCGAGCACCAGTGCGACCGGCACGACCGGGGACAGGGCGTGCTTCCAGCGGTGCATGACCTTGCGCCGGGTGGCGAGCACGTGGGCGCCCCACAGCGCGAGCGCCACCTTGGCGGGCTCGCCCGGCTGGAAGGCGAAGGGGCCCAGGGTGAACCAGGCACGTGAGCCGCCGCGCACCGAGCCCAGGCCGGGGATCAGCACCAGGGCGAGCAGCACGGCACACACGATCAGCAGCACCGGTGACACGGCGCGCAGCGTCGTCGGCTTGATCCGTAGGCCCACGTAGAACACGACCAGGCCGACGGCGCAGAACATGACCTGGCGGGTGAACACCGAGTACGACGACCCACCGGAGGTGAGCGACTCGACCGACGATGCCGACAGCACCATGACGAGCCCGAAGGTCGTGAGCAGGCCGAAGACGCCCAGGACGAGGTGCAGGGAGGTGAGCGGGCGGCGCAGCCACTGGGCGAGCGCGGTCCCGGCCCGGCCGATCGAGGCGCGGACCCCGGTGAGGGCCTGCGGCGCGGCGGCGCCCTTCGTACCCGCCTTGCGCAGCACCACCTTCGGCGCGGCCTTGCTGCTCGTGGCGCCCGTGCTCGAGGCGGCGGCCCGCTCGGCGGGGCTCATCGCGACGCCTCCGCCGCGGCCTCCCGGCCCGGGGATCCTGACGCCGCCGACCCTGCGCCGGGGAGCGCGGCGACGGCCTCGGCGAACGCGCGGCCCCGGTGGGCGTAGTCGCGGAACTGGTCCATCGACGCCGCAGCCGGGGCGAGGAGGACGACATCGCCCGGGCGTGCGAGAGCGGCGGCACGGCGCACTGCGGTCGTCATGGGCTCATCGTCACCCGACTCGACCTCGACGACCGGGAGGTCGGGGGCGTGTCGCGCAAGGGCTGCGACGATCTCCGCCCGGTCGGTGCCGATGATCACCGCCGCGCGCAGCCCCTGGGCGCGCCGCGCGACGAGCTCCTCGACCGACGCGCCCTTGAACAGTCCGCCGGCCACCCACACGACGTGACGGTCGCGCTGGGCGGCCAGCGAGGCGTCGGCAGCGTGCGGGTTGGTGGCCTTCGAGTCGTCCACGAACGTGACGGCGTCGACCGTGCCGACGGTCTCGGAGCGGTGCGGGCCCGGCGCGAACCCGCCGAGCCCGCCGGCAACGGCCTCGGCGGTGACGCCGTGGGCGCGGGCCAGCGCGGCGGCCGCCAGCGCGTCCGTGAGGCCCGGCGCCCCACCGGGGGTGACGACGTCGGCAGCGACGAGCTCGACCGTCTCACCCGGGGCGCCGAACGCGCGGTCGACCAGCATCCCGTCGACGATGCCGAGCTCACCCGGCCCGGGTTCCCCCAGGGTCACCGCGACCCGCAGCGGGGCGGGCGCGGCCGACAGCAGCGTCGCGGCCCAGGCGTCGTCGACACAGCCGACGGCGACCCGGCCGGTGAGCGCGCGCGCCTTGGCGGCGGCGTAGGCGTCCATGCCGCCATGCCAGTCGAGGTGGTCCTCGGCGACGTTGAGCACGACACCGGCGTCGGGGCGCACCGACGGCGACCGGTACAGCTGGAAGCTCGACAGCTCCACGGCCAGGACGCGGTGCCCGGCCGCGACGGCGCTGACGACGGGCAGCCCGATGTTGCCGCAGGCCACCGCGTCGTGACCGGCCGCGTCGAGGATCGCGGCCACCATGCTGGTGGTGGTGGTCTTGCCGTTGGTACCGGTGACGACGAGCCAGCTGGGCGGCGACTCCGACGCCGCACCGATCCGCCAGGCCAGCTCGGGCTCGCCGATCAGCTCGATCCCGCGGGCGGCCGCCGCGTCGACCAGCGGGTGGTCGGGACGCAGCCCCGGGCTGGTGACGACGAGCTCGGTGCCCTCGGGCAGCCCGGTGCCCGCGCGCGCACCGACCGGCAGGTCGGTGAGGCGCGCGGGGACGTCGTCGGTGACGACGACGTCGGCACCGTGAGCGACGAGCACCTCGGCCGCCGCGAGCCCGGAGACGCCCGCGCCCGCGACGACGACCTGCCGCCCGTGGACGGGGTCCTCCGCGGGGGTCGGGACGACCGGCGTGGCCGCCACTAGACGCCTGCCGAGGCCGTCAGCCACTCGCTGTAGAACAGCCCGAGGCCCAGCGCCGCGCACATGGCGGCGAGCAGCCAGAACCGGATGATGACGGTCGTCTCCGCCCAGCCGGCCAGCTCGAAGTGGTGATGGAACGGGGCCATCCTGAACAGTCGTCGTCGCGTCGTGCGGAACACGACGATCTGCAGTGCCACCGACAGGATCTCGACGACGAACACCCCGCCGATGACGATGAGCAGCAGCTCGGTGCGGGTGACGATCGACAGGCCGGCGATCAGGCCACCGAGGGCGAGGGACCCGGTGTCGCCCATGAAGATCCGGGCGGGTGCGGCGTTCCACCAGAGGAAGCCGATACAGGCGCCCATCGCGGCGGCGGCGACGAGGGCGACGTCGAGGGGGTCGCGGACCTCGTAGCAGCCGGCCGCGGCGGTGACGGCGCAGCTGTTGCGGAACTGCCAGAACCCGATGATCGTGTACGTCCCCAGCACCATTGCCGAGGTGCCGGCGGCGAGGCCGTCGAGGCCGTCGGTCAGGTTCACCGCGTTCGACCAGGCCGACACGACCAGGTAGCAGAAGATCACGAAGCCGATCGACCCGAAGCTCAGCACGGCGATCTCGCGGACGAACGACAGCTGGTCCGACGCCGGGGTGAGGTTGCGCGCGTTGGCGAACTTGAGCGCCAGGATCGCGAACACGACCGCGGTGATCAGCTGCCCGACCAGCTTGGACGTCTTGTTGAGGCCCAGGTTGCGGTGGCGGCGGATCTTGATGAAGTCGTCGAGGAAGCCGACGAGGCCCAGGGCCGTCGTGAGCATCAGGACCAGCAGCGCCGACGCGGTCATCGGCTCACCGGACAGCAGGTGCGCGCCCAGGTAGCCGACCCACAGGGCCAGCAGGATCGCGACGCCACCCATCGTCGGGGTGCCGCGCTTGCTCTTGTGGCTGGCGGGGCCGTCGGCCCGGATCTCCTGTCCGAACCCCTGACGCGAGAAGAACTTGATCAGGTACGGGGTCAGCAGGATGGACACCGCGAGTGCGATGCCGGCGGCGACGAAGACACTCCTCACCGGGACACCAGCTCGTTCTCCTGTCGATCGTCACGGGGCGTGTCGTTGAGCAACGCGTCGGCGACGCGGTCGAGTCCGACCGCGCGGGAGGCCTTCACCAGCACCACGTCCCCGGGGGAGACCTCGGCGCGCAGCAGCGCGAGCGCCGCGGCCGGGTCGGTGACGTGGCGGGCGGCGGGCCCGTAGCCGGGTTCGCCGACGGCGACGAGGGTGCCGACGCCGAGGGCGGCGGCGGCGCCTGCGACCTCCGCGTGGGCGGCGGCTTCGGTGTCGCCGAGCTCGGCCATGCGGCCCAGGACGGCCCAGGTGCGGCGGTCGCGACCCAGGTCGGCGAGGGCCTCGAGCGCGGCGCGCATCGACTCGGGGTTGGCGTTGTAGGCGTCGTTGACGACGGTGACGCCGTCGGCGCGGTCGGCGACCTCCATGCGCCAGCGCGACGCGGGCGCGGCAGCCGACAACGACTCGGCGACCCCGGCGGGCGTGGCGCCCAGCTCGAGGGCGACCGCGGCGGCCGACAGGGCGTTGCCGACGTGGTGCGCCCCGACCAGGCGCAGCGCGACGTCGGCCTCGCCCGCGGGCGTGACCAGGCGGAACCGGGCACGCCCGGCATCGGAGGTGACATCGACGGCGCGGACGAGCGCGTCGGCGCCGCGGCCGACCGGGACGACTCGGGCCGCGGTGCGCGTCGCCATCGCGGCGACGGCGGGGTCGTCGGCGTTGAGGACGGCGACGCCCCCGGCCGGCAGGGCCTCGACCAGCTCGCCCTTGGCCTGCGCGATGGCCTCCGGGGAGCCGAACTCGCCGAGGTGGGCGCGGCCGACGTTGAGCACCACCCCGATCCGGGGCGGCGCGATCCGGCAGAGCGCGGCGATGTGGCCGGGTCCACGGGCGGACAGCTCGAGGACGAGGTGGCGGGTGCCGGCGTCGGCACGCAGCGCCGTCCACGGGTGGCCCAGCTCGTTGTTGAACGACCCGGGCGGCGCGACCGTCGGCCCCAGCGGCGCCAGGACGGCAGCCAGCAGGTCCTTGGTGGAGGTCTTGCCGGAGCTGCCGGTGACGCCGACGACGGCGAGCCCTTCCAGGGAGTCGTCGGTGAGGGAGTCGACGCTGTGCCGGGCGAGCTTCGCGAGTGCGGCGAGGACCGCGGCGCCCGCGCCGTCGGGGTCGTTCTCGGCCAGGTAGGTCCCGGCCGCACCGGCGGCGGGCGGGACGACGACCGACGGGGCGTCGACCTCCCGCGCGGCCAGGACCCCCGCCGCGCCCGCCGCCACGGCCGCGGCGGCGAAGGAGTGCCCGTCGACCCGCTCCCCCGGCAGCGCCAGGAACAGCACGCCGGGCGCGGCCTTGCGGGAGTCGAACTCGACCGACGTCACCTGCTCGTCGCCGGTGGCACGGTGCAGCCGGCCACCGGTGACGGCGGCGACCTCGGCCAGCGTCATGGTGATCATCCGCGCGTCCCGTCCGCCGTGCGCAGCGCCGCCCGGACCTCGTCGACGTCGTCGAACGGGTGCTTCACGCCGTCGATCTCCTGGCCCTTCTCGTGTCCCTTGCCCGCGACGACGACCACGTCGCCCGGGCGGGCGGCCGCGACAGCGGCCGCGATGGCGGCGCGCCGGTCGCCGATCTCGAGGATCTCCCCGCGCCGCGGTTCGCCCTCGGCACCCGCGCGCATCTGGCGGCGGATCTCGTCGGGGTCCTCGGTGCGCGGGTTGTCGTCGGTGACCACGAGGACGTCGGACCCGGCCGCGGCGATGGCACCCATCAGGGGGCGCTTGCCGCGGTCGCGGTCGCCGCCGCAGCCCAGCACGGTGAGGACGCGGCCGTCGACCTGGGCGCGCAGCGCGTCGAGGAGCGCCCCGACGGCGGCGGGCTTGTGCGCGTAGTCGACGACGACGAGGAAGTCCTGCCCGGCGTCGACGCGCTGCATCCGGCCCGGCACGGCCAGCTCGGCGAACCGGGCGGCCGCCACGGCCACGGGGACCCCCGCGGCGTCGAGGCAGGCGAGCGCGACCAGCGCGTTCGCGACGTTGTAGGCGCCGGGCAGCCGCAGCGTCACCGGCACCTCGCCCCGCGGCGTGGCCGCGACGAAGTGCTGGGTGCCGTCGGCATCGCTCGTGACCCCGCCCGTGACGCACCAGTCGGCGGGACCGGTCGCGCTCACCGTGACCGGCTCGGGCGTGCGCGCGGCGAGGCGGGCACCCCACTCGTCGTCGACACACACGACACGGTGGCGCGCCGCGCCCGGCCGGGCCGGGTCGAACAGCATCGCCTTCGCCTCGAAGTAGTCGTCCATGTCGCGGTGGAAGTCGAGATGGTCCTGCGACAGGTTCGTGAACGCCGCCACCGAGAACCGGGTGCCCGCGACGCGGTCGAGCGCGAGCGCGTGGCTGGACACCTCCATCGCGACGTCGGTGACCCCACGCTCGGCCATGACGGCGAACAGGGCCTGCAGGTCGGGCGACTCGGGCGTGGTGAACGCGCTCGGCGCCTCGGCCCCGCGGATCCGGGTGGCGACGGTGCCCAGCAGGCCCGTGGCCCGCCCCGCCGCGGCCAGCCCCGCCTCCAGGAGGTGCCCGACCGTGGTCTTGCCGCTGGTTCCCGTGACGCCGATGACGTCGAGCGCCGCCGTCGGGTCGCCGTAGACACGGGCCGCGAGGTCGCCCAGGGCGTGGCGCGGGTGCGGGTGCACGAGCACCGGCACGGTGTCGGCGACGAGCGCCGCCCGCGCGGCACCCGCCAGGTCGGTGAGGACGGCGGCGGCACCGGCGGCGATCGCGTCGGCCGCGAAGTCGGCGCCGTGCGCGCGTGCACCGGGCAGCGCGGCGAACAGGTCGCCCGGCCGGACGTCGGAGGCGCGCAGGGTCGCACCCGTCACGGGGCGCACCGCGGAGGCCGGGTGGCGCAGCTCGGCATCGGCGGACGCGGCCAGGACCGCGACGTCGACCGGCCGCACGTGATCCGGCCGCGGCGGCGCGGCGGTCACGGAGGAACTTGCGGGCGGCACGGGGCGGAAGGCTACCGGCGTCCCCGGACACGCCCGACGGGCACCGGTACCGTCGCCATCCGTCCGTGGTGCCGGGCGCGCCACCCGCCGCGGCGAGCGCACCGGTGGCCGAGCCCCCGACGTCGCGTTCACGGTCGCGGACACCGGTCGGCGCCGGGAGCCGACCGATGATCGATGTGTCGTCGCTGGTCGGCGGGCATGCGCCGACCCCGACCGGCCCGGAGGCGGGCCGGACCGGCGGGCGCACCCGCGCGACCCGTCGTCGTGACCCGGTTCGTGTGGGGCGCGGGGACCCGCACCGGGCCGGTCAGGGTGCGACGAGCGTCTGGAACGGGGCCGGCGGGCCGACCGGGATCTGCTGGCGCGCGGCGATGAAGCTCGCCATGTCGTGGAACAGCGGCGCCGCCGACGCCCCGCCCGAGGGGGCGTCGAGCATGATCCCGATGACGAACCGCGGGTCCTGCGCGGGCAGCATCCCGGCGAAGGTGATCCAGTACGTCGACCGGGCGTAGCAGCCGCACGACGGGTCGACCTGCTGGGCCGTGCCGGTCTTGCCCGCCACCTGGTAGCCGTCGACACCGGCCGCCGCGCCGGTGCCGCGCTGGACTCCCTTGGCGTCCTGCGTGACCGCGACGAGCATGCCGCGCAACGTCTGCGCCGTCTGCGGGGAGACGACCCGGACCGGCTCCGCCTGCGGTGGCACCGTGCGCACCCCGCCCGGGCCGATCGTCGACGACACGATCCGCGGCGGGATGCGGACGCCGTCGTTGGCCACAGCCTGGTACATGCCGGCCATCTGCAGCACGGTCATCGACAGGCCCTGGCCGATCGGCAGGTTGCCGAACGTCGAGCCCGACCAGGTGTCGCGCGGCGGGACCCGGCCCGCGCTCTCACCCGGCAGGCCGATGCCCGTCTTCTGGCCCAGGCCGAACTTGGCGAGCATGTCGGCGAAGCGGTCCTCGCCGACCTTCTGCGCCGTCATGATCGTGCCGACGTTCGACGACTTCGCCAGCACCCCGGTCAGCGTGTAGTGGTCCAGGCCGTGCTTCCACGCGTCGTTGACGGTGCGGTCGGCGACCTTGATGCTGCCCGGCACGTCGAGCACGTCCTCGGGCTTGGCCAGTCCGTACTCCAGTGCGGCCGACATCGTCACGACCTTGTTGACCGACCCCGGCTCGAACGGCGACGTCACCGCCGCGTTGCCCATCGACGCCGAGTCGGCGCCCGCCAGGTTCGACGGGTCGAACGTCGTGCCGTTGGCGAGAGCCAGCACCTCGCCGGTCTTCGCGTCGAGGACGACGGCCGAGCCGCCCTTCGCGTTCGTCTTCGCGACGTAGTCCTGCAGCTGACGCTGGATCGTGTACTGGATGTCCGAGTCGATCGTGAGCTGGATGTCCGAGCCCGGCACGGCGTCCTGCTGGGCGCGGGTGCTGCCCGGGATGATCGCGGAGCTTCCCTCGGCGGTGTCGACGACCTCGTATCCGTCGGTACCGGCGAGCAGCGCGTCCTGCGAGCTCTCCAGACCCACCAGGCCGGTGAGCTTCTTGTCGCCGCTGTTCCACGACGCGGCGCCGATCACGTTGGCCGCCAGGCTCCCGCCCGGGTACTGGCGCGACTCCCGCTTCTCCTCGGCGATCTCCGGGAACGCCGCGCGCAGCTCACGCGCCGCACCCGGGTCGGCCAGCGGCGCCAGGACGACGTAGCCCTTGTCGCTGTTGAGCATCGCCAGCAGCGCGTTCGGGTCGCCGCCGGTGCGCCCGGCCACGGCCGCGGCCATCCGCTGCTTGTACTCCGCGGCCTGCGCCCCCTTCTGGGTACTGATCAGCCGCGGGTTGGTGACGAGCGCGCTCGCCTCGGTGCTGAACGCCAGCGGGGTGCCGTTGCGGTCGAGGATCGAGCCGCGCTCGGCGGGCAGCGCCAGCCGGGTGGTGCGCTGCTTCTCCGACGACGCCGTGAGCGAGCCGGACTGGAACGTCTGCACGCTGATGAGCTTGACCAGCGACAACGTCAGCAGCGCGACGAGGATCAGGGTGCCGATCTTCATCCGGCGCGACGGGTCGCCCGCGCGGGCGGGCGCCGACCGCGGCGGGGCGGGGCGACGCGGCGGCGCCGTCCGTGCGGGTCCGGCGGGCCGGGACCGGGGCGGCGCGACGGGCATCAGCCCGCTCCGCCCGGCGTGGCCCCTGCGTCGGCCTGGGACTGGGCGTCCTCGGTCGCCGCGTTCGTGCCCGCCGGCGGTTCGGCCGGCGCCTGGGCCTGGGTGCTCGGGTTCTGGGCCCCCGCGTCGGCGGGTGGCGGCGTCCGAGCACCTGCCGCGCCGGCGTCGGCGGGCGGCGGGGTCTGCGCCTGGGCGTTCGGATCAGTCGGCGGGGCCGGCGGCGCGGGCGGGGGCGGCGGGGCCTGCGCTGCCGACGGCTCACCGACGAGCGTCACCGCCCCGTCGGCACCGACGACGAGCCGAGCCGGGTTCTTCGACGGCACCATGCCCAGGTCGGTGGCGCGCTGCGCCAGCGCGGGCGATGCGTCGAGCGCCGCGACCTGCTTGCGCAGCAGCTCGCTCTGCTCGCTGAGGTCACGCGTCGCGGTGCGGGCGTCCTGCAGCCGGTAGGAGTCGGCGGCGGCCGCGGTCGACAGCCACAGCGTCGCCACCAGACCGATGGCCAGCAGCACCATCACGAGCAGCACGAACTGGGCGCGCCCGGCGGGGGCCGCCTGCTTCTGGACGCGGCCTCCGACGATGCGGCGCAACCGGTCGTCACGGCGGGCGTACGCACGCTGCGCGGCCGACCGTGGGCTCGCGGCCTTGCTCGTGCGCGTGCTCGACGTGTTCCTGGTCGAGCCCGAGCGCGTCCGCTGCGCCGGGACCTCGACGACACGCGCCGCCCGCGGGGCCGGCACCGCCGACCGGGCCCGCCGCGACCGCGACGGCGCCGCGACGTGCTGACGTTCAGTGACAGGTGCACTCACGACGACCCCCCGGTCACGCGGATGACGCTGCTGACGGTGGCCACCCCGGCGCCCGCGCGGGCGGCGACGGTGGGGTGGTGACGCGGACCGGGCCCGGCGGTCATGCCGCTTCCCGGATCCGCTCGGCGGCACGCAGGCGCACCGAGGCGGCCCGCGGGTTGTCCGCGATCTCGTCCTCGGACGCGGGCTGGGACCCGCGGACCAGCAGCCGCAGCTCCGGGCCGTGCCCGGGGAGCTCGACGGGGAGGTCCTGCGGGGACGTCGACACCGACCGGGCGGCGAGCTCGCGCTTGACCAGCCGGTCCTCGAGCGAGTGGTAGGACAGCACGACGATCCGCCCACCGACGGTCAACGAGTCGAGCGCCGCGGGCACGGCAGCACGCAGCGCGTCGAGCTCCCCGTTGACCTCGATCCGCAGGGCCTGGAACGTGCGCTTGGCGGGGTGGCCACCGGTGCGCCGCGACGCTGCGGGCACCGTGGCGTAGAGCAGTTCCACGAGCTCGGCGCTGCGGGTGAACGGCCGGTGGTCGCGCGTCCGGCCGATCGCCGCGGCGATCCGGCCCGCGAACCGCTCCTCCCCGTACTCGCGCAGGATGCGCGCGAGCTCGGGCACGGGATAGGTGTTGACGACGTCGGCCGCGGTCGGGCCCGTGGTCGGGTCCATCCGCATGTCGAGGTCGGCGTCGCGGGAGTACGAGAAGCCACGCTCGTCGGCGTCGAGCTGGAGGGAGGACACCCCCAGGTCGAACAGCACGCCGTCGGCCCCCGGAAGCCCCAGCTCCGCGAGGACGTCGGCGATGCGGTCGTAGACGGCGTGGACGAGGTGGGTCCGGCCGGCGAACGCGACGAGACGACGACCCGCGAGCTCGAGAGCCTGCGGGTCGCGGTCGAGACCGACGAGGGTCAGTTGTGGATGCGCGGCGAGCAACGCCGCGGAGTGGCCGCCGAGTCCCAGCGTGGCGTCCACCACGACCGCCGGACGTCCGGTGAGGGCGGGCTCGAGGAGCTGGAGAACGCGGGGCAGGAGGACGGGGACGTGCCTGGCCCCAGCCGGCCCGTCTCCCTCAGGGTGCTGCCCCACCGTTCACCTCGCCTCGCCCGCCGTCGCCGCCACGGTCCTTGCTGTCGTGCTCCGCGTATGCCGACGGGGGGCGCACGAGCCCCCGATCGCCGCCGTGTGCGGCCCGTACTCCCCAGCCGGGCCGGTCGCCGGGCGATGCCACCTCCCGGGTGCCGGGTGCCACTCGCGGGGACTGACCTGGCGCCGGGGAAGGTGCGTCAGGGCTGTCCGTCGCGACGGGCGGCCACGGCCCCCGGGAGGGGGCATCGCCTGGAGGTCAGAATCCGGGAAGGACCTCCTCCTGCGCCTTCGCGTACTCGTCCTCGTGTCGCTGCTGATACTCCGACCAGGCCTGCGCGTCCCAGATCTCGACGCGCGTGAACGCGCCGATCACCACGCAGTCCTTGGTCAGACCGGCGTACCGACGAAGGTCCGGGTTGATCGCGATCCGGCCCTGGCCGTCGGGGTTCTGCTCGTCGGTCCCGGAGAACAGGTTTCGCTGGAACGCCCGGGCCGACTCGTTGGTCAACGGTGCCGACGCGATCTTCGTCGCCAGCTCGCCGAAGGCCTCGCGAGTGAACACGTAGAGGCAGTGGTCCTGCCCTTTCGTGATCATCAGGCCACCTCGGAGGTCGTCGCGGAACTTCGCGGGCAGCGTGAGCCGCCCCTTGTCGTCGAGCTTGGGGGTGAACGTGCCGAGGAACATCGGCCCGCCTCTCCCCCGAGGTCACGGTTGCTCCAACACGCCCCACACTACCCCACTTCACTCCACCGTCAACCCGAAACGAGCCCCACCCGCACCACGATCGGCGGATATCCGCAGCTCAGCCGCAGTGGGGGCGAGTGGGGGCGCCGGAGCGACCACGATCACCTTCTAACCCTTCCGACCACGTGTTCAGCGCCTCCGACGGCCTCCGGACGAGTGCCCGGGCCCCTGGTGGGGGGTTGTGGGGGGCGCGGGTGCGCACCGCCTCTGCCCGGTGGGGCGCGGTGGGGGCAGAGTGGGGGGTGGGGTGGGAGCAGAGTGGGGAACGAGGGTCGACCGGCCGCCGCGCGACGGGCACCGATCGGCGAGACACAATTGTGATGCCACTCGTCCGGGCGAAACCACGGCGCGTCGTTTGACAGACTGTGGTGACGCCTGACTCGCGGACACCGCCGTGTACGCCGGCGCTGTACCCCCATGCAGTGCCCATGCAGTGCCCAGCACTCCCGAGCACGACCCGAGAGCACGACCGAGAGGACGACGGGTGACCACCACGAGCAGCCGGCCCGGACGGCGTGCGGCCACCGACACCGACACCGACCTCCCCGCCGTCGGGGCGATCGCCGATGTCACGTCGCGCATCGCCACGAGCATCGGGCGGGTCCTCGTCGGCAAACCCGAGGTCGTCCGCGTCGCCCTCGTGACGCTGCTGGCCGAGGGCCACCTCCTCGTCGAGGACATCCCCGGCGTCGGCAAGACGTCGCTGGCCAAGGCGCTCGCCCGGTCCATCGACTGCTCGGTCAGCCGCGTCCAGTTCACCCCGGACCTGCTGCCCGGTGACATCACCGGAATGTCCATCTACAACCGGCACTCCAGCGAGTTCGAGTTCCGGCCCGGCCCGGTGTTCGCCAACGTCGTCATCGCCGACGAGATCAACCGCGCCTCGCCCAAGACCCAGTCGGCGCTGCTCGAGTGCATGGCCGAGGACCAGGTCACCGTCGACGGCGCCACCTACCAGCTCGCCGCGCCGTTCATGGTCGTCGCCACCCAGAACCCCGTGGAGATGGACGGCACCTTCCCGCTGCCCGAGGCCCAGCGCGACCGCTTCACCGCCCGCGTCTCCATCGGCTACCCCGACCCCGCCGCCGAGCTCGCGATGGTCGACGAGCACGCCGCGTCCGACCCGCTCGAGACGCTGCGCCCCGTCACCGACGCCCGCACCGTCCGCGGCATCGTCGACGCCGTCAAGCACCTCCACATCGCGCCCGAGGTGCGGCAGTACTGCGTCGACATCGTCACCGCCACCCGCTCGCTGTCCGACCTGCGCCTCGGCGCCTCGCCCCGCGCGACGCTGCACCTCGTCCGCGCCGCCCGCGCCCAGGCAGCCCTCGCCGGCCGCCACTACGTCGTCCCCGACGACGTCCAGGCCGTCGCCGTCCCCGTCCTCGCCCACCGCCTCGTCCTCACCCCGGACGCCCAGGCCGCGCGCCGCTCCGCCGGCGACATCGTCCGCGGCCTCGTCGGCGGGCTGCCCGTCCCCGTCCCGGCCGCGCGCTCGGGGGCCTGACCCCGTGGCGTCACGGCGGTGGTCCTCGGGGCTGACCGTGCGCGGCCGCTGCCTGCTCGCCGGTGGCATCGCCACGGCCGTCAGCGCCGTCGTCCTCGACGAGCGCGACCTGCTGCGGCTCGCCCTGTTCGTCGTCGTACTGCCCCTGCTGTCGGTGGCCGTCGCCGCGCTGACCCGGCGCGCCATCCGCGCCCACCGCACCGTCGACCCCGCGCGCGTCCCCGTGGGCACCGACTGCGCCGTCGACGTCCGCCTCACCGGCGGCCCGCTCGTCGGGGCGCTGCGCGTCGTCGACACCGTGCCCGACGCCGCCGGACCCCGCCCCTCCGCGCCGCCGCGGTTCACCGTCCACCGGCTGCCCGCCCGCTCCGGGGTCACGCTTCGCTACCCGCTGCGGCCCGTGCTGCGCGGCGAGCACCGCGTCGGGCCACTCGTCGCCCGCATCACCGACCCGCTCGGGCTCGCCGAGTTCCCCCGCCGCTACGGCGAGGCCGACCGGCTCCTCGTCCTGCCCGCCACCGTCGATCTCCACGGACTCCCGTCCGCGCTCGGCGGCGGCGAGGGCACCCCCGGCGCCGTCGTCGCCCACCAGGGCATCGGCGAACCCGACGTCATGGTGCGCCCCTACCGCTCCGGCGACGAGCTGCGCCGCGTCCACTGGCGCGCCACCGCCCGCCACGACGAGCTCATGGTCCGCCTCGAGGAACGCCCCTGGCGCGGCGAGATCACCGTGCTGCTCGACCGCCGCGACGGCGCCCACCGCGGCGACGGCCCCACCTCGAGCCTCGAGTACGCCGTCTCGCTGGCGGCGAGCATCGCCCTGCACATGATCCGCAACGGTGAACCCGTCACCGTCGTCACCGAGGACGGCACCGCGCTCGGCGACCGCGTCGCCGGCACCGTCGGCAGCGCCCCCTCGGCGGGCTCCGACCGCATCCTCGACTCCCTCGCGACACTGCGCGTCTCCGCCCGCACCGGGCTCGGCGGCCCACCCGTCGCTCCCACCGGCGACGTCGTCGCGATCCTCGGCGCCACCACCGTCGACGACGTCGGTGCCCTCCTCGAACGCCGCCCCCACGGCGGGCACGCGATCCTGCTCGACGTCGCCGGCTGGGACACCACCGGCGCTGCCCGCGCCCCCGGTGCCGACGCCGCCGCGGCCGCCCTGCGCGCCGCCGGCTGGCACGTCGCCGTCGCCCGCGCCGACACCGACCCGCGCGTCTGCTGGGCCGAGCTCGCCTCCGGCCGCCGCGTCGTCGCCGGGAGCATGTC
The DNA here is from genome assembly GCA_001725415.1 of Pseudonocardia sp. SCN 73-27. Taxonomy (GTDB): domain Bacteria; phylum Actinomycetota; class Actinomycetes; order Mycobacteriales; family Pseudonocardiaceae; genus Pseudonocardia. The sequence goes on from MEGH01000007.1 coordinate 231,189, forward strand.
GTGAGCGCCCCCGCACCACCGCGGCCGGCGGCCCCCGCACCCCCCTCCCCCGCCGCCGAGCGGCGCGCGCCCACCCCGCACCGGGCCGGACCCCTCGTCGTCGTCGCCGCCGGCGTCGCCGTCCTGCTCGCCGCGGCACCCATCGCCGCCGTCGTCTCCGGGCTCGGCTGGCTCGGCCACGCCGCCGGGATCGTCGCCGTCTGCGTCGTCGTCGGCATCGCACTGCGCCGCACCCACGCCGTCATCAGCACCGTCGTCGCCCTCGTCGCCGTCCTCGAGTACGTCGTCGTCGCCTTCACCCCCGAGTGGTGGCCGAGCCCCGCCGCGTTCGCCGAGCTCGGCCGGCTCGTCGCCGGCGCGGGCGACCAGATCGGTGTCGGCGTCCCACCCATCGCGGGCACCCCCGAGATCCTGCTGCTGACGACCGGCGCCCTCGGTGTCGTCGCGATCATCGTGCAGCTCATCGCCGTCGTGGGTCAGGCACCCGCCGCCGCCAGCGTCCCGCTGCTCGCCGTCTACGCCGTCCCCACCGCACTCACCGGGCAGCTGCTGCCCTGGTGGGCCGTCGCCGGACCCGCCGCCGGGTTCGCGTTGCTGCTGCTCACCCGTCGCGGCGCCCGCCGCCAGCTCCCCGCCGGCGTCGTCATGACCGCCGTCGCCGTCGTCGTCGCGCTCCTCGCCGGGTCGCTGTTCACCGCCGTCGGCACCACGGGCCGGTTCTCCAGCGGCAACGCCGGCGCCACCGGCGCCATCGGGCTCAACCCGTTCACCGCGCTGCGCGGCCAGCTCACCCGCGGCAACCCCACCGACCTCTTCGAGGTCACCGGCCTGCCCAAGGCCCAGTACATGCGCGCGCTGACCCTGCGCGACTTCGCCGCCGACCGCGGGTTCGTCGCCACCGCCCCCGCCCCCGGCGTCCGCATCGGCGACACCGACCTGCCCGACCTGCCCGCCGGCAACGCCGAGCGCGCCACGGTCGGCGTCGAGAACGTCGGCTTCCGCGACTACTGGCTGCCTCTCTACGGCACCCCGCAGCGCATCGACGGCCTCTCCGACGAATGGTCGTTCGACCCGATCTCCGGCATCGCCTACAGCACCCGCCAGCGTGAGGAGAGCGGCTGGACCCAGTCCGCCGTGCTCGGCTCCCCCAGCGCCGAAGAGCTGCGCGCCGCCACCGCCGCGCCCGGCGCCGTCGACATCGGCTACCTCAACGTCGCCGGCGTCGACCCCCGCGTAGGCGCCCTGACCGCCGAGGTCACCCGCGGCCGGGTCAACTCCTTCGACAAGGCCATGGCGATCAACGACTACTTCACCGGCCCGTCGTCGCAGTTCCACTACAGCCTGCAGACCGCCCCCGGCACCGGCGACGACGCCCTCGTCGACTTCCTCACCCAGGGCCGCACCGGCTACTGCGAACAGTTCGCCACGGCCATGGCCGTCATGCTCCGCACCGTCGGCGTCCCCTCCCGGGTCGCCGTCGGGTTCACCGGCGGTACCGTCGACGGCGACCGGCGGCTGATCACCAGCTCCGACGCCCACGCCTGGGTCGAGGTCTACTTCGCCGGCTACGGCTGGACCGCCTTCGACCCCACCCCGCTCGCCGACGGCCGCACCATCGTCCCCGCCTACGTGCAGCAGGCCCGCGACCAGGGCGGCGCCGACCCCGAGCCCGCCACGCCGCAGGACGCCAACCCCACACCCGACAACGGCCCCGACCCCGGCACCCCGCAGGACCAGCCGGTCACCCCCGACCAGCCCCAGCCCGCCGCGCAGGAGTCGACCTCCTGGACCGTCCCGATCCTGGCGGTCGTCGGTCTGGTGGTGATCGGCGCGCTCGTCCTGCCGTCGCTGCTGCGGCGCGGCCAACGCCGCCGCCGCCTCGCCGCCGCCGGTGGTGGCGGGCCCGACGCCGCCGAACAGGCCTGGGCCGAGGTCGTGGCCGAGTCCACCGACCGCGGGGTCACCATCCCCGACACCGACACCGTCCGTGGCGCCGCGCGACGGCTGGTGAGCGCCCACACCCTCGGCGACCCGGCCCGCGACGCCCTGCGCGAGCTGGTCACCGAGGTCGAGGCCGCCCGCTACGCCGGCGGCGCGCCGCAGTCCGACGGCGCCGCCCTCACCGCGGCTGTCGGTACCGTCCGGGAGGCGATGGCTGAGGGGACCCCCGTCGGCCTGGGCCGCAGGCTCTTCCCCCGCTCCCTCACCTCCCGCCGCTCCAAGCCCCCCGCGAAGGAACCGACTCCGGCCTGACCGGGCGTCCTGCCGCGCCCCGAGCGCGGTGCTGATCCCTGTCCCGCATGCGGCCCGGCCGGCACGCTCAGCGCAGCGGTCGCAGACAGGCGTTGCGGGACATGAGCGACTCGGACGACGCTCATGTCCCGGATTCGGCGATCACCAACCCGTCGGCAGCCGCCGACCGGGGCCGGCTGTCGCCCTGATGGAGCTGCACCCCGGGTGAGCACCCGCCCCGGGCGCGCTCCCGATGGCGCGCAACCTCATGGTCGTCCTGCCCGCCCCGGGACAGCACGCGGTTGCGCTCGGCTCGTCCTCGAAGCATCCGCGCAGACGACGACGGCGACCCCCGGTGGGGGCCGCCGTCGGGCGGGACCTCGGTCCCGAAGCGTCAGATCATTCCTGTTCGAAGCGCCGCCGGAAGCGCTCCTCCATCTTCCCGGTGATACCGCCGCGTTCCTGGGCCTGCTGCGGGGCGTTCTTGCCGCCCTGTGCCGCGTTGGCGCTGTTGGCGCCCACCGAGGTCACGGCCAGCACCGCGCCACCGAGCATGAGCAGGAAGCCCACCACGCTCAGGACCGGGAAGCTGCTGGCCAGCCACAACGCGCGTACGGCAACCCCGACGACGAGCAGTACGAGGCCGAGCAGGAACACCAGGACGCCCTGGAGGCGCCTGCGGCGGGTGGGTTTGCGCAGTCGGCCGCCGCGTACGGACGATGCGAACTTGGGGTCCTCGGCGTAGAGAGCACGCTCGATCTGGTCGAGCAGTCGCTGCTCGTGCTCGGAGAGGGGCATGTCTTCGCCTCCGGCACACGATGTTCGGTCGGGTCATCTTCCATGGTGCCGGAACGACACGACGAGCGCCCAGGGTGGACGTCTAGTGCAGAGGATACGAGTCCGACGCCTGGTCCACTAGCCGGAGTATCCAACACGACTGTCCGATCTTCGAACGGCTCGGGCTCTTCACCCCTCGGACCGCCCCGTCCTCGTACCGGGCATGCACCACGGTCCCGGGGCGCGGGTCGTGCGGGCCCGGCGCGCCGCGCTGCGACACGCCGCGCACGCCGACACGCCGCGCACCCGCGGCGACGAGGGCTGCGGTCAGGGTCGGCGCGCGAGGGCGTGCAACCGGGCCGCGACCTCGCGCAGCGCCGGCACCCCGGCCGCGAGCGCCTCGAGCTCGGCGACCTCGGCGGCGCCGCCGTCGCGGACGGAGCCGGGCAGCCAGCCGTCGAGCACCCCGTCGCCCTGGACGACCTCGACCACGAGCCCGGCGCCGTCGAGCAGGGCGCGCAGGCCGGGGCCGTCGAGGCGGCGGCGCAGCTTGTCGTCGGGGCCGGAGCGGCCGTCGGGGTCGGTCAGGACGGCGCGCGCCTCGGCGAGCCGGCCCGCGAGGACGCGGGTGAGCACCGCGGCGGTGCGCCCCGCCACCAGCACCGACACGGCAGCACCCGGTGCGGCCGCGGCGGTGAGCGCGGCAACGGCGCCGTGGGCATCGTCCACGACCTCGAGCAGCCCGTGGCCGAGCACCAGGTCGGCGCTGCCGGGCTCGATGCACTCGGCGAGGGCGTCGACGTCGCCCTGCACCGCCGTCACGTGTTCACCGACACCCGCCTCACGGGCGCGCCGCTGCAGGGCGGCGAGCGCGTTGGGGCTGCTGTCGACGACCGTCACCGTGCAGCCCGCCGCCGCGAGCGGTACCGCCCACGCGCCGCTTCCGCCGCCCACGTCGACCACCAGTGGTCGGCGGGCGGGGCGCGCCGCCCGGACTCGATCCAGCTCCGTCTCGAGAGCTCGGCCCACCCGGCTGCCGCCGGACGCACCGAGCAGATCTCCCGCCGCCGCAGTCACGGACCGCAGCGTAGTGGTCCCCACGACGGAGTAAGTTGATCGCGTGCACGTCGTCGCCACGTTGAGCCTCAAGGGCGGTGTCGGGAAGACCACTGTCGCCCTCGGACTCGCGGGGGCGGCCCTGCACCACGGCATCCGAACGCTGCTGGTCGACCTCGACCCGCAGGCCAACGCCACCATCGCGCTGGACGTCGAGCCCACGACGGCGACGATCGCCGACGTGCTCGACGACCCGCGGCGTTCCGTGCTGCACCGGGCCATCGCGCCCAGCGGGTGGGGTGAGGGGCTCGACGTCGTCGTCGGCGCGGAGCAGACCGAGCGGCACAACCACCCCGACCCGGGGCCGAAGCAGCTGAACCGCTTGTCGCGGGCGCTGTCGCGCCTGCACGAGGTGCCCGACACCGACCCGGACGACGACGACCCGATCGGCCACGCCGCCGGGTACGACCCCGACGACCCGGACGCCTACCGGCTGGTGGTCATCGACTGTCCGCCGTCGCTGGGTCAGCTCACCCGTAGCGCGTTGACGGCGGCGCAGCGGGCGATCCTGGTGACCGACCCGACGATGTTCGCGGTGTCGGGCGTGCAGCGTGCGTTCGACGCCGTCCACACCGAGCGCCATCGCGGCAACCCTGAGCTGCAGCCGCTCGGCGTGCTGATCAACCGGGTCCGTCCCCGCAACGCCGAGCACGAGTACCGCATCGCCGAGCTGCGGGAGATCTTCGGTCCGCTCGTGTTCAGCGGCGTGGTGCCCGACCGTTCGGCCGTGCAGCAGGCGCAGGGCGCGTGCCTGCCGATCCAGGCCTGGGACACGCCGGGGGCGCGTGAGGTCTCTGCGGTGTTCACGACGTTGCTGGCCCGGGTGCTGCGCAGCGGGCGCAGCACCGGCCGGCCAGGGGCCTCGCCTCCTCCCCCGATCTCCTGACCCCACCCCGCGTCGGAGGACGTGAGGAGTCATCGGCTGTGTCATCGGCCGGGGATGTCGGCCGCGACGAGCGCGACGAACTGCTCCGCCTGGCGCAGCAGATCGTCGGCGTCGCGCCGGCTGACGAGCCGCGCGATCCCTGCCTCGGCGGCCGCGCGCGTCGCGGAGCAGGACGCGAAGAACGCCGCCCACTCCCCCAGCTCCGGCGCGACCCCGGCGAGGAGGTCCCACACGTTGCGGGTGACACCGCGCCGCGGCTGCGGGCGCGCCCGTACCGCGAGCACCGCGGCGGCAGCACGCAGCGCCGACAGGTAGGCGGCGGGGTAGCGGCGCAACGGGTCGTCGAGGGTGGCGGCCTCGGCCAGCCCCTCCTGCGCTTGCCGCAGCAGAGCACTGCCGTGGCGTGACGTCGGCGGCGCGACCTGCGGGACGCGCCGCGTCCGTGCGCCACGGGTGCCGCCGGACCCGGCACGGCGTCCGGTGGCGGCAGGACGTGCCGGGGCTTCCCCACCCCGGCCTCGTCCGGCCTGCCGTGCCCGCCTCGGCCCGGGGACGAACGGAAGCACCGTCTGTCCCGGCGTGCAGCCGTCCTCCCTGTCGTGCTCCTGTCCGGGTGCCTGCTCCAGCACGTGGTCCACCGTCGCCACCCCTTCCCTGCCGTTCCTGCCGTTCCTGCCGTCTGGCCGCACCACCGCCGCCGGAGCCCGCACCGGCGACGTCACTTCGGCACCCGCACGAGGTCCCACACGCCCGGCCCCGCACGCATGCGCAGCACGAACTCGCTCTCCGGCGCGTGCGGCTCCTCCGCCGACCGGGCCATGACCCGCCAGCAGCGCAACCTGTCGCCCCCGATCGGCATCGGCGATGGGAACGGCCACGGCGACTCCTCGATCCAGCGCTCCCGGACGTCGGTGATCAGGTAGCGCGGCCCGCGCCGCACCGGCCGCCGCGAGAACTCGACGGGTTCGCCGTCCTGCCAGCGGACCTGGATCGGCATCGGCTGGCGCGGCCCGAACACCCGGCTGAACCCGCTCATCCCGACCCGCCCGGTGTCCCGGCCCCCGGCCCACCCCGGCTCGGCCCCGACGGTGCCCTCACCTCGACCATGCTCATCACGCCCCTTCACGGGCCACGCCGCCGGCGAGCGCTTCCCTTCGCTCGCCGGTCGACGCGACCCGGCCATCATATCGAACACATGTTCGATCGTTCCAGTAGAGCCGCCACCTCGGGCAGCGTCAAGTCGAGCCGCCCGCCCCTGCGCGACCGCCGGGTGGCGTGATGAGATGTCGCGGTGCACGGCCCGGATCGACCGCCCGCGCCGCACCCTCGTCGGGTGCGGTCGAACGTCGTGCCCGCGGGGCCGGGACGCCGCCCGGATCGGACCCACCGGTGACCGCCGCACCTCCCCGGCACCGCCTCGTCCAGCTCGGACCGGTCGAGTTCGCCGCGCGGGTCGACGAGGCGTTGGCCGTCTACGTCGCCGCGATGGGCTATCCGCGCAGCACGGCGCGCCAGCGCCGCAGCCTGTGGCTCGACCACGGCCGTCGCCCGGGATGGCGTGCGGTGGGCTGGCTCGACGCGGCGGGCGCGCTCGTCGGCATCGCCTACGGATATTCGGGCGGGGCCGGCCAGTGGTGGTACGACGAGGTGCGCCGCGGCCTGGGCGACGACCCGGCGGCGTCGTCGTGGCTGTCGGACTACCTGGAGCTGACGGAGCTGCACGTCCGCCCGGACGCGCAGGGCGCACGGCTGGGCGAGGGTCTGCTGCGGGCGCTGCTCACCGACACCGGGCACGGCAGGGTCCTGCTGTCGACGCCGGAGTACGGCGAACGACAGCCGGGCCGGGCGTGGCGGCTGTACCGCCGCACCGGCTTCGTCGACGTGCTGCGCCACCACCGCTTCACCGGGGACGCCCGTCCGTTCGCGGTCCTGGGCCGCACACTGCCGCTCGACCCACCGGACACCGGCGCCCCGCACGGCCACCAGGCTTGATCGCTTCCCTGCCCGCAGGCAAGCGGAGGACAAGAGACACGGGAGCCCCGCCGTCACGGTGTGGGAGCACCCCGATGGCACGATGGCCGCATGCAGTCCCCGCCCGTCGCAGGCGTCCGCTCCCCCCGTCGCCGCGTGCTCGCCGTCGTGGTGATGGCGGTGCTCGTGCTCGGGGCCCTCGGCGGGTGCGCCCGGGTGCGGACGGCGCTGGCCCTGCAGCCCGACGACACCGTGACCGGGGAGATCGTCGTCGCGACGCCGCAGACCTCCCCCGACGACCGCGGCCCGGCACTCACGCTGCCCGACGACATCAGCGACAAGATCGACGTGTCGGACTACCGGCAGGACGGATACACGGGGTCGCTGCTGCGGTTCTCGGGGCTGTCGTTCGACCAGGTGTCGCAGCTGGCCGCGGTGGCGGGCCCTGCCGGGCAGCAGCGCACGGAGCTGACGCTGCGCCGGGCGGGCAACCGGGTCCTGGTCACGGGCAAGGTCGACCTGACGACGATCCCCGTCGACAAGGCGGACTTCCAGCTCAAGATCAGCGTGCCCGGCGAGGTGCTGGACACCAACGGCGACACCGACTCCGGCACGATCAGCTGGACGTTCACGCCGGGCCAGGTGGGTGACGTGCGTGCGTCGGTGGCCTACGACGATCCGAACGCCCCGTCGGCGACGGTGTGGACGCTCGGCCTGGCGCTGGTGGTCCTCGTGGTGTCACTGGGCGTGGTTCAGCTGGCCCGCCGCACCCGCAATCCCCCGCTCACGCCCTCCGGGCGCTGAGCGGGGTCAGCGGCCCGACGCCAGCCCGAGGCGGCCCACCAGCTCGACCGTCGCCGGGGAGCGGTTGAGCGTGTAGAAGTGCAGCCCCCGCACACCCTCGGCGAGCAGCTTCTCGCAGAGCTCGGCGGTGGCGTCCATGCCGGCGGCGCGGAACGCGGCGGGGTCGTCGGAGAACCGCTCGAGGCGGGCGACGAGGTCCGGGGGCAGCGGCGCGCCGGACAGCTCCGGCCCGCGGTGAAGGGTGCGGACCGTGGTCAGCGGCATGATCCCGGGCAGCAGCGGGACGTGGCAGCCGGCAGCCGCGAGCCGGTCACGCAGCCGCAGGAACCCACCGGGCTCGAGGAACAGCTGCGTGATGGCGAAGTCGGCGCCGGCGCGGACCTTGGCGACGAGGCGTTCGAAGTCGGTGTCGGCGTCGGTGGAGCGCGGGTGGCCGTAGGGGAAGGCCGCGACGCCGACGCAGAAGTCGCCGAGGCTGCGGACCATGGTGACGAGCTCGTCGGCGTAGCTGAGGCCGTCGGGGTGCGGGTTCCACTCGCCCAGCGGGTCGCCGGGAGGGTCGCCCCGAACGGCGAGGACGTTGCGCACACCGGCGGCTGCGTAGGAGCCGATGACGTGGCGCAGCTCGGCGCGGGAGTGCGCGACGGCGGTGAGGTGCGCCATCGGGACGAGCGTGGTGTCCGACGCGATGCGCTCGGTGGTGCGGATCGTGCGGTCGCGGCTGGACCCGCCGGCACCGTAGGTGACGGAGACGAACGCCGGGTCGAGCGGTTCGAGGCGACGGATCGCCCCCCACAGCTGGGCCTCGCCCGCCGCGTCCTTGGGCGGGAAGAACTCCACGGAGAACACGGGGCGGTCGACGTCGAGCCGGTCGACGACCGTCGCGCGTGGGGTCGGGCTGCTGCTCACCGGCACAGGGTACGACCAGGCCCCGGACGGCCATCGCCCTGTGCGGGGGAGGAAACGGCGGACCACGCTCCGCGAGCAGCGCGTCCGTTTGGTCCGGATCACCCGGAGCGGCCGTCGCCGCGCCGAGCCGACGACCCGCCGATAGTCTCGGGTCGTGCCCACGACCATCGCGAGCAGGCAGGGGCCGGGTTGATGACCCGTTCCGGCGCCGCCGACCTCGATCTGACGTCCTCCCCTGCGACGAGCACCGACGCCCCGACCACGGCCGCACCGGCCGGCCCGTGGGAGGTCCTCGCGCGCACCGACGCCGACGTCCCCGCGGCCGTGGAGTGCGAGCTCGCGGCCTGCCTGGCCGAGCGTCGCGGCGATGCGGCGGCGGTGGCGCCGGAGGTCGACGGGGCCGTCGAGGTGCTGGAGCGGTTCGTCCTGGGCAGCGGGAAACGGATCCGGCCGACGTTCGCGTGGTGGGGATGGCGCGGCGCGGGTGGCGACCCGGCCGCGGCGGGGGCGGTGCTGCGCGCGGTGAGCGCGCTGGAGCTGCTGCAGGCGTGCGCGCTGGTGCACGACGACTACATCGACGCCTCCGACACCCGTCGCGGGCGGCCGACGGTGCACGTGGAGTTCGCGGCCCGCCACCGCGACGAGAGCTGGTCCGGCGAGGCCGAGCGGTTCGGGGCGGCGGCGGCGATCCTGCTGGGCGACCTCGCGCTGGCCTGGGCCGACGACATGGTGCAGGGTTCCGGGCTCGACGCGGCGGCGCTGGCCCGGGCGGGCGAGCCGTGGCGGGCGATGCGCACGGAGGTCCTGTGCGGGCAGTACCTCGACGTCCTCGCCCAGGCCCGGGCCGACACGACGAGCGCGTCGGCGATGCGGGTCAACCGTTTCAAGACGGCGGCGTACACGGTGGAGCGGCCGTTGCACATCGGTGCGGCCCTCGCGGGCGCCGACTCCGCGCTGACCGACGCCTACCGCCGCTTCGGCGCCGACGTCGGGGTCGCGTTCCAGCTGCGTGACGACATGCTCGGCGTGTTCGGCGACCCGGAGGTCACGGGCAAGCCCGCGGGTGACGACCTGCGCGAGGGCAAGCGCACGCTGCTGGTCGCGTTGGCGCTGGAGCGGGCCCGCGAGCGTGGCGACGCGGCGGCCGCCGAGGTGGTGACGGACGCGCTGGGCGACGCCGACCTCGACGACGCCGGCGTCGACCGGGTGCGGCAGGTGCTGGTCGACCTGGGCGCGACCGACGCCGTGGAGGACCGGATCGCGACGTTGACGACCTCGGCGCTCGACGCCCTCGCCGGCGCCGACGTGGCGGAGCCGGCCGCGGCGATGCTCGTCGATCTCGCCGACCGCGCGACCCGCCGCCGGCGGTGAGCCCCCGCACGCTCCCCGGCCGGGCCGACCACGTCGTGGTCGTGGGCGCGGGGCTGTCGGGGCTGTGCGCGGCCCTGCACCTGCTGGGAGCGGGCCGCGAGGTGACGGTCGTCGAACGTGCCGCCGGGCCGGGCGGCCGGGCGGGCGCGCTCGACCTCGAGGGCCCCTCGGGCACGTTCCGCGTCGACACGGGCCCGACGGTGCTGACGATGCCGGAGCTGTTCGAGGAGGCGTTCGCGGCCGTCGGGGAGCGGATGGCCGACCGGCTCGACCTGGTCCCGCTCGACCCGGCGTACCGGGCGCGGTTCGCCGACGGCTCGGTGATCGACGTCCACACCGACGGCGAGGCCATGGAGGCCGAGGTGCGCCGCGTGTGCGGCCCGGAGGCGGCGGCCGGGTACCGCGACCTGCGGGCGTGGCTGACCCGGCTGTACCGGGCGGAGATCGACACGTTCATCGGCGCGAACCTGGACTCCCCGTTCGACCTGCTGGTCCCCGACCTCGCCCGGCTGGTGGCGGCGGGCGGGTTCGGCCGGCTGGGGCCGCAGGTGGCACGTCGGATTCCCGACGAGCGGCTGCGCCGCGTCTTCTCCTTCCAGTCGCTGTACGCGGGGGTGGCGCCGCGGCACGCCCTGGGCGCGTACGGCGTGATCGCCTACATGGACACCGTGGCGGGCGTGTGGTTCCCGCGCGGCGGGATGCGCGCGCTGGGTGCGGCGCTGGCCGGCGCGGTGACGTCGGCGGGTGGGCGGATCCTGTACGGGCGCACGGTGACCGGGCTGGACCGCCGCTCCGGACGGGTGGACGCGGTGCGCCACGGTTCGACGGGCGGGACAGGCGCGGACGGGGACAGGACCGCCTGCGACGCCGTGGTGCTGACCCCCGATCTCCCTGTCGTTCACCGGCTGCTGGGCCGCGCGCCGCGCCGGCCGGTGCCGCTGCGCTGGTCACCCAGCGCGGTCGTGCTCCACGCCGGCCTCGACCGGCGGGTGGACACCCAGGTCGGCGCCGCCCACCACACGATCTCCTTCGGCAGGAAGTGGGACGAGACGTTCAGCGAGGTCATCGACGACGGCCGGCTGATGAGCGACCCGTCGTTGCTGGTGACGCGACCGACGGCGACCGACCCGTCGCTCGCACCGGACGGCCGCGACCTGCTGTTCGTGCTGGCTCCGTGCCCGAACACGGCGTCGTCGTCGATCGACTGGCCCCGCGTGGGACCCGCCTACCGCGACGAGCTGCTCGGCGTCCTCGCCGCGCGCGGCTGGGGCGACCTGTCGGGCTCGATCGAGGTGTCGCAGCTGGTGACGCCGGCCGATTGGGCCGCCCAGGGCCTCGGCGAGGGGACACCGTTCTCGCTCGCCCACACGCTCGCGCAGACCGGCCCGTTCCGGCCGCGCAACCTGGTCCGCGGCCTCGACAACGTGGTGCTGGCGGGCTGCGGGACGACGCCCGGCGTCGGCATCCCACCCGTGGTGCTGTCGGGGCGGCTGGCCGCGGAGCGGATCACCGGGCCCTCGCGGCGGCGCCGCGCCGACACCCCGACACCGTCGTCACGGGGCACCACGGCGCGCGACCGCAGGGTCCCGACACGGCCTTGACGGCAGGCGTGCGAGCATGGGCGCCGACATGACCGCCCAGCCCTCCACCCCGGTCCCCCGGCCGGCGGCGCCCGAGCCGACGACATCGGAAACGGTGCCGTCCGCCGAGCCGACGGTGGAGCCGGCCGCGGTGGACCCGGCCGCGACGCTCCCGGAGACGACCTCGCAGACCACCGCTGAGCCGCCCCCCGGGACCCCGTCGCAGGTGAGCGCCACGGTCGCACCCGACGGCCACGATCCCGCCCCCGCGGCGCGCCGCTCCCGCTTCGGCAACCCGCCCCGCGGTCCGCTGCTGATGGGCCTCGGCGCCTCGCTGCTGATGCTCGTCGGCGGCTTCGGCGCGGGCGGCACCCTGATCCGAGACCCGTGGCTGACCAACTCGCCCATCGGGTTCTGGCGCTACGGCCACGGCTCGGAGATCGCCACGGCGCTGGTCTACATCGGCGTCGTCCTGCTGGCGTGGGCGTGGATCCGGCTGGGCCGTGAGGTCCTCGCGGGCCGGGTGGGCGGGCGTGCGGTGCTGTCCACCGCAGTCGTCTGGCTCATCCCGATGCTGGTCACCCCGCCGCTGTTCACCCGCGACGTGTTCAGCTACCTGGCGCAGGGCGCGCTGCCGCTGCACGGTTTCGACCCGTACGCGGTCGGGCCCGACGTGATGCCGGGCATCTTCACCGACAACGTGCACTTCTTCTGGCAGGACACCCCGGCGCCCTACGGCCCGCTGTTCATCCTGCTGGCCAAGGGCACCGCGGCACTCGCGGGCAACAACATCATCCTCGGCGTCATCCTGATGCGGCTGATGCTGTGCCTCGGGCTGGTGCTGCTGGTCTGGGCGCTGCCCGAGCTCACCCGCCGCATGGGCGGCAAGGTGCCGGTGGCGCTGTGGGTCGCGGTCGCCAACCCGCTGATGATCATCCACATGGTCGGCGGCGGCCACAACGACCTGCTCGTCATGGGCCTGCTGGCCGTCGGCGGACTCTACGCGCTGCGCGGGAAGTGCCTGTTGGCGATCGCGATCGTCAGCGCCGCGATGGCCGTCAAGGCCAGTGCCGCGGTCGCGCTCCCGTTCGTCGTGCTCATCTGGGCGATGCAGATGCCGGGCCCGACGCGGACGGTCCGCATCCTCAAGGCGATCGGCGCCGGCATCGGCGTGTTCGTCGTGACGTTCGGCCTGATCAGCGTGGCCGCGGGCGTCGGGCTGGGCTGGCTGCCCGCGCTCAGCGCGCCGTCGATGATCGTGAACTGGCTGTCGTGGCCCACGGGCGCGGGCGAACTGGTGCACTGGGTGATCAACCTCGTCTTCACAGTTCCCAAGCAGCCGTTCATCAACGTCGCACGCATCATCGGCGCGGCGCTGCTGGTGTGGATCGCGGTGAAGCAGTGGCTCGCGGCCCGCGACGGCGGACCCGACGCGCTGCGCCGGGCGGGCATCGTGCTGCTCGCGGTCGCCGTCCTGTCCCCCGCGACGCTGCCGTGGTACCTCAGCTGGGGCATCGCGTTCCTGGCCATGGCGCCGTGGTCGCGCAAGCACCTGTCGTGGCTGGTCGCGGGCTCCTTGTGGCTGGTGATCGTCTACTACCCCAACGGCGAGGACGCCCTCTACAACTGGGGCTACCTGGCGGTCTGCGCGCTCGGCTGCCTGCTGGCCGCCTGGTCGCTGCACAGGCCCGACCCCCTCGGCCTCAACCGGCGCAAGCCGGTCGCGGTCGCGGACGACGCCGGCGAACCCGTGGCGACGGCCGGTGCCGGGCAGCGGCCGAGCTGAGCTCGACGCCGCGGGCCTGGACGATCCGGGCCTGCGCGCCGGGTACGCCGCGTGCCGGGCCCTGCACGCCGCGCACGGCCGCACCTACTTCCTGGCGACGCGGCTGCTGCCCGCGGGGCGTCGGCCTGCGGTGCACGCCTTGTACGGCTTCGCCCGGTTCGCCGACGAGATCGTCGACGACCTGTCCGACGGCCGCTCCGCGACCGACCGGGCAGCGGGCATCGACGCCCTCGGCCGGGCCCTCGACGCCGCGCTGGCCGGGGCCGAGCCCGACGCCGGGACAGCCGCCGGGCCTGTCCTGCTGGCCCTCGTCGACACCGCCCGCCGCTACGCGATCGACCCGGTGCACTTCCGCGACTTCCTGGCGTCCATGCGGATGGACACCGAGGTCACCGAGTACGCCGCCTACGACGACCTGGCCCGCTACATGCACGGCTCGGCCGCGGTGATCGGGCTGCAGATGGTGCCGATCCTGGGCACGGTCGTCCCCCGCGAGGAGGCCGAGCCGCACGCCGCCGCGCTGGGCGTCGCGTTCCAGCTCACCAACTTCCTGCGCGACGTCGGCGACGACCTCGACCGCGGCCGCGTCTACCTGCCCGCCGACGAGCTGGCCGCGTTCGGCGTCGACCGCGACCTGCTCGAGTGGTGCCGTCGACGACGAGCCCACGACCCGCGGGTCCGGGCCGCGATCGCGCACCTCGTCGCCCGCACCCGTGCGGTGTACCGGCGCGCGGCCCCCGGGATCGGGATGCTCGAACCGGTGTCACGGGCATGCATCGGTGCGGCCGCGACCCTCTACGGCGGCATCCTCGACCGGGTCGCCGACGCCGGCTACGACGCCGTGCTGCACCGCCGGGTACGCGTCGGGACCGCGCGGCGGGCGGCCGTCGCAGTACCGGGGCTGGCCAGGGCGGTGGCGGCGCGGACACCGGTCCGCGCCGCCGGTGTGGACGGACGAGTCAGAACGCCATCGCCTGCGCGCGACGCTTGACCTCCTTGTGCCGCCCGGCCTGCAGCGCGGCGACGGGCGTGCCGGGGAGGGAGTCGTCGTCGGCGAAGAGCCAGCGCAGGATGTCGTCGTCGGGGTAGCCGCCGTCGCGGAGCACCGTGATGGTCCCGCTGAGCCCCTTGACGATCCCGTGCTCGTCGTCGAGGAAGTCGGCCGGGACCACGGTGGCCCTGTCACGACGCAACGACAGCAACTGACCGTCGCGCACGAGCTGGTGCACGCGGCTGACGGGGATGGACAACTTCTGGGCGACGTCGGCGACCGGAACGGTCACGACGTCGTCGGAGAGCACCGATTCGGCACCCGAGACCTCACTCACCGTCCGGCCTCGCCGGAGCTCGGCCGACGCTTCGCGGGCACGCTGGGTCGACGGTTCGCTCGCTGACGCTCCCTCACTGTCCGGCCTCGCCGGAGCTCGGCCGACGCTTCGCGGGCACGCTGTGTCGTCGGTTCCTTCGCTGACGCTCACTCACAGCGCCAGAGGATGCCACAACAGCGGCGATGACGGGCAGTGTCCGAACGGACGGTACCGTCGGGGGGTGAACGCCCCGACCGGATTCGCAGGTGCGCTGCTGGATGCGCGCTACCGCGTCGGAGGGGTCATCGCCAAGGGCGGCATGTCGACGGTCTACCACGGCCTCGACACGCGGCTGGACCGTCCCGTCGCGATCAAGGTGATGGACGGCGGCATGGCGGCCGACCCGGCGTTCCGCACCCGGTTCGAGCGCGAGGCCCGGCTCGCGGCCCGGATCGACCACCCGGCCGTGGTCGACGTGCACGACCAGGGCGACGGACCCGACGGCGCGTTGTTCCTGGTCATGGAGCTGGTGCAGGGCGGCACCCTGCGCGACGTGCTGCGGGTGCGCGGCGCGGTGGGCGTCCCGACGGCGTTCGCGGTGATGGAGCCGGTGCTGGCGGGGCTCGCCGAGGCGCACCGGCTCGGCATGGTGCACCGCGACGTGAAGCCGGAGAACGTGCTGATCTCGGAGAGCGGCGAGGTCAAGGTCGCCGACTTCGGACTGGTCACGGCGGCCGCGCAGAGCGGCGCGAGCCACGCAGGCATGATCATGGGCACGCTCGCCTACCTGTCACCGGAGCAGGTGGCCAGCGGCGCCGCCGACGCGCGATCGGACGTGTACTCCGCCGGGATCGTGCTCTACGAGCTGCTCACCGGCACCCCGCCCTACCTCGCCGACGTCCCGATCACGGTGGCGCTGCGTCACGTCAACGAGGACGTCCCCGCGCCGTCGCAGGTGGCGGGCGACGTGCCCCCGGAGCTCGACGAGCTGGTCCTCGCCGCGACCCGGCGGGACCCGGCGGCCCGGCCGCCCGACGCAGGCGCGTTCCTGTCGGCGCTGCTGGCGGTGCGCGACCGGCTGGGTGTCCCGCGGGTCCCGGTGCGCCCGCCGGTGCGCCCCGTCGAGGAGCAGCTGACGGTCCCTGCGGCGCGGCCGGCCGGTCCGAGCGGCACGCGTACGATGGAACGTCCGCCGGTGGCCGACCCGTTCGCGGCCGACGCGACCCCGCCCGCGCCGCCGACCCATCACGCCGCCCGCAGGCGCAGCAGGCGGTGGCTGGCGGTGTGGATCGCGGTCGTCCTGGTCCTCGGGCTCGCGGTGGCCGGCACGGCGTGGTGGCTCGGCACGGGCCGGTGGACGGCGATGCCGTCGGTCGTCGGGCTCGACCGGCCGGCCGCGGAGAAGCTGCTGGCCGACTCCGACCTGGTCGTGACCGTCACCCAGGAGCACCACGACTCCATCGCGGCCGACGTGGTCGCCCAGGCCGACCCGGCGCCGCAGTCGCGGTTGCTGCGCGGCGCGCACGTGACGCTGACGGTGTCGAGCGGGCGGCCCGTGGTGCCCGCGGTGGCCCCGGGTGCCGCGGTCGCCGCGGCGGAGCAGCAGCTGCGCGACAACGACCTCACCCCGGTGCGGTCGGTCGCGGCCACCGAGTTCAGCGACAGCGTCCCGGAGGGCGCGGTCCTGCGCACCGACCCCGTCGCGGGCACGGCGCTGCCCATCGGCGCGCCCGTCACCCTGGTGCTGAGCAAGGGTGAGCAGCCCAGGACCGTCGAGGTGCCCTACGTCGTCGGGATGCGGGTCAAGCAGGCCACGCAGGCGCTGCGCGACGCGGGGTTCGACGTCGAGACCGAGTCCGACTTCCCCTTCGGCGACCGCGACAACGGCCGGGTCGTCGCGCAGTACCCGGACGCGGGCGAGTCGCTGCCCCGCGGCACCACGATCACCCTGACGGTGTTCTGAGGCCCCGGGGGTCCCTGCGCGGCGGTCAGCCCCGCAGCATCTCCGCGACGAGGAACGCCAGCTCCAGCGACTGCTGGGTGTTGAGCCGCGGGTCGCACGCCGTCTCGTAGCGGCCCGACAGGTCGGCGTCGGAGATCTCCTGCGCCCCGCCCAGGCACTCGGTGACATCCTCACCGGTCACCTCGACGTGGATGCCGCCCGGGTGCGTGCCCAGGGCGCGGTGCACCTCGAAGAAGCCCTGCACCTCGTCGACGATCCGGTCGAAGTGGCGGGTCTTGTAGCCGGTGGTGGACTCGTGGGTGTTGCCGTGCATCGGGTCGCACTGCCAGATGACCTTGTGCCCCGACGCGGTGACCTTCTCGACGATCGGCGCCAGGACGTCGCGCACCTTGCCGTTGCCCATGCGGCTGACCAGCGTCAACCGGCCGGGGACGCCGTGCGGGTCGAGGCGCTCGACGTACTCGACGGCCTGCTCCGGCGTGGTCGTCGGGCCGATCTTGAGCCCGATCGGGTTGGCCAGCAGCTCGAACAGGGCGACGTGGGCGCCGTCGAGCTGGCGGGTGCGCTCGCCGATCCACACGAAGTGCGCCGACAGGTCGTAGAGCTTCGGGGTGTCGGTGCGGGTGTCGAGGCGCAGCATGGCGCGCTCGTAGTCGACGAGCAGCGCCTCGTGCGAGGCGTAGAACTCGGTGGTGTGCATGCGGTAGTCCTCGACGCCGCACGCGTCCATGAACTGCAGCGCCCGGCCGATCTCACCGGCCAGCGCCTCGTAGCGCTCCCCCGCGGGCGAGGTACGGACGAAGTCCTTGTTCCAGTCGTGGACCATCGTCAGGTCCGCCATGCCGGTGGCGGTCAGCGCGCGGACGAGGTTCATCGCGGCGCTCGCGTTGGCGTAGGCGCGGACCATGCGCGACGGGTCGGGGATGCGCGCGACCGGGTCGGCGTCGATCGAGTTGACGATGTCGCCGCGATAGGACGGCAGCCCCAGCGCGTCGGTCGGGCTGCTGCGCGGCTTGGCGTACTGACCGGCGATCCGGCCCAGCTTCACGACGGGCAGCGACGCACCGTAGGTGAGCACGATCGCCATCTGCAGCAGGGTGCGGATGGTGGCGCGGATGTGCGGCTCGGTGTTGTCGACGAAGGTCTCCGCGCAGTCGCCACCCTGCAGCAGGAAGGCGCGCCCGTTGGCGACGTCGGCGAGCCGCTCGTGCAGCCGGTCGACCTCGGCGGGCAGGGTGACGGGCGGGACGCTCTCCAGGACGGTGCGCACGTGCGCGACCTGCTCGGCGTCGGGCCAGTCGGGCTGCTGGGCCGCGGGACGCGCCAGTGCGTCGTCGAGACGGGTGCGCAGGTCCGCGGGCAGCGGCGGCAGCTCGGGCAGGACTTCGACGGGAGCGTCGACCGACCAGTTCACACCCGCCAGGTTAGGCCGTCCCGGAACCCGGGTGCCGCGCGGCCCGACCCCGCCCGGGCCGCCGTTCGGGGGGCACGCTCGGTGAAGGCGCTGCTCCGTCCGGGGGCCGTCGTCACCCGGTCGGACCGATTCCACATCGGACTCGCGGTGTACTCCCCCCGCATGGCAACCCTCCTTTGGATCCTCGCGGTCATCCTGGTCGTCGCCGGCATCGTGGCGATCGTGCGTCGTCAGCTGCTGTGGGGCATCGTGCTGATCATCGTCGGCCTGCTCGTCGGCCCGGGCGGTGTCAGCATCTTCACCTGACGCGTCCTTCGACCACACGGGTCGGTGGTCGTGGTCCCGCAGGTCAGCGGGCCGCGACCGCCGACTCGATGGCCTCCCAGCGCCGGAAGTTGAGCCGGGCGTCGGCCAGCGCGTCGTGGGCGTCCGACGACGGCGGCGGCAGCGGCGGGCGTCCGGCGTCCTCCCAGCGCTGGCGGAGCTCGCGGGTGAACCGGGGCAGCGCCCGCGGCAGCGCCGGCATCGCCCCCCACAGCTGGCACAGCGCGACGTGGTCGTACGCGGCGATCCACGCCCACAGCTCGACGTCGCCGGGCGCACCGGTGAGGAACGCCAGCAGGTCCGACCGGATCGCCGCCCGGGACCGCCACGCCTTGTCCGACGGCGACGGCAGCTTCGGCAGCACGTTGGCGCGCACCCACGCCCCGGCCCGCCCTGGGTCGAACTCGGTGGAGACCGCGTAGAACTCGCGTCCGTCCTCCCCCACCACCCCGATCGACACCAGGTCGATCGTCGTGCCGTCCTCGATGAACTCGCAGTCGTAGAAGAACCGCATTCCGTTCCGTTCTGGCTGGTCCTCGTGCGCCCGGCCGTTCGCCCGGACAGTCGGCCCCTGTGCTCCGGGCCGCCGACGAGCGTACGGACCCATGAACGAACCCGCCCCCTCGGCGGGTGGGTGGTACCCGGACAAGACCCTGTGAGTGGCAACGGTCGCCATGGCGACCATTGCCGCTCACGACCCCGGCCGGGCGTCGAACAACGTCACGCGCGCGAGCCCGCCGGCAGGTCGGCGAGCACGTAGTCGAGCAGGTCCCGGCCGTGGTCGGAGGCGACGACGACGTCGTCGGCGGCGATCCGCACCCGGTGCAGCGACTGCATCCGCAGCACGTCGCCGTCGGCGCGGGAATTCGGGAAGATTCCCGCGTAGGAGACGCCGAGGGCCTCGAGGTGGTCGGCGACCAGCGCCGTCGCCGGGTCGTCGAGCGGCAGGTCGAGGTAGACGGCGTCGACGCCGCGGTGATGGAACAGGTGGTGACGCTCGGCGCGCACGACCTCCTCCAGGTCGGCGCCGGGTGTGGTCACGGTGACCAGCGCGATGGCGTGGTCGGCCTCGATGTGGACGTGCAGGACGCTGCGGGCGGGCAGCACGGCGTCGGCGGGAGGCGGTGCGGGTGTGCCGTGCAGGTCGCAGGTCGTCAGCGTGCGGGTCACGACGGGCAGGTGCCGCTCGGGCGCGTAGACGTTGCGTGGGCTGCCGTCGCCCAGCTTGGTGTAGAAGAACGCGGCCGACCGGCGCCGCCGCCGGGTGTCGAGCGCCGCGTCGTTGGCCACCGTCGCCGGGATCCAGCCGAGCAGGAAGCCGGTCTCGTGCGCGCCGACGGAGATGTTGGCCAGCTGGCTGTACGGGTGGGCGGCGGTGACCTCGGAGTACATGCCGCGCATGCCCTCGCCGCGGGCCCAGTCCATCAGGAAGAGCTTGGTGCGGGTGAACACGTGGTGCCCGCGCGCGGCCGGCAGGGTCACGGCCTGGCCGGAGTGGGCGACGACGTCACACGCGGTGGCGAGACTCAAACCCATGTGGCACAGCAGCTCACCGGTCTCCGACTCGGCGACGACGGAGATGTAGCGGCCGTCGGCCAGGCGCGCGGCGACCTCGGCGGCGTCGTAGACCCAGCGGACGTCGTAGCTGTCGCCGTAGACGGCCGAGATCACTGAGGTGAGGACCGCCCCCTCGTGCGGGCCCAGCAGGCGGAACGCGACCCCGTCCGAGGGCACGGCATCACCCCGCCCTGGTGCCGGGCACGCGGTCGGCCGCCTCAGCCGCGGCCTTCTCCTTGACCGACGCCGCGTAGAGGTCGACGTAGGTCTGCCCGGACAGCTCCATCAGCGAGTACATGATCTCGTCGGTCATCGACCGTTCGATGAACCGGTCGCCCGCCATGCCGGCGTAGCGCGAGAAGTCGAGCGGCTCCCCCACCTTGATGTGGACGTGATGGGGCTTCCACATCCGCGAGCCGATCGGGTTGACCTTGTCCGTGCCGATCATCGCGACCGGGACGACGGGCACGCCTGCCTCCAGCGCCATCCGCGCGACACCGGTCTTGCCCTTGTAGAGCCGCCCGTCGGGCGAGCGGGTCCCTTCCGGGTAGATGCCGAGCAGTTTGCCCTCGCGCAGCAGCCGCACCGCGGTGTCCATGGCGTCCTGGGCGGCGGAGCCGCCGGAGCGGTCGACCGGCACCTGGCCGACGCCGGTGAAGAACTGCTTCTTCAGGAAACCGACGACGCCGGGCTCGGTGAAGTACTCCCGCTTGGCGAGGAACGTGATCCGCCGGGGCACGAGCAGCGGCAGGAAGAAGGAGTCGACCACGGCCAGATGGTTGCTCGCGAGGATCGCGCCCCCGCGCTCCGGCACGTTCTCCAGGCCCTCGATCGTCGGCCGGCACAGCACCCGCATCAACGGTCCGAGCAGCACGAACTTCGACCACCAGTACAGCACCGGCGCGGGCTCCCCTCCGCTCGACGCCGCACAGCCTACGGACGGCCCCCGGCACCCGCCAGCCGATCTCGCCCGCGGGTCCCGGCAACGTGTCGTCCGGTGCCCGGATGTACGTGTTCGGGACGAATCGGACGCCGTCCGGTCACGATGGCCGCCGGGGCTGACCGATTCGGCCTCCGACGTGTCAGGATGGGCGGACATCGTCGTCCCGGACCCCAGCCGGGGCTGGACGAGCACGGGAGGTGCCGGTTGAACCACGATCCCGACGATCGCTGCGGTCCCGGTACCGGCGGCCCCGATCGTGACCACGAGATCGACGAGTTCGACCGGATCGTCGCGGCGTGGCGCAGCGAGGGCCCGGTCCCGCAGTGGCCCGACGACGCCGCCCCGACCGCCACCGCGACGCCGGCCGCGGAGTCGCCCGCGCCCGAGCGGCCCACCCGGTCCCGCGACGACGACCCGACCCCGGCCCGTGGGACCGCGCGTCCGCAGCCCGATGCGGATGCCGACGTCGACGAGCCGGACGAGCACTTCGTCCCGCCGGAGCCGCCGCCGCTGCCGCGGCTGGGCCCGCCCGCGATCGTCGGCATCGCGCTGCTCGCGCTGGGCCTCCTGCTGGTCGTGGCGCCGAGCGTGCTGGGCATGTCGTCGGTGTACGGGCTGCCGCTGGGTCTGTTGTCGCTGGCCGCGGGCCTGGGCTGGCTGGTGCTGCGGCTGTGGCCCACCCCGGCCGACGACGACCCCGACGAGGACGACGACGGCGCGGTCCTCTGACGCCGAGGGTCAGGGACCCACCACGGCGCCGCGCCCCGCGGTGACCGCTTCCCGGGCCAGCTGCGCCGCACCGACGACCGCGGCCGCGTCGCCCAGCTGGGCCGTGCGGATCCGCGCCAGCGGGCGGTGACCCGCGCCGGTGACGATGCGCGCGTAGTGTTCCCGCGCGGCGTCGAGGAACAGCGGCGCCGACCCCGACACCCCACCGCCGACGACCACCACCTCGGGGTCGAACACGTCGGCGACCAGGGCGAGGCCCTCCCCCAGCCAGTGTCCGAGCTCGGCCATCGCCCGGCGGGCGATGCGGTCGCCCTCGCGGGCGGCGGCGGCGACGCGCTGCCCGCTGATCCGCCCCGGATCGGCGGCGGCGTCACGGGCGAGGATCGACCCGCCCGACCGGTCGGCGCCCAACAGCTCCAATGCGGTCGTGGCCAGCGCGGTGCCGCTGCAGTAGCGCTCCCAGCAGCCACGTTTGCCGCACGGGCAGGGCCGCCCGTCAGGCACCACGCGCAGGTGGCCGAGCTCGGGGGCGACGCCATGGGCACCGCGGAACAGCTCCCCGCCCATCAGCAGGGCCGCCCCGATCCCCGTGCCGAGCGCGACGAACACGGCCGTCGACGCGCCCGCGGCAGCGCCGAAGCGGCGCTCGGCCAGGGCTGCGGCATTGGCGTCGTGCTCGACGACGGTCGGCAGGCCCAGCCGGGCACCGACGCGGGTCGCGACGGGCGCGTCGCGCCACGACAGGTGCGGTGCGTAGCGGACGGTGTCGCGGTCGCGAGCCACGAACCCGGCCAGCGCGAGTCCGGTGGCGCGCACCGGGTGCCGGCGGGCCAGCTCGCTCACGACGCCCGCGATCGTCTCCTCGAGGGCCTCCTCCCCGACGGGCGTGGGGGCGCGGACGGTGTCGAGGACCTGGCCCTCGGCGTCGACGACACCGGCCCGGACGCTGGTGCCGCCGACGTCGACGCCGACCGCGAGCAGCTGCTCGTCGTCGGCGGCGTCCGTCCCGGTGGTGCGGCCGCTCATCCGCGGGTCACGGTGATGCGCTGCACCGTGGGTCGCGACGGCTGGTCGGTGCCCGCGGGCGGGGCCGGTGGTGCTGCGGCGCCGTTGCCCTCGTCGAGGGCGGCGCGCAGGACGGCGAGCAGCCCGGAGGCGTGTTCGGCGAGCTGGGCCGCGAGCTCGGGACGTTCGCCGCGCAGCACGGCGATCACCGCGCAGACCGGGCAGGAGGCACAGGCGACCGGTGTGGCGTCCGGATCGCCCGCCGCCGGCGCGGCCGTGGCGTACCGGTCGAGCGTCGGCTGGAGCCGGTCGATCAGGCCGGCGAGCAGGGTGCGGGCCTCCCCGGCGACTCCGGGGTGCCCTCCACAGGTCGCGCCGGCGTCGGCATCGGGGGAGGTCATCGCATCCACACCGCGGGGTCGGGCCGGAAGGTCACGCACAGCACCGCCGCGTCGCCGGCGCCGTCGAGGCGGGCGTCGACGACCTCGCAGCGGCGCAGCACCGACGGCAACGTCACCGGGCGGCGGGCGAACCCGACGGTGACGACCAGCTCGTCGCCCACCCGGACCAGGTCGAGGGGGCCGCTGTCGGCGCCGGGCAGGCGAAGGTCGAGCACGAACTCGGAGTCGAGCGCGGTGCCCTCTCCCGCGGTGCGGCGCACGGTCAGCGCGGGCTCGGCGGCGCCCGGCGGCGGGACGGGGTCGTCGTCGCCGTAGAGGTCGTCGGCCAGCTCCAGCAGCGCGGTGACGCCCGTCGGCTCGGCGGCGGCGTGCCCGACGACGCGCACGGCAGCCCCGTCGGCACCCAGCGCGAGCTCGTCGAGGACGGCCCGCTGCTCGGTGTTGCGCTCGCGCAGCCAGGCCGCGGCGGGCCCGCGCAGCGACGGCGGCGGCGCAGGCACGACCCGGTTGGCGATCAGCCCGTCGACCCGGATGCCGTGCAGCGCAAGGGCTGTACGGGTGCGGCGGGTCTCGGCGGCGACGACCCGTTCGGGCGTGAGGACCAGCCGGACGCTGCTGCGCGCCGGGTCGGTGACGAGCGCGGCGAGGCCGCCGAGCTGCTCGGCCAGCGCATCGAGGGCGTCGACCGTGCGGTCGAGGCGGGCGGCGGAGTCGGCCGAGCCCTTGCCCGCCAGGCCCGCGAGCATCCCGCGGACGGCACGCCGGTGCGCGGGGAAGAGCCGCTCCAGGTAGGCGGCCAGCGCCTCGGGCAGCGCGAGCAGGCGCAGCGTCTCCGCGGTCGGCCCGCAGTCGACGACCACGACCTCCCACGGACCGGTCTCGGCGAGCCGCCGCACCTCCGACAGCGCGAGCAGGTCCTCGACGCCGGGCAGCACCGTGAGCTCGTCGGCGAGGATCTCGTCGACCCCGATCCCGGCCAGCAACGCCCGCAGGTGCCCCTGCAGGGCGCCCCACGCGCCGTCGAGCAGCATCCGGGTGTCGACGTGCGCGGCGCACAGCCCCCCGACGCCCGGCAGCTCACGCGGCTCACCGGTGAGCTCGGCGTCGAGCGCGTCACCCAGGGAGTGCGCCGGGTCCGTCGACACCACCAGCGTCTTGCGTCCCGACCGCGCCAGGGTGGCGGCGGTGGCCGCGGACAGGGTGGTCTTCCCGACCCCGCCCTTGCCGGTGAACAGCACGACCCGCATCCGACGAGCGTAGCGGCGCGGACGCCCGTGGCCGTGCCCGGCGGGCCCGGTTCGACTCAGCCCTGCTCGACGCGGCGCTTGAGACCCTTCAACGCGGTGTCGATGATGACCTTCTCGGCCTTGCGGCGCAGCATGCCGATCATCGGGATGTTGAGGTCCACCGCCAGCGAGTAGGTGACCGTCGTCGACGTACCGTCGCCCTCGAGGACGTAGGACCCGTTCTGCGCCTTCTGCATCTGGCCCTTGACCAGGTTCCAGCTGACCGAGCTGCCGTCGGGCGCCCAGTCGTAGTCGAGGGTGTAGGAGTCCTTGATGGGGCCGGCGTCCATCGTGAACTTCACGCGGCGGGCCCGGCCGTCGGCACCCTCGTCGAGGATCTCGACCGTCTTCATCTGCTCCGCCCACTTCGGGTAGGCCTCGAAGTCGGCGATGACCGCCATCACCCGCTGCGGGTCCGCGGCGATCGAGATAGAGGACGTGGTCGCGTCGGCCATGCGCGGAGGTTACCGTCCCGCGGCCGCCGGGACCGTCACCACCGCAGCACGTACGGCACCGGGTCGCGCCGGAAGTAGCCGACGTTCACGCATTCGGTGCGTCCGCGCCGCACCCGTTGCGACAGCGGCTGGTGGACGTGGCCCGACAGCGCGGCGCGCGGCCGGTCGCGGTCGATCACCTCGACGAGGCCCGGACCGGTCGCCTCGGGCCCGCGGGTGACGGTGTCGTAGGCCAGCTCGGTGATCGCGGGCGGGACGTGGCTGCACAGCACGTCGACGTCGGTGAACCCGTCGACGACCGCCGTGTACTCCTCCCACGACACCAGGTTGGGCCGCCACGCCGGGCCCGCCCGGAAGGGCACACCCGGTGGCAGCGGCGCCCCGCCGACGAACGCGAACCGCAGCCCGCCGATCTCGGCGACCTTCCCGTCGACGAGCTGGACCCCCGGCCCGGCGTGGGCCGGCCAGAGGTGCGGGACGTCGACGTTGCCGGGGATCGCCCAGGTCGGCACGGACAGCACGGCGAACATCCGCGCGTACTGCTCGGAGATCGCCTCCTCGACCAGCGCCCGCGGGTCGCCCACCGCCGCCCAGGCCGCGGTCGCGTACTCCCGCAACGCGTTCCGGTCGCCGGTGCGGCGCAGCTGCGCCAGCCGGCCGCTCACCTCGGTACCCAGGACCGTGCCGACGATCCCGCCCGCGGGGTCGCCGTAGTCGATGAAGTCGACGAGATCGCCGAGGACGACCAGCGCGTCGGCACCGTCGCCCGCCCGGGCGAGCCCCTCGACGTTGCCGTGGACGTCGGAGACCACGTGCACGCGCATGCCACGACGCTACAGACCTGTGAGTGGCGATACTCGTCATGGCCAATATCGCCACTCACGACCTCGCGGGAACGCCCGCCGACGGCGGCGGCTCCCCGGGGGCGCGGCCGTCCTCCAGGGACCGCTTGAGCGCCAACGCCAGCGTCTTCGCCGCGCGGTGGCGGCGCCGCGCCTCGGCGGCGGCCCGGCGCGGCGGCAGCGGCACCGGCGCCCCGTCGGGGCCCGACCCGTCGGCGCGCAGGTAGTAGTGCAGGACGGTGCCGTCGAGCACCTCCTCCAGCCACACCTCCATGCTGCCGACGAGCGCGCCCGTCACCGTCCAGCGCATCCCCTGGTCGCCGCGGTCGGTGACGGTGCGCAGGCGCAGGTCCGGCCACATCCGCGGCCATCCCGCCGGATCGGCGAACACCGCGGCCACGCGGGGGCGGGTGACGACGAGGAACGTCTCGTCCATCACGTCGACCGTCGGCATCGTGCGAGGTACCCCCGTTCGCAGGTGCGGGCCGGGTGGGCCACCGACGGCCCGGCCGCGACGGTGCGGCGCCGCCGTCGATCACGATAGTTTTGTGAGTATTACCCCACCGGTGTGGCACAGGAGGTCTGCGTGCGCGAGTACAGCGTGCCCACGACGATCGAGATCGGCCCGCGTGAAACCCTGCTCGATCCCGTGCTCGAGGCCGAGCGCGAGCACCCGGCCGAGGTGCTGATCCGTCGCACCGACGCCGCGGGGATCTGGCGTGACGTCACGGCGGCCGAGTTCGGCGCCCAGGTGCGTGCCGTGGCGCGCGGGCTCGTCGCCGCCGGGGTCGGTGCGGGCGAGCGGGTGGCGCTGCTGTCGCGCACCCGTTACGAGTGGACGCTGCTCGACTACGCGATCCTCTCGGCCGGCGCCGTCACCGTGCCCATCTACGAGACGTCCTCCGCCGAGCAGATCGCCTGGATCCTGTCCGACTCCGGTGCCGTCGCGGCCGTCGTCGAGACCGACCGGCACGCCGGCCTGGTCGCCGAGGCCGACCCGGGCCTCGAGAAGGTGTGGACGATCGAGCCCACCTCCGGGGACGGCGCCGTCGACGCGCTGACCGCGCTCGGCACCGACGTGTCCGACGACGACGTCCGCGCCCGCCACGAGGCCGTCGGCGCCGACGACCTGGCCACCCTGATCTACACCTCCGGCACCACCGGCCGGCCCAAGGGCGTCGAGCTCACCCACCGCAACCTCGTCTCCGAGGTCCACGGCACCCGCCAGGTCCTCGCCGAGCTGCTCAACGTCGACGGCTCGGTGCTGCTGTTCCTGCCGCTGGCACACATCTTCGGCAAGGTCATCCAGTGCGGCGCCATCGCCAGCCGCACGACCATCGGGCACACTCCCGACGTCAAGGACCTCCTCGGCGACCTCGCCTCCTTCCGGCCGACGTTCCTGCTCGCGGTCCCCCGCGTGTTCGAGAAGGTCTACAACGGCGCCCGGCAGAAGGCGCACTCCGAGGGCAAGGGCGCGATCTTCGACATCGCCGACGCCACCGCCGTCGCCTGGAGCCGGGCCCTCGACGAGGGTGGCCCCGGGCTGGGGCTCAAGATCAAGCACGCCGTGTTCGACCGGCTCGTCTACGGCAAGCTGCGCGCGGCCGTCGGCGGCCGGGTCCTGGGCGCCGTCTCGGGCAGCGCGCCGCTCGGCGAGCGGCTGGGCCACTTCTTCCGCGGCATCGGGCTGCCGGTGCTGGAAGGCTACGGCCTCACCGAGACCTCCGCCGGGATCACGGTCAACGCGATGTCGGCGCAGCGCGTCGGCACCGTCGGACGCCCCGTCCCCGGACAGTCGGTCAAGATCGCCGACGACGGAGAGATCCTGCTCAAGGGCAGCATCGTCTTCTCCCGGTACTGGAAGAACCCCACCGCGACCGCCGAGGCGATCGAGGACGGCTGGTTCCACAGCGGCGACATCGGCGAGCTCGACGACCAGGGCTTCCTGCGGATCACCGGCCGCAAGAAGGAGATCATCGTCACCGCCGGCGGCAAGAACGTCGCCCCCGCCGTGCTGGAGGACCGGCTGCGGGCCCACCCGTTGATCAGCCAGTGCATGGTCGTCGGCGACGCGCAGCCGTTCATCGCCGCGCTCGTGACCGTCGACCCCGAGGCGCTGCCCGGGTGGCTCGAGCGCAACGGCAAGCCCACCGCTACGGTCGCCGACGTCGTCGACGACCCCGACCTGCGCAAGGAGATCGAGGCCGCGGTCGCCGACGCCAACATGGCCGTGTCACGCGCCGAGCAGATCCGGGAGTTCCGGATCCTGCCCGGCGACTTCACCGAGGCCACCGGCGAGCTGACGCCGACGATGAAGGTGAAGCGGGCCGTCGTCGCGAGCAACCACGCCGACGTCATCGCCGGCATCTATTCCGGCACCCGCCAACCGGCCTGACCCTGCGCCTGGTCCGGGTCAGCCGACGGGCGTCCCGGCGAGGAAGTGCCGCAGCCGTGCGACGCCCGCGGCCCACGTCCAGTCGGAGAGCATCCACTCCCGGCCCGCCGCGCCCATCCGGGCCGCGCGATCCGGGTCGGCCAGCAGCCCGCCGACGGCGGCGACCAGCGCGTCGAGATCACGGCCGTCGACGACGTGGCCGGTGACACCCTCGCGCACCGTCTCCGGTGCCCCGCCCGAGTCCCCGGCGACGACCGGCACCCCGGACGCCGACGCCTCCAGCAGCACGATGCCCAGGCCCTCGACGTCCAGCCCCCGGCCGCGGGTGCGGCAGGGCAGCGAGAACACGTCGGCGACGGCCTGGTGGGCGGCGAGCTCGTCGGCGGGGACGGCGCCGGTGAACACCACCTGCCCGGCGACACCCGCGTCGGCGGCGAGGCGGCGCAGCCGGTCGTCGTCCGGGCCGCCGCCGACGAGCAGCAGCCGGGTCCCGGGCACCCGCTCCCGCAGCGTGGGCAGGGCCCGGACCAGCATGTCCTGGCCCTTGCGGGCGACCAGCCGCGACACGCACGCCACGACAGGTGCCTCCCCCAGCCCGTAGCGGGCACGGAGCTCGGCACGGGCGGCGGGGTCGGGGCGGAACACGTCGGCGTCGATGCCCGGCGGAAGATGTTCGAGCGCCGCCCACGCCCCGAACGCGGCCGCCACCCGACCGCGGGTGTACCGGGACACGACGGTGAGGACGTCGGCGTCGGACCCGATGCGCCGCAACGCCTGCCGGGCGCCGGGCAGCATCGACCAGCCCACCTCGTGGCCGTGTGTGCTGGCGACGACCCGGCGGATCCCCGCCCGCGCCCGCAGCCCCGGCCCCAGCAGCGCCAGCGGCGCCGCCGCGCCGAACCAGACCGTCTCGGCGCCGTGTTCGCGGACCAGAGCGGCGGCGCGGCGCGCCACGTCGGGGGTGGGCAGCATCAGCGACGTCGGGTGGCGGTGCACCGGATAGCCGCGGTGGGCGTCGAACGCGAGCGCGCCCTCCCAGGCGGGGGCGTAGACGACGAGCTCGCCCGGGGGGAGGCGGTCGGCGAGGGCCTGCAGGTAGGTCTGGATGCCACCGGCTCGGGGTGGGAAGTCGTTCGTCACGAGCAACGTGCGGGCCACGGCCGGTGAAGCTACCGACCCCGCCCCTCCCCCTACCCGGGCGACCCCCACGTCGCCCGCCGAGCTCGACACGGGACCGGTCCCATGGGCGCGGCGACCCGCCTGACGTCGAACTCGGCGCTGATCGGGGCGGCCGCGACGCGAGGCGGCGCCCGTCCGGCGGGGCGGCGGCCGGTCCGGGCCGCCGCCCCCTCCGCCGGGGAGCGGACGTTCACGGCGCGGCCGGGTCGGGGCCCGGCCGCGCCCGGATCAGAGCCGGCGGGCGCCGCTGAAGGCCGACCGCGAGACGGTCTGGTACTTCACGACGTCGCCCGACTCCGGGGCGTTGATCATCTTGCCGCCACCGGCGTAGATGCCGACATGGCTCACGGGCGAGTAGTAGAAGACGAGGTCACCGGGCTGCAGATCGTTCCACGCCACCGGGGTACCGATCCGCGACTGCGCGCTGCTCGACCGCGGCAACGTCATCCCGACCTGCTTGAACGCCCACGACGTCAGTCCCGAGCAGTCGAAGCTGCTGGGCCCGCTGGCGCCCCACACGTACGGCCTGCCCAGCTTGGTCGCGGCCATCGCGAGGGCCTTGGCGCCGATACCGCTGCCCAGGACGATCCCGATCGGGGCTCCCTCGTCGGGGCTGAGCAGCTTGGCCCGCTCCGCCGGGCCGAGCCGGGAGATCATGCGCTCGACGTCCTTGATCCGGATGTCGGCGGCGGCCTTGCGGGCCTTGATGTCGTCGGCGGTGCGCTGGGCGTCGTCGGCGGTCTGCTGGGCGCGGGCGACGGCCGCGTCGGCGTCGGCGCGGGCCTGGCGGGCGGCGGCAGCCTTGGCCTCGAACTCCTGCAGCTGCACGCGGTGCTCGGCGGTCAGCGACTCGAGCGCCGACATCTGGTCGAGGAAGTTCTGCGGCGACGTGCTCGTCAGCAGGGCGTCGAACTGGTCGAGCCGGCCGTTCTCGAACGTGGCGAGGGCCATGACGTCGAGCTGGCTGCGGTACTGCTCCTCGTCGGCCTCGGCGCGGGCGGCGGCCTCCTGCGCGGGTTCGACGGCATCGCGGGCCGTCTCGGCGTCGGTCTCCGCGGTGTCGTGGGCGTCGGTGGCGGCGTGCCACTGCTCGGTGAGCGCCTCGGCCTCGCGCTGGGCCTGCTGGTACTGGTCACGGGCCTGTGCGGCGTCGGTGGGCGGGGGCGGCACCACGGGCGCGGTCGGCGGCGCGAGCGGCAGCGCGGACCCGACGGGCGGCGGGGCGAGGGGCACCGTGACACCCGGGGGCAGCGGGGCGGGGTCGGCGATGGCCTCGGTGGTGACGATGGCGGTGAGCCCGGCACCGGCGATCGCGGCGACGAGGACGACGGTCACCGGGCGGGAGGCCGGTCGGCCGCGGCGGCGCGCGCGCGTACCGCCGTCGCTGGGTTCACCGCCGGGTCGAGGCGCCACCACGCGGACGTGCCCCCTCCTCCTCGCGGACCGCTGCTCCCCACGAGTCGTGCACGTTCCGTCGGGAGCGGTGCGGTGATCCCGTGGCTGCGCTCCGGGTGAGCGGCAGGCCGTTCACGAGATCGCGGCGAGATTACGAAGGGCGCCGCGGGTGATCCATCACCGGGGCGGGTCGGCGCGTCGCCGGGCCGGCTTCACCCACAGGGGCCACAGTGTCCGGCGCGTCGCGCGGGCACCGGCGCGCCGTCACCCTGCGTTGCGAGAGGGGTCCCCGGATTCAGGGTTCCTGGGCGCCGTCGGGCGACGAGTGGACACGAGGCGCAACCGTGGAACGAGCCCCTGATCAGCGAGGACCTGGATCGCGCGCGTCTCCGGAGCGTCGAGCTGCACGACTGACGCGCCGGACGGCACGCTCTCCGGGCGTGTCGCCGGGTCCGGCACACCCAGCAGGACGCCCACCACGCAGTCGCCGCAGGCGTCGCCCCGCACCGCGCAGGTGTCACAGTCGATGATCATCCCGGCCTCCCCTCACCGTCGTCGTTCGGACGGTGCGGACGCTAGGGCAGCGCACCGACAGTTCCGCGCGACAGCAGCGACAGCAGCGACAGCAGCGACAGCAGCGACAGCAGCGACAGCAGCGACAGGGGTGACGGGAGAACGTCAGCCGCGCAGCCGCGCGAGCAGCACCGCCGACGGCAGCGCATGCGCCCCCCGTTGGCGGACGGACGCCACCACGGCCCGGTCCGACGTCGCGACCAGCACCGGCCGTCCCTCGGGCTCGGCGGCCACCAGCGAGCGGATGACGTCGTCGGCCAGCACCCCGGCGTCGCTGAAGAGCACCCGCACGCCGCGGGAGCCCCGCGTGGGCGCGGCGACGACCCCGGCGCCGTCGAACACGACGGTCACCTCCACGCCGGTGCGGGCGGCCAGCGCGGCGAGCTGGCGGACCAGCCGGGTGCGCTGGTCGGCCAGGGGCAGGTCCGGGTAGCCGGTCTTGCTGACGTTGTAGCCGTCGACGACGAGGTGCACCGAGGGCACGGCCAGCAGGGCGTCGAGGGCGGCCAGATCGTCGACGGGGGCGCCTGCGCGCACGGCACGGGCGCCCGCCACGAGATCGGCCGGGCGCGGCCCGCCCCCACCGAGCGCCAGCTCGCGGCGCAGCCCCGCGACCGCACCGCCGAGGGTCTCGACGAG
>MEGH01000008.1 GCA_001725415.1 Pseudonocardia sp. SCN 73-27
GCCAAGGCGATCCAGGCGCTGCGTCCGCTTGAACCGGCGATTCTGACCGTCCACGCCGCGGGCGGCCGCGCCGGAACGCACCGAGTCTGACACGGGACTGGTCCGGACCATGATCGAACCGGTTCGGTGTCGAACTCGGCGGGGTCGTCGAACACGGTCTCAGATCTCGGCGAAGTCGCCGCTGCGGCCCGCGCCCGCGGCGAACCGGGCCGCTCCACCCACCGACTCCGCCTCGACCACCGCGGCGCCCCCGCGGCCCTCGCGCCGCAACGCCTCCTCCAGCGGATGCCCCCACTGCGTGATCGCCGAGATGCGGTCCGTCCTCATGCACATCTGCGGGAACCGGGCGATCTCCTTCGCGAGCGCCACGGCGGCGGTGCGCGCCTCCCCGTCGGGCACGACGCGGTTGGCCAGCCCCCAGCCCAACGCCTCGGCGGCGCCGACCGGGCGCCCCGTGAGGATCATGTCCATCGCGTGGCCCTGCCCGATCAGCCGCGGCAGCCGGATCGTGCCGCCGTCGATCAACGGCACACCCCACCGGCGGCAGAACACTCCGAACGTCGCGCTCTCCTCGGCGACGCGCATGTCGCACCACAGCGCCAGCTCCAGCCCACCGGCGACGGAGTAGCCCTGCACCGCCGCGATCACCGGCTTCGAGATCGTGATCCGGCTGATGCCCAGCGGCCCGATGCCCTCGGGCTCGTACTTCTCGCCCAGCCCCGCCTCCTCGGCGAGGGCCCTGAGGTCGAAGCCCGCGCAGAACGTCGGGCCGTTGCCTGCCAGCACACCGACGTGGGCGTCGTCGTCGGCGTCGAACGCGGTGAACGCCTCGCGGAGCAGGTCGGCCGTCTCGGGGTCGACGGCGTTGCGCACCTCGGGCCTGTTCAGCGTGACGATCGTGATCGGGCCGTCCTTCTCGATCTCGACCTTTCCCATCGGGTCTCCTCCGGTCGCCGGCTGCGGGATCTCCGACGAGCACGATGACCCGAAAGCATCAGCAGCGCAGCAGCAGGACCGAATGCGGCGGCAGGGTGATCGTCGTCCCGCCGGGCAGCCGGCGGTCGGAGACCGGGCGACCGGTGGCGCGGCTGGAGTCGAGCACCGTCCTGAACGGGCCGCCCTCGGGCAGGGTGCAGGTCGCGGCGCCGCCGTCGGCATGCAGGAGCAGCAGGCTCTCCCCGACGTGGACGCCGATGGTGCGCGCGCCGTGGGAGTGCCAGTCGCCCTCGGTCATCTGCCGTCCCGACGGGTGCCACCACACGGCCTCGGCGTCCGCGAGCCAGCGGTCGCGGCGCAGGTCGGGATGGGCGCGGCGCAGCGCCGCGACCCGGGCGGTGAACGCCGTCAGGTCCTCGGTCAGCGCGCTCGGCTTCCAGTCGACCCACGACGTCTCGTCGTCGAGGCAGTAGGCGTTGTTGTTGCCACCCTGGGTGCGCCAGCGCTCGTCGCCACCCACGAGCATCGGGGTGCCGATCGAGAGCAGGGTCGTCGCGATCATGGCGCGGGCCGTCGCCAGCCGGCGGGCCACGACGACCGGCGACGACGTCTCGCCCTCGACGCCGAAGTTCTGCGACCGGTTGTCGTCGGTGCCGTCGCGGTTCTGCTCGCCGTTGGCCTCGTTGTGCTTGCGCTCGTAGGAGACGAGGTCGCGCAGGGTGAAGCCGTCGTGTGCGGTGACGAAGTTGACCGACGCCCAGGGCCGCCGGCCCGACAGCGCGTAGATGTCGGAGCTGCCCGTGAGCCGGGAGGCGAGCTCGCCGATGCGGCCGTGGCCGCGCCAGAAGTCGCGGACGGCGTCGCGGTAGCGCCCGTTCCACTCCGACCACGCGACGCCGAAGCCGCCGACACGGTAGCCCTCGCCGGTGGCGTCCCAGGGCTCGGCGATGAGCTTGGTCGTCGACAGCACGGGATCGACGGCGATGGCGGTGAGCAACGAGGCGTGCGGGTCGAACCCGCCCGACCGCGGCCGGCCCAGCACGGAGGCGAGATCGATGCGGAAACCGTCGACGCCGTAGGCGGTCACCCAGTGCCGCAACGCGTCGCACACCAGTCGGATGACCGTCGGCGAGCCGGAGTCGAGCGTGTTGCCGGTGCCGGTGATGTCGGCGTCGTAGCCGTTGCCGCCCAACGAGTAGTAGGCCCGCGCGTCGAGGCCGCGGTAGGACAGCGTGGTGCCGCCGACGCCGCCCTCGCAGGTGTGGTTGGGGACCACGTCGAGGATGACCTCGATGCCGGCGGCGTGCAGCGCGTCGACCATCGTCGCGAACTCGGTGACCTCCGCCCCCGGCACGCTCGCGTAGCCGGCGTGGGGGGCCATGAAGCCCAGCGTCGAGTAGCCCCAGTAGTTGGGGGCGCCGCGTTCGAGCAGCGGCGGCTCGTCGGCGATCGACGCGACGGGCAGCAGTTCGACCGTCGTCGTCCCGATCCGCGTGAGGTGCGCGATCACGGCGGGGTGCGCGAGCCCGAGGTAGGTGCCACGCAACGCCTCCGGCACCTCGGGGTGGCGCTTGGTGAAGCCACGGACGTGCAGCTCGGTGACGACCGTCTCGGCCCACGGCACGTCGGGACGCGGCCGGGCCGGGCCGTCCGGCGGCGCCGTCACCACCGAGAGCGGCACGTGCCCGAGGGAGTCGACGGTGTCGGCCGGGCCGGTCATGGGGTCGTCGACCCAGCCGCGGGCGGTGCGCACGTCGGTGATGCGGCCGGTGATCTGCTTGGCGTACGGGTCGACGAGGATCTTCGCCGGGTTCGAGCGGGTGCCCTCCCACGGCCGGTACGGGCCGTGCACCCGGTAGCCGTAGCGCTGACCCGGCCGCACCCCGGCGACCGTGCCGTGCCACACCCCGAAGGTGCGCTCGGTGAGCTCCACCCGGCGCTCGGTCAACGCGTCGTCCGGGCCGTCGACCAGGCACACCTCGACGGCGTCGGCGACCGACGACGCGACCGCGAACCGCACGGCGTCGCCGTCGACATGGGCACCCAACGGGAACACCGGCACGACAGGAGAGGATAGGGGCGTGGACCGGTCCGGATCTTCTGCTGAGTCATCCGTCACCGCACCCGACCGGGGCGGTGAGCCCGAACGCGACCTCACCGACGTCGTCGTGGCGATGGATCGGGTGACGGTGCGCCGCAACGGGACCACCCTCGTCTCCGACATCGACTGGACCGTCGAGCTCGACGAGCGCTGGGTCGTCCTGGGCCCCAACGGCGCAGGCAAGACCACGTTGCTGCGCCTGGCGTCCGCCGAGATGCACCCCACCTCCGGCGTGGTTCACGTCCTCGGCGAGCGGCTCGGGCGTGTCAACGTGTTCGAGCTGCGCACCCGGATCGGGCTGTCGTCGGCGAACCTCGGCCTGCAGATCCCCGGCGACGAGCTGTTGCGCGACATCGTCGTCAGCGCCGGCTACGGCGTGTTCGGGCGCTGGCGCGAGCGCTACGACGAGATGGACACCGAGCGGGCGGACGAGCTGCTCGACGCGATGGGCATGGGCAAGCTCGCCGACCGCGAGTGGCGCACGCTCTCGGAGGGGGAGCGCAAGCGCACGCTGATCGCGCGGGCGTTGATGACCGACCCCGAACTGCTGCTGCTCGACGAACCCGCCGCCGGGCTCGACCTCGGCGGGCGCGAGGACCTCGTCGGCAGGCTCGCCACCTTGGCCGCCGACGCCGACGCCCCCACCTCGATCCTGGTCACCCACCACGTCGAGGAGATCCCGCGCGGCTACAGCCACGGCCTGCTGATCCGCGAGGGCAAGGTCGTCGCCGCGGGCCTGCTCGACGACGTCCTGACCGACGAGAACCTGACCGAGACGTTCGGGCTGCCGCTGGCCGTGCAGCGTCGCCGCGGCCGGTACACGGCCTGGCTCAAGTGAGCTGACCCGAGTGGCGGGCGTCTCCCGGCCCCGGTCGGCGCCGCGGGTTAGGGTCCGGGCGTGACGGAGTTCGTGAGCCTCGAGGTCGACAACGGTGTGGGCACGATCCGGCTGGCACGGCCGCCGATGAACGCCCTGAACAGGCAGGTCCAGGAGGAGCTCCTCCAGGTCTCGACGGAGGCCGCGACGCGCGACGACGTGCGCGCCGTCGTCGTCTACGGCGGGGAGAAGACCTTCGCCGCGGGTGCCGACGTCAAGGAGATGGCGGCGATGTCCTACTCGGACATGGCCCCCGTGGCGCGGCGGCTCTCGGCCGGCCTCGGCGCGATCTCGACGATCCCCAAGCCGACGGTCGCGGCCGTCACCGGCTACGCCCTGGGCGGCGGGTTCGAGGTCGTCCTGGGTGCCGACCGGCGCATCGCCGGCGACAACGCCAAGCTCGGCTTCCCCGAGATCCTGCTCGGCATCTTCCCCGGTGGCGGTGGCACGCAGCGGCTCGCGCGGCTGGTCGGGCCGTCGATCGCGAAGGACCTGATCTACACCGGCCGGTTCGTCGACGCCGAGGAGGCGCTCAAGATCGGGCTGGTCGACGAGGTCGTCCCCGCCGACGAGGTGTACTCCCGCTCGGTCGAGTACGCGTCGAAGTTCGCCAAGGGGCCGGCGCTGGCCTACGCGGCGGCGAAGAAGGCCATCGACGGCGGCCTCGACACCGACCTGCGCACCGGCCTCGACATCGAGTCCGAGCTGTTCGCCTCGCTCTTCGCCAGCGACGACCGGACCGCGGGCATGCAGTCGTTCATCGAGAACGGCCCCGGCAAGGCCACGTTCACCGGCCGATAGGCCCGTGAGTGGCGTTATTGGTCATAGCCAATAACGCCACTCACGAGGCTCGATACCCTCGCCGACCATGAGTACGGATCCCGAGCCCCGCCCGCACGCGACGGCCGCCGAGGTCGAGGCCGCGCGCGCCGACCCCAAGCTCGCCAACGTGCTCTACCACGACTGGGAAGCCGGCTCCTACGACGAGAAGTGGTCGATCTCCTACGACGAGCGCTGCATCGAGTACGCCGCAGGCCGCTTCCGGCACGCCGCGGGCGACGCCGACCGGCCCTACGAGCGGGCGCTGGAACTGGGCTGCGGCACCGGGTTCTTCCTGCTCAACCTCATGCAGGCCGGGCTCGCCACGAAGGGATCGGTCACCGACCTCTCGCCCGGTATGGTCGAGGCTGCGCTGCGCAACGCCGAGCGGCTGGGCCTCGACGTCGACGGCCGGGTCGCCGACGCCGAGAAGATCCCCTACGACGACGAGACCTTCGACGTCGTCGTCGGACACGCCGTGCTGCACCACATCCCCGATGTCGAGACGGCGCTGCGCGAGGTGTTGCGCGTCCTCAAGCCGGGCGGGCGGTTCGTGTTCGCCGGCGAGCCGACCAAGATCGGCGACTTCTACGCGCGCCGCCTCGGCATGCTGACGTGGAAGGCGACGACGACGCTCACCCGGCTGCCCGGGCTGCGGGGCTGGCGGCGGCCGCAGGCCGAGCTCGACGAGTCCTCGCGCGCAGCGGCGTTGGAGGCCGTCGTCGACCAGCACGTCTTCGACCCGTCCGACCTGGAACGGACCGCGGCGGCCGCCGGGGCCGCGGACGTGCGCGTCGTGACCGAGGAGCTCACCGCGGCGATGCTCGGCTGGCCGGTGCGGACGTTCGAGGCCGCCGTGCCCACCGAGAAGCTGGGCTGGGGCTGGGCGATGTTCGCCTACCGCGGCTGGCAGCGGCTGAGCTGGCTCGACGAGAACGTGCTCTCCCGTGTCGTGCCGCGGGCGTTCTTCTACAACGCCCTGGTGACCGGCACCCGGCCTGCGTAGACGTACGGATCCGGGCGCTCGGCGCCGACGGGCAGGATGGCGGCATGGACCGCCCCCTGGAGCCGCTGTGGCGGGGCCTGCTCGTCTACCGCGTCCTGACCCTGCTCAGCACGTCGGTGTTCGTCCTGGTGTCCGTACGCGAGTACGCGCACCCCCTGGCCGCAGGCCTCGTCGTCGCCGTCATGGTGGCGTGGACGGTCGTCACCGGGTTCGCGTACTTCCCGCGTCGTGACGGCCCCGACCGCCGGGGCACGGTCGCGGCGGTCGATCTCGTCGTGACCGCCGCGGTGATGCTGACGACGCCGATCGTGCAGAGCCCCGCCCAGCTCGCGGGCGACACCCCGGTGATGGGCTCGATCTGGACGCCGGGGGCCGCGCTCGCGTTGGCCATCGCGTTCGGGCTGGGCGGAGGGCTGGTCGGGGCGGTCGTGATCGCGGGCGCGCTCGTCACGGTGACGCTGATGTCGGGCCCGATCACGCTCGTCGACCTCGCCGACGTCCAGCTGCTGATCCTCGCCGGGCTGACCGTCGGGTTCTGCTCGGGCGTGCTGCGCCGCTCCGCGGAACGGGTCCGCGCTGCCGTCGCCGAGCAGGCGGCGGCGACCGAGCGGGAACGGCTGGCGCGCAGCATCCACGACGGCGTACTGCAGGTCCTCGCGCACGTCCGCCGGCGCGGCGCCGAGCTCGGCGGCGGTGCCGGTGAGCTCGGGACCTTGGCGGGGGAGCAGGAGGTCGTGCTGCGCACCCTGCTGACCAGCGGGACCGCGGCCGTCGACGGCGGGGGCCGTCGTGACCTGGCCGCCGCGCTGCGGACGCTCGCGTCGACCCGGGTCAGCGTCTCCGCGCCCGCGCACCCCCTCGACCTGCCCGCCCGTGTCGTCGACGACCTCCTCGGCGTGGTCGGCGCGGCACTCGCCAACACGGCCCTGCACGTCGGAGCCGACGCCCCGGCCTGGGTGTTCGTCGAGGACCTCGGCGGCGAGGTGGAGATCAGCGTCCGCGACGACGGGCCGGGCATCCCCGACGGCCGGCTCGCCGAGGCCGAGGCGGAGGGCAGGCTCGGCGTGGCGGCGTCGATGCGCGGACGGGTGCGCGACCTGGGCGGCACGATCGCCTGCGACACGGCCGCCGACCGGGGCACGGAGTGGATCATCAGGGTGCCCAGGGAGGTGGCGACCGCATGACGGTGTCCGTGATGGTGGTCGACGACCACCCCATCTGGCGCGAGGGCGTGGCCCGTGACCTGGGCGAACGCGGTCTCGACGTCGTCGCGACCGCCCCCGACGCCGACGCCGCCGTGCGCATCGCCCGTGCGGTCCGCCCGCAGGTCGTGCTCATGGACCTCCACCTCGGCGAGACGTCGGGTGTCGACGCCATCCGCGGCATCGTCGAGGCCCTGCCCGACACCCGCATCCTCGTGCTGTCGGCGTCGGGCGAGCACGCCGACGTCCTGGAGGCCGTGAAGGCGGGCGCGACCGGCTACCTCGTGAAGTCGGCGAGCGCGGAGGAGCTGCTCGACGCCGTGCACCGCACCGCCGACGGCTTCCCCGTGTTCACCCCGGGCCTCGCCGGACTGGTGCTGGGGGAGTACCGCCGGCTCGCCGACGACCCGCGCCCCGCCTCCGGTGACCCCGCGATCCCGGCGCTGACCGACCGGGAGACCGACGTGCTGCGGCTCGTCGCCAAGGGGCTCACGGCACGCGTGATCGGCGAGCGGCTCGGGGTGTCGCACCGCACGGTGGAGAGCCACGTCCAGAACACGTTGCGCAAGCTCCAGCTGCACAACCGTGCCCAGCTCGTCCGCTACGCGATCGAACAGGGTCTCGACGACTGACAGTGACGAACGCCTGCCGCCGCGGGTGATCGTTCGCGTCCGGACGGGTGGTACACGTGCGAACGTACCGGAGGCCGTCGTGCAGGGTGCGACGATGCGCCGGGCGTGTCCCGGCCACGGACAGGTGGGGCACGAAAGGAGCGGGATGTCGGCGCGGGTCGTGGTCGTCGCCGCAGCCGCCGTCGCCGATCAGATCGCCACCGGGCTGCGTGCCGCGGGCCTCGACGTGCGGGGCTGCGCCGAGAACGTGAGCGGGCTCCCGGAGGACGCCGACGTCGTGGTCCTGGACCTCGCCGTCGCCGGTCCCGACCCGGACGGTGCCGAGAGCCTGCATCCCGTCGAGGTCCTGCTCGACGCCGCTCCGGCTCTGCACGTCCTCGCGATCGGCGAGTCCGTCGACCACGTGCCCGTCCTCGCCGCGTTGCGGGCCGGGGCGTCCGGGTTCGTGCGCCGCGACACCGCCTGGACCGAACTCGCCGACGCCATCGCCCGCGTCGCCGCAGGTGAGACGGTGTTCGGGCCGGGGGTCGCCGACCTGGTGCTCGACTCTTACGGCACCGCCGCCGCCGATCCCGTGTCGCTCACCGAGCGTGAGCTCGACATCGTGCGGCTCGTCGTCGACGGGCTCACCGCCCGCCAGATCGCGGTGCGGCTGGTGCTGTCGCCGCGGACGGTGGAGAACCACGTGCAGCGGATCGTGCGCAAGCTCGGCCTCGCAGGCAGGGCGGCGCTGGTGCGGTACGCGATCGAGAACGGGTTCGCCTGAGCCGTCGCGCGCTCAGGAGCAGGTCAGGGGCCGTGCGCGGCCATGATCGCCACAGGGACCATCACCGCGCAGAGCTATTCCGAACGGGTCGGTTCGCTCTCGTCGTCCGCGTCGAGCTCGGTCGCCGCGGCCTGCGACGTGCCCTCGTCGCCGTTCCCGCCGCTGACGACGGTCGTCACCGAGTCGTCGCCGTCGGAGTGCGCGCCGGGGTCGACGACCGAGCCGTGCGGGCCTTCGTCGCCGGGAGCGTCGCCGGTGCGGGATCTGTTGTCGACCATGTCGTCGGCTACCCGGACCCGCGGCTCCCTAAGCTCGGCGCATGACGAGCATGTGGGGGGCGCCGGTGTGGCGCCGCTGGGCCCGCCGCCGCCGCGACGACGAGCAGGCCCGCTTCCTCACGCTCGCCTCGCTGCGCTGGATCGTCCGGCACCGGGCCTGGACGCCCTGGTACCTGATCCGGTACGCCCGGCTGCTGCGGTTCCGGGCGGCCAACCCGCACGTCGTGCTGCGCGGCATGGTGTTCCTGGGTCGGCGCGTCGAGCTGCACGCCCGGCCCGGCTACGGGCGCCTCGAGATCGGGCGCTGGGTGCACATCGGCGACGGCAACTCGATCCGCTGCCACGAGGGCTCGCTGCGCATCGGCGACAAGGTCGTCCTCGGCAAGGACAACACCGTCAACTGCTACCTCGACGTGGAGATCGGGGCCGCGACGATCGTCGCCGACTGGGTCTACGTCACCGACTTCGACCATCGCGTGGAGGACGTGACCGTCCCGATCAAGGACCAGGGCATCGTCAAGGCGCCGGTGCGGATCGGGCCGGACTGTTGGCTCGGGGTGAAGTCGACGGTGTTGCGCGGCACCAGGATCGGCCGCGGCACCGTCCTCGGGGCGCACGCCGTGGCGCGGGGTGACATCCCGGAGTTCTCGATCGCCGTGGGCGCGCCGGCGCGGGTCGTGCGCAGCCGTGTCGACGACTACGAGGCCGGCGCCGCGCACCGTGCCGCGATCGCCGACATCGCCCGCAAGACCGACGCGGCCGTACGCCGCCGTGTCGCCGACGGGACCTGAGCCCCGTCGTCGCGACGAGAACGCGGTGTGACCTGCGACGGCGACGCTAACGACGGCCAAGATCGTTGCGTTGTCACCGATGACGGACGAATCATCGAGAGGAGCGCATCATGCTGAACGGGACTGACGAGCGACTGCAGGCGCTCGCCGACGAGTACACCGCCGCAGTGAACCAGGCTGTCGCCGAGGACCGGCCCGACACGATCGAGCGGCTGGTCGCCGAGTACCCGGACGCGGCGCTGGCGGTACTCACCTCGGCGGCCTGAGCACGTCGAGGACGTTCCCCGTCGGAATCTTCGGCCGACCGATCTCGATCGCGCCACCCGCTGGGGCGGCGGCGTAGATCTCCGCGGTCCGCACCGCGATGACCGGCCAGCCGAAGTCGGGGACGAGCCGGGCCCGCGCCACGTGGGTCCGCTCGTCCGCCGCAGCGGGATCGGCGAGGACGCGGCCGACGGCGTCGGAGATGCCCGTGACGTCGCCCGGTTCGAACGACACCCCGCTGACGCCGTCGACGACGACCTCACCGAGGCCACCGGCCGTCGACGCCACGAGCGGCGCGCCCGCGGCCGCGGCCTCCAGGGCGACGATCCCGAACGGCTCGTAGCGGCTGGGCAGCACGACCGCCGACGCCGCCGTGAGCAGGGCGGCGAGGTCGTCGTCGGTGAGGTGGCCCGCGAAGCGCACCGATCGGCGCACCCGATGCCGGCGCGCCTCCTCCACGAGCATGTCGCGCTGTGTTCCGGTGCCGGCGACGACGAGCCGCGTGCCCGGGTGGGCGCGCCGGATCCGGGGCAGGGCCGCGATGAGGTCCTGGACGCCCTTCTCGTACTCGAGGCGCCCGAAGTAGGCGAGCAGCGGGACGTCGCC
This sequence comes from Pseudonocardia sp. SCN 73-27, assembly GCA_001725415.1. GTDB lineage: Bacteria > Actinomycetota > Actinomycetes > Mycobacteriales > Pseudonocardiaceae > Pseudonocardia. The sequence continues at coordinate 10,279 of MEGH01000008.1, forward strand.
GGGTGCCCAGCGCCGGCGCGCGGCGTCGGTCGCGGCGGGCGGCACGCTCCACCGCCGGGGCGCGATCCCGTTGTGCACCACGGAGATCGTGTCGGGGTCGAGGTCGTACAGGGTGGCCACCTCGGCGCGCATCGCCCGGGAGCAGGTGACGACGGCGTCCGCCCGCCGCGCGAGCCACCACTCGATGGAGTGCACCTGCCTGCTCAGCGGCGTGGTCAGCCAGCCGGCATGACGGCCCGCCTCGGTGGCGTGGATGGTCGCGACCAGCGGGACGCCGAGGGTGTCGGCCAGCGCGATCGCGGGATGGGCGACGAGCCAGTCGTGGGCGTGCACGACGTCGGGTCGCCAGCCGTCGAGCCGCGTCAGCGCCGCCCGTAGGAGGGCGTGTCCCATGGCGAGCACCCAGGCGACCATGTCGTCGGAGAACCGCAGATGGGCGGGGTCCTCGGCGACGTGCAGCACCCGCACGTGCGGGTCGTCGGGATCGGGGCCGTCGGTGGTGGGGTGGGTGGCGGCGTCGGTGCCCGTCTCGCGTCGTGCGACGACGACGACCTCGTGCCCGGCCGCGGCCAGCTCCCGCACCAGCGCGTGCACGTGCCGCCCCAGGCCGCCGACGACGACCGGCGGGTACTCCCAGCTCAGCACCAGTACACGCATCCGCGACATGGTGGCAGGCCGTGCGGGACCGGCGTCGGCGCGGGTGCGGCGGCACGTGTGCAGCGGCTGTGAATCGCCGCCCCGCTGATGCGCGGCCGTCGCGCTCACGGGATCGTGTGCGGAGACGTACGGGAGGTGCGGTGCAGGGACGGGTGGCGCGACCGCTCACGGTCGTCGCGGGTGTCGTGGCGGTGGTCGCCGTGGTCGCGGCCGTCGTCGCGTGGCCGCGCGCGTCCGCCGACGCCGGATCGCCGTCCCCGGCCGCGGCACGGTCCGGGACGTCGAGCGGTTCGCCGTCGTCGGACGCGGCGGCGCCCGGTGATCCCTCCGCTTCCGCGTCGACCCCTGCCGACGCACCGCCGCAGGTCGCGTGGCCCGCTGTCGGGGCGCTGTTCGACTCCGCCGACGTCGGTTCCCACGGCCCGACCGGCGACCACTTCTGCAGCGGCGCGGTCGTCGACACCCCCACCGGCGACACCGTCGTCACCGCGGCGCACTGCGTCGCCGAGGGCGACGGCAGCGCTCCGGACACCGACCTCGTGTTCGTCCCCGGCTACCACGACGGCGTCGCGCCCTTCGGCACGTGGAAGGTGGGCGACGCGGCCGTCGACCAGCGCTGGATCGACGACGCCGATCCCGACCTCGACATCGCGTTCCTCACCGTGTCCCGCGACGGCGCCGGCCCGATCCAGGACCTGACCGGCGCCTACTCGCTGACCGTCGATCCCGGCGACGGCGGCCCGGTCCAGGTCGTCGGCTACCCCGAGGACGCCGACGCGCCCGTCGCGCCGTCGGGTGTGGCCACCCGGTTCAGCCCGACCCAGCTGCGCCTCGCCGACGCCGACCTCCCCGGCGGCACCAGCGGCGGCCCGTGGCTGCGCGACGGCACCGAAATCATCGGCGTGACCGGCGGCTACCAGCAGGGCGGGGAGAGCGAGGACGTGTCCTACGCCAGCTACCTCGACGCCGACACCGTCGCGCTGTTGCGGTCGATCACCGGGGCCTGACCTCGGTTCAGCCCGATCCGGCGGGCGTCGACGTGCCCGAACGGGTTCGGTTCCCAGGTGGCGGCGGCTGCTGCCGCGCCGTCGCGGTCGCCCGCCGCGAGCAGCCGCGCCAGCAGCGCGACCCGGTCGGCGTGGCCCCGGGCGCGGCCGCGGGCGTAGTCGGCGGCGGAGTCGTGGCTGACCATGAACGCCCAGTCGCTCGACAACGCCAGCAGCGCCTGCTGGGCGAGGGCGTCGCGGATCGGGTCGCGCGCGAGGGTGGTGTGGCCGGCCGCCACGTCCAGGAGGTCGCGTTGGACGGTGTCGTTGAGCGACACCAGATCGCGCACGCTCTCGCCGTCCCAGACGTGCCAGTCCTTGCCCAGACCCCACGACGACTCCGGCAGCTCGACCGGTGCCCCGACGAGCCCGGCGTCGACCGCCCCGGCGAGGGTCGTGACGCGCACGCCTGCCTCCGGCAGCGCCCGCAGCACCGCCTCCAGCCAGGCCGGACCCTCGTGCCACCAGTGCCCGAACAACTCGGTGTCGAACGCGGCGACGGTGAGCCCCGGCCTTCCCGACCTCGCCCGGACGTCGGTGAGCCGTTCCCGGACGACACGGACGAAGTCGGCCGCGTCCCGGTGGACCGCCGACGCGGCGCGATCGGGGTCGTAGGGCTGCTTGTCGTGCGGCGCGACGTGCTTGCCCGTCACCCGCGACGGCTTGAGCCCCGACGGATGGTCGAACGTGTGGAAGTCGCGGTAGTCGGCGTGCCCCGGATAGCCGGCGCGGGGCGACCACACGCGGTAGGTGACGTCGAGGTCGCGGCCCGCGACCAGCACGCCCGAGCGGCCGACGGGCCGCAGCAGCGCGGTGTCGCCGTGCAGCGCCGGCCCGTCGACGACGAATCGCTCGACGCCCGCCGCCGCGTAACCGGTTTCCATTCCCGGCGCGTAGCCGCACTCGGGAGCCCAGATCCCGGCGGGCCGTACGCCGAGGCGCCGGGTGTGGTCGGTGAGCCCGGCGTCGAGGGCGAAGGCGCGGACCCGGTCGTCGAGCAGCGGGCCGAACGGATGCGTCGCGGGCCCGCCGAGCAGCTCGACGGCTCCCGCGTCGGCGAGGGTGCGCAGGATCGGGGACGCGCCGTGGCGCCAGCATCGCTCGAACGTCGCCAGCGCCGTGGTGGCGGCCCGGTGCTCGCGGACGGCGAGCTCGGGCAGCCGGGGCGCGGCGCCGTGGGCGCGCAGGAGCCAGCCGCCGAGCCAGTCGTGCACACCGCGCAGGCAGTGCGGGTCGTCGAGCTGCGCGGCGAGCACCGGGGTGACGCCGAGCGTCAGCAGGTCGCGGCGGCCCTCCGCGGCCAGGCGTTCCAGCACGTCGACGACGGGCAGATAGGCGTGCGCCCACGACTGGTACAACCACTCCTCGCCCACAGGCCAGCGGCCGTGATGCGCGAGCCACGGCAGGTGCGAGTGCAGGACCAGGCAGAAGGTGCCGACCGGTTCGATCATTCGGCGATCGCGACCAGGTCGAGGCAGGTGTCGAGGTTGTCCGTGGTGAGGACGAAGTCGCTGCTCTCCACGGCCGCGACGTCGGCGGCCAGCCGATCGGGCATCTCGGAGGCCGCGACCGCCGCCGCGACCTGGGCGTCGACGATCGAGCCCCCGTGCCGTTCGTCGAGCTCGGCGAGCTGCGGTCCGTGGTGCAGCCCGAGCATCTCGACGTTCGTGAAACCGTTGGCGCGCAGCAAGTCGTCGAGCTCCGCGGGGGCGAACTCGCGGCTGTGGAACGGGTTGAGCGGGGCGCCGCGCCCGGGGGAGAAGGTGAGCCGGTTGGGCGTCGACACCAGGAACGTCCCGCCAGGTCGCAGCACCCGGGCGCACTCGGCGACGAACCGCTCCTGCTCCCACAGGTGCTCGATCACCTGCAACGAGATCACGACGTCCGCCGATCCCGATGCGACGGGCAGGGCGACGAGGTTGGCGCGCGCGGGGGCGACGCGCGGGTACCGGACGGCGACGTGGCGCACCGCGGGCTCGTCGTAGTCCAGGGCCAGCACGCGGTCGGCCGACGTCGCGAGAAGATCGGCGCCGTAGCCCTCACCACACCCCGCGTCGACGACGACGCCCCGGCACCGCGGCGCCAGCGCCAGGTAGACGGCCTCGTGGCGGCGGAACCAGTAGTTCTCGCACGCGACGTCCGGCACGGTGCGCTCGCCGGTGAGCGGCAGACCGGTCACCTGGCGACCGTATCCCGCGTGCACCTCGGAGGGTGGGGCGCCGTCCGCCCTGACGTGTGGCGCTGCAGCCTGAACCCGCGCGCAACCTCACTGCTGTTCGGCGCGGCCGGCACGACCGTGAGGTTGCGCGCGGGTCTGGGCCTGCGCCGGGCGGGGTCAACGGGTGATGGGGCGGTTCTCGTAGGCCATGGCGCCGATGTCGTTCCCCTCGGTGTCGAGGAAGCGGATCAGCTCGCCGACGGTCGGGATCGTCGACGGGCCGAACGTCATCGTCCCGCCGTTGGCCTCGATGGCCTTCGCGACGGTGGCGACGTCGTCGACCGCGAACGTCGGCTCGATCCCGTTGAGCCCGGTTCCGGTGCGGGGCTGCTCGCGCAGGTGCATGAGGCCCTGGATGCCGGGGTCGTCGTCGGCGCCGGTGTGAACGAGGTAGAAGCCGGGCGGGCCCCACGGCTCGAAGTCCCAGCCGAAGACCGCCTCGTAGAAGCGGCGGGCGCGGTCGACGTCGTCGACGTGAAGGGCGAAGGAGGCGAGGTTCGCGGCCATGAACCGACCGTAGGGACGTCCTCGTTGGTGACGCAATCGCGCCATTCGGCCTCATGATGTCGAGATACCGTCGACGGCCGCCCCGCCCTGACGGTTCCACCATTCGACCGGTGGCCCCCATATACACAGGTGGTCGGACGCGACCGAGTCCGACGAGGCGACGGTCCCGCGACATTTGTCGATCACATGTCGTGCGTGCGTCATCTCGCGAGAGTTGCCCGCGCCAACCTCCCCCGGATTCGCACTCGGCACCGACTCCGCCAACAGCTCCGAGCCCGGCGACGCAATGCCGCTACCGTGGCCCCCGATGTCGCAGAAACGTCGATCCGTCGCGGACGAGCCGCATCTCGTCGTCCGGTCGTCCGTCAGCGACCATCTCGACGGCCAGGAAATCGCCGAGCACCGCCACGACGGGCACCAGCTCGTCCACGTCCTGTCCGGGCTGATGACGGTGCGCACCCCGGCCGGGGCCTGGCTGGCACCGCCGACCTGGGCCGTCTGGGTCCCCGCCCGTTCCCGGCACTCGATCCGGTTCACCGGCCGCAGTGCCCTGCGCACCCTCTACCTGCGCCCCGGTGTCGGCGGCTACGGCGAGTGCCGCGCGCTGATGGTCACCCCGCTGCTGCGCGAGCTCGTCGTCCGCGCCACGGAGCTGGGGATGCTCGACGAGCGCGTCCCCGGTGAGGCCGCGATTGCCGCGGTGATCGTCGGCGAGCTGCCGGTCGACACCCGCGGCGTCGACGTCCCCGGCGCCGAACCCGCCGACGCCCCGACCTCGACGCAGGCCGGCCGCTACGGAGACGGCCCGTCGGCGTTCACGCTCCCGGAGCCCGAGACCCCGCTGATGACGAAGGTCGCGACGATGCTCGTCGACGGGGCGACCTTGGCCACCATCGCGAACCGGCTCGACCTGGGCGCCCGTACCCTCGAACGCCGGTTCTCCGAAGAGACGGGCATGACGCCGGGCCGGTGGCGCCGGCAGCGGATGCTGCTGCGAGGGCTGGAGCGCATCGCCGAGGGCGCGACGGTCGCGGCGGCATCGGAGGTCGCGGGCTACGAGTCGCCGAGCGCCTTCGTCGCCGCCTTCCGCACGACCTTCGGCACCACCCCGGGCGCGTACTTCCAGTGACCCCGCGAACCCTGTGAGGGCTACGCGAACGAGCCGTGCAGGCGCAGGCGGGCCATGCCGCCGTCGGGGAAGACATCCATCCGGACCTGCGCGACCGGCAGCTCGGGGGGGAGGACGAAGCGGTGCCGGGTGTCGGGCTCGAGCGGCGTGCGCGGCAGCAGCGACCGCCACTCCTCGGAATCGGTGAGGCGGCCCTGTAGCGCCGCCGACCCCGGGGCGTTGTGCAGGAACCAGCTCGTATCGAGCTCCGCGACCCGCACGACAGCCGGCCCGGCGAGAGCGAGCTCGACCCAGTCGTTGCCGTCGTCGCGACGCCGCGCCGTCTCCCAGCCCTCGCCCATGCTGCGCGCCGGTCCGGGCAGCAGCAGGTTCTGCGGCGAGCTGTAGAAGAGGTTCGAGCAGGCCGTCACGCGGCCGCCGTTCTCGATCGCGGCGAGGTCGACCGTGCCCAGCGCCGCGATCAGTGCGGGATCGGGGACCGCCTGCCCGTGTACTCGCAGCCGCGCGACCCCACCGTCGGGGAAGATCCGCAGCCGGACGTGGGTGATCCGCTCGTTGCAGGCCACGTCGAAGACGTTCTCGGTGTCGCCCTTGATGGGCGAGCGCGGCACGAGCGGCACCCAGGTCTCGCCGGCGAGCCCGTCGACGGCCGCCTCGGGCGGGTAGTTGCCCGTGAACCACGCCGTGTCGACGACGATCCCCCGCACCACCCCGGGCGCCCCGAGCCGGATCAGCGCCTCGTCGAACCCGGGCTCGCGGCGTCGGCGGGTCTCCCAGCCGTCGTAGACCTTGCCCTTGTGCCCGAACGTCGACGGGTCGAAGACGGCGGGGCCCGGGGTGATGAGGTTCTCGCGGGTCGCGAAGGCCTCGTCGTTGGCGGAGACGACGGCGCCGCCGACGTCGCGCCGGGCCAGGTCGGGCAGGAGCCGGAAGTCAGACACGGGCGTCCTCTCTGCTCAGGAGCCGGCCGCGCGGCGCGTCACCGTCGGTGATCACGGTGCCGCGCAGCCAGGTCGCGCGGACGGCGCCGTGCAGCGTCCGGCCCGCGTAGGGGGTGATCGGGTTGCGGTGGTGCAGGGGCCCGACGGTGACCGTGGCGTCGGGGGCGAAGACCGTGAGATCGGCGTCGGCGCCGGGTTCGATGCGGCCCTTGTGTGTCAGACCGACGAGATCCGCGGGGTGCCGGGACATCCAGGTCACGACGTCCGCCAACGAGATCCCGCGCGCCCGCGCCTCGCTCCACACGACGGGCAGCCCGATCTGCAGGGACGCGATACCGCCCCAGGCGTCGCCGAAGTCGCCGGAGTCGATGCGCTTCAGGTCGGGGGTGCAGGGGGAGTGGTCGGAGACGACCATGTCGATCGTGCCGTCGACGAGCCCCTGCCACAGAGCGTCACGGTTGTCGGCCTCGCGGACCGGCGGGCAGCACTTGAAGCGGGTGTCGCCGTCGGGCACCTCCTCGGCGGTGAGCGCGAGGTAGTGCGGGCAGGTCTCGACGGTGACACGTACCCCGTCCTCGCGGGCCGCCGCGATCAAGGGCAGGGCGTCGGCCGACGACAGGTGGACGATGTGCACCCGCGCCCCGGTCTCCCGCGCCGCGGCCAGCAGGCCGGCGATCGCCGAGTCCTCCGAGGCGCGGGGCCGGGAGGCGACGAAGTCGGCGTAGCGCCGGCCCGTCGCGGGTGTGATGAGCGCGCCGTCCTCCGCGTGGGCGATGAGCAGGCCGTCGAACTCGGCGAGGGCGTGCAGGGCGGGCCGCGGGTCGGGCAGCGGCGGGAACTCGGGCACCCCGGAGTCGACGAGGAAGGCCTTGACCCCGACGACGCCGGCGTCGTGAAGCGGCCGCAGGTCGGTGAGATTGCCGGGTACCGCCCCGCCCCAGAAGGCGACATCCACCGCACACTTGCCGAGCGCGGCACCCCGCTTCGCGTCCAGCGCAGCCACGGACACCGTGGGCGGCAACGAGTTCAGCGGCATGTCGACGATCGTTGTCACCCCGCCCGCCGCGGCCGCCCGGGTCGCCGAGGCAAAGCCCTCCCACTCGGTGCGGCCGGGCTCGTTGACGTGCACGTGCGTGTCGACGAGCCCCGGCAGCAGCACCTCGTCGTCGGCGAGCGTGATCTCCCGCGCGGCCACGGAGTCGGAGAACGGGAGGACGGCCGCGATCCGCGATCCGTCGACCACGACCGCAGCCGGACGCAGTGCCCCGTCGACGAGCGTCCGACGAGCCCGGAGAACGATCACGACTGCTCCCGGTAGGCGCGCCAGCTCGCGAGGCCGGAGATGTCGGTCAGCTCGGGCGCGTCGTCCCACGGACGCCGCAGGATCATCGCGAGCGACCCGCTGCCGTCGGCCAGCTCGATGACGCCGAGCTCCAGACCGGTCGGTTCGCCGGGCAGGAGCACCTCGCGCAGCTGCTCGTAGGAGAGCTCGTAGACCTCGCCCTGCACGGCGGCGCCCTGGTCGGGACCGACGTCCTCGAGCGCCGGGTAGGCCCCGCCGACGGCGTGGAACCGGTAGCGCCTCGCGGTCGTCGTCGCGGTGACGAGCGGGGCTCCGCCGACCAGGTGGTGATCGGCACCGCCGGCCATCGCCGTGCCGTTCAGGAACATGCGGGGCACTGCGGCCCTCCTTCGTCGGGCTCGTGAGTGGCGTTCGTGGCCATAGCCAGTAACGCCACTCACAGGGTGATGTGCTCCGGGCGGACGGGGACGCGGCGCAGGGCCTTGCCCGTTGCCGCGCGGATCGCCGCGGCCACCGCCGGGCCGGACGAGATGGTCGGGGGCTCGCCGACGCCGCGGACGCCGTAGGGCGCGTGCGGGTCGGCGTACTCCAGGACCTTCACCTGCATCGGCGGCATGTCGAGGATCGTCGGGATCAGGTAGTCGGTGAACGACGGGTTCCGGACCTTCCCGTCGGTCACGACGATCTCCTCCATCAGCGCCAGGCCCATGCCCTGGGCGCTGCCGCCCTGGATCTGGCCGACGACGGCGTCGGGGTTGATCGCCTTGCCGACGTCCTGCGCCGTGTCGAGCGCGACGACCTTGACCAGCCCCAGCTCGACGTCGACGTCGACGACCGCGCGATGGGCCGAGAACGCGTACTGGACGTGCGCGATGCCCTGGCCGGTCTCGGGGTCGATCGGGAACGTCGGCCGGTGGTGCCACTCGACGGTCTCCTCGACGGCCTCGTCGCCGAGGACGTCGGCCAGGGAGGCGAGCACCTCGCCCGACGCGGAGACGATCTTGTCGCCGTCCAGCCGCGGCCCCGTCGCACCCAGTGCGGACGCGGCACGGGCCAGCACCGACGCCCGGACCGCCTCGCACGCCGCCTTCACGGCACCGCCGGTCACGTAGGTCTGGCGTGAGGCCGAGGTCGAGCCGCCGGAGCCGACCATGGTGTTCTTGGGGTGCACCACGACGCGCTCGATGCCCAGCTCGGTGCGGCAGATCTGCTGCTCGACGGTGATCAGGCCCTGCCCCACCTCGGCGGCGGCGGTGTGGACGGTCGCGACGGGCTCGCCGCCGGTCATCTCCAGCCGGACGCGGGCCGTCGAGTAGTCGTCGAAACCCTCGGAGAAGCCGACGTTCTTGTAGGTGACGGCGTAGCCGATGCCGCGGACGACGCCCTCGCCGTGAGTGCTGTTGGCGGCGCCGCCGGGCAGGTCGCGGATGTCGCGTTCGCCCTGGGCCTCGGGAGGCAGCGGCAGGTCGCGCACCGTGCGGATCAGCTCGGCGACGGGTGCCGCGGAGTCGATGACCTGGCCCGTGATGTTGAGGTCGCCCTCGCGCATGCCGTTGCGGGCCCGGATCTCGACGCGGTCGACGCCGACGCGGTCGGCCAGCTCGTCCATCAGCGCCTCGTGGGCGAACGCGGCCTGCACGCAGCCGAAGCCGCGCATTGCCCCGCAGGGCGGGTTGTTGGTGTAGACGCCGCGGGCGTCGACGGTCACGGATGGGATGTTGTACGGGCCGAGGCCCAGGGTGCCGCCGTTGCCGACGACCGCGGTGGTCGACGAGGCATAGGCGCCGCCGTCGAACAGGATGTCGGCCTTGGCGTAGACGAGCTCGCCCTCCTGCGAGGCGCCGAACTCGTACCGCAGCCACGCGGGGTGGCGGTGGACGTGCCCGAAGAACGACTCGTCGCGCGCGTAGCTCATCTTCACCGGCTTGCCGGTGTGCATGGCGAGCAGGCAGGCGTGGACGTGGATCGAGAGGTCCTCGCGGCCGCCGAACGCGCCGCCGACGCCGGCGAGGTGCAGCCGGGCCCGCTCGGGCGGCAGGTCGAGCACGCGGCAGACCTGCTGCTGGTCGACGTGGAGCCACTGGGTCGCGACGTAGAGGTCGAGACCACCCTCGCCGTCGGGCACGGCGAGGCCGGACTCCGGGCCGAGGAAGGCCTGGTCCTGCATGCCGACCTCGAAGTCGAGGGCGACGACGACCGGCGCGGTGGGGGCGGGGTCGCCGCGGCGGATCTTCAGCTCGCGCACCAGGTTCCCGCCGGGCTGGACCTGCGGGACGTCGTCGTGCAGGGCCCGGCGCGGGTCGGTCAGCGCGGGCAGCTCCTCGTAGTCGACGACGATCCGCTTGGCGGCGCGGCGGGCGGTCTCGGGGTGGTCGGCGGCGACGAGCGCGACGGGTTCGCCCTGGTAGCGGACGACGTCCTCGGCGAGGGCGGGCTGGTCGAGGTGCTCGAGCCCGACCCTGTTCAGGCCGGGGACGTCCTCGTGCGTGAGCACCGCGTGGACGCCGGGGACGGCGAGCGCCGCGGAGACGTCGATGCCGCGGATACGGGCGTGCGGGTGCGGGCTGCGCAGCGTGACGCCCCAGCACATGTCGTCGTGCCACAGGTCGGACGAGTAGGCGAACTCGCCGGTGACCTTGAGCGTGCCGTCGGGACGCAGCGGGGAGTCGCCGATCTTCCCCGCGGTGCGGGTCTCCATCGAGGTCATGACGCCTTCTCCAGCAAGGTCTCGTGTACGGCAGCGCACTCGCGCGCAACAGCGGTGGTGTCGACGGTGACGACGCGGTCGCGCTCCACGACCGGACGTCCGTCGACGAGCAGCAGCTCCAGCGGCGGCGGGGCGCCGAGGACAAGGGCCGCAACGGGATCGGCGACGTCGGCGTGGCCGAGACCGTCGATGCGCCAGAGCGCGAGGTCGGCGAGCTTGCCGGGCTCGATGGAGCCGATCTCGCCGGCGCGGCCGAGCACCGACGCGCCGCCGATCGTCGCCAGTTCCAGCGAGTCGCGGACGGTCAGCGCCGTCGGACCGCCGACCGCGCGGGCGAACAGCAGCGCGTGGCGGGCCTCCTCCAGCAGGCTGCCGGCCTCGTTGGACGCGGCGCCGTCGACCCCCAGGCCGACGCGGGCGCCGGCGTCGCGCAGGTCGCGGGTGCGGCAGATGCCGGCACCGAGCCGCGCGTTGGACGACGGGCAGTGCGCCACCCCTGTCCCGGTGGCGCCGACCTTCTTGACCTCGGCGTCGTCGAAGTGGATGCCGTGGGCGAACCAGACGTCCTCGCCGGTCCAGCCGAGGCTCTCGACGTACTCCAGCGGCGAGCAGCCGAACCGCTCGCGGCAGAAGTCCTCCTCGTCGACGGTCTCGGCGAGGTGGGTGTGCAGGAGCACGCCCAGCTCGCGCGCCAACGAGGCCGACTCGCGCATGAGTGAACCGGTCACGGAGAACGGCGAGCACGGCGCGAGCGCGATCCGCAGCATCGAGTCGAAACCCGGATCGTGCCAGCGGCGGACGGCTTCCTCCGACGCGGCGAGGATCGCGTCCCGGTCCTCCACGACGTGGTCGGGCGGCAGCCCGCCGTCCTTGCGGCCCAGGTCCATCGAGCCGCGGGTGGCGTGGAAGCGCAGGCCGACGTCGGCGGCGGCGCGGATCTCGGCGCCGAGCACGTCACCGCCCTCGCGCGGGAAGACGTAGTGGTGGTCGGCCGCGGTGGTGCAGCCGGTCAGCGCCAGTTGGGCCAGGGCGCCGGTGGCGCCGGTGTGGACGGCGTGCTCGTCGATGCCCGCCCACACCGGGTAGAGCGTGGTGAGCCACTCGAACAGCGTCGCGTCGACGGCCAGGCCGCGGGTGACCCACTGGTAGAGGTGGTTGTGGGTGTTGACGAAGCCGGGGGTGAGCAGGCATCCACGGGCATCCACGCGAGGGCCGTCCAGAGGCGCCGGGCCGGGACCGACAGCCGTGATCCGGTTCCCCTCGACGACCACGTGACCGTCGCGGAACTCGGAGCCCGTCACCGTGACGACATGCGCACCTTCGATGATCATGCCTGCGCTCCGGCCGACGCCGCCGCTCGGACCGCGTCGAGGATCTTCTCGTAGCCGGTGCACCGGCAGAGGTTCCCCGCCAGCGCCTCCCGGATCTCGGGATCCGACGGGGAGGGGTTGCGCGCCAACAGGTCGTGGGTCGACACGAGGAAGCCGGGCGTGCAGAACCCGCACTGCACGGCGCCGCAGTCGACGAACGCCTGCTGCACGGGGTCGAGGCCGTCGTCGCCGGCGAGCCCCTCGACCGTCGTGACGTCGCGCCCCTGCGCCTGGCCTGCCGCGACGAGGCACGAGCACACCGGTACCCCGTCCATGTAGACGGTGCACGACCCGCACTCGCCCTGCTCACAGGCGTTCTTCGAGCCGGGGAGGCCGAGCCGCTCGCGCAGCGCGTAGAGCAGGCTCTCGCCCTCCCAGACGTCGTCGGCCTCGTGGTGTTCGCCGTTGACCGTCAGTTCGATCCGCATCAGGCGGCCCTCCGGTGCTCGTCCCAGGCCCAGGTGGCGGCGCGGCGCGCCATCACCGAGAGCGTGTGCAGGCGGTACGCGGCGGTGCCGCGCACGTCGTCGATCGGGGCGGCGGCGTCGCGGACCTTGCGGCCGAACTCCGCGGCCAGCCCCTCGGGCAGCGCGGCGCGCGACTCCCACAGCCCGGCGGCCTCCAGCTCACCGGCGAGGAACGCGGCGGCGTCGGTGGCCCGGCGCGGTGTGGGAGCGGCCGAACCGATACCCGTCCCCACCGTTCGTCGGTCGGGGTGCAGCGCGAACCCGAAGGCGGACACCGCGATCACCATCGCGTTGCGGGTGCCGATCTTGCAGAACTGCTGCGGTCCCGCGGGCGGCGCGATCAGCACGGCGGCGATCAGCTCGTCCTGCTCGAGAGCGTTGCGCTTCACGCCGGTGTAGAAGTCCGCGACCGGAACGTGCCGGACCCCGCGCGCGGCCGACTCGATCTCGACGACGGCGTCGGCGGCCAGCAGCGCCGGGTGCGAGTCACCGGCGGGGGAGGCCGCGCCGAGGTTGCCGCCGACGGTGCCGCGGTTGCGGATCTGCGGCGACCCGACGGTCCGGGCGGCCATCGCCAGCCCCGGCAGCGTCGAACCCAGCTCGGCGATGATCCGCGCGTAGGTGACGCCGGCGCCGAGCCGGACCCGGCCGTCGTCGAACGCCCACTCGCCGAGCGGGGTGACGCGCGTCAGGTCCAGCAGCGCGCCCGGCCGGCGGTGGTCGAAGTTCATCTCCACCATGACGTCGGTGCCACCGGCGACCGGCAGCGCGTCGGGCCGCTCCGCCTTCGCCGCGAGGGCCTCTGCCCACGTGCTCGGTGCCAGGAAGTCCATGCCGTCGAGTACAGCCCGGCTCCGACCTGCGGATAAGTCGCCGTCGCCACGAATCGGTGGCCCGCGTCACCCCCCGGTCTTGTACGTTCCTCCAATGCTGCTGCGTGACCTGCTCGCGCACCCCGGCCTGCACCTGCGGCTGCTGCACGGGTCCGAGGCCGCGCTCGACCGCGGCGTCCGGTGGGTCTACACGACCGACCTCATCGACCCCGGCCGCTACCTGTCCGGGGGCGAGCTCGTCATCAGCGGGCTGGTGTGGCGCAACGAGCCTGCCGACAGCGAGCGGTTCGTCGCGACGCTCGCCAAGGCCGGGATCGCGGCCCTCGCGGCGGGCGAGGCGGTGTTCCACACCGTGCCCGACGACCTCGTCGACGCCTGCCGCCGCCACGACGTCCCGTTGCTGGCGGTGCCGGAGGAGACGTCGTTCGGGACGCTGACCGAGGTCGTCGTCGGCGCCGTCACCGCCGCCCGCGGCGACCGGCTCGCGCACACCCTCGGCCGCCAGCGCGAGCTGCTGAGTGCCGTCGCCGGGGGAGCGGGCCTCGACGAGCTCGTCGCCCAGGTCTCGAATGCGACGGGCGTCGGGTGCCGGGTGCTGTCGGCGAGTGGCCGGCTCGTCGCCGGACCACCGGTGCCCGCCCCCGACGCCCTGGTCGCGACGTTCCTCACCGCCGCCCGGCTGCCCGCCGTCGCGGAGGGCTGCTCGGTGCTCCCCGTCGGCTCGGGACCCCGGGTGACGTCGTGGTTCGTCGCCGCCGAAGGCCGGTTCGACGCCTGGGAGTCGGAGGTCGCCGACGCCGTCGGGGAGCTGGTCGCGATCGCCGCGCTCGACCGGGCCCGCCGCGGGGAGGGCCAGCGGATCGCGTCCGGGATCGCCGACGACGCCGTGGCCCTGCTCGCCGGCGGCGCAGGCGACCACCCCGAGACGGCGGTGCGGCTGCGCCAGGCCGGGCTGCGTGCGGCCGGGCCGCTGACGGTCGTCGCCGCCGGGTTCCCCGGACGGCCCGACCTGGCCGAGACGGCACGGGCGATCCTGCTCGACGCGGACGCCCCCGGCGTCGTCGGCGTGCTCGACGGGATCGCCGTCGCCGTCGTCCCGGGCCCCGTCGACGACACCGCGCTGCGCCGGCTCGAACCGGGGCTGCCGGCGACGTTCGTCGTCGGGACGAGCAGGCCCGCCGAACCCGGGGCGCTGGCCGGTGCGCTGCGCGAGGCCCACCACGCCCGCGACCTCGCGCACGGCCGCCCCGGCGCGCTGCACGTCGTCGCCGCGGCCGACGTGACCTCCCACATCGCGTTGCTCGCGGCCGTCCCCGACGAGGTGCGGCAGGCGTTCGCCGCCAGCGTCCTCGATCCCGTCCTCGCCTACGACGACCGGACCGGCGCCGGGCTCGTCGAGACGCTGGAGGCGTTCCTCGACTGCTCCGGGTCGTGGAGCCGGACTGCCGAACGGCTGCACCTGCACGTCAACACCGTGCGGTACCGGATCGGACGGGTCGAGGAGCTCACCGCGCGTGACCTCTCGACGCTCACCGACCGCGTCGACGTCTATCTGGCGCTACGTGCGCGCTGACCCGCCGGGGGGCCGGGCGGTCCCATTCGCGCAGGACTTCGCCGTCGCGGCCGAGATCGGCGTCGAGCGCCGCGCGCAACCCGGCTCTCCCGGATCCGGCCTCTCCGGTCGTCTCCCCGCTCAGCGTGCCGTGGCAGGGCGACGGATCGAGGCGCTCCACGGTGCCGGCCGCGACCGCGAGGCCGCCGACGCGCTCGAGTGCTCGAGGAGACCGCGACGCGCTCGGCTCGGCGGGGTACGGCTCAGCGGCGGATACCGCCTGTCCGGGCGTCGACCCTGCCGACCACCCGGTCCTCCGCGTCGCGGAAGGTCGCCGAGGCGTCGTCGTAGACGCCCAACCTGCGGCCGGTGCGGTCCCGGACGGTCCCGTCGAGGTCGACGATCCCGCGCGGATGCCCCGCCGCGTCGGTGATCCGTCCCGTCGCCAGGTCGATCCGGCCCGCGTCGTCGAGCATCGCGCCGAGCCGCGCGGTGCCCCGCTGCGCCCGGGCGTTGCCGAACGACTGCCCGACCACCAGGCCCGCCAGAGCGGACACCGCGACCGCGGCAGGCATGATCCGTCGGGCTCGGCCATCGGTCGCCGATCGGTCGCCCACGACTGGTCCCCTTCCCGCCCGCCGGCGCGTCGTCGCGTCGTATGGCTGGTAAGGGGTTCGGTGCGACGTATGCGGAACGTTACGGGTGCGCTGCGATGTGTCACCCGTTTTACCGGTCGTTTCCGAACGTTTTTGGTCCGATCGGGGCACACGTGAGCCGTCCGGGTGATGGGCTCAGCGAGCGGTGACCGCCGCCAGGATGTCCGGGAGCGCGCCGTCGGCGAGTGTGTGCAGCTCTGCGTCGGTGCGGTCCTGGATCGGATGCGGGACGAACACCGACGGGACCGCGGCGTATCCCAGGGCGGCACCCTGCGCCCGGGCGGCCACGACGAACTCCACGGAGGCCACGAAGGCCGCCACCACGCCCGCGGACTCGAGCGTCACGAAGTCGTGCACACTGCACGACGTGCACGAGCCTCAATCGGCGAGTGCCTCGATCACGACGTCGCACTGCGCGGTGATCTCGCGGCGCAGGTCGGGCGGCATGGGCCGGGTGAAGGTGGGCTTGGCGTAGCGGGTCACGGCCAGCCCCCGGCCGGTGAGCAGCTCCTCCAGGCGGTCGAGGAAGACGTCGCCGCGGGACTTGTTGATGTCGAGCAGCCCGATGCGCAGGCCGTCGAGTGAGCGGGGCCGCTCGATCGCGGCGCGGGCCGCGGGCCGGGTCTCGTCGGTCGGGTCGAGGAACACCACCGAGCTCAGCGCCACGGGTCCACCTCCAGGGTCGTCGGAGAGCTGCCGGCGGGGCCGCCGACCCAGCCGCCGAGGATCGTCGAGATCTGGCCGGCGTTCGCACCGGCGTGGGCGAGCACGAGGCCGCCGGGCCGGAACTTCGGGAGCCGCGGCTCGGGTCCGGGCGGCATGCCGTCCTCGATGCCGTGGGCGCCGCGCTCGATGTCGGCGCGGTCGAGCAGCAGGGCCTCGTCGAGCGCGGCCGTCACGCGCGCCCGGTCCCAGCCGGCCTCGGCGTAGATGCGGGCGTGCTCGGGCCCGACGAGCAGGGTGGCGTCGAAGAACAGTGCGGTCTTGGGCTGGCCCACCACTCGCAGTGTCGACGCGAGCGACCGCGTGATCGACTCCGGCGTCCGCGAGAGCTGTTCCAGGATGCCGACGGGCCCCTCGGCGGCGAAGAGCGTCACCGTCGACGCGCCGGGGGCGAACCCGCGGCTCACCGACAGCGGCTCCCACGGCGATCCCGCCTCGTCCTCGGCGAAGCAGAGCCCGAGCTTGCCGGGGTTGCCGAACGTCGCCCGGTCGACCCCGCCCGGAACCCCACCGCCGACGTTGCGGATCACCAGCTGCAGGGCGCGACCGATCGTGGAGTTGGCGCGGTTGCCCTGGCCGAGGACGTTGCCCTTGGAGTTCATGCCGATCTCGGCGGCGATCGGCCCGTTGACCAGGATCGCGGGGCCCGCGTTCCACATCGTCGCGAGGACGCCGTGGGCGTTGAACGTCTCGCTGCACGCCGCGGCGACGGCGGCGAGCACGACGGGCAGGTACTCCGGCCTGCACCCGGCCATGACGGCGTTGACCGCGATCTTCTCGACGGTCACCTCGACCAGGTTGGGCGGCACGACGGCGACGACCTCGTCCGCGGCGTGCGAGGTGCCCGCGAGCATCCGCAGCACCCGCACGGGCGTCGGGGTGACGACGGGCAGCCCGTCGGTGAGGCCGCGGTCGAACATGGCCTCGGCCTCGTCCTCCAGCGCGGCGACCTCGACCCGCCGGGACCGCAGGGTGTGGCCGGAGCGGCGGACCAGCAGCTCGTCGACCACGTCGGGGTCGAGGGTGCGGGATCCGCAGCCGGGACGGTGCTCGGGGAGGTCGGCGCCGAGGTCGTCGACGCCGGTGAGCTCCCGCCACGCCGCCCGCGACCAGCCGACGGTCCGCCCGGTCTCCTCACCGCCTGCGTAGCGGATCAGGGTCGGGACGGTCTCGATGTCGAGGCCGACGCTGACGTCGAGATCGCGGTCGTCGCGGACGTCGAGGCCCGCCGGGAACGACGGGTCGTCCTGGGACCACACCGTCAGCCCCGGGAGCGCCGCGAGCACGGGGGAGACGAGGTGGCACGTCGGACACCCGCGCTTGACCACGGCGACGAGCCCGTCCTCGGGAGGCACTCTCCGACAGTAGGTCGTGCGCCGAGACCGACGCCAGCGTCGTCCGTGGAGCCGGAAACAGAACCCCCTCGGTCTCGGCGAGCAGGAGCGGGCTCAGGAGCGGGTGACCGTGGCCTCGATCAGGCCGTACGGGCGGTCCGCGGCGTGGAAGACCTCGCCGGGGTTCTCCAGCCCGAACGGCGAGAGGTCGACGACGAAGTGGTGCTTGTTGGGCGCCGACAGCGAGATCTCGGCGATCTCGGGGTGTGCCTCGAGCGCGGCGCGGCCCATCTCCCACAAGGTCTGCTGCAGCGCCTTCGAGTGCACGAGCGCGAACTGCTCCAGCAGGATGCGGCGCACGTCGCTCCAGACCTTGTCCCAGTCGAGGTCGCCGTCTTCGAAAGAAGTGCGCGCGTACCGCCAGGTCGCGACGAGCGACGTCGACATGATCCGGTCGTGGGTCTCGGCCAGGGTCGTGTACTCGTCGGTGAGGAAGCCCGCGAACTCCGAGCCCGTGGACTTCAACAGGACGAGATCGCGGAGGCCCGACACGACCTGCTCCCCGGTCTCGTCGACGGTGACGACGGTCGTGCGCACCTCGGGGCCGCGTCGTACCCAGGTGTGGTCGTGGCCCTGCCCGCCGACCTCCACGCGGTCCCAGGCCAGCTCGTCGACGGCCACCCGCGCCCCGGTGACGGGGACGACGTCGCCGACGAAGTGCCGGGCCAGGTCGAGGCCGTAGCGCTCGATCTCGCGCAGGCCCTTCTCCTTGGCGTAGGCGTAGCAGGTGTTCTTCTGGGTGTCGGTCGGCAGCACCCGCGCCTGGTCGCCCTCGAGGTGGGCGGCGGTGAAGTCGCCGCGCAGCGACGTCGACACGGTGACGTCGCGGATCTCGTGGCGGGCGGTGTCGCGGTAGATGCGCACGACGCGGTTCTCGGCCTTGCCGTACTGGTTGGCGCCCAACGTGATCGTCATGGTCTCAGCTCCCGCGGTAGGTCGAGTAGGCGAAGGGGGACAACAGGAGCGGCACGTGCAGGTGCGCCGCCGGGTCGGTGACGGTGAAGGTCACGACGACCTCGGGATGGAAGTGGGGGCGGTCGCCGAACCAGGCGCCGGTGGCGAACACGAGCCGCCGGGTACCGGGCGCCAGATCGGAGTCGAAGCGGGCGCGGCCGTCGGCGTCCGTCACCGCCTCCATGCCTTCGAGGACGACCGTGAGGCCGGCCGCCGGAGCACCCGTGGCCGCGTCGAGGACGTGCGTCGACAGGCTCACGACGCCACCAGGTGCTGCAGACGGAGCCTGTTGATGTCGGCCAGCTCCCCGAGGGCGACCTTGCGCTCGGTGGCGGGGTCGTTGGCCAGCCGCGCCTGCAAGGTCGCGAGCAGGTCCTCGGCGCTGCGCCCGCTGGCGCACACCAGGTACACGTGCCCGAACCTGGCCTCGTAGGCGCGGTTGCCGAGTGCGAGGGCGTCACGCACCTCGTCGCCGGCGGTGGTGACCGCGGCCTGCTCCCGGGCGGAGACGCCGGAGGAGACGCGGTCCCCGATGCGGGGATGGCCGTCGAGCGCGTCGTCGAGATCGCTGTCGCGCAACGCGTCCGAGGCGGCGGCCTGCAGCGCGTCGACCGACGGGAAGGGCCGCCGGGCCGCGACGACGCGGGCCCAGCGCGGGGCCGAGCAGCACGCCAGCAGCACGCGCTCGGCCTCCGCGGAGGGCAGTTCGTTGAACAGCTGGAGAGTCATCGCGAGTGCGTCCACGAGGTCCGCGCACTGTGGATGGGGTTGGCGTCGGCGACGAGGTCGGCGAACCGGTGGTTGGCCACCTTCGCGATCTCGATGAGTGCCGCCGCGTGCTCCTGGGCCGGCGAGTTGGTCAGCCGCAGGGCACCGTCGCGGAGGATGTGGTCGCGGTTGTGCGCGTCGCGGACGCACACGATCAGCGGGATGCCGAACCGTTCGCGGTAGGTCGCGGCCAGAGACTGGAACTCCTGCTGGTCCTCGTCGGCGAGCCGGGTCAGCCCCGCGCTCGACTGGTCGCGCTCGGAGTCCTCGTCGATGTCGAGGCCGCCCAGGTCGGGGTACTCGGCCATGAGCGCGCGCTGCTCCTCGCGGGGTGCGGCGAACAGCGCCTCCTGGAACGCCGTGCGCAGGGCGTCGGTGTCGGCGAAGGGCCTGCGGTCGTAGGCGTGCCCGACGACGGCGGTCTCGCCCTGGAACAGCCGCCCGAACGTCGCGACGAACTCGTCGCGGCTCATCCGGTTGACCTCCTCGAGCCGGACCGAGCCCTCGCTGGGCGTGCCCGCCACGGCGGGCCCGCGGCCGCGTCCGATGTGGTGGAACACGATGTTGAGCACGATCGCGGTGATGCTGCCGAGCGTGATGCCCGAGCCGAAGATGATCTGCGCCCACCCGGGCAGGGCCTTCGCGACGTCGGGCTGGGCCGTCACGAACATGGCCAGGCCGACACTGGAGGCGACGATGACGACGTTGCGGTGGTCGTGGAAGTCGACGCGCGAGAGCGTCTGGAAACCGACGACGGCGACGGTGGCGAACATCGCCAGCGCGGCACCGCCCAGCACCGGGTGCGGGATGCCCGCGACGACCGCGCCGGCCTTGGGCACCAACCCGATCAGGATCATGATCACGCCGGCCGCGGCGACGACGTAGCGGCTCTTGACCCGGGTCAGCCGGACGAGGCCGACGTTCTCGGCGAAGCAGGTGTACGGGAACGAGTTGAGGACACCGCCGAGGGTGGTGGCCAGGCCGTCGGCGCGCAGGGCGCGGGTGACGTCGTTGCGGCCGACACGCTTGTCGACGATCTCGCCGGTGGCGAACACGTCACCGGTGGTCTCGACGGCGGTGATCAGCATGACCACGATCATCGAGACGATCGCGGCCACCCCGAACTTGGGAATGCCGAAGAAGAACGGCGTGGTGACCCCGAACCAGGACGACTCGGCGACCGCGGAGAAGGTGGCGAACCCGGTGGCCCAGGCGACCAGCGTGCCCGCGACCAGTCCGATCAGGACGGCGACCGTGGCCATGAACCCGCGGAACACCCGCTGGATGACGACGATCAGCGCCAGCGTGCCGAGGGCGAAGGCGAGGTTGCGCCAGTCCTCGGGGTGCGGGTCGGCTGCACCGCCGACGGCGTCGGCCGCGGCCACCGGCAGCAGCGCGAGGCCGATGATCGTGATGACCGACCCGGTGACGACCGGCGGGAAGAACCGGATCAGCTTGCCGAACACCGGCGCGATCAGGAACGTGAACAGGCCGGCGACGATCACCGATCCATAGATGACGAGCAGGCCGTCGGTACCGCCGCCCGCGGCGAGACCGATCGCGATCATCGGCGACACCGCGGTGAACGTGACGCCCTGCAGCAGCGGCAGCCGTACGCCGACCTTCCAGAACCCGACGGACTGGATGATCGAGGCGATGCCGCACGTGAACAGGTCGGCGTTGATGAGGTGGATGAGCTCGCGCTCGCTCAGCCCGATGGCCCCGGCCAGCAGGATCGGCACGATGACGGCGCCGGCGTAGAAGGCGAGCACGTGCTGGAAGCCGTACACGGCGAGCTTCGCCGGGGGCAGCACCTCGTCGACGGGATGACGCCGTTTCGACGTGGTTGTGGGGGGACGGGCGCGCACCGGGCACCTCGCAGGGGGTCGTCGGTCGGCTGTGACGCGACCCACCATGACGGCCGGGCCACGGCAGCGACCACCCGTCGAAACGACGAAGCGCAGGGGTCCTGCCGGGTGCGGTTAGGAGGATCCTCCAGGCGCGCCGTCGACCGTGACGACCCCGCCGACGGTGTGGGTGAGCCAGCCGAGCAGCACGTCGTCGGCGAGCGTGAGCGGCACCTCGGGGCCGGACCAGCCCAGCATCGCGACGGGGTTGTGGGCGAGCGCGTCGCGCAGCGCGACGGCGAGCTCCGGTGTGGCGAGGACGGTGACGCCGTCGTTCTCCACGGGCGTGCCGCCCGACCCGTCGCCGGCGATGTGTGAACCCGTCCTGAGCACGTAGCCGCAGCCCGTGCGGTCGTCGAAGCCGGTCACCAGCACGTGGCACCCCCGCCTGCGTCGGTCCGCCGGAACGGCACCGGCGAGGTCTCCGTTGTACCGCCGACGGGTGCGCCACGCCCGGGGCGCAGCCGGATCGTGACAGCCGTCTAACCGCTGTGAAAGCTCAAATGTCTTACTGATTGGTGAGGACTCTCACCCCTGGACCGTTTGCCCGGCCAGAACCCGCCGGTAACAATGGCGACGGAGAGTTCACACCCCGTGCCGAGCCCCCTGGGCAACCGGCACGGGACGCCGTCCGTGACCTCGAACCGCGGCTGCGCGTGCCGCGCCCCGCGAGTGGGTCCGGGCGGCGGAGTCCGACGTACGGGTCGTGCACCACACGGGCACGGCTCTCGCACCGGCAGGAGGTCGAAGAGGTCCGATGAACATCGTCGTGCTGATCAAGCAGGTGCCCGACACCTACTCCGAACGCAAGCTCGACGGCTCGGACGGCACCCTGGACCGTGAGGCCACCGACGCCGTGCTCGACGAGATCAACGAGCGCGCCGTCGAGGCCGCCCTCCAGCTGAAGGAGGCCAACGACGGGTCCGAGGTGACCGTCGTGGCCATGGGCCCCGACCGGGCAACCGACGCCATCCGCAAGGCGCTGTCGATGGGCGCCGACAAGGCCGTCCACCTCTCCGACGAGGCGCTCCACGGCTCCTGCGCGGTCCAGACCTCGAAGGCCCTGGCCAAGCTGATCGAGTCCGTCGAGGGCGGCTACGACATCGTCCTCGCCGGCAACGAGGCCTCCGACGGCCGCTCCGGTGCCGTCCCGGCCATGGTCGCCGACCTGCTGGGCGTGCCTGCGCTCACCCACGCCCGCGAGGTCACGGTCGAGGGCGGCAGCGTCGACGTCACCCGCGAGACCGACGACGGCGTCACCAAGCTGACCGCCGAGCTGCCCGCGCTGGTGTCGGTCAACGAGAAGATCAACGAGCCGCGCTACCCCTCGTTCAAGGGGATCATGGCGGCCAAGAAGAAGCCCGTCTCGACGCTGTCGCTGGCCGACGCCGGGATCGACGCCTCGCAGGTCGGGCTGGCCAACGCGCTGTCCACGGTCACGAGCTCGCAGCCCAAGCCGCCGAAGAGCGCGGGCGAGAAGGTCGAGGACGAGGGCGACGGCGGCTCGAAGATCGCCGCGTACCTGGTCTCCCAGAAGCTCGTCTGACCCCGCGAAGGAACAGGAGAAACCCATGGCCGAGGTCCTGGTCCTCGTCGACCACGTCGAGGGTGAGATCAAGAAGAGCACCTACGAGCTGCTGACGGCCGCGCGCGGCATCGGCGAGCCGTCGGCGGTCGTCGTCGGCGCCGCTGGCACCGCGGGCAAGCTGGCCGACGGCCTGAAGGCCCACGGCGCGGCGAAGATCTACGTCGCCGAGACCGACTCCACCGACTTCCTCACCCCGCAGGTCGCGGTGCTCGCCTCCCTGGTCGAGTCCGCGAACCCGGCGGCGGTGCTGATCTCGGTGTCGGCCGACGGCAAGGAGATCGCCGGCCGGCTCGCCGTCCGCACCGACTCCGCGCTGCTCGGCGACGCGGTCGGCGTCTCGCCCGACGGCGTGACCCACTCCGTCTTCGGTGGTGCCTACATCGCCGAGGCCAAGGCGAACACCGACCACCCGGTCATCACGCTGCGCCCGGGCTCGATCGAGATCGAGCAGGCCGACGGCGCGGGTGCCGAGGAGTCGGTCGAGGTCCCGTCCTCGTCGGGCCGCTCCGCCACCGTCACCGCGCGCGAGCCGCTCGTCGGCGGCGACCGTCCGGAGCTCACCGAGGCCAGCGTCGTCGTCTCCGGCGGCCGTGGCGTCGGCTCGGCGGAGAACTTCGAGCTCGTCGAGAAGCTGGCCGACTCGCTCGGCGCCGCCGTCGGCGCCTCGCGCGCCGCGGTCGACTCCGGCTACTACCCGCACCAGTTCCAGGTCGGGCAGACCGGCAAGACCGTGTCGCCGCAGCTCTACATCGCTCTCGGCATCTCCGGCGCGATCCAGCACCGCGCCGGCATGCAGACGTCGAAGACGATCATCGCCGTCAACAAGGACGCCGAGGCTCCGATCTTCGAGATCGCCGACTACGGCGTCGTGGGCGACCTGTTCAAGGTCGCGCCGCAGCTGCAGGAGGAGATCGTCAAGCGCAAGTCCTGACGTCTCCACGACGACGCCCCCGGCCCCTCGCGGACCGGGGGCGTCGTCGTGTCGGGCTCGTGTCTGTTCACCCGATCGCCACACGACGGCTGCCGCGGGACGGATCGTCCGTTCGTCTCCGACCCGTCCAATCCGGGGTGTGACCTCCTCGATCTCATCACGGGTGCTGGGCACGACCCCCGAGACCCCGGCCGGCCGCTACTCCCTGCTGCTGACCACCGACGCCGACGAGGTGCGTGCGGCCCAGAAGCTGCGCCACGACGTGTTCGCGGGTGAGCTGGGCGCCACCCTGCACAGCCCGGTCCCGGGCTGCGACGTCGACCGGTTCGACGAGTTCTGCGACCACCTCGTGGTCCGCGAGGACGCGACCGGCGACATCGTCGGCACCTACCGGATGCTGCCGCCCGACCGTGCCCGCGAGGCCGCCGCGCTCTACGCCGACGGCGAGTTCGACCTCACCTCCCTCGACGGGCTGCGCTCCGAGCTGGTCGAGACAGGCCGCTCCTGCGTGCACCCCGACCACCGCAACGGTGCCGTCGTCAGCCTGGTGTGGGCCGGCCTGGCCCGCTACATGCTGCTGTCCGGCAACCGCTGGCTCGCCGGGTGCGCCAGCGTGCCCCTCGACGGCGAGGACGGTGCCGACGGCGCGCTCGCCGCGGGCGTCTGGGAGCGGGTCAAGGCCACGCACCTCGCGCCGGACCCCTACCGCGTCGTGCCGCGCAACCCGTGGCGGCCGGGACCGGTCGTGCGGTCGGGCAAGCTCGCGATGCCGCCGCTGCTGCGCGGCTACCTGCGGCTGGGCACGTGGATCGGCGGCCCGCCGGCGCACGATCCCGACTTCCGCTGTGCCGACTTCTTCGTGCTGCTCGACATGCAGCGCCTCGACCAGCGCTACCTGCGCTACTTCCTCGGCGACGTCGCGTGAGCGTCCCGGCGCTGTCGGGAGAAGCGCAGGTGCGGCCGCACGTCGTCGAGCACCCGACGCACCCCGGGGTGCCGCGCGCCACCGAGCGCGACGGCAGCCCCTGGCCCCCGTACTCGCCGTGCGGGCCGGACTGCCTGCCGCCCGAGGCCCGGCCCGCACGGCTGCGTTCCGCCCGCCGCACCGCCGCCCTGCTCACCGTCATCGGCACCGCGGTGGTCACCCTCCCGCTGGCCGCCCTGTTCGGCCGCCGCGCCACCGACGCCACGATGCGCCGCATCTTCCGCGCCGTGCTGCGCGCGGCCGGGATCCGGCTGCAGGTCGACGGCGGCAGCACTTTTTCCGGTGACGGAGGTGCGCTCGTCGTCGCCAACCACCTCTCGTGGATCGACGTCGTCGCGCTCGGCGCCGTCCAGCCCGTCCGGATGATCGCCAAGCGCGAGGTCGGCGACTGGCCCGTCGTGGGCGCGATCGCCGCCCGCACCGGGGCGCTCTTCGTCGACCGGGCCGGGCTGCGCACGCTGCCCGCCGTCGTCGACGAGACCGCCGACGCCCTACGCGCCGGAGCCGTCGTCGGCGTCTTCCCCGAGGGCACCACCTGGTGCGGCTCGGCCGCAGGTCCCTTCCGGCGCGCCCCGTTCCAGGCCGCCATCGACGCCGGCGCCGCCATCCGGCCCGTCACACTCGAGCTGCGCCTCGCCGACGGCAGGCCCACCACCGCCCCGTCGTTCGTCGGCGAGGAGACCCTCGCCGACTCGCTGCGCCGCGTCCTCGCCCTCGACGGCCTCGTGTGCGAGCTCACCCTGCACCCCGTGCTGCGGCCCGGCCCGGGGGAGGACCGCCGCGCGCTGGCCGCCCGCGCCCGCCGCGTCGTCACCGGGTCCGCGCCGCGCCCCACCCCTTCGACCGTGCCCGCCGGGCGCCCGACCGCCACGGAGGCGGCCGCCGCGTGACCCCGCCCCGCGGGACCCTGCCGCCGACGGCGATTACCCTGGACGATCTGACGACCGACAGGGACGGGCAGGACCTCGTGACCTCCGTGACCGACGCGAACGGGACCGGCACCGCCGGCACCCACGCCGCTGCGGCGTACCTGGATCACGCGGCGACGACGCCGATGCTCCCCGCCGCAGTGGCGGCGATGGCCGAGGCCATGGCCTCGACGGGGAACGCCTCGGCGCTGCACTCCTCGGGCCGCCGCGCCCGCCGCCGCGTCGAGGAGGCCCGCGAGGCCATCGCGGCCGCCGTCGGCGCCCGCCCGTCGGAGGTCGTGCTGACCACCGGCGGCACCGAGAGCGACAACCTCGCCGTGAAGGGCCTCTACTGGTCCCGCAACGACGCCGACACCCGCCGCACCCGCGTCCTCGTCTCGGCAGTGGAACACCACGCCGTCGTCGACTCCGCGGAGTGGCTGGCCGCCCACGAGGGCGCCGAGGTCGAGCTGCTCGAGGTCGACCGGTTCGGCCGCGTCGGGCCCGAGACGCTGCGCGCAGCGCTGGAACGCGACCCCGCGTCCGCGGCCCTGGTGTCGGTCATGTGGGCCAACAACGAGGTCGGCACCGTCAACCCGATCCGTGAGCTCGCCGCCGTCGCCCACGAGTTCGACGTGCCGTTCCACACCGACGCCGTGCAGGCCGTCGGCATCCTGCCCGTCGACTTCGGTGCCTCCGGCGTCGACGCCCTCACCCTGACCGGCCACAAGCTCGGCGGCCCCTACGGCGCCGGTGTGCTGCTGCTCGGCCGCGAGGTCGCCGTGACCCCGCTGTTGCACGGCGGCGGCCAGGAGCGCGACGTCCGCTCCGGCACCCTCGACACCCCGTCGGTCATCGGGCTGGCCACCGCCGTCGAGATCGCCGTCGCCGACACCGCCCGCCGCGCCGCCACCGTCGGCGCCCTGCGCGACGAGCTCGTCGCCCGCGTCACCGCCGCCGTCCCCGACGCGATGCTCAACGGCGACCCCGGTACCTCCGAGATCGACGGCGGGCCCTCGCGGCTGCCCGGCAACGCGCACCTGTCGTTCCCCGGCTGCGAGGGCGACAGCCTGATCATGCTGCTCGACGCCCACGGCATCGAGTGCGCCACCGGCTCCGCCTGCACCGCGGGCGTGCCCCAGCCCAGCCACGTCATGCTCGCCATGGGCGCCGACGCCGCCACCGCGCGTGGCTCCCTGCGTTTCTCGCTGGGCCACACGTCCACCGCCCGCGACGTCGACGCCGTCGCCACCGCGATCGGCCCCGTCGTGGAGCGGGCGCGGCGCGCAGGGCAGAACGCCGCCGCGCACCGCCGCCCCGAGGCGCCCGACCGGGCGGCCGTCGCACGATGAGGGTCCTCGCGGCGATGAGCGGCGGCGTCGATTCCGCCGTCGCGGCCGCGCGCGTCGTCGAGGCGGGCCACGACGTCGTCGGGGTGCACCTCGCCCTCTCCGAGACGCCCGACGCGCTGCGCTCGGGCTCGCGGGGCTGCTGCTCGCGCGAGGACGCCGACGACGCCCGCCGCGCCTGCGACGTCCTCGACATCCCGTTCTACGTGTGGGACTTCGCCGCGCCCTTCTCCGCCGGGGTCGTCGACGACTTCGTCACCGCCTACGCCGAGGGCCGTACCCCCAACCCGTGCGTGCGCTGCAACGAGCGCATCAAGTTCGCCGCCCTGCTCGACAAGGCCCTCGCCCTCGGCTTCGACGCCGTCTGCACCGGCCACTACGCCCGTCTGCACGACGGCGTCCTGCGCCGGGCCGTCGACGACGGCAAGGACCAGTCGTACGTCCTCGCCGTCCTCACCCCGTTCCAGCTCGCGCACGCCCTGTTCCCGATCGGCGACACCCCCAAGGCGCAGGTCCGGGCCGAGGCCGCCGAGCGCGGGCTGCGCGTCGCCGACAAGCCCGACAGCCACGACATCTGCTTCATCCCCTCCGGCGACACCCGCGCCTTCCTCGCCGAACGCATCGGCGTGCGGCCCGGCCCGATCGTCGACGCCGCCAGCGGCGAGGTCCTCGGCGGCCACGACGGGGTGCACGGCTTCACCGTCGGCCAGCGCAAGGGCATCGGGGTCGACCGCCCCGCCGCTGACGGTCGCCCCCGCTACGTCCTCGGCATCGAGCCCGTCACTGCCACCGTGACCGTCGGCCCGGCCGAGGCGCTCGACGTCCGCGAGATCGACGCCGAGGATCCGGTGTGGGGCAGCGGTTGCGCGCCCGACGGGCCCACGGGCTGCGTCGTACAGGTCCGCGCCCACGGTGGCCTCGCCCCCGCCACGGCGTGGCCGACCGCCGCGGGCGGGCTGCGCGTCGAGCTGGGGGAGGCGCTGCGCGGCGTCGCCCCGGGGCAGTCGGTGGCGTTCTACCGCCCCGACCCGGACGGCGACGTCGTCCTCGGCAGCGCCACCATCACCGCCGCCCGCTGAC
This sequence comes from Pseudonocardia sp. SCN 73-27, assembly GCA_001725415.1. Classification (GTDB taxonomy): domain Bacteria; phylum Actinomycetota; class Actinomycetes; order Mycobacteriales; family Pseudonocardiaceae; genus Pseudonocardia. The sequence goes on from MEGH01000008.1 coordinate 38,252, forward strand.
CCCGCGGGGCACCGCCGAGGTCGACACCACGCTGATCCGGAGCCCGGTTGCGCCGGTCTCCTGTCGAGCTCGGCGAAGGGGCGTCACTCGGACGAGTGGCGCGAACGGGCCGAAAGGGTCATGCTGCGCTCCGGTTCTGGAGGTGGTGTGGTGCCCGACTCTGCTTCGACCACGGCGTCGACGACGGTCGACTCCGCTGCCGACACGGCGGAGGACGCACTCGAGTCCCGGCCCGTGCGCATCCTCGGGCGCGTCGGGCTCGTCGCCTACGGGGCGGTGAACCTGGTCATCGCGTCGCTGGCCGCGCAGGTCGCGTTCGGTGACGCCGAGCGCGCCGACAAGACCGGGGCGCTCGCGACGGTCGCGGAGACCGGGATGGGGCGGGTCGCGCTGTGGCTCGCGGTCGTCGGCCTGGCGGCGCTGGTGCTGTGGACGCTCGCCGAGGTGGTGTTCGGCCACCGCCGGCTGCCCACGGGGCGGCGGGTGCTGCGCAGCGCGATCGACCTCGTCGAGGCCGGCATCTTCGCGACGCTCGCCGTGTCGGCGGCGAAGATCGCGTCGGGCGGGTCGTCGCACGGCTCGGTTCTGACGACGATCCTGCGGTGGCCCGGCGGGCAGTGGCTGGTCGGCGCGGCGGGGGTGGGGATCGCGGTGCTCGCCGGGTTCGCGGTATGGCGTGGGGTGCGGGGTGGGTTCCGGCGCGACCTCGACCTGTCGCGCTGCGGCCCGGGCCTGGGCCGGTGGGGGGTGCTGGCCGGGCACGTCGGCTGGGTCGCGCTCGGGTGCGCGTACCTGACGGCGGGCGTGCTCACCGTGCGCGCGGCGGTGCGGTTCGACCCGGCGCAGCCCGTCGGGCTCGACGCCGGCATCAAGACGCTCGGCGCCCAGCCCTACGGACCGGCGCTGCTGCTCGTGCTGGCGGCGGGCGTCGCCGTGTTCGGCCTCTACTGCCTGTTCGACGCCCGCTGCCGCAGGAAGTGACCCCTTACTCGGAGTCCTGCTCCGGGCCTTCGACGATCCGGAAGTCACGCTCGGCGACACCGTCGAGAATCCGCACGGCCGCCTGGTAGGCGTCGCTCTCGTAGACCGCGACGGCCACGTCGTAGCTCGGGAACTCGACGACGACGGTGCGCTCGGCCGCGCCGTGCTCCCGCCCGGTCGCCTTCCCGCCGCGCACCACGAACCGGCCGCCCTCGGCGAGCACGACCGGCCCCGCCTGGGCGCCGTACCTCGTCAGCGCGTCGGCGTCGGAGACCCAGCGATATGCGACGACCCAGTATCCCTTTGCCATGCGCCGATCGTATGCGGACGAGTGGTCGACAGAAGTTCTGCTGATGGCTTGAATTTCTGTGTGACCGGGGCCATGCTCAGGTCATCCGACACCGGCGTCGGCGAGGAGGTCCGACCGTGTACGTGGCCGACATGATGCGGCAGTCCGTCGCGTTCCACCGCGACCGCACCGCACTGATCGACGAGCACCGCACGCTCACCTACGGCGAGGCCTGGGAGCGCGGCGTCCGCCTGGCCAACGCCCTGATCGCGCTGGGTGTGCAGCCCGGCGACCGGGTCGCGGGCCTGGAGGACAACAACCTCGGCGCCGCCGACCTCTTCATCGGCGCCGCCATCGCGGGGGCGGTCCGGGTGCCGCTGTACGCACGCAACTCACCCGAGGCGCACGCCCACATGATCGGCCAGACCGGTGCTGTCGTGCTCCTGGCCGACGCCGCGTACGCCGACAGCGTCAAAGGCCTCGACGCGTCGGTGGACTGCCTGCGCCACATCGTCGTGCGCGACGCGTCCTACGAGGACTGGCTCGCGTCGCAGTCCGCCGAGGATCCGCGCGTCGTCGTGGGCGACGACGACTGGTACGTCATCCGGCACTCCGCCGGGACGACGGGCAGGCCCAAGGGTGTCGGCTACACCCAGCACGACTGGCTCGTGAACTGCCGCAACTGGTACTGCCGGCTCCCGCTGCTGCAGCTCGACAGCGTCGTCGGGCACGCCGGGCCGATCTCGCACGCCTCGGGCTACCTGTTCCTTCCCGCCTGGCTGCACGGCAGCGCCAACCTGCTCTTCGGCGCGTTCGACGCGCTCAAGGTGCTCGACATGGTGGAACGCCACGCGGTGACGCACATGTTCGCGCCGCCGTCGATGGTGCAGATGCTCACCGCGGAACCCTCTGCCACGCAACGGGACTGGTCGAAGCTGCAGTGCGTGCTCGTCGGCGGCGCCCCGATCACCGACGCGACCGCCCAGGCAGGGCGCCGGGTGTTCGGCGAGGTCATGCACCAGGTGTTCGGGCAGACCGAGGCCGTCCCGCTCACGGAGATGACGCCGTCGGAATGGTTCTCCGACGTCCCCGGATCGACCCCGCTGCGCGCCGCCGGACGCGTGCTCCCCTTCGTGCGCATCGAGATCCGCGACGCCGACGGCGAGACCGTCCTGCCGCTGGGGTCGGAGGGCGAGATCTACGCGCAGTGCGAGGGCCAGATGCGCGAGTTCTGGGACGACCCCGGCCACGTCCACACCCGCACCCGGCTCATCGACGGCTGGATCCGCACCGGCGACATCGGCCGCGTCGACACCAACGGCTACCTCTACGTGCTCGACCGCGCCGACGACATGATCGTCTCGGGCGGGTTCAACATCTGGCCGGCCGAGCTGGAGAGCGCGATCAACGACCATCCCGACGTCATCGAGGTCGCCGTCTTCGGTGTTCCGCACGAGAAGTGGGGCGAGACGCCGATGGCCGTGTGCGTCGTCGCGGCGGGCTCTGCTCTGCAACCCGACGAGATCGTGTCGCTCGTGCGCGACCGGCTCGGCTCGTACAAGAAGCCCGGCCGCGTCGAGATCACGACGGAGCCGCTGCCCAAGAGCCCCGTCGGGAAGGTGCAGCGCAAGGTGCTGCGCGAGCCGCACTGGGCGGGCCACGACCGGCGGGTGCACGGCGCATGACCGCTGTCTCGGTACAGGGCGCCGGTATGACCCGCTTCGGGCGTCACCCCGACCGCACCCCGCGCGACCTCGTCGAGGAGGCCGTCGCCGCCGCGCTCGACGACGCCGGCCTCGAACCCGGGGACGTCGACGCGGTCGTCGTCGGCAACGCGGTCGACGGGCTGATGACGGGCCAGGAGTCCGTCCGTGGGCAGGTGGTCCTGCGCGGCACCGGAATCCGCGGGGTGCCCGTCGTCAACACGGAGAACGCGTGCGCGTCGGGGGCGGTGGCCGCGCACCTGGGGTGGCAGTCGATCGTCGCCGGGCTGCACCGGCGGGTGCTCGTCGTCGGCTACGAGAAGCTCGTGCACCCCGACCGTGAGAAGGCCTTCCGGGCCTTCGACGCCTCGATGGACCTCGCCGAGATGCACGCCCTGCACCCGTCGCCGCCCACGGATCGCACGATCTTCATGGACCACTACGCCGACCGTTCCGATCTCGACGAGGACGTGCTCGCCGAGATCGCGGCCAAGAACCACACCCACGGCGCGCTGAACCCGTTGGCGCAGTACCGGACCCCGCTGGACGCGGCCGAGGTGCTGGCGTCGCGGCCGATCGTCGGGCCGCTGCGGCTGCGGATGTGTGCACCGATGGGGGACGGGGCGGCAGCGGTCGTCCTCAGCTCGGACGACGGGCCGGTGCAGATCCGGGCATCCGCGATGACCAGCGGCCGTGGGGACGACGCCTCGCTGCCGACGGCCGTCTCGCGTGCGGCCTCCCTTGCTTATGAGCGCGCCGGGGTCGGCCCCGACGAGCTCGATCTCGTCGAGCTGCACGACGCCACCGCCGTCGGTGAGCTGGAGCTGTACGCGCAGCTGCAGCTGTGTGCGCCCGGTTCGGAGTCGTCGTTGGTGCGCGGCGGGAGCACCCGGCTCGGTGGCGCGCGGCCCGTCAACACCAGCGGCGGTCTGCTCGCGCGCGGGCACCCGATCGGCGCGACGGGCGTCGCCCAGCTGGTCGAGCTGCACACCCAGCTCACCGGCCGCGGCGGGGCCAGGCAGGTCACCGGCGCCCGGATCGCGATGGCGCAGAACCTCGGCGGGATCGTCGGGACGGACGTGGCGTGTGCCGTCGTCCATGTACTTGCAGGAGGGACTTCTCAGTGAACGACGAGTTGCGCACCGGCGCGATCTACGACGTGCCGTGGGCGTTCGACGACGAGCACCGCGAATGGCAGCAGACGGTCCGGCGCTTCTGTTCGGACGTCGTCGAACCCGGCGCGGCGCAACGGCACGTGGAGGCCCGGTTCTCTCCCGAGCTCGTGGAGGCCGCCGGGGAGCTCGGCGCGTTCGGGCTGCTGGCCCCCGAGGAGTACGGCGGCGCGGGTGCCGACCTTCGCTCCGCCTGCCTCGCAGCCGAGGAGATCGCCACCGTCGACTCCTCGCTGGCCGTCACCGTCCACGTCCAGGCGATCAGCGTCGCCCTGCTCGTGCACCTCGCGTCCGACCGCACCGACCTGCTCAAGGAGATCGTCCCCGGCGCCGCCGCGGGCACGACCTTCGTGTCGTTCGGGCTCACCGAACCCTCCGGCGGCTCCGACGCCGGCCACATCGGCACCCGCGCCCGACGCGTCGGCGACGACTGGGTGATCAACGGCGCCAAGCAGTTCATCACCAACTCCGGCACACCGTTCTCGCGCTACGTCATCCTCTTCGCAGCCACCGACGACGACCCCGGCACCGGCCGCCCACCCGTCTCGGCGTTCCTCGTCCCGCTCGACGCCCCCGGCGTCACCGTCGGGCCGGCGTACGCCAAGCAGGGGTGGCGCTCGTCGGACACCCATCCGCTGTACTTCGACGACGTCCGGCTGCCCGCCGACGCCCTGCTCGGCGACGAGGGCCGTGGCTACCGCGAGGCGCTCCGCTTCCTGACGTGGGCGCGGCTGCCGATCGCCGCGATGAGCATCGGCGTCGCGCGTGGCTGCCTCGCCGACAGCATGCGGTTCGTGGGGGAGCGCGCCTCGATGGGCAAGCCGCTCGGCGGGCACCAGGGCGTCGCGTTCCAGGTCGCCGACATCGCGGCCGCCGTCGGCACCGCCACCGTGCTCACCTACGACGGCGCCTGGAAGTACGACCGCGGGCTCCCGATCGAGCGCGAGGCGGCGATCGCGAAGCTCGTCGCGTCCGAGCTCGCGAACTCGGCGGGCTACACCGCGACCCAGCTCGCGGGTGGGTACGGGTTCATGGAGGAGACCGCGTCGACGCGCCACCACCAGGACGCGAGAATCCTCACCGTGGGCGAGGGGACGTCGGAGGTGCAGCGGATGCTGATCGCGCGTGGCCTGGGGCTGCCGGTGTGACGGCGTCCGTAGGGCGGGTCGCGCGCAAGCGGGCCGAGCGGCAGCGGCTCATGGAGCGCGTCGCCGCCGAGGTGTTCGCCGAGCGCGGCTACGAGCGGGCGAGCCTGGAGGAGATCGCCGCGCGCCTCGACATGCGCGGTGCCAGCCTCTACCACTACTACCCGTCCAAGGAGGACCTCTTCCTCGCCGCGGTGCAGAACGCGACGGCCGAGGTCGTCGCCCGGCTGCGCGAGGTCGCGTCGTCGGGTGGGCCGGCCGTCGACCGGCTGCGGCGGCTGTTCGTGTCCCAGGCGCTCGTCGAGCTGCGCGACTACCCGTCGTTCGCCCCGCTGTTCCTCATGCACCTGCCCGACCCGGTTCTCGACGCCCGCGTCCGCGAGCTGTCCCGTGAGCACGCCGCCGTCTTCCGCGAGGTGGCGGCGGAGGTGGCTCCTGAACGAGGGGACGCCCTGATCGCGACGTACCTGGCGCTCGGCTCGCTCGCCTATCTGCGCCGCTGGTACGACCCCTCGGGCGCCCTCTCGGCAGAGGAGCTGGCCGAACACGTCGCGGACCGCCTACTCCGCCTGTGAGTGGCATTACTGGCTATAGCCAGTAATGCCACTCACGACCCCCTCTGGCACCCTCGGCGCCATGAGTTCCGAGAGCGACCCAGCCGCCGACGCGCTCGCCGAGGCGCTCGCCGCGGCCGGGCTCGGCGGTGTCGCGCCGCCGACTCCCGCCGACCCGCTCTCCGCGGCCCTGGCGGCCGCCGGGCTGGCCGACAGCGTGCCCGGCGCACCGGCTCCGCCGCAGGTCGGCGGCCCGATGGTCGTGTCCACCCCTGAGGAGGACGACGAGCCCGACGAGCTGCCGCGCTGGCCGTTCGGCATCGCGACGGGCGTCGGCTCCATGCCCGGCACCGACGTCCGCGAGGCGGCCGCGATCGTCGCCGGTGAGGTCGGCGCCATGCCGTTCGTGCCCGAGCTGCCGGCCCGCGGCGTCGGTGCCGACATCGTCGGCCGGACCGCGGGGATGCTCGTCGACCTCGCCGTCGAGACCGTGCCGACCGGCTACCGCGTCACCCAACGGCGAGGCCGTGACCACCGCCGGGCCGTCGACCTCCTGCGCGGCGACCTCGACGCCTTCGACGAGGCTTGCGACCCCGTCCACCCCGGCTGGGTGAAGGTCCAGGCAGCGGGCCCGTGGACGCTGGCCGCGACGGTCGAGCTGCACGCCGGACACCGCGTCCTCACCGACCGCGGCGCCGTCCGCGAGTTCGCGGCGAGCCTGCTGGAGGGCCTTCGCGGTCATGTGGCCGAGGTGGCCGCCCGGTCCGGCGCGCACGTCGTCGTCCAGCTCGACGAACCCGCCCTGCCCGCCGTGCTGCGCGGCTCGCTGCCGACGGCCTCCGGCTACGGCACCGTCCGGGCGATCGACAAGATCGACGTCGCCGACGTGCTGCGCGAGTTCGTCGACACCTTCTCGGACCTCGGGTCGCCGGTGGTCCTGCACTGCTGCGCCGACGATCCGCCCCTTCGCGTCCTGGGGAGCGTCGGGGCCGCGGCCATCGGGATCGACGGCACCCGCCGCGCCATCTCCGGCGACACCGCCATCCCTGCAGCGCTCGACGCCGTCGGTGAGGTCTGGGACGCGGGCACGCCGATCATGCTGGGGCTCGTCGGGACGAAGGCGCCGTTGCGGGCGCCCGAGATCCCCGCGCTCGCCCAGCGCGCCTTCGACCTCGCCGACCGACTGGGCTTCGCCCGCCACCGCCTCGCCGAGCTGGCGGTTCCGACGCCCACCTGCGGCCTCGCCGGCGCCACCCCCGACTGGGCCCGCACGGCGCTGGGCCTGTGCCGGCAGCTGGGCGCGGCCTTCCTCGACCCGACGGGGGACAAGGACGTCGACGAACGGTCGTGAGTGGCGTTGTTGGCCATAGCCAATAACGCCACTCACGACGTCACGGGGCCAGGACCTCCACCGTTCCGCCGCGGCGGTGCAGCCAGGCCAGGAGGACGGGGTCGTCGAGGGTGAGGGCCACGTCGCCCTGATCGAGGGGGACGCGCTCGTGGAGGCGGATCGCGGTGCGCAGGTCGAAGGCGAGTTCCCGGCTCGCGGACACGGCGAGCCCGAGGTGGGCGACCGTGCGGCAGTCGGCGAGCTCGTCCTCGACACCGGGCACGTCGAGCGGCTCCGCGTCGAGAAGTCTCTCGTGGTGCACACCGGTCAGGACGAGCCCGTCGTCGCAGCTCACGACCATCCACACCACCCCTCGGATCCCACGCTCGGGGGCCCGGGCCCCCGCGGCCGGAGAGTATCGTTCGCCACATGCACGAAGATCGGTTGCTGCTCGGCCCGGGCCCCTCCGAGCCGTACCCCGAGGCCATGGAAGCCCTCACCCGCCCCGTGCTCGGTCACCTCGACCCCGAGTACCTCGCGGTGATCCGCGAGATCCGTGAGCGGCTCCAGCAGGTCTTCCGAACCACCAATGAGCTGACGCTGCCCGTGTCGGGTACCGGGTCCTCCGGCATGGAGGCGTGCCTCGCCTCGCTGCTGGAGGTCGGCGACACGATCATCGTCGGCGTGAACGGCTACTTCGGCGAGCGGCTGTGCGAGGTCGCGCGCCGCGGCGGCGCGGAGGTCGTCCGGGTGGAGGCCCCGTGGGGCACCCCGATCGACCCGGCCGACCTGATCGCGGCCCAGCAGGCCACCCCGCACGCCGCGGTGCTGGCGGTCGTCGCGGCCGAGACGTCGACGGGTGTGCGCAACGACGTCGCCCCCCTCGGCGCCGCTCTGGCACAGACCGACACGCTGCTGCTGGTCGACGCCGTGACCGCGCTCGGCGGCACGCAGCTGGAGATCGACGCCTGGCAGGTCGACGCGTCCTACTCCGCGTCGCAGAAGTGCCTCGGTGCCCCTCCCGGGCTCGCGCCGGTCACGCTGGGCCCGCGCGCCGTCGCGCGGATGAAGGCCCGGAAGACGCCGGTCCGGTCGTTCTACCTCGACCTCGGCCTGCTGCACGAGTACTTCCTCGCCAGCCCGCCCACCTACCACCACACGGCGTCCTCGACGCTGGCCTACTCGCTCAACGCGGGCCTGGGCCGGCTGCTCGAGGAGGGCGTCGAGCAGGTGTGGGCGCGCCACGAGCGCATCGGCCGGATGCTGCAGGCGGCGCTGCCGGAGCTGGGTTTCGGGCTGATCGCGCCCGAGCCGAACCGGCTGCCGCAGCTCACGGCCACGACGCTGCCCAACGGTCTCGACGAGGGATCGCTGCGCAAGCGGCTGCTGGCCGAGTACGGCATCGAGGTCGGCGGTGGGCTGGGCGCCTTCGCGGGCCGCGCCTGGCGCATCGGCATGATGGGCCACGCCGCCACCGAGCGGTCGGTCGTCACCCTGGTCGGCGCCGTCCGCGAGCTGCTGGCCTGAGTTCTCGTCACGAGGGTTCCCTGGCGGCGATCACCGCCGCCAGGGCCTCGTGGACGAACGTCTCCGTCGCGGCGTGCTCGACGCCGAGGCGGGCGAGCGTCGCCGCGGGGTCGGCGGGGTCGGCGGGGTCGGACAGGATGCCGAGCAGCAGGTGCTCGGTGCCGATGTAGTTGTGGCCCATGCGCAGTGCCTCGCGCCGGGTCAGGTCGAGCGCCTTGCGCGCGCCGCTGCTGAACGGCGGGTTCGACGGCGGCGTGTCGACGGCCGGTCCCGTGGCGGCCTCGACGGCCTCCCGGATGCGGTCGAGGTCCCCGCCCCCGAGGCGGCGGAACGCCTCGCCGGCGATCGGCCGCGGCTCGGTGAGCAGGCCCAGCACCAGGTGCTCGGTCGTCACCTCGGGAGCCTGCAGCCGCAGCGCCGCCTGCTGGGCGGCGAGCACGGTGTTCTGGGCGCGCGGCGTGAAGCGGGTGTAGAGGCCGCCTCCGAGGTCCTCCTCGGCCGTGCGCGGGACGAACCGCTTCTGCGCCTGAGTGGTGACGCCCATGGCGCGCCCGATCTCGTGGGTTGACGTTCCTGCAGTGTCAAACCCGGGTCGACGCTCCCGCGCTTCGACGAGCGTCGCCAGTCGGGCGGCGTCGGCTCGCAGGCCGCGGCGCAGCAACGGTCCGGCCGGCGCGGCGAGCCCACGCAGTCGTACGCGCAGGACCAGGTCGACGCGGCAGCGCCGCGGTCCGAGCGGGACGACCGACCGTGATCCCTCGGCCTCGACGCCCGTCGTCGTGCGCCACTCGAACCGCGAGCCGGGCTCGACCGTCCGCACGACGCCGTCGTTGCGCATCGCCCGGCCTGCGAACCGCATCCTCTCGACGGTCGTCGTGCCCGGGACGACGAGCCCGGCGGGCGTCGGCCTCATTTCCTCGACGCCCCTGCGCCACAGGGGATCGAGCCGGTAGTCGGCGACGACCGCCCAGGCGGACGCGGCCGGTGCGTCGATGTCGACGCTCGCCGTGGCCTCGATCATCACGTGCACTCCCCGGCGACCGCTTCTTTTTTCATGCTCGAAAAGTACGGCATCGAAATATTCGACGGCAAGGCTCTGTGTCGAGATTCTTCGATGTCGAAGGGTCCGGCTAGGCTGGGCCGATGAGCAACGAGGCCGGCGACGCCGTCGACCGGATCGTCGAGCAGTGGCGCACCGAACGCCCCGACCTGCGGCTCGATGCCATGGCCACCATCGGCCGCCTCGGTAGGCTCGCCGCCCTCGCCGGACCCCACGTCGACGACCTCTTCGCGCGCTTCGACCTCAGCCGCGGCGAGTTCGACGTCCTCGCGGCCCTGCGCCGCAACGGATCTCCGTTCACCCTCACCCCGACCGCGCTCGCCCGCACCCTGATGCTCTCGCCCGCCGCGATGACCAGCCGCCTCGACCGGCTGGAAAGGGCCGGGCTCGTCACCCGCGCCATCGACCCCGACAACCGGCGCAGCATGCGCGTCACCCTCACCGACGACGGCCGCGCCCGGGTCGACGAGGCCGTCACCGCACACGTCGCGAACGAGGAGCGACTGCTCGCAGCCTTGTCGGCCACCGACCGCCGCCGCCTCGACGACATCCTGCGGCGCCTGCTGGCGAGCCTCGAAACCCCGTGACGACGACGCGCGGGCCGGGGTAGCGTCCTCGACGACTCCGACAGGTCGCCCCGCGAGAACGATGCCGCAGAGGGACGCAGAGGTGCACGCCTGGATGCCCAGCTGCGTGACCTGCGCGCGCGGTGGGCGGGGGAGACGGCGACGCCGACCGGATGATCGCCGGGCTGCTCACCACTCCGGGCGAGGTTCTCGCGGCGGCCCGGGCGTTCGCGGACCTCGGCGTCGACGAGATCGTCTGCTACTGCTGGGCGACCGACCCCGTTCAGGTGGATCGTCTCGTGGACCCGGGGCTCGGATGCGCGCCACTGTCGGTGCCCGCCACTAACCTCTCCCGGGTGAGCACCGACAGCCCCGCCGGTACCGCGCCCGCGCCCGCGCCCGACGCGGCCCGGGAGCGGCACGCCGCGCTCGCCACCGAGGTCGCCGACCACCAGTTCCGGTACTACGTGCTCGACACGCCGGTGGTGTCCGACGGCCAGTTCGACGAGCTGTGGCGTGAGCTGGAAGGTCTCGAGGAGCAGTATCCGGACCTGGTGACGCCGGACTCGCCGACGCAGAAGGTCGGCAGCCGCTTCGCCACCGAGTTCGCCGCGCACGACCACCTCGAACGCATGCAGAGCCTCGACAACGCGTTCAGCGACGACGAGCTGCGCACCTGGGCCGAGCGTGTCGGGCGCGAGGTCGGCGACGGCATCCACTACCTGTGCGAGCTCAAGATCGACGGGCTCGCCGTGAACCTGTTGTACGAGAAGGGGAAGCTCGTCCGCGCGCTCACCCGCGGCGACGGGCGCACCGGCGAGGACGTCACGCTCAACATGCGCACGCTCGTCGAGGTCCCCGAGCAGCTCACCGGCACCGCGGAGTTCCCCGTGCCGGAGCTGATCGAGGTGCGCGGCGAGGTCTACTTCCGGCTCGAGGACTTCCAGGCGCTCAACGCCTCCCTCGTCGACGCCGGCAAGCCGCCGTTCGCCAACCCGCGCAACACCGCCGCCGGTTCGTTGCGGCAGAAGGACCCGCGGGTCACCGCGTCGCGCAACCTGCGGCTGATCTGCCACGGCCTCGGCAAGCGCGAGGGCTTCACCCCCGACCGCCTCTCCCACGCCTACGACGCGTTGCGCGCGTGGGGGTTGCCGGTCTCCGAACGCACCACCATCGTGCAGGGGATCGACAAGGTCATCGCCCACGTCCAGTACTGGGGCGAGCACCGGCACGACATCGAGCACGAGATCGACGGCATCGTCGTCAAGGTCGACGAGGTGTCCCTGCAGCGCAGGCTCGGCTCCACGTCCCGGGCGCCGCGCTGGGCGATCGCGTTCAAGTACCCGCCCGAGGAGGTCACCACCAAGCTCCTCGACATCCAGGTCAACGTCGGGCGCACCGGCCGCGTCACCCCGTTCGCGTTCATGGAGCCCGTCACCGTCGCCGGTTCGACCGTCTCGCTGGCGACGCTGCACAACGCCGACGAGGTGCGTCGCAAGGGTGTGCTCATCGGCGACCGCGTCGTCATCCGCAAGGCGGGCGACGTCATCCCCGAGGTCCTCGGCCCGATCATCGACGTCCGCGACGGCACCGAACGCGAGTTCGTCATGCCGACGCACTGCCCCGAGTGCGGCACCGAGCTGGCCCACCAGAAGGCCGGCGACGTCGACATCCGCTGCCCCAACGCCCGCTCCTGCCCCGCGCAGCTGCGGGAACGGCTGTTCCACATCGCGGGCCGCGGCGCGTTCGACATCGAGGCCCTCGGCTACAAGGCCGCGACCGCACTGCTGGAGGCGGGCGTGGTCGCCGACGAGGGCGACGTCTTCTCGCTGACGGAGGACGACCTGCTGCGGGTCGACCTCTTCCGCACGAAGGCGGGCATTCTCAGCGCGAACGGCCGCAAGCTGCTGGAGAACCTGGAGAAGGCCAAGGACCAGCCGCTGTGGCGGGTACTCGTGGGGCTCTCGATCCGGCACGTCGGCCCCACCGCCGCCCAGGCCCTCGCCCGCGAGTTCGGGTCGCTGGAAGCCATCGAGGAGGCCGCCGCCCGCGCCGCGGAGGCCACGGCCGCGGCCGGCGTCGAGATCACCTCCGACGGCTCGGCCGACGACGCCGACTCCGAGGTCCCCGCGGCCGAGCCCTTCGCGGCTGAGGCCGACGTGTCTCCCGAGGACGCAGCCGAGGAAGCGGCCGTCGCCGCGGCCAAGGCCGAACGCGACGCCGCCCGCGCCAAGGCCAAGGCCGTCGCCGCCGCGCTCGCACCCATCGCCGGGGGAGAGGGCGTCGGCCCGACCATCGCGGCCGCCCTGCGCGACTGGTTCACCGTCGACTGGCACCGCGACGTCGTCGCCAAATGGCGCGCCGCCGGGGTGCGCACCGTCGACGAGGTCGACGAGTCCATCCCCCGCACCCTCGAAGGGCTGTCGATCGTCATCACCGGGTCGATGGCCGGCTGGTCGCGCGACGAGGCCAAGGAGGCCATCGCCGCTCGCGGCGGCCGGGCCGCCGGCTCGGTGTCGAAGAAGACCGCCTTCCTCGTCGCCGGTGACGCCCCGGGCTCCAAGTACGACAAGGCCCTCGAACTGGGCGTGCCGATCCTCGACGAGGCCGGCCTCGGCGTCCTGCTGGCCTCGGGCCCGGAGGAGGCGGAGAAGGTCGCCACCCGCGCCGACTCCACCGACTGAGCACCCGCGCCTGACATGGCCGCTGCTGATCCCGCGGCCGACATGCACCTTCGTTCGGGTGCAACCTCACCGTCGTCGGACGGCGCCGGGACAGCGGTGAGGTAGCGGGCCGTCCGGGTGGACAGGCGTTCTCGGCGGCCGCCGGGCGAGGGTGGTGCGCCCGTCGGTGTGGCGCAGAGCCGAACGGGCTCAGCGACTGAACCGGTTCGGTCACGTCCTCGAACACCCCGGCGCGGCCCGGCGACGGCGGGGCCGCGATGTGATCGACTGTCGGGCCGCGGCTCGATCACGTCGCGGGCGGCCCGGCACTCGCTAGGCTCGCGCTGACGAGGGAGGGTCCGAGGGTGTTGCAGGCGGTTCTCAACGGCTCGCGTCCGGCCGACGCGCACCCCGCGCTGCCCATCCAGGCCCGCCACCTCGCGCGTGACGCCCGCGCCGTCGCCCGCCTGGGCCTGACGGCGGTGCACGTCCACCCTCGCGACCCGGACGGCGAGGAGACACTCGACCCGGTGCACGTGGGTGATGCGGTGGCGCTGATCCGGCACGAGGTCCCGAACATGGAGATCGGGGTGACGACGGGCCGCTGGATCCAGCCCGACCCCAAGAAGCGGATCGACGCGGTCCTGGCCTGGGGCAGGCTCGACCAGGGGCGGCCCGACGTGTGCTCCGTGAACGTCCACGAGAAGGGCTGGGTGGACGTCTGCAAGGCGGCGGCGTCGGTGGGGATCGGCGTGGAGCTCGGGGTCTGGACCATGGGCGATGCGGTGACGCTGCGCCAGAACGGGGTGCCGCCGTCGACGGTGCGGGTGCTGGCGGAGTCGACGGTCTCGGATCCGGCGACGGCCGTGGCGGAGGCGGTCCGGATCCTGCGGGCGCTGGGGTCGTTGCCGGTGCCGGTGATGTTGCACGGCGAGGAGGACGGAGCGTGGCCCGTCCTGGAGTACGCGTTGCGGATGGGCAAGGACACGCGGATCGGTTTCGAGGACGTGCTGGTGCGACCCGACGGGTGGCTGGCGACCGGTAACGACGACCTCGTCCGCTCTGCGCTGGGATTCCGCCCCTGAGCTGTTTCCGCAGCTCAGAGGGATAGTTCCCGAGGGCGGGCATGAGCCGCGTCACGGTGTGGAATGCGGTTTGTGGGTCCTGCAACAGTTTCCGTTATCTCGCCGTTGCCTACGGCGTGGACCCCGCCCGGCGGGCCTCCCTACCGTCGATCACATGGCTCCCCTCGCACGCCGCGTCATCGCTGCGGCCCGCGCGCTGACGACGCCGCTGCTGCCGGAGGACTTCGTGTCGGTGTGGCGGCCGCTGCGGTCCAGGCGTGCGCCGGGGGCCCGGGTCGTCGACGTCCGCCGCGAGACGACGGACGCAACGACGCTGCTGCTGCGCCCCGGGACGAGCCTGCCGGTCCACCAGCCCGGCCAGTTCGTGGGTCTGGGTGTGCAGGTCGACGGGGTGTGGACGTGGCGCAGCTACTCGATCACGTCGCGCCCGGGTGACCCGCTGCTCGCCGTCACGGTCACGGCGGTGCCCGGCGGCCTGGTGTCGACGCGGCTCGCGCACCACACCCGCCCCGGGACGCTGGTGCGCATCTCGGAGCCGTCCGGCGACTTCCTGCTGCCCGCCGCGACGCCGGAGAAGCTGCTGTTCGTGACGGCCGGCAGCGGCATCACCCCGGTCATGGGGATGCTGCGCACGCTCGCCGCCCGCAACACGGCGGCACTCGACGGCGCCGTGCACGTGCACAGCGACCGCACCGCCGCCGACGTCGTGTTCGGCCCGGAGCTGCGGACCCTCGCGGCGCGGACCGGGATGCGACTCGTCGAACGCCACACCGCGACCCAGGGGCGGCTGCGCCCCGACGCGCTCACCGATCTCGTCCCCGACTGGACGGCCCGCCACACCTGGGCCTGCGGGCCGGCCGACATGCTCGACGACCTGACCGACCACTGGGAGCGGGTGGGTGACCCGACGGCGCTGCACGTCGAGCGTTTCCGCCCGCCGACCTGGGACGACGCCTCCGGCACCGGCGGCCGCGTCACGTTCGCGACGAGCGGGGTCACCGCCGAGGCGGGCGAGGGCGAGCCGCTGATGGCCGCGGGCGAGGCCGCGGGGGCGTTGCTGCCCGCCGGCTGCCGGATGGGCATCTGCCACACGTGCGTCGGGCCGCTGCGCTCGGGTGCCGTGCGCGACCTGCTCACCGGCGACACCCATGACACGGCGGGTCAGCCCGTCCGCACCTGCGTCTCCGCCCCGCTCGGCGACGTCACCATCGATCTGTAGGAGCACCGTGCGCACGACCACCGGCGTCGCCGACGCCCACCTGACCGAGGAGCAGATCGACGCCCTCGGCGCCGAGCTCGACGCGATCCGGGCGAGTGTCGTCGACGATCTCGGCGAGGCCGACGCCCACTACATCCGCACCGTCGTCCGGGTCCAGCGCGGCCTGGAGGCCGGTGGCCGGACGCTGCTGCTGTTCTCGCGCGTCCCCGCGGCGTGGGTGGCCGGGACGGCGGCGCTGTCCGTCGCCAAGATCCTGGAGAACATGGAGCTGGGCCACAACATCCTGCACGGACAGTGGGACTGGATGCGTGACCCCGACATCCACTCGACGACGTGGGAGTGGGACCACGCATCGCCGTCGCAGATGTGGAAGCGCTCGCACAACTACGAGCACCACACGTTCACGAACGTCCGCGGCAAGGACCGCGACCTGGGCTACGCGATCATGCGCGTCACCCCGGAGCAGCCGTGGCACCCCGCCTACTTGCTGCAGCCGATCTACAACATCGGGCTGTCGGCGTTCTTCGAGTGGGCCATCGCGATCTACGACATCGAGTTCGACCGCGTCCAGGAGGGCACCAAGACCTGGGACGAGGCCAAGGCCGAGATGAAGACGATCTGGCGCAAGGCCCGCACGCAGCTCGCCAAGGACTACATCCTGTTCCCGCTGCTGTCGGGCCGCGGCGCGGTGTCGACGCTGACCGCGAATGCCACCGCCGCCCTGGTGCGCAACGTCTGGTCGCACGCGGTGATCTTCTGCGGGCACTTCCCGGACGGCGTCGAGACCTTCGACGAGGCGCGGCTGGAGGGCGAGTCCCGCGGCCAGTGGTACATCCGCCAGCTGCTGGGCTCGGCGAACCTGACCGGTGGGCCGCTGTTCCACATCATGACCGGCAACCTGAGCCACCAGATCGAGCACCACCTCTTCCCGGACGTGCCGAGCAACCGGTACCGGGAGATCGCGCCGCAGGTCCAGGACGTCTGCCGACGCTACGGGCTGCCCTACAGCTCGGGCACGCTGCCGCGCCAGTACGGGACGGTGCTGCGCCGGCTCGCACGCCTGGCGTTCCCGGGTGGGCACAAGCGCTACGGCGGCTCGCCTGCTCCGGTGCGCAAGCTGCGCCCGCGCACGGGCGTCCGCCTCCCCGCGGTGGCGCGCCGCGCGGCCTGACCCGCTGCGGCCCCGGATTGCACGAACGGCCCTTTCCCGCAACTGAGCTGCGGGGAAGGGCCGTTCGTGCAATCGCCAGAGGGCGCGGGCTCCGGCAGTGCCGATGGTCGTGAGTGGCAATGGTCGCTATAGCGACCATTGCCACTCACAGGGGAGGTACGGCCCGGAGCGCGAGGGTGAGCTCCAGGCGGCGCAGGGGGTCGTCGAGGGCGTCGCCGAACGCGTCGCGCAGGCCCGCGAGGCGGTAGCGGACCGTCTGCGGGTGCACGTGCAGGGCCGCGGCGGTGGCGGTGACGTCGCCGTGCGCGTCGAGCCATGCCCGCAACGTCTCCTCGGCCCGTGAGCCGGCTCCCGCGGGCAGCGCGCGCAGGGGGGCGAGGGCGCGGGTGCACAGGTCGGCGGTGAGCCCGGCGTCGGCGGTGAGCAGCAGGGTGACGAGATGGTCGTCGGCACGGACGACGGGCGCGTCGCCGAGGGTGCCCGCGGCGTGCAGGGTCCAGGCGGCGCGGGCGCGGGCGACGGACCGCGCGACGTCGGCGGGTGCGACCGCGGGTCCCAGGACGGCGCGGCGGCCGCGGACGGCGCGGTGCACGACTTCGGCGAGGTCGTCGCGGTCGCTGTGCAGGACGATCCCGCCGGGTTCGATCTTCGCGCCGACGGCTCCGGGCAGCCGGCCGGCGATCTCGACGGCGTCGTCGTCGACGACGACGGGCACGATCGCGGCGGGCAGCGTCCAGCCCGCGGCGGCGGCGGCGCGTTCGATCTCGGCGGAGGCGGGCGGCGGGGTGCGCAGCAGCAGCTCGACGAGTTCCTGGCGGCGCGCCCGCAGCGATCCGGCGACGGTCGCCTCGGCGTGTGCCCAGCCGACGACGGAGGCCGCCGACAGCTGCTCGATGAACCCGAACAGCGCCTCGGCGAGGGCGAAGACGTCGTCGGGTGCGAGGCGGCGGGCGGTCTCGCCTGCGGCGATGGCCTGCCACACCGACCGGCTGCCGACCTGGTAGGCGGCCTGCAGCGCGGCGAGGGTGCGCCCTTCGCGGTGCTCGACGATGCCCAGCTCGTGGTAGGTGCGGGTGTCCGGGAGGTCGGCCTCGGACCCGAGGAGCGCGACGAACTGCTGCAGCGCGACGGTGACGCCGCGGGTGATGCGTTCGCCGAAGCGGCCCTCGAGCGGGCGGGCGTACTCGGGGACCTGGGCGCGGACGGCGGCGATGATGGAATCGGCCGCGGCGAGCAGGTCGGGGGCCAAGGCCGGACCGACCCATCCGGGCACGTGCGCCCAGGGCCGGTCCATCTAGCCGCCCAGCACCGAGGTGACGATCCCCGCGAGGTGGCTCAGCCGGGCCAGCTCGGACGGGCGGAACGCGGGCCCGCCCGGCCTGCCGACGACGAGCACCTGCAGGACCGACGCCGGCCCGAGCGGGGCGGCGGCGAGCTCGGTGTCGAGGGCGCGCCACGGGTCGGGGACCCAGTGCTTGTCGGGGTCGATGACGATCGCCTTGGCCAGCGGCAGCCAGGGCAGGTCGCCCGCGCGGGTCTCGGGCGCGGCCGACGACTCGGCGAGCCGCCACGACCGAGTGCCCTCGCGGACGGCGACGAGCGACCAGCCGGCGCGGAAGAGCCGAGGGACCTCCTCGGCGAGCAGCTGCAGGCCGTGGGCGGGCTCGCCGGCGATGCGGTCGACGAGCTCCAGCTCCCGGTGGGTGTCGAGGCGCCCGGAGTAGGGGCGGACCGACTCGACCTGCACGTCGCGCACCGACTCGGCGGCGGTGATGAGCACGTCCGGCGGGCGGCCGGAGGGGAGCTCGACGGTGAGGTCGTCGACGGCGATCCCGTCGACACGCTCGACGACGTCGACACCGAGGATGTCGGCGCCGGCCTCGCCCAGTGCGGAGGCGACCGCTCCGAGACTGCCCGGTCGATCCGGCAGTACCACGCGGAGCAAGAACGTCACCCGGCCACGCCTCCTCACCTGGCCCGCACGACCCCGGTGGCCGGGCGGGACGCCGCGCGCGCCGAGGAGCAGTGCCCCGTTGGCGGCCGACGCGGCACACCGGCGATCCTGCCAGGCGCGGCGACGTCCCACAGCACCCACCGTGGCGTGACGCGCGTGACCCAGTGTGTCGCCCCGACCGCGGGGCGTACGGATCGAGCGCTCGCGGGTGCGCGGAAACCCCGTCGACCGGGGGTCCTAGACTCGACATCAGGCCCGGTCGTGACGCCGCGCGCCGGGCGGCCGGTCGGCTGCCGCGAGCGTTCGCAGCCCGCGTGGGCACCGTCCACCGCTTCACCCCTGGAGGGACATGTCTCCCGAATCCCCGTCGTCGGGCGGGGCCATCACCCGTGACGAGGTCGCGCACCTCGCGCGGCTGGCCCGGCTCGCCGTGACCGACGACGAGCTCGGCGTGTTCGCCGGCCAGCTCGACGTGATCCTCGGCGCGGTCGCCCGGGTGGGTGAGGTCGCGGCCGACGACATCCCGCCGACGTCGCACTCCGTGCCGTTGGAGAACGTGTTCCGGCCCGACGAGCTCCGCCCCAGCCTCACGCAGGAGCAGGCGCTGTCGGGTGCCCCGGCGGCGGAGGACGGCCGCTTCCGTGTCCCGCAGATCCTCGGGGAGGAGCAGTGAGCGGGCGTACGCGAGCGAACCATCGACAGAGCGCCTGCGCGCAGCGCCGACCGAGCGCCAGCGAGGGAGAGCGATGAGCGACGACCTGACCCGCCTCTCCGCCGCGGAGCTGGCCGGGAAGATCCACTCGCGTGAGGTGTCGGCCGTCGAGGCTGCGCAGGCCCACCTCGACCGGATCACCGCCGTCGACGGGGACGTACACGCGTTCCTGCACGTCGGTACGGAGGCGGCGCTGGCGTCGGCGACCCTGGTCGACGAGTCGCTCGACGCCGGGACGGCGCCCGCGTCGGCGCTGGCCGGTGTGCCGCTGGCGCTCAAGGACGTCCTGACGACGACCGACATGCCCACGACCGTCGGCTCAAGGATCCTCGAGGGCTGGCGTCCGCCGTACGACGCGACCGTCACGTCGAAGCTGCGCGCCGCGGGCATCACGATCCTGGGCAAGACGAACATGGACGAGTTCGCCATGGGCTCGTCGACGGAGTACTCGGCCTACGGCCCGACGCGCAACCCGTGGGACCTCGGCCGCATCCCGGGCGGCTCGGGCGGCGGCTCGGCGGCGGCGCTCGCGGCGTTCGAGGCCCCGCTCGCGATCGGTACCGACACCGGCGGCTCGATCCGTCAGCCCGCCGCGATGACGGGCACGGTCGGGGTGAAGCCCACCTACGGCGGGGTGTCGCGGTACGGGCTGGTGGCGTGCGCGTCGTCGCTCGACCAGGCCGGCCCCTGTGCCCGCACGGTTCTCGACGCGGCGCTGCTGCACGAGGTCATCGGCGGGCACGACCCGATGGACTCCACGTCGATCGACGCGCCCGTCCCGGCCGTCGTCGAGGCCGCGCGTCTCGGAGCGAAGGGCGACCTGAGCGGTGTGCGCGTCGGCGTCGTCCGTGAGCTGACCGGTGAGGGCTACCAGGCCGGCGTCGGTGAGAACTTCGACGCCGCGCTGCGCGAGCTGGAGAAGCTGGGCGCGGAGGTCGTCGAGGTCAGCGCCCCGCACTTCCAGTACGGCCTCGCCGCGTACTACCTGATCCTGCCGAGCGAGGTGTCGTCGAACCTCGCCCGGTTCGACGCCATGCGCTACGGCCTGCGGATCGACAAGGGCGCCTCCGCCGAGGAGGTCATGGCCGCCACCCGCGAGGCCGGCTTCGGCCCCGAGGTGAAGCGCCGCATCATCCTCGGCACCTACGCGCTGTCGTCGGGCTACTACGACGCCTACTACGGCCAGGCCCAGAAGGTGCGGACGCTCATCAGCCGCGACTTCGCCGCCGCGTTCGAGCAGGCCGACGTGCTGGTCAGCCCGACCGCGCCGACCACGGCGTTCCCCATCGGGGACAAGGTCGACGACCCGCTGGCCATGTACCTCAACGACCTCGCCACGATCCCCACCAACCTGGCCGGGACCGCCGCGATGTCCGTCCCCAGCGGCGTCGCCGCCGAGGACGGCCTGCCGACGGGGCTGCAGATCATGGCCCCCGCCCTCGGCGAGGCCGTCATGTACCGGGTGGGCGCGGCCTACGAGGCGGCCCGCGACGCCGCCGACGGTAGCCCGTTCGCCGCCCGCACCCCGGAGGTGAAGGCATGACCGCGCCCACGCTCGTCGACTTCGACGACGTCGTCGACCGCTACGACCCGGTCCTGGGCCTCGAGGTGCACGTCGAGCTGTCGACGAACACCAAGATGTTCTGCGGCTGCCCCACCGCGTTCGGCGCCGAGCCCAACACGCAGGTCTGCCCGACGTGCCTGGGGCTGCCCGGCGCGCTGCCCGTCGTCAACCGGACCGCCGTCGAGTCGGCCATCCGGATCGGGCTCGCCCTCAACTGCGACATCGCACCCTGGGGCCGGTTCGCGCGGAAGAACTACTTCTACCCGGACATGCCCAAGAACTTCCAGACGTCGCAGTACGACGAGCCCATCGCCGTCAACGGGCACCTCGACGTGACGCTGGAGGACGGCACGGTCGTGCGCGTCGAGATCGAGCGTGCGCACATGGAGGAGGACACCGGGAAGTCGCTGCACGTCGGCGGCGCCACCGGCCGCATCCACGGCGCCGAGTACTCGCTGCTCGACTACAACCGCGCCGGCGTCCCGCTCATCGAGATCGTCACCAAGATGATCCCCGACACCGGCGGGCGCGCCCCCGAGGTGGCCCGCGCCTACGTCACCGCGCTGCGTGACCTGATCCGCTCGCTCGGCGTCTCCGACGTCCGCATGGACCAGGGCTCGATGCGCTGCGACGTGAACCTGTCGTTGTCCCCCAAGGGTTCCGGCATCCTCGGCACCCGCAGTGAGACGAAGAACGTCAACTCGCTGCGCTCGGTCGAGCGGGCCGTCCGCTACGAGATGAGCCGGCACGCCGGCGTGCTCGACGCAGGGGAGAAGGTCGTCCAGGAGACGCGCCACTTCCAGGAGGACACCGCCACCACCCGGTCCGGGCGGATCAAGGAGACGTCGGAGGACTACCGGTACTTCCCGGAGCCCGACCTGGTCCCGATCGCGCCGTCGGCCGAGTGGGTCGAGGAGCTGCGCGGCACGCTGCCGGAGCTGCCCTGGGAGCGGCGCGCCCGCATCCAGCAGGAGTGGAACCTCTCCGACGCGGAGCTGCGCGACCTGGTCAACGCCGACGCGCTCGACCTCGTCGCCGCCACCGTCGACGCCGGGGCGCCCTCGGGCGACGCCCGCTCCTGGTGGGTCTCCTACCTGTCGCAGCAGGCCAACACTCGCGGCGTCACCCTCGACGCGCTGCCGATCACCCCGGCCCAGCTGGCCCGGGTCATCGAGCTCGTCACCACGGGGGAGCTGAACAACAAGCTCGCCCGCCAGGTCGTCGACGGGGTGCTCGAGGGTGAGGGCGAGCCCGACGAGGTCGTCGCCAAGCGCGGCCTGGCCGTGGTGTCCGACGACGGCGCGCTCATCGCCGCCGTCGACGAGGCCCTCGCCGCGCAGCCGGACGTTGCGGAGAAGATCCGCGGCGGCAAGGTCGCGGCAGCCGGCGCGATCGTCGGCGCGGTCATGAAGGCCACCAAGGGCCAGGCCGACGCCAAGCGGGTCCGCGAGCTGATCATCGAGCGCTGCGGCGCGTGACCCTGTGAGCGGTGATGGTCGCCAGGGCGACCATCACCGCTCACGACCCCTGACCGGGGCTTCCTCGTGTCGGGGTTCCCCGGGTCAGGGCAGGATCGCGTCGATGTAGCCGCCGTCCACGCGGACCGCTCCGCCCGTCGTCGCCGAGGCCAGGTCCGAGCTGAGGTAGGCGACCATGTTCGCGATCTCCTCCGGCTCGATGTGCCGCTCCAGCAGCGACTGCGGCCGGTGCCCGCGCATGAACCGGCGCTGCGCCTCGTCCCAGGGCAGGTCGTCGCCGACCAGCTCGGCGACGAAGTCCTCCACCCCCCGCCGGTGTGGATTCGGCCCGGCCGGCACCGAGTTGACGGTGACCCCGGTGCCGGCGGCCGCCTTCGCGAACCCCCGGGTCACGGCCGGCTGCGCGGTCTTGGTGACGCCGTGGTGCACCATCTCCACCGGCGTCACGACCGCGGAGTCGCTCGCGATCGACAGCACCGGCCGAAGCCCCGTTCGATCATCCCGGGCAGGTATGCCCGCGTCAGCCGGCTCCCGGCGAGCACGTTGACCTCGACGTAGCGACGCCAGGTCGCGTCGTCGATCTCCAGGACCGGGGTGGGGGAGTAGATCCCCAGGTTGTCGACCGCACGGTTCTTCCGTGCTCACCCGGAGGAGCGCAGCGGCTGCAGGTGCCGCACCCCGGCGAGCCAGCCCAGTGACTCCTCCGTCGGCACCGTCGGCTTGTACTCCGCCGCCACCGCGCCCCGGTAGCCCTTGTCCCACAGGCGGTCCACGACGGCGGGCACGTCGACGGTCCCGGTGCCGGGCTCGCCGCGGCCCGGGGCGTCGGCGATCTGGACGTGCGCGATCAGCCCGACGTGGGCGTCGACCGCGGCGAGGAGGTCGTCGCCGCTCGTCGTGAGGTGGAAGGTGTCGTAGAGGAACCCGATCGCCTCGCCGCCCGCGTCGCGGACCTGCTCGACGACCCGCGCCGCGTCGGCGGCGGTCTCGATCGGGTAGGCGCCGTTGAGCCCCCGGCCGAGGGCCTCGACGAGCGACGTGCCACCGACCTCCCCGAGCCGGCGCGCGGCCGTCGTCAGGTTGGCGATCGCGGCGGCGTCCTGGTCGGCGTCGGACAGGTCGGGGCGGCGCTGGCCGTAGAGGGTGTTGAACACCGGGCAACCGGTGCGCCGCGCGATGGCGACGACGGCGTCGAGGTTGGCATCGAACTCGCCTCGCAACGAGGGGTCGGACGCGATGCCGCGGACGCCGGCGCCGAGGTCGCCGCCGTAGAGGTTGAGCCCCGCCAGGCGCAGCCCCGCCGACTCGAGCGCGTCGACCAGGAAGTCCTCGCCGCCGGGCGGGGGGACGGGCGTCGGCCAGGGCCACCAGGTCTCGACGGCGGTGAACCCGGCCGCCGCGGCGCGGGCGAACCGATGCTCGTAGGGGACCTCGGCGAACAGCAGGGAGATGTTGGCGACGAGCGGAAGGGTCACCCGGGCAGCCTCCCACCCCGTCGAGCACGGCGCGTCAGGCTCGGCTCGCCCCGCCACCCGTCGGGGGCTGGATGCGGATGACGCGGTCGTCGCTGGCCTTGGGGGTGGCGCCGGCGCCGCCGTCCTTGTTGGTGGTGCCGAGCCACAGCAGCCCGTCGGGGCCGGGGGCGGCGGCGGAGAGGCGGCCGTAGGCGTCGACCAGCAGCGTCTGGGGGTCCCCGGTGAAGGTGCCGTTCTCCCCGGGCCGCAGCGCGAAGATCGACTTGGTGCCGGTCAGGGCGACGACGAGGACGCCGGCATTGACGGAGCAGCCGGCGACGCCCGGCCGGTCGGGCCACGTCCAGGCGGGGGCGGGGAGGGTGCCGGGGGCGACGCGGTGCAGGACGTCGCGACCGGCGGCCCGGTCGGTGACCCACGCGCTGCCGTCGGGACCGGCGCACATGCCCTGCGGGTCGGTGAGCCCCGAGGCGTAGACGGCGGTGCCGCCGGGGTTGCCGGGGGCCGGGCGGCCGAGGGTGTCGATGCGCAGGACCTTCCCCGCGAGCGAGGCCGGGTCGGCGTTCGCGCCGCCGGTGGCGACGAGCAGGTACCCCGATGCCGGGTCGACGCCGAGCGCGCCGCCCGGGCCGCGCGGGATGCCGGTGAGCACGGGCTTGGGCGCCTCACCGGGCGAGATGCGCACGACGCGCTGGTCGGACCCCGTCGACGCGAGGGCGTAGACGAGCTCGTCCTCGGCGTAGCTGGGGGACAGCACGAGCCCGGTGAGCCCACCGGCGGCGGCGTCCACGGGCACGGTCGCGATCACCTGCGGCGCGGTGCCGCGCTGCACCCGCAGGACCCGGCCGGTGTCGCGTTCGGCGACGAGCGCGGACGTGGCGTCGGGCAGCACGGCGATGGCGGAGACGGGGGAGAGGCAGGTGGCGACGACCTGCGGGTCCGGGTCGACGCACCCCGCCGGCTGCTGCGGCCCGGAGCTCTGCGGCGGCGGGCTCTGACCGCCACCGGGGCTACCGGGCGGGGGCGGCTGCTGCACCGACGGCGGCCCGCCGAGCTCACCGGAGTTCTCGACCTGGTCCTGCCACGTGCGTTGCCCGTCGTCGGGGAAGTCGGCGCAGCCGGTGACGAACGCGAGCAGCACGACGAGCAGCAGCGCGCGCAGCCCGCCGACCACCCGCCCGTGCCCCATGTCCCCAAGGCTATGTCGGCCCCGGTGATCCCCCCGTGAGTGCGGCCACCGGGCGTCGATACGCGGGGTCGGGCGGTTTAGCGTGGCGTCGTGCCTGACATCGACGTCCTGGTGTGTGACGAGGAGGGCCGCGCGGCCCTCGAGCAGCTCCCCGGCGTGCGGCCGGTCCACTACGACGCGGACGCCCCGCTGCCGCCCGAGGCCGCGACGGCCGAGATCCTCATCCCGCCGTTCCTGTCCCCGGCCAGCGGCGTGAAGCTCGCCGAGCAGATGCCGAAGCTGCGGCTGGTCCAGCTGCTCACCGCCGGTGCGGAGATCTGGGTCGGCAAGCTGGCCGAGGGTGTCGCGCTGTCGGACTGCAAGGGCGCGCACGGCGGCGCGACCGCGGAGTGGATCGTCGGCGCCCTGCTCGCGATCTATCGCGACTTCCCGGTGTTCCAGCGCGCGCAGGACGAGGGCCGCTGGGACTACCACCGCACCGACGAGCTCGACGGCAAGTCCGTGCTGATCGTCGGCGCGGGCGACGTCGCGGCGCAGACCGTGAGCCGGCTGACCCCGTTCGGGGTGACGACGACGCTCGTCGGGCGCCGGGCCCGCGACGGTGTGCACGGCATCGACGAGGTCCACGACCTGTTGCCGCAGTTCGACGCCTGCGTCGTCATCGTCCCGCTGACCGACGACACCCGCGGCCTCGTCGACGCCCGCTTCCTCGCCGCGATGCCCGACGGCGCGATCCTCGTCAACGCCGCGCGCGGACCCGTGGCCGACACCGACGCGCTCGTCGCCGAGCTGACGTCGGGCCGCATCCGGGCGGCCGTCGACGTCACCGACCCGGAGCCGCTGCCGGAGGGGCATCCGCTGTGGTCGGCACCCGGACTGCTGCTCACCCCGCATGTCGGCGGCAGCGTCCCCGGCGCGATGCGGCGCGCCTACGGGATCGCCGTCGAGCAGATCGCCGCGTTCGTGCGCGGGGACCGCCCGCCGAACCTCGTCGAGAACGGTTACTGACACGCCGTCCCGGCTCGATCCGCCGGTGACCTGCGACGACTAGTGTTGCGCCCCATGAGCGAACCGACCCGGTCGATCGACTTCGGGACCTTCGACTCCGAACCCTCGACGTCGACGACCCGTCCCGAGCGCAGGCCGGTCCCCTCGAACGGCGCGGCGGACATCGGACTGCTGATCCTGCGCTTCGCCGTCGGCGGGCTGTTCCTCGCCCACGGCGCGCAGAAGGTCTTCGGCATGTGGGGCGGCCTGGGCATCACCCGGACCGCCGAGAACCTGGCCGTCCACGGGTTCGTCGCGCAGCAGACGAGCCTCGCGTGGGCGCTGGGCATCGTGGAGATGGCCGCGGGTGCGTTCGTCGTCCTGGGCCTGTTCACGCCGCTCGCGGCCGCGGGCCTGCTGGCCATCAAGGTGGTCGCGCTGCTGGTCAAGGTGCCCGCCGTCTACTTCTTCGCGGCGCAGGCGCCCGACGCGATCGAGCTCGACATCCTGATGGGCGCGGGCGCCGCCGCGCTGATGTTCGCGGGCGCCGGCCGGATCTCGCTCGACAACGGCCGGACCTGGTTGCGACGCCCGATGCCGTACGCGGTCGTCTGCCTGATCGTGACGGTCGCGGTCGTCCTCGTGGTGATGCTGACGCTGCGTCGGTGATTCCCGACGACGACTGGCTGCGCGCGCTGGCCCGGCGCCGGGGGCCGGTGACGGTGGTGGACCGCGCGGCGCTGACCGGCGGCTACGCCTCTGAAGGGGCGGAGCGCGTCGACCTCTCCGACGGCACCTCGGTCGTCGTCAAGGCGGCCGCGGCCCGCGAGGTGGCGGCGCTGCGGGCCGTCGCGGTCGTCCCCACCCTCGACGAACCCGTCCTGCTCGCCGCGGGCGCCGGCTGGGTCGTGGTGCCGTTCCACGACGGACCACCCCTTGCCGATGACGAGACCGTCCCCGCCGCGGTCGTGACGATGTTGGCCCGGGTCCACACGCACTGGCGCGGCAAGCGGCCCCGCACGGTCCCGGTGGCCGACGCCGCGTGGTGGCGCGAGCTGTGCCTTCGGCGGATCGCCCCGGCCGTCGACCCCGTGAGCCCATCGGTGGCGGCCCGGATCCGAGCCTGGGCCGACGACCCCCGTGCCCTCCACGCCGCGACCGCTGTCCCGCGCACCATGACCCACGGGGACCCGCACCGGGGGAACGTGCTGGGCGGCAGGTTGATCGACTGGGGCAACGCGCGCGTCGCACCCCGGGGCTTCGACCTCGCGGTGCTGCGCGCGCAGGGCACCGACGTCGCGACGGGCGACGCGAGCGAGGACGGCTGGTCCGACCTCGCGATGGCCGTCGCCTACCTGGGCTTCGCGGCCGACCACCTGGGGGCGGCCCGCGTCCACGAGCTGGCGGAGATGGCCGAGGGCGGCCTGACGGCCCTGTGAGTGGCGTTATTGGCCATGGCCAATAACGCCACTCACAGGGCCGGACCTGCGGTTCCACAGCTGGTGGACGAGCCCGCTCGGCGACGTGACCGACTCGACGGTGAAGCGGTCCTCGGTCCCGCTCACGCCGTCCCACAGCGACGTCCCGTGCCCGAGCGTGATCGGCACCGTCACCAGGTGCAGGAAGTCCACGAGGTCGGCCTGCAGGAACTGCCGGATCGACGACGGCCCGCCGCCGAGCCGGACGTCGAGACCTCCCGCCGCTCCCTGGGCAAGCCGCAGCACCTCCTGCGGTGACCCGTCGACGAAGTGGAAGCTCGTGCCGTTCGCGAACTCCATCGTCGGGAGCTTCTCGTGGGTCATGACGAACACCGGTGTGCAGAAGGGCGGCTCGTCGCCCCACCAGCCCCGCCAGTCGTCGGGCCGGTCACCGGCGGGCGGGCCGAACTTGGCGCGCCCCATGATCTCGGCGCCGACGCCCTGGCCCCACAGCGTGGTCAGCGCCCGGTCGAGTGTGACGGGGGCGTCGACGGCGTCGATCCCGTGGATGAACCGCCCGTCGAACCCGCCGAAGAGGGCTTCCGCGCCGCCGATCGGGGCGTCGAGGGTCACGGTCCCGCCGGCGGCGTAGCCGTCGAGGGAGATGTTCAGGTTGTGCACGCGGGTGCGCGGCATGGTGCCTCCTGGGGATGTACGGGGTCGACAGGTGGACCGACCCGGACCGCTGAATTCATCGCCAGGGGTCGTGAGTGGCAATGGTCGCCATGGCGACCATTGCCACTCACAGGCGTGTCAGCGCACCGAACGCACGGCGCCCGTGTCGGCCGAGGTGGCCAGTGCGGCGTAGGCGCGCAGGGCCTGCGAGACCGGACGCTGTCGGTCGGCGGGCTGCCACGGACGCTCGGAGGCCTCCATCTTCGCGCGCCGCGCGGCCAGCACCTCGTCGTCGACGAGCAGCTGCACCGTGCGGGAGCGGACGTCGAGAAGGATCGTGTCGCCGTTCTCGACCAGCCCGATCGTGCCGCCCGCGGCTGCCTCGGGAGAGACGTGCCCGACCGAGATGCCGGACGACCCGCCGGAGAAGCGGCCGTCGGTGATCAGCGCGCACCTGGCGCCGAGGCCCGCGCCCTTGAGGAACGCGGTGGGGTGCAGCATCTCCTGCATCCCCGGCCCGCCGGCGGGACCCTCGTAGCGGACGACGAGGACGTCGCCGGGCTGGATCTCCTTGTTGAGGATGACCGAGACGGCCTCCTCCTGGCTCTCGACGACCCGCGCGGGGCCCTCGAAGCGCCAGATGTCCTCGGGGATGCCGGCGGTCTTGATGACCGCACCCTTCTCGGCGAGGTTGCCGCGCAGCACGGCCAGGCCGCCGTCGGCGGTGTAGGCGTGCTCCTTGTCGCGGATGCAGCCACCGGCGGCATCGGTGTCCAGCGAGGACCAGCGGTTCTCGGTGGAGAACGCCTTCGTGGTCCGGACCCCGCCGGGGGCGGCGTGGTAGAGCTCGACGGCCCGCTCGGACGGCGACGAGGCGCGGATGTCCCACTCGTCGAGCCACGTCTCGAGCGACGGCGAGTGCACCGTGTGGACGTCGGTGTTCAGGAGCCCGGCGCGGCGCAGCTCGCCCAGGATCGCGGGGATTCCGCCGGCCCGGTGCACGTCCTCCATGTGGTAGCTGGAGTTCGGCGACACCTTCGACAGGCAGGGGACGCGCCGGGAGATGGCGTCGATGTCGGCGAGGGTGAAGTCGACCTCGCCCTCCTGCGCGGCGGCGAGGATGTGCAGCACCGTGTTCGTCGAGCCGCCCATGGCGACGTCGAGCGCCATCGCGTTCTCGAACGCGGCGCGGGTGGCGATGTTGCGGGGCAGTGCCGAGGCGTCGTCGTCGCGGTACCAGCGGGTGGCCAGCTCCATGACGGTGCGCCCGGCCTGCTCGAACAGTGCGCGACGGGCTGCGTGCGTGGCGAGGGTGGATCCGTTGCCGGGCAACGACAGTCCGAGGGCCTCGGTGAGGCAGTTCATCGAGTTGGCGGTGAACATGCCGGAGCAGGAGCCGCACGTCGGGCACGCGGACCGCTCGACCTCGGACAGCCCGTCCTCGTCGACCTCGGGGGAGGCGGAGGCGGAGATGGCGGTGATGAGGTCGGTCGGCGCCTGCGCGACACCACCGACGACAACGGCCTTGCCGGCCTCCATCGGCCCGCCCGAGACGAACACCGTGGGGATGTTCAGCCGCATCGCGGCGTTGAGCATGCCCGGGGTGATCTTGTCGCAGTTGGAGATGCAGACGAGCGCGTCGGCGGCGTGGCCGTTGACCATGTACTCGACGGCGTCGGAGATGACCTCGCGCGAGGGCAGCGAGTAGAGCATGCCGCCGTGACCCATCGCGATGCCGTCGTCGACGGCGATCGTGTGGAACTCCCGGGCGATGCCGCCGGCCTCCTGGATGGTCTCGGCGACGATGTCGCCCATGTCCTTGAGGTGCACGTGTCCGGGCACGAACTGGGTGTAGCTGTTGGCGATCGCGACGATCGGCTTGCCGAAGTCGCTGTCGGTCATCCCCGTGGCGCGCCACAGGGAACGCGCACCGGCGGCATTGCGGCCATGGGTGGTGACACGGGAACGCAGGGCCGGCATCGGCTCACTCTCCAGCCGGATCGGGCAGCCTGCCGCCGCTGACGGCGGCGAGCTGGGACAGGTCACGGACGTTCACGGCGGGCAACGGGAGCTCCCCGCCGCTGGCCAGCACCGCGCTGACGCGGGCACCCCGGGACCGGGTGGCGGGCTGCAGACGCAGGGAGCTGATCTCCTCCCACGTTACGCGGCGACCGCCGAACGCCTTCCGCACGGTCACGGCCTCGGCGTCGACGACGGTGCGGGTGCGCGCGAGCCAGTACACGATCGCGACCGGCACGAGGTAGATCAGCCAGAACCAGGGCGCGCCGAACGCGGCCGGGATGGCGAACACCGCGAGCGCGAGGGGGAACAGGTAGGCCAGCCGCGTCGGCCGGAAGACCGCCCGCGCGGGCACCTCCGTGGGAGTGCTGTTCACGCACCCCATCGTCGCACCCGGCGGGGTGACGCGTACCGCGGGTTGACGAGGCGGCTCACGATGCGGTGCCGCACCGTGCTAGCGTCGACCCATGTTCGTCACCGACCTTCTCGTAATTCGCAGGCGCGTTCTCGCCTGAGTTCCTCACGAGTTCTCGGACGACGACGCGCCACCCTCGTTCCGCTACGGCGGCGAGGGTTTTTTCATGTCCGGACCGCAGTAGCCGCAGTGACCAGACCACGACGCAGCGAGGCTGACCGATGACCACCGCCACCCCCCGCTCCGGCGCCACCGGACCGAAGCCGGCACCGCCGCCCGGACGTCCCGGCGCCCCGGCCCGGACCGACGGCGTTCGCACCGACGTGCCCGGCCCCCGCATCGGGCCCGAGCCGATGACCGGGGCCCAGTCGCTCGTGCGGTCGCTCGAGGAGATCGGCTGCGACGTCGTCTTCGGCATCCCGGGCGGGACGATCCTGCCCGCGTACGACCCGCTGCTCGACTCGACACGCGTCCGGCACGTCCTGGTCCGTCACGAGCAGGGCGCGGGCCACGCGGCCACCGGGTACGCGCAGGCCACCGGCCGTGTGGGCGTCTGCATGGCGACATCGGGTCCCGGCGCGACCAACCTCGTCACCCCCATCGCGGACGCCTACATGGATTCGATCCCGATGGTGGCGATCACCGGTCAGCAGTCCCGTCCGCTGATCGGCACGGATGCCTTCCAGGAGGCCGACATCACCGGCATCACCATGCCGGTGACCAAGCACAACATGCTGGTGACCGACGCGACGGAGATCCCGCGCGCGATCGCCGAGGCCTTCCACCTTGCGTCGACGGGCCGACCCGGCCCGGTCCTGGTGGACATCCCCAAGGACGTCCTGCAGGAGCACACGACGTTCTCGTGGCCCCCGGAGATGGCTCTGCCCGGCTACCGGCCGACGACCCGGCCGCACGGCAAGCAGATCCGTGAGGCCGCCAAGCTCATGACGTCGGCGTCACGGCCGGTCCTGTACGTCGGTGGCGGCGTGCTGAAGGCCCAGGCGGCGGAGGAGCTGCTGGAGCTCGCCGAGCTGACGAACATCCCGGTCGTGACGACGCTGATGGCGCGCGGGGCGTTCCCCGACAGCCACCCTCAGCACGTCGGGATGCCCGGCATGCACGGCACTGTCTCGGCCGTCGCCGCGCTGCAGGAGGCCGACCTGCTGGTCGCCCTCGGTTCGCGTTTCGACGACCGCGTCACCGGTCAGCTGTCGTCGTTCGCGCCGCACGCCGCGGTCGTGCACGCCGACATCGACCCGGCGGAGATCTCCAAGAACCGCCGCGCGGACGTCCCGATCGTCGGCGACTGCAAGGAGGTCGTCATCGATCTCCTGGAGGCGGTTCGGGCCGAGCGCGAGGAGGGCACGGCCGACCTCGACGCGTGGTGGGCGCGGCTGAACCAGCTGCGCGAGACCTTCCCGCTGGGCTACGACTGGCCCGACGACGGCTCGCTGTCGCCGCAGTACGTCATCGAGCGGATCGGCGCCATCGCCGGCCCCGACGCCGTGTACGCGGCGGGCGTCGGCCAGCACCAGATGTGGGCGGCGCAGTTCATCAAGTACGAGAAGCCGCGCTCCTGGCTCAACTCCGGCGGCCTCGGGACGATGGGCTTCGCGGTCCCCGCGGCCATGGGCGCCAAGATGGCCCGCCCCGACGACGTCGTGTGGTGCATCGACGGTGACGGCTGCTTCCAGATGACCAACCAGGAGCTCGCCACCTGCGCCATCGAGAACATCCCGATCAAGGTCGCCGTGATCAACAACGGCAACCTCGGCATGGTCCGGCAGTGGCAGAACCTCTTCTACTCGGAGCGGTACTCCAACACCGACCTGGGCACGCACAAGCACCGCATCCCCGACTTCAAGCTGCTCGCCGAGGCGATGGGCTGCGTCGGGCTGCGCGCGGAGTCCAAGGAGGAGGTGGACCGGGTCATCCGGCAGGCCATGGAGATCAACGACCGGCCCGTCGTCATCGACTTCACCGTCGGCGCCGACGCGCAGGTGTGGCCCATGGTCGCCGCAGGCACGTCCAACGACGAGGTCATGTCGGCCCGCGGCATCCGTCCCCTGTTCGAGGGCGACGAGCTCGCGGCGGGCGTCGACGCGATCGACGAGGTCGTCGAGCGGGCGCTCGAGCACGGCGACGACCACGCGGAGAACGGCGGCGACGCGAAGTGATGCACACCCACACGCTGTCGGTCCTCGTCGAGGACAAGCCCGGCGTCCTGGCCCGCGTCTCGGGCCTGTTCTCCCGGCGCGGCTTCAACATCATCTCCCTGGCGGT
The DNA here is from genome assembly GCA_001725415.1 of Pseudonocardia sp. SCN 73-27. Taxonomy (GTDB): domain Bacteria; phylum Actinomycetota; class Actinomycetes; order Mycobacteriales; family Pseudonocardiaceae; genus Pseudonocardia. The sequence goes on from MEGH01000008.1 coordinate 70,883, forward strand.
CGGCCCGACCGAGCAGGAGGGCGTCTCGCGGATGACGATCGTCGTCGCCGTCGAGGACCTGCCGCTGGAGCAGGTGACCAAGCAGCTCAACAAGCTGGTCAACGTCATCAAGATCGTCGAGCTCGACCCGGGTGCCTCGGTGCAGCGCGAGCTGCTGCTGGTCAAGGTCCGGGCCGACGCCGCCGTCCGCAGCCAGGTGCTCGAGGCCGCGGAGCTGTTCCGGGCCAAGGTCGTCGACGTGGCGCCCGAGGCCCTCACCATCGAGGCCACCGGCACCGTCGACAAGCTCGCTGCGCTGCTTCGGATCCTGGAGCCGTACGGCATCCGCGAGATGGTCAAGTCGGGGATGGTCGCGGTCGGCCGCGGACCCCGGTCCATCACCGCCGCCGCGGTCCGTTAGAGACTTGCCCGAACCCACCCTCGGAGAGGACGTACCACCCGTCATGAGCGTGAACATCTACTACGACGACGACGCCGACCTGTCGATCATCCAGGGCCGCAAGGTCGCCGTGATCGGCTACGGCTCCCAGGGGCACGCGCACGCACTGTCGCTGCGCGACTCCGGCGTCGAGGTGAAGATCGGGCTGCCCGAGGGGTCGAAGAGCCGGCAGAAGGCCGCCGACGAGGGCCTGGAGGTGCTCACCCCGGCCGAGGCGTCGGCGTGGGCCGACCTCATCATGATCCTGGCGCCGGACACGAAGCAGCGCTTCATCTACGCCGAGGACATCGCGCCCAACCTGAAGAGCGGCGACGCCATCTTCTTCGGGCACGGTTTCAACATCCGCTACGACCTGATCAAGCCGCCGGCCGACGTCGACGTCGCCATGGTCGCGCCGAAGGGCCCGGGCCACCTGGTCCGCCGCCAGTTCGTCGACGGCAAGGGTGTCCCCGCGCTGATCGCGGTGGAGCAGGACGCCACCGGCAACGCGAAGGCGCTGGCCCTCTCCTACGCGGCCGGGATCGGCGGCGCCCGCGCGGGCGTCATCGAGACCACCTTCAAGGAGGAGACCGAGACCGACCTGTTCGGCGAGCAGGCCGTCCTCTGTGGTGGCGCGGCCGCCCTGGTCCAGACCGGTTTCGAGGTGCTCACCGAGGCGGGCTACGCCCCGGAGATCGCCTACTTCGAGTGCCTGCACGAGCTCAAGCTGATCGTCGACCTCATGTACGAGGGCGGCATCGCCAACGAGCGCTTCTCCATCTCCGACACCGCCGAGTACGGCGACCTCACCCGTGGTCCGCGCGTCGTCAACGCCGCGACCAAGGAGGAGATGAAGAAGATCCTCGCCGAGATCCAGGACGGTCGCTTCGCGTCCGAGTGGGTCGCCGAGGACGAGGCCGGCCGCCCGAACTACACCCGCCTGCAGCAGGAGGGTGCCGAGCACCCCATCGAGGTCGTCGGCGAGAAGCTGCGCGGCCTGATGAGCTGGGTCGGCGAGAAGGCCAAGTAAGACCTGCTGTCCCGACGTCGACGGCCCCTCCCCGCACCCGGGGAGGGGCCGTCCGTGTGTCACCCGGAAGAGATTCGGGCGCCGCGACGTTGCCGTGGACGTGCCCGACGCCTCCCTGCCGCCCCTGTCCATCCTCGATCTCGCCCTCGTCTCGCCGGGGGAGTCGGTCCGCGCGGGCCTGGACGCGAGCGTCGAGTTGGCGCGCAGGGCCGAGAAGTGGGGCTACCGGCGGATCTGGTACGCCGAGCACCACAACATGCGCGCCATCGCGTCGTCGGCGACGAGCGTGCTGATCGGGCACGTCGCCGCGCACACCGAGCGGATCACCCTGGGTGCCGGCGGGATCATGCTGCCCAACCACTCGCCGTTGCAGGTCGCCGAGCAGTTCGGCACCCTCGCCGAGCTGTTCCCCGGCCGCATCGAGCTCGGCCTGGGCCGCGCCCCCGGCACCGATCAGACGACGTTCCGCGCGCTGCGTCGCGACCCCGGTGCCTCCGAGACGTTCCCGCAGGACGTCCAGGAGCTGCAGGGATTCCTCGGCGAGCACTCGCTGGTCCCCGGTGTCGACGCCTACCCGGGCAAGGGCACGAACGTCCCGCTCTACGTGCTGGGTTCCTCGCTCTACGGCGCGCAGGTGGCGGCGATCCTCGGCCTGCCCTACGCGTTCGCCTCGCACTTCGCGCCCGAGCAGCTGGAGCGGGCTGTCGAGATGTATCGGGAGAAGTTCCGGCCGTCGGCGCAGCTGGCCGAGCCGCTCGTGCTCGCCGGGGTCAACGTCGTCGCCGCCGACGACACCGCCACCGCCGACGAGCTGATGCGGCTGGCGCGCCTCGACCGGGTCAAGCGCTTCCTGTCCCGCGGTGGTCACGAGCTGACCGACGAGGAGGCCACCCTGGCCATCGACATGCCCCAGGGTCGCCAGATCCTCGACATGATGCGCTACACCGCCGTCGGCACCCCGGACGCCGTCGAGGACTACCTCACGGAGTTCGCGGCGCGCGTCGGGATCGACGAACTGATCGTCGCGAGCCCCGTCGTCGACCGGGCGGCGTGGTACCGCTCGTTCGAGCTGCTCGCCGGTCGCGCGGCGACGGTCGCGGCCTGAGGCCGAGGCCGGTCAGACCGTCGCCGTGAACAGGTAGTAACCGATCGCGGCGAACAGGGTGCCGTCGTCACGACGCCGGGTGAGCTCGGCCGTCCACTCCGCGGCGGCCGCCTCGCCGACCACGCCCGCGGCGGCGGCCGAGGAGACGACGCCGGCGAAGTACGTCGCGGCCAGGTCCGGGGTGAGGACGACCATCCGGCTCGCGACCTCGACCTCGTGCGCTCCCGCGGCCGCCAGCGCCGGCCCGAGCCGCCGCGGCAGCCACCCGTTCACCACGGCCGTGTCGCACTCGTGGGCCAGGATCGCCCTCGTCGTCGCCCGGTCACCGACGCCGACCGTGTTGGTGTCGAAGTCCGGGGCGATCACCGCGATCCGGCCACCGCGGCGTGTCACCCGGACCATCTCGGCGAGCGCCGCCCCGGGATCGGGCACGTAGACCAGCACCCGCTCGGCCCGGGTGACGTCGAACGCGCCGTCGGGGAACGGCAGCGCCACGGCGTCGCCCTCCACGAAGGTGATCGCGAGCCCCTCGGCCGTCGCGCGGCGCCGTGCCTCGGCGACGAACCGGGCGCTCGCGTCGACACCGGTGACGGCGCCGCCCGGCACCACCGCCCGCGCCAGCCGCAGGCTCTCCAGCCCGAACCCGCAGCCGACGTCGAGCACCCTCGCGCCGGGGCCGGTGCGGGTCCGCTGGATCGCGAGGTGCTTGAGCTCGACGAGCAGCGGCAGCCGGTCGAACTCCTCCAGTGCCGCGACGTACGGGCCGATCTCGGGCGCGTCGTCGAGATCGGTGAACGCGTGCAGGGACAGCCCTTCGGGGCGGCTCATGGGGTCATCCTGGCCACACCCGGGCGGGAGTGCCACGGTCATGCGGCCGGGGAACGGCCGCCGCGTCCGGTTCCGGACGGCACGAACCGGATGAATCGCCCGACGATCGGGTGGGCGTCTGGTCATCGGCGCAGGTCGCCGCTATTGCCCCGCTCACGGTCCCTGCAGCCGAGCCGGTCCACGGTCCTAGGATCGGGACAGTCCGCACCGCCCGATACAGGAGCACCGCAGCCGCCGTGAGCACCGCAGCCACCCGTCCAGTCGTCCTGCTCGCCGAGAAGCTCGCACCGTCCGCGGTCGAGCTGCTCGGAGATGACGTCGAGATCCGCCACGTCGACGGAACCGACCGGCCCGCGCTGCTGTCCGCGGTCGCCGACGCCGACGCGCTCCTCGTCCGTTCCGCCACGAAGGTCGACGCCGAGGTCCTGGCCGCCTCCACGCGGCTCAAGGTCGTGGCCCGCGCAGGCGTCGGCCTCGACAACGTCGACGTCCCGGCCGCCACCGCGCGTGGCGTCATGGTCGTCAACGCCCCGACGTCCAACATCGTCTCCGCCGCCGAGCACGCCATCGCGCTGCTGTTCGCCGCGGCCCGCCACATCCCGCCGGCCGACGCCGCCCTGCGCCAGGGCCAGTGGAAGCGCAGCGCCTACACCGGCGTCGAGCTCAACGGCAAGACCGTCGGCATCGTCGGCCTGGGCAAGATCGGCCAGCTCGTCGCGCAGCGCCTCGCCGCGTTCGGCGTCACGCTCATCGCGTACGACCCCTACGTCGCGCCCGCCCGCGCCGCCCAGCTCGGCATCGAGCTCGCGTCCCTCGACGACGTGCTCCGCCGCGCCGACGTCATCTCCATCCACCTGCCGAAGACCCCCGAGACCCTGGGTCTCATCGGCAAGGACCAGCTCGCCATCACCAAGAAGGGCGTGATCATCGTCAACGCGGCCCGCGGTGGGCTGATCGACGAGGTCGCCCTGGCCGAGGCCGTCCGCTCCGGGCACGTCGGGGGCGCCGGCATCGACGTCTACGTCACCGAGCCCACCACCTCCAGCCCGCTGTTCGAGCTGGAGAACATCGTCGTCACCCCGCACCTCGGTGCGTCGACCGACGAGGCGCAGGACCGCGCGGGCACCGACGTCGCGAAGTCGGTCCAGCTGGCCCTGGCCGGCGAGTTCGTCCCCGACGCCGTCAACGTCCAGATCGACGGCGCCGTCGGCGAGGAGGTCCGCCCCTACCTGCCGCTCGTGCAGAAGATGGGCACTGTCCTGCACGCCCTCGCGGGCCGCGTGCCCACGTCGATCACCGTCGACGTCGCGGGTGAGCTGTCGTCCGAGGACGTCTCGGTCCTGCCGCTGGCCGCGCTGCGCGGCGTGTTCACCCACGTCGTCGACGACCAGGTCACCTTCGTCAACGTGCCCGCCCTGGCCGCCGAGCGCGGCGTCTCCGTGGAGCTCACCACCGCCCCGGAGAGCGCCAACCACCGCAGCGTCGTCCAGCTGCGCGCCGCCATGCCCGACGGCGAGGCCATCACCGTCTCCGGCACGCTCACCGGCCGCGCCCAGGTCGAGAAGCTCGTCGAGATCAACAGCCGGCACTTCGACCTGCGCGCCGAGGGTGAGATCCTGTTGCTCGAGTACGCCGACCGCCCGGGCGTCATGGGCCGCGTCGGGTCGCTGCTCGGCGAGGCCGCGGTGAACATCGAGGCCGCCCAGATCAGCCAGACCACCGACGGCACCGACGCGATCATGCTGCTGCGCATCGACCGCTCCGTCGACCAGGTCGTCCTCGACCCGATCGGCGCCTCGGTGGGCGCGCGGACGATCAAGCTGATCTCGCTCGACTGAGCACCACCCGCCACCGGCGGGCGCACCGACGCGGACGGCGGCGGGCAGGCTACCCCGGTCGCCGCCGTCCGATGCGTCGGGCGGACAATCAGACCCGCTCGGGGGCGTGTCGAGTCCCCGGTTGCGCGGTTCGGCCGCGCAGCAGGCGCCCGAACCACCGTGTCGGGTGACCTCGAAAGAGTGGCCGACGGCCGGTCGGCGGTGTCGCAACGGGTAGCGTGCTGCGACTCCCCAAGCAGAGAGGAACCCTTGACATGCGCCTTGCGGTCATTCCCGGCGACGGCATCGGACCGGAGGTCATCGACGAGGCGCTCAAGGTCCTCAACGAGGTCTCTCCCGGCGTGGAGACGACCGACTACGACCTGGGCGCCGCACGGTGGCACTCCACCGGCGAGCTGCTCCCCGAGTCCGTGCTCACCGAGCTCCGCGGGCACGACGCGATCCTGCTCGGTGCCGTCGGCGACCCGTCGGTGCCCAGCGGCATCCTCGAGCGCGGCCTGCTCCTGCGGCTGCGGTTCGAGCTCGACCACCACGTGAACCTGCGCCCCGCGCGGCTCTACCCGGGCGTGCGCGGCCCGCTCGCCGGCAACCCTGAGATCGACCTCGTCGTCGTCCGCGAGGGCACCGAGGGCCCGTACGTCGGCACCGGCGGCATCCTGCGCAAGGACACCCCGCACGAGATCGCGACGGAGGTCAGCACCAACACCGCGTTCGGCATCGAGCGCCTGGTGCGCGACGCCTTCGCCCGCGCCGAACGCCGCCCCCGCAAGCACCTCACCCTCGTCCACAAGACCAACGTGCTGGCCTTCGCGGGCGCCCTGTGGTCGCGGATCGTCGAGGAGGTCTCGCTCGAGCACCCCGACGTCACCGTCGCCTACCAGCACGTCGACTCGACGACGATCCACCTCGTCACCGACCCGTCGCGCTACGACGTGATCGTCACCGACAACCTCTTCGGCGACATCCTCACCGACCTCGCCGCCGCCGTGACCGGTGGCATCGGGCTCGCGGCCAGCGGCAACATCGACGCGAGCGGCAAGAACCCGAGCATGTTCGAGCCCGTCCACGGCAGCGCCCCCGACATCGCCGGTCAGGGCATCGCCGACCCGACGGCGGCCGTCCTCTCGGTCGCGCTGCTGCTCGACCACCTCGGCGACCGCGACGCCGCCCGCCGCATCGAGGCCGCCGTCGCCTTCGACCTGGCGACGCGCGACCACGGCGCCAACAGCCACACCCGCTCCATCGGCGACCGGCTCGCCGCGCTCGTCAGCCGTCAGGCCTCCGCGCCGGCCTGATCCGCTCCACACACGACGGCGGCGGCGCCCTCCCCGGGATGCCGCCGCCGTCGTCGCTCGTGCGGGTCAGACGACCGACGTGGACGGGCCCGTCAGCATCGTGACGCCGGCGCTCGCGAAGTTCTCCAGGTCGGCGACGGCGGCCTTGCCCGCGTCGCTGGACATCGACGCGCCCATCGACTCCGCCGAGTCCCACACCAGCACCGCGACCAGGTGGAAGTCGGGCTTCGCGCCGTCGGGGCCGGGCTGCGGCCGGGCCACCGAGAAGCTCCGCACGTCGGGAAGCTTCGCCGCCAGCACGGCGTGCACCTCGTCGTAGTGCTTGTCGAACGCGGCGGCGTCGGCAGGGTGGTTGTAGAGCGCGGTGAGCTGGAACGACACAGGACCTCCCGGGACCGTCCCGCGGACTCCGGTGTCCGCGGGCTCCGCCGCCATCATGCCGACCGGACGCTGTCCCCGCCGCTCGTCGTTCCCCTACCGGGTGCCTTCGGGCGTCGCGCCCACGCGGGTGCACGCTCGGGCAGCGGACCGATCGCCACGAGCCGGGCCGGGATGCCCTGCAGGGCCGGGAACCGCTGCGCGACCCGGATCGGGAGCGGGAGCGTTCCCGTCGACGGGGGAGTGACCTGCGGGTCGGCGTTCAGCGCCTTGCCGAGCACCGCGCGGTGCGCGAGCCGCTGACCGCCCTGCACCAGCGCCGTCGGCCACCAGCGACGCAGCTGGACGCGTCGCAGCGCCGTCGTCGACGCGGTGCCGTCCCGGCGCAGCTCCGGGGCCAGGAGCCGGGCCGCGGCCACCGCGTCGGCCACCGCCAGGTTGATGCCGACGCCCCCCACCGGCGACATCGCGTGCGCCGCGTCGCCGATGAGCAGCAGGCCGTCGCGGGACCAGCGGCGCAGCCGGTCGAGCCGCACGTCGAGCAGCTTGACGTCGTCCCACGACTCGAGGGCGTCGACCCGGTCGCCCAGCCACGGCACCAGCGCTGCCATCCGCCGTCGGAGCTCACCGACACCCTTGGCGCGCAACGCCTTGTCGCTGCCCTTGCGGATCATGTAGGCGCACTGCCAGTAGTCGCCGCGGTCGATGAGGACGCAGAAGTGCCCGGCGGTGAAGCGGCCGAGCCCGCCGTCGACGTCGTCGGCGCGGCGTGGGAGCCGGAACCACCAGACGTCCATGGGGACGCCGAAGCCGCGTGGGCGCAGCCCCGCGGCGGCGCGTACCGCGGAGTGCCGGCCGTCGCAGGCGACGGTCAGCGCTGCCGTGAGCTCGTGCTCCTGTCCGGTGACCCGGTCGGTGAAACGGACACCCGTGGTGCGGCCGCCGTCCCGCAGGAGGCCGGTGACGTCGGCGTTGCGGACCAGGGTGAACGACGGCTCGTCGGCCGCGGCGTCGGCGAGGAGGTCGAGGAAGTCCCACTGCGGGACCAGGGCGACGTGCTTGTGGGCCCCGGGCAGCCTGCTCATGTCGGCGATCTGGACGAGCCCGCCGTCGAGCTGGGCGGCGACCCGGTCGAGGCGGCGCTGCGGGAGCGCGGCGAACCTCTCGCCGAGCCCGAGGTCGTCGAGCAGGGTCAGCGTGGAGGCGTGGACGGTGTCGCCGCGGAAGTCGCGCAGGAAGTCGGCGTGCTTCTCCAGGACGGTGACCTCGATCCCGGCACGGGCGAGCAGCAGCCCCAGGACCATCCCCGCGGGGCCGCCACCGACGACGGCGACGGTCGTGTTTTTCCCCATGCGTTGAATTGTATCCCCGGTTCCCGGCCGGCGCGAGCGGTGCGAGACGATGACCTCGTGAGCTCTCCCTCCCAGGTCCGGGTGCGGTTCTGCCCGTCGCCCACCGGCACGCCGCACGTCGGCCTCATCCGCACCGCGCTGTTCAACTGGGCGCACGCCCGCCACCACGGCGGTGCGTTCGTGTTCCGGATCGAGGACACCGACGCCGCGCGCGACAGCGTCGAGTCGTACAACGCGCTGCTCGACGCGCTGCGCTGGCTCGGGCTCGACTGGGACGAGGGCCCCGAGGTCGGCGGCGAGCACGGCCCCTACCGGCAGAGCGAGCGTCACGACCTCTACCGCGACGCGCTCGGCCGCCTCACCCTGGCCGGCGAGGTCTACGAGTCCTACTCGTCGGCCGAGGAGATCGAGGCCCGCCACCGCGCCGCAGGCCGCGACCCCAAGCTCGGCTACGACAACGCCGACCGCGACCTGACCGAGGAGCAGAAGGCGGCGTTCCGCGCCGAGGGCCGCAAGCCCGTCTACCGGCTCCGCATGCCCGACCGCGACATCACGTTCTCCGACCTCATCCGCGGCGACGTCACCTTCAAGGCCGGCACCGTCCCCGACTTCGTGCTCGCCCGCGGCGACGGCAGCCCGCTCTACCCGCTCACCAACCCGCTCGACGACGCCCTCATGGGCATCACCCACGTCCTGCGCGGCGAGGACCTGCTCTCCTCCACCCCGCGGCAGATCGCCCTCTTCGAGGCCTTCCGGCGCGTCGGCATCGGCACCGGCGCCCCCACCTACGCGCACCTGCCCCTCGTCACGGGCGAGGGGGCCCGCAAGCTGTCCAAGCGCGACCCCGAGTCGAACCTGTTCCACTACCGCGACCGCGGATTCCTGCCCGAAGGCCTGCTCAACTACCTCGCATTGTTGGGCTGGTCCATCGCCGAGGACCGTGACGTGTTCTCCCTCGACGAGATGGTCGCCGCATTCGACGTGTCACGCGTCTCGTCGAATGCGGCGCGCTTCGATCTCAAGAAGGCCGAGGCGATCAATTCCGCGCACATGCGACTCCTTCCCGTCGACGAGTTCGCTGCGCGCGTCGTTCCCTACCTCCAGGCCGAGGGTGTGATCGATGGCACCCCCAACGCGGCCCAGGCCGAACTGCTCGCCGCGGCCGCCCCGCTCGTCCAGGAACGCAGCGTCGTCCTCTCCGACGCCGCCCGCATGCTCCGCTTCCTGTTCATCGACGAGGACGGCTTCGCGATCGACGACGACGCCGCGGCCAAGAACCTCGGCGCCGACGCCGCACCCGTCCTCGACGCCGCCATGACCGGCCTGACCAGCATCGACGACTGGTCCGCCACCGCCATCGAGGAGTCCCTCAAGGCCTCACTCGTCGACGGAATGGGCCTCAAGCCCCGAAAGGCCTTCGGCCCCGTGCGGGTCGCCGTCTCCGGCCGGACCGTGTCCCCGCCGCTCTACGAGAGCATGGAACTGCTGGGGCGCGAGCGGTCGATGCGGCGACTGGGGGCCGGTTTGGAGCGGGCTCGGGGCGTGGTCTAGAGTTCAGTTCGCAGGGCACGGGAAACCGGGCCGGCGGGAAACCGCATGGCCCGGAGAACCGGACCCATTGGGGTATGGTGTAATTGGCAGCACGACTGATTCTGGTTCAGTTAGTCTAGGTTCGAGTCCTGGTACCCCAGCGGAAACGCCGAAGTTTCCATATGTATACTGAGAAAGTTCCTGGCCCCGTCGTCTAGCGGCCTAGGACGCCGCCCTCTCAAGGCGGTAGCGCGGGTTCAAATCCCGTCGGGGCTACAACGAAAAGGGCTCCCGTACTCCGGTGCGGGAGCCCTTTTCGTTTCCGACCCGGGCCGGTTTCCTGTCCGACCTCCGTGCCGTCGATCCCCGACTCTGGCCGAGTTCGACGTGAGGCTGCCGAGGACCCGAGCCACCAGGCCACCCGCGCGCAACCTCACTGCTCTGGAACAACGTCGGGAGAGCAGTGAGGTTGCACTCGGCGCCCCCGCCGCGTCCGGGTTGGGCTGCGCCGGGTCGGGCGGCGCCGGGCCGCACCGGGCCGGACCACATCGGGGTGGGCCGGCGGCACCAACGGTGGGCGGCACGGGCGGGCCGCGCTGAGCCGGGCCGGCCGTGGCGAGGGCAGGAGGCGCGTCGCGGTGGAGCCGGTGCACGAGGGCCAGGTCCTTCATGGGCCGATCGCGTGCCTTCCGGGGCCGGCACGCAGCTTGCCTGGTCGGCGGACGTCCCGCACGCTGCTCGACGACCGCAGAACCTACGTGGCGGCGCTGCAATGCGGGCGCCCCTGCTGTGGGCGGCGCAAGGTCAGCTGCGCGATCCACGGGTCGGCGGCTGTCCCGCAGCTGCTCGGAGAACGAAGAACCCAGGCGGCGGGGCCGCGTCGGGCCCGGCGGGGATCAGCTCGTCGGAGCGGGCGGATGCGCGGGGGTCGGGGCCTCGACCCGGGCCGTGTCGGTCTTGCTGTGTACTCCCCGTGCTCGGTGCGCGCTCGTGGAGGTCGGCGGCTGTCCGGCAGGCTGCTCGACGAGCGCAGGACCCATGTGACGACGCCGCGATGCACGCGCCCGACCCGCCGCGGGCCCGGGATGTTCGAGGCACGCCTCTCAGCGCCGGGGGAGCCCTCGGGATCGGCGGGCGCGCCGAGACCTACGTGAGCGCTGTTCCGGCGCGCGTACGCAGCACTGGTGTCGGTCTCGGCGCAGGGTGCGGCCCGCCCGCGGGTTCCCGGGGTGCCGGAGCTGCGGGCGGACCAGCCCTGCAGGGTCGTGAGTGGCAGTGGTCGCCACAGCGACTATTGCCACTCACAGGGTCACGGGGCCGCAGGCGACGTCGGGCCGGCCGACGAGGGCTTCGTGGTCGGCGGAGGCTCGCTCTTCGTCGTGGGCGGCGGGTTGGTCGTCGGCGGGGGCGCGCTGCTGGTCACCACCGGCGGCGGAACGACCGGCTTGGTCGTCGTGCGGACCACCGGCGGAGGGTTGGCCCGGGAGGACTGGGACTCCGGAGGGGCCTCGGTCGTCGTCGGGGCGGCTTCCGTGGTGGTGACCGCGTCCGACGGGACGATGCGGGTGTTGGCGGCGCTCTGGGGGTTGCTCTGCGGCCAGAAGAGGACGGCGGCGATGACGCCGAGGGCCGCGAGGACGCCACCGGCGGCGACGAGCAGGACGGGGGTGCGGCGGGGCGGGTCGTCCCGTTCCAGGTCGGGGGAGGCGTAGGGATCGCCGTAGCCGCCCATCGGCATGTTGTCGCGCGGTGGAGGCGGGGGCGGGGCGACGGGCGGGTGGTAGCCGCCGGAGGCGGCGACGCGGCGGACGTCGATGGTGGGCAGCTCGTCGGTGGCGGGGGCGTGCATCCCGCCGGGGCCGAGCGCCGCACCGGCGGCGAGGCCGGCACCGGCGCCGAGCGCGGCGGCGCCCATCCCGGGCGGCGGCGCGTTGTGGGTGGGGTGGCCGCCGGTGCCGTTGCCGCCCGGGACGACGGGCGGGGCGACGGGCTGCTGCGGGGCGAGCGCGATGGCGGCACCCTTGGCGATGGCGTTCTTGGGGTCGGCGTCGACGGCGACGGGCCGGCCGAACTCCTCGGAGACGGTCTGCGCGACGAGCGGGATGCGGGAGGAGCCTCCGACGAGCAGGACGGCGGAGGTCTCCTCTGGCGTGAGTCCGGCGGAGGCGATGGCGCGGCCCAGCGCGGCGACGGTCTCGTCGATCTGGGGGCCGATCATCTGCTCGAACTCGCTGCGGTGGAGCCGGACGGAGCCCTGGCTGCCGGGCAGGAGGACGGGGACGGAGGCCTCGGTGTCGGAGCTGAGGGCTTCCTTGGCCTCGGTGCAGTCGCGGCGGATGCGGGCGACCGCGTTGAGGACGGCGGGGTCGGCCTCGTCGAGGTCGGCGAAGGCGTCGGGCATGCCTTCGACGACGTGGTCGAAGACGACCTGGTCGAAGTCGATGCCGCCGAGGCGTTCGAGTCCTTCGGGGCGGCCGAGGAGGCCGAAGTTGCCGTCCTTGCGGACGACGGCGGCGTCGAAGGTGCCGCCGCCGAGGTCGTAGACGGCGATGGTGGCGCCTTGTTCGACGCGCTCGGAGGAGGCGTAGTGGAGGGCGGCGGCCTGGGGTTCGGCGAGGAAGGTGACGGTGAGACCGACGCGGGCGAGTGCGCCGGCGAAGAGTTCCTTCTTGTGACCGCCCCAGGAGGCGGGGTGGGTGACGGAGATGCGTTCGGCGACGCCGCCCTCGCGTGCGGCGACCTGGTCGACGACCCAGCGGACGAGGCGCGCGGAGAGGTCTTCGGCGGTCCAGGGCTGGCCGGCGACGTGGATGGGGGTGGGGTCGCCGACTCGGCGCTTGAACTCGCGGACGACGCGGTCGGGGTCGGTGAGGGCGCGGCGTTCGGCTGCCTCGCCGACGACGACGCCGCCGTCGGCTCCGATGAAGAGGACGGAGGGGACGTGGACGGAGCGGTCGCCGAGGTTGACCATCTCGGTCTCGACGATCCGGCCGCCGTCGAGGCGGGTGATCGCCGCCGCGGTCCGTGTCGTGCCCACGTCGATGCCGAGCAGGTAGCTCATCGTCACCCGTCTTCTTGAGGTTCCCCGACCAATGCGACTCTCCGTGTCCATCGAGCCGGATCGACGTCACGTTAGCGTCACGATGCACGGTCTTCGGCAACCGGTCCGCGACCTCGGTGCCGGGCGGCGGCCCGGGGGCGGTGGACGGCGGCGGGAAGCCGCGCGACCCCAGGATGACAGCGTGCGCCGAGGAGCGGGGCGCGACGCGGCAGCCGTGGCCGAATCGGAACGCTCGGCCAGGGGGACGGGTTCAGAGCCGGTGCTGGAGCGCTTCGGCCGCGGCGAGGAGGTCGGCGGCCCAGCGGACGCCGGGGCGGCGGCCGATGCGGTCGACCGGGCCGGAGACGGAGACGGCGGCGACGACCTTGCCGGTGCCGTCGCGCACGGGTGCGGAGACGCTGGCGACGCCGGCTTCGCGTTCGGCGACGGACTGGGCCCAGCCGCGGCGGCGGACGTCGACGAGGACGCGTTCGGTGAAGGTGGCGTCGTGGAGGACGGCGCGTTGGGTGGCGGGGTCGGCCCAGGCGGCGAGGACCTTGGCGCCGGAGCCTGCGGTCATGGGCAGGCGGGTGCCGACGGGCACGGTGTCGCGCAGCCCGCTGACGGGTTCGGCGGTGGCGATGCAGATGCGGTGGGTACCGTCGCGGCGGTAGAGCTGGACGCTCTCGCCGGTGATGTCGCGCAGCCGTGGCAGGACGGCGGCGGCCGCGTCGAGCAGGGGGTCGCCATGACCGCTGGACAGTTCGGCGAGGGTGGGGCCGGGGCGCCAGCGGCCGTCGGCCCCGCGGTGGAGCAGGCCGTGGACCTCGAGTCCGACGGCGAGGCGGTGGGCGGTGGCGCGGGGCAGGCCGGTGCGTTCGCAGAGCTCGGTGAGGCCGCACGGTTCGGCGGCCGCGGCACGAAGTACGCCCACGGCCTTGTCGAGCACGCCGATCCCGCTAGACTGTCTCACGCCTCGATACTAGCTTCCCAGCATCTGGGAGGTCTAGGTCGATCCACCACCACAAGAGGCGAAACGCGAGGAGGCGGCGCCGTGACGAAGGCGCGCACGCTGGCCGAGAAGGTCTGGGACCGGCACGTGGTCCGCAAGGGGGAGGGGCAGGAGCCCGATCTCCTCTACATCGACCTGCACCTCGTGCACGAGGTCACCAGCCCGCAGGCGTTCGACGGCCTCCGGCTCGCGGGTCGGCCGGTGCGTCGTCCGGACCTCACGATCGCGACCGAGGACCACAACGTCCCGACGAAGGACGTCGACCTCCCGATCGCCGACCCGGTGTCGCGGACCCAGGTCGAGACGCTGCGCCGCAACTGCGCGGAGTTCGGTGTCGACCTGTACCCGATGAACCACGCCGAGCAGGGCATCGTCCACATCATCGGCCCGCAGCTGGGGCTCACCCAGCCGGGCATGACGGTCGTCTGCGGCGACAGCCACACCTCGACGCACGGCGCGTTCGGGGCGATGGCGTTCGGCATCGGCACGTCGGAGGTCGAGCACGTCCTCGCGACCCAGACGTTGCCGCTCAAGCCGTTCAAGACCATGGCGATCAACGTCACGAGTGCCGACGGCACGCTGCGTCCGGGCGTCACGAGCAAGGACGTGGTGCTCGCGATCATCGCGAAGATCGGCACCGGCGGCGGTCAGGGCTACGTCCTGGAGTACCGGGGCAACGTCATCGAGAACCTCTCGATGGAGGCCCGGATGACGATCTGCAACATGTCGATCGAGGCCGGTGCCCGCGCGGGCATGATCGCGCCCGACCAGGTCACCTACGACTTCATGAACGGCCGCGACCACGCGCCGAAGGGTGAGCAGTGGGATGCCGCGCTCGCCGACTGGGCGACGCTGCGCACCGACGAGGGCGCGACCTTCGACGCGGAGGTCGACATCGACGGCGACGCGTTGACACCGTTCGTCACGTGGGGCACCAACCCCGGTCAGGGTCTGCCGCTGGGCGGGAACGTGCCCGACCCGGCCACGATCGTCGACGAGAACGAGCGCATCGCCGCCGAGCGCGCGATCGACTACATGGGCCTCGAGGCGGGGATGCCGCTGCGGGAGGTCCGCGTCGACACGGTGTTCGTCGGCTCCTGCACCAACGGCCGCATCGAGGACCTGCGGGCCGCGGCGAAGGTGCTCGACGGCCGGTCTCTCGCCGACGGCGTGCGGATGCTGGTCGTGCCCGGCTCGATGCGGGTGCGCTTCCAGGCCGAGGACGAGGGCCTGGACAAGGTCTTCACCGCCGCGGGCGCCGAGTGGCGTTCCGCCGGCTGCTCGATGTGCCTGGGCATGAATCCCGACCAGCTGGAGCCGGGGGAGCGCAGCGCGTCGACGTCGAACCGCAACTTCGAGGGCCGCCAGGGCAAGGGCGGCCGCACCCACCTCGTCTCGCCCCTCGTGGCCGCCGCCACGGCCGTGCGCGGGACCCTGTCGTCGCCGGAGGACCTGGACTGATGGACGCGTTCAGCACGCACACCGGGATCGGCGTTCCACTGCGCCGGTCCAACGTGGACACCGACCAGATCATCCCGGCCGTCTACCTCAAGCGCGTGACGCGCACGGGCTTCGACGACGGGCTGTTCGCGGCGTGGCGTCAGCACCCGGACTTCATCCTCAACATCGAGCCGTTCTCGAAGGGGTCGGTGCTGGTCGCCGGTCCGGACTTCGGGACCGGCAGCTCGCGTGAGCACGCGGTCTGGGCGTTGATGGACCACGGCTTCCGGGTCGTGATCTCCCCGCGCTTCGGCGACATCTTCCGGGGCAACTCGGCCAAGGGCGGGCTCGTCGCGGCGCAGTGCGAGCAGCACGACGTCGAGCTGCTGTGGAAGCTGCTGGAGAACGAGCCGGGCACGGAAGTGACCGTCGACCTGCAGGAACGTACGGTGCAGGCCAAGGACCTGACCTTTGCGTTCCAGATCGACGACTACACCCGCTGGCGCCTGCTGGAGGGGCTGGACGACATCGGTCTGACCCTGCGGCACGAGGGCGACATCACGACGTTCGAGGCGTCGCGTCCGGCGTGGCTGCCGGTCACGACACCGGCCGGCTGAGTCCGTCAAGACCCCCGTAGATCACCCGGAGACATTGCGGCGCAGTCCACGACCCGGGACTGTTGTTGCACGACAAGGGTTTTTCTTGGGCCGATCTCTGGTGTGAGCTGCGACAACACTCTACCGTGCGCAGTCATGAACAAGACGCAGCTCGTGGACGCGCTCGCGGCGCGGCTCGGCGACCGGCGCACCGCGGCTTCCGCGGTCGACGGAGTGCTCTCGATCATCGTGGACACGGTCGGCTCGGGTGGTTCGGTGTCGCTCACCGGGTTCGGCGTCTTCGAGGCGCGAGCCCGGGCCGCGCGCGTCGCACGCAACCCGCGCACCGGTGACACGGTCGCCGTCCCGCCGACGGTGGTGCCCGCCTTCCGGCCCGGCATCGCGTTCAAGGCCACGGTGTCGGGCAACGGCGCCGCGGCCGAGACCGCGAAGCCGGCCCCTGCCCGTCGCCCGCGTGGTGCCGCGGCCTCGGCTCCGGCCGCCCCCGCCAGGGCGACCCGTGGCCGGGCCAAGGCGTCGACGTCGTTCGCGGAGAAGCCGGAGCCGAAGTCGGCCAAGGCGGCTCCGAAGGCGGCGGCGAAGCCGAAGGCGGCGCCCGCGACCAAGGCCGCTCCGAAGGCCGCGGCGACGAAGGCGGAGAAGCCCGCCGCCTCCGCCAAGGCCAAGAAGGCCAAGGCCAAGAAGTAGCTCTCAGCCCCCCGGTTCGCGGTAGTAGTCCGCGAACCGGGGGGTGAGGTCGGCGCCGAACCCGATCACCCACGTACTCCCCTTGCGCGCGGGGATCGCCGCACCGCCGGGTCGCACCCGGTCGGCCAGGGGCGTCCCGGCGGTCAGGGCGTCGACGAGGTCGGGGATGACGCCGCCCTGGCTGCACAGCACCGTCACACCCGGCTGTGCCGCGATCTCGCGTGCTCGCGCGAGCGCGGCGGTCGGGTCGTCGGCGTGCGCGAGCTCGCCCAGCGCGGGCTCGTCGTCGACGGTCATGGCCCTGGCGGCGGCGAGGTCCGACACGGTTGCGCGGCATCGCACGGGCGGTGCCGAGGCGATGCGGTCGGCCCCGAACAGCCCCAGGAACGGCGTGAGCCGGGCGACCTGTGCGCGGCCGGTGGCCGACAGCGGGCGCGCCAGGTCGTCGCCGTCCCAGTTGTCGCGGCTGCCGGCCTTGGCGTGCCGGACGAGGACGAGCGTCGACACCGGCCGCGGCTGCGCGGCGAACCGCCGCACCACGGTCCGGTCGTGGTCGTAGGTGAGCAGCCGGCAGGCGTCGGTGGGGGAGAGGAACCGCAGCTCGTCGGTCTCGTCGTTCGGCTCGAACGCACCCCCGAGTGACTCGCCCGCCCAGTAGCGGACGAGCTTCGCGCCCTCGGCGACGTCGTAGCGGGTCTCGCCCAGGCAGCCGCCGATGCGGATGCGGTGCCCGGTCTCTTCGGCCACCTCGCGCACGGCGGCGGCGGCCAGGTGCTCGCCGCGGTCGAGCTTGCCCTTGGGCAGCGACCAGTCGTCGTAGCGGGGGCGGTGCACGAGGCCGATCTCGGGGCCGACCGGGCCGGGACGCCACAGCACCGCCCCGCCGGCGAGCACGTCCACCCCGAGGGCGTGCGCGAGGTCGCTGCGGGTCACTCGGTCTCGACGATCGCGGCCGCGGCGTGCAGGGCCATCATCTCCGCCTGGTGGTCGCGCACCCGGTCGATGGCGGAACCGGGTGGCGGCGAGGGCTCCCAGCTGCCGTCGGCCTGCAGCGTCCAGCAGCGGGTGGCCGGGTCGAGGCAGGAGTCGAACAGGTCGCCGAGCTGGCCCGCGAGCCGCGGGTCGGCCACGCGCAGCAGCACCTCGACGCGGCGGTCGAGGTTGCGGTGCATCATGTCCGCGCTGCCGATCCAGTACTCGTCGGCGGCCCCGAAGTGGAAGATCCGCGAGTGCTCGAGGAAGCGGCCGAGGATCGAGCGGACCCGGATGTTCTCCGACATGCCCGCGCGCCCGGGACGGATCGCGCAGATGCCGCGGACGACGACATCGACGGGGACCCCGGCCTGTGACGCGCGGTAGAGCGCGTCGATGACCTGCTCGTCGACCAGCGAGTTGACCTTGATGCGGACGCACGCGTCGGTGTTGCCCTCGCGGAACGCCTCGATCTCGTCCTCGATGCGCCGCACGATGCCTCGCCGCACGCCGTAGGGGGCGACGAGCAGGCTGCGGTAGGACGTCTGGCGCGAGTAGCCGGTGAGGGTGTTGAACAGGTCGGTGAGGTCGGCGCCGATCGTCGGGTCGGCCGTCAGCACGCCGATGTCCTCGTAGAGCCGGGCCGTCTTCGGGTGGTAGTTGCCGGTGCCGATGTGGCAGTAGCGCCGGATCTGGCTGCCCTCCTGGCGGACGACCAGCGACGTCTTGCAGTGCGTCTTCAGGCCGACGAGCCCGTAGACGACGTGCACGCCCGCCTTCTCCAGCTCACGCGCCCAGCGGATGTTGGCCTGCTCGTCGAACCGTGCCTTGATCTCGACGAGCGCCACGACCTGCTTGCCGGCCGCCGCGGCGTCGACGAGGGCGTCGACGATCGGGGAGTCGCCGGAGGTGCGGTAGAGCGTCTGCTTGATCGCGAGGACGTTCGGGTCGGCCGCGGCCTGCTCGATGAACCGCTGCACGCTCGTCGAGAACGAGTCGTAGGGGTGGTGGACCATGACGTCGCCCTCGCGCAGCGTCGAGAAGATGCTGCGCGGGGTCTCGCGGTCGGCGAAGGCCGGGTGCGTGGCGGGGCGGAACGGCTCGTCCTTGAGGTCGGGCCGGTCGACGCCGTAGACCTCCCACAGGCAGGTGAGGTCGAGCAGGCCGGGGACGGTGACGACGTCCCCCGGGTCGACGTCGAGCTCGCGCAGCAGCAGCTCCAGCACGTGCTCGCTCATGGTGTCGACGACCTCGAGCCGCACGGGCGGCCCGAACCGGCGACGGGCCAGTTCGCGTTCGAGGGCCTGCAGGAGGTCCTCGTCGCGGTCCTCCTCGACCTCGAGGTCGGCGTTGCGGGTGACGCGGAAGGCGTGCACCTCGGCGACGTCCATGCCCGTGAACAGCTTGCCCAGGTGCGCGGCGATGAGGTCCTCGATGGGCAGGAACGTGACGCCCCGCTCCTCGACGCCCTCGTCGGCGGCGACACGGACGAGCCGCGGCACGTTGTTGGGGACCTTCACGCGCGCGAACCGCTCGGTGCGCCCCTCGGGGTCGCGGACGGTCACGGCGAGGTTGAGCGAGAGCCCCGAGATGTAGGGGAAGGGGTGAGCCGGGTCGACCGCGAGCGGGGTGAGCACCGGGAAGACCTGGTCGGTGAAGTAGTCCGAGAGGCGTTCGCGCTGCTCGTCGGTCAGATCGGTCCAGCGGCGGATGTGGATGCCGTGCTCGCCGAGCTCCGGGCGCACCTCCTCGAGGAAGACGCGGGCGTGCGCGTCGGCGAGGACCTGGCTGCGGGCGGTGATGCGGGCCAGCTGTTCGCGCGGGGTGAGGCCGTCGGCGCTGCGCACCGCCAGGCCCGTCTCGTCGCGACGCTTCAGCCCGGCGACGCGGACCATGTAGAACTCGTCGAGGTTCGACGCGAAGATCGCCAGGAACTTGGCCCGTTCGAGCAGCGGCTGGCTGGGGTCCTCGGCGAGGGCGAGGACGCGCGCGTTGAAGTCGAGCCAGGACAGCTCGCGGTTGAGGTAGCGGTCGTCGGGCAGCGCCGTCGACGTGGCCGGGGCGGTGGTCGGCGCGGGCGGGCCGATCGGGGCGGCGCCGGGCGCGGGGGCACCGGCAGGCGCGACCGCGGTGGTCGAGGCGGCCCGCGGGGGAGCGGCGGGGGTGGTCGCCGAGGGCTCGGGGGCGGCGGTGTGCGTGGACGACGTCGTCGCGGCGGCGGCCGCGGCGCGCCGCACGGTGCCGCGGGCGCGCGGCTTGGCCGGCTGGGCGGCTGACTCGGAGCGGGTGGACGTGGCCGAGACCCGCCTGCTCGACGGGCGCGGTGCCCGCCGGCCGGTGCGTCGGGTGCGCGCGGGACCGCCGGTGGCCTCGCCGGCCGACTGCCCGGGCTCGTCCTGGTCCGGGTTCCGCGCGTCGTCACTCACGGTCGGGATTCTTCCCCAAACCGTGCGGGACGAAGCGCCCAGGCAGGTGGCATCCGAGTGAACTCTGGGCGACGTGACGACGACGTCGCCGTCGCGGATCGTTGTGCCGCAAGGATGTCACGTCACACGCCTGTTCCGAACGGTCAGGCACCGCGGGCGACGACGGCCAGTGCCGACGCGGTGTGCGGGCCCACGCCGAGGGCGACGGCGCCGCGCAGGTCGTCGGCGGTGTCGACGTCGCGGCGCAGCCCGGGCAGCGACCCACCGACGAGGACCGCCCCCGCCGCGGCGTGCCGGGCCGCCGAATTGTGTCCGAACGCCGGGACCAGCGTGGCACCGGGAGCGGCGAGCAGCAGCGTCGTCCCGTCACCGGGAGTGTCCGCGGAGAAGGCGGCGACGGCCCCGGCGGCGAACCGGGCGGCGGCCTCGGCGAGCGCCGCGCGCAACTCGCCGGGGCGCAGCGCGGGCAGGTCGGCCTGCAGCGCCCCGACCGTCGACGCAGGGTCGTCGGCACGCAGCAACGTCGCCCCGTGCGTCAGCGCGGCGTTCAGGCCCGCCACCGGCCCTTCCGGGACGACGTCCAGGCGGGCGCTGTCGCCGTCGTCACGAGTGCCGTCGGTCACGGCACGCGCCGGGGCCGCACCGAGCCCGGCGACGGCCGCCGCCACGTCAGGGTCGGAGCTGACGACGAGCAGCCTGCGCACCCCCGACCGCCGGGCCGCGGCCAGCGTGTCCAGCAGCAGTGCGAGCGTCAGCCTGCCGTGCGCGCCCGGTTCGCCGACGCCGCCGTCGGCCGCGCCACGCAGCCGCGACTTGGCCGCGGGCAGACCCTTGACTGGCACGACGAGATCGACCGGCGATGGCACCCCACCATCGTGCAACACCCGCGGGTGGACCCGGGGGGCCCGTCCCGGGAGACTCACGGCGAGATCACGGACGGGAGGGCGCGGGTGAGGCGTGAGAAGGGCGGCTTCTGGGTCGGGTTCGCGGCGGTGTTCTTCTACCCGATCGCGCTCCTGACCGGGCGGACACGCTACGAGGGCAGGGACCGGCTGCCGACGCCGGGCACGGGCGGCGCGCTCGTCGTCGCCAACCACATCTCCTACCTCGACCCCGTGCACACCGCGCTGTGGGTGCACACGTCGCGCCGGATCCCGCGCTTCCTGGCCAAGGCCAGCCTGTGGAAGATCCCGGTCCTGGGACGGGTGCTGGTCTCGTCCGGGCAGATTCCGGTCTACCGGGAGTCGGCCGACGCGCAGAACAGCCTGCGCGAGGGCGAGCAGGCGTTGCGCGAGGGCAAGATCGTCGTCATCTACCCCGAGGGCACGATCACCCGCGACCCCGACGGCTGGCCGATGCACTCCCGCACCGGCGTCGCCCGGCTCGCCCTCGGCGCCGATGTCCCCGTGATCCCGGTGGTGCACTGGGGGACCCGCGAGGTCTACGACCACTACCGCAAGAAGTTCCGGCCGCTGCCGCGCCGCGACATCGTCGTGCGCGCCGGTGACCCGGTCGACCTGTCCGAATACCGCGGCCGTCCCGTCGACGCCGCCCTGCTGCGCGAGGTGACCGACCTGCTGATGGTCCGGGTACGCGACCTGCTGGCCGAGGTCCGGGGCGAGCCCGCCCCCGCCGTCTTCTTCCGCAAGGGCGACACCGCGTGAGCCGCGCGGTGCAGCGCGTCGCCGTCCTCGGCGCCGGGTCGTGGGGGACGGCGTTCGGCAAGGTCCTCGCCGACGCCGGCCGCGACGTGACGCTGTGGGCGCGCCGGCCCGAGATCGCCGACGCCGTCAACTCCGAGCGCGCCAATCCCGGCTACCTGCCCGGCGTCGAGCTGCCCTCCCGGCTCTCCGCGACGACCAATGCCGCGGCCGCGCTCGACGGCGCGGACGTCGTCGTGCTCGCCGTACCCTCGCAGACGTTGCGCGCCAACCTGTCCGGCTGGTCCGGGCTGCTGCCGCCCGGGCGCACACTCGTGAGCCTGGCCAAGGGCATCGAGCTGGGGACGCTCAAGCGGATGAGCGAGGTCGTCGCCGAGGTCGCAGGAGTGTCGCCCGAGCAGGTCGCCGTCGTCTCCGGGCCGAACCTGGCCCGGGAGATCGCCGGCGAGGAGCCGACGGCCACCGTCATCGCATGCGCCGACCACGACCGTGCCGTCGCCCTGCAGAACGCCTGCACCACCGACTACTTCCGCTCCTACACCAACACCGACGTCGTCGGCTGCGAGCTGGGCGGGGCGGGCAAGAACGTCATCGCGCTCGCGGTGGGCATCGCGGCCGGGATGGGCCTGGGGGACAACAGCCGGGCGTCGGTCATCACCCGCGGGCTCGCCGAGATCTCGCGCCTGGGTGCCGAGCTGGGCGCCGATCCCATGACGTTCGCGGGCCTCGCCGGGCTGGGCGACCTCGTCGCCACCTGCTCCTCGCCGTTGTCGCGCAACCGCACCTTCGGCGAGCGCCTCGGCCGCGGTGAGAGCCTCGCGCAGGCCGAGGAGGCCAACCACGGCCAGGTGGCCGAGGGCGTGAAGTCGTGCCAGTCGATCTGCGAGCTCGGTGCCCGCCACGGCGTCGAGCTGCCGATCGCCGACGCCGTGCGCCGCGTCTGCCACGAGGGCCTCTCCGCGCAGGCCATGGCGAAGGAGCTGATCACACGGGCCCCGAAGCCCGAATGACGGACCTCGGCGACGGAACGCGCTGCGTCCACGGCGGTGCTCCGCCGCCCGGGGTGGGGGACCCGCTGCACCCCGGTCCGGTCCTGTCGTCGACGTTCGCGTTGGGGACCGGCACCGAGCAGGCCTCGGACTTCTACGGTCGCGCCGGCAACCCGACCTGGCGCGCGCTGGAGGCCGCGATCGGCGGGCTCGAAGGCGGGGAGTGCACGTTGTTCGCCTCGGGCATGGCGGGGATCGCCGCGCTGTTCGGGACCTGTGGGCGCGACGGGACCGTGCTGCTGCCGTCCGACGGCTACTACCTCGCCCGCACGCTCGCCGCGGACCTCGGCCTGCCGGTGCGCACGGTTCCGACCACGCAGGCTCACGGGGCCGACCTCGACGGCGTGGCGCTCGTCCTGCTGGAGACGCCGTCGAACCCCGGGCTGGACGTCTGCGACATCGCTGCCGTCGCCGCACGGGCGCACGCGGCCGGGGCGCTCGTGGCCGTCGACAACACGACCGCGACGCCGCTCGGGCAGCGGCCGCTGGAGCTGGGCGCCGACGTCGTCGTGGCCAGTGACACCAAGGCCGTCGCGGGGCACGGCGACGTGGTCCTGGGGCACGTGACCGCCGCCGACGCCGGCCTCGCCGCCCGGATCCGCGACGCCCGCACCCGTGGCGGCGCCGTCCCCGGGCCGATGGAGGTGTGGCTCGCCCACCGCGGGCTCGGCACGCTCGACCTGCGCCTGGAGCGGCAGGCCACCAACGCCCGCGCGCTGGCCACGGCCTTGCACGGGCACCCCGCGGTGCGCGACGTCCGCTGGCCCGGTCTCGCCAACGATCCCGCGCACGAGGTCGCGGCCCGGCAGATGCGCCGGTGGAACGGGGTTCTGCGGTTCACCCTGCGCGACGTCGACGCCGTGGGGGCGTTCCTCGCGGCGTCGCGGCTGGTGGAGTCGGCGACGAGCTTCGGCGGCCTGCGGACCTCGGCCGACCGTCGCGAACGCTGGGGCGACGACGTCGCGCCCGGCCTGGTGCGGCTCTCGGCGGGGTGCGAGGACACCGCCGACCTGGTCGCCGACGTGCTGGCGGCCCTCGACGCCTGTGGGTGCGGTCATGATCGCCCTCGGTACGAGAGCTCGCGGAAGTAGTGAGAGGTTCCAACTCGCTGGGCCGGCCTTCGTCCAGCGCGGCAGCCTGAGCCGGAACGTGCCGGCGATCTGCCGTTCGGGTCCGGAGGATCGTGCGGGGGAGCGGAGTGACTCCGCCCGGGAAGGTCAGGACGCGGGCTGGAGCAGGTGCACGTCGCGCCAGGAGACGCGCATGCCGTGGGCCTCGCCCAGACGGCCGGCGATGAAGGTCCGTGCCTCGTCCTCGGTGCGGCTGCCCTCGAGACGGAAGGTGCCGCACAGCAGATCGCCGTCCGGCCCTTCGACGACGTAGTCGACGTAGTCGACGGCAGCAGGGCGGACCCCGATCCGACCGAGCTTCATGTGACCAAGTTCGCGCTTCAAGGACCCCACGTTACAAGACGTCCGCTATGACCTGGATCACGCCCAGGCAACCGATCTTGGTAGACCGCTCGGCCGTTCCCGGCGCACGTTCGTCGCCATCCGGCGGCCACCTGTGGGACACGTCGAGATCACAGTCGCGCCGGACACCCTCCGTATGGTCGACTAGGTGCGACGAGCGGGAGGTGGTCGCGTGCCCCATCGACAACCCGACCCCATCGGCGCCGACCCCGACCCAGGGGAGGTACCGAGGATCATGCCGAGCCCGGGTGTGGTCCCAGCGGGGTCCAGGGTGCTCCTGCTGAACGCCAGTTTCGAACCACTGGCGGTCGTCACGGCGAAGCGCGCGATCGTGCTGATGCTCAGTGGCAAGGCGGAGTGCGTGGAGCACGTCCTCGACGGCGGCGCGTTCCACTCCGAGAACCTCACCGTCCCCGCTCCCTCGGTGATGCGACTCTCGCGCTACGTGCGCGTCCCCTACCGGCGTGCGGTGCCGATGACCCGCTCCGGCGTCCTGCGCCGTGACAACCGGCGCTGCGCCTACTGCAACGCCCGTGCCGACACGATCGACCACGTCGTCCCCCGCAGCCGCGGCGGCGCCCACAGCTGGGACAACTGCGTCGCCGCCTGCCGTGCCTGCAACTCCCGCAAGGCCGACCGGCTCCTCGACGAGATCGGCTGGACCCTTGCCGTTCCCCCCGCCCCGCCGTCGCGGGCCGGCGGCATCCTCGTGCTGGCGGTCGAACCCCACCCGACCTGGGAGCCCTGGCTGCAGGCCGTCGCGTAGGAGACTGGTGCCGTGAACGCGCGCCGCGCACGGACCGCCGACGACGACATCGTCGGGCCCGACGACATCGGCTCCTGATCCGATCGCCTGACGGCTCCCCCGCACCGGGTGGCGGCAGACGGCTGCGCTGGGACGATGATGCTGCTCCGTCCCGCCCGTTCGTCGCAGGAGATCATCGTGCCGTCATCGGAACGTCACGTCGTGCTCGGAGGGTCGACCGCGCCCGTCGACGGCGCCGCGTTCGGGGCGCTCTCGCGGCCCGCGATCCCGCGCGCGAAACGGACCGAGATCGGCAAGCTGCTCCGCGAGCGGACGCCCCGGTCGTCGCTGGCGGAGTGGGCGCCCCCGACCGACCGGGCCGACGTCCTCGCGCAGCTGCGCACCGCGCACGAGGGCCGTGTCCCCGAGCTGGTGCGGGTGCGGCTGGAGCGGATGGCGGCGTCGCCCTACGGGTACCTGCGGGGCGCGGCGGGCATCAACGCCGCCGACTTCGCGACGCTGCCGGCGACCGGCATCCAGCCCGTCATCTGCGGCGACGCCCATGTCGGCAACTTCGGGTTCTACGCCTCCCCCGAGCGGGACCTCGTCTTCGACCTCAACGACTTCGACGAGTCCCATCCCGGCGCCTGGGAGTGGGACCTGCGCAGGCTCGTGTCGAGCACGTGGGTGGCGGGCCGCGAGGCGGGCGCGTCGGAGGACGACTGCCAGCACGCCGTGTACCGGTGCGTGCACGCCTACCGCCGCAACCTGCGCCGGCTCGCGGAGGAGGCGCTGCTGGCGCGCTCCTACGAACGCATCGACGCCGACGCGATGCAGCGCTACGTCAGCGGCCGGTCGAGCCGCAAGGCCGTCAGCCAGGCCGCCGGGAGGGCGCGGCGGCGCACCAGTGACCGGGCGTTGCCGCGGTTCACCACGGACCGGGGCGGGGCGCGGCGCATCGTCACCGAGCCGCCGCTGATCACGCGGCCCGCGCCCGCCGAGTACGACCAGCTCGTCGCCGGCCTCGACGAGTACGTGACGACGCTGCCCGCGCACTGGGCGCGGGTCGTCGGTGGCTACCACGTCGTCGACATCGCGCACAAGGTCGTCGGGGTGGGCTCGGTGGGGCTGCGGGCCTACCTGGCGCTGTGCGAGGGGTCCACGCCCGAGGACGTGCTGTTCCTGCAGCTCAAGCAGGCCCGCCGGTCGGTCGTGGCGCCGTTCGTGCACGGCGACTCGGCGTGGCACGCCCACCAGGGCCAGCGGGTCGTGGAGTACCAGCAGGCCCTGCAAACGGTCTCGGACCCGCTGCTGGGCTGGACGACGGTCGGGGAGCGCCAGTTCTACGTCCGCCAGTTCCGCGACATGAAGGGCGCGATCGTGCTCGACGGCATCGACGCCGCCGCGCTGGCCGACTACGCGGCCGTCTGCGGGCTGATGCTGGCCAAGGGCCACGCGCGGACGAGCGGCGCGTCGATGATCGCGGGGTACTGCGGGCGGGGCGACAACCTGGAGCGAGCGCTGTGCGCCTTCGCGCGCCGCTACGCCGACCAGACCGAGGCCGACTACGAGGTCGTCCGTCGCGCCGTGGGATGAGTTCTCCACGAATGGTGGAGTGACGACTACGTTGTGTGATTGCCGTGTGTCAGCCCGCTCGAGCGCCGCCGGCCTCTGTCGGCGCTGCGCGGCCGATCCCGCCGACGTCGGGTCCGGCGCTGTCGCACGCCGTCCCGGCTCGGCCACGACGAGCCGCGCCGGGGCCGTGATCACCTGGTGGCCGAGAGGATTCCCGTCGGCGCCGCGCATTCGCCGCGGGCCGGGATTTCAGAGGTAGTGGCGTCGTTCCGTGGGTGGTGACGTCGCGTGTCCGGCGGGTGGCGCCGTCCGGCCTGGTCAGGGTCCACGCAGTCGATCACGTGATCGGCATGGCGCCGAACGGCCTTGCGGGCCCTGCTCCGATCGGCCCAGATGAGCTGCGAGAAGTGGTCCAGAACACACCGTCGGTCGGCTCGGCCCTGTAGCCCGGTTGGCGCTGCGTCTGTTGCAATGATCACTCGATCAGCCCAATCTGTCATCGCTCCCTGTAACGGACGGCGAGGGGGGAGCGAGTTGACCGCCGAGGACGGTGTTCTCGTATGGCTGCTGGTCGGGGGACCGGCGCCGAGCCGCGAGGATCACCACGCGCTGAGGGTCGGAGCGAGGGAACCAGTGAGCTCGAATCTGGACGTCGGAGGGCCGGCAGAGAAAGTGCGGACTCCCGAGCGGGCCGCGCTGCCCGCCCCGCGTGTCCCTGCACCCGGTGCGCGCCCACGCGCGGCCGTCGCCCGGGAACGGTGGGAGACCTACTACGTCGTGGCGACCATCGCGTCGGACACCGTGGCAGTGGTCCTGTCCGTCCTGGTCGGCTACCTCCTCGGCCTCGGCACCCACGTCCCGTGGCTCGGTGAGGTCACGCCCGGCGTCGGCGTGCTCGCCGGCCTGCTCGTACTGCTCTTCCTCTATCTCTGCCGCGCGTGGGATCCGCGGGTCCTCGGCCAGGGTTCCGACGAGTTCGGCAGGCTCCTGCGGGCCATGGTGACCGCCGCGGTGGCGCTGGGCATGATCGGCCTCGCCGGACAGGCCCTCGCGGCCCGCCCCTGGGTGTTCGGTCTCATCCCGCTCGCGGGCGTCCTCGCTGCCATCGGCCGGCTGGTGCTGCGCGCACGGATCCGCCGGTTGCGTGCTCGCGGCAGATGCGCGCTCCCGGTCCTCGCCGTCGGCAACCTCGAGTCCGTCACCGACCTGATCGACCGTATCCGTCGCGACGAGCAGCGGGGCTGGGTCGTCGTCGGCGCCTGCGTCCCGACGGGTGTCGGTCCCGACGGGGCCGACAGCGTCGCCGGGGTTCCCGTGCTCGGCGACCTCGACGCCGTCGCGGAGGTCGCGCGCGAGGGCAGCCATCGCATCGTCGCCGTGTGCCCGGCACCGGGCTGGTCGCCCGCCCGGTTGCACCAGCTCGCCTGGAGCATCGAGGACCTCGCCGCGGAACTGGTCGTCGACCCAGGCCTCATGGACGTCTCGGGGCCCCGCCTGCACGTCGACCCGGTCGACGGGCTGCCGCTGCTCCGGCTCACCCGGCCCACGTTCACGGGTGTCGCCTGGATCGCGAAGCACGTCGTCGACCGGTTCGGCGCGGTTCTCCTCCTGGTCCTGATCGCCCCGGTGCTCCTCGCGGTCGCGGTCGCGGTCAAGCTCGACGGCGGTCCCGTCCTGTTCCGGCAGACGCGTGTCGGTCGGCACGGCCGCGAGTTCACGATGTTCAAGTTCAGGTCGATGGTCGTCGACGCCGAACGCCGTCTCGCCGAGCTGAGCGACGGCAACGACGGCGCCGGTCCGTTGTTCAAGATGCGCAAGGACCCGCGGGTCACGCGGGTCGGGGCCTTCCTGCGCCGGTTCTCGATCGACGAGCTGCCGCAGCTGTTCAACGTGGTCAACGGGACGATGTCGCTCGTCGGCCCGAGACCGCCGCTGCCCGTCGAGGTGGCGACCTACGGGCTCGCGGCCCAGCGCCGCCTGCTCGTCCGTCCCGGGCTGACGGGGTTGTGGCAGATCAGCGGTCGCAGCGACCTCACCTGGGAGCAGTCCGTCCGGCTCGACCTGCGGTACGTCGAGAACTGGAACCTCGCACTGGACGCCCTGATCCTCTGGAAGACGTTCGGTGCCGTGGTCTCGAGCCGAGGTGCTTACTGAGGGGGATGTTCGTGGCGAACGGTTTCCGGCGATCTTCTGTTCTGCAGGCCGAACTGCATCGTGTCGTACCCGGCGGGGCGCACACGTTCGCGAAGGGTTCGGACCAATATCCGGAAGGCATGGCACCCGTTCTTCGGCGCGGCAGCGGCGCGCGTGTGTGGGACGTCGACGGAAACGAATTCGTCGAGTACGGAATGGGCATGCGGGGGGTTACTCTCGGTCACTGCTTCGAGCCGGTGCTCGCCGCCGTCCGTGACGTCCTCGAGCGCGGGATCTCGTTCAGCAGGCCGACCGATCTCGAGCTCGCCGCCGCCCAGGACTTCCTGTCGATCGTCCCCGGCGCGGACATGGTCAAGTTCTGCAAGAACGGCTCGGACGCGACGAGCGCGGCGGTCCGGCTCGCCCGCGGCGCCACGGGACGTGACGTCGTCGCGATGTGCGGGGACCAGCCGTACTTCTCGGCCCAGGACTGGTTCGTCGGGACGCTGCCGATCAGCACCGGGGTGCCGGACGCGGTCCGTTCGCTCGTGCGGCAGTTCCGCTACAACGACCTCGGCTCGCTCGCCGCGGTCCTCGAGGCCGAGCCCGTCGCCTGCGTGATCCTCGAGGCCGCGACCGCACTGGCGGAGCCGGCGCCGGGCTATCTCGAGGGTGTACGGGCGCTCTGCGACAAGCACGGCGCGGTGATGGTCCTCGACGAGACGATCACCGGGTTCCGCTGGGCCCTCGGTGGCGCGCAGGCCGTCTACGGTGTCCGACCCGACCTCTCCACCTGGGGAAAGGCGATGGGGAACGGGTTCCCGATCGCGGCACTCGCCGGTCGGCGCGACCTCATGGAGCTCGGCGGGCTCGACACCGACCGGCCGCGGGTGTTCGTCCTGTCGAGCACGAACGGTGCGGAGACCGTCTCGCTCGCCGCCTTCCGCGCAGTCGTGGCCGCCTACCGCGACGGTGACCCGGTGGCGACGATGGAGGCCCGCGGGGCCGAGCTCGCCGAGGGCGTCAACCAGGCCGCCGCGGAGGCCGGGATCGCCGAGTTCCTCGACGTCGTCGGCCGGCCGTCCTGCCAGATCTTCCGGACCGCCGACGCGACGGGCACACCGTCGCAGGCGATGCGGACGCTCTACCTCCAGGAGAACCTGCTGCGCGGCGTGCTGGGACAGTCCTACGTCATCTCGGCCGCCCACACCCGTGCCGACGTCGAGCAGACGGTGGAGGCCGCGCGCGCCGCGATGGCCGCCTACCGCAAGGCACTGGAGACCGGGCGTCCGGACGAGCTCTTCGACGGCAGACCCGTCGCACCGGCACATCGTCTGATGGCGGAACCGCGACGCTTGTGAGTCACGCAATCGTGACGGAGAGTGCGCAAAGTATCCCCTGGTTGATGTAACGGAGAGCGGGGATCGGCCGAGTATTCCATCGAGAGTCATTCAGTACGAGCGGTCGCGCGGGCCACATGAAATGCCGACCGCTGCCGTGATCGGGGCATTGGGAGAAATCGATGGAACGGCTCACCGGGCCGCGCGCCGAAATGGCGCCGACGCGGCTTTTCTGCCGTCATGGGGAGGTCGGCGTCCATGGCGAATGACGATGTCGTCCGCCTGTCGGCCGTCGGCGACGTGGCCCGCGGACGGTGGCGAGGGCTCGTCGCGCTCGCCGTCGCCGGTGCCGTGATCGGGTTCGGGGCGTCCTTCGTCCTGTCACCCGGCCAGGCCGCGGCAGCCAAGGTGCTCCTCCAGGGCCAGCGCAGCGCGGACCAGTTGCTCACCGAGACGCAGATCGCCACCAGCACGTCGGTCACCGACCAGGTCGCCGCGAAGCTCGCCGACGGCCGGTCCGGTCAGGCCCTGCAGAGCGTCGTCCACGCCGACGTCCTGGACGGCAACGTCATCCAGATCTCCGCGACGGCCCCATCGGCTGACGCGGCCCGGACGCTGGCGGACGACGCGGCCACCGCCTACGTCGACTACTCGACCAAGATCACCGCCGACGCCGCGCAGACCGCCCGCGACGCGCGTCAACAGCAGCGCGACCAGATCCAGTCGCGGATCACCGACCTCGACCGCCAGATCGCCGCCCCGCCCGGGACGAGCACCGGGACCGGCAGCGGCGACCAGAACCAGACCCCCGCACAGCTGCAAGCGGCACGCGCCGCGGCGCAGGCGCAGCTCGACGAGTTCGACCGGCAGGCCGCCACCGATTCCTCCTCGGGCGCGACGACCGGGTCGGTCTCGATTCTCGAGAAGGCGCAGGACCAGGGCGCCGCGACGCCCAGCCGGACCCAGCTGATCGGCGGCGGGGCCATCCTGTTCGCGCTCGTCGGGCTGCTCGTCATGCTGCGCAACCGCCGCCGCAGCGGCCGTGTCACCGACCCGGCCACGGTCGAGTCGGCGCTGCGCGCACCGGTCGTCGGCACCGTCACCGTCGCCCGCGGGGCCGCACCCGCGCCGGCCGGCGGCCACCGCGGCGGCGCGGTCGGGGCGCTCTTCGCCGACCGCACCGTCGACGATCTGGCACCACTGCCCGCCGGCCGCGTCGACGACGAGACCGTTCGCTACCGGCGCGCGCTGCGCCGGGTGCGGGGCGAGGACGTCGCCGGGACGCACGACCTGCTCGTCGTCGTCGCCTCCGACGACGAGACCGCCGTGCGGGCCGCCGCAGGCTTCGTCACGGCCGCGCACGGCCCGATCGGGAAGGTCGCCGTCGTCACCGACTCCGAGCAGGTACGCGCCGCACTCGCCGAGGCCTCCGCGGACGGGCTGCCGCTCGCGGTCGCCGACGACGACGCTCTGTTCCCCGAGACCGACCTCTGCCGCGTTCGGATCGTCGCCGTCGACGTCGAGGGCGTCCGCCCGACGGTGCCCGACCAGGGCGCGGTCGACGCGACCCTCGTCGTCACCTCCGTCGCCACCCGCACCGTGCCCGAGCTGTCCGACCTCGCCGGCGCCGTCCTCGACGCCGGGCACACCGTCACCGGCGTGCTGCTCGTGCAGCCACGCCGGGCAGCGGGGGACCGCACCGCATCGACCGACGCGGCCGACTCCGCGGATCCGGCACCACCGGCGGAGGGCCACACCAACGGGCACGCCAACGGAGTGACGGTGGGGTCGTCGTGACGTTGTTCGATCTGGCCCCCGCCGGTTCCAGCAGCACGACCCCGTTGTTCGACCTGCACGCCCTGGTCGCCGGCGTCCGGCGCCGCATGCGTGTCTGGGTGCTGATCGCGCTGGTGGGGCTCGTCGGTGGTGCCGCGCTGCCGATCGTGATGCCCGGCAGCGCCACCGCCGGAGCCCGGGTGTTCGTCGTCGACTCCGACCAGACGAACACCGGCGAGGCGCGGATGCAGACCGCCGCCGCGGTCATGCAGTCGAGCACGGTCGCGGACGCCGCGCTGCACACCCTCGGCTCGACGATGCCCACCCGTGACTTCATGAAGACCTACACCGCCACGGTGACCGGGGTGAGCCTGATCGACCTGACGGTCCGGGCGAACGACGCCCGGACCGCCGTCGCCAACGCGAAGGCGATCGCCGACGCCTTCGTCGCCGATCACATCGGACGGGCCCAGGCCGCGGCCGACGCCTACACGAAGGCGTTGCAGGACAGGGTGACCGACCTGCGCGGCCAGCTCGAGCAGCTCGACCGGCCGGGTTCGGACGCGAACCCCGTCGCACGGGCGCAGCTGCAGGCCGAGATCGACGGGCTCACCCAGCAGTCGCAGCAGGCGACGCTCGGGGCCCCCGAGGTCGTCGCCGGCACCCGGGTCATCGACGCCCCCCACTCCACCACCCGGTCGCTGCGGTCGGCGATGGCGATCGACGGCGGCCTCGGGCTGCTGCTCGGTCTCCTGATCGGCCTGCTGGTGTCGCTGCTGCGCACCGTGGTGGGTGACCGCCCGATGCTGCGTCGCGACATCGCCGCGCACCTGGGCAGCTCGGTCGTGGCCCAGATCGGGGGCCGGCGGCTGCTGCGGCCGGGACGCTCCGCGGGGTCGCAACGGGAACAGGAACGGGTCGTCGTCGAGCTGGCTCGGGCCGTCCGTGCCGGCACGTCGGAGGTCGTCCTCGTCGAGGTCGGCGCTGCCGACGTGGCCGCGCAGCTCGCGACGGGCATCGCCACCGAGCTCGCGACCGACGGCGGCGAGGTCATGGTCGTCGACGACCTCCTCGGCGACCACCGCCGCGTCGAGGTCGCCGAGGGCACCGGCGTCCGCGTCGTCGACGGCTCGGGTTTCGCGCGCGGTGAGGAACGCGCCGCGGAGACGACCGTCCTCGGGCTGACCTCCGCCGCGCCGGGGACGACCTGGTCGGGTCCGCTGTTCGACGGGGCCTCCGCCTTCGTCGTCGTGCGTGCCGGGAGTGCGGACACCGCGTGGCTGCACACCGTCGCGCGCCGCCTCGACGACGCCGGCGTCGAGTGCCTGGGTGTCGTGCTCGTCGACCCCGACCGCCGCGACCGCTCCGACGGCACGCTGTGGGACGGCAGCCACGCCGCATTGCGGCAGCGGGTGCTCGACCGGACGGACACCGCGCCCGCGGACCCGGCCGCCCCGATCATGGACGCGCCCACCGTGAAGACGTCCGCCGTGCAGCGACCCGCTGTCGAGACGCCCGCTGCCGAGAGCGCAGACGCGGCTGCTCCGGACGCAGACTCTGCCGAGAAGGTTGCGGCAGGAAAGCGTGCGGTGGAGAAGGCCGCCGCCGAGAAGGCCGCCGCGGAGAAGGCCGCCGCGGAGAAGGCCGCCGCGGAGAAGGCCGCCGCGGAGAAGGCCGCCGCGGAGAAGGCCGCCGCGGAGAAGGCCGCCGCGGAGAAGGCCGCCGCCGAGAAGCTTGCTGCCGAGAAGGTTGCCGCGGACAAGGTTGCTGCCGAACGGCGCGCAGCTGAGAGAGCGGCTGCTGGGAAGGCTGCCGCGGCGAGGGCGGCTGCCGAGAAGGTCGCCGCCGAGAAGGTCGCCGCCGAGAAGGCTGCCGCCGAGAAGATCGCCGCCGTGAAGCGGGCTGCGGAGAAGGCCGCTGCGGAGAAGATCGCTGCGGAGAAGATCGCTGCGGAGAAGATCGCTGCGGAGAAGATCGCTGCCGAGAAGGCCGCCGCGGTCGACGAGCAGACCGTCAAGCTCCCGGCCCTCGGGCGGGTGCACGTGGCGTCCGCCGGCTCGGTCGGACTCTTCACCGACGTGGATGTCGAGACCGTCAAGCTCCGCGCCGTCGCGCGGGGCGCCCGGGACGACTCACCGACCGTCCCGGCGATGTCGGCGGTCGCCACGGCCGAGCGGGACCCGGCCGACGCCGGTGACGCGACGAAGGGCGACGACGTCCCACCGACGCCCGGACGGGCCGCGGGCCGCTCCGGCAAGGGGCAGGCCGCCTCGACGACGCGCGCGCGCAAGCCCCGCACGTCACGTCGTGGCCGGCGCAAGGAGGCGGCCGAGACCGCCGTGCAGGCTCCGGCCCCCGCGGAGGGCGAGGAGCGCACGACCACCGGTCGCGGCCGGGCGAAGGCCGCGCCGCGGACGTCGAACCGCCGACGCTCCGCCGCCACCACCACCACCAACACCGCGGGTCCCGCAGCGCCGGAGGGCGCGAAGGACGCGGATTCCTTCGTCCCGGTCGTGGCCTCCACGCCGGCAGATCACCGGGAGTAGACATGAACGTCACTCTGTTCGGACTCGGCTACGTCGGGTCGGTGACGGCCACCTGTCTGGCCGACCGCGGTCACCGCGTCGTCGGTGTCGACACCGACCCCGGCAAGGTCGCGACGGTCAACTCGGGCCGCCCGACCGTCATCGAGCCGGGTCTGGACGAGATCGCGGAGCGCGTCGTCTCCTCGGGTGCGCTGCGCGCGTCGATCTCGGCGTCCGAGGGCATGGAGGACAGCGACCTGTCGCTGGTGTGCGTCGGGACGCCGTCGGCGCTCAACGGCAGCACGGACCTGACCTTCGTCCGTCGTGTCGTCGCGCAGATCGGGGCCGCGCTGGCCGAGAGCACGCGTCCGCACACGGTCGTGATCCGGTCGACGGTGCCGCCCGGCACGGTCGCAGACGTCGTCGTCCCACTGCTGGAGGCCACGTCGGGCCGGAACGTGGGTGACGACCTGCAGGTCGCGATGTGTCCGGAGTTCCTGCGCGAGGGGTCGAGCGTCGAGGACTTCTTCGAGCCGCCGTTCCTGGTCATCGGCGGGTCGCCGGCGGCCGCGGCGGCGCTGCGCGAGCTGTTCGCGTTCCTCACCTGCTCGGTGCACGTGGTGGACACGCGGGCAGCGGAGAGCGTGAAGTACGCGTCGAACGCGTTCCACGCGCTCAAGGTCGCGTTCACCAACGAGGTCTCGCGGCTCTACCGCGTCCTCGACGTGGACGCCCGCGACGTCATGAAGGTGTTCGTCGAGGACCGTCAGCTCAACATCTCGCCGGCCTACCTGCGCCCCGGGTTCGCCTTCGGCGGCTCGTGCCTGCCGAAGGACGTCAGGTCGCTGCTGCACCTGGGCCGGGTCAACGACGTCGATCTGCCGGTGCTGGCGGGGACGTTGGCGTCCAACGAGATCCTGGTGCGCGACGTCGCCGACCGCATTCTGCAGGAGATCGACGCGCGCGGTGGCGCCAACCGCCGGGTGACGCTCGTCGGGCTGGCGTTCAAACACGCCACCGACGACCTGCGCGAGAGCCCGAACGTGGCGCTCGCGGAGATCCTGATCGGGAAGGGCGTCGACGTCCACATCTACGACCCGATCATCAGCATGTCGCAGCTGTCGGGTGCGAACCTGCGCTACGTCCGGTCGAAGCTGCCGCACCTGCAGAAGGTGCTGCACGACGACGCGTCGTCGGCGCTGGAGGGCTCGTTGGTCGCGGTGGTCTCGTCGGCCGCGCCGCGGGTGGTGGACGCGATCGTCGGGGCCGATCCCGCGGTGGTCATCGACCTCAACGGCCGGATCGCGGCGCTCGAGGTGCTGTCCGGGTACCAGGGTGTGGGCTGGTGAGGTTCCGCCGACGCGTGCCCGGCCGGCACGTCTGCATCGTGGTGCAGAACCTGCCGGTGCCGTTCGACCGCCGGGTGTGGCTCGAGTGCAGGGCGCTCGTGGCCGCGGGCTACGAGGTCTCGGTCGTCTGCCCGAAGGGGCCGGGCGATCCGTCCTACCAGGAGCTCGAGGGCGTCCACATCTTCAAGTACCGGGCGTTCCCGCCGATCACCCGGCAGATCATGTTCCTGGCCGAGTACGCGTACTCGATCCTGGCGACGCTGCTCGGGCTGGCGAAGGCGTGGCGGCGCAACCGGTTCACCGTCGTGCAGGTCTGCAACCCGCCGGACGTGCTGTGGACCGCGGTCCTGCCCTTCACGCTGGCGTTCGGCGTCCGGATGGTGTTCGACCAGCACGACCTGTGCCCGGAGCTGTACGAGTCGCGGTTCGAGTCGCCTGCGTCGCTGCCCTACAAGGCGCTCGTGCTGGCCGAGCGGGCGACGTACGCGCTGTCGTCGCACGTCATCTCGACGAACGAGTCCTACCGCGGCGTCGCGATGAGCCGTGGCCGCAAGAAGCCGTCGGACGTGACCGTCGTGCGCACCGGGCCGGACCCGGAGAAGATGCGCCGTCGGGAGGCGGACGAGTCGCTGCGCCGCGGCCACCGGCACCTGGTCGTCTACATCGGGGTGATGGGGCCGCAGGACGGTGTCGACCTCGCGATCCGGGCGATGGAGCACATCGTCCACACCCGCGGCCGCACCGACGTCGCGCTGACGCTGATCGGTGACGGTGACGCCGCGCCGGCGCTGCGCGCGCTGACCACGGAGCTGGGCCTCGACGAACACGTCGCGTTCACCGGCCGCGCGCCCGACGACGTCGTCAAGGGCGTCATGTCCACCGCCGACCTCGGCCTGTCGCCGGACCCCAAGAACGCGCTCAACGACGTCTCCACGATGAACAAGACGATGGAGTACATGGCCTTCGAGCTGCCCGTCGTCGCGTTCGACCTGGTGGAGACGAAGGTGTCGGCCGCCGAGGCCGCCGTGTACGCGACACCCAACGACGTCGCGGAGTACGGCGACGCGGTGCTCGCACTGCTCGACGACGAGGTCTCGCGCAAGTCGATGGGTGAGGCCGGGCGCCGGCGCGTCGAGGACGTGCTGGCGTGGCGCCACCAGATCCCGCCCTACGTCGGCGTCTACGACCGGCTCATCGGATCCTGAGGAGAGAGGCGACGATGTGCGGTATCGCGGGGACGTACCTGATTCCCGACGGTGACCGGCTCACCGATCTGATGACGGACGCGGTCGCGCACCGCGGCCCCGACGCAGCGGGCCGCTGGTCGCACTCCGTCGGTGACGGCACGGTCGAGCTGGGCCACCGGCGGCTCTCGATCGTCGACCTGTCGCCGACGGGCGCGCAGCCCATGGCGGCCGACGGCCTCGTGCTCACCTACAACGGCGAGCTGTACAACGCGGCCGAGCTCCGCGCCGAGCTGGAGTCGGCGGGTGTGCGCTTCCGCGGCACGTCCGACACGGAGGTGCTGCTGCAGGCGTGGCGGCGCTGGGGTGTGGAGTGCCTGTCCCGGCTGCGCGGCATGTTCGCGTTCGGTGTCGTCGACACCGCGACGGGCGAGCTGTTCCTGGCGCGCGACCAGCTGGGTGTCAAGCCGCTCTTCGTGGTCCGTCGCGGCGGGGGACTCGCGTTCGCGTCCGAGCTGAAGGCGCTGGCCGACGCGTTCGGCGGCGACCTTCACGTCGACGAGACCGCGCTCGTCGCGTCGCTGCTCTACTACTGGGTCCCCGACAGCCGCTGCGCCTACAAGGAGGCCGAGAAGCTGCCGCCCGGCAGCTGGTTGCGGATCCGTCCCGACGGCGATGTCGCGCGTGGCACCTACTGGTCGCTGCGCGAGGTCGCGGAGCGGGCCGCGCACGAGCCGGCCCCGACCGCGGACGAGCTGAACGACATCGTCGCCGACTCGACGCGCCGGCACCTGATCGCGGACGTGCCCGTCGCGACGTTCCTGTCCGGCGGCCTGGACTCCAGCTACCTGACGGCGCTCGCCGCGCGGGAGCACCCGGGCATCTCGGCGTACACCATCGGTTTCCGCGCCGAGGACGCCAAGTTCGAGGCGATGCCGGACGACCTGCGCTACGCGCGGCAGGTCGCGCGGCAGTTCGGCGTGACGCTCAACGAGATCGAGATCGCGCCGGACGTGCTGGAGCTGCTGCCGCTGATGACGCGGTCGCTCGACGAGCCCATCGGCGATCCGGCCGCGATCAACACCTACCTGATCTGCAGCGCCGCCCGTGAGGCCGGTGTCAAGGTCATGGTCTCCGGCATGGGCGCCGACGAGCTGTTCGCGGGCTATCGGAAGCATCTCGCCAACCGGCTCGCCGTCCGCTACCAGCGGGTGCCGCGGGCGGTCCGCCGTCCGGTGCACGCCGCGGTCGACCGGCTGCCCGTCGCGAGCTCGAAGCGAGGCTACCGGTCGGTCCGGTTCGCGAAGCGCTTCCTGTCGTTCGCCGACCTGGGCGAGGAGGCCGCCTTCCGGCGCAGCTACACGATGTACGACCGGGGCGAGCTGCTCGACCTGGTCGGCCCCGACCTCGCCGGCGCGGTCGACGACGTGCTCACCGAGCACGCCGACGTCTACAACGACAACGCACTGACCGACCACGTGAACCGGATGTGCCTTGCCGACGCCCGGCTCTTCCTGCCGGGCCTCAACCTCGGCTACACCGACCGGTCCAGCATGGCGGCCTCGACCGAGGTCCGCGTCCCGTTCGTCGACGTCGACGTCGTCACCGCGGCGTTCCGGCTGCGCGGCGACCAGAAGATCGTCGGCCGGTCGGGCAAGGCGGTCCTCAAGGAGGCCGCGACCTCGATCCTGCCCGACGAGATCGTCCACCGGCCGAAGGGCCTGTTCAGCGCCCCGCTGCGGGCATGGATGAGCCGCGACCTCGCCCCGCTCGTCCGGGAGGTCGTCGAGGACGGCGTCCTCGTCCGGTCCGGGTTCCTGCGCCGCGACGCCGCGGCGCGGCTGGTCGCCGAGGACGCGGCCGGCCGCGAGGACCGGTCCAAGCACCTCTGGCACATCTTGACCTTGGAGTACTGGTACCGGAACGCGACGTCGGCAGGCGCCGGCGACGTCCGGACCGCCGTGAGCGGGGGAGCCCGATGAAGCAGGTCGTCCAGAACTACAAGAGCGGCGAGCTGGCACTGCTCGACGTTCCCGAGCCGATGTGCAAACCGGGCGGCGTCCTGGTCCGCACGCTCTACTCGCTCATCTCCACCGGCACGGAGATGATGAAGGTCGGCGAGGCAGGCATGTCGCTGGTCGCGAAGGCCAAGGCGCGGCCCGACCAGGTCGCGAAGGTCATGCAGAGCGTCTCGACGCAGGGCCTGTCGGCCACCTACCGCAAGGTGTCGGGCAAGCTCGATTCCTGGACCCCGCTGGGCTACTCGACCTGCGGCGTCGTCGAGGAGGTCGGCGAGGGCGTCCGCGACGTGAAGGTCGGCGACCTCGTCGCCTGCGCCGGCAACGAGCACGCGCTGCACGCCGAGCTCAACTGGGTGCCGGTCAACCTCTACAGCCCGCTGCCCGCGGGCCTCGACGCGAGCCACGCCGCGTTCGGCACCGTCGGCTCCATCGCCATGCAGGGCGTCCGGCGTGGCGAGCCGCAGCTCGGCGACGTCGCGCTCGTCATCGGCCTCGGCCTCATCGGTCAGCTCGTCGTCCAGCTGCTGGTCGCGGCCGGCGTCAAGGTCCTCGGTGTCGACCCGGACCCGGCGCGCTGCGCCCTGGCCGAGAAGCTCGGCGCGTCGGTGTGCAGTGCGCCGTCGTCGGGCGTGGTCGACGCGGCCGTCGCCGACATCACCGGTGGTCACGGCGTCGACCAGGTCTACCTGGCCGCGGGTGGCAGCAGCAACGAGCCCGTCGAGCTGGCCGCGAAGCTCAGCCGGGACCGCGGCACGGTCGTCGACATCGGCAAGACCCGCCTCGACCTGCCGTGGAACGCCTACTACGAGAAGGAGCTCGACGTCCGGTTCTCCCGGTCGTACGGGCCCGGCCGCTACGACCCGTCCTACGAGCTCGAGGGCCGCGACTACCCGATCGGCTACGTGCGCTGGACCGAGCGCCGCAACCTCGAGTGCTTCCTCGACCTCGCCGCCCGCGGGCGCGTCGACGTCGAGCCGCTGGTCTCCCACGTCGCGGACTTCGACGACGCCGTCGCCACCTACCGCGGGCTCGAGGCCGGCGAGCTGAAGGCCGTCGCGGTGTTGTTCCGCTACCCGCAGCGCGAGGCCGGAAGGTCGGTGTCGGCGGCGAAGGCCCCGGCCAGGACCAGCCCGGTCGTGGCCGTCGTCCCGCAGCAGCGCACCGCGTCGATCCCGCTGGGTCGGCCGCTTCGCATCGGGTTCGTGGGCGCCGGTAACTACGCGACGTCGATGCTGCTGCCGCACCTGACCGAGCGCGCCGACGCCGAGCTGACCCGCGTCGTCACGACGTCGGCGCTGTCGGCCGCGAACGCGCGGCGCAAGTTCGGGTTCGCCGAGAGCTCGACCGACCTCGACGACGTCATCGACGACCCGGCGATCGACGCGGTGTTCGTCGTGACCCGGCACAGCTCGCACGCCGCCCTGACCCGCCGCGCGCTGCTCGCGGGCAAGGCCGTGTTCGTCGAGAAGCCGCTCGCCCTCGACGAGGCCGGGCTGCGCTCGGTGCTCGACGCGATCGCCGAGTCGGGCAACGACCGGCTGCAGGTCGGCTTCAACCGCCGCTTCGCGCCGCTGCTGGTCGAGTCCTCGCAGCGGCTGGGCCGCCGCGTCGGCCCGGCGACCGTCCGCTACCTGGTCAACGCCGGTCGCCTCGACGCGCAGAGCTGGTACCTGCGCAGCGCCACCGAGGGCTCGCGTTTCGCGGGCGAGGGCGGGCACTTCATCGACACCGTCAGTTGGCTGCTCGGCGCCGACCCGGTGTCGGTGTACGCCGCGGCCACGCCGAGCCAGGAGGACCTGCACGCCGTCCTCACCTACCCGGACGGATCGACCGCGGTGATCACCTACGCGACGTCGGGCGCCGCGCGGTTCCCCAAGGAGACGATCGAGGTGCTGGCCGACGGCTCGGTGCTGCGCTTCGACGACTTCGCCCGCGCCTCCGTGCACGGCCCCCGCAAGTGGGCGTCGTCGCGGATCCCGCGCGGTCGCGACAAGGGGCAGGCCGCGCAGGTCGACGCGTTCGTCACCGCCGCCCGCACCGGCGGCCCGTTCCCGGCGTCGGTGGCCTCGCTCGCCGCGACGACCCGCGCGACCCTGGCCGTCGACGCGAGCCTCGCGAGCGGTGCGACGATCCGGCTCGACTCCCTGGTGGGTGCGGCGTCGTGATGGGTCCGGGCTGGTACCTGCGACGGCTCTCCCGCATGGGGCCGGCGGAGATCGCGGGCCGGGCGGTCACGGCCGCCCGGGTCCGGCGGTTCCGCACGTCGTTCCCGGTCCCGGCCCCGCTGGGGACCCGCAGGGCTCCCGCGCCGCTGCCGGCGGGAACGTTCGACGACCTGCCCGCCGGTGTCGTCGACGCGCTCGTCGCGACGGCCGACGCGCTGATGGCAGGGCGGGCGGAGTACTTCGGCGTGGTCCGCGACGACATGGAGCTGCCCGACTGGTCGTCCGACCCGAAGACCGGCCGGCGTGCCCCCGTCGACGTCTACGCCTTCGACGTGCCCTACCGCGACGAGGACGCCGTCGGCGACATCAAGCAGATCTGGGAGCCCTCACGCCACCAGCACCTGACGGTCCTCGCCGCCGCCCACGCCGTCACCGGCGACGACCGCTACGCCCACCGCGTCGCCGACCACCTCAAGTCGTGGTGGGCCGCGAACCCGCCGATGCGGGGCCCGCACTGGCTCAGCGGCATCGAGCTGGGCATCCGGCTGCTGAGCTGGGTGTGGGTGCGCCGGCTGCTGCACGGCTGGGACGGCGCCGCGGCGCTGTTCGAGCAGAACCCGGTCGCCGTGGAGCAGGTCGGCGCGCACCAGAGCTGGCTGGCCGCGTTCCCGAGCCGCGGGTCGTCGGCCAACAACCACGTCATCGCCGAGCTCGCCGGGCAGGTCGCGGCGTCGGCGGCGTTCCCGTGGTTCGCGGTGTCCCGCGGCTGGGGCACCGACGCGATGCGCGCGCTCGACCACCACCTGACCGCCAACACCTTCGGCTCCGGGCTCAACCGCGAGCTCGCCAGCGAGTACCACGGCCTGGTCCTGGAGCTGGGCCTCGCGGCGGCGGTCGAGGCCGACGCCGCGGGCGCCCACGTGCCGCCCGCCCTGTGGGAGACGTTGCGGCGCATGACCGACGCGCTCGCCGCGGTCGTCGACGCGCGGCTGCGCCCGCCGCGCCAGGGCGACGCCGACGACGGGCGCGGGCTGGTTCTCGACGGGGAGGGCGTCGATCGCTGGGGCGGGCTGCTGGCGAGCGGTGCGGTCCTGTTCGGCGCCTGCGAGTGGTGGCCGGCGCCGGGCCCGACCGACGTCCGTACGGCCGCGCTGGCGGCGCTCGCGCGCCCGGGTGTCGTGACGGGGGAGCGGCCCTGGTCGCGCCCGGTCCAGCTCGCCGACGCGGGCCTGAACGTGCTGCGCGCCGCGTCGCCCAGCGGCGAGGTGTGGGTGCGCTGCGACGCGGGCCCGCACGGCTTCCTCGCCATCGCCGCGCACGCCCACGCCGACGCGCTCTCGCTCGAGGTCCGCCACGACGGCGTCGACGTCCTCGCCGACCCGGGCACCTACTGCTACCACGGTGAACCTGCCTGGCGGCGCTACTTCCGCTCGACGATCGGGCACAACACCCTGGAGTTGCAGGGCCGCGACCAGTCGCGCTCGGGTGGCCCGTTCCTGTGGATCCGGCACGCCCGCAGCCGCCTCGTCGAGCTCGACACCCCGCACGGCGGGACGGCCCGCTGGGTCGGCGAGCACGACGGCTACCGCGACCGCGACGGCGCCGGCACCCACCGCCGCACCGTCGACGTGGCACCCGACGGCACCGTCCACGTCCTCGACGAGGTCACCGGCGCCGCCCAGGACGGCCGCCTCGCGTTCCACCTCGGACCGACGGTGGAGGTCACGCTGACCGGCGCCGTCGCCGAGCTGTCGTGGTGCGACGGCGACGGCCGCCCCGTCCGGGCACGCCTCGCGCTGCCCGCGTCGCTGAGCTGGACGGCCCACCGCGGCGAGACCGGACCCCCGCTGGGCTGGTACTCCGAGGGCTTCGGCCGCAAGGTTCCCGCCGTCACACTCGTCGGTCACGGCCGGTGCGGCGGCTACGCCGGCCTCGAGACCGTCCTGACCATCCTGACCGTCGACGACCCGAACCCCGGGAGTGGTACCGCATGACCCGATCGCGCAGCGTCGGAGGAGCGGCGCTGCTCGTC
Organism: Pseudonocardia sp. SCN 73-27; assembly: GCA_001725415.1. Taxonomy (GTDB): domain Bacteria; phylum Actinomycetota; class Actinomycetes; order Mycobacteriales; family Pseudonocardiaceae; genus Pseudonocardia. The sequence continues at coordinate 113,878 of MEGH01000008.1, forward strand.
CTCGCCCTCCTCGTCGTCGCGGCGTGCAGCAGCGCCCCCACCGGCGTCCCCGACCAGGGCGGCGCACCGGCGAAGAGCGCGTCCGCGTTGCCGAGCGGTGTTCCTGCGGCCGTCTGCGGGCGGACCGAACCGGGCCCGACGAGCGCCCCGCCCGGGGCCGTCGTGATCGACCCGGCCGTCCCGGGCGACCTCGTCGCGAAGACCGACGCCAGCCCGCCCGGGACCACGTTCTGGCTCGCCGCGGGCGTCCACACGCTCGGCACCCACGAGTTCGACCAGGTCGCGCCCAAGGCCGGCGACGTCTTCACCGGCGCCCCCGGCGCGATCGTCGACGGCAGGGGCCTCAACAACTACGCGTTCGTCGAGACCGCCGAGAACGTGACGATCAGCCACCTCACCATCCGCGGCTTCAACCCGCCGCAGGACCAGGGCGTCGTCAACCACGACTCGGGCAACGGCTGGACGATCGTCGCCAACACGATCGAGGACAACCAGGGCGCCGGCCTGATGGCCGGGGCCCGCCAGCAGGTCCGCGGCAACTGCCTGCGCAACAACGGGCAGTACGGGCTGAACGCCTACCAGCCCGGCAACGGCATCACCGGGCTGGTCGTCGAGGGCAACGAGATCACCGGCAACAACACCCAGGACTGGGAGCACAAGGTCCCCGGCTGCGGGTGCAGCGGCGCCATGAAGTTCTGGTCGGTCAACGGCGCCGACGTGCGCGGCAACTGGATCCACGACAACCGCGGGCCCGGCATCTGGGCCGACACGAACAACAACGACTTCCTCATCGAGGGCAACCTCGTCGAGAACAACGACAGCGAGGCGCTGTTCTACGAGACGAGCTACAACCTCGTGCTGCGCGACAACCTGATCCGCAGGAACGCGATGGTCGCGGGCAAGGAGAAGGCCGACCAGAAGGACTCCTTCCCGATCGGCGCGGTGTACCTGAGCGAGTCGGGCGGCGAGCCGCGGATCCCGGCGCGCACGGACAAGATCGACATCTACGGGAACCGCTTCGAGGACAACTGGTCGGGCATCACCGCCTGGGAGAACTCCGACCGCTTCTGCAACAGCCCGGCCAACACCTCGACGGGCGTGTGCACGCTGCTCGTCCCCGAGACCGACAAATGCGTCCAGCCGGGGATCGCCACACCGCCCCTCTACGGCGACTGTCGTTGGAAGACCCAGAACGTCGACGTCCACGACAACACGTTCGTCGCCGACACCGCCGTGATCGGCTGCGCTCCGGGCTACACGTCGCGCATGGCCGTGCTCGCCAACTACGGCACCTATCCCGACTGGTCGCCCTACCACGGCGAGGTGATCCAGACGGCCATCAGCACCACCCAGAACGTCGGCTGGCGGTCCAACACCTACCAGGGGACGTGGACGTTCGTGGTGGCGGCCGTCGACAAGACGGAGTCCGTCGCGGAGTGGCAGGGCGGCCCCGGCCCGCGCGACCAGGGCAGCACGTTCACCCCCGACACCGCCGCGAGGTGCTGACGATGACCGCCCCCACCACCGTCCCGGCCCCCGCGTCCACGTCCTTCGGCACCGAACCCCCGGTGCCGCGCCTCGTCGGCGCCGTCTGGGCGCTGATGGTGCTCAACACGCTCGGCTTCACCACGGTCGCGCAGATCATCCCGTTCCCGCGCCAGGTCGGCCAGGTCGTCACCATGGCCGCGCTGGCGCTGGCGCTGGCACTCGCGCTGATGCTCAACCCCCGGGTCCGCATCCGGCCGAGCGCCTACCTGCTGTTCCTGACGGTCATCCTCGTCGCCAGCATCGTGTCGAGCCTGCGGCTCGAGGTCGGCTACGGCGCACTGTTCCGGTGCTTCCGGCTCACCCTGTTCGTCACGACGCTGTGGCTGCTCACCCCGTGGTGGCGCGGTGACCTGCGGTTCGTCGGCTACCACCTGCGGGCGCTCGCCGTCGTCCTCGGTTCGGTGCTGCTCGGCCTGCTGATCTCGCCCGGATCGGCCTTCTCGGGCCCCGACGGCCGGCTCGTCGGCGCGATCTGGCCCATCCCCGCGCCCCAGGTCGGCATGTACGGGGCGATCACGATCGGGCTGTGCCTGCTCCTGTGGATCGGCCGCATGATCCCCGGCAGGCTCGCCGCCTGCGTCGCCATCCCGGCGCTCGGGCTCGTCCTGCTCAGCCACACCCGCACGTCGCTGCTCGGGCTCGCGGTCGGCCTCGCCGTCGCCGGGCTCAGCGTCGCGTTCACCAGCAAGCGGGCCCGGCAGGTCTTCTCCGGCGGCGTCGCGGCCATGGGCGTCCTGCTGCTGCTGTTCAGCACCGTCATCATCGAATGGCTCCAGCGCGGCCAGGATGCCGACCAGCTCGCCAGCCTCACCGGCCGGGCGAAGGTGTGGGGCCCGCTCATGTCGAAGCCCCGCACCCTCGACGAGCAGCTGCTCGGGGTCGGCCTGACCGACAAGTCGTTCGGCGGGCTCCCCATCGACAACGCCTGGCTCGCCGTGTTCAACGAGCAGGGCTGGATCGGCATCGTGCTGGTCGCCGCGATGCTGCTGACGATGCTCTGCGTCGCGTTCCTGCGCCCGCCGTCGGTGGCCCGGACCTGCGCGGTCTTCATCCTCGTGTACGGGATCGTCGCGTCCTACACCGAGGTCGGCCTCGGTGACGCCTCCCCGTACCTGCTCAACATGGCCGTCGCGGCGTCGCTGCTCGTGTACCGGCGCACGCCCGCCACCGACGCCCTCCCCGCGGAGGTCCGATGACCACCACCGACACCCCGCGGCACGTCATCGTCGTCCACAACCGCTACCGCTCCGAACAGCCCAGCGGTGAGGACCGCGTCGTCGACCAGGAGACGGCCCTGCTGCGCCGCGCCGGGTACCGCGTCACGCTGTTCGAGCGGCGCAGCGACGACATCGCCGCGATGTCGGTGCCCGCCAAGTTCGTGGTGCCGCTGCGGGTGCCCTACAACCGGGCCGCCCGCACCGACCTCGAGCGGGTGCTGCGCGCCGAACGCCCCGACGTCGTCCACATCCACAGCACGTTCCCGCTGATCAGCCCGTCGGTCGTCGACGCATGCACGGCGACAGGCACCCCCGTCGTCGCCACGCTGCACAACTACTCGCTGATCTGCCCCGTCGGCAGCATGTACCGCGACGGGAAGGTCTGCACCGACTGCGCGGGCGGCCTGCCGCTGCCGGCGGTCCGGCACGGCTGCTACCGCGGCTCCAGGCTCGCGAGCATTCCCGTCGCGGCGGGGACCGCGTTCAACCGGCGTCGCCTGCTCGAGGGCGTCGATCGCTTCTTCTGCATCTCCGGTGCCCAGCGCGAGACCCTCGTGGGGCTCGGCGTGCCTGGGGAGCGGCTCGCGGTGAAGCACAACTTCGTCGAGGAACCCGCAACCCGTCGCGACGGCCCCGGCGAGCACGTCCTGTTCGTCGGCCGGCTCACCGAGGAGAAGGGCGTCCGGACGCTCCTGCAGGCGTGGGACCTCGTGCCCGAGGCCGTCCGCCGCCGGTTCCCGCTCGTCGTCGTCGGGTCCGGGCCGATGCAGCCCGACGTCGAACGCTGGGCCGCCGGCCGCTCCGACGTCCGCGTCCTCGGCCTGCAGCCCACGCAGCAGTGCGCCGAGCTCACCGCACAGGCCGTCACCGTCGTCGCGCCGTCGGTGTGGCAGGAGGCCTTCGGGCTGGTCGTCGTCGAGGCGCTCGCCGCGGGCGTCCCGCCCGTCGCGTCGGCGACCGGCGCGTTCACCGAGCTCGTCGACGAGGGGACCACCGGACTGCTGCACGCCCCCGGCGACCCCGCCGGCCTGGCGGCGCGCATCGCCGAGATCGTCGACCCCGCGCGCAACGCGGACATGGGCCACGCCGCCCGGGCCCGCTACGAGCGCGACTTCTCGCCCGCCGCCGGGCTCGCCGCCCTCCTCGCCGGCTACGACGCCGCCACCGGCGCACACGCCCCCGTGGGCACACGGGCGGTCGGGGACGCCCTTCCGGACAGCGTCGGCCGGTGACCACGGTCGGGTCGCGACCGGCCCCCACCGCGCCGGGCCGGCATGCACCGCTGCGTGGCCCGCGAGGACCCGCCTTCGCGCTCGCCGACCAGGTCCTGTCGTCGGCGTCGAACTTCCTGCTCGGCGTGATCGTCGCCCGGGCGGGCGGCGCCGAGGCACTCGGGACCTTCGGTGTCGCGTTCCTCGTCTGGCTGGCCGTCCTCGGCACGAGCCGCGCGCTCATCAGCGAACCCATGACCGTCGCCGGCGAGCCGGACGCGTCACGCACCGAGCTGGGCGAAGGCCTCGCCGGATCGGTGCTGGTCGGCGTCGCCGCCGCGGCCGTGCTCGGGGTCGCGGGCCTCGTCCTCGTCCTGACCGGGGTGGGCGCAGGCGGCCTCCTCGCCCTCGCGCCGTGGCTGCCCAGCCTGCTCGCGCAGGACTACTGCCGTGGCGCGGCGTTCCGCGTCGGCAGACCCGACCACGCCCTCGCCAGCGACGCCGCGTTCTTCCTGGTGCAGGCCGCCGTGACCGTCGCGGTCTTCGCGACGGGTGTCGCGAACCTGACCTGCCTGCTCGCGGCCTGGGGCGTGGGCGCGACCGTCGGCATGGTCGTCGCCATGTACCTGTCCAGGGTGCGCGTCGTCGTCGCGGGGTCGGTCGCCCGGCTGCGCGCGCTGTGGCCACGCAGCCGCTGGTTCGTCGCCGAGTTCGCCACGGCCTTCCCCGCGGACCAGGGCTACCTCCTCCTGCTGCCGCTGCTGCTGAGCACCGCCGAGTTCGGCATGTACCGGGCCGGGGCGAGCCTCGTCGGACCGGTCGTCGTCCTGTTCGTGGCGGGCGGCAACGTCGGGCTGCCCTCGGCGGTGCGCAGCCTGCGCGACGGCGGCGTCGCCGGGCTGGCGCGCTTCGCCCCCCGGCTCACCGCCGCGGTGTCCGGCGCGACGATCGTCTACTGCGGACTCGTCGCGCTGTTGGCCGAGCCGTTGCTGCACCTCGCCTACGGCGCGGACTTCGCCCAGGCCACGACCGTGACCCGGGTCGTCGCGCTGCAGTACGTGATCTACTCGCTCAGCTTCGGCTGGGGGGTGGCGACGAAGGCCGCCGACCGGATGCGGCGGCTCTGGGGCGTCCGTCTGGTCAGCGTCGTCGTCTCGGTCGCCGCGGTCGTCCTGTTCACCCGCGACTGGGGCACGACCGGCGCCGCGTTCGCGGGCGTCGCGACCGCCTGCGTCTACTCGGCAGGTGTGGTGCTGGCGTTCCGGTCGGTGCGCCGCGGGGGTGCGCACCCCAGGCGTCGCTGACCCCGGGCGGGTCGTCAGCCCACGTGCTTCGCGCGCCACCGCGCCCGGGCGGCGACGTCGGTCTCGGGCGGTTCGAGGCGCCGGACCGCCCGGGCCGGGACCCCGGCCACCAACGTGTCCGGCGCGACGTCCTCGGTGACCACGGCGCCGGCCGCGACGACCGCGCCCGCGCCGACCGTGACCCCGGGCAGCACCGTGGCGTTCGCGCCCAGCCAGGCGCCGCGGCACACGGTGACGGGCCGAGGCGTGACCGCACCCGCCCGCCGCGTCGACGGGCCCAGCTCGTGGGTGGACGTCACGATCGTCACCCCGTGCCCGACGACGACGCCGTCCTCGAGCGTGACGACGCCGTCGAGATCGAGGTAGCAGCGCCGGTTGACGAAGCAGCCCTCCCCGACGCGGAGGTTGGCCGCCCGGCTGAAGTGCGTCCCGCCGTGGAAGGTGCTCGACGACGGGACCGTCGCGCCGGCGACACGCAGCACCCGGCGGCGGACCCAACGGCCGAGGACGTCGTCGCCGACGACGTCGGAGGCCGAGTTCACGAGATGGGTCACGACACGCGCCAGGGTGGAGCGCACGGCGGCGGAGACGGTCACGGGTCAGGTCCTCACCTGCTCGCGGGACCCCGTGCGCCGCTGCACGAGGCGCGACAGGTCCGCCAGCTGTTCCTGCGCACGCGTCCGGTATCCCGCCGAGCCCTCCTCGACCCTGCGGGCCACGGCCACGCGGTCGGCGTCGAGCTCGTCGAACCGGTCGCACAGCTGCTCGAAGTCCGCGCCGGCCAGCGGCAGCGCGTACCGGCCCTGGCCGAACGACTCCATCATCTCGGCGTTCTTGGGCGCGTACCCGAGGGACAGCGTCGGCTTCCCGAGTTTCAGGGCCGAGACGACGTTGTGGTACCGGGTGGCGACGACGACCTCGACCTGCGCCATCGCGGTCATCAGCGTGTCGAACTCCTCGGCGGCGACGAGCGCCGCCCGGTACTCGGCGAGACCCGGACGGGCGGCCCGCAGCTCGTGCAGGAGGTGCTCGGCCACCCCGATGTCGACGAGGTCCCCGACGAACAGCCGGATGCTGCGCCCGGAGTCGATCAGCCGGAGCGCGAACCGGGTCATCATCATCAGGTAGGAGGCGTGGATCTCCGCCTCGCGGCGACGGTCGGTCGCGGCGTTGCGGCCGTGGTAGTCCATGACGCCCAGGCCGACGAGCCCTGGCGTCGGCACGACGCCGACGGGAGTGGGCAGCGCGAACACCATGTCGCAGAAGACGGGGTCGTCGGCGGTGTCGACGCCCATGTCGTGCATCGCCCTGCGCGACAGCTCGTCGCGGTAGGACCGGTAGCGCGCGGTCCGCGCCGACCGGACGAGCAGGAAGCGCAGTGGACGCTGGGTCACGGTCTGTGCCCCGACGCCGACCATCGCGACCTCGACGCCGAGCAGTCGGGCCGCCAGGCACATCGTGAACAGCGCGAACGGGAACTGCCACGCCCACATCGGGATGCTGGCCTCCAGCACACCCATGCCGGGGACGATGACGACGTCGAGCCCGATCAGCCAGACGACGGTGGCGACGACGTCGGCGACCTTGCCCCAGAGCCGCACGACCGCGCCGGCGGCGCCGTGCGGCCGGTCGGGCAGCGCATCGACGACGTGCAACGGGCTCGTGCGGACGCGGTAGCGGTCGGCGACCTCGTGGTGGCCGGTCGTCATCACGCGCAGGTCGACGCCGGGGTGGTGGGACCGGAGATGGTCGACGACGGTGCGCATGGACGCGTCGTTGCCGACGTTGCCGGACCCGAGCTGGCCGAACAACCCGACGGTCGGCCGACGTCCGCGGCGTGCCCGGCCGACGCCGGCGGTCATGCCGTCCTCCGCACCCGTCCCGCGACGATCTCGTCGAGGTCCACGGAGATCCGTGGTGGTTCGGCGAACCATCGGTCCTCGACCCGGGCGGTGTTGCCGCCGGTGCGTGCACGGTCGACGAGCCAGCGGCCCAGGTGCGCGAAGCATGCGCGCCGGTCCGCGGCCGACAGCGGGGCCCGGCGCACCGCCGACACGAAGCCCCAGACGTACTCGCCGAGCAACCGGACGGTGGGATTGCGCAGCCGGTCCCCGCGCCGCGGGTCCATGTTGGCCGCGCGGGCCCGCTTCGACGGCCGGGCACGCTCGGCGCGGTCGGGGTGATCGCGCCGGAAGAACAGGTACTCGGGCACCTGCAGGAAACGCCCGAGCAACGCCAGCTCGGCGATGATCGTCCGGTCGGAGTGGTGGTAGCTGCCGTTGAGCGGGGTCCGGCGCAGCACGTCGGTGCGCATCACGGCGTAGAAGTCGTCCCCGCCGACGGTGAACAGCACGCTGCGGAAGCGTTCGGGTGCGCTGGTCGAGTCGGTCGCGAGCGGGTAGCCGACCTCCTGGACGACGTCGCCGTGCTCGTCGATGATCCCCTGCCACGCATGGCAGAGCACCGCGTCCGGGTGCGCGTCGAGCTCGGCGATGCACCGCTCCAGCAGCGTCCGCGCGTAGAGGTCGTCGTGCGAGGCCCACTTGAAGTACTCGCCGCGGGCGTGGTCGACGAGCAGGTTGTGGTTCGGGATGGCGCCGACGTTGCGTGGCTGCCGGATGTAGGTGACCCGCTCGTCCTCCGCCGCGTACCTGCGGCCGATCTGCTCCGTCCCGTCGGTCGAGGCGTTGTCGGAGATGATCAGCTCGAAGTCGCCGAAGGTCTGACCGAGCAGTGCGTCCAGCGACTCGGCCAGGTACGCCTCACCGTTGTAGACGGGCAGGCCGATGGTCAGACGCGGTGTCGATCTCACGTGTCTCTCCTCTCGGGTGCTCCGGCGGGGACGTCGGCGTCCGCTCCGGATCGTGCGGGAACCACGTGCCTGCGGGAGGCGTCGGCACCGTGGGGGAAGGGTGCAGGCGCGGTGGTGCGGGGGATCGCTCTGTCGGGGTCGTCGAGCAGGCGCCGGATGTCGGCGGCGTGGCCGCGGTGGGCGTTCCCGTCGACGACCGGGATGGGGGTGGTGAGCTCGACGTCCGGGGTGACGGGGAGGGGTTCTGTCGGGGTGGCCTGCTCGAGCTGGGCGGCGTGGTCGCTCATCCCGAGGCGCAGCTGCCACCAGGCGACGACGGCCCCGGTCGCCTGGGCGATCGCTGCGCCCCACGCCGACCCGTAGGCGCCGGCGAGGGCCGCGCCGGCGAGCCCGAAGCCGAGGTAGGCGGCGGCTGCGACGAGCTGGGCGCGCAGGCTGCGCCGGGCGGCACCGAGCGCGCGCAGCCCCGCCGCCGCGCCGGTGATGAGGCTCGCGAACATCACCGACGCGGTGATCGGCACGATCAGGTGCGACGCGGACTCCCAGACGTCGCCGAGGAAGTAGTGGCCCACCGACGCGGGCAGGAGCAGCAGCAGCACGCAGCCCCACAGGAACGCGGCGGCGGCCTGGCCACCGCCCAGGACCGCGCAGAACTGCGGCAGCCGGTGGGGGGCCCTGCGCAGGATGCGTGCGGCCTCCGGGACCGACACCAGGCTCAGCCCCATCAGGACGGCCAGGAACGGCCCGACCAGCAGCTCACCACCGCGGACGGTACCGACCGCGGCGAGGCCCGCGATGGCGCCGAGACCGTAGGCGCGCAGCTGGGAGGCGCCGCTCATGCTGACGTTCTCGATCAGGTACCGGGACCCGAGGTCGCGATGACGGCGGATCCAGGTCCTGACGGCCAGCGGCCGGGGCATGATGCGGACCTGCAGGGCGCCCAGGGCGGCGGCGACCGCGCTCGACCCGCCCCACGCGAGCACGAAGCCCGACACGGTGCCGTTGTGCGCCGCCCACACCATCGACGGCACGAGGGCGCACGCCCACACGACGTCGTTGACGAACGCGTACTGGCCGCGCCCGACCGCGAAGAACGCGAACCGCCAGCTGTCCTGCAGCAGCAGCGCCGGCAGCACGATGCCCATCGCGATGAACGCGTGGCCGAGGGACCCGCCGAGCAGCGCGCCGACGGCGACACCCACGAGGCCGCCCGCGGTGCCCAGCACGAGCGCGGTGCCGGAGGACTGGCCCACGGCCTCCCGCCACTCGGGGCTGGGCTCACCGCTGTGGCGGACCGTCAGCGGGTCGGTGCCCAGGCCGCGCGAGACGTTGAGCAGCACGCCGTAGGTGACCCAGACGAGGCTGAAGACGCCGAACGCGGTCGCGTCGAGCGAGCGGGCGACATAAACCCCGACGACGAAGTTCGTCATGCTCGAGATGGCCTGGTCCCCGAGACCCCAGCTCACGCGGCGCGCCATCGATCTCACTGCCCGTGATCGCGCCAACGCTGCGGACGGCGCTCCGGCGGCCACCTGGTCGGTGGTCGCCGGAGTTCCCGTCGCGTCCGTGCCTTCGGTTCGCGGGCCTTGTACTGCCACGTTTCCCCTCGGTTCCGGCGGTTCCGTACTGACCGGACCCGTGCTCGGACCCGTACGACAGGTCACTCGCCCGGCCCTGCACCGCCGTTACGTTCCGTGGGGAAGTCGCGTCTTATCACTCGTTCGGCCTCAGCAGGTCGGCTGATCGCCTGAGAAGTTGCTGTAGTTGTCCTGACCGTACGGAGCTGCCTGTCACTGGGCCGCGGTCAGGCTGCGGGCCGTGTCGAACGCCATGAAGCTCCACGGCCCCCTGTAGGTGTTGCCGTACCAGCGGTTGTTCTGGTCGAACGTGATGGCCTGCTGGACGACCGTCCTCTGGTAGGGCGACCAGCTCGGATACGTAGCGTAGTTCGACAGCACCGCCTGCCGTCCGCAGAAGCTGTTGGTGCAGCCGATCGCGGCACGGTCGACGGAGAACGTGTTGGCGTGCACCGCGACGTTCTGGGTCTTCCATCGGCACGTGTCGTAGAGCGGTGCCGACGCCATGCCCGGCTGCGCGCAGCTCGCCTTCGACGCGACACGCTTCGTGCAGTAGCCGCTGGAGGTGTTGGCCGGGCTGTTGCAGAACCGGTCCGCGTTCTCCCACGCGGTCACGCCCGACCAGTTGTCGACGAAGAAGTTGCGCGACACCTCGATCGTCGCGGTACGCGCCGCGACCGCCGGGTCGCCGCCGGACTCGCTGATGTAGACCGCGAGAGGATCTCGTTGCCCGTCACGACGAGCCCGGTGATGGAGTCGCCCGCCTTGTAGGCGTTCATCCCGTACTGGCCGTTGTTGCGCAGGCAGGAGTTGAGGACCTGCTGCCGGGCGCCTGCCACGAGGCCGGCCCCCTTGTCGTTCCGGATCGCCGAGTTCTCGACGACCCAGCCGTCGCCGGAGTCGTGGTTGACCACGCCCTGGTCCCGGGGGCGACGAAGTTCTGCACGGTGAGGTTGCGGATCGTCACGTTCGCGGCCTGCTGGGTGAAGGCGAACGCGTTGACACCCTTGCCGTCGGGGGGCGGGCGGGGTCGACCGTTCAGCGCTGCCGGCGGCGGGTCCGGCCGTCGACGACCAGGTCGACGACCTGCCCTGTGAGCACGACGACACAGAACGCGACCGCGAACCCGCCGACTGTGTCGCTCGGGTAGTGGGCCATCAGCGTGACCTGGCCCAGCGCCATCGCCCCGCCCCCGACGACGGCGGCGCCGAGCACGAGGGTGAGTGCGCCGGGGGCGCGCAGCCGGGCGGCCCCGGCGACCGCGAGGGCCGCCGTCACCACGATCGCCGTCGCCACTGCCGCGTGACCGCTCGGGAAGGCCAGGTTGTCGCCGTGGATCGTCCGTCCGACCAGCGGCTTGAGAACGCTCGTCACGGCGACGGCGAGCGCCGGTCCCGCCAGGGCGAGCACCGCGCCGCGACGATGCCGCGCGAACAGGCAGGCCGCCGCGACGACGACCGCGAGGGTCGTCGCCACCGGAGCGGTACCGACGACGTCGAGGGCCTGCGCGACCTGGTAGGGCATGGGCTCGTGGGCCTCGACCCACCCGGCCACGGTGGCGTCCGGGCCGGGGGCGCCGGACTGACCCGCCACCGCCATGGCGAGGACCACGGTGCCCACACCGCAGACCGCCGCGACGACCAGCAGGTGCCGGTGGATCGGCACGGGCAGTGCGTGTGGCGGTGCGGCCCCCTCGCCGGGGGCGGTACGGGCCGGACCCGTCAGTGCTCGGCCGCGCCGAGACCCGCGATGACCGCCTGGAGCGGATCGCGCTGCGGTGTGGTCTCCCAGACCATCCACGGACTCTTGCCTGCGCGGTAGCTCGCCTCGAGCGCTGTGCGCTCCTTGACCGTGTCGGCGGGATGCCAGAAGCCGCGGTGCCGGTAGGCGAGCATCCGGCCCTCGGCGGCCAGTGCGGTGCACGCGTCGGCGACCAGGTCGCCGTTCTCCGGGACGTAGTCGAAGACCTCGGGCCGCAGGACGAAGTACCCGCCGTTGAGCCAGACCGGCATCTCCTGCAGCGTCTTGATGCCGGTCAGGTGGTCGTTGTCGTCGACCTCGACGCAGTGGAACGCGGTCTGCGGCGGCACCGCGACGAGCGACGCGACCGCCTCGCTGGCCTTGAACGTGTCGATCATGTCGTTGAGCGGCAGGTCGGTGAGCACGTCGGCGTAGTTCGCGAGGAACATCTCCTCGTTCTCGACGTGGCGGCGCACCCGGCGCAGCCGCTCACCGATCGACGAGTCCAGTCCGGTGTGGACGAACGTGATGTTCCAGTCCTGGATGTCCGAGCCCAGCAGCTCGACCCTGCCGCCTGCGAGCGTGAAGTCGTTGGAGGCCGTCTCGGAGTAGTTGAGGAAGTAGTCCTTGACGTGGTGCGCCCCGTAGCCCAGGCACAGGACGAAGTCCTTGTGGCCGAAGTGGGCGTAGTAGCGCATCACGTGCCAGATCAGGGGCCGCGGACCGACGGTCGTCATCGGCTTCGGTACATCCGATCGGCCGTCACGCATGCGCATTCCGTAACCGCCACAGAACAGGACAACCTTCATCTCTACCCCTCCTGGCGTAGCGTCAGCGACATAGACGTCGCTCTCCGTCGCCGCAGCGTTAACGGACCCGAAGGATCCGTTCCCCGCGCGGCCCGTCGCGGCGCCCGTGGACGGTGATGCATCGGCCGACCTGCGCAAGCCCTGCTCGTGTGTTCGGATCCCGCCGGTGGGGCCAGTGAGGATTTCCGTCGTCGGTTGTGGCTATCTCGGCGCCGTCCATGCGGCGGCGATGGCCGAGCTCGGGCACGAGGTCGTCGGTGTCGACGTCGACGCCGCCAGGGTCGAGGCGCTCAACGCGGGCAGGCCGCCGTTCTACGAGCCCGGGTTCGAGGAGCTCCTGCGCCGGTCGCTCGGCTCCGGCAGGTTGACCTTCGGCACCGACGTCGCCGCGGCCGAGGGCGCGCGGGTCCACTTCCTGTGCGTCGGGACGCCGCAGAAACGCGGCGAGTACGCCGCCGACCTGCGCCACGTCGAGGACGCCACCGAGTCCCTGCTGAGCGTCCTGGCGTCCGGCGACGTCGTCGCAGGCAAGTCGACGGTTCCCGTCGGCACCGCAGCCCGGCTGGCCGAGCTGGTCGCCGACAAGGCGCCCGGCACGATCCTGGCCTGGAACCCCGAGTTCCTCCGCGAAGGCTTCGCGGTGCAGGACACGCTGCACCCCGACCGGCTCGTCTACGGCGTGCCTCCGGGTGCCGACGGAGAGCTCGCCCGTGCCCGTCTCGACGAGGTCTACGCCGACATCGTCGCCGTCGGGACGCCGTTGGTCGTCACCGACTACGCCACCGCGGAGATGGTGAAGACCGCGGCGAACTCGTTCCTGGCCACCAAGATCTCGTTCATCAACGCGATGGCCGAGCTGTGCGAGGCCACCGGCGCCGACGTCACGCAGCTCGCCGACGCCATCGGCCACGACGATCGCATCGGCCGGAAGTTCCTCAACGCCGGCCTGGGTTTCGGCGGCGGGTGCCTGCCCAAGGACATCCGCGCGTTCATGGCCCGGGCCGGCGAGCTGGGTGCCGACCAGGCGCTGACCTTCCTGCGGGAGGTCGACAACATCAACATGCGCCGCCGGATCCGGATGGTCGAGCTGGCCCGCGAGGTGTGCGGTGGATCGCTGCTGGGCAAGCGCATCGCCGTCCTGGGCGCGGCGTTCAAGCCCGACAGCGACGACATCCGCGACTCCCCGGCGCTCAACGTCGCCGCCCAGCTCGGGCTGCAGGGCGCGACCGTACGGGTGACCGACCCGGCGGCCGTCGCCAACTGCCGCCGCGACTGGCCGCACCTCGACTACGCCGACACGGCCGAGGAGGCCGCCGAGCGGGCCGACGCGGTCCTGCTGCTCACCGAGTGGAAGCAGTACCGCGAGCTCGACCCCGTCTCGTTCGGCGCGGTCGTGGCCGAGAAGCGGGTGCTCGACGGCCGCAACGCCCTCGACCGCGACCGGTGGGTGGCCGCCGGGTGGAGCTACCGGGCGCTCGGCCGGCGGGCTGGGTGACGGGGCGCTCGTCGCCGCCGATCCCCCCGGGTGGGGGATGTGCATCGATGTGACAGTCGTCGGCCCGTGACCTGCACATGACCCGGGTGGACTACCGTCTGAGGACATGAGCGTGTGGCAGACCATCGGCATCTACGTGCTGATCCCGGCCGCCGTCTACGGGGCCTTCTTCGCCGTCATCGTCGGCCGCAACCGCAGCCGCCGGTCGCGTTACCGCGTGGGCAAGCCGTGGACGCACGAGCCGCTGTTCTGGACGGCGAACCCGGCGGGCACCGGTCTGCCCCCGGGGCGGGTCGGCGACCCGGCCGCGGCGACCGGACGAGGAGGTGCGCGCGGTGAGTGGTGACCACGGCGACCACGGGCACGGCACCGTCGTCGACCCGAAGGACCTGCCCGAGGGTTCGAACGTGACCCTGTCGGGGCGGGTCTCGGCGGCCGAGGACTACGCAGGCAACCCGCCGGAGGCGGAGCCGTTCTCGCCGCAGCAGCTGGCGCGCATCGACGAGGCGATGATGCTGGCCAGCCGCTCCACGGGGCTGCGGTTCAACGTCTACGTCGGCGACCTGGGCGACGACCCGGTGGCGCGCACGGGCGAGCTGCACGCGGGCGTCGAGGGCGCGGCCGACGCGGTGCTGATCGCGGTCAGCCCGGGCCAGCGGTTCGTCGAGGTCCTCACGGGCCACGACGCGCGGGTCCGGCTGCCCGACCGCAGCGCGAAGCTCGCCATCATGAGCATGGTGGCGTCGTTCAAGGAGGGCGACCTCGTCGGCGGGCTGCTGAGCGGCCTGCGGATGCTGGCCGACCAGGCCGGGCGGCACGCCCCCATCCAGCACGTCGGCATCCGCGAGCAGATCGTGGTCTGACCCGTCAATCGGGTTACCCCATGCATGTCGTTTGCAGGCGCATGGTTAGCATGAGCACCTTCGTGTGATCCCGCTCACTCCCTAGCAGGAGGCGAAGGGTCGAGGTGTTGAACGCGCTGCGATTCCCCACGCGGCTGGCCGTCGACGTGCTGGTCGCCGCGGTGGTGTGCGTCGGCGTCGGGATCCTGATCGCCCGCGGGCTGGTCAGCGGCCCCGTCGCCGGCGTCGACCCGGCGCTGACCACAGCCACGCTGACGGTCGCCGCGGCCACCGTCGGGGCGGGCGCGGCGATCCTGTCGGTCGTCGTCGGCCGGCTGTTCGGCGACCTCCGGATGACGTGGCTCGCGCCCGCGCTCGTCCTCTACTGCGTCGTGGTGCTGCCGTGGACGGTGGCGGCCCCCGGCGCGACGCTCGACGTCCCGCACCGGCTCGCCCGCCTCGTCGCCTACGCGACGGCGCTGATCCTGCTGGTCGTCGCCGTCCACCCGCCCAAGCGGCTGGGCTGGTGGGGCGGCTGGGTCGTCGCGGCGCTCGGCGCGGTCGCGACCGTCGTCGCGCTCACCGCGCCCGGCACCGAGCCGATCCGCGTCGTCGTCGAGGGCCCGGTCACGACGTTCGTCGTACTCGTCGGGTGGGTGGTCGTCGCGATCGGGTTCGTCGTCGACGCGCTGGGGAAACGATCGATGCCACGGGCCCGGATCGGGCTCGGACTCGTGGTGATCGCCGCCGCCCAGCTGTACCGGCTCCTCGCACCCACCGGGGCGATGTCCGGGATGGCGTTCGGGGCGCTGCGGTTCCTCGGCCTCGCCATCGTGCTGCTCGGGGTGGGCCAGCTGGCCGCGGCCGCGCTGAGTTCGGTGCGCCGACGGGAGACCGTGCAGCGCCAGGAGCTCGAGACCGCCGCCCGTCACATGGAACGGGCCGCCGAGCACGCCGCCGAACGCGACCACGAGCTGCGCAACGGCATCGCCGGGCTCGCCGGCATCACCCACCTCCTCGGCGCCGACGGCGGCGGGGAGGAGCACGAGCGTCTCAAACAGGCGGTGCTGTCGGAGCTGGGCAGGCTGGATCGCATCCTCGACGGCGAGGAGCTCTCGGTCGACGGCTCCTACGCGGTCGAGCCCGTGCTGAGCGGGCTGGTCGCGCTGCGCGGCGCGGCGTCGGAGCAGGAGGTCGAGCTGCACGTCGAGCCGGAGCTGCGGGCGTGCGGCGACTCCGCGGTGCTCTCGCAGATCGTCTCCAACCTGCTGGCCAACTGCGACCGGCACGCCCCCGGCGCCCCGGTCACCCTGACGGCCCGTGCCGACGGGCACGCGGTCGTCGTGGATGTGCGCGACCACGGGCCGGGTCTGCCCCCGGGCGACCCCGAGAGCCTGTTCGAGCGCGGCACCCGCGACGCCGACAGCGGCGGGTCCGGGCTCGGCCTGCACATCAGCCGCCGCCTCGCCGAACATGACGGTGGCAGCCTCGTACTGCTCCCGGGCGGGAACGGGGTGGCCGGTGGCGGTCCTGGCACCGTCGCCCGCCTGCGGCTCGTGGCCGCCGACCCCGCCGCCGAGAACGTCGACGACCGCATCCCCGGCCGGAGCTGAGCCGACCCCCGGCCCGTCGCCGGGGCCGGGGGTCAGGAGCGGGTCACACCGTCGTCGGGAGGGTGCACGGCAGGTAGAACGGGACCGTCCCCGGGACCAGCATCAGGCCGATCGGGAAGAACAGCATGGTCCTGGCGCCGCCGGGTGCGACGGCCTGCACGACCAGCGGCATGCACTTCCCCGGGGTGACGGTGGGCGGCACGACCGGCGTCGTGGTCGTCGGCGGCGTCTGCGAGGTCGTGGTGACAGCCTCCGCGGGGACGACCCGGGTGGTCGTCGGGGCAACGGCCATCGTCGTGGTGGCCGTCCCCGAGACCGGAACCGTCGTGGTCGGAACCGTCGTGGTCGGGACCGTCGTGGTCGGGACCGTGGTCGTCGGGAGAACCGGGACGGTGGTCGTCGGGGCGATCGGGACCGTCGGCGTCGGAGCGACGGGTGGCAGGGCGACCTGCAGCTCGTAGGCGCCCAGGTCGACACCCTCGCCGCTCGGGCGCGGGGCGCCGGTGAGGTCGGTGGTGGGCGCGGCATCGGTGGAGCCGGCGTCGATGCCCGCGGAGCCGGGGGCCAGCCGCAGGTCGTTGGCGGCGGCGTTGACGAACGTGACGACGCCCGTCACGAGGTCGGTGCCGATCCCGGTGCCGGAGAACAGGTTGTGGTCGGCCTCGAACGCCGAGGCGCTGCCCGAGACGGCGGTGGGGTTCCCGCTGAAGAGGTTGTTGCGCAGGATGTTCGTGCCCGCGAACTGACCGCCTGCGATCGAGATGCCCGCCTTCTTGTTGTTGACGAACGTGTTGTTGACGACCGCGATGTCGGTGAACGACCCGCTGCCCTCGGTCCAGAAGCTCATGCCGCCGCCGGCGTTGCCGATCATCACGTTGTTGTAGATCTGCACGGAGTAGGTCTTACGGGTCTTCGAGTAGTTCTCGACGGCCAGTGCGATGCCCGCCTTCGAGCTCTCCTTCGCACCGATCGAGATGTTGTCGTACACCTTGATCTGGTGCGCGGAGTCGACGTAGATGTTCGGCCCGCGGTTGTTCTCGACGCGGTTGCCGTGGATCGAACCGTTGCGCGTCTCGTACTTGGCGTCGATGCCTTCCTCACCGTTGTCGTGCACGTGGTTGCCGGCGATCTCGAAGCCGTCGATGTTCTCGAGGCTGATGCCCTCCATGTCGGCACTGGTGCCGCGGGCGTTGTTGCCGTGGACGTCGCAACCGATGACGCGGATGTTCGAACCGCCGACGAAGACCGCGCCGCCGTCCTGGGAGTCGGCGACCTCGCAGTCCTGCAGCGTGATGTTCTGGGCGTTGGTGGCGTAGATGCCGAACCGGCTCGACTTGGAGACGCCGATCCCGACGAACCGGAGGTTGGAGCGACCGCTGAGGTCGAGGCGACCGTTGCCCGTGCCGCCGCTCGTCAGCGTCACCTTGCCGCCGTCGGCCTCGAAGGTGATCGGCGCGGCCGCGGTGCCGCTGGTGGGGGCCAGGAATCCGGCGTAGCTGCCGGGTGCGATGACGACGGTGTCACCGGCTTTCGCGGCGCGGGCGGCGTCGACGATGGTCGTGTACTGGGCGCCCGGGCCGACACGCAGGGTGGCGCCGGTGGCCGTCTGGGCGGGGACCACGGTCGCCGCGAGGTCGACGGTGTCGTCCGAACGCGGCGGTGCCGAGGTGAGTACGGCAGCGACGAGGACGGCGAGGGCAGCGACGGAGGCGGCGCCCACGAGGGGGCGTCGGCTCCGCGTTTGTCGCTTTGCGTACATGGGTGCCTCGGTCGATCTATCCGATGGAGTGGCGATGACGTCGGGACGCTAGCCACCTCCGTCACGCCACGCCGAACCTCTGACAGGAAGATCACCAATCAGAGTGACGCTATGGACGACAGAGAACCCTGTTGTGTTATGTGGTGCAAGTGACGGCTGTGACCAACCGCCCGCCCGGCTCAGCTACTACGGGTGACCAGGCGCGCGGCCCGACGGACGACCTCCACCATGGGTGCCGGGTCGCTCACGGAGAGCACCGCATGGGTCGTCCGGGTGTGCGGGAGCAGACCCCGGAGCGCGGCGCCGCGGCGTCCGGAGCGGAACATCGCCCAGAGGCTGCGCAGGTCCTCCTCGGAGCGGAAGCGCACGCCGCGCGTGAACTCGACGACCTCGGGGCGCTCGCCCAGCAGCAGGTCCGTCCACATCGCCGGCAGGTTGACGCCGGCGGCCACGGCGAGGCCCAGGGAGTGGTACATCCGCGGGTTGACGTCGATCAGGTAGTGGTGGCCCGCCGACTCGATGAGCTGCAGGTTGAACAGGCCGCTCCAGCCGAGCTCGGCCATGAGGGCGCGGGCGGCGACGTCGAGGCCCGGGTCGCGGTCGACGGTCTCGGCCCAGGTGACGACCCCGCAGTCGGCCGGCCAGGTGCGCTCGGCGAGCTTGTGGACCGTCGTGAGGGTCTCGCCCTTCCACGCGACGCCGTTGACGGTGCGGATGCGCCCCGTCAGGTACGGCTGGACCAGGCCCTCGCGCCCGGGCAGCGCGGCCAGCGTCGCGGCGAGCTCGGTGGAGTTGGCGGCGCGGGTGACCTCGAACCGGGCCAGGCCGTCCTCGGTGACGAGCTCCGAGCGCACCGGCTTCACGACGACCGGGAAGGTGATGTCGGCGGTGGGGACGTCGGCGACGGCGAGGCGCAGCGTCGGCGGCGTTCGGAACCCGGCGCGGGCGGCGAGCCCGGCGAGCGCGTCCTTGTCGAGCGCGGCGACGGTGTCGTCGACATCGGGGGCGCCGACGGCGACCTCGGCCGGGAACAGGTCGCGGTGGCGGCCGAGCGCGATGAGCGCGGCCTCGGTGCCGGGGAGCACGGCGACCGCGCCGATGCGGGCGGCGGCCTCGACGAGGTCGCGGGCGAACCGCTCGGCGTCCAGGCGCGCGTCGGCGACCTCGACCACGCCGCCGGCGGCACGGGACACCGCCCCGTAGGACGAGGTGTCGTCGGTCGCGGCCCACGGCTCGTAGCCGGCGGCGGCCAGCCCGCGCAACGCCGCCAGACCCCCCGCGTGCTCGACACCGGTCACCAGGACCCGCCGCCGGCGAGAGGCGGGAACGGTGGCGGTCGGGTCGGAGACGGGGAGCGTCGCGGTCATGGGACAAGTCTCGAACGCCGCGGGTTAGCGCTCGGCAAAGTCCGCGCTACCGTCGGGCAAGGGTTTGCGATGTCACATTTCGTGCCCGCGTGACCGGTTCGACCGCCCGATTCGTCAGCTTTCCTCGAGGCGGTACCCGAAGCCGCGCAGGGTTGCGATCTGGGGCACCCGGGCCTCGGCGCCGGTGACGGCCTCGAGCTTGCGGCGCAGCGCGGCGACGTGCACGTCGAGCGTCTTCGTCGACCCGAACCAGTTGGTGTCCCACACGTCGGCCATCAGCTGGTTGCGGCTCAGCGCCACCCCCGGCTCCGCGGCCAGCCGCGCCAGGAGGTCGAACTCCTTGGTGCGCAGCGCGATCTCCTCGCCGGCCACCGTGACCTTCCGGCGCCCGGCGTCGACCACCAGGTCGCCGATCACCTGGGTCTCGTCGGACCCCGCCGCGACGACCCGGCGCAGGTGCGCCCGTACACGGGCCAGCAGCTCACCGAGGCGGATCGGCTTGATCAGATAGTCGTCGGCGCCTGCCTCGAGCCCCACGACGACGTCCATCTCCTCGTGCCGCGCCGTGAGCATCACGATCACGCAGCCGGGCTGCACCGCACGGACCCGGCGGCAGACGTCGATGCCGTCGATGTCGGGCAGGCCGAGGTCGAGCAGTACCAGGTCGAGCTGGGCGGTCGTCGCGAACTCGATCGCGGGCCGGCCCTCGGAGTGCCAGGTCACCTCGTGCCCCGACGACGCCAGGCTGGCCTGCAGCACGTTCCCGATCGTCGCGTCGTCCTCGACGAGCAGCAGTTGGGCCACGTCGGTCAGGTTACGGCCGGGAGACCGGGGTCCCGTCGGGGACCTCCTCCACCGTGCGGGGCGGCGCGGCGGGGGCGGGTTCGTCGACAGCAGGGGTGACGATCGGCAGGAAGACGGTGAGCCGGGTCGGGTCGGCGCTGGTGAGCTGCAGCCGCCCGCCCTCGGCCTCGACCAGCCGGCGCGCCAGCGCGAGGCCGATGCCGTGGCCCTCGGCGTCGGGCTCGCGGCGCTCGAACAGGTCGGGGCCGTGCGTCACGCGGCCCTCGTCGGCGACGTCGATCGCGACGGCCTCGCCGATGTCGCGCACACCGACCGTGACCGCGCCGGCCCCGTGCTCGACGGCGTTGCTCAGCAGCACCGTGAACACCTGCCGGATCGCGGCGGTGGACGCCTCCGTCGGCGGGATCGCGGGTTCCACGGCGAACGACAGCACGCGCGACTGGCTTCCCAGCCGCGGCCCCCACACCTGCGACACCTCCAGGAGCAGGGCGTCGAGGTCGAGCACGCCGCGCTGGCGGGTGCCGCGGGCCAGCGCGAGCAGGTCGGCGATCGTGCGTTCCAGGCGGTCGACCTCGGCGAGGCTCGCCCTGATCGCGGCGGTGTGGTCGCTGCCCGGGGTGCGCAGCGCCGCCTCCAGGCGCAGCTGCAGGCCGGTCAGCGGGGTGCGCAGCTGATGGGAGGCCTCCGCGGAGAAGGCGCGCTCGCGGGCGATCAGGGCGTCGAGCCGCGACGCGGTCGCGTTCAGCGCGGTGCGCACCTCGTCGACCTCCGGGATGCCGACGGTCCGCTCCTCCACGTGGAAGTCGCCCTCGCCGAGACGTTCGGCGTCGCGAGCCAGCTCCTCGACCGGATCGGCGAGGCGCCGCGCCTGGTAGCGGGCGAACGCCCACGTCGCGATCAGCGCGACCACCGCCAGGCCGAACATCTCGACCCAGCGCGTCGCGATCCGTGACGCCGCGTCGCCGCTCGACGTCGCCGCCCGCACGACCGCGGCGACCTCACCGTTCTCGATGATCGGCACCGCGACGACGAGGTCGCCGTCGACGTCGCCCTCGTGCACCTCGCCGCTGTGGATCGTGTCGTCGACCAGCCACTCGCCCATCGGCGGGCCGTCGCCGACCAGTCGGACGGTGTCGGGGCCGTACAGCGCGGCGCCGGTGTCGTCGTCGCCGACGTGCATCTGCCGCGGCAGGGGGACGCCGCCGTCACGGACGGTGTCGGAGATCCGGTCCACGACGGTGTGCGCGCGGCTCTCCAGCTCGGCGTACTCGATGCGGGTGTAGAAGCGCATCGCGACGACCGCGAGCGGCAGCACGAACAGCAGGATCGCGACCGTCGAGGCGGCCACGGTCAGCAGCACGATCCGCTTGCGCACCGGCGGTCACCCCTTCCCGATCGACGTCCCCGGACGATCCGGCTCCGGGCGCCATCATGCCCGCGCGTCACCCGTGCGAGACTCCCAGCACCCCCACCGACGTCGAACGAGGAGCTTTTCGCGTGCGGTTCTCCACGGTCCACCCACGCGAACTCGGCGCCTCCGAGCTCGCCCGCTGGCAGGCCCTGCGAGACGCAGGAACGTTGCCGCGCAACCCTTTCCTGTCCGCGGAGTTCGCCGTCGCGGTCGGGGCGGCGCGCCGCGACACACGCGTCACGGTCATCGACGACGCCGCCACCACGGTCGGCTTCTTCGCCCACGAACGACACGGACGGGTGGCGCGGCCCGTCGGCACGTTGCTCGCCGACAGCGAGGGGCCGGTCCTCGCGCCGGGCGTCACCGTCGACATGGCGGCGCTGCTGGCCCACGAGGGCCTCGCCGGCTGGGACTTCGACACCCTCGCCGACGGCCTGCTGCCCGCGGGCGCCTACCGCGTCGACGCCCAGCGCTCGCCCGTGCTCGACCTCTCGCCCGGCTGGGACGACTTCCTCGCGACGATCTCCGCCCGCTCCAAGAAGTGGTTGGCGTCGACGTGGCGCAAGCGTCGCAAGCTGGAGCGCGAGGTCGGCGAGGTCCGCTTCGAGTTCCACACCGACGATCCCTCCGTGCTGGGCAGCCTCATGGAGTGGAAGTCCGGGCAGTACGCGGTGCTGGGGGAGTGGGACCGCTTCGCCGATCCCGCCATCACCTCCATCGCCCGCACCCTGGCCGCCTCGCAGGCGCCCGAGTGCTCGGGCGCGGTGTCGGCGCTGTGGGCGGGCGACCAGCTCGTCGCCGCCCACCTGGGCCTGCACTCCGAGACCGTGCTGTCGTGGTGGTTCCCCGCCTACGACGCCGAGTTCGGCCGCTACTCGCCCGGCATCCTGCTGCTGCTCGCCATCGCCGAGGCGGCGGCCGGGCGCGGAATCACCCAGCTCGACCTGGGCCGCGGCGCGCACGACTACAAGGACGCCACGGCCACCGGCGAGCTCGTCGTGCGCACCGGCTCGCTCGACGCCGCGTCGTTGTCGTCGCTGCCGCGGCGGGCCAGGCGTGTCGTCCGTGCCGGGCTCGCGCCGCTGGCCCGTGACGAGGGCCCGGTGGGCCGGACGCTGCGGTCGGTGAAGGCGCGGGTCCGGGCCTGAGCCCCCGGCGGCCCCGGTCCGCGCGCAACCTCACTGTCGTGTTCCGGCACTGCGAGAACCGGGAGTCTGCACGACGGCCCTAGAACTAGTTCTTGCAGAGCACCCGCGGCAGGTCGGCCATCACGCGCACGACCGGCGTCGAGTGCGCCGCGTACACCCCGGCGCGCTGCACGTCGAACATGTCGTCGTGGCGACGGCCGTTGACCCCGCCGTAGAAGCTGAAGGCCCGCCGCACACCGATCTCGCGCAGCACGCCGCGCGTGGAGTCGTCGAAGCTCGCCCGCGCCCCGACGGGGTAGCTGAACAGGTCGACCGGCTCGGCCAGCTCGGCGGAGAGCCGCTCGATCGACGTCGCGACCTCGTCGTGCTGGCGCTGCTTCGGCAACGTCGCCAGCACGGGGTGGGTGACCGTGTGGGCACCCATCTCCATGCCCAGCTCCCGCACCCGGCGCACGTCGTCCCAGCTCATCCAGTGGTCGCTGGTGCCGGGGGCGAGCCGGGCCCGGCCGACGGCGTCGGCCAGGTCGTCGAGGAACTTCTCGCCGTACTCACCGGCGCGCGCCTTGTAGGCGAGGTTGACGCGGCGGCGGAACGCGGTCGTCGACATGCCCGCCGAGTCGAGCCCGGTGGGGAACCACTCCGACGGGGGCAGGTCGCACGCCCCGCCCCCGGTCAGCCACGCGATCTCGTCCCACCACGCGTGGTGCGGGGTGTCGACGAACCCGGTGCAGACGAAGAACGTGCCGGTCACGCCGCGCCGGGCCAGCACCTCGGCGGCGCCGACCTGGTCGCGGTAGCCGTCGTCCACCGTGATCGCCACGCGTCGGGCCGGGGCGTCGTCGCGCCACTCGGCGCTGCCGGCGGCGACGATCTCGAACCGGTCGGCCAGCTCGGCGACGTGGGTGTCGAAGTCCTCCAGCGTCGCGCTGTACAGGTCGGGGTCGTCGTGCGGGCCCGCGGAGCCGAACCGGTGGTAGTTGAAGATCAGCAGGCCGCTCCAGGTGCGGCGGGCGAGAGCGTCGAGCCTCGTGAGCCGGAGGAGTTTGGCGGCCTGTTCTGTGCGGGACATGCGGGAGCGCGTCCTTCCTGTCCGGAAAGTCGCGACCGGCGAGCTCCGCGGAGGGGGCGCGAGGTGTGACCGGTGCGTCTGTGTCGTGACTCGTGGTGGAGATCGTGCGGTTCGGAACGGTTGTGCGGACAGTGTTCCCCTGGGGGAACGTTCGGACAACGGTGTCGGTTCGTTTCGGAGAGGGCGCCGGTCAGGCGCCGATGCGGGAACGCAATGCGCTCGCCGCACCCGTGGCGTGCTGGTAGGCCGACGACGTCCGGACACGTGCGTACAACCCCATGTTCTTGACGCGGAACTTCCACATCGGGTTGCCTCGGTACACGCCCGTTCTCGGAACGGCGTAGCGCTCGCCCTGCTCGGGCTTGTCGGGAAGCGCCAGCGCGATGTCGTAGCCGGCCTTCTGTGCGGCCCGGCGCACGTGCTCGGCATGGTGGCCGAACGGGTACGCCAGCGTGCTCACGGCCGTGCCCAGCAGGTCGGACAGCAGCTCGCGGCTCTCGGTCAGATCGGCCAGGCACTCGGCCTCCGACAACGTCGGCAGGTCGGCGTGGACCATCGAGTGGCTGCCGATGTGCCAGCCCCGGTCGTGCAGCTCGCGGATCTGGTCCGCCGTCATCAACGGCGGCGCATCGGCCGGGTCGAGTCCGGTGATCCAGTCGATCCTCACGCCCTCCGGGCGCAGCGACCCCGCGACGATGTACATCGACGCCGTCAGCCCGTACCGCGACATGATCGGCACCGCGTGGTCGACGTAGTCGGCGAAGCCGTCGTCGAACGTGAGGACCGTGGCACCCGTGGGCGCGTCACCGTGCGACGCGACGTGGGCCTGCACGCTGCCGAGCGACACGACACCACCGCGGCGGGCCAGCGCCGCGCACTGCGCGTCGAAGTCGATCGGCTCGACCGACACCGGATCGTCCCAGCCCGGCGCGACCGAGTGGTAACACAGAATGCTCACAGCTCGACCCTGCCACAGGATCGTGCGAGGCCGGTCGAGGGGATCAACGCCTCGCACCCACCCGGGCCGAGTCGGCTTCGAGGAGGCCCGCGTCCATCTTCTCCGCGACCGCGGCCCACGACGCCACGTCGGCCAGCCAGCGCGCCCCCGCCAGACCCATCTTGTGGGCCCGGTCGGCGTCGGTGAGCAGCTCGACGACGGCCGCGGCCAGCGCCGGCGCGTCGTCCGGCGGGACCAGCAGCCCCGTCTCGCCGTCGTGCACGACCGACGGCAGCTCGCCGACCGACGTGGCCACCACCGGCCGGTCGAACGTGTACGCCAGGTGCACCACGCCGCTCTGCGTCGCCCGCTTGTACGGCGTCACGACGACCCGCGCCGCCCCGAACAGCACCGGCACCTGCTCGGTCGGGACGTAGCCGGGGTGGGTCTCGACGCCGAGTGCGTCGGCGCGCGCCTGCAGTGCCGGCAGGTCGACCCCGTACACCGCGCCCGCCACGACGACCTTCGCGTCGGGCACCGTGGCCTTGATGGCGGGCACCGCGTCGAGCAGCACGTCGATGCCCTTGTAGGCACTCCAGGTGCCGAAGAACAGCACGTTGGGGCCGGTGTCGGCCACGTCGGGCACCGGCTCGCCGCCACGCAGGGCGTTCTCGTCGCCGTGAGGGATGGCGACGACCGGGCAGCCCGGGTCCCAGCGGTCGAGCACACGCTGCCGCGGCTCCTCGCCCAGGACGAACACGACGTCGAGCGACTTCCAGGCCTTGGCCAGCGCAGGGTCGAGGACCACGCCGCCGCGGTCGGCCGTCGTGTCCTGCCGGTTGTGCAGCACCGGCTCGTGCGAGATCAGCCCCAGCCGCGACCGGCGCAACAGCCGGCGCACCGCGAGCACGCCCACAGCGTCGACGGTGTAGCGCCAGTTCGACCAGATCACCGTGCCCGGCCGGTCGCGCGCCAGGAAGACGAGCAGCACCAGCCACGCGACGACCAGCTGCCCGGCGCGCAGGACGCGGCGGATCTTGTGCAGCAGCGGGTGGATCTTCTTCGGGTCGGCCGGGTGCCACGTGGGCAGCACCGGCCGCACCCGCAGGTCGGGGTGCTGCGGCACCAGCTCCGGGCGGGGCCCTGTGTAGAGGTGCACCTCGTGGCCGCGCTCGGCCATCGCCGCGGCGAGCTGCGCGCTGAACTGGTAGAGCCCGCCCGCGGGCGGGAACTCGACGAATGCGACGCGTCTGCGGTTCACGGACTCTCTCGGGGTGATCTCGGGGACGGCTCGGTGGTGCCGGTGACCGGTGACCCGGTCGGGGGATTGCCGACCCTGGGTCTACCAGACCGCCCCGACATCCCGGCCGGTGGCCACCCGGCGGCTGCCGCGGCCGCCCCCGGTGCCACACTGACGGACTGGGCAACCGGACACATCGCCCTTTTCGACCGTGACTGCGCGTACGTGACCCCGGGCGCTCCCGGGACCGAACGATGGTCGAGAATCGCCCGATGCCGCAGCCCGATCGTGCCGTCGTGCTCGTCGCAGGGGCCGAGTCGCCCACCGGCCTCGGGGTCGCCCGCGCACTGCGCGACGAGGGACACAGCCTCGTCGGCCTCGCTGCGGACGTCACCGCCTCACCGTGCAGGTCGGCACTGTGGCACGAGATCGTTCACGACGGCGGCGACGACACCGAGGCGCGGATCGCCGCCATCCGCGCCACCGCCGGCCGCTACGGCCGGCCCGTCCTCGTCCCGGTCCGCGACGACGTCGTCGAGCTCGTCGCCGCCCACGCCGAGGAGCTCCGCGCGGTCGTCGACTTCGTGCTCCCACCCACCGACGTCGTCACCACGCTCCTCGACAAGACCGCGTTCCACAGCTGGGCCGTCGACCACGGGTTCCCCGTGCCGCACACCGAGATCGTCGCCGACCAGGCGGCCCTCGACGCCGCGCTCGCCCGCGTCCCGTACCCCGCCGTGATCAAGCCGTTCGAACGCACGCCCGAGTGGCAGGCGGCGAGCCCGCGGCACAAGGCCTACCGGCTCGAGTCCGCCGCCGACGTCGACGGCCTCGGGTTCCGGCTCCTCGACGCCGCCCCCCGGTTCGTCGTGCAGCAATGGATCCCGGGCACCGACGCCGACGTGTGGTTCTGCCTCGTCTACCGCGACCGCGCCGGCCGGGAGGTCGCCTCCCAGGTCGGCCGCAAGCTCGTTCAGTGGCCCGTCGGGACCGGCTCCACCGCCCTGGCGACGACGGCCGCCGACGACGAGCTCCACACCCTCACCCGCGACCTCCTCGACGCCGCCGGTCACATCGGTGTCGGCTCGCTGGAGGTCAAGCGCAGCACCGCCGACGGCAAGCTCTACATCACCGAGCCGACCGTCGGACGGCCCAACCTGCAGTCCAACATCGCCACCGCCGCCGGGATCAACCTCACCGTGCTGCAGGTCCGCGACGCCCTCGGCCTCGACCTGCCCGCGCCACCCGCGCCCCGGCCAGCCGTGTGGATCCACGAGACGACGGTCCTGCGCGCGCTCGCGGTCGCCGCCTCACGCAGCGCGCTCGACGTCCGCGCCCTCGTCGGCGCCCTGCGCAACGCGAAGGGCCGGATGGCCGCCTTCGCCGCGCCCGCCGATCGCACCCCGCTCACCGCCGAGCTGCGCCGCCTGGGCGGCAAGGCCGCCGGTTCGCTGCGGCGCAAGGTCCGCCGGGGTCGGGCCGCCCCGGCCCCGGCACCCGCGTCGGCCCCGGTCCGGGCATCGGCAGAGGGCTGACTCACCAGCCGTTGCAGCGGTTCCCGACCACGAACGACTTGTTCGACGCCTGCGCCGGCAGCTTCATCACCTGCAGCTTCTCCGTCGGGATCTTCGTCAGGTCGACCCACGTGTCGTCGGGCAGCAGCCCCGTGAACGCGCCCGGCGCACTCTGCGGGTGCTGCGCGTAGATCGTGAAACCGCCGCTCGTGTCGCCCAGGATCATCCCGTACTTCTGCATCGCCGTCGCGATCGTCAGCTCGTACTTGTTGAGCCCCAACGACTTCAGGTTCAGCGACGGGTCCAGCCGCAACCGCGCGCCCTCCGGTAGCGCGTTGCCGCCACCCGACGTGCCGTCGCTCTTCGTCGCCGGCGCCACCGGACCACCCGATTTCGTCTGCGGGTAGGCGAACACCAGGGCGTGATTGATGACGCCCCGGCGCAGCTCGTCGGCCGTCACGATGCCCGCCGCCGCGCTGAAGCCCGACCCGCGTGACCCCATGCCGCCCGGGTAGATGCCGTTGCTGTTCGTCGGGATCGCGTTGCCCCACGACGCCGACAGGCCGCCCGAGCCGCCCTTCGCACCCCAGAAGTCGTACACACAGCCCGTCGACCGGTCGACGATCGACAGGTGCGCGTCGTCCGACGGGTCCGGCTTCGCGTTCGGCGGCACCGGCACGTTGCGCAGCTCGCTCGCGCCCCAGTTCTCGGTGAGCCGCACCGTCTGTCGCGGCGTCGACGCGTCGGCGTAGTACACCGGCACCGTCCACTGCTTGAACGACATCAGGAACTTCTCGCCCTGCATCGCGCTCACGTAGCCCGACGAGTTCGGGTCCACCGCGGCACCCGCCGCCAGCACCTGACCCCACGGGCTGCCGGGCCCCGCGAACAGCGCCGACGTGCCACTGCCCGCCCCGGTCGAACCGCCACCCGTGCCGCGCGACCCCGTCGACGGGGACGACGACCGGCGCGGCGCCGTCGGCGAGTTCTCCACACTCGACGGAGGCTGCGGGGGAGCGGTGGTCACCGGCGGGCTCGTCTCGATCAGCGCCAGCTGATCCGGCGACGTGTCGAGCGGTGCGTTGGAGTCGGGCGCGTTCAGGACGATCGGCAGCAGCGAGGCCACCAACGCCACCAGAGCGGGCACGGCGACCGCCAGCAGCAGCCGGCCCGTCGAACGTCGGCGCGGTCGAGCCGCCGCCCGACGGTGTCGAGTCACGGTGTGCAAGTCCTTCCGAATGCTCGCCGTCGGCCCCAACGTCGGCTTGTCGAACCGGAGCCCGGGGTCCCATCCCGGAACTCCAGAACCGCCCCGGAACGGGTGTCCCGGCGCGCACAGCTCCCGACGACGAAGTATGCCCGCCGAAACACCACCCGAACGGGCGACAACCGAACCCGTCGCCGACATGCAGTGATCGCGGGGACGACCGGTCGCCCGACGGTCGATGCCCAGGAACCGACGGCGTGTCGGCCCCGAACGACGGGTCCTCGGGGACGCCCGTCGCATCGGCGGTACCGTTGGGCCACGGTCGGTTGCCGCGCCGGCCGCGACCCGGAGGGCAGGTCAATGTCGTTCCCCCGGCCGTATCGACGGCCGTCGGCGCACGCCGTCACGTCCCGAACCCGCCGCGCAGCAGTAGTGCTCGTCGCCGTGGCCGCGCTCGTCGCCGGGTGCTCCGGCTCGGGCGGCGGCGACCAGGCCCCCACCACCACCGCCGGCGCGCCCGCCGACGCCGACAAGATCCCCGCCGGCATCTCCGGCCCCGACGGATCCCGCCTCTTCACCGGCGCCGGCAACCCCTGGACCACCCCGATCCCCGACGGCACCGCACCCGTCGCCGGATCCGACGGCTACGTCCAGAAGCTGCTCACCGAACGCCCGCTCGTCTCCGTCAACGGCTGGACCATCCCCGTCTACGACGCCGACGCCTCCACCCCCAAGTACACGGTCACCGCGTCCGAGGACCACACCGGCCACGGCGGCTGGGTCATCCCGGGCGTCCCTGTCCCCGCCAACGCCAAGCCCGACCCCCAGGAGGACGGCCACATGGTCGTCGTCGACCGGCAGGCGAGCTGCGTCTACGAGTTCTGGCAGGCCCGCAAGGAAGGCAGCGGCTGGGGCGCCTCCTGGGTCAACGCCACCCCCGCCGACGGCGACGGCATCTACCCCGACGGCATCTCCGCCCGTGCCAGCGGCCTCTCCGCCGGCGCCGGACTGATCTGGCCCCAGGAGCTCGCCGCCGGCGAGATCAACCACGCCCTCGTCTTCGCCTACCCCTACACCAGGTCCGGCGGCCCCGTGGCCCCCGCGACCTCCAGCGACGGCACCACCGGTGGCTCCGACGCCCTCCCCGAAGGCGCCAGGCTGCGGCTCGACCCCTCGATCGACGTCGACTCCCTCGGGCTCCCGCCCGCACAGACGGTCATCGCCAAGGCCCTGCAGAAGTACGGCATGATCCTCGCCGACACCGCCGGGGGCTTCACCCTCTACGCCGCCTCCCCGCAGAGCTTCGCGTCCTTCCCCTACCCCCAGAGCTGGTCGCAGGACATCTGGAAGGACGTCAGCGACATCCCCTTCGACAAGCTGCAGGTCGTCGACGACGGCCCGCAGGTCGACAAGCACGACGGCCCCCCGGTCACCAACCGCTGCACCCAGGCCGTCCAGCAGCCGCCGCTGCAGGGCGGCGGCGAGGACGACTGACCGCGCGCAACCTCACGGTCGTCCTTGCGGCTCGGGAGAGCAGTGAGGTTGCGCTCGGGAGAGCAGTGAGGTTGCGCTCGGGTGGGGTCGTGCGGGTTTCCGTGGTCCGCGCTCACCCTCCGGATGTCGCGACGAACCGGCAACCCCGCTCGGGGCTCTGGAGAGCATGGGGTTGCGCGCGAGTTCGGGGCGCACCCGGGTGCGGCACGTTCCGCTGGCGTGCCGGACGGGTCAGATCAGCCAGACGCCGCGGCGGCGTTCCTCGCTGCGGATCCGGCCACACAGGAAGAGGACCAGGGCGATCTCGCCTGCGGTGGCGAGCAGGACGATGCGCAGGGTGGTGCCGTCGACGACGCGTTCCTCGGCCACGTCCTGCACCGACACGGTGACGACGTTGTAGACCGCGTTGAGGCCCTGCTGGCCGATGGCCTTGGGGGCGTTGACGACGACCGCGTCGCGGCGCTGAATGGCCTCGGCGGGGGAGTCACCGACGGCGCGGACCGTCATGACGCCCCGCACGGGGTCGGCGACGACGGTGGTCTCCTGCGTGGCCGCGCCGCCCTGGATGACCGAGGCGTAGGCGGGGAGGACGGCGGTGCGGCGGCGGATGTCCATGGCGTAGCCCGGGTAGCCGGCGCCGGTGGCCTGGAGGGTGAGCTCGCTGGTGGCGACGTAGGTGTCGCGGCCGAGCACCGTGACCAGGGTGGCGCCGACGACAGTGGCTGCGGCGGCGGTGGCCACGGTGACGGCGGCGGCGAAGAAGAAGCCCTTGCGGGCCTGCGCGGTGGCGCGGGCGGGCATGCGCCTGCGCAGGCTGCGGTCGGTGCGGGCCACGCTGTAGACGAACCCGATGAGGGCGCACACCAGCAGGAAGGTCCGCGAGTAGGCGAGGTGCAGGAACAGGCTGGCGGCGGAGAAGCCGACGATGGAGGCGATGCCGGCGGCGCCGACGCCGCGGGTGAGCCGGCCGCCGCGGGCGTCGGGGAAGGTGCCGGCGAGGCGGGTGGTGGCCAGGTAGCCGAGCACCAGCATGCCGACGATCAGCACCGACCAGCCGAGCATGCCGACGATTCCGGTCTCGGACAGCAGCTCGAGGTAGAGGTTGTGGGTTGCGGTGATGTCGCCGGTGGGGCCCGCGTTGGTGAGCGGCGCGTACTGCGACATCGTGTGCGCGAAGGAGCCGGGGCCGGTGCCGAACAGCGGGTTGGCCTTGAAGACGCCGAAGGCGACCTCGCCGATGTTGCTGCGTTCGGTGAGGGACTGGTCGGCGGCGTAGTCGGGTGCCGACGACACGGCCTGGGTGAGCGTGAGCAGGCGGTCGCCGATGCCGGGCAGCAGCAGGATCAGCAGCGAGAGCGGCGCGAGGAAGAAGGCGCGGCGGCGCACCCGCGGCCCGGCGGCGACGAGCCACACGACGATGGTGAGCCCGGCGGCGAGCATCGTGCCGCGCGACTGCGTGAGGTAGAGACCGAGCAGGATCGCAAGCGTCGCGCAGGCGGAGAAGAGCAGTTCGAAGCGGCTGCGGCGGGCGAGGGCGCGGTGCACGAACGCCAGCCCGAAGGGGAGGCCGAGGATGAGGAAGCGGCCCCAGAAGTTGGGGTCGGGCAGGGGCCCGGAGTGGCGGGCGGCGGCGATGCCGGCGCCGGCGTTGGACTGGATCGTCGAGAAGCCGCCGAAGGTCTGCGAGTTGCCGACGACGTACTCGCTCAGCGCCGTGAGCACGGAGATCCCGGCGAGCGGCACGAGGATCGCGACGATCGTGTACCAGGGCTTCGACGACATCTGCAGCAGCAGCGACACGATGACGACGAAGACGATGTCCTTGAGGTGGTCGGACAGCGCGGAGGTCGTCGACGCCGGGTCCTGGCTCGTCGCCGCGGACGGCACGATGGAGACCAGGTAGGCGAGCAGCAGGGCGGCGGGGATCCACCAGCCGGGCCGGACGCGGTCGCGGTAGCGCTTGCGCGCGAGCCCGACGACGACCGACATCCCGCAGAGACCGAGCAGCGCGGTGTAGATGGACACCGGGGTCGCGATCACGCCACTGGCGTTGGCGAACTCGCTCGCCACCATCAGGAACAGCGCGACCGTCGGGATCATGACGGCGGCGCCGACAACGGCGACGCCGACGAGCGCGCCGACGACCACGAGCGCCATCTGGGGTCCGACCGTGAAGGCCAGGACCAGCATGGCGACGCCGAGCGCCGCGAGGTACCCGCCGTTGCGCTGGAGCGCGTTGCTCAGCGCGGACGGCGTGGACCGCGGGGTGTCAGCGGGGGCCGGCCGTTCCGGAGCGGCGGGAGGCCGTTCCGGGGGCCGGACCGACGTCGTGGTCACGAAGAGGACGAGCCGCGGGGCGTGTAGGCGCCGGACGGTCGGGCGGGGGCACCGGGACCCTTGCCGTTGCCGGGGCCCCCGTTACCGGAGGCGCCGTTGCCGGGGCCGCCGTTCTTGGCGCCGGTGTTGGCGGGACCACCGTTCGGGCCCTTGCCGGGGCCGTTGCTCGGGCCGCCGTTGTGACCGCCGGGACCGTTGTTGGGGCCGGGAGCGCCCGGGCCCTTGGGGCCGCCGGAGGAGCTCTTCGGACCGCCGGGACCGTTGCCGCCAGCCGGGCCCGCGCCGGGACCGGCGGGGACGCCGGCGGGTGCGGGAGCGTTGCCCTTCATCGGGCCGGCCGGGGGCGGCGGCACCCGGCGCGCGGGGGCGTGCTCGGCGACGGCCGGTTCCTGGCGCCGGGCCCGCGCACGGGCCACGACCAGCGCCACACCGGCACCGATGAACAGCCCGCCCGCGAAGACGACCATGAGCAGCTGGCCCTCGGGGATGCCGGCGGAGACCGCGGTGCCGGCCGCGGGCTGCGCGACCTGGAGCACGTAGGGGCCCGACACCTGCTGGACCGTCGGCGTCGCCGCCGTGACCAGCGCCGTCGCGGCGGCCTCGGCGCCCTGCGGGCTCGTCGTCGTCACCGTGACGGTGATGAGGCTGGTGCTCGCGGTGGCGGCTGCGGTGACGGTCACGTCGGCCGGGCTGACGTTCGCGGCCTGGGCCGCGGGGGCCAGCCACTGCGTCTGCTTGAGGACCTCGGCCCCGATGGTCGCGGCCTGGCCGCCCGCCAGTGACTCCCAGTAGGAGGGGACCTGCTCGGCGGGCACCGTGGGCGCCGGCACGAGCGCGACCTGGGTGGTCGCGCGGTACGTCGGCTGCGCGGAGCCGACGACGAGGTGGGTCACGAGCAGGGCGAGGAGCGCGGTGACCAGTCCGGTCGCGGCGATGACGAGCAACGCCTTGCGACTGAGTCCCTGGTCGTTCACGTCGCCTCCTTATGGGTCGACGGTCAGGACGGTCGGTCGTGTCGTCCCGGGTGGGACGGGGTCAGACGCGCACCCGGCGTGAACCGGCCGCCTTCGAGGCGAGGGCGTCGTCGTACAGGTCCGCCAGCCGACCCGCCCAGCGGCGGAGATCGAAGCGATCCTCGGCGAGTCTACGGGCCGCCTCTCCGAGCTCTGCACGGCGTGCGTCGTCGGTGAGCAGCGCGACGACCGCGTCACCGAGCGCGGTGGCGTCGCCGGGTGCGACGAGCAGGCCGGTGCGGCCGTCGTCGACGATCTCGGGGGTGCCGCCGACCGTGGTGGCGACGGCGGTCAGGCCGCTCGCGGCGGCCTCGATCACGGCGGTGGGCAGCGCCTCGGTGAGCGAGGGCAGCAGGGCGAGCGTGGAGCCGCGCAGGATGGCGGGTACGTCGTCGCGAGAGCCCGCGAACACGACGCCCTCGCCCGCGAGGGACTCCAGCGTCGCGCGGTGCTCGCCGTCGCCGACGATCAGCAGGACCGCGTCCGGCACTCGCTCGCGCACCGACGGCCACGCCCGCAGCGCGACCTCGTGGCCCTTGGGCTTTCGCAGGGCGGCGACGATGGTCACGACCGGCACGCCCGACGGGACGCCGAGGTCGGCGGGCAGGGGCTCGGGGACACCGCCCGCGGCGGGGCGGAACGACGACATGTCGACGCCGTTGTGCAGCACCCGCCACGACGGGCGGGGCGAGCCGTGGATGCTCTCGGCGGCCGCGCGGGCGGCCTCGGAGACGAAGATGAGGGAGTGCCCGCGGCCGGCGGAGCGGATCGCGAGCTTCTCCTTGGTCCGCGCCGGCAGGGCGCGGCCGTGGGCGGGCAGGTGGTGCAGCGTCGACAGCACCGGCACCTTGGCGAGCCGGGCCGCGAGCGGCACCAGGACCGACGACGTGCCCAGGTGCGCGTGCACGACATCGGCCCGCGACTCGCGGATCTTCTTCGCGATGAGCGGGACGGCGTTGCGCTGACGCATCAGCCTGATCCCGATGTAGCTGGGATCGAGCCCCGCGTCCTGCAGGACCGGGAAGCTCAGCGAGCGTTCCGGCGTCGGCGGAGCGAGGGACGCCACCGACATGTGGAGCCCGAGGTCGGGGGCGACCCCGTTGAGGGTGGCGAGCAGCCGCTCGGCACCGCCGTAGGCGAAGGTGTCGATGATCTGCAGGACGCGGAGGGAACGGTCAGTCACGGGGAAGGGTGATCTCGTGGGTGATCTCGAGCGACGCCGCGGTGGGCTCGTCGCGTGCGGCGTCGGGGATGCTGGTGTGCTGCGGGAGCCGCGGAAGCACCGTGGTGGGAGCGTCGTCCATCGGGGCCGGCGGGGCGGGGACCTCGGCGGGCGGGGACGGGACCGGCAGCACCGCCTCGGGGGCACGCTTCGGAACCAGCTGCGAGATCGTCCAGAAGGCGATCTTGACGTCGAGCCACAGCGACCACGACTCGGCGTACAGGTTGTCGAAGTGCGCGCGCTGGTGGATCGAGGTGTCGCCGCGCAGGCCCTGTACCGCCGCGTAGCCGGTCAGGCCGACGGGGACGCGGTGGCGGAAGCGGTAGCCCGGGATCGTCTCGTTGAAGCGCTCGACGAAGTAGCCGCGCTCCGGGCGGGGGCCGACCAGGCTCATGTCGCCCTTGAGTACGTTGACCAGCTGCGGGAGCTCGTCGAGGCTCGTGGCGCGGATGAACTTGCCGACGCGGCCCAGGCGGGTGTCGGTGTCGATGTTCCAGCGGACGTCGCCCTCGCCGCCGACCGGGATCAGCGAGCGGAACTTGAACAGGGTGAACGGAACGCCGTGCTGGCCGATCCGCTCCTGCTTGAAGATGACGCCCGGACCGGTCTCCTTGCGGACGGCGGCGGCGATGACGGCCAGCACCGGGCTGACCATGACGAGCGCGACGGCCGAGACGGTGACGTCGATCGCGCGCTTGACGCGCCAGGCACCGCGCGGGTGGCTGATCGGGCGGAGCCGCTGCAGCGGAATCCCGTCGACCATCTCCGAGACCTTGTTGCGCTGGTGCAGCTCGAACATGCGGGGCACCACGTAGACCTCGGCGCCCGAGCCGGTCAGGTCGCGGACGGCGTCGACGACGGCGTCGTCGCGGTGGGCACCGAAGGTGACCAGGACGACGTCGATGCGGTGCTCGTCGACCAGCTGTGCCAGCCCGTCGACCGAGCCCAGCTGCGGGCCGAGGTCGGCCAGGAGGGGACGGTCGTCGTCGACGAAGCCCACGACGCGGATGCCGTACCGCAGGCCGTGGTCGAGGCTGCTGCCCAGGCGGGTGCCGGCCTCGTCGGACCCGACGATCAGGGCACGCAGGTGGTCACGGCCGTCCTTGCGGCGGCGCCGCACGATCGCGAACGCGACGGTGCGGGCGAGCGCGAGCGCGACGAGCGCGGCCACGCCGGTGAGCAGTACGTCGAGCGGGCGCGCCAGGCCCAGCGGGACCAGGACTGCGTCGGCCAGGACCGTCGGGACGGCGACGAGCAGCGCGGTGGCCGGCAGGTCGTCGAGGACGGACAGGGCGAAGCGCCAGGCGTTGCGACGGCTCACCAGGGCGCCGATCGCGATGGCCGCGGTGACGACCACGGCGGGCAGCGGCGCGAGCAGCAGCGCCGTCAGAGCGGCCGTGGCGACGAGCGCGACGACCTCGAAGCCGTTCACGATGACCGTGAACTTGTTGCGAGCCGCGCGGCCCCCACGCGCATGCCTGCCCATCGCCGATGTGCTCCCCCCGGCGGACGGGTCCGTCGGCGGTGCCGTCGGACGCTTCGCCGAATCGAATACCTCGGTCAACTACGTTCCTCCTCGAGAAGGCTCCGGGCCCCCTTGCTGTACGGCGCGTCTTCGACGTCCACACGACCCGGGCACTCACGACGGCCATCGCCGCTATCCCTAAAGACGTTTCACCGCCGGGGATGTTGCTTCCGGTCTTCGAACAACCCATCGGGCTAGTCGGTGCCCCCTTCAGTGGGGCTCTAGTCACGGTCGGTTCCCGACGTACACCGTTCGGCCTACCCGTTCGGGCGATCGGCCGCATGTCGCCCGGCGGGGCGGCCACGCCCGGCGAATCCGCAGGTCGTCGCCGGATCCGTCGCAACGGGCCAGGTGGGCGCCGGGGCGCGGATCGCCCGGTCGGGGCTGCCGAGTACGGTCGGGCCGCCCCGACGAACTGCCGGAAGGTGGAGTCCGTGACAGACCCGGATACGGTTGCCCAGGCCGTGACGGAGACCACATCCGCCGAGGCGGGAGACCTGGTGACGGTCTTCGTCCCCGCGCGCGACGAGTCCGGCTTCATCGGAGCCTGTCTCGGGTCGGTCCGCGCCCAGGACCACCGCAACCTCCAGATCGTCGTGGTCGTCGACGGCGGCAGCCGTGACGACACCGCCGAGCAGGTCGCCGCGATGGCCGCCGAGGACCCGCGGATCGAGATCCACCACAACGAGCGCGGCGGCATCCCCGTCTCGCTCAACATCGCCGTCGCCGCCGCGCGCGGGCGCTGGCTCGTCCGCGTCGACGCGCACTCCACGGTCCCGGCCGACTACGTCTCGACCGCGGTCGCGCTCCTCGAAGAGGGGGAGTGGGGCGGGGTCGGTGGCCGCAAGGACGGTCGCGGCGTCACCGCCGAGGGCCGCGCCATCGCCGCCGCCCTGGGCAGCCCGTTCGGCGTCGGTGGCTCGGTCTACCACCACGGCACCGAGCGTCAGGAGGTCGACCACATCCCGTTCGGCGCCTACCCGACCGCGCTCGTGCGCGAGCTCGGTGGCTGGGACGAGAACCTGGTCGCCAACGAGGACTTCGAGTTCGACCACCGGCTGCGGCTGGCCGGCCACAAGCTGCTGTTCGACCCGTCGATGACGATCAGCTGGCACAGCCGCCAGACCGTGCGCGACCTCTACGAGCAGTACCGCCGCTACGGCCGCGGGAAGGTCGCCGTCGCGCTGCTGCACCCGCGCTCGATGCGCCCGCGCCACCTCCTGGTCCCGGCGTTCGTCGCCTACCTGGCCGGCGCCGCCGTCGTCGCGCTCAAGCGGCCGCTGCTCGGCGCCGCGCTCGTCGCGCCCTACGCCGCCGCGGTCGCCGCCGCGTCCCACCGCACCGCCGGTGAGCTCGAACCCGGCGACGGCCGCCACGTCGCCCCCGCGTTCCTCGCCATGCACATCGGCTGGGGCGTCGGCTTCTGGCGCGGCGTCGCCGACGAGGTCGTCGCCCGGGTCCGGAGCACGCGTTGAGCGAGCGGCAGCGAGCGAACAGTCGGCACAGCGCCTGCGCGCAGCGCCGACCGAGCCCTGGCGAGGGAGAGCGATGAGCGCGCAGGAGATCACGCCCGCACGCCACGAGGTCGAGCCCACCGGCCGGCGGATGCGGGTGCTGCTCGTCGGCAAGTCCTATCCGGACCGCGGCGGCATCCCCACCTTCCTGGAGATGCTGCGCGGCGGCGCGCTCGCCGAGCGCCACGACGTCCGGCTGCTCAACGTCGCCCACGACGGCGTCCGCCAGGGCGGCAAGTTCACCACCGGCAACATCGGCCGCACCGTGCGCGACGCGCTCGACGTCCGCAAGCACGGCCGCCGCGCCGACGTCGTCCACATCCACTCCGCGCTCGCGCCCGCCGTCACCGTGGTCCGCGCCGGGCTGCTCGCCCTGGCCGGTCGCAGCCGTGGCTGCACCGTCGTCGTGCACGCGCACGGCGGCAACATCCAGACCTGGCTGACGACGCCGCTGCGGCGCGCGATCATGCGCCTCGCCATGGCACCCGCGCACAGCGTCGTCGCCGTCTGGACCGCCGGTGAGAACGCGCTGCGCGAGGTCCTGCCGGCCGGCAAGGTCACGCTGATCGACAACGGCGTGCCTCTCGACCGCGTCCCCGAGCCCGGGCCGCCCAACGACCCGCCGCGCATCCTCTACGTCGGCCTGCTCACCCCGCGCAAGGGCGTCCTCGACCTCGTCGAGGCCTCCCGCATCCTGCGCGAGCGCGGCGCCGACCACGAGCTGCACCTGCTCGGTGGCGCCCCCGACGAAGGCCCCGAGGCCGAGGCAGCCGTCCGCGACAACCTGCCGCCGTGGGTCACGCTGCTCGGCACCCGCGACCCCGCCGACATGCCCGCCGAGTACGCCGCGGCCGACATCTTCAGCCTGCCGTCCTGGTGGGAGGCCATGCCGCTGTCGATCCTCGAGGCCATGGCGGGCGGGTTGCCCGTCGTCGGCACCGACGTCGGCGACATCGGCCGCGCCATCGACGACGGCGTCACCGGCCGCGTCGTGCCCGTGCAGGACCCCGAGAAGCTCGCCGACGCCCTCGAACCCCTCGTGCGTGACGTCGCCGTCCGCCGCGAGATGGGTGCCGCGGGGCGCCGCCGCGTCGAGGAACACTTCGCCGCCGACGTCACGGCACGCAACCTCGACCGGCTCTACCAGGACCTCGACCACCGGAAGCGGTGACGTCCCCGGCGAGTCGGTCCGGCCGTCGCAGCGCCGCACGGGCACGCCGTTACCCTGCTCGGGGTAACACTTCGCCGAGGCGACCCGAGGATGCCGAGTTGACCAGTGCACGTGGAACGGCCGTGGGCCGTCCCGTCCTCGCCCCGGCGTGGCGGTGCTGAGTGGCTCTCGGCAAGCACCGGGCGAGCATCGCCACCACGCGTGAGGCGACGAGCGACCCGGACATCTCGACGCTCGGCAGCACGCTCAAGCGCGGCGCCATGCTGTCGGCGCTCGCGCTCGGCCTCGTGCAGGTCGTGTCGTTCGTCCAGACGCTGATCCTCGCCCGCATCCTCGACCCGGAACAGATCGGCCTCTACGCGGCCGGCACCGTGATGATGGGCTTCCTCCTCGGGTTCTCCGAGGGCGGCCTGCGCGGCGCGCTGATCCAGCGTGAGGGCGAGGTCGAGGACGCCGCCGACACCGTCTTCTGGGTCACCTTCGTCACCGGCCTCGGGCTGGCGGTCCTGTCGCTGGTGACCGCGCCGATCGTCGGCATCGTCTTCAAGAGCGAGGTCGCCGGCACCATCGCCGCGGTCTCCTCCGGCGCCGTCGTGCTGCACGCGCTCACCAACGTGCCCGACGGCCTCATGCAGCGCCGCTTCAACTTCAAACGGCGACTCATCGTCGACCCCACCCGTGTGCTCGGGTACGCGATCGTCACCATCACGCTC
Source organism: Pseudonocardia sp. SCN 73-27 (assembly GCA_001725415.1). Taxonomy (GTDB): domain Bacteria; phylum Actinomycetota; class Actinomycetes; order Mycobacteriales; family Pseudonocardiaceae; genus Pseudonocardia. The sequence continues at coordinate 153,491 of MEGH01000008.1, forward strand.
GCCGCGATGGGTTTCGGCGTGTGGTCGATGGTCATCGGCAACTACGTCGGCATCGCGATCTGGCTGTTCCTGAGCTGGCGCTATGCCCGCTGGCGCCCCGGCGTCGGCAGGTTCTCGTTCCAGCTGTGGCGCCAGATGGCCGCCTACGCGTTCCCGCTGCTCGTCGAGGGCATCGTCGACCGGGTCCGTACCGCCGCCGAGACCGCCCTCATCGGACGCCGCCTCGACGCCAACACCCTCGGCCAGTACCGCTACGGCATGAGCCTGGCGCAGCTGCCCGCGCTGGTGATCGTCCAGATCGGCTCGTACGTCCTGTTCCCGGCGTTCTCCCGGCTGCAGTCCGACCCGCCCCGCTTCGCCCGCGCCTTCGAACGCGCCCTCCAGGTCACGTGGGTCGGCGCCGCACCCTTCGCCGGGCTGATGATCGCCATCGGCGAGCCCGCCGTCGTCGTGCTCCTCGGCGAGAAGTGGCGCGAGGCCGGCGTCGCGCTCATGGTCATGTCCGGCTACGGCGTCGGTATCGCGCTGCAGGCCGTCGGCAGCGAGGTCATCAAGGCCGTCGGCGCGTCCAAGCTGCTCAACTGGACGACCGCCACCAGCCTCGTGCTCGGCATCGGCTCGCTGATCGCGCTGCTCCCGCTCGGGCTGGTGGGCGTCGGCATCGCCATGTCGATCACCGAGATCGCCGTCGGCATCGTCGTGCTGATCCTGTCGCGGCGCGTCGTGAAGTTCTCCGTCCCGCGGCTGGCCTGGATGCTCGTGCCGCCCGCGATCGCCGCCGCCGTGGCCATGGCCGCAGTGTGGTGGCTCGATCGCAACATCTTCGGTGCCGACGAGCACGGCGTCATCCTCGGCATCCTGCTGCTGATCCTCGAGACGATCATCTTCGCGCTGATCTACCTCGCGGTCCTGACCGTCATCGCCCCGAAGCTCGGCCGCTCGCTGATCGGCGCGGTCATGAACAAGGTCCGCCGCCGCGGCGGCAGCGACGATGACGACGACGAGGACGGCGACGAGGACGACAGCACCGGCGTCGGCGCGGGCCCCGGCCCGACCGGTCCGGACCGCGAGCTCGTCGGCGCCACGCCCAGCGCGTCCGAGATGACGATCCAGCTGCCGCCGATGACCGCCAGCGGCATGATCGGGCTCGCGCGCGCCGTCATCTCCGAGGGCCTCGACGACGCGACCGTCCAGATGCGGCTCATCCAGCCCATGCCGACTGTCAGATCCCGCAACCGCAGCGACCGCAAGCTCCCGCTCGCCCCGCTGCCGCAGCGCACCAGCGCCGACGACGGCCGCAACGCCACCGACGAGACCATCGTCATGAAGGCGATCACGCCCGACACGCCGCCGCCCGCCGCCTCGGAGAAGGCTCCGGCCGCGACCGCGGACGCGGAGCAGACGGTCACGACGCAGGCCACGGCCGGCAGCGGTGCCGACCTGTTCGCCGCGCCCGACGACTCCTCCCGCGACGCGACGGTCACCAGCGACGGCCGACGCTGGAGCGGCCGTCTCGAGAGCCTGCAACCGACGGCGCCCGCCGCCGGGAGTACGGCCGACGCGGGCAGGGCCGACGCGGGCAGGACGGGCTCGGGGACATCCGATGTGGACGCACCCGGCGCGGGCAGGCCGCCGGCTGCGGTCCAACCGCCCGCTCCGCCGAAGCCGCCTGCTCCCGCGACGCCGCCTGCTGCTGCGACGCCGCCCGCTCCCGTGAAGTCCGACGCGTCCGCCGATCCCGAGGCGACCCACGCCCAGGCGCCGGTCCCGTCGAAGCCGGGCGCCGACGCCGAGGCCACGACCGTCACGCGCTCGGTCCCCCCGACCCCGCCCGCCACCGGCGGCACCGCTCCCCGGCGCCCGTCGCCGCGGCCGCGTCCCGCCCCGCGCGACGACGCCGCACAGCCGTCGGGAGACCCCTCGGCGACCGCAAAGGTCCCTGCGGCCCCCGAGAAGGACCGGTCCACACCGGAGCCGGCCCAGCCGTCGAAGCCCGCGAAGCCCGTCCAGCCCGCGAAGGCGGCGCAGCGGCCGGCTGCACCCGCACCCGGGAAGCGGGCGCCCGACCATCCGGGTGCGGCCCCGAAGAGCGGCCCCGCCGATGAGGAGACGCGGAAGCTGGCCGCCCGGCCCCCGCAGGCGCCGGCGAAGCCGGCCTCGAGCGGCACGCCGCCCCGCAACGCGCCGGGTAGTGCACCGCACACGACGGGCCCCGAGCCCGCACCGCCGAAGCCCGGCGTCCCGAACGGTGCGCCGCCGAAGAGCCCGAACGGTGCGCCGCCGACGAGCCCGGGCGGGCCTCCGAACAGTTCGAAGGGCGCGCCTCCGAGCAGCAGCCCGAACGGCGCCCCGCCGAAGGGCCCGAACGGCGCGCCCCCGCACAGCAGCCCGAACGCTGCTCCGCCCACGGGCCCGAGCGGCGCTCCGCCGCGGACCCCGGGTCCGAACGGCCCGCAGCCGGCCGGACCGGGAACCAACGGCAGCCGGCCGAAGGGCAGCAACGGGTCCGGACCGGCAGGCGGTACCCCACAGGGAGACAACGGATCGGCCCCGCGCCCGTCCCCGCGCCCCCGTCCGCGACCGGCCCCGTCGGACGGCAACCCTCAGAAGTAGTCCGGCACCGGCACAGATCGTCGCGGCCCGCACGACCGTGAGGTTGCGCGCGGGAGGTCGGGCACGCCCTCGTCGCCGCGGGCAGTCGCACGGACAGGGGACGGGGCCGGACGCGCGAGCGCCCGCCCCGCGACGCGGGACGGGCACACGGGCAGAAGAGGGACCCCGGCCTAGTACCACTCTTCCCAGCGGTCGTAGGCGCCACCGAGGGCGGCGCGGAAGATGCGGTCGTCGTCGAAGCGGGTCACGAAGGTGCGGGGGACCGTGCCGGTGGGGCGGCGGTCCATCGACTGCGCGTAGACCGTCGTGTAGCCCGCGTCGGCGGCGGCGCGGCGGGCGGTCTCGGGCCAGTCGCGAGACTGTCCGAAGGGGATCGCGAACTCGGTGGTCTCGATGCCCAGCCGGTCGCGCAGCGCGTCGCGGGAGCGTTCGAGCTCGTCGACGGTCTGGGCGGCGGTGAGCGTCGCGAAGTTGGGGTGGGTGACCGAGTGGCTGGCGATCGTGACGCCGCGCTCGGCGAGGCCCTCGATCTCACGCCAGTCGAGGTAGTCGTCGTGGCCCTTGTCGCCGTCGGCGAGCCCGCTGCAGACGAAGGCGGTCCACGGGATGTCGAGCTCGCGCAGCAGCGGCTCGACGGTGGTGAGGATGCTGCGGAAGCCGTCGTCGAAGGTCAGCGCGATGCGGCGGTCACCGGGGGTGGTGTCCTCGGGCTGTGCGACGAGCTCGGTGGCGGGCACGAACCGGTAGCCGGCGATCTTCGTCATCTCGAGCTGGCGGCGGATGCGCTGCAGCGAGATGTCGTTGAGACCCATCTTGGGCATGCCGACGGTGTGGTACGCGAGGATGCGGCTGGTCGGCGCCTGGGGGGCCCGGGTGCGGGCGATGAGCTGCCGCTCGGTGAAGGCGCGGCCGAGGGCGGCGCGGTCGCGGGCCATCTCGGTCCGCCAGGCCAGCGAGTCGCGAATACGTTCCTGCAGGCTCACGTCTCTCCGTTCACGTGTCTAGACGCCGCGGTGCAGCTGCACGCGGTCGCGGGTCTCCTGACGGAGCTTGCGGCGCGCGGCGGCGACGACGGGCGGGCGGACGACGGCGGCGAGCCGCGGTCCGAGGTTGTGGCGGCGGCGCAGGGCGCGGCCCTCGGGGCTGTGGATGGAGCGGCTGCACGTGGCGCGGGCGAACTCGGCGAGGGCGTCGGCGGTGTCGCCGAGGGGGATGTTCTTGTCGGCGGCCCGGTCGAGGCGCATGAGTGCCTCGCGCGAGAGGGCGCGGCGCATGCGCTGCCGGAGCCGGTCGACGTCGGGCAGCCGCGTGGCGCCGCGGTCGAGGACCGCGTCGAACGCGAGCAGCCGCATGCGCAGGTCGTCGAGGCCCTGGTCGGACTCCAGGTAGGCCGACGACATGTTCTTCTCGTGGACGCGGGTGATCGACTGGTCGACGCCGGCGACGAAGCCCACGTCGGCGTGGAGCGACATGCGCAGCCACATCTCGAGGTCGCTGGTGTGCAGCATGCGGGCGTCGTAGCCGCCGACCTGCTGCTGCAGCGCCGTGCGCACGACGACCGACGGCGAGTAGACCGGGTTGGTGGCCGACGCGCAGCGCCGCCGCAGCCAGGTGTGTCCCCCGTAAACGATCGGGCGCCAGCGGCCGGTGCGCAGGGCGGGGCGGCCGTCGTCCTCGGGCTCCCACATCTGGGAGTTGCCGTAGGCGAAGCCGACGCCCGGGTTGTCCTCGAGCAGCGTGGTGGCGCGCTGCAGGGCGCCGGGGGCGAGCTCGTCGTCGGCGGAGATCAGGAGGGTGTAGGGCGCGGACGCCCAGTCGATGACGCCCTCGTTGAACGTCCGGATGTGGCCGCGGTTCTCGGCGTGGACCTCCACCGAGACACGGGCGTCGGCCGCGGCGAGCGAGTGGGCGACGTCGGCGCTGCCGTCGCCGGACGCGTCGTCGATGATCAGGACCCGGACGTCGACGCCGTCCTGCGCGAGGACGCTGCGCACCGACGACGGCAGCAGCTCCCCGTACCTGTAGCAGGGAATGACGACGTCGACCTTCGGTCCTTCGGTCATGCCGGGACGAGCCCCCGTTCGCTCTCGCGGTAGCGCTCCCCGCACTGCGTGCAGGTGAGCTCGCTGTCGAGACGGGCGCCGCAGCGGCAGACCCATCCCTTGTGGACGGCGGGATTACCGGCGACGAACGCGTGGGCCGGGACGTCGCGGGTGACGACGGCTCCGGCCGCGGCGAACGCGTACTCGCCGATCTCCGTGCCGCACACAACGACCGTGCCCGCTCCGAGTGACGCTCCCCGCCGCACGAGAGTGGTGACGAGGGCGTCGGGGTCGACCTTGTTGGCGGCGCGGGGCCGCAGGTCGTTGGTGAACAGCACGTTGGGTCCGAGGAAGACGTCGTCCTCGCACGTGACGCCGCGGAAGACCAGCGTGCCGTTCTTGACGGTGACGTTGTCGCCGAGGGTCGCGCCGTCCTCGACGAACGCGCAGTCGCAGATGTTGCAGTCGCGGCCGACGCGGGCGCCGGGCAGGACGTGGGCGAACGCCCACACCCGGGTGCCCTCGCCGACGTCGTCGCTCTCGCAGAGTCCCTGCGGGTGCACGCGCACCCCGGCGACCGCGGTCATCGAACGACGGCCTTGGCGAGCACCTCGACGACGCGCTCCTGCTGGGCCTCGGTGATGCCCGGGAACAGCGGCAGCGACAGGATCTCGCCGGCGAGGGTCTCGGACGCGGGGAACGCGCCTTCCGAGAAGCCGAGGTCGGCGAACGCGCCGGTCAGGTGCACCGGCGTCGGGTAGTGGATGCCCGCGCCGATGCCGGCGGCGTGCAGGTCGGCCAGCACGCGGTCGCGCTCGGCGACGCGGACCACGTAGAGGTGCCAGACGTGCTCGTTGCCCTCGGCGGTGACCGGGGCGACGACGCCGTCGACGTCGGCGAGCAGGGTGGCGTAGCGGTCGGCGGCGGCGCGGCGCTGCGCGTTCCACTCGTCGAGGCGGCGCAGCTTGGTCGACAGGACGACGGCCTGCAGCGCGTCCATGCGGCTGTTGAAGCCGACCACGGTGTGCTCGTACTTGCGGGGCGAGCCGTGCTCGCCGAGCAGCCGGACCGCGGTGGCGAGCTCGGGGTCGGACGTGAGGACCGCGCCCGCGTCGCCGTAGGCGCCGAGGTTCTTGCCCGGGTAGAAGCTGGTCGCGGCCAGCACACCGAGGGTGCCGGTGGGCTCGCCGTTGCGGCGGGCACCCTGCGACTGCGCGGCGTCCTCGACGATCGGCACGTCGCCCACGGCGGCGCGGATCGCCTCGACGGGGGCGGCCTGGCCGTAGAGGTGCACGGGCAGGATCGCCTTGGTGCGGGAGGTGACGGCGGCACCGGCGGCCGTGGGGTCGAGCAGCGCGGTGGCCTCGTCGCAGTCGGCCAGCACGACGGTGGCACCGGTGCGGGCCACGGCCTCGGCCGTCGCGATGAAGGTGTTGGCGGGAACGACGCACTCGTCGCCGTGGCCGACGCCCAGCGCGCGCAGAGCCATCTCGATGGCGTCGGTGCCGTTGCCGACACCGATGCAGTGCGCGGCGCCGGTGTAGGAGGCGTAGGCCTCCTCGAACTCCTTCACCGCCGCACCGCCGACGAACGCGGTGCGGGAGAGGACGGCGGCCCAGCCCTCGGCGACCTCGTCGGCCACCTGGCGGTGCTGGACGCCGAGATCGACGAGGGGAACGGGGGAGTCGGTCACGATGCTCCAGTCGGGACGGCGAGTGCGGCGGTCAGCGAGCCGACGACGTGGTCCTGGTCGGCCGCGGTCAGCTCGTGGTGCAACGGCAGGATGATCGTGCGCCGCGTCAGGTACTCGGTCACGGGCAGCGGGACGTGCGGGTGCCCGTCGTAGGCCGGTTCGAGGTGGGCGGCCATGATGCCGCGCCGGGCGGAGACGCCGGCGTCGGCGAGGGCCTGCAGGACCTCGGTCGAGTCGGGGGCACCGTCGGGCAGGTGCACCCAGTACGACTGGAAGTTGCTGGTCCCGAACTCGGGGTCGCCGACGGGGCGCAGGCCCTGCTCCGCGAGGAGCCCGGCGTAGCGAGCGGCGAGCGAACGACGCTGCTGGACCATCCCCGGCAAGCGGCCGAGCTGGACCAGGCCCATGGCGGCCTGCATGTCGGTCATCCGGTAGTTGAACGCCGTCTCGAGGTAGGCCTCGAGCCTGACCGTGTTGCCCGCGGCGTGGCGGTCGGCGGCGGAGACGGACATGCCGTGCTCGCGCAGCCGCCGCAGCCGGGTGGCCTGCTCGGCGTCGTCGGTGGTGACCATGCCGCCCTCACCGGTGGTGAGGAGCTTGCGGGGATGGAACGACCACGCGGCGAGCGTGGCGCCGGTGCCGACCGGCGCACCACGCAGCGTCGAGCCGGCGGCGCAGGCGGCGTCCTCGAGGACCGGGACGTCGCCGGCGACGGCGCGCAGGGCGGCGATGTCGGCGGGCTGCCCGCCCTGGTGGACGGCCAGCACGGCCTTGGTCCGCGGTGTCATGACCGCGGCCACCGAGGCCGGGTCGAGGTTGCCGCCTGCCTCCAGCACGTCGGCGAACACCGGGGTGGCCCCGACGTAGCGGACGCAGTTGGCCGTCGCGATGAACGAGAACGACGGCACCACGACCTCGTCGCCCGCCCCGACGCCCAGCAGGTGCAGCATCAGGTGCAGGCCGGTGGTGCAGTTGGACACCGCGACACCGTGCTCGGCGCCCACCGCGGCGGCGAACGCCTTCTCGAACTCGGCGACCTTCGGGCCCTGCGCCACCCAGCCGGAGCGCACGACGTCGGCGACCGCCGCCGCCTCCTCCTCACCGAGGAGGGGCTTCATGACGGGGATCACGCGGGCGCCCCCGCGGCCGCGGTGGCGGCGGTCTCGGCGCGCCACCACGCGACCAGGTCGCGCAGGCCCGGGACCAGCTCGATCTTCGGGCGCCAGCCCAGGTCGCGCTCGGCCGCGGAGATGTCGGCGAGGCGGCGGGTCACGTTGTTGACCTTGCGCGCCGGGCCGAACTCGGGCTGGAGGTCGGAGTCCATCGCCGCGAGCAGCGCCTCGGCCAGGCCGAGCAGGCTCGTCTCGACGCTGGACGCGATGTTGTAGACGGTGTCCGTCGCGTCGGCGCGCGCCGCGAGGATGTTGGCGCGGGCGATGTCGTGGACGTGGACGAAGTCCATCGTCTGCGTGCCGTCGCCGAAGATCAACGGGGCCTCGCCGCGGGCGACGCGCTCCATCCAGCGGATCAGCACCTCGGTGTAGACGCCGTAGGTGTCCATCCGCGGGCCGTACACGTTGAAGTAGCGCAGCGCGACGTAGTCGAGGTCGCGCATCGACTTGAAGCTGCGCAGCATGCCCTCGTTGAACGCCTTGGCCGCGCCGTAGAACGTGTCGTTGTTGTACGGGTGGTGGCGCTCGGTCGTCGGGAACGACTCGGCCAGCCCGTACACCGACGCCGACGAGCTGGCGACGATCTTCTTCACGCCCGCGTCGGCCGCGGCCTCGATGATGTTGAAGGTGCCGTCGACCAGCGACTCGAGCGCGGTGCGTGGCTCCTCGGCGCACTGCGTGATGCGCAGCGCGGCCAGGTGGAACACGACGTCGATGCCCTCGGTCAGCGAGGTGACGAGCGCGCGGTCGTTGATGTCGCCCTCGACGACGCGCAGCCGGTCGCCCGCGGCGGACGCGGCGTCGGCCAGGTTCTCCCGGCGGCCGCGCACGAAGTTGTCGACGACGACGATCTCGGCGGCGTCGGCGGCCACGAGCTGGTCGACGATCGCGGACCCGATCGTGCCGGCGCCCCCGGTCACGAGGATGCGCTGGCCCTCGAGGGGCTGGGCCGTGCTCTGCTCGGCGGTCACACCGTCACCTCTCCGCGGCCGCGCCGCGACTCGTCGATCGTGGAGGCGGCCGCGCTGCCACCGATGGGCTGGGGGGTCCGCTCGCGCACGATGTCGGGGACCGGGACGTACACGCCGTCCTTGGCCAGGCTCGTGGCCGCGGCCTCGAGCAGTGCCAGTACCCGCAGGCCGGAGCGGCCGTCGGTGAGCGGGGCGCGGTTCTCGTTGATCGAGTCGCGGAACTCGACCATCACGCTGCGCAGCGCCTCGGTGTTGGCCAGCGCCGGGGCGACGGTGTCGCCGGTGCGGTAGGAGACGATCGTGCGGCCGCGGTTGTCGGGGCCGAGCGTCGTCGGGTCGGAGGTGTCGACGCCCCGGTCGTGCACCGACAGCCGCTGCGTCGGGTTGAGGTCGTCCCACACGATCATCCGGTTCGACCCGCCTACGATCATCGTGCGGATCTTGGTGGGGGACAGCCAGTTGACGTGCACGTGGGCGAGCGCCCCGTTGGACAGCTGGATCGTCAGGTGCGCGACGCAGGCGTGGCCGGCGCCGACCGGGTCGGACCCGTGGGCGGAGACCGCGACGGGGAACAGGTCGTCGGGCAGGATCGCGTCGAAGATCGACAGGTCGTGCGGGGCGAGGTCCCACAGCACGTCGACGTCGGGCTGGACGAGGCCGAGGTTGATCCGGACCGAGTCGAGGTACTGCAGCTCGCCGAGCTCGCCGCTGCGGAGGCGGTCGCGGATGTAGCCGACCGTCGAGGTGTAGCAGTAGGTGTGGTCGAGCATGAGGATGCGGCCGTGCTTGTCGGCCGTCTCGACCAGCGCCTTGCCCTCCTCGAACGTCGGCGCCAGTGGCTTCTCGACCAGCACGTGCTTACCGGCCTCGAGGGCGGCGGTGGCGACGGCGGAGTGGGTGGCGGCCGGGGTGGCGATGGCCACCGCGTCGACCGCGGGGTCGGCCAGGACCTCGTCGAGCGACGGCGTGGTCGCCACCGTCGAGTACTCACCGAGGACGGTGCGGGCCCGCTTCTCGTCGATGTCGCACAGGTACCGCAGCCGCAGGCCGGGCGTCGCCTGGGCGTTGCGCACCAGGTTGGGGCCCCAGTACCCGGCTCCGACGACGGCGATCCCGATCTGTGGGTTTTCGGTGGTCACGTTGGTCCTTCCTACGCCAGGCCCGGTTCGGGGAGGGAACGGGGTCCGGGGTGGAACCCCCGCCGTGCGGCGTCGGCGTCGACGGTCCAACGATAGGGTGAGGGTCGGAGACGCCGACCGGCGGGCCCCGGGCCGCGCGGCCCGGCGCCGTCGTCTCCGCCCGCAGCGGCGACCCGAGGCCGCACCGGCGGGCCCGGCCCAGGCACGCACGGAGTCGCGTGTACGGACCCGGGTCGCTCCCCGCTTCCGCCGGCGCATCCCGCCGGGTCCCGCCACGAGCTACGGAGGAATGTTGGGACTCCCGACGTTTGACGTCGCCATCCCGTGCTACCGCTACGGCGCCATGCTCCCGACGGCGGTGCGCAGCGTGCTGGACCAGGAGGGTGTCGAGGTCCGGGTCAGGATCATCGACGACGCGTCCGGCGACGGCAGCGCGGACGTCGCACGCGAGCTGGCCGCGGCCGACCCGCGGGTCGAGGTCGTCGAGCACGCCGAGAACAAGGGGCACATCGCCACGTTCACCGAGGGCGTCATCGACTTCCCGACGGGTGACTACACGCTGCTGATGTCGGCCGACGACGCGCTCACCCCGGGTGCGCTGCGCCGCGCGGCCGACCTGTTCCACGAGCGCCCGGACGTCGTGCTGGTCTACGGCAACGCGATCGACTGGGACGGCTCCGACCCGTTGCCGCCCGCGCGGACGGGCCCGGCGCGCCACGTCGTGCACGACGGCCGGGAGTGGCTGCGCCGCCGGTTCGCGATCGGCGCCAACTGCGCCGCGTCGCCCGCGGTGATCACGCGCACCGAGACCCAGCAGAAGGCCGGCGGGTACGACGCGAAGTGCCTGCACACCAGCGACTTCGAGATGTGGATGCGGCTGTCGCTCTACGGCTCGGTGGGCTTCCTCGCCGACGTCGACCAGGCCTACTGCCGCGGTCACGGCGAGAACATGTCGGTGCAGTACGAGGAGCGCGACGGCGGCGTCGGCGACCTGCGGATGCGGCTGCTGGCCTGCACGGTGCTGCTGGAGAAGGCGGGCGACATGCTGCCCGACGCCGACAAGCTCGACCGCACCGTCCGCCGCCGGCTGGCCGCCGACGCCCTGCAGCGGGTGTCGCGGTCCTACGACAAGGGCACGGCCGTCGAGGAGGCCAACGCGCAGCTCGTCGCGTTCGCCCGCGAGACCGTCGGCGACCTGGCGTCGCTGCCGGAGTGGCACACCCTCAAGCTGCGTGAACGCCTCGGCCCGAAGGTGGCCCACGCGGTCAGCCCGCTCGTCGTGACGGCCGCGGGCAGGCGCGTGCGCCAGATCTGGCGCGACCGGCGTCTCGACCGCGCCGGCGTGTGAGGCGGATCGCTGCGATGGATCTCACCGACGGCGTCCTGGGCGCTCGTGGTCTCGCCGAGGAATGGGACGACCTCGCGGCCCGCACCGCGTCGACCCCGTTCCACCGGCACGGCTGGTACGCCGCGTGGTGGGCGTCGTTCGGGCCGGCCGCGGGACGGCTGGAGATCCTCACGGCGCGTCGCGAGGGCAAGCTCGTCGGCGTCTTGCCCGTCGTCGACCGGTACGGGGTGCTGTCGGCGCCGGCCAACTGGCACACGTTCGTCCACGGGCCGCTGGCCCAGGACGAGGAGGCGGCCCGTGAGCTGTGGGCGCGTCACCTCGACCGGTGCCGGTTCACCGCGCACGTCGCGCACCTGCCGGCGGCCGACCGGGCGCAGCTCGTCGGGGTCGCGCACGACCGCCGGGTCACCGCCGTCGCGGACACGATGCAGCGGGCGCCCTACATCGCGATCGACGGCGCGTTCGACGACTACGCCGCCACCCGCGACACCCGGTGGCTGCGCCAGCTCGAGTCCCGCCGCCGCAAGCTGGCCAAGGCAGGCGAGGTGCGCCTGGACATCCACGACGGCTCCGGTGACCCGCTGGAGCTCGACCGGGTGCTCACCGAGCTGTTCCGCGTCGAGGCGCTGGGCTGGAAGTCCGAGGCCGGCACGGCGATCGTGTCGCGGCCGGACACGTACCGCTTCTACGCGGCGCTCGCCCGCTGGGCGGCGTCGGCGGGGCTGCTGCGGGTTGCGCTGATGACCCTCGACGGGCGCACCGTTGCCGCCGACCTCGCCCTCGAGGACGAGCGGTCGCACTACTTCCTCAAGACGGGGTTCGACCCGGAGCTGCGCACGCTCGCCCCGGGACTGATCCTGCGCCGCGACATGGTGGCGCGGGCGTTCGACCTCGGGCTCGACACCTACGAGTTCCTCGGCTCGGCCGACCGCTACAAGCTCGACTGGACCGACACGGTCCACGAGATCGACGAGGTGCGGCTTTTCCCGCGCAGCGCGGGCGGGCTCGCGGCGCGCGGCGCCCGCGACGGGGCGCGGCTGGCCCGCCGCGCCGCGCGCGAGGCGGCGGGCCTGGCGCGCAGGGTCACGCGCCGGGCGTGACCGTCCGCACCCAGTCGAGCGTGGCGCGCAGGCCGTCGGCCAGCGGCGTGGGCGCACCGAGGCCGAGGTCGGTCCGGGCGCGGGTGACGTCGAGGCAGCTGCGCAGCACCTCGCCGTGGCGGGCCTCGGCGAGTTCGGCGGTGAACCCTCCCGGCGCGAGCCCGGCGGCGACGCCCACGGCCTCGACCAGCTCCAGCACGCTCACCTCGGTGCCGGTGCCGACGTTGTAGCGGTCGAACCCGGGTGCCTCGGCGCGGGCGGCAGCGAGGTTGGCGGCGACGATGTCGCCCACGAACACGTAGTCGCGTGTCTGCGAGCCGTCGCCGAACACGGTGGGGCGCCGCCCGGTGAGCACCCGGTCGCAGAAGATCGCGATGACGCCCGCGTCGCCCGCCGGGTCCTGCCGCGGCCCGTAGACGTTGCCGTAGCGCAGCGTCACGGTGTCGAGGCCGTGTGCGGCGCGGAACCAGGCGGCGTACTCCTCGGCGGTGCGCTTGGACAGCCCGTAGGCCGACAGCGGCTGCGCGGGCTCGGTCTCCGGCGTCGGCACCGTGGTGGTCTCGCCGTAGATGGCGCCGCCGGTCGAGGTGTTGACCACCCGACGCGCGCCGGCCTCGAGGGCGGCGGACAGGATGTTCACCGAGCCGACGACGTTGGTGGTCGCGTCGAGGGCCGGCTCGCGCATGGACACGCGCACGTCGATCTGCGCGGCCAGGTGGAACACGACCTCGGGGGAGAAGGCGGTCACGGCCTTGGTGACGGCCGCGCCGTCGCGCACGTCGAGCTGCTCCAGCCGGGTCCCGGCGGCGAACGCCGCGGCGAGGTTGGCCTCCGAGCCGTGGCTGAGGTCGTCGAGGACGAGCACCTCGTCGCCCGCGGCGACGAGCCCGTCGACGAGGTTGGACCCGATGAACCCGGCACCGCCGGTGACGATTGCGCGCACGCTGCGAGCCTACGAGGGCGCGGGACCCGTCCCGTCGGCACCCGTGGCCGGGGTCGTGTCACCGGACCGGGATCCCCTGCTCACGACACCACCGATGGCCCGCACCGGGCGGTCGGCCAGCCGGCCCGCGACCGAGCCCGCCCGTCGCCCGGCCTTCGCCCCGAGACCCGCGAGCCGCGCGGCCCGCCCACCGACGGTCGGCGGGAACAGCCGGACCTGCTCGATGCAGCGGGTCTCCCCGGTCCAGCGCAACTTGTCCTCCGACGCCGACCCCATGAACTCGAACGTCGCGAGACCCTGGGAGAAGGAGCGTTCGATGAGGTCGTGGGCGAGGATGAACCCGGGCCCGGCCGAGCGGAACTCGGGGTCGATGCCCATCTTCAGGCCGTAGTGCGACTGGCCGTCGACCAGCGCCAGCTCGGCGGCGATCGTGCGGCCCCCGAGCGTCAGCAGCGACACCTCCAGCACGCCCGCCGAGGCGGCCCAGCCGGTGACCGAGCGGTAGAACCGGTGGGTCGAGTCCTGGGCGATGATCGACGAGCCCTGCTCGGCCTTCCAGCCGAGGTTCTCGATGCGCAGCAGCTCGCGCAGCGCACCCTCGGCGTCGTCGGGCGCGGTGTGCACCTGCAGGCGCAGCTCACCGGCCTGCTCCAGCTTGCGCCGCCGCGACCGGATGCGGCCGACGAACTTCGAGCTCAGACCGCTGCGGTAGGTGTCGAACGTCCCGTCGAGGGGGACGTAGGGCGACCGCTGCACCAGCGAGCGGCGCACCCGGCAGCCCCGGTCGACGGCGAGCGAGGCGACGTGCTCGGCGTCGTCGCTGCTGAGGTGCCCGAGGTCGGCCGACAGCCCGGCCGCGCTGATCGCGCGGTCGACCAGTGACGACCGCGTCGCGGCGTCCTCGGCGAGCGGGCCGCACAGGAAGCTGTGCCAGTTGTCGAGCGTCGTGACCCGGCCCCAGCGGCGCATCACCGGCAGCACCCCGGCGAGGCGGCCGTCGCGGCGGACCTGCACGAGCCGCACCGAGCTGGTGCCGAACGCCGACCACCACGCCCGGTACCAGCCGGGACGCTGGAAGGGGGTCGCGCCGACGCGGTCGGCGAGGTCGTCCCATTCGGCGAGCAGCGCCTCGTCGGCGAGGACGGCGGTGCCCGGCGAGGCGAGCAGCGCGGCGGTCATCGGACGCCCGAGTCGGAGGTTCGTGCCGTCGACGGCCGTGGCAGCGACAGGTGGAACGACAAAGCCGGAACTCCTCGGTCTCGAGAGCGGGTTGGCTCAGTTTCGTCGGGTCCCGCAGCAGGTGTTACCGCTGGGACCACAGCTCGCACACAGCATCGACCGACGGACGAGCCGGTGCGTCGAACGGTTGAACGTCCGTTCAGCCGTGGCGCCCACGCAGGGCGTGCAGTGCTGCCTTGGCCGGGCGGGCGACGGGGGCTGCCGCCGCGGCGCGACGCAGCCGTCCGTAGCCGAGGTAGGCGCCCGGCAGGCGGCGCACGAGCGTCCGCCTGCGGTTGATGAGCAGCCGCGCGAAGTCGGGTGCGGGGTGGGCGATGTGGCGGGGGACGTCCTCGAACCAGCGGGCGCTGCCGCGGGCCTCGGTGACCAGCGGCGCGATCTCCGACGTGCGGCGCAGCCCGTAGGCGGCGAGCGCCGCGGCGACGGTGTCGTGCCGGCCGATCTCGGCGGCGAGCGCGATCGAGTCCTCCAGCGCCAGCCGGGTGCCGGAGCCGATGGTGAAGTGCGTGGTGTGCGCGGCGTCGCCGAGCAGGGCGACGTTGCCGTCGAACCAGCGCTCGTTGCGCACGGTGCGGAACCGCAGCCACGGCAGCGTGTCGCCGGTGGCCTGCGGTGCCTGCAGCGGGTGCCCGTCGAGCTGCGCGGAGAAGAGGTCGCCGACGAGGGCGAGTGCGTCGGGGGTGGGCATCGTGTCGAGGCCGAGCGCCGCGTGCGTCGCCGCGGTGGTCTCGACGACGAACGTGCTGGCCCCGGCGGTGTAGCCGTAGGCGTGTGCCCACAGCCAGCCGTGCGCGGACTCCACGAAGGGGAAGGTGAACGAGTCGAACACCTTGCTCGTGCCCAGCCACACGTAGCGGTTGTCGCCCGGGGTCACGGTGGTGCCGAAGCTCCCGGCCGCGCGCACGGTGCTGCCCACCCCGTCGGCACCCACGACGACGTCGTAGGAGGCGAGCGTCGCGGAGTCGGGCTCCTCGCCGAACCGCACGTCGACGCCGACCTCGCGGGCGCGCGCGGTGAGCAGCGCGCGCAGCTCGGCCCGGCCGGTGCTGTGGCCGTGCCCGCCGAGGTTGACCGGCTGGCCACCCGCGACGTCGATGACCTGGTCGTGCCAGGTGAACGCGACGTCGCGCAGGGCACGGGCGGTCGGGGCGTCGGCGGCGGCGAGGTCGTCGAGCAGCTCGTCCCAGAAGACCACGCCCCAGCCGTAGGTGACACCCTCCGGCGACCGCTCGAAGACGGTGACCTCGTCGACCCGGGGCAGCTGCGCGGCCAGGATGGAGAAGAACAGTCCGCCGGGGCCCCCGCCGATGGTTGCGATGCGCACGGCGTGACGTTAAGAGATCACGGACGGTGAACCCGATGGGGTGCACGTCACACCTGTGGTCGCCACGCTTTGCCGTCCGCTAACCCGTGCCACCGCGGTGGTTTACATCGTTCGGGCTACCGTCGATCCCATGGCAGTGGTCGAAGCGGACAACCCGGCACACGGCACCACTCCCTCACGGAGCGTCACGCCACGCCGTTCGGGGCCGACACGCCGACCCGTCGCGCATCTCGTGCCTCGTCGGATCCGCACGTTCGTGCGCCGCACGGGCGGCGAGCTGCGCTCGGCGGTCAGCAAGGCTGCGCTCGTCGGCACCGTGACCGGACCGAGCCGGCCGCGCATGGCCTCCCTCGTCGCCAGCACCCTGCTCGCACCGGAGGCCCGCCGGCCCTCCGCGCGGTCGGCCCGCCCGGTCCGCGTCCCCGACCACGACGGTGCCCTCTACCTGCGTCCCCGCTCCCGCGACGTGCTCGCGCTGCAGTTCGTGTTCGCCGAGGGTCACCACCTCCCGCCGGCCGATCTCGACGGTCCGGTCGAGCGGATCGCCGTCTTCGGCGCCAACATCGGACTGCCGATGGCCGATCTCGCCGACCGCTACCCCGACGCCCGGCTGCTCGGGATCGAGCCCGACGCCGACAACGTCCGCCTCGCCCGGGCCAACCTGGCCGGTGTCGCGGACCGCGCGTCCGTCGTCGAGGCCGCCGTGTGGCACACCGCCGGGCCGCTGTCGCTGGGCTGGGAGACCGACGCGTGGGGCCTGTCGGTGGCACCGGCAGAGTCCGACGGCACCGAGACCGTCGTCGAGGCCGTCGCGGCCGCCGACGTCGTCGACGGGTTCGCCGACGACGGCCCGATCGACTACCTGCTCGTGAACATCGAGGGCGGCTGGCACGACCTGCTCGCCCGCGACGCCGGCTGGGCCCGCTCGGTGCGCTGCATCAAGGTCGAGGTCCAGGACCGCTACGACGAGGCCGTCGCCCTGATCGACGGGCTCGGGTTCGACACGACGATCGAGCGGCTCCCGTGGGGCGCGTTCGTGACCGGCATCCGCCGGCCCGAGGCGGCGTAGGCGGTCTGGCCCGGCGTCGGAACCGGCGTCAGGCCCTGTCGGCCCGCCGGATCAGGGTCCGGTCGGTCACCCGGTCGACCACCAGCGCCACCGTGAGCACCGCGACCAGCGCCGTGCACGCGCCGCCGACGGTGTCGGTCGGATAGTGCACGTGCTGCACGACCAGCGCCGTCGCCATCGTCGCCGCCACCACCAGCGTGAGGACGACGACGATCACGATCCGTGCCGCCGTCGACCGCACCGCGGACGCCAGCAGCAGCGCCACGACCAGCGTCAACGCCGTCGCCGCCCCGGTGTGGCCGCTCGGATAGGACTCGGCGCCGTCGATCGTGCGCCCCACGAGCGGCTTGAGCAGGATCGACGTCAGCACCCCGGTGAGCGCCGGCCCGGCCAGCGCGAGCAGCGCGATCCGCGGCCGGCCCACGGCCAGGCACACCGCGGCCACCACGACGACGAACACCACCATCGACGCCAGGTTGCCCAGCGCGACGACCACGGGGAAGAAGCCGGCGCGGCCTGCGCGGACCGCGGCGAGCGACGCCTCGATCCGCTCGTCGACGGCGCTGCCGTAGTCGTGCCCCGCGACCAGCACCGCGCCCACGACGAGCACGATCAGCGCGGCGACGACCACGACCATCGCGATCACGTCCAGCGGTCGGGGCAGGACGACGCGGTCCCAGCGCAGGGTGGTGACGGCCTCCCGTGCCTCGGACCGCAGCCGTTCCGCCCCGGTCACGACCGGTCGAACTCGCGGGCGGCCAGCGCCCGGACGATCCCGGCGCGGCCCTCGGACACCAGCCGGCGCAGTGCCGGCGGGTGCGACTCGTCGGCCAGCCAGGCGTCGGCGGCGTCGACCGTCGACTTCTCGACGGCCCAGGACGGGAACAGCCCCAGCACGACCGACTGCGCCCGCTCCGAGGTCCGCCGCTCCCACACGTCGGCCACCTCGGCGAAATAGCGCTCCACGTACGCCGTGAGCAGGTGCCGCTGACCGGGGTGCGAGAAGCCGCCGATGATCGCCTCGTTGACGGCGTTGGGGATGTCGTCGTCGTGGACGGCGCGCTCCCACGCGGTGGCCTTGGCCTCGGCCGTCGGCACCAGGGCGCGGGCCCGCTCGGCCTGCCGGCGGCCCGTCGACGTCGGGTCGCGCTCCAGCTCGGCGTCGATCTCGGCGTCGCCGGCCTTCCCGTGCGCCGACAGCGCCTGCAGCAGCCGCCACCGCATGTCGGTGTCGACGGAGAGCCCCTTGGGCACGTCGACGTCGAGCAGCCAGCCGCGGAACCGCTCCAGCGTCGCGTCGTCGAGGACGCACGCCGCCAGCGAGTTGACCACCGACAGCTGCGCGTCCGACCCGGGCGGTGCGGTGTCGAGGCGGAACCGCAGCGCGTCGACGAGCAGCGGCCAGCCGCGCTCGGCCGACCAGGTCTCGTCGGCGTAGGACGCGACCGACGTCTGCGCCTGCATCAGCAGCCGCTGCACGACACCGATCTCGGTCTCCGCGCCGAACCCGCCCGCGACGAGCGAGACGAAGTCGCGGGCCTTCAGCTCCGCCTCACGCGTCATCTCCCAGGCCGCCGACCAGCACAGCGTCCGCGGCAGCGGCTCGGCGATGTCGCCGATGCGGTCGACCAGCACCGTCAGCGAGTCCGGGTCGAGCCGCAGCGCGCAGTAGGTGAGGTCGTCGTCGTTGACCAGGACGAGCTTGCCGCGCGGCACGCCGATCAGGTCGGGGACGGGCGTGCGCTCGCCGGTGACGTCGACCTCGACACGGTGCGTGCGGACCAGCCGCGGGCTGCCCTTCGCGTCGCCGGCCTGCGGCTCGTCGTCGTAGACCCCGACGGCGATCCGGTGCGTGCGCAGCTCGCCCGCGCCGGGGCGGGCGCCGCCCTGCACGACCTCGAACCGCACGATGCGGCCGTGCTCGTCGACGTCGAACGACGGGCGCAGCATGTTCAGGCCGGTGGTGCGCAGCCACTGCGCGCCCCAGTCGGACAGGTCGCGCCCCGATGCCTCTTCCAGCGCGCCCAGCAGGTCGTCGAAGGTGGCGTTGCCCCACGCGTGCGCGTCGAAGTAGGCCCGCAGGCCCGTCATGAACGCGTCGAGCCCCACGTAGGAGACCAGCTGCTTGAGCACCGACGCGCCCTTGGCGTAGGTGATGCCGTCGAAGTTGACCTCGACGGCCTGCAGGTCGGGGATGTCCGCGGCGACGGGGTGGGTCGAGGGCAGCTGGTCCTGCCGGTACGCCCACGACTTCTCGACGTTCGCGAACGTCGTCCACGCGTTCGTGTACTCGGTGGCCTCGGCCTGGCAGATCACCGACGCCCACGTCGCGAAGGACTCGTTGAGCCACAGGTCGTCCCACCAGCGCATGGTCACGAGGTCGCCGAACCACATGTGCGCCATCTCGTGCAGGATCGTCTCGGCGCGCCGCTCGTAGAGGAACCGCGTGACCCGCGACCGGAAGACGTAGTCCTCCAGGAACGTCACCGCGCCCGCGTTCTCCATGGCGCCCGCGTTGAACTCCGGCACGAACAGCTCGTCGTACTTGCCGAACGGGTACCGGACGCCGAAGTTGCGGTGGTAGAACCCGAACCCCTGCTTGGTCTCGGTGAACATCCGCTCGGCGTCCATGTGCTCGGCCAGCGACGCCCGGCAGTAGATGCCCAGCGGGATGTCGGGGCCGTCGCCGTCGGAGTAGGTGTCGGTCCACTCCGCGTACGGGCCGGCGATCAGCGCGACCAGGTAGGTCGACATGATCTCGGTGGTGGCGAACCGGTGGACGCCCTTCTCGACGCTGTCGGCCGCCGCGTTGGAGACGACCTTCCAGCTCTCCGGCGCCGTCACCGTGATCGTGTAGCGCGCCTTGAGGTCGGGCTGGTCGAAGCAGGCGAACAACCGCTTCGCGTCGGCCGTCTCGAACTGCGAGTAGAGGTACACGCCGTCGTCGACCGGGTCGACGAAGCGGTGCAGGCCCTCACCGGTGTTCATGTAGCGCCCCGTGGCGACGACGGTCAGCTCGTTGTCGGCCGCCAGCGCGGGCAGCGCGATGCCGTCGTCCTCGCGGTAGCCCGAGACGTCGAGCGCGGTGCCGTTGAGCGTCGCCGACGCGACCGACTCGCCGACGAAGTCGATCCAGCTCGACGTGCCGGGCTGCAGGCCGCGGAACCGGACCGTGGTCGTCGTCGCGAACGTCGTCTCGCCCGGGGCGCCCGCGCCGTCGGTGAGGTCGAGGTCGACGGTGTAGGAGTCGACCTCGATCGCGGATGCGCGCAGCTCGGCATCGGCACGTGTCAGGTTGGGCGGGGCCATGCGCTCTCTCAGACTCCTCCGGGGGGCGGTTGCGACGGGTGGAATCCAATCACGGAACGGACGCCGCGTCGCGCGCGATCCCGCCGGGGAGCTGACCCCCGTCGCCCGGTCAGACCGTGGTGCCCGCGGGCACCCAGCGCCCACCCGCGGCCTCGACCTCCGGCAGCGCGCGGCGCACCTCGTCCATCAGATCGGGGACGAACAGCACGACCACCCCCGGCTCGGCGGCGAGCAGGTCGGCGGGCGGTACGACCGGGATCCCCGACCCCGGCATCCGGCAGCCGTGCTTGGCGGGGGAGGCGTCGGCGACGGCGGTCAAGGTGTCGGGGCCGACCCCGGCCATGTGCAGCAACGCCACGGCCCGTGAGGCCGCGCTGTAGCCCATGACGCGACCGCCCGAGGCGACCGCGGCGTCGACCGTCTCGCGCAGCGCCGTCGCCGACGTGCCCACCGACTCCTGCAGCGCCCCGGCCCGGACCGGGTCGTGCACCCCGCCGGTGAGCTCGGCGTCGACGACCTCGGCGACCGACGGCCCTGCGCTGCCCCCGCGGCGCGCGGCCAGCAGCACGGTGCCGCCGTAGAGCGGGAACGTCCACGCGTCGGTGACGGTGAGCCCGCGCTCGGCGAGCATCGCGACGGCCGTCGGCGTCGAGTAGTAGGCGAAGTGCCCGTGCCGCACAGCGTTCCACTGCCCGTGGCGCAGGATCGCGGCGAAGGTGTGGAACTGGAAGAGGAAGACGCCGTCGTCGGCGAGGCGGGCCAGCAGTCCGTCGAGCGCGGCGGGCTGGTCGCGGGCGTGCATCAGTCCGAACGACCCGTCGACGACCACGTCCGCCCGCGCACCGGGCCCGGCGGGGTGGAAGCCGCGGTCGGCCAGCTCCGGCAGCCACGACCCGCCGTGCGGTGTCGGGCCCTCGACGACGGTCCCGCCCGCCGGCAGCAGACCTGCCGCAGCGACGGCGGCCACGGCGTCGCGGCGCTGGTCGGTGAGTGCCCGCGGCTCGATGCCCTCCGGCTGTTCGGGGACCTCGTCGTCGTCGGGGAGCTGGGCCAGCCCGCACCCCGCGCAAAGCCAGAGCCGCAGCGGGTACAGCGGGTCCGGGCCCGGTTCGGTGATCGGCGGGAAGTACTCGCTCGCGGGCTGGGAGCCCAGGTCGAGGACGAGCTCACCACGGTCGCCGCCGCACCAGCGGCACACGATCGACGACACGGACCGGTCCTTCCGCAGGGGGTGCCGGCGACCCGGCCGGCACCGGGTCACTCGGCGCCCGGCCCCGAGGTGTTACCCGACCCTGCGGTGTCACACGGTCGTGGGTGCAGCAGAGTGGACACGTGGACGTTCGCACCTGCGCCATCGAGGGCGTACTGCTGTTCGTACCGACGCCGTTCCGCGACGACAGAGGCCTGTTCACCCGCACCTTCGACGCGGCGATCGGCGCGGTCCACGGGGTCGACCTCGGCCCGCTGGCGCAGGACAGCCAGTCCCGGTCGCGGCTCGGCACGATCCGGGGCATGCACGGCCGCCGCGGCGAGGGCGAGGCGAAGCTCGTCCGCGCCGCCCACGGCGCCGTGCACGACGTGCTCGTCGACGCCCGAGCAGGCTCGCCGACCTTCGGCACCGTCGCCTCGTTCCGGCTCGACGACGAGGAGTTCCACCACCTCTACGTCCCCGCCGGGCTGCTGCACGGGTTCCAGGCGCTCACCGAGGTCGCCGACGTCTGCTACCGCATCGACCGCCCCCACGCGCCGGGGGAGGACGTGTCGGTCGCCCACGACGACCCCGACCTCGCGATCGCCTGGCCGCTGCCGGTCACGGCGATCAGCGACCGCGACCGCGCGGCCGGCAGCTGGGCCGCCCTCGTCGCGGCGACGTGAGAGCGACGGCCGCTGCGGGGCAACCGTCGTCAGCGGCAGCCGCCGCCGGCGGCGGCCGGACCGGGCGGCAGACCTCGCTCACAGGGGTCTATGCCGGGCGCAGGGTCGCGTCCAGGGTCCCGGCGGCCTGGCGGTCGGCGAGCACCGCGAGGCGGGTGAAGCGCCGGTCGAACGCCTCCTGGGTCAGGCCGTGCGTCCGGTAGGCCTGGGCCAGCTCGGCCGCGCCGTCGGCGACCGACCACCCGGCCCGGAAGTCGGGCAGCAGTTTGCCGATCTTGGTGAAGTCGACGCGGTAGGAGCGCGGGTCGCCGCCGGTCTCCCCGGTGACCAGCAGCTCGGCCTCGGGGACGACCTTCTTCACCTCGGACGCGATGTCGCTGACCTGCACGTTGTTGTCGGTCGACCCGACGTTGAACGCCTCGCCGCGCACGACGTCGGCCGGTGCGGCCAGGGCGGCGACGACGGCACCTGCGATGTCGCGGGCGTGTACGAGCGGCCGCCACGGCGTGCCGTCGCTGAGCACCTTGATCGTGTTGGACAGGATCGCGTGCCCGACGAGGTTGTTGAGAACGATGTCGGCGCGCAGCCGCGGGGAGAACCCGAACGCGGTGGCGTTGCGCAGCGACACGGGTACGAAGTCGGCGTCGGCGAGGTCCACGAGGTCACCCTCGACGCGGACCTTCGACTCCGCGTACGGGGTCACGGGCCGCATGGGGGCGTTCTCGTCGAGGATGTCGTCGGTACCGGAGGCGCCGTAGACCGAGCACGTCGAGGCGTAGACGAACCGCCCGACACCGGCCTCCTTCGCGAGCCGCGCGAGTCGCGTCGACGCGTGGTGGTTGATGTCGTAGGTGTGCTGCGGCGCAAGGGAACCGAGGGGGTCGTTGGACAGCGCCGCGAGGTGCACGACGGCGTCGAACCCGGTGAGCGCGTCGACCTCGACGTCGCGCAGGTCGACCGCGATGCCCGGCGGGTCGGACGGCGCCGGGCCGAGGACGGAGGTCGCGTAGAGGCCCGAGTCGAGGCCGACGACGTCGTGGCCGGCGTCGGCGAGGATCGGGGCCATGAGCGTGCCGAGGTAGCCCTGGTGGCCGGTGAGCAGGACGCGCATCGCGCAGTTCCCCTTTCAGGCGCCTGGAGCGCCGACGATCATCCGGGTGGGGTGGAAGCCCTCGGCGTAGCGGCGGCCGCACTGGACGCCGCGGACGCGGGCGAGGCCGCGGAAGGTCTCCTCGTCGAACCAGTGCCGGGCCTTCTGCGACGGGTAGTGCGCGTGCAGCAGCCGCACCTTCTCGTCGACGACGTCGGCGTCGACGGGCCACAGCACCGCCGGCTGGGCGAGGTCGGGCTCGGCCTTGAGGATCTCGTAGCCGAGGATCAGGTGGTCGCGGAACACGGTCGGCGCGAGCCGGGCGAGGCCGCGGTGGTCCTGGTGGTCGTCGTGGCGCGACGTGCACAGCACCAGATCCGGTTGGCAGGTCCGCCGGAACTCCTCCAGCGCCTCCTTGGCCCGGTTCCAGTGCGCGGGCAGCCGGCCGTCGGGGACGTCGAGGACCGTGACCGACAGGTCCGCGTCGGGGCAGAACGCCGCGAGGGCGGCGCGCTCCTCGTCCTCACGGTCGGTGCCGGCCCCGGAGAGGACGAACGCGCGTACCCGCAGCCCGGGCCGCGACCGGCACAGCGACAGGACGGTCCCGCCCGCCCCGATCGCGATGTCGTCGCAGTGCGCGCCGAGCAGGACCAGCTCGTCGAGTGCCTCGGGCGCGAGTCCCCGCATCAGGACCCGGTACCGGGGTCGACGACCTCCAGCACGGGGATCGGGAACACCAGCTTCCCGCCCCACGCACCCACGACCGGGGCGAGCTGCGCGGTGATCTCCTCGCGCAGGTTCCACGGCAGGACCAGCACGTAGTCGGGGCGGTCGGCCTCGATCCGCTCCGGGGAGTGGATCGGGATCCGCGTGCCCGGCGTGTACCGGCCGTGCTTGTACGGGTTGCGGTCGACGGTGTAGCCGAGCAGGTCGGGGCGGATGCCGCAGTAGTTGAGCAGGGTGTTGCCCTTGCCCGGCGCGCCGTAGCCGACGACGGTCCTCCCGGCGTCGGCGGCGTCGATGAGGAAGCGCATCAGGTCGTTGCGGATGCGGGAGACGTCGCGGGCGAACCCGGCGTGCCCCTCGACGCTGTCCAGGCCCGCGGCAGCCTCCGCGGCCAGCACCTCGGCGACCGCGGGGGCGGGCTCGGCCCCCAGCTCCGACGGTCGCGCCCACAGCCGGATCGAGCCGCCGTGGGTGGGGACGAGCTCCACGTCGACGACGGCGAGGCCACCTGCCGCGAGCGCCTTCTGCGCCGTCGCGACCGTGTAGTACTGGAAGTGCTCGTGGTAGATCGTGTCGAACTGGCGCAGCTGCACCAATGTCAGCAGGTGCTGCACCTCGATCGACACCCAGCCGTCGTCGGCGACCATGGCGCGCAGGCCCCGGGCGAACCCGACGACGTCGGGGATGTGGGCGAACACGTTGTTGGCGACGACGAGCCCCGCCGGACCGTTCCCGGCCCGCACCCGGGCACCGGTCTCGGGCGACAGGAACGCGGTGAGCGTAGGGACGCCCTTCTCCCGCGCGGCCTCGCCGACGTTGACGCTCGGTTCGACCCCCAGCGCGCGGATGCCGCGCGCGACGACGTGTTGCAGGAGGTACCCGTCGTTGCTGGCGGCCTCGACGACGAGCGAGTCCGGGCCCAGGCCGGCCCGCTCGACCGCGGCGTCGACGAACCGGCGCGCGTGCTCGACCCACGAGGAGGAGAACGAGGAGAAGTAGGCGTACTCGGTGAACGTCTCGCCGGGGTCGATCAGCGGGGGCAGCTGCACCAGCAGACAGTTCGCGCACACCCGCGGGTGCAGGGGGAACGTGGCCTCGGCGCGCTCGAGCGCCTCGGCGGTGAGGAACAGCTCGCACGGCGGCGTCGCGCCGAGGTCGACGAAGCTGCGCAGGTCGGTCGAGCCGCAGAGCCGGCAGCTCAGCGCGACGTCGGGCGCCTGCGCGGTGGCCGGGCGTTCGGTGGTCGACGACGTCATCGGTTCCTCCGGTCGACGGATCGTGTCCCCCGTGGTCTCGGATCGGCGGCCGATTACGTTTCGTGAGGCTCGCGACGTCGTGCGGTCCCGAGGGGAAGGGGAACACGTCCGGGGGACCGGTGGTTGTCGCCTACGGGGAGGCACGTCCAGGTCGGAGAGCTCCGCATCCCGGGCCGGTTCGCGGACCCCCACGACGAACCCGGAGATCGACGAACGGAGAGAACGTGAGCAGCACCGAGTCCGCACGGACGCGTGTCGACGTCTGGTTCGACCCGCGGTGCCCGTGGGCCTGGCTGACATCGCGCTGGATCCTCGAGGTCGAGAAGGTCCGCGACATCGACCTGAACTTCCACGTGATGAGCCTGTCGGTCCTCAACGAGAACCGTGAGGACCTGTCGGAGAAGTACAAGGCCGCGCTCGGCCCGGGCTTCGGCCCGGTGCGGGTGTGCATCGCCGCCGCACGTGACCACGGCCAGGAGATCCTCCGCCCGCTGTACACGGCGATGGGGGAGCGGCTGCACAACAAGCAGATCAAGGACCTCGACGTCGTCATCAAGGAGTCGCTGGCGGAGCTGGGTCTGCCCGAGTCGCTCGCCGAGGCGGCCACCAGCACGGACTACGACGAGGAGCTGCGCGCGAGCCACCACCGAGGCATGGACGCGGTGGGCACGGAGGTCGGCACCCCGACCATCCACGTCGACGGCATCGCCTACTTCGGCCCGGTCATCTCACGGGTCCCGAAGGGTGAGCAGGCGGGCAAGATCTTCGACGGGGCCCGGCTGCTCGCCGAGTACCCGTACTTCTTCGAGCTGAAGCGCACCCGTACCGACGACCCGCACTTCGACTACTGATCTTCCCGCACACGCGCAACGGCCCGCCACGTCCGTGTGGCGGGCCGTTCTGCGCTCAGGGGGTGGGTCAGCGGGCGGCGATGTAGGCGTCGCGCAGCACGCCCGTCTGCAGCTCCATCTCGCGCACCCGGTGCTGCACGAGGTCTCCGATGCTCACCATCCCGACCAGCCGGCCGCGGTCGACGACCGGCAGGTGCCGGTAGCGGCCGCGGGTCATGAGGGCCATGGCGTGGGTGAGCGACTCGGTCGACGAGACCGTGGAGACGTTGCGCGTCATGATGTCCTCCACGTTGGCGGCCAGCAGGCGCGTGCCACGCCTGGCCAGCTCGCGGATGACGTCGCGCTCGGAGACGATCCCGGCGATGCGGCCGTCGCCGTCGCTGACGAGCAGCGCTCCGATCCGGTGCTTCTCGAGGCGTTCGACAGCCTCTGCCACGGTCGCCCAGGGCACCACGCTGTGCACGGTCCGCCCCTTGGCATCGAGGACATCGGCGATGTTCATGAGAACCTCCTCGCAGTGGCGAGCCCCAATGATGAGGCGGAGATCATGTTCGGGCAGGAGCGCGTGACCTGCCTCACCGCTGTGGGGGAACTCAGGGGCGGACTTCGACCGCTTCGGGTGCGGCCGCGAGCACGTGCCGACGATCTGCCGTCACCCGGACGGCCACTCCCAGGAGCAGCACCGCGGCCAGGCCGAACACGGTCCCGCCACGGCGGCGCCGGCACGGATGGCCTACGACCGGACCCCGGTGTGACGGATGTCGTGGCACGGGGGTCGGATCGGCCCCGCTCGACACGGCACGACCCGGGGCAACCGTGTGAGGATCGGGCGCATGGCAGCACCGACGCTGAACACAGCCGGACACTGGATCGCAGGAGAGACGGTCGCCGCGACGGGCGAGACGATCGACGTCGTCAACCCGGCGACGGGCGAGGTCGTCGGCACGGTTCCCGCGGGCACCGCCGAGGACGTGGACCGCGCGGTGCGCGCGGCACGGGCCGTGCAGCGGGAGTGGGCGGACGTCGACGTCGCCGAGCGCGCGGCCGTCGTCCAGCGCATCTCCGACGGCCTGAAGGTCCGCGCGGAGGACGTCGCGTCGTCGATCACCGCGGAGATGGGCTCGCCGATCACCTTCTCGCGCAAGGTGCAGGCCACCATGCCGGTCGGGTCGTCGCGCGGGTTCGCGAAGCTCGCCGCCGACTTCCCGTGGCAGGAGGAGATCGGCAACTCCCTCGTCGTGAAGGAGCCGATCGGTGTGGTCGGGGCGATCACGCCCTGGAACTACCCCCTGCACCAGATCGTCGCGAAGGTCGCGCCGGCGCTGCTGGCGGGCAACACCGTCGTCCTCAAGCCGACGGAGATCGCCCCGCTCACGGCGCAGCTGCTGGCGGAGGTCGCCGCGGAGGCGGGCCTGCCCGCGGGGGCGTTCAACATCGTGCACGGCACCGGGCCGGTCGTCGGCGAGGCGATCGCTGCGCACCCCGACGTCGACATGGTGTCGTTCACCGGCTCGACGCGGGCGGGCAAGCGGGTTTCGGTCGTCGCCTCGGAGACGGTGAAGCGGGTCGCGCTGGAGCTGGGCGGCAAGTCCGCCAACGTGATCCTCCCCGACGCCGACCTGAGCAAGGCCGTGAAGCTCGGCATGGGCAACGCCTGGATCAACGGCGGCCAGACGTGCACGGCGTGGACGCGGATGCTCGTCCCCGCCGACAAGCAGGACGAGATCCTGGAGATGGTCGAGGCTGCGGCGGCGAAGTACACCGTCGGCGACCCGGCCGAGGAGACCACCCGGATCGGCCCGATGTCGTCGGAGTCCCAGCGGCAGCGGGTGCACGGCTACATCGAGCGCGGCATCGCCGACGGCGCGCGCGTCGTGTTCGGCGGCGCCGGGCAGGTCGAGGGGATGGAGTCCGGCGCCTACGTGCGGCCGACCGTGTTCGCCGACGTCGCCCCCGACGCTGTCATCGCCCGCGAGGAGATCTTCGGCCCGGTGCTGTCGGTGATCCCGTACCGCGACGAGGAGCAGGCCGTCGCGATCGCGAACGACACCGTGTACGGCCTCGCGGGTGCGGTGTTCGGCGAGGACGACCACGCGCTCGCGGTGGCCCGCCGGATCCGGGCCGGGCAGATCGACGTCAATGGCGGCGCCTTCAACATCATGGCGCCCTTCGGTGGCTACAAGCAGTCGGGCAACGGCCGCGAGCTGGGCCGTTACGGGCTGGAGGAGTTCCTGGAGACCAAGGCCATCCAGCGCTGACAGGGTGACCGACCGCGTCGCTGAGGGTGACGAACCGGGCCGAACCGGACGGGGTGCATCCCCGCCCGGACGGCCCGGCGTCGCTCGATAGGATCGTCGGAAGCCGAACCGCGACCCTCCACGCTGGAGTTCGATGAGCCCGCCCGAGTCCGATATCCGCCCCGAGAACTCCACGGTCCGGCGGATCGGGAACCGGTATCGGCTCGACGAGCGCATCGCCGCCGGAGCGATGGGCGCGGTGTGGCGCGGCACCGACGAGCTGCTCAACCGCACGGTCGCGCTCAAGGAGCTGCTCGCCGCCGCCTCGCCCGGCGAGGAGGACACCCTCGAGGAGTCCCGGCAGCGGATCCTGCGCGAGGGCCGGATCGGCGCACGGCTGCAGCACGCGCACGTCATCAGCATGTTCGACGTCGTGGTGCACGACGACCGGCCGTGGCTCGTCATGGAGTACCTGCCGTCGCGGTCGTTCGCGGCGGTCCTGGCCGAGAAGGGCCCGATGGCGCCGCGGGAGGCCGCGGCGGTCGGGGAGCAGGTGGCCGACGGGCTGGCGGCCGCGCACGCGGCGGGCGTCGTGCACCGCGACGTGAAGCCCGGCAACGTGCTCATCGCCGAGAACGGCACCGCCAAGATCACCGACTTCGGCGTCTCCCGCGCGGTGGACGACGTGCAGCTCACCCGCACCGGCATGATCGCGGGCACCCCGGCGTTCCTGGCGCCGGAGATCGCGCGTGGCGGCCAGCCGACGCCGGCGTCCGACGTGTTCGCGCTCGGCGCCACGATCTACACCGCCGTCGAGGGGCTGCCCCCGTTCGGCCTCGACGACAACGCCTACGCGTTGCTGCACAAGGTCGCCACGGGTGCGGTGAACCCGCCCTCGTCGGCGGGCGAGCTCGCCCCGGTGCTGTCGACGCTGCTGGCGCCCGACCCCGCGAACCGGCCCACCGCCGGGCAGGCGCGGGCTGCGCTCGCCGCCGTCGCCGCCGGGCGTGAGCCCTCGGGGTTGCCCGCGGGCACCGCGTTCGCCGTCGGCGAGGACGCCGACCCCGAGGCCACCCGCCCGGCCACCGCGTTGGTCGCCCCGGCGGTCACCCCACCCGCCGCGACGCCGACGTTGACCGCCCCGTCGCCCGTGCCCCTGGCCGCCCCGGCCGTGCCGCCGAGCGGTGGCCCGGAGGACGCCGGCGGGCGTCGCCGTCGCCCGCTGGTCGTCGCCGTCGTCGCCGTGCTGGCGGTCCTCGTCGTCGCCGCGGGCGTGATCATCGGGCTGGTCCGCTCGTCGGGCAGCCCGCAGGAGCCCGGCGCGCTGGGCGGCACGTCGACGGTGTCGGCCGCCCCGCCGAGCGGCGCCGCGCCCACCACGACGCCGCCCCCGCCGCCGACGACGACCCCGACCACCCCGGGCTCCGGGATGGCGTCGGTCGAGTTCGTGCAGCAGTACTACGGGATGCTGCCCGGCAACGTCGACGGCGCCTGGAACCTGCTCGGCCCGGACGCCCAGGCCGCATCCGGTGGGTACGACCGGTTCAAGGCGTTCTACTCCGGCCTGAGCAAGGTGTGGGCCGAGACGCTGCGGGCCGTCGACGCCGACACCGTGACGGCGACGATCGTGTTCCTGCGCCCCGACGGCACGACGACCCGCGAGCCCTACCGGTTCGAGGTGTCCGGCGGGCCGGGCTCGCAGAAGATCGAGTCGTTCACCAAGACCGGCTGAGCGGGGGCGGCCCACCCGGTCAGGCTGTCCGGGTACTCGCCTCGGACAGGTGCCCGCCCACCCAGTTCACGACCTCGCGCACGAACACCGCGCGGTTGACCAGGTCGTGCACCTCGTGGCCCTCGTCGTCGAAGAACAGGTAGGAGTACGGGACACCGCGCTCGCGCAGCGCCGCGACGACCTGCTCCGGCTCGCACACCGGGACGTTGGTGTCGTGGCGGCCGTGCACCACCAGCAGCGGCGCGGTGAGCCGGTCGATGAGGTGGATGGGTGAGAGCCGCCGCAGCAGCTCGGCGTCGGTGCGCGGGTCGCCGTACTTGGTCGTCGCGGCCTCGGCGATCCACGGCTCGGTCCGGGCGTAGAACGTCTCGAGGTCGGCCATGCCGCACACGTCGACACCCACACGGAACAGGTCCGGGTAGCGCACCAGCGCGGCCAGGGTCAGATAGCCGCCGTAGGATCGCCCGGCGACGCCGATCCGGGCGGGATCGGCCAGCCCGGAGCGTGACAGGAAGTCGACGACGGCGCGCACGTCGTCGATCGCGGCGAAGCGCAGGTCGACGTCGTCGGCACGGGAGAAGGCCCGCCCGAACCCGGCGGAGCCGCGCACGTTGGGCGCGAACACCGCGATCCCGGCCGCGGCCAGGGCCTGGAACAGCGGCTGGAAGACGGGTCGCTCCTGCGCCTCGGGGCCACCGTGCAGCCACACCAGTGTCGGCGTCGCGCCCAGGGTGCCGCGCGGGCGGAAGAGCCAGCCGGTGAGGGTGAGGCCGTCGTCGGCGCGGAACTCGTGCAGCGTCGGCGTGACCAGCAGGTCGGGCGCGTCGTCCTCGTCGTCGGGTGCCGGGGGGAGGACCGCGTCCGCCTCGGGGCCGGGCAGCCCGTCGACCAGCGGCACCAGCGACAGGTGCGGCGCGACCGTCGGACCCTCGCCGGCAAGCAGCAGCCCCCCACCGTCGCGGGTGAACGCCGCATCGGTGACGACGTCGCCCGCCGCGTCGGGCAGCGGCGACAGCATGCCGCTGCGCAGGTCGAGCATCTCGGCCTCGCTGCGGCCGTCGACGTTCCACACCAGGACCGCGCGGGCCCCGGCCGGGTCGAGGGCGACGACATCGAGGTCGTCGTGCGAGCGCTCGGCCACCGGCGACGCGATCCCCGGCCGGCCCGCGTTCAACGGCACCGCGAGCAGCGCCGGACGGTCACGGCCGGCGTCGGTGTGCAGGTAGACCATGCCGCCGGTGACGCCGAAGCGGGCGTCGGCGACCGTCGCGCCACCGGGGACGAGCTCGACGCGCACCCCGGTGCGCAGGTCGACCAGCTCCAGGTGGCGGTCGCCGCGGCGGCCGTGGCGCACCACGACGCGGTGCCCGTCGCCCGACACCGCGCACACCACCGCGGCAGGCCCGGACGCGAGGACCGTCGACGTGCCGTCGCGCAGGTCGACCAGACACGCCTGGCCCTCGCCGCGGCCCTCCCCGTAGATCGTGACGCCCAGGTGCGACCCGCTCGGCGACCACGACCCCAGCACCACCGCGGCCGCGCCGGGCGCGATCTCGTGGCGGCGGGCGCCGTCGGGGGAGACCAGCAGCACGCGGGTGCGCTCACCGCCGCCGGGCGCGAGCTG
Organism: Pseudonocardia sp. SCN 73-27; assembly: GCA_001725415.1. Classification (GTDB taxonomy): domain Bacteria; phylum Actinomycetota; class Actinomycetes; order Mycobacteriales; family Pseudonocardiaceae; genus Pseudonocardia. Next base: position 184,844 of record MEGH01000008.1, read on the forward strand.
GCAGGCCAGCCACGAGCCGTCGGGGGACCAGGCGACACCGTCGACGTCTGCGGGCGGCAGGGCGGGGTCGTCGAGATCGGTGGGGACGAACCCGTGCGGCTCGACGACCGCCCCGGCGTCGAGCTCGCCGACGTAGAGCCGGGGCCGCCCGTCGCGGTCGGAGATCCAGGCCAGCGACCGGCCGTCGGGACCCGGACGGGGTGCCCGGTACGAGGCGGCACGCAGCACGTCCCCGGCCGGTCCGGTGTCGGCCACGAGACGCTCCAGGCGACGATCCGCCAACGTCATCTACACCCCCCTCTCCTGCAGCCACATCTCCAGCAGCGCCACCTGCCACAACGCGTTGGAACCCAGGTTGGTGCGCTGTGTGTTCGGGTCGGCCAGCATGGCCTCGAGCCAGTCGCCCCGGACCAGGCCCCGCGCCTTCGCCACCGGGTCTGTGACGGCGTCGCGGACCCGCTCCAGGAACGGCCCCTCGAGGTGTCTGATGGCCGGTACCGGGAAGTATCCCTTCGGCCTGTCGATCACCGCGTCCGGGACCACCCCGCGCGCCGCCTCCTTGAGCACGCCCTTGCCGCCGTGGGCGAGCTTGAGCTCCGGCGGGCACGCCGCGGCCAGCTCGACGAACTCGTGGTCCAGGAACGGCACCCGCGCCTCCAGCCCCCACGCCATCGTCATGTTGTCGACGCGTTTCACCGGGTCGTCGACGAGCATCACCGTGCTGTCGAGGCGCAGCGCGGCGTCGAGGGTGTCGGTGGCGCCGTCGCGGGCGAAGTGCTCGGCGACGAACTCCCGGCTCGGGTCGTGGTCGAGCAGCCACTCCGGCTCGAGGATCGACGCCAGGTCGGCGTGCGGGCGGTCGGTGAACACGCGGGTGTACTCGTCGACGGCCCGCTCCCGCGGCACTCCGGCCAGCGGCGGGTACCAGTTGTAGCCGGCGAGCACCTCGTCGGCACCCTGCCCCGACTGCACGACGGTGACGCTCTTCGCGACCTCCTCCGACAACAGGTGGAACGCGACACAGTCGTGGCTGACCATGGGCTCGGCCATGGCCGCGATCGTGTGGTCGACCGCCGGGAGCATCCGGGCGGGGTCGACGAGGATCTTCCGGTGGTCGGTGCCGAACTCGTCGACGACGCGGTCGGAGTACCGGAACTCGTCGCCGGCCTCGCCGCCCGCGGCGTGGAAGCCGACGCTGAACGTCTTCAGCCCGGTCTGGCCTTCCTGCGCGAGCAGCCCGACGATCAGCGACGAGTCCAGCCCGCCCGAGAGCAGCACCCCGACCGGCACGTCGGCGACCATCCGCCGCCGCACCGCCGTCCGCAGCGAGGACAGGATCGCGTCACGCCAGTCGGCGGCGGACATCCCGGCGTCCGAATGGCGGCGTTCGTGGCGTGGCGACCAGTACTCGCGGTCGGTCGTCGTGCCGTCGGCCAGGATCGTGCGCACCGTCGCCGGCGGCAGCTTGCGGATGCCCGCGAGGATCGTGCGCGGCGCCGGGACGACCGAGTGGAACGTCATGTAGTGGTGCAGCGCAACAGGATCAACCGAGGTGTCGACGTCCCCGCCCGCCAGCAGCGCCGGCAGCGACGACGCGAACCGCACCCGCCCCGGCCGCTCCGCGGTGTACAGCGGTTTGATGCCGAGCCGGTCACGGCCCAGCACCACCGTGCCCGAGTCACGCTCGTGCACGGCGAACGCGAACATCCCGTAGAAGTGGTCGACGCACGTGTCGCCCCAGCGGTGGTAGGCCTTGAGCAGCGTCTCGGTGTCGGAGTCGGAGAAGAACCGGTAGCCGTGCCCCTGCAGCTCCTCCCGCAGCTCCCGGAAGTTGTAGATGCAGCCGTTGAACACCGCGGCCAGCCCCAGCTCGGGGTCGACCATCGGCTGCGCGCCCCGCTCCGACAGGTCGATGATCTTCAGCCGCCGGTGCCCCAGCGCGACCGGCCCCGCCGCGTGCACCCCGTGCCCGTCGGGCCCGCGGCGGGCCAGCGCGTCGGTGATCCGGGCGACGGCTGTGACGTCCGCGCCCGCGCCGTCGAACCGGATCTCGCCGGCGATCCCGCACATGCCCGTCCCCTTACCTCGTGCCTACCGCAGTACCCAGGTGTCCTTCGCGCCGCCACCCCGCGACGAGTTGACGACGAGGCTGCCCGCCGGCGCAACCCGCGACAGCGCCGCCGGCGCCACGTCGACGCGCGTACGGTCGCCCACCCGCGACTGGAACGCGAAGACCCGCAGGTCGACGGCCCGCGGCTGCAGCGCCGAGCCCGTGAACGTCGGATGCGTCGACAGCTGGACCAGCTCCTGGGCGACCCAGCCATCCGGACGGGCCCGGATCGCCGCCGCCGCGTCCGCCAGCTCCGCCCGCGTCGCGTCCGGCCCGATCACGATGCCCTGCCCGCCGTAGCCGTCCACCGGCTTCACGACGAGCTCTCCCAGCCGGTCGAGCACCTCCGCCCGCTGCCGCGGGTCCGCGCACGAGTACGTCGGCACGTTGTCCAGCAACGGCGTCTCGCCCAGGTAGTAGTCGATCATCGCCGGCACGTATGCGTAGACGAGCTTGTCGTCGGCGACACCGTTGCCGGGCGCGTTGCACAGCCGCACCGTCCCCGACGCCGCCGCACGCAGCAGCGCCCGCCCGATCGGACGCTCGTCGGCACCCGTCGCGTCCAGCAGATCCTGCTCGTCGAGGCGGCGGTACAGCGCCGACAACCGGCGCCGCCCACCCGGACCCACCGCGAACACACCCTCCCGGGTCACCTGCAGGTCCCGCGGCGTCACCACCGGCACACCCATCCGGTCGGCCAGCAACGTGTGCTCGAACCACGCCGGATCCACCGGACCCGACGACAGCAGCGCCACCTCGTCGGCACCCGCCGCGACCGGGTCGGCCACCGCCGACAGCAACGCCGCCTTCAGCATCCGCGGCACGTCGTCCACCCCGACCACACCCGCCGGCGGCTCCAGGTCCGGCAACACGCTGCGCACCAGCCGCCGCGAGATGATCGAGAACCCGATCCCCGACGGCACCCGCAGGTTGTCCTCCAGCACGAACCAGCGGTCCGCCCTGTCCCGCACCAGGTCGATCCCCGCGACGCTGATGCGCACCGCGTCCGCCGGCATCAACGCACCCGTCCGGCTGCGCCCCGGCGCCCCGTCGACCACCCGCGCCGGCACCACCCCGTCCGCCACGATCTCCCGCGGCCCGTACACGTCGCGCACGAACCGCTCCAACGCCCGCACCCGCTGCGCCAGCCCCGCCGACAGCACCGACCAGTCCTCGGCCGTCACGATGCGCGGCACCAGATCCAGCGGGAACAGCCGGTCCGGCTCGTCGCCCACGCGGAACGTCACCCCGCGCGCCCGCTGCTCCGTCCGCAACGCCGACTCCGCCGCCGTCATCCCGCGCGGCCCCAACCGGTCCAGCACCCGGAACATGAAGCCGTAGTGCGGCAACACCTGCCCGCGCTCCGACACCGCCTCGTCGAACGCCGACGGCCGGTACCCGCCCAGCAGCGCGGGCGGGGGAGGCGCCACCGGGACCGCGACCCCTGTCGGCGTCCGGCCCTGCGTCGTCTCCACCAGGCCGTCGACGACGTCGACCAGCTCCCCGCGCGACCCGAACGCGCGCCGCTGCCGCGCCGCCGCGCTGCCCCGCGCCAATGTCTGGCGCGACAGCTCCAGCACCTGCTCCCAGTCGCCCGCCGCCTCCAGGTGCCCGCGCAACGAGTCGACCAGCTGCCCCACCAGCAACGCCGGCGACACCAGCGCCGGACCCACCAGCTCGACCAGGTCACCCTCCAGACCCGACCGCGCCGCCCGCCAGTTCGCCGACCGCAACAGCTCGTGGCGCGCCGCAGGCAACGGCAGCCCTGCCCGCGCCTCCTCGCTCGCCCGCGCCACCAACGCCCGGAAGAGGCCCGCGATCAGCACCACGTCGTCGACGTCCGGGCAGGCGTCGCACACCCGCAGCTCCACCGTCGGCAGGTGGGCGCTGGGCCGGATGTCGAAGTAGACCATCCCCGGGTCGCTGATCGTCCCCGACGCGATCAGGTCCTCGACCATCCGGTCGTAGTCGTCGGCCGTCTCCACGTCGCCCGGCGGGCCCGCCGTCGGCCACCGCGACCACACCATCGACCGGTAGCTCGCATACCCCGTGTCCTCGCCCCGCCAGTACGGCGAGCTCGCCGAGATCGCCAGCAGCACCGGCAGGTGCGGCGCGACCCGGCGCACCACCTGTACCGCCGTGTCCCGGTCCGGCACGTCGACGTGCACCTGCGCCCCGCAGATGTGCTGCTCGCGCACGAGCATCTGGTACTCGTGCTGCATCCGCTCGTACCGGGCGCCCGCCGAGATGTCGGTCCCCGACAGCTCGACCAGCGGCACCGTCCCCGAGGCGACCACCCCCAGCCCCAGCGGGTGCGCCACCTTCTCCAAGGTCCCCCGCAGCCGCTGCACGTGCTCGCGCAGCTCGTCGAGCGTCCGGCACGGCGGCGTGTTCGTTTCGACGAGGGAGCGTTGCAGCTCCGGCGCGAACTCGTCGCCGGCCAGCTTGCCCAGCAGCGCGTCGACCTCCGGTGCGGCACGGCGGGTCTCCAGGTCGACGACGTGGAACTCCTCCTCGACGCCGATCTGAGGCAGGTCGCTCATCGCCCAGACCGTAGGGGTCCGCTGTGACGAACACATGTCCGAGACGTCACCTCCGCCCGCGCGTCGTAGCGCGGCGGCGTGTCGGTTGCGCCGTTCGGCCTCACGACCCCGTCGGGCGGGCCGAACCGTTCGGCCCGCTGCCGGGCCGGGGTCCGGCACGTGGTGGTCCAACGTGTGATGAGCGCCGTCCGCGTGCGCTGGTGACACGCCCGGGTCCGACGGCGCGGGTTCAGGCCGGCCAGGGGACGTTCGGGAACGGGGAGCGTGCCTGCGCTCCTGCGGGGTCGAGGTCTCCGCGTCCCACCGCCTCGTACAGCGCGGCGACCTCCGCCAGGCCGTCGCGCTGCGCCTCCACGTCCTCGCGCGACATCGGGTCGCCGTGGCCCGCCACGAACGTCGACGCCCCGAGCCCGAGCAACCGGGTGACCGTCGCCGGCCAGTCCGCGACCGCCGCGTCCGCGAAGTCCGGGGGAGCGCCCTGCTCGACGAGATCGCCCGCGAACACCACGTCCCCCGCGACGGCGACGACGTCGTGGTCGGTGTGTCCGCGCCCCGGGTGCAGCAACGTCACGGTGCGGCCGCCGAGGTCGACCTGCAGCTGCGGCTCGACGGTCGGCTCCGGCAGCGGTGGGTCGGTCGCGGCCAGGGCGTCGGCCGTCGCGTCGTCGCCACGGTCCCGGTAGTACAGGGTCCACTCCTCGCGCTGCGCTGCGGCGGTCTCGACGATCGACGCCCGGCACCTCGGGTGCGCGTGCACGGCGCAGGGCGGGAACGAGCCCGTCCCGAAACAGTGGTCGAAGTGCGCATGCGTGACCGCGACGACCAGCGGCAGCCTCGTCACCTCCCGGACCGCCGCGTACAGCCGGGAGCCTTGCGCCGAGTCGCCGGCGGTGTCGACGACCAGCGCCCGCTCCCCGCCGACCACCAACCCGGTGGTGAGGTCCAGCTCCTTGTGCCGCCGGGCCAGCACCCCGTCCCCGACCTCCACCCACCGGTCCGCCACCGCCCCAGTCTGCCGGGGCTCCCGGCGTGGCTCTCGGGGGTGATCGTCGACCCGGGACCTGGGCGACGGAGGTGACGCTCGTGTCCCGGAGCGGCGGGAGCACAGGAGGGCGCCGGGCGCTTGCGGGACATGCGCGACGTTCATGTCCCGCGTTCGGCGATCACGACCCGACCGGGATGAGCCCCCGGCACCGCCGACCCACCTGGCCGAACGGCCCTCTCCCGCAATCGAGCTGCAGGAAAGGGCCGTTGGCGCTGCGGGAGGGGCTCAGCCCACCGGCACCTCACCGGGGCTCGCGGGCACGACGGGAGCGGTGGTCGTCGGCACCACGGGCGCGGTCTGCGGCACGACCGGCGGCGCTTGCGGAACGACCCCCGCGGTCCGGGGGACCAGCGGAGCGGTCGGCGGAACAGCCGGCGTACCCGGCACTGCCGGAGCACCCGGGACGACGGCCGCGCCGCCGCCCGGGACACAGTCCGCAGGTGCGGCAGGGGTTGTCGGCGGGATCTGCTCGGTGTCGGCGGAGTCGTCGTCGGACGAGGAGGACGTGGAGGAGGACGAGTCCGGGTCGGCCGGGGTCGGCTGCGTGCCTCCGCTCCAGTCGGACAGGACCCGCAGCTTGTTCCACGGGATCGACTTGAGGCCGACGTAGTCACCGGACAGCCCGGCCTTCTCGTAGGCGTCGGAGTCCGGCGCGTACTCCGCGATGAACGCCATCCGCGCGCCGCCGTTGTCGCCGACGTAGGCGCCGTAGGTCTGCAGTGCCGTGGCAATGGTCTTCTCCCCGGCGCTGATGCCGGGGATGGCGTCGACGTCGACGCTCGGGTCGAGCTGGACGCGGGCGCCCTCGGGGATCGGGGAGCCTGCACCGTCCATGTTGGAGCCGTCGGTCTTCGTCGCCGGGTAACGGACCTCCTTGGGCTTGACGACGTTCGTCGAGAAGAACAACGCGTGCGGGATGTGCCCGTCGGCGATCTCCTCGGCGCGGACGACCGAGGCGTAGCGTGCGATGCCGGCGCCGGTGGAGGAGCCGTTGTGCTCGCGGCCGTCGCCGTCGAAGGGGACGGCGGCGCCCCAGTTGGCGCGCAGCCCGTTGCCGGACTTCTGGGTGACCCAGAGGTTGACGACGGTGTTGGACTTCTCGTCGGCGATCGCGACGTGTCCGTCGGAGCCCGGCGGGATCTTCAGGTCGGGCGGCACGGGCACCTGCAGGCCGGCGAGCGGGTCGGGTCCCCAGTTCTCCGACACGGGGACGGTGGAGCGGGGTGCGTCGTCGGGGATGTCGTCGGGGTCGACGAGGGCGACGCCGAAGTCGCCGGTGTTGAGGATGTGGTCGCCGGAGGACAGCTCCTCGGCCATCGCCGACGACTGGGGGTCGAGCTTCGCGCCGTCGGGGATCGGGTCCCAGAGCCAGTCGGCCTTCTGGAAGAACGGCCGCTTCGTGACGATCGCGGTGCCGGGGCAGGCGGCGGCGCCGGGGACGGTGGCGCTCCCGGCGCCGGCTGAGGAGCCGCCCGCGCAGGCGGGCGCGGTGACGGCGGCGGGGGTGGGGCAGGCCGCGGGGTCCACAGAGGTGGTGGTGACCGCGGGGGCGAGGCCGGCCGTCACCAGGGCGGTGGCGGTGGCGGCGGCGAGGACGGTCAGGCCCATCGGGTCACCTTCGCGGGACACGCGGTGGGGACAGGGACGGTCGGCCGGGCACGGTGCGGCCCGCGGTCTATGGTGAGCATGGCAAGGCCCCTTTGTGGCAGGAGGGGAGAAGCCCCGGTTCGTCCGGGGCGCTGTCGTCGTCAGGGGTGCGACCCTGTCGGCGGTGCGACGTGACGACGGGGCGGTTCTTGGCGGAACCGTCCCGTCTCGCATGTGGAGCGCCTGTGCGGACCTCCCGGGGTGTGACGGGTGGTGTTTGTGTTGTCTGTGGGACCGTATCCCCATTCGGGCGCGCGTGGTCACTTCTCGGAGTCGCACCACCCACATCGGGCGCGATAGGCCCTCGTCCGGGTGACGAGATCGCGGGACCGCGTGGGAGGACGGGCTACGCGGAGTGTCTGCTTCGGACGCGGGTTCGGCGCTACGCTCCGGCCATGAGTCCGGTGGACGAGATCCTGTCGCAGATCCCCTTGAGCGACCTCGCAGCCCAGCTGGGCACCGACGAGGCCACGGCCGAGCAGGCGACGCGGCAGGCGCTGCCCGCGCTGTTGGGCGGAATCCAGGCCAACACCGACGATCCGGGTGGCGCGTCGTCGTTCGCACAGGCCGTCGATCAGCACAGCAGCTCCCTGATCGACGGCGGGGTGAACCTGAACGATGTCGACACGAACGACGGTCAGAAGATCGTCGGCCACGTGTTCGGCGCGAACCAGGACCAGGTGATCAACCAGCTGTCGTTGGGTGGCGCCGGGGGCAGCGGGCTGATCGGCAAGCTGCTGCCGTTGCTGGCGCCGATCGTCATGTCCTATCTGGCCAAGAAGATGGGGGGCGGCGCGGCCGCGGGCGGTGCGGCGGCGGGCGGCGGGCTGGGCGACCTGCTCGGTGGTCTCCTCGGCGGGGGCGGCGGCCAGGCCGGTGGCGGCGCGCTCGGCGGTGGCCTGGGCGACCTGCTCGGCGGGCTGCTGGGCGGCGGCCGCAAGGAGTGAGTCGTGAGCGGTGATGGTCGCCCTGGCGACCATCACCGCTCACATGCTCTGGTCAGACCGCCACGAACATCGGGCGGCCGCGGTCGTCGTGTTCCGGGCCGAGGACGTCGGCCTCCCCGCGCGCCCATCGTTGGGCCGACCAGGCGGCGGCGAGGGCGTCGAGGATGTCGTCGAGGCGGGCGCCGGTCGGGAGATCGGCCAGCGCGAGGGCCGGGTCGACCCAGCGCGCGAGCGCCGCGATGCGTTGTCCCGCACCGCGTGCGGTCTTCTTCGACGTGAACGCGACGTCGGGGGCGAGCGTGCGCAGGGACAGCTCCGGATGCACCTCGACGACGTGCGCGGGCCGGTCGGTGACGGCGTCCCAGTCGAGGATGCGCGGCGCGATGTGGAAGGTCTGCAGGCTGATCGCCTTGCCCGTCACCACCCGTGCGCGCTCGCACGCCGTCGGGTGGTCGGGCGCGGTGAGGACCTCCCGCGGCGGCGCCGGGAACACGGATGAGCGGGCCTTCCCGAGGCGGCGCGCTGTGGCGTCGTCACACTCCCGGCGTCCGGCGGTGGCGTGCACGCCGAGCGGGATGTCGACGCCCACGGCCGCGCACCCGGCCGTCACGTCCAGGACGGCCGCGGCGTCGGGCACCACGTCCCAGCGGACCGCCCCCGGGCGCACGCGGGCGACCACCCAGCCACCCGGCGCCCCGTCGACCCCCGCGACCTCCACCATGGGGCAGGATTCTCCCCGTGCGCGTGTATCTCGGATCTGACCATGCCGGTTTCGAGCTCAAGGCCGTGCTGATCGAGCACCTGTCGGGTGCCGGTCACGAAGTCGTCGACGTCGGGGCCCTGGCCTACGACGCGCAGGACGACTACCCGGCGTTCTGCTTGGAGACGGGCCGCCGCGTCGTCGCCGACGAGGGCTCGCTGGGCGTCGTGCTCGGCGGTTCGGGCAACGGCGAGCAGATCTCGGCCAACAAGGTTCCGGGCTGCCGTGCGGCACTGGCCTGGAACGTCGAGACGGCGACGCTGGCGCGGGAGCACAACGACGCGCACGTCGTCGGCATCGGCGCCCGGATGCACACCGAGGACGAGGCGAAGGCGATCGTCGACGCGTTCGTGAACACCCCGTTCTCGAACGAGCCGCGCCACCAGCGCCGCATCGACATCCTGGCCGAGTTCGAGTCCGACCACGACTACCCGCCGCTGCCGAGCGCCTGACCCGTGCCAGAGGGCCACACGCTGCACCGGCTGGCGCGGCGGCACGGACGGCTGTTCGGGCGCGCGCCGGTGCGGGTGAGCAGCCCGCAGGGGCGGTTCGAGGCGTCTGCGGCGCTGCTCGACGGCGCCGTCCTCACCAAGGCCGACGCGCACGGCAAACACCTGTTCCACCGCTACGGCCGCGACCGGGTCGTGCACGTGCACCTCGGTCTGTACGGCACGTTCGACGAGACGGAGCTGCCCGAGCCGGGTGGCGCGCCACCGGAGCCGCGCGGGCAGGTGCGGATGCGGATCGTCGGCACCACGCACTGGGCCGACCTGCGGGGCCCGACGGCGTGCGAGCTGATCACCGACGCCGAGGTGCGCGCGCTGCGGTCGAGGCTGGGCCCGGACCCGCTGCGCCGTGACGCCGACCCGGATCTGGCGTGGACACGGATCGGCCGCTCGGCGTCGCCGTTGGCGACGTTGCTGATGGACCAGAAGGTCGTCGCCGGCGTGGGGAACGTGTACCGGGCGGAGCTGCTGTTCCGGCACGGCATCGACCCGCAGCTGCCAGGGAAGGCGTTGCCGCGGGCGACGTGGGACGCGATGTGGGTCGATCTCGTCGCCCTGATGCGCGACGGGGTGCGCAAGGGCCGGATCGACACGGTCGCGCCGGAGCACGATCCGCGGCGGCGCGGTGAGCCGGGGCGCAAGGACCGGCACGGCGGCGAGGTCTACGTGTACCGGCGGCAAGGGATGCCGTGCCTGGTGTGCGGGACGCCGGTCCTCACGGCCGAGCACGCCGCGCGCAACCTGTTCTGGTGTCCGACGTGCCAGCCCACCGTCGGCCGCCCCTGATCGGACCTCGACCGGGAACACCGTCGAGCTCGGCGTCGTGGTTCGCCGCGCGCGCACGGCCCGGGCGGGGCAGGGTCGGGGGATGCCCGAGGGCCACACGATCCACCGGCTCGCCCGGCTGCACCGTCGACGGTTCGGCGGGCAACCGGTCGCCCTGTCGAGCCCGCAGGGCCGCTTCGCCACCGACGCCGAGCTCGTCGACGGGCGGGTTCTGGAGTCGGTCGACGCGCACGGCAAGCACCTGTTCCACCGCTACGGCCCCGACCTCGTCGTGCACGTGCACCTCGGCCTGTACGGCCGGTTCGCGAGCCGGAAGCTTCCCGCGGAACCGCCGCGGGGCCAGGTCCGGATGCGGCTGCTCGGTCCCTCGCACTACGCCGACCTGCGCGGTCCCGCGATCTGCGAGCTGCTGACCGACGGCGAGGTCGCCGCGGTGCACGACCGGCTGGGCGCCGACCCGCTGCGCGCCGACGTCGACCCGGAGCGGGCCTGGGCGCGGATCGGGAAGTCGCGGTCGCCGATCGCGACGTTGCTGATGAACCAGGCGGTCGTCGCCGGGGTGGGCAACGTGTACCGGGCCGAGGTGCTGTTCCGCCAGGGTGTGCACCCACAGACGGCGGGCCGCGATCTGGGCCGGGAGCGGTGGGACGCGATCTGGGCCGACCTCGTCGACCTCATGGCCGACGGCGCGCGGCGCGGGAGGATCGAGACGTTGCGGCCCGAGCACGACCCGCGGCTGCTGGAACCTGCGGACCGGGGCGCGGTGTGCGCGAAGACCGTCTACGCCTACCGGCGGACGGGCCGGCCGTGCCTGCAGTGCGGGACACCGATCGCCCATGCGACCCATGCCGCACGGAACCTCTTCTGGTGCCCGACCTGCCAGGCCTGATGCAGTCGGACCGGCACTGACAATCGTCGACCGGCCCAGGGTTCGAACACACCGGGCCGGCCGACGGGGAATCCGGACGAGTCCGGTTGCATGGGGTCGGAGGCCATGTTGCCGCCGACAGGGGTGGATTGCCCCAAGATCAGAAGTCGAAACCTCCGCCGCCGAAGTCGCCACCGCCGAAGTCGCCGCCGCCCCCGAAGTCGCCCCCGAAGTCCTGGCCGCCGGCGTCGCCACCGACGTCGCCGCCGTCGCCACCCCCGTCGCCGTAGTCGCCGCCGTCGGCGGCCATGCCGTCGGCGTACCCGTCGGCGTAGGCGACCCCGGACATCCCGGAGAACATGGCGCTGAACAGCATCATCGAGCCCAGGCCCCAGGCGCCGGCCACGAGCGCGGGCTTCCACCACGGCTCGGAGTACCAGCCCGCCGGGACCGGACGCCCGGCGACGTTGCCGCCAGGGTAGTAGTGGGAGTTGCGGTCGGACGGGTTCGGCGAGGCGCTGTAGGAGTGGCCCTCGACCTCGACGTCACGGTCCTCGGAGACGGCACCCGCACGCAGCTGGCCGGGCAGCGGCGGCAGCTCGGGGCCGGGGTCGATGCCCATCGCCGTCCGGGCCGCGCGCACGTAGTAGAGGCCCTCGTAGGCGGTCTCGGTGACCTGACGGCACTGAGCCGCGGTGCGGGCCTGCTCCATCTGCGAGCCGGCGGCGTTGTAGCGCTCGGACGCGTCGGCCATGGCCTGCTTGGAGGCCTCGTCGGTACCGACGAGGTTGAGGACCTGACCGCCGAGGCGTTCGACCCAGCGGCGCGCCTCGGCCTTGGCGTCCTCGAGCTCACGGGCCTGCGACGCGGAACGCTGCCGCACGAGCCAGACCCCGCCGGCGACGATCGCCACCAGGATGATGATGGTCACGACCGTGCCCATGAGCCCCTCCTCGTCGTGGGTCCGCCGTCGGCTACCCGATCCTAGGAATGGAACGGACGAGACGGGACGATCGTTCCCGGACAGCCGGGCGGAGGCATCGGGCCTACGCTGCGCGGATGTCCGAGACGAGGCCCGTCGAGACGTGGATGACCGACATGGACGGCGTGCTGATGCACGAGGGTCGGCTGATCCCCGGTGCCGACGCGTTCGTGTCGCGGCTGCGCGAGTCCGCCACCCCGTTCCTGGTGTTGACGAACAATTCGATCCATACGCCGCGCGACCTGAGGTTCCGGTTGCTGCGCACGGGGATCGACGTGCCGGAGGAAGCGATCTGGACCTCCGCCCTGGCCACGGCGTCGTTCCTGGAGGGGCAGCGGCCGGCGGGGACGGCGTTCGTCGTGGGCGAGGCGGGGCTGACGACGGCGCTGCACGAGATCGGGTACGTCCTCACCGACCGGGACCCCGACTACGTGGTGCTGGGGGAGACGCGCACCTACAGCTTCGAGGCGGTGACGACGGCGATCCGGCTCGTCGCCGCCGGTGCCCGGTTCGTCGCGACCAACCCCGACCCGACCGGCCCGTCGGCGGAGGGGCCGCTGCCCGCGACGGGTGCGGTGGCGGCGCTGGTCAGCAAGGCGACGGGGGTGCAGCCGTACTTCGTCGGGAAGCCCAACCCGCTGATGATGCGGGCTGCCCTCAACCGGCTCGGGGCCCATTCGGAGACGACCGTCATGGTCGGCGACCGGATGGACACCGACGTCGTCGCCGGCCTGGAGGCCGGGATGCAGACGGTGCTGGTGCTCACCGGGATCACGCAGGCCGTCGACGTCGAGCGGTTCCCGTACCGGCCGGGGCGCGTTGTCGACTCGATCGCGGATCTCGTGCACGAAGTGTGACGGCAGCCGTCATGGTCGCCCGGTGGTCCACGCCGGCGGGCACGCCGGCGTGGACCGTGGGTCGTGGCGGGAGGGCGCCAACCGACCCACGGACGGGCCGGTCGACCGTGCCATCCGCGATACCACCAGCGCACCGCGGATTCAGCGTCCGATCTGGGCTTTCCCGTCCGCCGATGCACTCGGTGAAGCGATGCTGTTCGTTAGCGCGACCGGCGCGGCCGGGGCGACGCGCCGTTGATGTTCAGCCGTCCGGATGCAGCAGACCGGCATCCGGCGGATGCCGTGCCCTCCAGACGTCGAGGGTGGGGGAGGGCCCGTCGGTGTGGAAAAGCTGACGCAGCGTCACGGCGACGGCGGCGCGGGACGCGGGGTCGCGCGGCAGCATCGTGAGGTCGGGGCCGACGCCGGCGCGGACGGCGGCGATCGTCATGGCCTTGTGGGCGCCGGCGACGGGGTCGCCGAAGGCGTCGAGCAGCCGTTGGAAGGCGGCGTGGCGGGTCTCGTCGAAGTCGACGGCGTGCCCGTTGGCGTTGGTGACCGGGTGGACGGGGTGCAGCGTCATGCAGGTGACGAGCCCGGGCCTGATCGGGGCGGTGCCGGGGTGGGTGTGCTCGGGGCGCAGCAGCTCGGGGCGGACGTGGGTGTGGGGGCCGTCGGGGGTGTCGGTGCCGGGCTGGGCGATGTGGGCGAACACCTCCACGCGACCGCAGGCGCCGACGAAGACGCGGTGGGGGCTGCGCCGCACGAGCGTCGTGACGGTCTCGGAGTCGAGCGGTTCGCCGCAGGCGTCCTCGAGCAGGTCGCGCAGGGCCGGGTCGGCGGTGCGCACGCAGGCGTCGACGGTGGGGATGCCCAGGCCGAGGTCGTAGAGGATCGCGGCCCGGTCGCGAGGGCGGATGGCGTCCTCGTCGGGCCCGAGGCGGGTGACGACGCTGCGGTTGCCGCGCCGGGCCTCCTCGGCGGGCAGGCAGAACGAGATGGCGTGGTCCCAGCGCCGGCCGGGCCCCGACGGGGTCTCGTAGGCGACGACCTCCACCCCGGCCGCCCGGTCCAGCCGCACCCCGCCGCGCGCGGTGACGACGCAGCGCGGGCCGCGCGCCGCGGGTTCGGCGGGGCGTCGTCGGAACTCGGCGATCGCGCCGCCGACGCCGACGGTCCACGTCGCGCCGGCGTCCGCGAGCTGGGACTCGATGAGGTCGGAGACGGGGTCGGCTGCGTCGGTGGCGTCCGTACCTGCCATCGGAAAAGCGTCGCAGCCAGGAGGTCTTCACGGCAAGCGGACGCCGACGACGACACGTCCTTCGCGTGGCGGACGGGCGAACTACACGGATGTGGTTACCATCGGAGGCCATGGATGCCGGAAAGAGCGCGATCGGATGGTGGACGTGCGTCCGCTGCGAGGTCGAGGCCGAGCTGCCCGGGATCGACGGCCTGGGTTTCCTGGTGCCGTGCCCGGAGTGCGGCGAGGAGATGACCGAGCAGTGGCTCTGGGACGGGGGGTCGACCGCGTCGGCCCACTCCGCCGCCTGACCCGCGGCCCCTCCGCCGGTGCCGGTTCTCACCTGATCGACGGGCGAGGACCGACGGCGGCGCGCGCACTCCGCTGACCTGCCGATCCCCGCGTCGGGATCGGTCGCGTGCCCGCCAGGGCGGGCGATCACCGGCGAACTCGGGTTGCATCGACGCCCGGGGCTGTCGACGACGACGTCGGCGCCCGCGCGGAGGAGCGATGGGGCCCAGCCAGCGGCCGATGATCGAGCGCGTCGTCGACACCGACCGGTTCCCGGTGGCGATACCGGGTGCGGGCCGCGACGCGGTGGTGGCGCGGGTCCGTCGTGACCTCGCCGCCGACGGCTGCAGCGTGCTCCCGGGGTTCGTCCGCCCCGAGGTCCGCGGCGTCCTGGAGGCAGAGGGCGCGGCCGCGGCGGGGTCCGCCCACCACGACGTCGAGATCGTCAACGTCTACAACACCGACCCGGACCCTGCCCTGCCGCCCGGCCATCCTGCCCGGCGCACGACCGAGCGCGGCAACGCCTTCGTCGCACGCGATCGTGTCCCCGCCGACGCCGTCGTCCAGCGCCTCTACACCAGCACGGCGCTGCAGGAGTTCGTCGCCGCCTGCGTGGGCCTGCCGCGGGTGTTCGAGCTCGCCGACCCGCTCGCCGGGCTGACGCTCAACGTCGTCGTCCCCGGCCGCGGGCACCCGTGGCACTTCGACACCAACGAGTTCACGGTCTCCATGGTGACCCGCGAACCTGAGGCGGGCGGGGTGTTCGAGTACTGCCCGGGCATCCGCTCGGCCGACGACGAGAACCTCACCGCTGTGACCGCGGTCCTCGACGGTGACGGCGGCGGCCTCGTGCGCCGGTTGCCGCTGCGCGTCGGTGACCTGCAGATCTTCGCCGGACGCTATTCACTGCACCGGGTCACGACGGTCGGCGGCGCCCACGCCCGGCACTCCGCGATCCTCGCCTACAGCGCGCGGCCCGGCGTCGTCGGCGCCGTCACGCGCACCCGGCAGCTGTTCGGCCGGGTCACCCCCGCCCACACCGACGCCGACCGCGTCCGTGTCGACTCGCTGATGGACTGACCGTGCGCACATTCGAGGCCGAGGACGCCCTGCCCCGCGTCCCGTTGCCGACATTGGCCGACAGCTGCTCCCGTTTCCTCGACTGGTGCGCGCCGCTGCTGTCCGCGGCCGAGCGCGTCGCGACCCGGGAGGCCGTCGCCGGGTTCGCCCGCCCGGGTGGCGACGGGGAACGGCTGCACGCCGAGCTCGCCCGCTACGACGCCACCCCCGGCGTGCACAGCTGGCTCGACACGTTCTGGCCCTACCGCTACCTGGGCCGCCGCGACCGGATCGCGCTGAACGCCAACTTCTTCTTCCTGTTCGAGGGGTCGCGGCTCGGGCAGGTGGACCGGGCGGCGGCGCTGGTCGAGGGGATCGTGGCGTACAAGGCGCGGATCGACGACGAGTCGCTCGAACCCGCACAGGGCCGCGGTGGGCCGCTGTCGATGGTGCAGCACCGCTATCTGTTCTCCTCGACGCGCATCCCCGGTGTCGACCGCGACTCCGCCCGCACCCCCTACAGCGACGCGCACCCCGGGCCGTCACGGGCCCGCCACATCGTGGTCCTGCTGCGCGGCAACGTGTTCTGTCTCGACGTGATCGCCCCCGACGGGCGTCCGCACACCCGGGCCGAGATCGCCGCGGGGCTGCGCGCCGTGCAGGCGGCCGCGGTGCAGGGCGAGGGCGTCGGCGCGTTGACGACGATGGCGCGCGCGGACTGGGCCCGCGCCCGCGCGCGGCTGCGCGACCACGACCCGGCCGACGCGGCCGCGTTGGAGACGATCGAGTCGGCGCTGTTCTGCGTGTGCCTGGAGGACGAGATCCCCTCCTCGCCGCTCGCGGCCTGCGACGCGCTGCTGGCCGGGAACAGTGCGAACCGCTGGTTCGACACGGCCGTCTCGCTGATCGTGTTCGGCGACGGCACCGCCGGCTACAACGGCGAGCACTGCAACCTCGACGGCACGACGGTGATCGCGCTGCTCGACGCGGTCCTGGCGGCGACGGCCGACCTCGGTCCGGCCCCGGCCGCGGCGGGCGTCCCGGAGTTCGCGGCCGTGCCCTGGGTGCTCGACGAGACGTTGCGCGCCATCGTCACCGACGCCGCCAAGGCGTTCGCCGACTACGCCGCTGCCACCGCGACGACCACCGTCTCGCTCGACTTCGGCAGCGACCGGGCCAAGACCCTCGGCATCTCCCCGGACGCGTTCGCGCAGCTGGTGTTCCAGGTCGCGCACCGGCGTGCGACGGGCCGGGTCGGCGCCACCTACGAGTCGATCGCGACCAGGCACTTCCATCACGGCCGGACCGAGGCGATGCGCGTCGTCACCCCCGAGATCGTCGCGTTCACCGCCGCGATGGACGACCCTTCGGTGCCGGCCCCGGTGCGTCGCGACGCCCTGCGCGCCGCCGCCGATGCGCATGTCCGCCGCGCCCGTGAGTGCCGGGCCGGGCAGGCCCCCGAGCAGCACCTCTGGGAGCTGCAGATGATCGCGACCCGGCGCGGCGAAGCGTCCCCCGCGCTGTTCGGCTCGCCGGGCTGGCGCATCCTGCGCGACGACCACCTCTCCACCAGCTCCGTGCCCTCCCCGCACGTGCGGTACTGGGGGTTCGGGTCGACGAGCACGCACTGCATCGGCGTCGGCTACGCCCTGATGCCCACCCGGTTCGACCTGTACCTGAGCACGCCGCGGTCGGTCGCCGCGGCGATGGAGGCGTTCGCCCGGGAGCTGCCCGTGGCGGTCGCTGAGATGGAAGCCCTGCTGGGGGAGGACAGCGATGGTTGACCCAGGTTCCGGAAAGGCCGACTTCACCGACATCTACTCGCGCCCCGATCCGCGCGCCTACTTCACGACGCTCGGCCCGCTCGACTACCAGGTGCCCCGGCACGCGGAACCCGTCGTCGAAGCGGTCCTCGACGCCCGTCCGGGTGCCACCGTGCTCGACGTGTGCTGCTCCTACGGCATCAACGCCGCGTTGCTGCGCGGGACCGTCGGCTACGACGACCTCGTCGCCCGCCACACCGACCCCGCCCGCGCCGGCCTGCCGTCGGCGCAGGTCGTTGCCGACGACGCCGCGTTCCACGCCGCACACCGTCATCCCGCGGGCCCGCACGTCGTCGGGCTGGACGCGTCGGCACCCGCCGTCGGCTACGGCACCGCGACCGGGCTGCTCGACGCCGGGTTCGCCGAGGACCTCGAGACCACCGAGCCGTCGCCCGCGCTCACCGCGGCGCTCGCCGGCGTCGACGTGATCGTGTGCACCGGCGGCATCGGCTACGTCGGCCCGACGACGTTCCGGCGCCTCCTCGACGCCGCCGCCCGCCCCGAGCGCATGTTCGTCGTCGCGTTCGTGCTGCGCGTCTTCGACTACGGCCCGATCGTCGCCGTCCTCGACGGGTTCGGGCTGGTCACCGAACGAATCCCCGCCGCGGCGTGCCGGCAGCGCCGGTTCGCCGACGCCGACGAACGCGCCGCCGCCTGCCGCGACGTCGCCGCCCGCGGCCTCGACCCCGGCGGGCACGAGGCCGCCGGCTGGTACCACGCCGACTGCTTCCTCACCCGCCCCGCCGACGCCGCGCCGCCCTTGCCCGGAGTGCTCGTCACAGCGTCGCCGGCAGCCCGTGATCGGCGAAGTGCGACGGCCCGAACGTCGTGATCTCGGCGATCTTCCCGTCGACGATCCGCAGCACGTCGAGCTTGAACGGCACGTACTCGTCGGAGCCCGTGACGCGCAGGTAGCTCGCCGCTGCCGGCATCCGGTTGGCCGCCGTGGGCAGCAGCCGCCACTCGCCGTCGGTCCCCGACGTCGCCCGCTCGAACAGCGGCCACAGCTCGTCGAGGCCGTTGTACTCCAGCGGGTACGGCGGCATGGTGACGCGGATGTCGTGACGCACGAGCGCCACCATCTCGTCCGGGTCGCCCGTGGTGTGCGCACGGACGAACCGATCCAGCAACGCCCGCTCGTCCTCGGTCGGCGACGGCGCCTGCCACGACCCGTGGTCCTCGGGGAGCCGCTCGCGCAGCGTCGCCCGCGCACGCTGCAGCGCGCTGTTGGCCGCCGGGACCGACATCCCCAGCAGGTCCGCGGTCTCGGCGGCCGACCACTCCAGCACGTCACGCAGCACCAGCACCGCCCGCTGCCGCGCCGGCAGCAGCTGGATCGCCGCGAGGAACGCCAGCCCGATCGTCTCCCGCGCGATCGCGACGACGTCGGGCCGCTCGGCGCTGGGCGCCACCGCGTCGAGCAGCTCGTCCGGGTAGGGCTGCAGCCACGTCACCTCCGCCGGGCTCTCCGACTTCGGCGTCGCCCTCTTCCTGCGGCGCAGCACGTCCAGGCACGCGTTCGTCGCGATCTTGTAGAGCCAGGCCCGCAGGTTCGTCGCCTCGTCGAACGACTCCCGCGCCTTCCAGGCCCGCAGGAACGTCTCCTGCACCAGGTCCTCGGCCTCGTCGAACGAGCCGAGCATCCGGTAGCAGTGCACGTGCAGCTCGCGGCGGTGCTCCTGCATCCGCGCGGTGAAGGCGTCGTCGCTCATGTCCGTGTCAACGACGTGCGGGCCCGGAACTCATCGGTCGATCTCAGGAGGCGAAGTCCGGCTGGTTCGTCCGCGCATGGTCGGCGCGGCCCGCAGGCTTCTCCCAGTCCTCCTGGCGGCCGAGCGCGGTGAGGTCGAGGAAGTAGTACGAACCGCCCGTCGACTCCGCACCCCGCGCGTACTGCGAGTACGTGTGGAAGACGCGGTCGCCGTCGCGCAGGAAGCAGCTGAGGCCGGGCATCTCGAACGGCTGCGCGTCACCGGTCCACGTCGGGCCGTACTCCGCAGCCGGACGGTAGTTGTACTCGGCGGGCAGCACCGACTCGTCGAGCGTCACATGGAAGTCGTGGTTGAAGTCGCTGCCGTTCGACGAGTACCACCGGAACGTCCAGCCCTTCTTCGCCTTGTAGCGCTCGATCTTCGCCAGCGGCGCCCGCGACACGTACGCCAGCGAGGTGTCGCGCGTCGCCAGGTGGTCGAGCAGGCCCTGCGACATCTCGTCGGCACCCGCCGAGCAGCTGGGGCAGCCGTCCTCCCACGACGGGTCGAACATGAAGTGCCCCACCATGAGCTGGCGACGGCCCTCGAACATGTCGAGCAGCCTCACCTCGCCCTCGGGGCCGGTGAAGCGGTAGTCCTTCTCGATCTCCACCATCGGCAGCTCGCGGCGCTGCGTGTTCAGCGCGTCGCGGGCGCGGGTGAGCTCCTTCTCCTTCACGAGCAGGTCCTTGCGGGCGGTCAGCCACTCGTCGCGGCTCGCGATCCGGGGCAGTGCCATCGTGTTCTCCTTTCGTCGCCACGAGTACCGACGACCCGGGCGCCGCGAACTCATCGGTGTGCCGTGGTCTGCTTCGCGGGTGGAGACGGTGGAGCAGCTGTTCGAGACGCTCGTCGACGAGTTCGTGTCCCGCCCCGGCGTCACGCCCCCGGGCTCGACGGGCCGGTTCGGGTCGCACGCGCTGAAGGTCGACGGCTCGATCTTCGCGATGGTGGTCCGGGGCACGCTGGTGCTCAAGCTCCCGCGCGACCGCGTCGCCGGGCTCGTCGCGGCGGGCGACGGCGGCCCGTTCGACGCCAACAAGGGCACACCGATGAAGGAGTGGGTGTCCGTCCGAGCCACCGACCTCGACACCTGGCGCACCCTCGCCGACGAGGCCTACCGCTTCGTGCGCAAGACCCTGTGAGCGGTAATAGTCGCTATAGCGACTATTACCGCTCACGAGGGGTGCACACGTCGCTCTTGATTTCGGTCGGGGATCGGCGCACGGTCGGGACATGGCCGCGCCCGCTGAGACGACTCCCGCCGACACCATGGAGGCGTTCGAGTCCGGGCAGGAGGGCATCTCGCTGCCCCGGCCCCCGGTGTTCGCGACGAGCGCGGAGGAACGCCGGCACCGCAAGGAACAGGTCGCCGGGGCGTGCCGCATCTTCGGGCGCTTCGGGTTCGGCGAGGGCATCGCCGGGCACATCACCGCGCGCGACCCCGAGGACCCGGACACGTTCTGGGTCAACCCCTTCGGGATGTCGTTCCGGCACGTCCGGGCCTCGGACCTGCTGCGGGTCGACCACACGGGCCGCATCCTGCACGGCAACCGTCCGGTCAACCGCGCGGGCTTCGTCATCCACTCCGCGATCCACGAGGCCCGTCCCGACGTCGTCGCCGCCTGCCACGCGCACGCCGTGCACGGCAAGGCCTGGTCGTCGCTGGGCCGGGTGCTCGACCCGATCACCCAGGACGCCTGCGCCCTCTTCGAGAACCACGTCGTCGTGACGGACGGCGCGGGTGCGGTCGTCATCGACGAGGAAGCCGGCCGGCGGCTGGCCGAGGGCCTGGGGGACAAGCGAGCCGCGATCCACCGCAACCACGGCATCTTCACCGTCGGCGACACCGTCGCGGAGGCGGCTTGGTGGTTCGTGCAGATGGAGCGCAACGCCCAGGCCCAGCTCATGGCCGAAGCCGCAGGCACCCCGACGCTCATCGACGAGGAGAACGCCCGCTTCACCCGCGAGCAGACCGGGAGCCCGTATGCCGGCTGGTTCTCCTTCCAGCCGCTGTGGGACGAGATCGTCCGCACCGACCCCGATCTCTTCGACTGAGCTCTGCGCTCAGTCCGCCGCGGCGGCGGAGCGGTGGGTGCCGGGGGTGTGGCCCATCGTCCGCGTGAAGGTGTCGACGAACGCGCTCGGCGTCGCCCAGCCGCACAGGTGCGCGGTCTCGGTGACGGTCGCGCCTTCAGCGAGGTGGATCATCGCGTGGAACACCCGGATCGCGGTGCGCCACTGCGGGTAGGTCATGCCGAACCCGGTGCGGAACAGCCGCGTCAACGTCCGCTCGCTGGTCCCGACCGCCCGCGCCAGCTCTCCGAGCGACCGCGGATGCGCCAGGTCCTGCTCGACGACCGCGCAGGCGTCGGCGAGCCGGGCGTCGACGGGCGTGGGCAGCACCAGCGGCTGGACGACGGCGCGCCGGAGCCGATCAGCGAGCACGGCGCGCAACCGGCCCGCCTCGGGTCCGGGCAGGTCGGGCTCGGTGCAGGCGATGAGCAGCTCGCGCAGCAGCCCGCCGACGGCCAGGACGGTCGGCGAGTCGTCGGGCAGCGGGGCGTCGTCGAGGGGGAAGCCGAGCGAGTGCAGGGAGGTCTGCCCGTAGAAGCGGTGCTCGTGCCAGATGCCGGCCGGCACCCAGACGGCGCGGTCGCTGGACGCCACCCAGGCGCCGCGGGCGGTACTGATCGCGAGGACGCCGGTGCTGACGTAGATGAGCTGGTGGTCGTCGTGGCGGTGCCGGTCGATGACGTCGCCGGCCTCGTGTGCCTCGACCAGGGTGGGCGCGTGGGGTGAGTGGCGGATCTGCGACATCGAACGGCAGATTATCGGAAGCCCGTCGCTCCGGCAGCAGCGATCGTCGCCGTGTGAGCATTTCCGAGACCATCGCGCCGGTCGCGGCAACGCCGTGGCGGCGCATGCGGCTGTGGGCCGCCGCCCACGCCGTCGACGACTTCTACCAGGGCCTCGTGCCCGCGGCCGTCCCGTACCTCGTGCTGCAGCGCGACGTCGGCTACCTCGGCGCGTCCGGCCTCGCCCTGGCCGCGACGTTCGGCAGCTCCCTGCCCCAGATCGCCGTCGGCCTGCTCGCCGACAAGCGGCGGATGCCGTGGATGTCGCCGCTCGGGCTGGCGCTCGCCGGGATCGGCGCGGGCGTGGCGGGGCTCGTGCCGTCGTACCCGCTGATGTTCCTGTCGTTGCTGGTCTCGGGGCTGGGCGTGGCGATGTTCCATCCGCCCGCGGGTCGCGACGCCCGCCTCGCCGCCGGGGGCAGTGCGACCGCGATGAGCTGGTTCGCGGCGGGCGGCAGCATCGGCTTCTTCGTGGCCCCCGCGCTCGCGACCCCTGCGCTCGACGCGTTCGGCGTCGGCGCCACCGCGTTGTTCATCCCGCCCGCGGTGCTGATGGCATTCGTGCTGCTGCGTCACCAGCGCCGGACGAACCGGCCGGCGACGGCGTCGGTCCGCGCGACGGGCGTCGACAGGCCGCGCCTGTTCGCGACGCTGACCGCCGTCGAGGTCGTCCGGTCGACGGTGGCGTTCGGGCTCAACACGTTCATCGCGCTCTACTGGATCCGCACCCTGGGCTCGACGCCCTGGCTGGGCGGCCTGGCGCTGACGTTGCAGCTGGGTGGAGGGGTGCTGGGGACGCTGGCGGGCGGCCGGATCGCCGACCGCATCGGCATGGTCCGCACCGTCCGGCTCGGCAACGTCCTGCTGATCCCCGCGCTCGTCGCGATGCTGTTGTGCGGCAACCGGTACGTGGCGCTGCCGTTCGCGTTGCTGGTCGGGCTGGTCACCAACATCCCGTTCGCGGTCCTGGTGAAGCTGGGGCAGGACTACCTGCCGACGCGTCCCGGCACCGCCGCCGGCGTCACGCTCGGCCTGGCGGTCAGCGCGGGGGGACTGTTCCTGCCGCTGCTGGGCCTGGTCGCGGAGGCGCACGGCCCCCGCGGCGCACTGGTCGTGCTCGCCGTCGTCCCCCTCGTGGCCGTCGTGCTGTCGGCGTTCCTCCGGGAGCCTGCCGCTCGGTAGCGCATCCCCATCGCCTCCCGGACCTCGTCGAGGGTGGCGTCGGCGATCGCGTCGGCGCGTTCGTTGCCGCGCTCCAGGATCTCGTCGACGAGGTCGGGCTCGGCGGCCAGCTCGGCGCGGCGGGCCCGGTGCGGCGCGAGGTAGGTGTTGACGGCCTCCGTCGTCACCTTCTTGAGCAGCCCGGCGCCGCCGTCGCCGATCTCGTCGGCGATCTCCTCCTGTGTGCGCCCGCTGCAGAGCGCGGCCGTCGACAACAGACCGAAGACGCCGGGACGGGTGTCCGGGTCGACGGTGATGCGCCGGTCGCTGTCGGTGCGCGCCTTGCGGATCAGCGCGGCGGTCTCGTCGGCCGACATGCCGAGGACGATCGCGTTGCCCCGCGACTTCGACATCTTCTGCCCGTCGAGGCCGGGGATGTCGGGGGCGTCGGTGAGCATCGGCTCCGGCACCCGGAAGACGGGGGCGTAGCGCTCGGCGAAGCGGCGCGCGATCACCCGGGTCAGCTCGACGTGGGGGAGCTGGTCCTTCCCGACGGGCACGAGGTCCGCCTTGCAGAACAGGATGTCGGCGGCCTGGTGCACGGGGTAGGTGAGCATCAGCCCCGACAGCGCGCGGCCCGACAGCGCGTGCTCGGCGCGGACCGTCGGGTTGCGGTGCAGCTCCGCCTCCGAGACGAGGCTCAGGAACGGCAACATCAGCTGGTTGAGCGCGGGCACGGCGGAGTGCACGAAGAACGTCGTGGCCTGCGGGTCGAGCCCGGCGGCGAGCTGGTCGAGCACCGCGCCGCGTACGTACTCGGGCAGACGCTCCGCGACCTCGCGGTCGGTGATCACCTGGTAGTCGGCCAGGATCACGACGGTCTCGACGCCGGCGCGCTGCAGCCGGACCCGCTCCACGATCGTGCCCAGCAGGTGCCCGAGGTGCAGCGGGCCGGTCGGCCGTTCACCCGTCAGGACCCGGTGCTTCTCCGGTGCTGCGGCGATCGCGTCGCGCAGTGCGGGCATGCGCGCGACGGTGGCGGCGTAGGAATCCATGGTCGTCTCCTCGGGATCGGGGCCGCACGCGCAGCCGACCGGTCTCCTGCGAGGAGGGGGCACGGGCTGCTCGAGCAGCCCGCGGACATGCGCCTATCCGGCTGCGACGAGCAGCCGCCACCAGGTGAGCCGAGTGGAACGCACGAGGCGAGGATAGCCGCGGATCACAGCGCCGCAAGGACCGCCGCGGTCTCGGTGGGGTGGGTGATCATGCAGTCGTGCGGGCCCTCGACCTCGACGTAGCTCCACGCCGGGTCGGCCTTGGTGCGCGCCGCGATCTCGGTGAACAGGTCCACGCGGGGCTTGACCGTGGCGTAGACGTACGTCGCCGGGATGCCCGCCTCGGTGGCCGGCCGGCGCATCGACGCCTTGTCGGTGAACGTCGCCAGCGGCTGCGGGCTGGCCCGGCGCCGGACCCACTCCCGGTCGCCCGGCTCGACCAGTCCCCACCGGTCGAGCGACTCCTCGTCGAGCGGGATCACGCCCGCGTCCTCGTCGGCCCGGTCGAGGAAGTAGCCCCCTGCAGGGCCGAGCAGGTCGATCACCGACCGGCCGTCCTCGGGGACGAGTGCGTCGAGGTAGACGACTCGGCGGAACGCCTCCGGCCGCCGGTCGACCACACTGCCCACCACCACGCCCGCGTAGCTGTGCCCGACCAGCACCACCTCGCTGAGCTCCTCCGCGTCGACCAGCGCGAGGACGTCGTCGACATGGGTCTGCAGGCCGATCCCCGTCGACGTCGTGAGGTGCGCCCGCTCGCCCATCCCGGTCAGCGACGGCGTGAACACCGTGTGGTGCCTGTCGCGCAACAGCTTCGCGGTCCGCGGCCAGCACCATCCGCCGTGGAACGAGCCGGCCACCAGGATGAAGGTCGTCACCGGCCGATCATAGGTCGGCTCCGGTCGTCAGCCCGTCGTCAGCGCAGCGTCGACGCATGCGGTTCTCGTGGCGGCGCACCGCGTAAGCGTGGGCGTCGTCGAGGAGGCCCTTCACCGCCGTCCAGATGCGGTCCGGATTCAGCACACACACCCAGTGGTAGCCGCCGTGGACGGGATGGGGCACGAGACGTCGAGTGCCGTCCTGCCGACGGATAATCTGCCGCGGTGGGGCTGCGGTTCGAGACGCGACGATCCGACTCGCCGTGGGTCGACAGCGTCTGGACCTGCACCAGCGAGCGGGTCACCGAGATGACGTCGGTCGCCGGCGTGCGATGGGGACTCGTGTTCTGGGAGCAGGCCGGCGTCGCGTACGCGGGCGTCACGGGCCCCGAGACCCGTACCGGCACCGCCCCGGTCCCCGAGGGCGCAACCTTCACCGGCATCGAGTTCGCCCTCGGCACCTCACTGCGCGCGGTGCCCACCGCGGCGCTCGTCGACGGCGGCATCGTCCTGCCCGACACCACGTCCCGGACCTTCCGCATCGACGGCGCCCGCCTGGAGACGCCTGGCCCCGACGACGCCGAGGCCCTCGTCGAACGGCTCGTCCGCACCGGAACCGTCGTGCGCGACCCGCTCGTCGCCGACGTCCTCCGCGGCCACGATCGCGCGGTGTCGGCGCGCACCGTCGAACGCCGGTTCCGCGCCGCGACCGGACTGACCCGTGGCGCCGTCCGCCAGATCGAACGCGCCCGCGTGGCGGCCGAACGGCTCGGCTCAGGCGACAAGACGGCCGACGTCGTCGCCGACCTCGACTACTTCGACGAGCCGCACCTCGCCCGGGCGCTGCGTGCCTACGTCGGCCGCACCGTCGGCCAGCTCCGCGCCGGCGTCGGCGGCGCGATCGCCCTCGACCTCGATCAGTGCGTGACCTCGTAGACGAGCTTCAGGATCCCGTTCGAGTACGTCTCCGATTCCCGCAGTGTGAGCATGTGCTTGTCGCGGTCGGCCCGCCCGAACAGGCTCTTCCCCGCGCCGAGAAGTACCGGGAACACGAGCAGGTTGTACCGGTCGATCAAGCCGGCGTCCGACAGGTTCCGCGCCAGCTCCGCGCTCCCGTGGATGAAGATCGCGCCACCGTCACCGAACTTCAGCGCGGCCACGTCCTCGACCGAGCGCAGCACCGTGGTCGGACCCCATCCGTCGACGAGCGCGTCGTCGGAGATCGACGTCGACACCACGTACTTGGGCAGCTCCTTGTAGGCGGCATGGTCCTCCGACCCCGGCCACACCGACCCGAACGCCTCGTAGCTGCGACGCCCGAACATCAACGCCGACGTGTCGGCCAGCTCGTCGCCCTTGAGCGACCACGCCTCCGGGACGAACTCGAGGTCCTTGAACACCCACCCGCCGGCTCGGTGCCCCTCCTCCGGCCCGCCGGGGGAGTCCACGACACCGTCGAGCGACATGAAACCGGTGTAGACCAGGTCACGCATCCTGCTGTCTCCCGTCCTCGGCCGTACCGCCGAGGGCCACGCTAGAACGCGACGAGACCGATGTCGTGGACGGAAACGACAGTGTGCCGGTCGTGGTCGGGGTGGCGGGATTTGAACCCACGGCCCCTCGCTCCCAAAGCGAGTGCGCTACCAAGCTGCGCCACACCCCGTCGGCGGCAGTGTATGCCCGCTCGTCCGCATCGGGGCATCCGGATAGAGGCGGTGCGTCGCCGGCCGGTCGCGACGCATGATCGTCGGCGTCGAGCTGGGGGAGCTGCGGTGGGGGCGGACCGACCCGCTGAGGCGGTCCGCTAGGCTGGAGGCGGCCGGGAAACCGGTCATGCGGGCGTAGCTCAATGGTAGAGCCCTAGTCTTCCAAACTAGCTACGCGGGTTCGATTCCCGTCGCCCGCTCCATACCTTGACCAGCGGAAACACTGGTCCATGATCGTCGGGTACCGACACATGGAACGGTCTGTGGCACGAGTCGAGCTAATTTCCGCTGCTTGACCGGACGCAAGGGTTCCAGGACACGACGTTCCACGGGCTGCATCGAGCAGCTCCCCCGCGGGGCTCTGCGAGCGATCCCGACCGGCTGGGGCGAGCCCGTCCCGACTCGGCACGTGGAGTCCGCGGCCAGGCTGGGGCAGTACTTCCTCGGCCACGCCCTGGCCGTCTTCGACCAGATGGGCGCGGATCCGGTCGTCGACGATGCCCATGCCGTCCTGGACTGGATCGCCCGCATTCATCCGCGGACCTTCAGCCGACGGGACGCCTTCACCAGGTTGTCCTGCGCGCGGTTCCGTAAGATCGCCGACCTCGACCCGGCCCTGCAGCTGCTGGAGGACCACGGCTTCACCCGTCCCGAGGAGCAGCCCCAGCGCTCGGGGCCAGGGCGCCGGCCGTCGCCGCGCTGGGAGGTTCATCCCCGTTCCGCAGAAACCGCGAAAAGATGACGGGAATTCCGCGGTTTCTGCGGCTTCTGCGGCACGACCCGCCCGGTGACGGCGGCGGTGAGCCGGAAGGCGTAGGCGATCCTGGCACTGGCCTCGCCGGCGTGGTACGGACGCGGACCGGGACAGCGGGGTCGCCTTCACTTGGAAGGTCCGCACCGGCAAGTCGTCGTCGACGGCGGCCGCTTCAACCGGGTCGCCCCTTCTCGGCGGGCGCAAGCGAACCTGCGTCGGGCAGGAGCTGGGCGTCGGGGGACCCGAGGAGTTCCTTGAGACCAGGGTCATTCAGCTCTGAGCGGCCTGCCGAAGCAACGGGAGCAATCCGCCGAGGTCGGAGGCCGAGGGCAGGCCGGTCACCGCGTCGGCCACGGCCCGTGCCGTCCGTTCATCGACCACCTCACCTGCGAGGTCGAAGTACTTGCGCTCGATCTCGTCGGCCGTCGCCGGGTTGTCGGCATTGCCCCGGAACGTCGGCTCGAACCGGGTCAACCTCCGCCCGTCCCGCAGCACGAGCTCGACCTCGGCTCCGAGACGCGCGTCCGGGTCGCCGAAGTCCCGCCCGACCGCCGTGACCCTCTCGGCGAGGGCACCGAGCGTGGCATCGGACCACCGCGCGGGGTCAAGGTACGCGGACAGCTTGTTGTGTCCCTCCGTCAGCAGCAACGCCATGCTGAACCGCAGGCTGGCCTGGGCACCGACCGCGTCCTTCGGCGGCCCGGCGGGATCGGCGTGACCCATCGCCCAGCGAGGCAGACCGACGACGACCTCGGCGACGTCCTGACCGTGGACACCGTGGTCGGCGACGAGCCGTGCAGCCGCGTCGAGGGCGGCGTGATGGCGTGCCACCAGCGGATACAGCCTGAAGATGACGTCTCGCAGGTGGTACTCGCCCGACCAGATCCGCTCGCTCGCGTTGTCGTCCCCACCCGCGAACAGGGCATAGAGACCGCGCTCGCCCTCCAGCGCCCGACGTGGTCCCGCCATGCCGCGGTGCGCGAGCACCGCGGCCGTCACCCCGGCTCTCGTCGCCGAGGCCGGGTGGAGCAACTTGACATCGCCTCCGGACGAGGCGAACTCCGTCGTCCCACACGCGTCACTCGCAGCGATGGCCAGGGCGTTGGCCACGCCTTCCGCGTCCGATCCCAGCAGGGACGCGGCCGCCGCCGCCGCCCCGAAGACTCCGCCGACCTTCGTCCCGTCCCAGCCGTTGCGCATCAGCGCGGCGTGGACCGGCCCGATCGCCAGCACCTCGGCCTCGTACCCCGCGACGACGGCGCGAAGGACCGCGTCGCCGCTGGAGCCCAGACGCCCACCCACACCCAGCGCGGCCGAGACGACGCAGCAACCCGGGTGGCCACAGTCGAAGTGGCAGTCGTCGAACTCGCAGCTGTGGCCGAGGGCGGCTCCGGCGAACTCGGAGTAGGTGGTCGCCGGACCGTCGTACTCCGGCGCGAGCACGGGTGCCACGACGGGCAGGCTCGCCGCTCGCAGCTGGATGCCCATCTGGTCGAGTATGCACGCCGTCGCCCTCGCCACCACGTCCGCGGGAAGCTCCCCGGTCCTGATGGCGCACACCCGGTCGGAGATGCGCTGCACCGCCGGCCGGGTCACGACCTCGCGCCCTTCAGCCCGGGGCGCTGCACCTCCTCGCGGGCTTCCGCGACCGTCCTGCCCGCCCAAACCGCGGCGACGATCTGCTCCTCGACATCGTGGATCTTCCGAGCGATCCCGAGGACCTCGTCGACCCGTTCCCGGGGAACGACCACCACACCGTCGTCGTCCCCGACCACGAGGTCACCGGGGCGGACGCGCACACCGCCGAGCGACACGGTGGCACCCCTCGCCTCGGCTCTAACCCGGCCGTTGCCGGTGCGCATCCAGGCGTTCCGCCCGAACAGTGGATAGCCCGCCGCCTCCGCGCTCGCCGTGTCCCTGCAGATGCCGTCCGCGACCGTCCCGGCCAGTCCACGCGCCAGAGCCGTCTGGGTCAGCACGCCGCCCCAGACCGACCCGACCTCGCGGCCGGCGTTGTCGAGGACGACCACACTGCCCGACGGGACCTCGTCGATGTAGTCGCCGAGCGGGCCTTCACCCGGCTCGCAGGGGACGAATCGCACCGTGAACGCCGGACCTGCGACGCGGAGCCCTCGACCGAAAGCACGGACGCCCACCACCTGCCCGGTGATGCCGAGGTTGTCGAGGGCGTCGCTGATGTGGCTGGTGGCGAAGCCGGCCAGGATCTCGGCGGACCGCGTGGGGTCTGTCGTCGTCACAGCTCGCCGTCCGGGGTGTTCGAGCCCAGCAGCAGGCGGGTCAGCCCGGAGGTCACCTCGTCGGCGAGGAAGTCCAGAGTGCTCAGCCGAACCCCGGGCAGTGCGGCGCACTCGCGGGCGAGCGCCAGGTCCTTCCGGGCCATGTCCGCCATCCCTCCCTCGGTCGTGTAGGTCCGCTCCTGCTGTTGCAGGTCCCTCCAGTTCTCCGAGACCCAGCTCGCCCCGACCCTGCCGTGGTCCACCATCGAGAGGACCGTCGTGACGTCCATGTCGTATCCCTTGGCGAGTTGGAGCGCCTCGTTGACCAGGATCGTGTTGCCGATGGACAGGAAGTTGGAGATCGCCTTGACCAGCATCCCGTTGCCGAGGGCGCCGACGGGGAGGATCTGGGACGCCATCGCCTCCAGCTGCGGACGGACGCGCTCGATGGCCTCGGACCGACCGCCGACGAAGAACGTCAGCCGGCCCCCCTCGGCGGCGAGGTGCCCGCCACCGGTCATCGCCGCGTCGACGACGTCGATTTGGTACTTCTCGGCGCGGGCGGCGACGTCCCGGACGACCGCCGTCGAGATGGTGCTGTGGATGACGATGATCGCGCCCGGCGAGAGCGCGGCGAGCAACCCGTCGTCGCCGTGCTCGCCGAGGCAGATGCTGCGGACCTGCTCCGCTCCGAACGCCGCGACGAACACGACGTCCGACCGTGCTCCGAGCTCGGCCGGGCTCGACGCCTCCCGCGCGCCGAGCCCACGGAGCCGGTCGATCGGCTCGCGCCGGACGTCGTGCACCACGACGTCGAAGCCGTGGCTGACGAGGTTGGCGGCCATTCCGGAGCCCATGTTTCCGAGGCCGACGAATCCCACTGTGGGCACGAGCCACTCCGGTTCTGATCGAGGGGAGGCGGACGAGGGCGTCCGCCGGGCGGTGTGAGGGGGCTGGTCAGGGGCTGGCGAGCGCTGGACTCTCCGCGCCCGAGGCGGCGAGGCTGACTCCGTTCGACTCCGAGCTCCGCCACGCGGCCAGAGCGGCCAGCAGGCCCAGCACCGCGGTGATCAGCGCGACCCAGACGATGCCCATGGCGGCCCCGGCGACTGCGAGCAGAGACGCGCCGACCAGCGGGGCGAGGCCCGCGACGACGCCGCTGCACTGATAGGCGATGGACACGCCGAGCGAGCGGGTGCGCAGCGGGAACAGCTCGCTGAGGAACTGGGCGAGCGCACCCTGCATGCCGACCGCGACGACGGAGATGACCACGATGAAGGCCACGTACATGAGTGGGGTGGACCCGAGCCCGATCACCAGGAAGAACGGGTACGCGACGATCGCGAACGTGACGGCGGCGGCGATGAAGACCGGCCGACGACCGATCCGGTCCGTGAGCGCGCCGGAGAAGGGCATCAACACGATCGACACGGCGAGGCCGATGGTGAATGCCAGCAGTACGGACGGCTGCGAGTGGCCCTTGGTCGTGGCGTAGGCGATCGTGAAGGAGCCGAAGACGGTCCCGGCCAGGGGAATCGGGATGCTGATCGCGAACGCGCGGAGCAGCGCTCCGAGGTTCGAACCGAAGAGGGTGCCGAGGATCGCCCGGCCGCCACGCGCCGCCGGACCGCTCTCGACGAACAGCGGGCTCTCCGAGATGCGGCTGCGGACGTACAGGCTGATCGCGAGCAGCACAAAGCTGGCGAGGAAGGGGATGCGCCAGCCCCAGGACAGCAGCTGGTCGCGGGGGAGCAGCGTCACCGCGGCCAGGGCCAGCGAGGCGAGGATGCTCCCGGCCGGCATGCCGGCCTGACCGAGGGCAGAGTAGAAGCCGCGGCGGCGACCGTCGGAATGCTCGGCGATCATCAGCACGCTGCCGCCCCACTCGCCGCCCGCCGCGATCCCCTGAAGCAGTCTCAGCACGATGAGCAGGATCGGTGCGGCCACGCCGATGGCCGATCGGGTGGGGAGCATGCCGATGAGCCCGCTTGCCACGCCCATCAGCGTCAGGGTGCTTATCAGGACGGCTTTGCGGCCCACCCGGTCGCCCAGGTACCCGAACACCATGCCCCCGATCGGTCGGGCGATGAACCCGGTCGCAAGGGTGCTGAACGAGGCGATCGTCGCGAGAGCCGGGCTGAGGTTGCCGAAGAAGAGCGGCCCGAGCACCAGCGCCGCGGCTGAGCCGTAGAGGACGAAGTCGTAGATCTCGATCATGTTGCCGAGGAAGCCCGAGACGGCGACCCGACGGACCTCGCGGCTCCCGTCCTGAAGCTCCGCGTCACCCACCTCCGAGCTCGATGTGCCGTGCGACGGCTCTGCCCGGGTCATCCCAGCCTCCTCGCAGCGATCCCGGCTCTGACGGCCCTGCTTCTGTTGGACGTCACGCTTCGTCTCCCTTGACCGGCGAGTTCGCTCCTATCATAGGAGCGTAGCGGCATTACAGCATGCAAGCTCTAGAAGCTCAACCGTTCGGCCCCGGACTCCGACTGATCGATGGGCGGCAGTCTGTTCCTGCGCGGTGATTCTCAAATCGGCGGACGAATCAGACATCCTGCGGCCGTAGGGGGCAACGACGTCGAGATTCTGCCCGGGCAAGCGGGCCTGGCGAAGTCAGGTGCGCATGCCGGTGATCCTCGACGAGGTCCGCCGGGGCACGCGGTGAACACCGTCGCTGTATACCCGCGGGCCGTGATCCGGAGCGTGGTGCCGTGGTGTTGAAGATGGACACACGCCGACGACGATGACGTTCGTCATCGCTGCGTCAGTGGAGGTCGAGACCGTCTGGCGAGGTCACATCCGTTGCCACGAATGTGCGGCAGACGTCGACCGGGTACGCGTCCCCTCGTTTCCGGTCACCCGGCTCACCGGCATCGCGGCCGGGAACGATCGCACTTCCCTTGCGGCGCCGGCCGCAGGCGACCTCCCCTGTGTCGCTGGCCCCGGCGATGATCACATGCTTGCTGCTCCTCGTGCGAGCGTGTCAGGCAAGGCGCCTCACTTCGAGGCTATCGAAGGGGGCCTGGGGCTGGGTGGGTTCGACCGACTCAGGGGGCGAGGTCGCGCCAGCGTAACGGCTTCTCGTACGCCGCGGGAAAGTCGGTCGAGACGCGCGCGGTGAAGCGCCGCATGTGTTTACGCATCGCCCACCGTGCGCCTTCAGCGTCCTTTGCCCTGATTGCCTCGTAGATCTCGGCGTGAGAGCGGAGGACGGACTCCCGTCGCGAGGTCTCATAGCTCAGTCCGAGCGGCACTCCGTCGGTGATTGTGTGCATGGACGCGATGAGGAGCCCGAAGAGCTCGTTGCCAGCTGCAGACGCCACGGCGGCGTGAAAGTGGTCGTTCTCGGCCAGGAAGTTCCGCTCGTCGTCGAGGAAGGCGCGCATTCCTTCGATCGAGTCCTCGATCTCGGCGGCCTGCTCCTCGCTGCGACGCTCGGCTGCAAGGCCGGCCAGTTCCGGCTCGAGGATCTCGCGCGCATCGACGATAGCCTTGAAGGGGACCTTCCGTAGCTGCAGGAACAGTCCTAGAACACGGGCAAGATCCTCGCCATCCGGTGCCCCGACAATCGGGCCGCCCTGGGGACCTGCCTTGACCGCGATCGCGCCACTCATCTCGAGGAAGCGGAGGGACTCCCGCAACGTGCCACGGCCCGCGGAGAACCGCTCCAGCATGTCTCGCTCGCTCGCGAGCTTCGTTCCCGGACCGAGATCACCCTCGGTGATGTCGTCCACGATCTGCTGCGCGATGGTGAGCGCGACCTTATGGGCCCGACGGCTCTCGGGTCGGCGCCGTGGCGTCCGCTCGGCGGCCTCCTCGGGGCTGCCGCTCTTCTGCTGACGTTCCACGAGCGAGCCTTCCTAGTAGGTCAACGATGATAACTGTAGGACATACCGGACGGCTACCGTCGGGACGCCCGAG
>MEGH01000009.1:0-98193 GCA_001725415.1 Pseudonocardia sp. SCN 73-27
CGCAAGACGTTGGGCTGGGACACCCCCGGGGAGTGGATGGCCCGGCTACTGTCGCGGCCAGTGACCACCGGTGTTGCGCCGACCCCTTGAACCAGAGCGCTCCACGCAGCGCTGAGGTTGCACCCGGACCATCGCGCGCCGGGGTGAGCCCGCCCGGATGGACGCCGTCGGTGTCCGGGAGTGTCGGGACGACCGCATACGGTGGTGCCGTGACCGAGCCGGGAGTCCGCACCGTCGACGTGGCAGTGCCGCGTCCGGCGCTCATCCCGGCACCCGCCCTGCCCGCCGATCCGCCGCAGGAAGACGTCACGCGGGTTCGTCGGCGGCCGGCGTTGTCGCCGTCGCGGGCGAGCGACTTCCGCACCTGTCCCCTGCTCTACCGCTACCGGGCGGTCGACAAGCTCCCCGAGCACCCGCGCCATGCCCAGCTGCGGGGCACGCTCGTCCACGCCGTCCTGGAGCGGCTCTACGCACTCGCACCGCTCGACCGCACCCCCGCGGCGGCGGCGGCGCTGGTCGGCCCGGCGTGGGTCGACCTCGTGATCGGGTGGCCCGGCATCGCCGACGTCCTGTTCGGCCCCCGCGAGGACGACGAGGAGACGTTCGGGTTCGCCGACTGGCTCACCTCGGCCTACGAGCTGGTGGAGGCCTACTTCGCGCTGGAGGACCCGCGGGCGGTGACGGCCGACTCGGTGGAGCTGCTCGTCGAGTCCGACCTGGGCGAGGGGCTGCTGCTGCGCGGGTTCGTCGACCGGGTCGACGTGCTGCCCGGCGGCGGGCTGCGGGTCGTGGACTACAAGACGGGCCGGGCGCCGCACGAGTTCGGTGAGGCGTCGGCGATGTTCCAGCTGAAGTTCTACGCGCTGGCGTTGCTGCACGAGCGCGGTGTGGTGCCGGGTGAGCTGCGGCTGTTGTACCTGCGCTCGGGCGAGTGGTTGAGCTACTCGCCCGACCGGGGGGAGCTGGAGCGGTTCAGGCGCATCCTGGCGGCGCTGTGGGAGGCGATCCGGGAGGCGGGGCGGGCGGGTGACTTCCCGCCACGTCGGGGGTCGGCGTGCCGGTTCTGCGCGCACAAGGCGATCTGCCCGGAGTGGGGCGGGACGCCGCCGCCGTACCCGGGCTGGCCGCAGGTCGACCCGGGCACGGAGCCCGTCGCCGACGGCGCATGATCAGGGGCGTGAGCGAACCGGAGCCGTTCTACCTCCCCCGCGACCCGGACAAGGGCCTTTACCACGCGACGTACTCGACGACCGGCCCGTGGTTCGCCGACGCCCAGCACGCGGGGCCGCCGTCGGCGCTGCTGGTGCGGGCGATGGAGCAGTGGCCCCAGCCCGACCCGGCGGTGCCGTTGTCGCTCGCCCGGGTGACCCTCGAGGTGCTGGGGCCGATCCCGGCCGGTGACGTCGAGGTGCGGGCGGAGGTGCTGCGTCCGGGCCGGCGGATCGAGCTGCTGCAGGCGGCGATGCTGGCGGACGGCCGACTGGTGTTGCAGGCGCGGGGCTGGCGGTTCGCGCCGGCCGACACCGCGGACGTCGTGGTGGGGACGGCGCCGACGATCGCGGGGCCGGAGGACGCCGTGCTGCAGCAGGCCCGTCCGGAGGGCTGGCTGCCGGGGTTCATGGACATGATCGAGTGGCGCTGGCTCACCGGTGCGCTCGGGGAACCGGGGCCGGGGCGGGCGTGGGTGCGGCAGCGGGTGCCGCTGGTGGAGGGCGAGGAGCCGTCACCGTTGCAGCGGCTGGTGGTGGCGGCCGACTCGGCGAACGGGATCGCGGCACCGCTGGATCTGCGGCAGTGGCTGTTCGTGAACACCGAGCTGAGCCTGCACCTGCACCGCGGACCGGTCGGCGAGTGGACGGGCGTGGATGCGGCGACGGTGATCGGCCCGTCGGGTGTGGGGACGGTGTCGGCGGTGCTGCACGACGCGGCCGGGCACACCGGCCGCGCCACCCAGGCCCTGACGGTCGGACCGCGCTGACCGTCAGGGCGAGGGCGCTCAGTCCTCGGCGGAGCTGACCGCGCGGCAGGAACGGATCTCCGAGGTGAGGATCGCGCGGGCGCCGACGGCGGCCAGCTTGTCCATGACCGCGTTGGACTCGCTCTTGGTGACCATGGAGCGGACCGCGACCCAGCCGTCGCGCTCCAGCGGCGCGATGGTCGGCGACTGCAGCCCCGGGGTGATGGCGGTGGCCTGCTGAAGCACGTCCTTGGGGCAGTCGTAGTCGAGCATCAGGTACTTGCGGGCGTAGACGACCCCGCGCAGCCGCTCGGTGAAGATCCGCTTGGCGGCCTTCACGTCGTCGGCCTCGTGCCGGTCGAGCCGGGGCTCGCGCTCGATGAGGGTGGCCTCGGACTCGGCGATCGGGTCCCCGATGACCTTGAGGCCGTGCTGGCGCAGGGTGCGGCCGGAGGACACGACGTCGGCGATGGCGTCGGCCAGGCCGAGCTGCACCGAGATCTCGACGGCGCCGTCGAGCTTGATGATGTTGGCGCCGATGCGCTTGCCGCTCAGGTGCGAGCGGACGAGCCGCGGGTAGGACGTCGCGATGGTCTTGCCGTCGAGGTCCTCGAGGGCCCAGTCCTGGTCGGCCGGGACGGCGAAGCGGAACTTCGACGCGCCGAACCCGAGCGGGAGGACCGGCTGCACCTGGCTGCCGGACTCCTCCATGAGGTCGTGCCCCGTGATGCCCAGCTGCAGGTCCCCGGAGCCGACGTAGGTGGCGATGTCCTTGGGCCGCAAGTAGAAGAACTCGATCTGGTTCTCCTCGTCGACCATGCTGAGATCGCGCGAGTCGGACCGCTGCCGGTAGCCGGCCTCCCGCATCATGGTGCTGGCGGGCTCGGCGAGAGTGCCCTTGTTCGGGAGCGCGACGCGGAGCATCGGGGGTGCCTACTTTCGAACTGCGTGGGGTCGGGCGGTCAGAGGTACTTGTAGACGTGGTCGAGCGTGATCCCGCGGCCGATCATGATCACCTGTGCGCGGTAGAGCAGCTGCGAGATCTCCTCGGCCAGCGCGTCGTCGGACTCGTGCTCGGCGGCCAGCCAGACCTCTCCGGCCTCCTCGAGCAGCTTCTTGCCCTGGGCGTGGACGCCTGCGTCGAGCGCCTCGACCGTGCCCGAACCCTCGGGCCGGGTCACGGCCTTCTCGCTGAGCTCGGCGTAGAGCCCGTCGAAAGTCTTCACGTTGGGTATCTCCTTCCGTGCTCAGTGTCGTCGGTCGCCGTCGCGGCCACGAAATCGACGCGACCCTCGTGCTTCCACCGGGGGCCGTCGTGCGCCGGGTGGCACACCCGCCCCAGGTCAGGAGGGTATCGGCCGGAGCGGTCGCGGCGAACGGTACGTGCAGCGCAGGCTCAGCGGACCGGGCTGCTCGTCCGTTCCCGCACCTCGGCGTACAGGGCGGACAGACCCGCGACGTCGAGCCCGGCGAGGGTGTCGCGGCGGGCGCGGCGGGGCCCGTCGGGCACCGGGACCTCGCAGGGGACGACGAGCACGACCGCTCCGGCGGCGTCGGCGGCCGCGGCGCCCGTCGGGGAGTCCTCGACGGCGAGGCACTCCTGCGCGGGGACGCCGAGGAGCCCGGTGGCGCGCAGGTAGACGTCGGGGGCGGGTTTGCCGTGCGTGACCTCGTCGCCGCACACGGTCGCCGCGAACCAGCGGGTGCCGATGGTGCGCAGCGCGAGGTCGGTGAGCCGCCGCCCGGTGTTGGTGACGAGTGCGGTGGGGATGCCGGCGTCGTGGATCGAGGCGAGCAGCTCCTGGGCGCCGGGCCGCCAGGGCAGCCCGAGCAGGAACAGCTCCTCGGTGCGGGCGAGCAGGTGCTCGGCGGTCTCCTCGACCCGCGCGGCGGTGGCCTCGACGCCGGCCTCGCGCAGCAGCACGCCGATGCTGAACGCGAGGTTGCCGCCGACGGTCTCGCGACGCGCCTCGTCGGTCAGCGGTCCCCCGCCCAGCCAGGTGAGGGTGTCGACGAGCGACCGGTCCCAGAGCTTCTCGGAGTCGACGAGCGTGCCGTCCATGTCGAGCAGGACGGCGGCAGGAGCGTCAGCCCGCATTGAAGTACTTCGCCTCCGGGTGGTGCGCGACGAGTGCGTCGGTGGACTGCTCGGGGTGCAGCTGCAGCTCCTCGGACAGCCCGACGCCGATGCGGCCCGGCTCGAGCATGTCGACGATCTTCGTGCGGTCCTCGAGGTTCGGGCAGGCGCCGTAGCCCAGCGAGTAGCGGGCGCCGCGGTAGCCGAGCTTGAAGAACTCCTCGACGTTCTCGGGGTCGTCCTCGGCCAGGGTGCGCCCGGTCGACCAGGTGAGCTCCTCGCGGATCCGCTTGTGCCAGAACTCGGCGAGCGCCTCGGTGAGCTGCACGCCCAGGCCGTGGACCTCGAGGTAGTCGCGGTAGGCGTCCTTGGCGAACAGCTCGTTGGCGTAGTCGGCGATGGGCTGGCCCATCGTGACCAGGTGCAGCGGCAGCACGTCGACCTCGCCGCCTGCGATGGCGACGTCGCGCGGGCGCCAGAAGTCGGCCAGGCACAGGTTGCGGTCGCGGCGCTGGCGCGGGAACGCGAACCGGTGCCGCTCGGGGGCCTCGGCGTGGGGCTCGGTGAGCACGACGAGCTCGTCGCGCACCGCGACGGCCGGGAAGTACCCGTAGACGACGGCGGCGCTGCCCAGCACGCCCTCCGTGGCGAGGCGGTCGAGCCAGTAGCGCAGCCGCGGCCGGCCCTCGGTCTCGACGAGCTCCTCGAACGACGGGCCCGAGCCGCCCTTGGCCCCGCGCAGCCCCCACTGCCCCAGGAACAGGGCGCGTTCGTCGATCATCCCGGAGTAGTCGGCGACGGCGATGCCCTTGACGACGCGGGTGCCCCAGAACGGCGGGGTCGGCAGCGGGTTGTCCAGCGCGACGTCGGACCGCTCGGGCAGCGGCCCGGCGGCCTCGGCCTCGGCGGCCTTGCGCTTGGCCGCGATCCGCTTGGACCGCTCGTGGCGGGCCTTGCGCTCGGCGGCCTTGGCCTCCTCGACGGGGTCGACGGCCGGGGCGTCGCCGCGGGCGCGGGCCATGGTGGCGTCCATGAGCCGCAGGCCCTCGAAGGCGTCGCGGGCGTAGGAGACGCGGCCCTCGTAGACCTCGGACAGGTCGTTCTCGACGTAGGAGCGTGTGAGCGCGGCGCCGCCGAGCAGGACGGGCAGCGTGTGGGCGACCCCCCGGGAGTTCATCTCCTGGAGGTTCTCCTTCATGATCACCGTCGACTTGACCAGCAGCCCGGACATGCCGACGGCGTGGGCGTGGTGCTCCTCGGCGGCCGACAGGATCGTCGAGATCGGCTGCTTGATGCCCAGGTTGACCACGGTGTAGCCGTTGTTGCTCAGGATGATGTCGACGAGGTTCTTGCCGATGTCGTGGACGTCGCCCTTGACCGTGGCCAGCACGATCGTGCCCTTGCCCTCGGAGTCGGACTTCTCCATGTGCGGTTCGAGGTGGGCGACGGCGGCCTTCATGACCTCGGCGCTCTGCAGCACGAACGGCAGCTGCATCTGGCCCGACCCGAACAGCTCGCCGACGGTCTTCATCCCGGCGAGCAGGGTGTCGTTGATGATCTCCAGGGCGGGGCGTTCGGTGAGGGCGAGGTCGAGGTCGGCCTCCAGGCCGGGGCGCTCGCCGTCGACGATGCGCCGCTCGAGGCGCTCGAACAGCGGCAGCGCGGCCAGCTCCTCGGCGCGGCCGGCCTTGGCCGACGACGCGGTGACGCCCTCGAACAGCTCCATGAACCGCGACAGCGGGTCGTAGCCCTCGCGTCGACGGTCGTAGACCAGGTCGAGGGCGACGGAGCGCTGCTCGTCGGGGATCTTGGCCATCGGCAGGATCTTCGACGCGTGCACGATCGCGGTGTCGAGGCCCGCGTTCACGCACTCGTGCAGGAACACCGAGTTGAGGACCTGACGGGCGGCGGCGTTGAGACCGAACGACACGTTGGAGATGCCCAGCGTGGTCTGCACGCCGGGGTGGATGCGCTTGAGCTCGCGGATCGCCTCGATCGTCTCGAGGGCGTCGCGGCGCACCTCCTCCTGGCCCGTCGTGATGGGGAAGGTCAGGGCGTCGACGACGATGTCCTCGACGTACATGCCGTGGTTGGTGGTGAGGTCGACGATGAGCCGGTCGGCGACGCGGACCTTCCAGTCGGCGGTGCGGGCCTGGCCCTCCTCGTCGATGCACAGCGCGACGACCGCGGCGCCGTGCTCGCGCACCAGCGCCATCGCCCGCTGGAAGCGGGACTCCGGGCCGTCGCCGTCCTCGTAGTTGACGGAGTTCACGATGCAGCGCCCGCCGAGACGTTCGAGGCCCGCCTGCAGCACCTCGGGCTCGGTGGAGTCGAGCATGATCGGCAGCGTCGACGCGGTGGCGAGGCGCCCGGCCAGCTCGGCCATGTCGGCGACGCCGTCGCGGCCGACGTAGTCGACGTTGAGGTCGATCATGTGGGCGCCGTCGCGGGTCTGCTCGCGGGCGATCGCGACGCAGTCCTCCCAGCGCTCGGCGATCATCGCCTCGCGGAAGGCCTTGGAGCCGTTGGCGTTGGTCCGCTCCCCCACCATCAGCACCGAGGTGTCCTGGCGGAACGGGACGGACGCGTAGAGCGAGCTGACACCGGGCTCGGGCCGGGGGTCACGACGTGCGGGCGGCAGGGAGGCGACGGCCTCGGACACGGCGCGCACGTGGTCGGGTGTGGTGCCGCAGCAGCCGCCGACGAGGCGCAGCCCGTAGTCGCGCACGAACGTCGAGAGGGCCTCGGCCAGCTCCTCGGGCGACAGCGGGTACACCGCGCCGTTCGGGCCCAGCTGGGGCAGGCCGGCGTTGGGCATCACCGACAGCGGGATGCGGGCGTGCTTGGACAGCGTCCGCAGGTGCTCACTCATCTCGGCCGGGCCGGTGGCGCAGTTGAGGCCGATGAGGTCGACGCCCAGCGGCTCGATCGCCGTCAGCGCGGCGCCGATCTCGCTGCCCAGCAGCATCGTGCCGGTGGTCTCGACGGTGACCTGGGTGATGATCGGGATGCGCCGGCTCTCGGCGGCCATGGCGCGCTGCACGCCGAGCACGGCGGCCTTGACCTGCAGCAGGTCCTGGCAGGTCTCGATGACGAACGCGTCGGCGCCGCCCGCGAGCAGGCCGATGCCGCACTCGGTGTAGGCGTCGCGCAGCCGGACGAACGACTCGTGGCCCAGCGTCGGCAGCTTCGTGCCTGGCCCGACGGACCCGAGGACGTAGCGGGGCCGGTCGGCGGTGGACGCCTCGTCGGCGGCCTCGCGGGCCAGCCGGGCGCCCTTCTCGGCGAGCTCCCGGATGCGCTCGGGGATGTCGTACTCGGCGAGGTTGGGCAGGTTCGCGCCGAACGTGTTGGTCTCGACGGCGTCCGCGCCGGCCTCGAGGTAGCCGGTGTGGATGCGCCGGACGACGTCGGGGCGGGTGTCGTTGAGGATCTCGTTGCAGCCCTCGAGCCCGGCGAAGTCGTCGAGGCTCAGGTCCGCGGCCTGCAACATCGTGCCCATCGCGCCGTCCGCCACGACGACACGCTCGGCGAGCGTGTGGAGCAGGGACGTGTCGTGGCCGTCGGCGAGACGGTCCGGGTTCTGTGCAGGCACGCCGACAAGGTTAGCCGGGCCGTCGTTGCGGGCCGGTCCGCCGTAGGCTGGCGCGATGACCGATCGCGTGCCGGACGACGGGCCACGGCCCGATCTCCCCGAGCTCTCCGAGCCGGTGATGATCGCTGCGTTCGAGGGCTGGAACGACGCAGGTGAGGCCGCCAGCACGGCGCTGGAACACCTGGAGCTCAGCTGGGATGCCACGCCATTGGACTCGATCGACCCCGAGGACTATTACGACTTCCAGGTCACTCGGCCTCTGGTGCGCCTCGCCGACGGTGTCAGCAGGCGCGTGGAGTGGCAGACGACACGGCTGTCGGTGGCCGAGCTGCCGGGGACGGGACGCCACGTGGTGCTCGTCAACGGCATCGAGCCGAACCTGCGGTGGCGGTCGTTCTGCGGCGAGCTGCTCGACTACGTCGACGTGCTCGGGGTGACCAAGGTCATCACGCTCGGGGCGATGCAGACCGAGACGCCGCACACCCGGCCCACCCCGGTGACGGGCTTCTCCTGGGATCGCGACTCCGCCGGTGAGCTGCGCGTCGAACCGTCGACCTACCAGGGGCCGACGGGGATCGTCGGGGTGTTCCACCAGGCGTGTGTCGAGGCCGGCGTCCCGGCGCTGTCGTTCTGGGCGTCGGTGCCGCACTACGTGTCGCAGGCCCGGGTGCCCAAGGCGGCGGTGGCGCTGCTGCACCGCGTCGAGGAGGTCCTCGACGTCGAGGTGCCCCTGGGTGGGCTCCCCGAGCAGGCCGAGGAGTGGGAGCGCACGGTCTCGGAGATGGCCGAGGCCGACGACGAGGTCCGCGAGTACGTGCGCCAGCTCGAGGAGCAGGCCACCGAGGAGGAACGGGCCGCCGCGTCGGAGCTCAAGGAGGCCAGCGGCGACGAGCTCGCCGCCGACTTCGAGCGCTACCTGCGCCGTCGTGGCTCGGGAGGTTCGGGCTCCTGACGGACACGCCGTGTGAGTCGAGGTCCCGTCGGGAGCAGGTGCCGGCGGGGCGGCCACCGGGCTTCCGGTCACGGCTCGCCCGGGGCGCGATCTTCGCCGGGGCCTTCATGGGCCCCTTCGGCGGCGGCATCACGGTGTCGATGCTGCCGGAGCTCGGTGCGAGCTTCGGCATCTCGGCGAGCACGGCGTCGTTGTCGGTCACGGCCTACCTGGTGCCGTTCGCGGCGCTGATGCTCGTGTCCGGGACGCTCGGCGAGCGCTGGGGGCGGCGGCGGGCCGTCATCACCGCGTACCTGGTGTACGTGGTGTCGTCGCTGGTCGCGTTCTTCGCGACGTGGCTGCCGCTGTTCCTGGCCATGCGGGTGCTGCAGGGCGCCGCCAACGCCTTCACGACGCCGCTGCTGCTGGCCGTGGTCGCCGGGTCGGTGAAGGCGGGCTCGCTGGGGCGGTCGCTGGGCTGGTTCGGGTCGCTGCAGGCCGCGGGGCAGACGTCCGCGCCGCTGCTGGGCGGGCTCGCCGCCGAGTTCGACTGGCGCTATGCGTTCCTGGGCGTCGCGATCGCCGCCGGGCTCCTCGCCGCGGTCGGACTGCCGCCCTCACCACGGCCGGGCCGGCGCGCGAGACCCCGGCTGCGCAGCGCGTGGCGGGTCCACGTGCTGCGGATCGGGCTCGTCGGCGGGCTCGGGTGGGGGTGTGTCGCCGGGCTGAACTTCCTCGTCGCGTTGCGGCTGGAGGACGCGTTCGGCCTCGGCGCCGCCCAGCGTGGCCTGCTGCTCACCGTGCTGGGGATCGCCGGCATCCTCACCGCCCGCGCCATCGGGTCGGCCGTCGACAAGGTGGGGCCGCGGCGCTGCATCCTCACCGGTGTGGTGCTGGGCGCGCTGGTCGTCGCGGTGTCGGGCTGGTGCCCGCGGTGTGGGCGATCGGGGTGCTGTGGGCCTTCGGTGGGGTGTCGAGCCAGCTCGTCCTGGTCGGGGTGAACGCGCTGGTGCTGCGCACGTCCGGGGCGAACATGGCCGGGTCGACGTCGGTGGTGCAGTCGTTCCGGTTCACCTTCGCCGCGCTCGCGCCCGTCGTGATCATGCCGATCTACCACGCCGAGGCGGCGCTGGCGTTCATCGCGCCGGCGGCGTTGCTGCTGCTCGCGGGCCCGCCCGCGCTCCCCCGCCGCGAGGAGGACACGGACGGCGAGAACGCGGCGAAATCCTGAGCCGCCCCGGCTCAGGTCGCGGCGTGCGCCTGCAGGTCGGCCAGGTCCACCCACTCCAGGGTGCGGGCGTGGGTGGCCTCCAGGACGACGGGCGGTGCCATCCCGGCGCGGAGCGCCTCGGCCCAGCGGTCGGCGCACAGGCACCACTGGTCGCCGGGCTTCAACCCGGCGAACCCCCACTCGGGCCGGGGCGTCGACAGGTCGTTGCCCGCCGCCTTGCTGAACTCGAGGAAGTCCGCGGTGACCCGCGCGCACACGGTGTGGACGCCGGCGTCCTCCGCGCCGGTGTCGCAGCAGCCGGTGCGGTAGAAGCCGGTCATCGGGTCGGTGCCGCAGGTCGCGAGCTCACCACCGAGGACGTTGCGCGCCATCGTGTTCCCCTCCCGTCGTGGGACTCGGGCAGCCTGTCGTGCGGCTCGGGCAGCGACTCAGACCGAGACGCCGAGCAGCGCGTCGACCGCCTCCCGGACCCGGCCGGGTGCCGCGGTGTCGGTGCCGCGACGCTCCAGCGCCGCGTCGGCCCACGCGTCGACCGCGGCCAGGGCGCGCGGGGTGTCGAGGTCGTCGGCCAGGTGGGTGCGCAGGTCGGTGATCGTCTCGGTGGCGTCGGGGCCGGCG
The DNA here is from genome assembly GCA_001725415.1 of Pseudonocardia sp. SCN 73-27. GTDB lineage: Bacteria > Actinomycetota > Actinomycetes > Mycobacteriales > Pseudonocardiaceae > Pseudonocardia. Next base: position 10,410 of record MEGH01000009.1, read on the forward strand.
TCGAGCTCCACGGCCTCACGCCAGCGGGCCAGCCGCTGCTCGGCCCGGGCGAGCAGGTCGTCGGTCCACGGCCGGTCGTCGCGGTAGTGCCCCGACAGCAGGGCCAGCCGGATCGCGCTGGGATCGACGTCGGCGTTGCGCAGCTTGGAGACGAACACGAGGTTGCCGCGCGACTTCGACATCTTCTCGCCGTCGAGGCCGATCATCCCGGAGTGCACGTAGTGCTTCGCGAACGGATGTGCGCCGGTGAGGGCCTCGGCGTGGGCGGCACCGAACTCGTGGTGCGGGAAGATCAGGTCGGAGCCGCCGCCGTTGAGGTCGATCTGGTCGCCGAGGCGGTTGAGCGCGATCGCCGCGCACTCGACGTGCCAGCCCGGCCGCCCCGCGCCCAGCTCCGACTCCCACGACGGCTCGCCCTCGCGGGCCATCCGCCACAGCAGCGCGTCGGTCGGGTTGCGCTTGCCGGGCCGGTCCGGGTCGCCGCCGCGCTCCCGCGACAGCCGCAGCATCGTGTCGGCGTCGTAGTTCGACTCGTAGCCGAAGTGCCCGGTTGCGGAGCTGTCGAAGTAGACGTCGGGGAACTCGTCGTCGTCGATGCGGTAGGCGCTGCCGCCGGCCAGCAGCTTCGCGACGAACTCCGAGATCTCGCCCATCGCCTCGACGGCGCCGATGTAGTGCCGTGGCGGCAGGACGCGCAGCGCCTCCATGTCCTCGCGGAACAGGGCCGTCTCACGCATGCCCAGCACGATCCAGTCGTCCTGGTCGCGGGCGGCCCGTTCGAGCAGCGGCTCGTCGATGTCGGTGACGTTCTGCACGTAGTGCACGTCGTGGCCCAGGTCGCGCCAGTACCGGTTGACCAGGTCGAACGCCAGGTAGGTGGCGGCGTGACCGAGGTGGGTGGCGTCGTAGGGCGTGATGCCGCAGACGTACATCGTGGCCTCGGGGCCGGGCGCCGTCGGGCGGACGCGGGCGGTGGAGGTGTCGTACAGGCGCAGCGGCGGCCCGCCGCCCTCGAGCCGGGGAACGTCGACCGGAGCCCAGGATTGCATGAGGACAACTTACGCGGTGACGCTGCGGCTCCCGGCGTCCGGAGATCACGACCACCAGGCGGGCGGCAGCCGGGCCTCGATGTCGCGGGCGTGGGCCCGCACGCACGCCGGGCACAGCAGCCGCCCGGGCCCGTCGTCGCCCGGTTCCCGCTCGAGTGACCACGACAGCGCGGTCGCCGGGTCGTCGACGTCACGGACCGCGCCGCACTCCCCGCACACCTCGGTCACCCGCTCAGCCTGCCCCCGGCGGCCGGTTGCGCACCAGCACCACGGGCAGCAGCGTCATGGCCACGACGAACCAGATCGCCACCTCCAGCGACGTCAGCTCGGCGAGCCCGCCGATGACGGTCGGCCCGACCAGGAAACCGACGTAGCCGCCCGACGACACCGCCGCCAGCGCGGGCGCCGCACGCGGTCCGGTGACCCCGGCCTCGGCCAGCAGGGCCGGGAAGGTGATCGAGATGCCGGCGCCGAGGAGCAGGAACCCGACCACGGCCGCGGGGACCGCCACGGGCGGCCCGGCCAGCTCGGCGACGAGCAGCCCCGCGGCGAGGCCGGCGGCGCCGGACCCGGCGAACGAGCGCACCGCTCGGCGCCTGCCCAGGTGGGTGAGGACCCGGTCGCCGACCAGGCGCCCCAGCGTCATCGTCGCGGAGAACGCCGCGAACGCCGCCCCCGCCGCGGCCGGCCCCGCGTCGAAGGAGTCGCGCAGCAGCACCGCCGACCAGTCCGCCGTCGACCCCTCCGCCAGCAGCACCGCGAACGCCGCGACCGCCAACGGGATCAGCGGCCCCCGCGGCACCGCGAACACCGGCGGTCGCGGCGCGTCGTCGGGGACGGGTGGGTCGGGCAGGAACGCCGCCGACAGCGGCAGCACCACCGCCAGCCAGGACGCGCCCAGCACGACGAACTGCCACAGCAACGGCACGTGCTGGGCCGCCGCGAGGCTCCCGACCAGCGTGCCGCCCAACGCTCCGAGGCTGAACACCGCGTGGAACGACGACAGCACCGACCGCCCGTAGGCCTGCTCGACGGTGATCCCCTGCGCGTTCATCAGGACGTCGAGGGCGCCCATCGTGGCGCCGAACAGCAGCAACGCCCCGAACAGTGCCGCCACCCCACCGCCGGACGCCGCGACCCACGCGATCGGCAGCGACGCCAGGAAGAACGTCACCAGCGCCCAGCGCGTGGTGCGCCCGCTCCCCCACCGGGCCGCGACACCGCCCGCCAGCGGCAGCGTCAGCAGCGACCCCGCCCCCGGCGCGAGCAGCGCCAGCCCGAGCATGCCGTCGGACAGATCCAGTGCGGCCTTCACCTCGGGCACCCGCGGCGCCCAGGACCCGAAGACGGATCCGTTGGCGGCGAACGTGAGCGCGACGGCGAGCCGGGCCCGGCGCGGCAGCGTCGTCGGTACGTCGGGTCGCATCCGTCCAGACCTACCTCACGCTCGGGCCGTCCGCAGGTCCGGGTGGCGGCTGTCCGCTCCTACCGTGTCGCCGTCGGCCGTGGGACTGTCGGAACACCCGTTCCGACGGCGCCACGGGGGCCCAGGATGACCTTCGACCCGGCACAACGATTCGTCCGCATCGTCGCCGCTGGGCGGGGTGTCATCTACGCGATCCAGGCCGACGGCTCGCTCCGCTGGTACAGGCACGCCGGCTGGACGACCGGCGGCACGAGTTGGTCGAACGGCGTCGGCCGCGAGATCGGGACCGACTGGCACACGTTCCGGGTGGTGCTGGCCGGAGCAGAGGGGCAGCTGTACACGGTCTCCGGGGACGGGACCGTCCGCTGGTGGTGCTACGACCTCACCGACCCCGATGGCGGCGACGGCGCCGGCACCTGGCGCAACGGGTCGGGCTCGGTCGTCCACGACGGGTTCGACGACTACCCGCGGGTGTTCGGCGGATACGACGACGTCCTGTACGGCATCCGGGCCGACGGGACGCTCTGGTGGCACCACTACGAAGCGGGTGACGGCACCGCCGGCCCCGGTGCCTGGGCGTTCGGTGGGGAGGGGCAGCAGATCGGCACGGGTTTCCACCGGTTTCCCGACGTCGCCGCAGCACCCTCCGGGGTGGTGGTGGGCGCAGAGATCGCCGGCGTGCTGTCCTGGTGGCGATATCTCGCGGGCGACGGAACGAACGGGCCCGGTGCCTGGGCCCGTGACGGCGTGCGCGCGGACATCGGGTCGGGGTGGGCGCCGGAATCCTTGCGCACGTGGACGATGGGCGCGGACGGGGAGATCTACACCGTCGCGCTCGACACGTCGCCCGTTCCCGATCTCGACCACGTCCTGCGCTGGTACCGCCTGATCAACTACTCGACCGTCGACCAGGGCGGGGTGACGGCGAACTGGGCGCCGCCGGCAGGCGGGGTGTCGATCGGTCAGGGGTTCACCGTCGAGGACACGGCCGCGTTGCAGGGGTACGCGCTGCAGCAGTCGGTGGGGCGCGGCGGCACGGTCGAGATCGCGGTGTCCACGACGTTCGACTCCTACGACACCCGGATTCGCCGGATCGTCCCGTCACCTCAGGTCGTCCGGCGTGTGGCGACGACGAACGCACCTCCCGGCCCGCCGACCCTCCCGCCCGGATACCGCTCGACCGGCTGCGGCTACCCCGTCGCCGTCAGTGCGGTCGTCGGCGACTCCTGGACGTCGGGCGTGTACGACGTCGAGCTCGTCGGGCCCGACGGGCTGACCCGGCACGCCCCCTTCGTGGTGCGGCCCCCGGCGCCCCAGCAGGACCTCCTCGTGATCGTGCCCACCTACACCTACAACGCCTACAACACCTGGGGCGGGCACGACCAGTACACCGGCGGGCAGGCCGGCGTCCGGCGCACCCTGACGTTCCTGCGGCCGTCGACGGCTGCCGAGGTGGAGCAGACCGGCGCCGTGTCGCACCTGCTGCAGTCCGACCTCGCGCTGATGCGGTGGATGAGCGCAGCCGGTTTCGCCTACGACTGTGTGGCCGACGGCGATCTCCACGACCAGGGCACAGCGCTGCTGAGCGACTACCGCGGAGTCGTGCTCTGCACCCATCCCGAGTACCTCTCCGACACGATGCGCGCCGCGTTCGTCGAGTACACCCTCGGCGGTGGCAGGCTCGTGTATACGGGCGGGAACGGCCTCTACGAACGAGTCGTGCCGTCGGTGGACGGCACTGCGCTGACCTTCCGGCGCCGGGACGGCTCCCGCGACATCCTGGGCGAGGACGGCAGCCCCGAGAGCGACGTGCTGGGCGTCGACTTCGCCCCGGACGGGTTCCTGACCTTCGCCAGCTACCGGGTGACGGACCCGGGCCACCCGTTCCTGGCGGGGACGGGCTTGTCGGCCGGCGACGAGTTCGGTGCCGTGTCGGCCAACATCGCTGCATCGGGGTGGGAGACCGACCGCGTCCCCGACGGAGGTTCTGCCGTTGTGTTCGCGGAGGGGCTGGCGCCTTTCGGCGCGCAGATGAGCCGCCTCGACCATCCCGGCGGTGGCTGGACCTTCGCGGCGGCGTCCCTGTGTTTCAACGGTGCGCTGGGCGACCCGGTCTGCGCGGCGATCCTGCACAACGTGCTGGACACCGCGCTCGCCTGAGGGACCGCCCCCCAGCCAACGACGGCGACGATCATGACGCGGGCGCGGCGGGTCCTGCCGGGGTCCCCCGGACCGGCGCCCACACCGACCGTCCCGCGAGCGGGTCGTCGGCGCGGGCGCCGCCGGGCTCAGCGGCGCCGCGTCCGCAGGTAGTCCGACACGACCTCCGCGCCCAGCCCGTCGAGCGACGGGGCCACCACGCGGCCCCCGCAGCGACGGGCGACCTCGTCCATGAACGCCGCCAGCCGAGGGTCGTCGCCGAGCACGAAGAACGTGAACGCCGCGTTCAGCGACGTGAGCCTGTCGAGCTCGGACACGGTGGCGTGCAACGTGTGCGGGCTCGGCGGGTAGTCGAAGTACGCCTCACCGTCGGGTTCGAGGTGGGCGGTCGGCTCCCCGTCGGTCACCACGAGGACGACGGGCATCGCGTCCGGGTGCCGCCGCAGGTGTTGCCCCGCGAGCAGCATCGCGTGGTGCAGGTTGGTGCCCTGTGCGTACACCCCGTCGAGGCCGACGAGCTCCCCCAGCTCCACCGTGCGGGCGTGGCGCCCGAACGTGATCAGCGCGAGGTCGTCGCCGCGGAACCGCGTGGAGATCAGCTGGTGCAGCGCCAGCGCGGTGCGCTTCATCGGCACCCACCGGCCCTCGGCCACCATCGACCACGAGGTGTCGACGAGCAGCGCCACCGCGGCGCGGGTCCGCTGCTCGGTCTCGACGATCTCGACGTCGCTGACGTCGAGGGTGCGGGTGTCGCCCCCGGCCTGGCGCAGCTGGGCGTTGAGCAGGGTGCGCGGCACCGACCAGGCCTCGGTGTCGCCGAACGCCCACGGCCGGGTCGCCCCGGTCGCCTCGCCCGCGGCGCCGGAGCGGCGGGTCTCGCGTTCCCCACGCCGCGACCCCATCTTGTCGACGACGTCGCGCAGCGCCGACTCCCCGAGCCGCCGCAACGCCTTGGGCGACAACAGGAGCGAGCCGTCGGGGGCGCGTTCGAACAGGCCCTGGCGCTGCAGCTCGCGCTCCAGGTCGGCCAGGGCACGGGCATCGACGCGGGCCTCGTCGCCGAGGAGGTCGGCGACGGCGTCGAGGTCGATGTCCTCCATCCGCGCGCCGGGGTAGCTCTGGGCGAGCTGCTCGGCGAGCGAGTCGAGCTGCCCCAGCTCCTCCAGGGCGCGGGTGGCCTCGCCCATGCCCATCGGGTTGTCGCCGCGGAACCGCGACGAGCCCTGCCAGTCCTCGCCGGGCCGCAGGCCCTGCAGGTTGGCGTCGAGCTGCGAGAGCGCCTGGGCGAGCCGCGGGTCGCCGAAGGCCTGCTGGGACAGCTCCATGAGCTCGGCCCGCTGCTCGGCCGACATCGAGTTCATCATCCGCTGCGCGGCGGCGGCACGGGCGGCGAGCAGGTCGGCGAGCTCGTCGGTGTTCTGCGGGTTCTCCGGGAAGAACTCGCCGTGCTTCTCCATGAACTCGGAGAACTGCTGCGTGGTGTCCTGGCCGTCCGCGTGGTTCTGCAGGAGCGAGTTGAGGTCGTCGAGCATCTCGCGGATGGCCTCGACGTCCTGCGGCGTCGCGTTCTGCATCGCCTCCTTCATGCCCTGGAAGCGCTGGTCGAGCATCTCCCGGCCGAGGAGGTCGCGGATCTCCTCGTAGGCCTCGCGGGCGTCGGAGGAGCGCCAGTCGTACTCCGACAGCTCCCGCACCGCGCCGCCGGTGTCGTTCGGGAGGGCGTCGAGCTGCATCTCGCGGAAGCGGGCGTCATCCGACGTCGGGGTGTCCTCGTCACGGGACAGGGTGTCGCGCTCGGCGTTCATCGCCCGTTCCAGCAGCTCACGTACCTGCTGCAGGGTGCCGTCGAGCCGGTTGTCGCGCTGCAGGTCGCGACGGCGTTGCCACACCTGCCGCGACAGGTCGTCGAGACCACGGCGGCCCTCCGTGCCGCGGCGCAGCAGCTCCTGCAGCGCCTGGCGCGGGGAGCTGCCGTCCATGACGTCGCGGCCGATCTGGTCCATGGCCGAGCGGATGTCGAACGGCGGGGCCAGCGGGTCGGGCCCGCCGGCGTAGGGGCCGTAGGCATAGCGCCGCTTCCGGCGCCGGGGATCAGCCATAGCTGACCGTGTCGCCGTCGTCGGACTCGTCCTTGGCGAGCTTGCGCGTGAGGAACAGGTACTCCAGCGCCAGCTCCGCGGCCGACGCCATCGGGCCCGGGTCCTCGGTACCGGACGCCCCGAGCCGGGTGGCGACCTCGGTGAGGGCCGGGACCTGCGGCAACGCCGCGACGACGTCGGCTGCCGGGACGCGTTCGCCGGTGCGGACCGGGCGAGTGCCGACGGCGTCGGTCAGCTCCGAGAGGTCGACGCCGCGCAGCGCGAACCGGGCGGTGTCGGCCGTCGCGCGGCGCAGCAGGTGCTCGAGGATCTCCTCCTCGCGCCCCTCCTCACCGGAGGCGAACTCCAGCTTGCCGCGCAGCACCGCGGGCACGGAGTCGAGGTCGACGGGCCGGGCGACGGCGCGCGACTCCCCCGTGATCGCCGCGCGACGCAGGGCCGCGGCCGCGACCGTCTCCGCGGCGGCCACCGCGAACCGGGCCGACACACCGGACGACTGGTCGATCGCGGTCGCCTCGCGCAGGTGTCGGGTGAACCGGGCGACGACCTCGATCAGGTGCCGCGGCACGTCGGCGACGAGTGCGGCCTCCTGCTCGACGAGCGCGATCTCGTCGCGCACCTCGAGCGGGTAGTGGGTGCGGACCTCGGCACCGAAGCGGTCCTTGAGCGGGGTGATGATCCGCCCGCGGTTGGTGTAGTCCTCCGGGTTCGCGCTGGCGACCAGCAGCACGTCCAGGGGCAGCCGCAGCGTGTAGCCGCGCACCTGGATGTCGCGCTCCTCCATGACGTTGAGCAGCGCGACCTGGATGCGTTCGGCGAGGTCGGGCAGCTCGTTGATCGCGACGACACCGCGGTGCGCGCGCGGGACCAGCCCGAAATGGATGGTCTCCGGGTCACCGAGCGAGCGGCCCTCGGCCACCTTGACCGGGTCGACGTCGCCGATCAGGTCGGCGACGGCGGTGTCGGGTGTCGCGAGCTTCTCGGTGTAGCGCTCGGAACGGTGCCGCCACTGCACGGGCAGGGCGTCGCCCAGCTCGGCGGCGCGGCGGATCGAGGCGGGGGTGATGGGTTCGTAGGGGTGCTCGCCGAGCTCGGAGCCGGCGATGACGGGAGTCCACTCGTCGAGCAGGCCGACGAGGGAGCGGAGCAGCCGGGTCTTGCCCTGGCCGCGCTCGCCCAGCAGGACGAGGTCGTGGCCGGCGAGCAGGGCGCGCTCGAGCTGGGGCAGCACGGTCGACTCGAAGCCGACGATGCCGGGCCAGGGATCGCGGCCCTCGCGCAGGGCGGCGAGGAGGTTCTCGCGGAGTTCGGACTTGACGTCGCGCTGCGTGTGACCGGAGGCGCGCAGCGCGCCGAGGGTGTCGGGAAGATCGGAAGGGAGTGTGACGGGCACGTCCTCACGCTACGCCGCAGGCGTCGCGGACGATCGTCGAAAATCGTGGCCGATTGCGGTCAGGATCTGGCCACAACGCCTCGTAACGTTCGTCTTGTCGGAAACGCCAGACCACCCCGGAGGACGACATGATCGACACCCAGGACGCCCCCCAGACCCTCACCGGTGAGCGCGTCGACCTGCAGGAGGCCCTGGTCAAGCAGCGGTTCTTCCTGGTCAACACGCTGCGCGGGCTGAGCGACGAGCAGGTCGTGTCGACGCCGACGGTCTCCGAGCTGTGCCTGGTCGGGCTCGTCAAGCACGTCGCCGCCACCGAGGACAGCTGGCTGGACTTCATCGAGAACGGCGCGCCCGCACAGGAGGGCGAGCCCGACTACGAGGGTCACGCCAACTCGTTCCGGCTGCTGCCCGGTGAGACCGTCGCCGGGGTGCTCGCCGAGTACGAGCGGGTCGCCGCCCGCACCACCGCTCTGTTGGGCAGCCTGACGAGCCTCGACGACTCGCAGCCGCTGCCCGAGGCCCCGTGGTTCGAGCCGGGTACGCGCTGGTCGGCGCGTCGCGTGCTGCTGCACATCGTCGCCGAGACCGCGCAGCACTGCGGGCACGCCGACATCATCCGCGAGGCCATCGACGGCGCGAAGTCCATGGGCTGACCCGCGGCCCCGCCGACGGCCCGCTGCTCAGGGGTGGAGCAGCAGGGCCGTCGGGATGGCGACCAGCGCCACCGCCGCGACCCGCACCGACACCCGGAACGCCGTCGACGGCGGCGGCGGCGGCGCGGCGATGCGGGCGATCCGCGCGTCGACCGCCGAGGTGAACGACGACAGCGCCCCCGCGGGCGCCGACCCGCCGACGGTGCGCAGCGCCCCCGCCAGCTCCCGCTGCGTCGACCGCGACGCGGCCACGTCGTCGGCACGCATCTCGATCAACGCCGCGACCGCCAGCTGGGCCCGCACCATGCCCCGCACGAACGGCGCCGTCGCCCCCCACGCCACGAACGGCAGCACGACGAGGTCGTGGCGCTCGGTCAGGTGCGCGCGCTCGTGGGCGAGGACGGCACGGACCCCGTCGGGCGCAAGACGTTCGAGCACGCCCGCCGACACCACCAGCCGCGAGCTGCGGCCCGGCAGGCAGTAGGCGACCGGGATCGGATGGTCGAGCACGCGGGTGCCCGGCACCGCGGGCCACGGGGTGGCCAGCACGTCGAGCAGGTCGCGGTGGCGGGCGCGGGCCCGCAGCGTGCGCACCGTGACGGTGGCCAGCACGAAGAACAGCCGCGCCCCCAGCAGCAGGGTCGCGACGAGAGCGACGGCGTTGCCGGCGCCGAGATCGTCGAGCACCCGGCCCTGCGCGATCGCGCGGAAGAACCCGCCGACGGCCGAGATCAGCGTCGGCCCGAACGGTGCGAACCCGTAGACGATCCCGGCGCCCAGTAGCGACAGCCCTCCGGCGAGTCCGACGGCCTGCCACATCAGGAGCGCGCCCACCGGGTCACGCGTGGGCCAGTGGGCCCCGGCCAGAATTCGGCTGACCGGCTCCGCGAGGAGCAGGCCGAGGACGAGCAGCCCGAGGGCGGTCAGCTCCATCGATGACGCCGGACCAGGACGACGGCCGGGCCGTCAGCCCAGCAGGTCGCGCAGGGCGGCGCGTTCGTCGTCGGGGATCGAGCCCAGGAAACGCGCGAGCGCGGCCCCGCGGTCGGGGGCGGCGTCGAGAGCGTCGCGCATCAGCTCGGCCACATGATCCTCCCGGCTGGCCACCGGCTGGTAGTGGTGCGCCCGCCCGTCGCGGGTGCGGGTCACCAGCTGTTTGCGCTCCAGCCTACCGAGGACCGTCAGGACGGTCGTCGTCGCCAGGTCACGGTCGGCGAGGGCCTCCTGGACCTCTCGCGCGGTCTGCGGCCCGTCGGCGGCCCAGAGGACCTCCATGACGGCACGCTCCAACTCACCAAGACTCGGCACGAGGTCGATTCTACCCCGCGTAGAACTGAAAGCGGTGCGTCCGGACGGGGTGTTCGCCTGTGGGAATCCTGTCTGTCCGAACGAGACGGACCGACGTCCTGCCGGGCCCAGGAGCGCGCTCCTAGTGGACCTGGACCTCGTCGCCGACCTGGAGGTAGGAGAACCAGGCCTTCGCGTCGTCCATCACGAGCTTCACGCAGCCCGCCGACGGGGTGTCCTGACGGCCCTCGTGGAACGCGACGCCGCCCGGCGCGAAGAACACCGAGTACGGCATCGGGGTGCCGAACTCGCGGCTCGTGTACTGCTCGGCCTTCCACTGCACCGTGAACGTGCCGGTCGGCGTCGGGTACTCGGAGCCGCCGTGCTGCATCGCGACGGGCCCGCGCACCACCTTGTCGCCGTCGAGCAGCCAGGCGGTGCGGGTCGCGAGGTCGACGCAGGCGCGGGCGGTCGCGGTACAGGGGGTGCCGGCGACACCCTCCGGCCGGGCCGCGACAGCGGTGGTCGGCTCGGCGGTCGTGGTGCGCGGGCTCGTGCTGCGGGGGGTCGTGGTCGACGGCGCCGTCGAGCGTTGGGCGGTGCCACGTGGGGCGGCCGTGGTCGTCGGCGGGGCCGTGGTCGTCGGCGGGGCCGTGGTCGTCGGAGCCGCACCGGCGGTCGCGGGGCGCTGTGCGGTGCCCAGCACCGGGAGGTCGGCCCGGATCGAGTCGAGCCCCGATGCCGACGGCGGTGGGTCGGCGGGCGCGGCGAGCGCGACGCCCGTGCCGGCGAGCCCGGTGATCGCGACGAGCGCGGCAGCCGTCAACGCTCGGCGCGTGCGGACGGGCCGCGACGTCACCCTGCGCCACCTGTGTGCGCCCATCGTCGGCTACCTCCCGCCTTGTCCACCTCGCCCAACGATCGCCACGTCACTCGGTGACGACCTGGTCACCGACTGTTCCACATGTGGTCGTTCACCCGGCGAGTCGGCATCCCCCTCACGAACATCGCAGGGAAAAGACCACGGAGCGTGACCGGAGTCGGGCAAAGCCACCCGGTCTGCTGATCATGAACGAGGCAACCTTCCGACGCCTCGCTGCCACGCGCTGCACGCCCCCCGGCTGACGCTAGGGTCGGCGGCCATGGGCGATGCGGCCGGCGAGCTGCGACTTCGCACCCCCGCGGGACGCTGGGTGCTCCTCACCACCGTGCTGGGCTCGGGCATGGCGATGCTCGACGGGACCGTCGTCAACGTGGCGCTCGAACGGATCGGCCGCGACTTCGGCGCCGGGTTCACCGGGCTGCAGTGGACCGTCAACGCCTACACGCTCACGCTCGCGTCGCTGATCCTGCTCGGCGGCTCGCTGGGCGACAGGTTCGGCCGCAGGCGCGTGTTCCTGATCGGCGTGGTGTGGTTCGCGCTGGCCTCGGCAGTGTGCGGGCTGGCGCCGAACATCGAGACCCTCATCGCGGCCCGCGCGCTGCAAGGGGTCGGCGGGGCCCTGCTCACCCCGGGCAGCCTCGCGATCATCTCGGCGTCGTTCCACGGCCGCGACCGCGGCGCGGCCATCGGCGCCTGGTCCGGGCTGGGCGGCATCGCCGGTGCGGTGGGCCCGTTCCTCGGCGGCTGGCTCGTCGGGATCGACTGGCGGCTGGTGTTCTGGATCAACCTGCCGCTGGCGGTGCTGGTGGTCGTCGTCGCGATCCGGCACGTCCCGGAGACGCGCGACCCGTCGGCGGCCCCGAAGCTCGACGTACTCGGCACCGTGCTGGCCGCCCTCGGCCTCGGCGCGCTGACGTGGTCGCTCACCGGCCTGGGGTCGGGGACCTCCCCCGCACTGGTCGTCGGCCTGGTCGTGGGGATGCTCGCGCTGGTGGGCTTCGTCCTCGTCGAACGCCGGTCGTCGCATCCGCTGGTGCCGCCCGACCTGTTCACCGACCGCGTCTTCACCGCGGCCAACGTCGCGACGCTGCTCATCTACGCCGCGCTCGGCACGGTGTTCGTGATGCTGGTGCTGGTCCTGCAGGTGGTGTCCGGGTTCAGCCCGCTGCAGGCCGGGATGGCGCTGCTGCCGGTCACGGTGATCATGCTGCTGTTCTCGTCACGGGCCGGGGCCCTGGCCCAGCGGATCGGGGCCCGGATCCCGATGACGGTCGGGCCGCTGGTGTCGGCGTGCGGGCTCGCGCTGATGAGCCGCATCGGGCCTGACGCGTCGTGGCTCACCGACGTCCTGCCGGCGGTCGTCGTGTTCGGCATCGGGCTGTCGCTGACCGTCGCGCCACTGACGTCGACGGTCCTCGACGCCGCGTCGGACCGGCACGCGGGTGCGGCGTCCGGGGTGAACAACGCCGTCGCCCGCGCCGCCGGCCTGCTCGCCGTCGCCGTGGTGCCGGGCGTCGCCGGGATCACCGGCGACACCTACACCGACCCGGTCGCCTTCGCCGCCGGGTACCGGGTCACGGTGTGGATCGGGGTGGCGCTGCTGGTCGCGGCCGCGGCCGTGTCGTTGCTGTTCGTGCGGACGGGCCGCACCGCCACACCCGACCTCTCCGCCGGTGGCGGGCAGGCACCCGACGACGACCGGTTCGCCCTCGAGTGCTGCCCGCACTGCGGCATCAACGGCCCGCAGGTCGCCCCGGCCGACCGGCCCCGGGCGGACAAGGAGGGCTAGAGCCCCAGGGCCCCGGCCAGCTCGGTGAGGCCCGGGACGGGGTCGCCGGAGTCGGCGACGAGCAGCTGCGCGCACACGTGGTCGGCGCCCGCCGCGAGGTGCTCGTCGAGCCGGGCCGCGACGGCGGCGGCGTCGCCGTGCGCGACGACGGCGTCGACGACCTCGTCGGCCGCAGCGTCGAGCTGCTGCTCGGTGAAGCCGAGCCGCATCAGGTTGCGCCGGTAGTTCACCAGGCCCAGGTACGGCGAGATCACGGCCGGGCGGCCGACGTCACGAGCCCGCTGCGGATCGGTGTCGAGGACGACCTTGTGCTCGGCCACGAGCAGCCGCCCGGCGCCGAGGATCTCACGCGCCTCGCGGGTGTGCTCGGGCGTCGTCAGGTAGGGCAGGGCGCCCGCGGTGCGCTCGGCGGAGACCTTCAACACCTTGGGCCCCAACGCCGCCAGCGCCCTGCCCTCGACGGGGACGCCGGCGTTGTCGAGCGCGTCGAGGTAGTCGACGATCGTGTCGAACGGCTTCGCGTACTGCTTGGTGGCCTCGGGGTGGCCCACACCGACGCCGAGCAGGAACCGGCCGGGGAACGCCTCCTCGATCCGGTGGTAGGAGCGCGCGACCTCGTCGGCCGGGCTGTTCCACATGTTCACGATGCTCGTACCGACCGCGATCGAGTCGGTGGCCGACAGCACGGCCTCGACGATCCCGAGTTCGGCGGGCGGGGAGCCGCCGATCCAGATCGCGCCGTACCCGAGCTCCTCGATGCGCTTCGCGAGCGCGCCGTCGAGCTCGCGCTCCCGGCGCCACACGCCGTAGCGCCCGACCTGCACCGTCATCGACGTTCCTCCTCGACCGGGCGTCGCCGGTGTCTGCGGGAGCGGTGCCGGCAGGCTCGCTCTACGCTCGACGCGTGGGCTCCCCCGGCGGTCGCGCCGCCCCTCTGCGGATGCGGCCGCGACTGCTCGTGGCCGCCGATCCCAGCCTGCCACGGCAGGCTCCGCCCGGCACCGAGGCGATCGTGGTCGGGGCCGGTGTGGCCGGTGTGAGTGCTGCCACGGTGCTGGCCGAACGTGGTGTGGCGGTCACGCTCGTCGAGGCCGCGGCGACGCTCGGCGGACGACTCGGGGCGTGGCCCGTGACACTGCCCGACGGGTCGGAGCAGGTCGTCGAACACGGCTTCCACGCGTTCTTCCGGCAGTACTACACGTGGCGGGACGTGTTGCGCCGCATCGATCCCGGCCTCGGGTTCCTGCGGCCCGTCGAGGGCTACCCGGTGATCTCGCGGCGCTTCCCGCCGGAGGACCTCGGTGGGCTGCCCGCTGCTCCCCCGCTGAACCTGCTGGCGCTGTTCGCGCGGTCGGCGAGCCTGACGGTGCGCGACCTCGCCGGCGCCGACGTCGCGCTCGGCACCGAGCTGCTGACCTTCGACCGCCACCGCACGACGACGCTGCTCGACACCATGAGCGCCGGCGACTTCCTCGCCGGGCTGCGGGTGTCGAACCGGGCGCGGGAGATGCTGTTCGAGGCGTTCGCGCGGTCGTTCTTCTGCGACCCGCAGGGACTGTCGGCGGCCGAGCTGGTCGCGATGTTCCACTTCTACTTCCTCGGCAACCCCGAGGGCATCGGCTTCGACGCCCCCTGCACCGATCACCTGCACGCCATCTGGGCGCCGCTGGCCGAGTACCTGCGGGCCCGGGGCGCGACGATCCGGACGGGCTGCGCGCTGCGGTCGCTGCGCCCCGACGGGCCCGACTGGTCGCTCGAGTTCGACGACGGCGCGACGCTGACCAGCCGCCACGTCGTTCTCGCGCTCGACCCGGGCGCGCTGCGCGACGTCGCCGGCGCCTCCCCGGAGCTGGCGTCGGTGGCGCCGCGGCTGGCCGGGCAGGCCGCGGCGCTGACGACGGCGCCGCCGTTCGTCGTCACCAGGCTGTGGCTGGAGGCCGACGTCGACGCGTCGCGGGCGGTGTTCAGCGCCGTCAGCGGCGAGGCGACGCTCGACTCGGTGACGGTGTACTCGCGGCTGGAGGAACCCTCGGCGCAGTGGGCGCGCGAGCACGGCGGATGTGTGCTGGAGCTGCACTCCTACGCCTGCACCGAGCCCGAGGGCGCCGGCGACCGGATGGTCGCCGAGCTCGCGGCGCTGTGGCCGGAGACGGCAGGTGCCGCACACGTCCACCGCGTCGACCGGGTCGACGCCAACGCACCTGCCTTCCCGCCCGGTAGCGCCGGCACCCGACCCGGGGTGCGCACCGACGCGCGCGGGGTCCGGGTCGCCGGCGACTTCGTCGAGGCGCCGATCGTCTGCGGGCTGATGGAACGCGCCGCCGTCACCGGGGTGCTCGCCGCGGCCGACGTGCTCGCCGAGGTCGGCGCCACCGGTGTCGACGTCTACGGCGTGCCGCAGCGGGGGCTGCTGGCGGGGCTGCCGTCGCGGGCGCGGCACCGGGCCGTCGGCCGTCCCTGAGACCAACGGTGCCGGTCGCTAGGGTCGTCGCATCTCTCCTCGTATCGTCGTGCACGCCGACCCCGACGGCCCGCTGCTGATCCAGCGCCTCGACGAGGCCGACGCGCCGCTCGGTCCCGTGACGCCGGTGAGCGCCGCGGAGCTGTCGGCGCTCGACCGCGCCGCCCCGCGGTGGGTGTGGCGCAACCCCCGCACCTACCGGACGTTGCGCGCCGCCGGGGTCCGGGTCACCCGCGCCCACGACGTCGAGCTGGTCGAGCAGCTGCTGGTGGCGGCCGCGGGCCGGTTCGGTGCCCCGCACGGCCTCGCCGCCGCGAGCGCGCGGCTGGCCGGGCTGCCGGAGACACCCGACCCACCGCCGGACGTCGACGACGAGCCGCCCGGCCTGTTCCGCAGCACCGCACCTGCCGGGCCGGAGACCGTCGCCGCGCTGGTCGCGGTCCACGCGGCGCAACGCCAGACGTTGGCGGCCGACCCACGGCTGTCGTTGCTGGCGACGGCCGAGTCGGCGGGCGGGATCGTCGCCGAGGAGATGCGCGCCGACGGTCTGCCCTGGGACCCGGCCGTCCACGACGCGCTGCTCACCGAGGCGCTCGGCCCACGTCCGGCCGGGTATGCGCGCCCGGCGCGACTGGCGGCGCTCGCCGAGCAGGTCGACGCCGCGTTCGGCCGCGCGGTGAACCCCGACTCCCCCGCCGAAGTGCTGCGCGCGTTCGCCCGCGTCGGGGTGGAGCTGCCCAGTACCCGGTCCTGGCTGCTCAAACGTGTCGACCATCCGGCCGTCGCGCCCCTGCTCGCCTACAAGGAGCTGGCCCGGCTGCACACCGCGCACGGCTGGTCGTGGCTCGCCACCTGGGTGCGCAACGGCCGGTTCCGGCCCGAATACGTCGTCGGCGGGGTCGTGTCCGGGCGGTGGGCCACCCGCGGTGGTGGGGCGTTGCAGATCCCGAAGGCCGTCCGGGCCGCCGTCCGCGCCGACCCCGGCAACCGGCTCGTCGTCGCCGACGCCGCCCAGCTCGAACCGCGCATCCTCGCCGCGATGGCCGGCGACGCCGCGCTGGCCCGCGCCGGCGGCCGCGAGCAGGACTCCGACCTCTACGCCGGGCTCGCCCACGAGCTGTTCGGCGCGTCCGCACCCGACGGGCGGGCAAAGGCGAAGCTGGCGGTGCTGTCGGCGATCTACGGGCAGACCTCCGGCGACGCCGGCGTCCACCTGGCGTTGTTGCGCCGCCGGTTCCCCGCCGCGGTCGAGGTCGTCGAGGCCGCCGCACGCGCCGGGGAGGAGGGCCGGATCGTCCGCTCCTGGCTGGGCCGCACCTCACCCGCGGCGCAGCCCGGCGACGAGCAACCCGCACGGGCCCGGGCGCGGGGCCGGTTCACTCGCAACTTCGTCGTGCAGGCCACCGCCGCCGAGTGGGCGCTGGTGCTGCTCGCGGAGCTGCGGGCGTCGCTGCACGCGGCGGGCGATCCGGCGCGGCTGGTGTTCTTCCAGCACGACGAGGTGCTCCTGCACGGCCCCGCCGACGGCGCCGAGCACGCCGCACAGCTCGTCCAGGACGCGGCCGACACGGCGACGCGGCGGCTCTTCGGCGACACCCCGGTCCGGATCCCCGTCCCGGGGCGGGTCGTGACGTCCTACGCGGAGAAGTGAGCGATCAGGCGACGTTCGACGACGGAGCCAGCGAGCCCAGGACGGCGTCGGCCATGCCCCGCATGCCCGCGGCGTTGGGGTGCGCCGGAGCGGCCGGCGACGTCGGGACCAGGCCCTCGATCCAGCGGGTGCCGTGCGCGGCGCACATGTCGTGCCCGATCGACGGCGTGTAGGTGTCGACGTAGTCCACGCCCGCCGCGGTGGCCTGCTCGGCCAGCATCCCGTTGAGCTTCCGCTCCACCCCTCGCAGGTAGTCCACGTCGCCCGCGCTGAACGGCACGATCGGGAAGCAGCCGGCGCCGGTGTCGGGCAGCAGGGCCGGGTAGCCGACGAGCAGCACGTGCGCCTGCGGGGCCCGCTCGGTGATCGCCGCCAGCGCGGCGGCGATCCTCGGGGCGATGGCGTCGATCCGGGCGGCCAGCTCGTCGCCTCCGGTCTCGGCGTAGTGGTCGCGGCACGCCGCGCCGGTCGGCTCGAGCGGCGAGCGGGTGGCGCACTCGGCGATGATCGAGACGAAGCCGATGTCGTTGCCACCGATGCCGAGCGTCACCAGCGACACGTCGGCGCCGAGCGCGTCGAGCTGGGCGGCATTGGTGCCCAGGCCCGTCCGCTGGGGTGCGGCGAGGTCGGCTGTCGTCGCGCCGCTGCAGCTGACGTCCTGCGCCGTGGTGACCGCGAGGCCCTTCGCGACGAGTGCCGGGTAGTTGTTCGTCGACCGCAGGCAGCCGACGGGCTTACCGGTCTGGATCGGCACCAGGGGGCCCGCGGTGTAGGAGTCGCCCATCGCGACGTAGCGGCCGAGGGGCGCCGGTTCCTGCGCCTTCTCCCGGGCCGACGCGGGCGAGGCGACCAGCACCCCTGCCGCGAGCGCCACGACGACCGAGGCGGCCGCCCTCCACATCCGAGCAGCCGGCACGCGATCGTCCTTCCGGGGGCACTGCGGCCCCCAGCGGGCCGGACCACATGAGCATGGCGCACCACACCCCCGGGGCGGAAGCACCCCGAGGACTGATTGCGGCCCAGCGGCTGCGACTCAGCGGTTCCGCAGCGCGGCGGGCGCGACCGTGCGGGCGCGCAGGAAGTCGGCGTCGATGCTCACCGGCCGGTACGGCAGCGTCGCGAGGTCGAGGTCGGCCAGGTCCGCGCCGCCGATCAGGAACGACCACTCGTGCTCGTCGCTGCCGACGTAGCGGACCTCGTCGAACACGTCGTGGAACCGGTCCCACGCCGCGCGCAGCGTCGTGTCCCGCCACGCCGTTGCGCAGCCGGCCTGCGACACCACCACCCCGCCGCCGGTGAGCCGGTCGGCGCAGTCGTCGAGGAAGTCCCGCTCGTAGAGCCGGTTGAGCTGGTTGCCGGGGTCGTCGGGGCGCTCGTCGGGCAGGTCGACGACGATCACGTCGTAGCGCGGGCCGTCGCCGCGGACCCACTTCAGGCCGTCGGCGTAGTGCACCCGGACCGGCCCGTCCCCGCGCTCGGCCGCCGCCAGGGCCTGCGGGGTGTAGCCGTAGGGCAGGTGTGCCGCACACGCCCGGACCGCGGCGTCGTCGATGTCGACGTGGTCCACGAGCGTTGCGCCGCAGGCGATCGCCAGCTCGCTGACCACCCCCTCGCTCGACCCGATGACCAGCACCCGCTCGCGGCGGCGCGCCGACAACGCGGCCGGCACGAACAGCGCCTCGTGGTAGATCAGCTGCGTCGACTCCGCGCTCTGCCGCTCGTCGTCACAGAACAGGGTGACGCCGTGCGCGGTGTCGGCGATCAGGACGTCCTGGAAGTCCGTGGACTCGCGGTGGTGGACACGCCCGATCTCCCAGGTCCTGGTGAGGCCGGGCGAGATGGGCTCGACGACGCGGTCCGGCTCCCCGCCGCGCGGTTCGGTCCGGACCTCGCGCAGCGTCGCGCCCAGGGCGCCGACGAGCAGGGCCACCGCGCGGTGCGGGTCGGCCGCGTCGCCGCACGTGAACACGTCGACGAGCGCCCGGCCGTGCTCGGGCCACGTGTGCACCGATGCGTGGGACTCGGCCAGCAGCGCGACGACCGTGACCCCCTGCGGCGCGAACGCCTCGGCGACCAGCTGCCGCACGGTGGCTCCGGCCCCGGTCAGCGCGTCGGCGAGGGCGACCCGCAGCCCGTCGACGTCGTCGAGAAGCTCGGCGTCGACGTCCTCGAGGTCGGCGAGGACGTGGCGGCCGACGGGCGCGGGCGGCTGGGTCACGACGTCGCAATGTAGGCGCCGCCCCGGGCGCACGAGCGAGGACCCCCGCGCGCAACCTCATTGCTGTCCGCGCGCCGCCGGGACGACCGTGAGGTTGCGCACGACGTCGTCAGCGCTGTGGCGGGGCGAGGTGCACGGGCAGGGGCGCGAACCCGTTGAACCCCACCGATGCGTACGACGCCGTGTAGGCGCCGGCGTGCAGGAGGTCGACGTGGTCGCCCGCCCGCAACGACAGCGGCAGCGCGTAGGGGGTGCGCCGGTAGAGGACGTCGTCGCCGTCGCAGGTGGGCCCGGCGATCACCACCGGCCCGGCGGGGCCGTCACGGCCCGGGACCCGCAGCGGGTAGTCGATCGCCTCGTTCTCCGTCTCGGCGAGGCCCTGGTAGCGGCCGGCGTCGAGGTACACCCAGCGCCGGTGGTCGACGCCCGGGCGTCGCGACACCCGCAGCACGCTCGTGCGCAGCATCCCGGCCTCGGCGACGAGCGCCCGGCCGGGTTCGAGGACCAGCCGTACGTCGTGACCGCCCACCGCGGCGGCGAACTCCTCCCACGCGGGCACGGCAGCCCGGTAGGCGACGGGCAGTCCCCCACCGATGTCGAGCACCGGCCGCTCCAGCCCGGCCTCCCGGGCGACGGCCAGCGCCGTGGCGACGCCGGCGGCGTAGGTCGCGGGCCGGGTCTGCTGCGAGCCGGCGTGGAACGTCACCCCGGTGGCGACGAGACCCCGGGAAGCGCAGGCGCGCAACAGGTCCGTCGCCACCGCGGGGGTGGCGCCGAATTTGCCGAAGAACGGCGTCGCCGACCCGGTGTCGTCGACGAGCACCCGGACCAGGACTTCCGCGCCCGGGGCGTGGACGGCGATCTCGTCGAGGTCCTCGAGGCTGTCGGTGACGTAGCGGCACACCCCGGCGGCGTGGCAGGCGGCGGTCGCGGCGGCACCGCGGACGGGGTTGCCCGCGCAGATGCGGGCGGGGTCGGCGCCCGCCTCGACGCACAGCGCGACCTCGGCGGTGCTCGCGGCGTCGAACCCCGCCCCGGCGTCGACGAGCGTGCGCAGCACCGCAGGGTGCGGGCAGGCCTTGACCGCGTAGAGGATCTCCGCGCCCGGGAACGCCTGCGCCAGCTCGGCGTACCGGCGTGCCACGAAGGCCGGGTCCAGCACGAGGAAGGGCGTGGGCCGGTCCCGGTCGGAGAGGAAGGCCTCGAGCGCTGTCTGCACCACGGTGAGCAGTCTCGTCTAGCGTCGGTGATCGTGAAGCCGCAACGTCGCGCCCGCGCCATCGCCATGACTCCCGCCGAGATCGACGCGTTCCTCGCCGAGGAGCGCACCTGCCGCGTCGCCACCAACGGCACGAACGGCCCGCACGCCACCCCGCTCTGGTACGCCTGGCACGGCGGGGCATTGTGGCTGACGTCGTTGTCGCGCAGCCAGCGCTGGACCGACCTGATGGCCGACCCGCGGATCGCGGCGGTGGTCGACGCGGGTCATGACTACAACGAGCTGCGCGGCGTCGAACTTCGCGGCAGCGTGGAGGTCGTGGGCGAGGTGCCGCGCACCGGCGAGCCGTGCCCGGAGCTCGAGGGCCCCGAGCAGCTGATGGCCGACCGCTATCACGGTGGACGGATCCGCCACGACGGTCGCCATGCCTGGCTGCGGCTGCGCCCGGAGAAGATCACCAGCTGGGACTTCCGGAAGCTGCCCGCGGACAGGCAGCGCTGACGCGCCTGTGAGTGGCGTTATTGGCTATGGCCAATAACGCCACTCACGAGTCGTCAGGCCGTGACCAGGGACCAGAGGCCGTCGGCGCCCGCCGCGAGGGTGAGGTCGCCGATGCGGGCGGCCCAGTCGCCGTCGGTTCCGTCCTCGTCGCGCCAGGCCCAGAGCCGGGTCGTCGTCAGCCGCAGGTCGTGCTCGCGGGTGAACCCGATGGCGCCGTGGACCTGGTGGGCGATGCGGGCGACCTCCGTGGCCGCCTGGCCGGTGCGGACCTTCGCCGAGGCGACGGCCAGCTGCGCGGTCGGCGCGGCGATGCCGTCGCGGACGACGACCCGGGCCGCGGACTCGGCCGCGGCACCGCCGGCGGCGACCTCGGCCGCGGCGAGGGCGAGCTGCTGCTGGACGGCCTGGAACCGGCCGATCGGACGCCCGAACTGCTCGCGCTCCCCCGCATAGCCGACCGCGCGGGTCAGCGCCCCGCGCGCGGCCCCGGCGAGCAGCAGCGACCGCGACAGCGCCGCCCACCGCGCGAACTCCGCGGCGGCACCCTCGGGTGCCGGGGCGACGGCGGCCGTGGCGGCGGACCAGCTCAGGGTGTCGCGCGGCTCCTCGGCGACGTTGGTGCCCTCGACGACCGTCGCCGTCGCCGGGTCGAGCACCACGACGGAATCCGCGGTGAGCGCGACGACCGCGGCGGCGGACCGGCCCCACGGGACGCGGGTGAGGGTCCCCGAGACCGCGTCGCCGTCAACGGTCAGAGGGGCGTCGAGCGCGAACGTCAGCGGACCCGCCGGCACCTCCAGGCCCGCCGCGGCGGCGAGCCGGCACCCGAGGTCGGTCTCCGCCAGCGGCGCCCACGCGGCCGCCGCACCGGCCTCGACGAGGACCGCGCCCAGGTCGAGCAGCGACCCGCCGCTGCCACCCGCGTCCTCGGCCACGGCGAGGCGGGCGAGCCCGGTCTGCTCGAGGGTGTCCCAGAGGTTGCCGTCGGTGGCGTCGGCGAACACCGACGCGGCCAGCTCGACGAGGTCCGGATCGACAACAGGAATGGTCATCGGAGCCCCAGTCCGCGCGCGACGATGCCGCGCAGCACCTCGTTGGTGCCCCCGCGCAGCGTGAAGCCGGGGGCGTGCAGGACGGCGTCGGCGAGCAGGCGGGCGTAGCCGCCCTCGGCGCCGGGGTCGGGCGGGATCGACACGAGCAGCCGGGCGGCGTCGATGATCTCGTTCTCGAAGCGGGTCCCCAGGTCCTTCACGACGGCCGCCGCCAGCTCCGGCGCCTCCCCCGACGCCAGCGACCCGGCCACCGCGAGCGACATCCGCCGCAGCGCCCACAACCGGGCGACGAGCGAGCCCAGCTCGCGGCGCCCCGCGGGCCCGAGGTCGGCGCCCGACAGCTCCCCGACCAGGGCGGCCAGCAGCGGGAACGTCGACAGGAAGCGTTCTGGGCCCGATCGTTCGAACGCCAGCTCGCCGGTGACCTGCCCCCAGCCGGAGCCGACGTCGCCGAGGACCATGTCGTCGGGCACGAAGACGTCGTCGAACACGACCTCGTTGAAGTGGTGCGCGCCGGTGAGCAGGGGGATCGGGCGGATGGTGACGCCGTCGGCGTGCAGGTCGACGATCAGCTGCGACAGCCCGGAGTGGCGCTTGCCCTCCTCCGGCGGCGAGGTGCGGACCAGCGCGAAGAACGCGTGCGCGTGGTGCCCGCCCGACGTCCACACCTTGGTGCCGGTCAGCGACCAGCCGCCGTCGACCTTCGTCGCCCGGCTGCGCACCGACGCGAGGTCGGAGCCGGAGTCGGGCTCGGACATGCCGATGCCGAAGTAGACCTCGCCCGCGGCGATGCCGGGCAGGTACTTCCGGCGCTGTGCCTCGCTGCCGTGGCGCAACAGCGACGGGCCGATCTGGCGGTCGGCAACCCAGTGCGCCGCAACGGGTGCGCCGGCCGCGAGGAGCTCCTCGGTGACGACGTAGCGGTCGAGCGGGGAGGCGCCGTGCCCGCCGTACTCGGCCGGGATCGTCATGCCCAGCCAGCCGCGGGCGGCGAGCCGCCGGGTGAAGTCCTCGTCCCAGCCCGACAACCACACGTCGGATCGGGGGGTCCAGGCGCCTGCGGCGCGTTCGTCGGCGAGGAACTCCCGGACCTCGGCGCGCAGCGCCTCGGCCCTCGCTGGGAGCTCTGCGGCGGGCGGCGTCAGTGCCGGCAGCCGCGACAGGGTCTGCGTCACCGCCCCATCGTGGACGACACCGCCCGGATCGGCATGTGACGTGTGCCGCCCCTCCGATCGGAGGGGCCACCTGACCATCGTGACCGGGACGCTCTGTCAGGTGCCGCCGGCCGGGATCGCCCCAGGTCATCGCCCTCTACCGCCACCGGGACGCAATCGCAGATCGAGTGTTCTCGCACATGAGTGGCAGGAAGGTCGCCGGGTGTGTTGTGCTGTCGGACGCGAAGGACCCGTGCCGCGGGACCGGTGAGGAGCGCAGGTGACCACCACAGACGTCGCGATGCACATGAGCGACGGCATCGTGAACGCGCCGACGTCCCTGATCTTCGGCGTGATCTCCGTCCTGTTCGTCGGCCTGGCCGCCGTCCGCGCCCGCGCCGACCTCGACGACCGCACCGCCCCCATGGCCGGCCTGGTCACCACATTCGTCTTCGCCGTCCAGATGATCAACTTCCCGATCCTGCCCGGCGCGAGCGGACACCTGCTCGGCGGCGCGCTCGTCGCGATCCTCGTCGGGCCGTGGGTCGGCACCCTCTGCATCACGATCGTCCTCGTCGTGCAGGCCCTGCTGTTCGCCGACGGCGGCCTCACCGCGTTGGGCACCAACGTGTTCAACATGGCGATCATCGGTGTGGTCGTCGGCTGGGCCGTCGCCCGCGCCATGCGCGGCCTCGCCAGGCGCAGCCGCGGCGGGCTGCTCGCCACCGCGTTCGTCGCCGCGTTCGTCAACACCGTCGTCGCCTCCCTCGGGTTCGTGCTCGAGTACGCGATCGGTGGTGCCGCCGGCGCCACCACCGGCACCGTGTTCGTGCTGATGGTCGGCTTCCACGCCCTCATCGGGATCGGCGAGGGCGTCATCACCGCCGCCACCGTCGGCGCCGTCGCGGCCGTCCGGCCCGACCTCGTCCACCTGCTGCGCACCGCCCCCCGCGTCGAGCAGCCCGTCGCTCGTGGAGAGGGGACGCAGGCATGAGCCGCTCCGACACCCGCCGCCGGTACCGGTTCCTGATCGGGTTCCTGCTCGTCGCCCTCGTCATCGCCGGCGGCGTGTCCTACCTGGCCAGCTCCTCCCCCGACGGCCTCGACTCCGTGACCCTGCACGGCTGCCAGGTCTCCGAGACGTCCGCGGGCGAGCAGCTCGACGGCACCTGCATCGCCCAGAACGCCACCGAGCACGCGACGGCGTCCGGGCCGCTCGCCGACTACTCGGTCGGCGGGGCCGAGCACTCCGTCGGCATCGCCGGAATCCTCGGCGTGATCGTCACCGTGCTCGTCGCGGGCGGGCTGTTCTGGCTGCTGCGCGGCCGGTCGACGTCCGACGCCGCCACACCCGACGACGACTGATGGGTGCCGGGCACTCGCACCCGCTGTACCTGCCGGGGGCGTCGGTCGTGCACCGGCTCCCGGCCGAGGTGAAGATCGTCGCCGCGTTCCTGACCGTGCTGTGCGTCGTCGCGACGCCCCGCGAGGCGTTCTGGGCCTTCGGCGGCTACCTGCTGCTGCTCGCCGCGGTGTGGGTCGCCGCCCGCATCCCGCCGGGCTGGATGGCGCGGCGCGCCCTCATCGAGGCCCCGTTCGTCGTGCTGGCGATCCTGCTGCCGTTCACCGGGCCCGACCCGCGGTTCGACTGGGCCGGCATGTCGCTCTCGCAGGCCGGCGTCCTCGGGGCGTGGAACATCCTCGCCAAGGGCACCCTCGGCGTCCTCACCTCGCTGACCCTCGCCGCGACCACCCCGATGCGGGACCTGCTGCTCGGGCTGCAGCGGCTCCGGGCGCCCGCGCTCGTCCTCACCATCGCGACGCTGATGCTGCGTTACGCCGACGTCATCGCCGGTGAGGCCCGCCGGATGCGCCTGGCGCGCATCGCCCGCGGCCACGACCCACGCTTCCTGTGGCAGGCCGGCGCCACCGCGCGGGGCATCGGCAGCCTGTTCGTCCGCTCCTACGAACGCGGCGAACGCGTTCACCTCGCCATGCTCTCCCGCGGCTGGACCGGCACCATGCCGACGACAGGTGCCCCCGCGGCCGCACGCACCCAGTGGATCGCGGCGCTGGCCGTCCCGGCGGTCGCCGCCGCCCTCGCCGTGACGGGAATGATGACGACGTGAGCGCCCACACCGAGCCTGCGGCGGCGGTCGCCGCCACCACGACACCGTCGCTGGACGTCCGCGGCCTCGACTTCGCCTACCCCGACGGCACCCCCGCCCTGCACGGCGTCGACCTGCGCATCGAGCCCGGCGAACGCGTCGCCCTGCTCGGCCCCAACGGCGCCGGGAAGACGACGCTCGTCCTGCAGCTCAACGGGATCCTCTCCCCCACCGAGGGCGAGGTCGTCGTCGGCGGGCTGCCCGTGCGCAAGCCCAACCTGCAGGAGGTCCGCCGCCGCGTCGGGATCGTCTTCCAGGACCCCGACGACCAGCTCTTCATGCCGACGGTCCGCGAGGACGTCGCGTTCGGGCCGGCCAACTTCGGTGTCCGCGGTGACGAGCTCACCGCCCGCGTCGCCGGGGCGTTGGAGGCCGTCGGGATGGCCGAGCACGCCGACCGGTCCCCACTGCACCTGTCGGGCGGGCAGCGCCGCCGCGTCGCGCTCGCCACCGTGCTGTCGTGCGATCCCGAGATCCTGGTGCTCGACGAACCGTCGTCGAACCTCGACCCCGTCGCCCGCCGCGAGCTCGCCGACGTCCTCCTCGGCCTCGACCGGACGCTGCTGATGGTCACCCACGACCTGCCCTACGCGCTGCAGCTGTGCCCGCGCAGCGTCGTCGTCGACGGCGGCCGGGTCGTCGCCGACGGACCCACCCGGGAACTGCTGGCCGACACCGAGATGCTGCGCGCGCACCGACTCGAGCTGCCGTTCGGGTTCACGCTCGCCTGACCTGCTCCGCCAGTCGCACAACGAGAACCGCCGGGCCCGACGTGACGTCGAACCCGGCGGTCCCGCGCACCGGGGCGCTCAGTGCGGCGGGGGCGGCGCCGGATAGCCGGGCAGCCCGCTACCGCCCTCGTCGTCGCGGCGCGGCTCCTCGTCGGCCTGGGCCGGGGTGCCGCGCGGCGGCGTCGGCACCGAGCTCTGGCCCTCGTCGTCCCAGTCGCCCCGCTCGATCTCCCGCGGCGCCTCGCGCCGCGGCGCCGGGGACGGCGGGGT
The DNA here is from genome assembly GCA_001725415.1 of Pseudonocardia sp. SCN 73-27. Classification (GTDB taxonomy): domain Bacteria; phylum Actinomycetota; class Actinomycetes; order Mycobacteriales; family Pseudonocardiaceae; genus Pseudonocardia. The sequence goes on from MEGH01000009.1 coordinate 36,574, forward strand.
CCGCCGCTGCTGGGCCTGCTGTCCACCCTCGCCGGGGCCGAGCCGGCCCGGCGCACCCGGGATCGCGCTCGGCTCCGCCCCCAGCGGCGGGACCTCCTGCCACGCCTGCGCCTCGGCATTGGCGACGACCGCGGCGATCTCCGGGTTCGTGCGGGTGTCGAACCAGCCCTCCAGGCCCGGGTCGTCGTCCTCCGGGCGGTTGGCCGGCGCACCGTCGTCGGGGCTGGGCTGGTAGCGGAACACCCCGTCGTCGCCGGGCGCGCCCAGCATGCGGGTGAAGCCCTCGAGCGCCTTGCCGAAGTCCGACGGCACCAGCCACACCTTGTTGGCGTCGCCCTGCGCCATCTGCGGCAACGTCTGCAGGTACTGGTAGGCCAGCAGCTCCGGCGTCGGCTTGCCCGCCTTGATCGCCGCGAACACCTTCTCGATGGCCTTCGCCTGGCCCTGCGCCTGCAGGTACCGGGCCGCCCGGTCACCCTGCGCCCGCAGGATGCGCGACTGCCGGTCGGCCTCCGCGTTGAGGATCGCCGCCTGCTTCGCACCCTCCGCCGTGAGGATCTGCGACTGCTTCTGGCCCTCCGCCGAGCGGATCGCCGACTCCCGCTCACCCTCCGCGGTGAGGATCATGGCCCGCTTCTCACGGTCGGCCTTCATCTGCCGCTCCATCGACTCCTGGATCGACGGCGGCGGGTCGATGGCCTTGATCTCGACACGCGCCACGCGGATGCCCCACCGGCCGGTGGCCTCGTCGAGCTCCCCGCGCAGCTGGGTGTTGATCGCGTCGCGGGAGGTCAGCGTCTCCTCCAACGTCATGCCGCCGACCACGTTGCGCAGCGTCGTCGTCGTGATCTGCTCGACACCCACGATGTAGTCGGAGATCTCGTAGACCGCCGACCGCGGGTCGGTGACCTGGAAGTACACGACCGTGTCGATGTTGACGGTCAGGTTGTCCTGGGTGATCACCGGCTGCGGCGGGAACGACACCACCTGCTCGCGCAGGTCGATCCGCTCCCGGATGCGGTCCACGAACGGCACCAGGAACGTCAGCCCCGGCGGCTGCGTGGCCTTGTACCGGCCCAGCCGCTCGATCACCGCGGCCGTCGCCTGCGGAATGATCTGGACAGCCCTGATCAGCGTCACCGCCACCAGCACCACGATCACCAGTACGACGATGAGCGTCACCGTGCCGTCCACCCCGATCCCTCCCTGCTGAAGGTCGCCCGACCCTGAGGGGGCGCACCGTATCGCCCGCCGATCAGTCCTCGGCGAGCACCATGGCCGTCGCGCCGGAGATCTCGATGATCCGCACGCGGGTGCCGTTCTCGATGGTCTGTTCGTGGTCGAAGGCCTGCGCCGACCACACGTCGCCGCCGATCTTCACGCGGCCCCCCGTGTGGTCACCGCGGATCTCCGCGACGACGGTGCCGTGCTTGCCCACCAACGCCTCGGTGTTCGTCGAGTGGTGCTCGATCGCCCTGTCGAGACGGCGCCGCAACGCCGGGCGCACCGCGAAGATCAGCAGCACCGACACGGCCGCGAACACCAGCGTCGTCGGCAACACCGACAGGCCCAGCAGGGAGCCACCGGCCGCGGCGAGCGCACCGGCACCGAGCATCAACAGGAAGAACTCGCCGCTGAGCACCTCCGCGGCGATCAGCGCGACCCCGGCGATCAGCCAGATCAGTGCGCCCATGACACGATCCTGCCAGACCTCAGTCAGTCACCGTCACGAAATCGATCAGGTGCTCGACGGCTCCGATCAGGTCGGACTCCAGGTCCCGGAAGCTGCGCACCGCACCGAGGACGCGCCGCGCCCCGTCGGCCGGCTCACCCCAGCGCAGGGCGTCGCACACCCCGGTCTTCCAGTCGGTGCCACGCGGGATCACCGGCCACTCCCGGATCCCGACGACCGCCGGCTTCACCGCCTGCCACACGTCGACGAACGGATGCCCGGTGACCAGCACGTCCGGGCCGGCGACGGCCTGCGCCGCCCGCGTCTCCTTCGACCCGGCGACGAGATGGTCCACCAGGATCCCGAGCCGCCGGTGCGGTGCCGGCCCGAAGTCCGCGACGGCTGCGGCGAGATCGTCCATGCCGTGCATCGGCTCCACGACGATCCCCTCGACCCGCAGGTCGTGGCCCCACACCGTCTCGAGGAGCGCCGCGTCGTGGATGCCCTCCACCCAGATCCGGCTGGCCCGGGCCGTGCGTGCCTTCAGGTTCGCGACGTGCACCGACCCCGACGCCGACCGCCCCGGGCCCTTCGGCGCCGCCCTCGGGACGACGAGCGTGGCCGGGGCGCCCTCGAACAGGAACGCCGCGGGCCGCAACGGGAACACCCGGCGCCCGCCGTGGCGGTCCTCCAGGGTGACCTCGCGGACGTCGACCTTCACGACGGCACCGCAGAACCCGCTCGCCGGATCCTCGACGACGAGCCCCGCCTCGGCCGGCACCTCCGGCACCGTCCGTCGCACCTGACGGCGCACGCCGTCGTCGCCGAAGCTGCCGCGGTAGTCGTGGGAGCGCAGGGACACGCCGTTTTCTACCCCGCGCCGACAGGTACGGACCGGGCGACACGCCGTGTGCGACACCACCCGTGCGGAGCCGACCGGTCGTGACCGGCGGAAACCGGTCGATCACACCTCGTGTCCATCCCTCACCCACACGGCGGTAATGCCGTCGCCCGCCTGTGTTGCGTAGCCTGACTCGCGTGTCTCGTCCCTCCGCGACCCTGACGGTGTGGGCGTCGGCCTGGCTGGCCGGCGCCGCGGCACCCGACGACGTCCTCGACGCCCTGGCGCCCTGGGCCGACGCCCACGACGTCGTCGCCGCCGACGACACCGCCGCCGACGCGACGGACCTCCCCCTCCCGTCGCGGCCCCCGTCGTCACTGACCTTCCTGCTCGCCGCGCTGCGCCGCGCCGCACCCCGTGGCCAGGCCCGGCTCGTGCTGCCCGTCCCCGGCGACATCCGCGGCCTGCCCGGCGTCGGCCCGTTCTCCGACGCCGCGCTCGCCGCCGGCGAAGGGCTCCTCTTCCCCGAGGCCGGCCTCGGCGCCGTGCCCGGCATCGTCGCCGACGGGGTGCTGCGCTGGACCGTCCACGCCGTGCGCGACCAGCTCCCGCCGCCCGACTACGTGCCGCTCAACCACGCCGAGTTCGACCTGCGCGACCAGGTCCGCCAGTCCGCCTCCGTGCTGACCTCGCTGGGCGTGGCCCGGCACCGGCCCGGTGTGCGCGAGGAGATCGCTGCGGCGCTGCGCTCGCGGCCGCGGTCGATGTGGCCCGACGGCATGCCCCCCACCTCGCTGCGGGTGCTCCAGCACGCCGACGAGGTCGACGCCATCCTCGCCGCCGCCTCCGTCGACGAGCCGGGAGGTGCGCTGTCGGCCTCGGCCGCCTCCGCGCGCCGCGACGCGTTGCGTCCCATCGAGACCGCGGTCCGCGTCGCCCGCCGCGCCGCCGTCGCCGAGGCCGTCCGCGTACTGGCCGCGAGCCCCCGCGTCTGAGCTCTTCTTCGCGGTCACGGGCGGTTGCCGGCGGCACGTTCGACGACGTCCCGGCCCGCCGGTGTGTGGTGAGCGCGATCGGAGAGCTCTCACGACACGTTCGGTGAGAGCCGGCGCAGGCGTCGGCGGGGGCCGGTTGCTCGACCGCCCAGCGTGTGATGAGCGCGGTCGCCCGATCCTCACGACACGCTCGCTGTGGTGCGGCCCCGCGAACGTGTCGTGAGCGCGCTCGGGCGGCGCTCACCACACGCTGGGCGAGCCCCAGCCCGACTCGGTCAGGACGTCGACCGCACCGCCGCGACGAGCGCCGCCAGGTCGTCGGGGTGAAGCTGGCGCGGCGGCTCGGTGGCCTGCTCGATCTCCCGCCGGGCGATCTCCTGCTGCGCCGCTTCGCGTTGTGCGGCCTCCCGGTCCGCGCGCTCGGTCGCGCGTCTGACCTCGCCGCGCAGCCGCTCCCGTTCGCGCGCCCACACCTGCGCGTCGGCATCCGCCCGTGCGCGCGACTCGTCATGCGCACGTTCGGCCGCCTCCACCGCTGCTCGCGCCCCCGACGCCGCCGCGAGTGCCGCGGCGGTCGCCGTGCGTGACGCCTCCGCATCGTCGCGGGCCGCGGCAGCGGCGGTGAGGGCGTCCTCGGCGCGGGCGCGGGCGGCGTCCCGCTCGCCCGTCGCCTCCTGCGCGACGAGGCCCGCGTCGTGCGCCTCCCGTTGTGCGACAACGGTCCGGGCGTCAGCCGCGGCGGCGCGTTCCTCAGCGGTGGCTCGCGCCGCCGCCGCCTCCTCCGCCGCCTGCCGGGCCGCCCCCAGCGCTTCGGTGGCCTCCAGCGCCTGTCGGGCGGCGGCCTGGGCGCGGGCGACGGCATCGGCCCGGTCGGCAGCAGCCCTCTCGGCGGCCTCGGCGCTGCGCCGGGCCCGGGCGACTGCCTCGTCGCGCTGCTGCTCGGCGGCGAGGCGGGCCTTGTCGGCCTCGGCGACCTGCTGGTGCGCGGCGTCGACGGCGGCGACGGCGTCGCGCTGCACCTCGTCGAGGCGTGCCGCGACGGTGTCGAGCATGCCGCGTAGCTCGTCGACCGGGCCGCGGAGGGCGTCGAGGTGCTCGCGGAGCCGGTCGGCGTCGATCCGGAACGCGCCGGAGCCGGCGTCGAGGCCGAGGGAGGTGAGTGCGTCGCGTTCGGCGCGGGCCATCTGCGCGCAGGTGCGGCCGCCGTCCCAGCGGGTATCGCGGCAGAAGGAACGGCGGCGTCCGCCCTGGGGTCCGGGAGGGGGTAGCTCGGCGCGGCAGCGGCTGTATCCGCATCTGACCAGCTCGTCGATCACCGTCGAACCATATCTGTTCGTGGTTTCGAAACCGTAGAACGGCTTTGGTGTTTTGAAAATCAAACATGGACGCCAACGAAACCATCGTTTCGTTGGTACCTCGGCGTGGCGCCCGCCCCACGACTCGGAGGGCGCTCAGGATGGGCACGTGATCGACGACCCCTTGCTGGTGCTGGAGGCAGGCACCGCCTCGACCGGCCGTGAAGTCGCGGAACGCGCCGGCGAGGAGTGGCCCGGCGTCGCCGACCCCGACGTCCTGCGCGGGCAGCTGCTCGACTGGTTCGCGCAGTACGACAACGCCGGAACCCGCCGCACCTACGCCTACGCGCTGGGACTGCCGATCGCGTGGGTCGACGCGCTCGGCGGCACGCTCCATGGAGGCGAGCCGCGCCGCAAGCCCCCTGCCGCCGCCCCTGGGCCCCTGCACGCCTTGGCCTGGTTCCGCTGGTGCGCCACCCGCGACCTCGACCCTCGCACGGCGACGTCCGCGCACGTCAAGGCCTGGCTGCACGCCCTGTCGACGGCCGGCGCCGCGAGGAGGACCCGGCAGCGGATGCTGGCCACGCTGTCCGCGCTCTACGGGCACCTGGCCGAGACCGGTGCCGTGACGGCCAACCCGGCGGCGATCGACCGTCGGCGGTTGGGGCTCGTCGTCAGCACGCGGGAGCCGTCGCCGACGATCCGGCTGACGGCGGGACAGGTCGCCGCACTCCTCGACGCATCGACGACGCTGCGCCACTCCCCTGCGCTGCGGGAGCTCTACGCGACCCGGGCGCGCGCGGTCGTCGCCCTGCTGACGTTGGGGCTGCGGATCTCGGAGCTCACGGGGCTCGACCGCGGCGACCTGGTCCGCACCGGCGGTGACCAGGTGTTACGGGTGCAGGGCAAGGGAGGGGTGCGGCGGGAGGTCTACGTGACCGACCTCGTGCGGCAGGCACTGTCGGATTATCTGGCCGAGCGGGACCGGGCCGGGGCGACGGCGGTGCCGGCCCGCCGCGGGACGACACGAGCCGCCCCCGAACCACTGGTCGCCACCCGCGACGGCAACCGCTGCTCGCGCGTCGACCTCTACCGCCTCCTGCGCCGCGTCGCCGCCGCGGCGGGGCCGGAACTGGCCGACGTCGCCGACCGCATCCACCCCCACGCCCTGCGCCACGCCTACGTGACGATCGCACTGGAGCAGGACGCCCGCATCCAGCACGTGCGCGCGGATGTCGGCCACGCCTCGATCACGACGACCGAGCACTACGACCGCGGTATGCGCACCCGCGACACCACGGCCGCCGATCTCGTCGCCGCCGCCATCGCGGCGGCCCGGCAGCGGCCGGACGAGACGCCGTCCTCATGAGAGGCTCTCAGCGGCGCGGGCGTGGGCGGGGGACGCAGCAGTCGACGGCGCACGGCGCGCCGTCGACGGTGCAGCCCGCCTTCGGGACGTCGCCGAGCCCGCGGGGCGAGGCGCCGGAGGTGTGCTCGGCCATCAGCTCGACGACCATGTCGGCGAACCGCGGATCGGGCCCGGCCGTGGCGGCGCGCGCGAACCCGAGCCCCAGACCCTCGGCCAGCTCGCGCAGCTCCTCGTCGAGGTCCCACACGACCTCGACGTGGTCGGACACGAACCCGATGGGCGCCACGACGATCGCGGGCACCCCGGCCTTCGCGAGCGCCTCGACGGTCGGCTCCGGCTCCGGCGTCAGCCACGGCACCTGCGGCGGCCCGGACCGCGACTGCCAGACGAGCTCGTACTCGTCGAGTCCCAGCTCGGCGGCGACGAGCCGGGCGGCCTCGGCGACCTGCCGGGAGTAGCGGTGGTTGCCCTCGGCGGGGACGCCGTCGGTCTCGTCGGCGGCGACGGGGATCGAGTGTGCGGTGAACACGACGCGGGCGCCGTCACGGACCTCCGCCGGGAGCGACGAGAGGGCAGCGCGCACGGCGTCGGCGTTGGCCCCGATGAACGCGGGATGGTCGTGGAAGTGCCGCAGCTTCACCAGCTGCGGCGCGTCGTCGCCGACGGCGGCGCGGGCACGGGCGATGTCCTCGTTGTACTGGCGGCAGGCCGAGTAGCCGCCGTAGGCGCTCGTCGCGAACACCAGGGCCCGGCGGACGCCGTCGCGGGTCATCTCCGCGACGGTGTCCTCGACCATGGGGTGCCAGTTGCGGTTGCCGAAGTAGACCGGGAGGTCGGTGCGCGCGCGGATCGCGTCGATCAGCTCGCGGTTGCGGGCGTTGATCGGCGAGACCCCACCGAAGGGCTTGTAGTGCTCCTCGACCTCGTCGAGCCGCTCGGGCGGCACGTTGCGCCCGCGCACGACGTTCTCGAGGAAGGGGCGCACCTCGTCGAGGCCCTCGGGGCCACCGAACGAGAGCACCAACAGAGCATCGACCTCGACAGGTCGATCGAAGACGTCCACGCGTCTATCAAACCCCGATCGCGTGGAACCCGCCGTCCGCCCACACCATCGAGCCGGTGGTGACGGGCAGCCAGTCGGACAACATGGCGCACACCGTCTTCGCGACGGGCACCGGGTCGTTGACGTCCCATCCGAGCGGGGCACGCCCGTCCCAGGCGTCCTCGAACGCGGCGAAGCCGGGGATCGACTTGGCCGCCATCGTCTTCACCGGGCCGGCGGCGCACAGGTTGACCCGGATCCCCTTGGGGCCGAGGTCACGCGCCAGGTACCGGGTCACCGACTCGAGTGTCGACTTGGCGACACCCATCCAGTCGTAGGCGGGCCACGCCTGACGGTTGTCGAAGTCCATCCCGACGATCGACGATCCCGGACCGAGCAGCGGCAGCAGCGCCGTCGACAAGGACTTGAGCGAGTACGCGCTGACCTGGATCGTCGTGGCGACGTCCTCCCACGGCGCGTTCAGGAACGCACCCTCGCCCAGGCATGTGGCCGGGGCGAAGCCGATGGAGTGCAGGACCCCGTCGAGGCCCGGCTCGTCGCCCAGATGCGGGCTGACCCGCTCCACCAGCGAGTCGAGCTGCGACTGGTCGGACACGTCGAGCTCGACGACCGGGGCGGCCTCGGGGAGCCGCTGCGCGATGCGCTCCACGAGCCGCATCCGGCCGAACCCGGTGAGAACCACCTGGGCGCCCTGTTCCTGGGCGATCTTCGCCGCGTGGAACGCCAGCGAGGCGTCGGTGATCACACCGGTGACCAGCAGGCGCTTACCGTCGAGCAGTCCCATGAGGACCCTTTCTGGGGAGGGGAGAACAGGGAGTCAGTGGCCCATGCCGAGGCCGCCGTCGACCGGGATGACCGCCCCGGTGACGTAGCCGGCCGCGTCGGAGCCCAGCCACGTGACGGCCGAGGCGACCTCCTCGACGGCGGCGTAACGGCCGAGGGGCACCTGCGCGACGATCTCGGCGCGGCGGGCGTCGGGCAGCGCGCGGGTCATGTCGGTGTCGACGAACCCGGGTGCCACGACGTTGGCGGTGATGCCGCGGGAGCCGAGCTCGCGGGCGACGGAGCGGGCGAGGCCGACGAGCCCGGCCTTGGAGGCGGCGTAGTTGACCTGGCCGGCCGAGCCCAGGAGCCCGACGACGGACGACACGAAGATCATGCGGCCGCCCTTGGCGCGCAGCATGCCGCGCGAGGCACGCTTGGCGACGCGGTAGGCGGCAGTGAGGTTGGCGTCGACGACGCGGGTGAACGAGTCCTCGCTCATCCGCATGAGCAGGCCGTCGTCGGTGATCCCCGCATTGGACACCAGCACCTCGACGTCGCCGTGCTTCTCCTCGACCTCGGTGAACGCCCGGTCGACGGCCTCGGCGTCGGTGACGTCGCACTGCACGGGCAGCAGGTCGTCGGGCAGGCCGTCGACGCCGCTGCGGTACGTCACCGCCACCTTGTCGCCCTGGGCGGCGAACGCTTTCGCGATCGCGAGCCCGATTCCGCGGTTTCCTCCGGTCACCAGCACGCTTCGTCCCACGTACGGAGAACCTAGTGCACCGGGGTCGGTGCCCGGACCGCCCGTCAGGGCAGCCTGCGGCCCATCGCGATGCCCGCTCCGAGCCCGAGGACGAGCAGCAGCGCGCCGCCCATGAGCCACGGCCGGCTGGTGTCGACGCGGCGCGTCTCGTAGCCGATCTGCTCCCCCAGCTCGGAATACACCTGCCGGAGCTCGGCCTCCGAGGCCGCGGTGAAGAACTGTCCGCCCGACAGTGAGGCGATCTCCTGCATCGACGCGTCGTCGACGGCGACGCGGGTGCGGCCGCCCTCGATGTCGATCGTCCCGTACTCGGTCCCGAACGAGATCGTCGACACAGGGATCTTCTCGGTGGCCGCCTGACGGGCCGCGGTGAACGACCCGCGGGGCTCGTTCTCCCCGTCGGGGCCGGGGACGGTCTGCTTCCCGTCGCTCATCAGGACGATGCGGGCGGGCGGCGGACCTTCCGCACCGGACGCGGCGACGGTGCGGGAGAACGAGTCGATCGACTGCAGCGCGGCGAAGATCGCCTCGCCGGTGGCGGTGGACTCGGACAGTTTCAGCCCGTCGACGGCCTGCTTGACCGCCGTGCGGTCGGTCGTCGGCGACACCAGCACCGCGGCGGTACCGGAGAACGAGACGAGCCCGAGGTTGATGCCGGGGGTGAGCTGGTCGGCGAACGACTTGGCCGCCGCCTGCGCCGCCGCCAGCCGGTTGGGGGCGACGTCGGTGGCCTGCATCGACAGCGAGACGTCGATCACCAGCACGACGGTGGCGCGGTTGCGCGGCACCCGGGCGTCGGCCTGTGGCCCCGCGATCGCGATCACCAGCACGGCCAGCGCGAGGACCATCGCCGCCGCCGGGACGTGCCGGTACCAGCCGGGACGATTCGGGGCGACGCTGTCGAGCAGTTCCAGGTTGGTGAACTTCACGACGTCGCGGCGACGCCGGCGCAGCAGCCACACGTATCCCGCGACGAGCGCGGCGACGACGAGCAGGGCGAGCAGCCACCACGGGTGTGCGAACGTCACCGGCCGCCTCCGGACCAGGCACGCTTGCGGGCCAGCACGAACCGCACGACGTCGGCGATCCAGTCCGAGTCGGTGCGCAGGGTCAGCTGGGCGGCACCGCAGCGGCGCAGCGTGGTCGCGACCCGGTCGCGGTGCGCACTCGCGGCCGCGGCGAACTCGCGGCGCAGCAGTGGCGTCACCTGCACCTCGCGCTGACGCCCGGTCTCGGGATCGGCGAGGACGACGGTGCCGGCGTCGGGCAGGTCGAGCTCGCTGGGGTCGAGCACCTCGACGGCCAGCAGGTCGTGGCGGGCCGACAGGCCGCGCATCGCGCGTTCCCACGTCGGTTCGCCCAGGAAGTCGGACACCACGACGGCCGGCCCGCGGCGCCGGGGCGGGCGGCGCAGCTGCTCCAGCGCCTCCGCGAGATCGCCACGGGTGCCCTCGGCGGCCCGCGGCAGCTCGGCGGCGCGCCGGACCAGTCCGCGGGCGTGCGCGGTGCCGACGCGGGCGGGGATGCGGACGGTCTGCTCCCCCGTCGCGATGATCGCGCCGATTCGGTTGCCGCCCCCGCGGGTCAGGTGCGCGATCGCGGCGACGGCGGCGACGGCCAGGTCGCGCTTCTCGCAGGCCGCGGTGCCCAGGTCGAGGCTTGCCGACAGATCGAGCACCACCCACGTCTCCAGCTCGCGGTCGGCGACCGTCTCCCGGATGTGGGCCTCGGTGGTGCGGGCGGTGACGGCCCAGTCCATCCGGCGCACGTCGTCGCCCGGCTGGTAGACCCGCGCCTCGCCCAGCTCGCTGCCCGGCCCGGGGACGAGCCCGAGGTGGTTGCCCTGCAGCAGCCCGTCGAGGCGGCCGCGGACCGTCAGCTCCAGGTTGCGCAGCGCGGCCTCGAGCCGCCCGTCACGCAACGAGGGCGGCGCCGTGGCCTTCCGCCGGGCACCGGGCGCGGCGGCGCGCGCGGGGCCCGCCGCGGGGACGGGCGGCGCCGCGCCGTTCGCGGCGTCGGAGCTCACGGCGCGGCGCCGGCCGGGCTGTACTGCGGCCGCGCGCTGACCTGCGGCAACGGCACCGTCTGCAGCACCCGCGACACGATGTGGTCGACAGGGACCTGGTCGGCCACCGCGTCGTAGGACAGGACGAGGCGGTGGCGCAGCACGTCGGGGGCGACGTCGAGGACGTCCTGGGGCAGCACGTAGTCGCGCCCGCGCAGCAGCGCCAGGGCCCGGGCGGCGGCCACGATGCCCAGCGTCGCGCGCGGCGACGCGCCGTAGGCGACCCAGCCCGCGACATCGGACAGGCCGTGCTCGGCGGGTGTGCGGGTGGCGACGACGAGCCTCACCACGTAGTCGACCAGGGCGTGGTGCACGAACACCCGCGACGCCGTGCCCTGCAGCCGGGTGAGGACCGTCGGGTCGATCACCCGGTTCGCGACGGGCGGCTCCGCGCCCATCCGGTACACGATCTCCCGCTCCTCCTCGATCCCCGGGTAGTCGACGACGATCTTGAACAGGAAACGGTCGCGCTGCGCCTCCGGCAGCGGGTAGACGCCCTCGTTCTCGATCGGGTTCTGCGTCGCGAGCACGAGGAACGGGTCGGGCATCGGGAACGTGCGTCCCCCGATCGACACGTGCCGCTCGGCCATGACCTCGAGCATCGCCGACTGCACCTTGGCGGGTGCACGGTTGATCTCGTCGGCCAGCACGAAGTTGGCGACGACCGGGCCGAGCTCGACGTCGAACTCCTCCCGGCCCTGCCGGTAGATGCGGGTTCCGAGGATGTCGGCGGGCACGAGGTCGGGGGTGAACTGCAGGCGTGCGAACGAGCCGCCGACGACCTTCGCGACCGTCTCCACCGCGAGCGTCTTCGCCACACCGGGGACACCCTCGATGAGCAGGTGGCCCTTGGCCAGCAGCCCGACGAGCATCCGTTCGACGAGCTGGTCCTGCCCGACGATGACCCGCTTGACCTCGAAGACGACCCGCTCGATCAGCTCGGCGTCACGCGCCGGCGTCGACGGGCTCTCCTCGGCGGACTCGGGAGGGGTCCCGGGCGCCGAGGCGGGCGTCGACGACTGCGGGCCGGGGGACACGGACTCGGGCACGCTCACGTCGACCATCCAACCGCCTGCACCGTGTGACGACGGTGAGCCCTCCCCGAAGGGGTCAGAGCATCCGCGCCACGGTCGGCAGCAGCCCCGCGTAGCGCACCGGGCTCACCCGGACCCGCGCACCCGAGTACGGCGCCTCGACCATCTTGCCGTTCCCGATGTAGAGCGCGATGTGGTAGACGCGGCCGTTGCGCGCCCAGGCCAGCATGTCCCCGGGCCTCATCTGCGACAACGGGACCTGCCTGCCCGCCGCGTGCTGGTTGCCGCTGTAGCGGGGCAGCTGGATCCCGACGCCGGCGAACGCGTAGAGCATCAGCCCCGAGCAGTCGAAACCGATCTTCTTGTAGTCGCCGTTGGCGTCGGCGACGCCGCCGTCGCGGATGCCGAGGCTCGGTCCCCGTGCCGTGCCGCCGCCCCACGCGTAGATGACGCCGAGCTGCGACATCGCGCGGTCGATGACGACCTGCACCGACCCGCCGGTGCGGGGTGCCGTCGGGGGCGGTGCGGTGCCCGCCCGGGACGCCGCGGCCTGCTGTTCGGCGCGCTGCCGGGCCGCCTCGGCCTCGGCCTGCTGGCGCTGCCAGGTGTCGAACCGCTGGCGCTGGGCCCGCAGCCCGGCGTCGGCGTTCTCGGCGGCGTCGAGCTGGCGCTGCACGTCCTCCTGCTGGGCCGTGACGTCCTGCAGTCGCTGAGCCTGCGCGGCCGCGGCCTGCTGGGCCTGGACGAGCGCGGCGTCGGCGGCGGCCTTGGCCGCGGCGGCGGCCTGGGCCTGACGGTCGGCCTCCTCCTGCGCGGCGCGTGCGGTCGAGTCGGCGTTGGCCTTCTCGGCGCGGGCACGCTGCAGGGCGTCGAGCGCGGAGGTCTGCTGCCGGGTGATCGCCTCGGTCAGCTGGGCGCGGTCGACGAAGTCCTCCGGACCGCTCGACGACGTCAGCAACCCGAGCGGCCCCAGATCGAGACCACCTTGATATGTGGACGCGACGAAGTCGTCCAGACGGGTGCGGGCGGCGTCGATCGCGGCGCCCGCGGCCTCGGTCTCCGACCGTGCCCGCTGGGCCCGCTGCGCCGCGGCCTCGGCGGCCGACTGCGCCGAGTCGTAGGTGTCCTGCGCGGCGTTGGCCGACTCGTGCTGCTCCGCGACCTGGATCTGGAGGTCGTCGGCCTGGGCCTGCAGGTCAGTGAGCCGTCCGGTGAGCTGGGCGACCTGCGCCGACCGGCTGTTCACCGCGTCGCGGCTGTTCTGCAGGTCCTGGTTGCTGGGGTTCGGCGGCGGCGGCGGGGACGGCTGCGCGAACGCCGCCGGAGTACCTGCGGTGAATGCCAGGGCGGCGGACAGCACCACCACGAGCACCGCGCGCCCGACCCGCACGACCCCTCCCCCTCTGGCCGCCGATGATCACCGACGAGGCCGAGGGGACTGTGCCATTCGAGCGACGTGTTCCCAACTGTCACACGCTTCTCCGTGTGAACTTCCACCACATGGCGTAACGGATACTCTCCGTCCGGCATGGGGGAGGTAGCACCCCCTGGGGCCGATACCAGACGTAGTGCTGACCCCATTCCGTGCGACGTACGACGCCTGGACGATTCGACCGACGATTCCGACCGCGGCCGCAGCCGGCCCGAACGAGCAGGACCGAGGGGACTCATGACCGACGATCAGGGCCGTGGAGCGATGCCCCCCGGGCAGCCGTGGCCGCAGGGTGGGCAGCAGGGCTGGGGGGCCCAGCCCGGGGGGCAGCAGTGGCCGCCGCCTGCGCCGCAGGCATGGGACCAGCAGAACGCCTACCCCCAGCAGGGTGGGTACGCCCCGCAGGGCGGCTACCCGCAGCAGGGCGGCTACCCGCAGCAGGGCGGCTGGCAGGGCGGCCCGCAGACCGCGCAGTACCCCGGCGGTTACCCGGGTGCCCCGGCACCCACGGGCCAGTGGGGTCACGACGGCCCCGGCAGTCCTCCCCCTCCCCCGGCGTTCGGTCCCCCGGCCGGACCCCCTCCGCAGCCGCCGAAGCGCAAGCGCTGGCCGATCATCACCGCGCTCATCGCGGTCATCGTCGTCGCGGCCGGTGTCGTCGTCGGCTTCACCGTCTTCGGCAACCGCGGCGCCGGCACCCCGAACGACGCCGTCACCCTGCTCGCGCAGGACCTCGCGAACGACGACTACCTCGGTGCGGTGAAGACGCTCCACCCCGCGGAGCTGTCGCTGGCCAACGACATGAACCAGGTCCTGGGCGACCAGCTCAAGCGCCTGGAGATCCTCAAGCCGGACGCCGACACGACGTCGTCGCTGGGGACCGTCGAGTTCAAGGACCTCAAGTTCGACGAGGGCGCGCAGGAGAAGGTGCGCGACAACGTCGTCATCAACAAGCTGGTCTCGGGCACGATCACGCTGAACCAGGACCCGGCGAAGATCCCGTTCACCGACGACTTCAAGAACCGCGTCTTCAAGGACGGTGTCCCCGGCGCGCAGACGAACACGATCGACATCGCCCAGGAGGTCCGCAAGAACGGCCAGCCGATCCGGATCGCGACCGTCGAGGTCGACGGCAAGTGGTACGTGAGCCTCTTCTACACGGTGGCGGACTACGCGCTGCAGCAGGAGAAGACGCCGTGGCCGGCGACGTCCATCGCCCCGCGCGGCGGCACGAGCGCCGAGGACGCGCTCAAGCAGACCGTGCAGGCGCTCATGGACCAGAACGCGCGCCGGCTCGTCGAGCTGGCCCCGCCGACCGAGCTGGCCGTCGTCCACGACGCCGGCCAGGCGATCATCGACGCCGCCGGCCGGGGCACCCCCTCGGGCCTGCAGGTGCAGTCGCTGGAGACCGAGTCGAGCACCGTGCGCGGCATGACGGCGCTGCAGCTCAAGAAGCTCGTGATCAGCGAGGGCGGCGGGCAGCAGATCACGGTGACCCGTGACAACGACTGCCTCACGGTCGAGGTCCAGGGTTCGTCGCAGAAGTTCTGCAGCGCCGACCTGCTGCAGCAGTTCGGCGGGTCGTCGACGACGAGCCTGCCGGCGTCGGTGCAGCGCGTGCTGCCCAAGCTGGTCACGGCCGTGCTGAACGTGAAGGTGCTCACGGTCGAGGAGGGCGGCTCCTGGTACGTCAGCCCGTCCCAGACGGTGATCCAGGCCTACGGCGACATCCTCGGCGTGCTCGACGCGCAGGACGTCAAGGACCTGATGGCGCTCGCCGGCAACTGACCGACCGGCACGTCGCCCCCACCGGGGGACGGCCGCTCCTGCCGACGGCGGGGCACGGGTGCACACTGCCCGTGCCCCGCCGTCGTGTGTCGGGGGTGGCCCCGCTCGACCTCTATGTAGGACGGGCGTACTGTTTGCAGTAGAGGGGTCCGCCGAGCACCACGAACGGGCCCGAGACGCGCCGAACCGCGCCCACCACGCCAGGAGGTAGAGCCATCGTGGCCAGCACCGACAGCTTCGGAGCCAAGGGAACGCTCGACGTCGGCGAGGACAGTTACGAGATCTTCCGGCTCTCGGCCGTCGAGGGCGCGGACAAGCTCCCGTACAGCCTCAAGGTGCTGCTCGAGAACCTGCTCCGCACCGAGGACGGCGCGAACGTCACCGCCGACCACATCCGCGCCATCGCCGCCTGGGACCCCGCCGCCGCCCCGGACACCGAGATCCAGTTCACGCCCGCCCGCGTGATCATGCAGGACTTCACGGGCGTGCCCTGCGTCGTCGACCTCGCGACCATGCGCGAGGCCGTCACCGAGATGGGCGGCGACCCCGCGAAGGTCAACCCGCTCGCCCCCGCCGAGCTCGTCATCGACCACTCTGTGATGATCGACTTCTTCGGTACGAGCGACGCCTTCGAGAAGAACATCGAGTTCGAGTACCGCCGCAACCAGGAGCGCTACCAGTTCCTGCGCTGGGGCCAGGGCGCCTTCGACGAGTTCAAGGTCGTCCCCCCTGGCACCGGCATCGTGCACCAGGTCAACATCGAACACCTGGCCCGCACGGTCATGGCCCGCAACGGCCAGGCCTACCCCGACACCCTCGTCGGCACCGACTCCCACACCACCATGGTCAACGGCCTCGGCGTGCTGGGCTGGGGCGTCGGCGGCATCGAGGCCGAGGCCGCCATGCTCGGCCAGCCCGTCTCGATGCTCATCCCCCAGGTCCTGGGCTTCAAGCTCTCCGGCGAGATCCCCACCGGCGTCACCGCGACCGACGTCGTCCTCACGATCACCGAGATGCTGCGCAAGCAGGGCGTCGTCGGCAAGTTCGTCGAGTTCTACGGCGCCGGAGTCACCGCCGTCCCGCTGGCCAACCGCGCCACCATCGGCAACATGAGCCCCGAGTTCGGCTCCACCGCCGCGATCTTCCCGATCGACGACGAGACGATCCGCTACCTCACCCTCACCGGCCGCTCGGCCGAGCAGATCGCGCTCGTCGAGGCGTACGCCAAGGAGCAGGGCCTCTGGCTCGACCCGGCCGCCGAGCCGACCTTCTCCGAGACCCTCGAGCTCGACCTGTCCACGGTCGTCCCGTCGATCTCCGGCCCCAAGCGCCCACAGGACCGCATCGAGCTGGCCGGGGCCAAGGCCGCCTTCCGCAAGGCCGTCACCGACTACACCGACGACGCCGTCGCCGAGGAGCTGCACGGCGTCGACGAGGCCTCCGCCGAGTCCTTCCCGGCCAGCGACGCCCCCGCCGTCTCCTCCGACGAGTCCGCCCCCGTCGTGTTCTCCGCCGCCGAGGGCTGCGGCGGTCGGCCGTCGAAGCCGACCACCGTCACGTCCGACACCCGCGGCGAGTTCGTGCTCGACCACGGCGCCGTCGTCATCGCCTCCATCACCAGCTGCACCAACACCTCCAACCCGAGCGTCATGCTCGGCGCGGCGCTGCTGGCCAAGAACGCCGTCGAGAAGGGCCTCACGGTCAAGCCGTGGGTCAAGACGTCGATGGCCCCCGGGTCCCAGGTCGTCACCGACTACTACGAGAAGGCCGGCCTCTGGCCCTACCTCGACAAGCTCGGCTACAACCTCGTCGGCTACGGCTGCACCACCTGCATCGGCAACTCGGGCCCGCTGCCCGAGGAGATCTCCGCCGCCGTCAACGAGGCCGACCTGTCCGTCGTCTCCGTGCTGTCGGGCAACCGGAACTTCGAGGGCCGGATCAACCCCGACATCAAGATGAACTACCTGGCGTCCCCGCCGCTCGTCGTCGCCTACGCCCTCGCCGGCACCATGGACTTCGACTTCGAGACCCAGCCGCTGGGCAAGGACACCGACGGCAACGAGGTCTTCCTGCGCGACATCTGGCCGTCCACCGACGACGTCAACACCGTCATGGACAGTGCCATCGACGAGAAGATGTTCGCCAAGAGCTACGCCGACGTCTTCCGCGGCGACGAGCGCTGGCGCTCGCTGCCCACCCCCGAGGGCCGCACGTTCGACTGGGATCCCGAGTCCACCTACGTGCGCAAGCCCCCGTACTTCGAGGGCATGCAGCCCGAGCCCACCCCGGTTCAGGACATCTCCGGCGCCCGCGTGCTGGCCCTGTTGGGCGACTCCGTCACCACCGACCACATCTCCCCCGCCGGGTCCATCAAGCCGGGCACCCCCGCCGCCACGTACCTCGACGAGCACGGCGTCGACAAGAAGGACTACAACTCCTTCGGCTCGCGCCGCGGCAACCACGAGGTCATGATCCGCGGCACGTTCGCCAACATCCGGCTGCGCAACCAGCTGCTCGACGACGTGGCCGGCGGCTACACCCGCGACTTCACCGTCGAGGGGGCGCCGCAGGCGTTCATCTACGACGCCGCGCAGAACTACGCGGCCGCCGGTGTCCCGCTGGTCGTCCTGGGCGGCAAGGAGTACGGGTCCGGCTCGTCGCGCGACTGGGCCGCCAAGGGCACCGCGCTCCTGGGCGTCAAGGCCGTGATCGTCGAGTCGTTCGAGCGCATCCACCGCTCCAACCTGATCGGTATGGGCGTCATCCCGCTGCAGTTCCCGGCGGGCGAGACGGCCTCGTCGCTGGGCCTCGACGGCACCGAGACCTTCGACATCGCCGGCATCGAGGAGCTCAACGCCGGCGCCACCCCGCGCACGGTCCACGTGACCGCGACCACGTCGTCAGGCGGCAAGGTGGAGTTCGACGCGGTCGTGCGCATCGACACCCCCGGCGAGGCGGACTACTACCGCAACGGCGGCATCCTGCAGTACGTGCTGCGCGGCATGCTCCGCGGCTGATCCTGCGCACCTCCTGACGGGGGCGGCTCCCTTCGCGGGGGCCGCCCCCGTTGTCGTGGCGGGTTTTCTCCCTGGCTCCGGGGTCTCCCCTCGTCAAGATCGTTTTCGGTTCGTCAATGATTCGTTTACAGCAGAAGATGAGCCGACCTGACGCCACTGGGGGGAGCCGTCGGACAGCCGCGCGCAACCGCACTGCTATCCAGGGGCCGGTTCCGGAGCAGTCGGGTTGGGTCCGTCGATCCGCGCGCAACCTCGCTGCTGTCCGCGGCGGGATCCACAACAGTCAGGTTGCGCGCGGTCGTTCGCCGGCCGCGCTCCCCCGCAGGTGGATGTGGTGCTCGTCCACGCGTCGTGTCAATGAGTCGTTTACATCAGAACACTCAGACGAGCAGGCCCCACGTCGCGGCTCGTGCCGCGGCCTCGGCCCTGGTCCGGCAACCCGTCTTCGCCAGCACGTGCTCGACGTGGGTGCCCACGGTCCGCGCGCCGACACCCAGCGCAGCCCCGATCCCCGCATTGCTCGCTCCCCCGGCCACCGCGGCGAGCACCTGCAGCTCACGCACCGTCAGCCCCGCGGGCGGCGGAACCTCCCGGTGCAGCACGACCACGCCCTTCGCCGTTCGGTAGGCGTCGATCTCGTGGACGGCGTCGCCGTGCACCAGCAACCGCCGGACCGACCCACGCAGACCCGCGACCGCAGGCAGGAGGGCCGACGGCGGCGCCAGCAGCTCCGTCCGCGGGCACGCCGACAGCGGCACGATCCGCCCGCCCGGACCGACGAGCATGCCTTCGGTCGTCCCATCGCCGAGGCGGGCGGTGAGCGGCTCCGGCGGCGGGACCGGGTCGAGGGCCGCACCGAGATCGGGACCCAGCAGGGACAGGAGCGCGACGGTGTCGTCGTCGGGATGGCGGGAGTCGAGCGTGCTGGCGTTCAGCATGCCGACGTAACGGCCGTCCGGGGCGAACAGGCACTGCGTCACGCCGTCGCGGAAACCGTTGGGCAGGATGACCAGCTCGAAGATGTCGCCACGGCGGCGCTGCAGCGGCAGGTCACGGACCCGGGTCGGCGCGCCCGTCGTCCGGACCATCCGGAACAGCGGGTCGGTGTGCATGCCCTCGTCGAGGAAGCCCGTCAACATCTGCGGATAGGACGACGCAAGCGCCCGGTGCCGGCCCAGCCCTGGGTCCCACACCGACAGCGCCAGGCAGTCCGACGGCACGATCGTGCGCAGCCCCTCCGCCACGGCGAGGGCCGAGCCGACGGTGCGGCTGCCGTTGCGCCGCAGGAACGACCGTAGGTCCCGGGCCGCAGCCAGCGCGGTCATGCCCGGAAACGCTACCCGCCGGACCGCATCCGTCAATCGACCGATTCGTCGCGACGTCGTCGCACCTAGCTTTCCCCGCCGACGGAGCACGCCGACCCCGACGGAGGACGACCATGGAGCTCAGCGAGTACGCCGACCTGGACGCGACCGCACTGGCCGACCTGATCCGCACCGGACAAGTCCACCCCGACGAGGTCGCCCGGACCGCGATCGCCGCGCTGCAGGCTGTGCAGCCCAAGGTGAACGGGCTGGTCGACGGACCGTTCGAGCGGCCGCTCGACCACGCCGCCGACGGCCCGTTCGCCGGGGTGCCGTTCGCGATCAAGGACCTCATCACCCACGCCGCCGGGGTACCGACCCGCTCCGGCACCCGCCTGCTCGGCCCCGGTGTGCCGATGCCGGAGGACACCCTGCTGATGGCGAGGTTCCGTCGCGCCGGACTGGCGACGCTGGGCCTCACCGCGACCCCGGAGCTCGGCTTCAACGCCAACACCGAGGCCGTCGCCACGGGCTCGGTGCGCAACCCGTGGGACCTCGACCGCAGCCCCGGCGGGTCCAGCGGCGGGTCCGCCGCGCTCGTCGCGGCCAGGGCGCTGCCCGTTGCCCACGGCAACGACGGCGGCGGCTCCATCCGCATCCCCGCCGCCGCGTGCGGGCTGGTCGGGCTCAAGCCCAGCCAGGGCCGCGTCTCCCCCGGCCCCGACTACGCCGACCCCCTCCTCGGCCTGGGGATCGAGTTCGCGCTGACCCGGACCGTCCGCGACTGCGCGGGCCTGCTCGACGCCGTCCACGGCCACGAGCCCGGCGACCGCTACCTCCTGCCCGACCCGGTGCGCTCGTACGCCGACGAGGTGGCCGCCGGCAGCAGGCGCCTGCGGATCGCCCTGCACACCGAGCCGTTCTCGGGCAACGGGTCCGTCGACCCGCGGTGCGTCGCCGCCGTCGAGTCCGTCGGCCGGACGCTCGAGGGGCTGGGCCACGTCGTCGAACGGGCCGCGCCGGTCCTGGACGCCGCCGCCTTCGACGACGCCAACCTCGTCGCCTGGTGTTCTTTCCTCGCCGACGGCATCGACACCATCTGCGCCGCACTCGGGATCGAGGCCGCCCCCGACAGCCTGGAGGCGACCACGCGCGCCTGCGCCGAGCTCGGCCGCACCATGAGCGCCGGCGACCTCTACGCCGCCGAGCGGGTGTTCAACACGGCCCGCCGGGCGGTCGCGACGTTCCACCAGAGCTGGGACCTCGTCCTCACCCCGACGATGAACGTGCCCAACACCGCCGCCGGGTACCTGAACGCCGACGACGCCTCCCTCGACGCCCGCGGGTGGTACGACCACATCTTCAGCACCGCCGGGTTCACAGCGCTGTCGAACGTGACCGGCAATCCCGCCATCAGCCTGCCCCTGGGCAGCACCGAGGAGGGCTGGCCGATCGGCGTCCAGTTCGTCGCCCCCTATGCCGGCGAGGCGACGTTGATCGCGATCGCCGCCGACCTCGAGCGGGCCCTGCCCTGGGCCGACCGCCGCCCTCCCGTCGTGGCGGGGTGACCCCTGCGCGCGTCGCGTCAATGATTCGGCGACAGGAGAGGTGACACGAGCCGGCGAGTTCGACCTCACGCTGGTCCTACGTCGAGCTCGGCGGAGAAAACCACGCCCCCGCCGGGTGGCCCGGGTCGACCCACGGCACGTGCTGGGGGTCGGGGACGCCCTCGACGTCGAGGTTCACGACGATCGGCTCCTGCCCGCTGCGGGTCAGGACGCACTCGAGGGGCTCGTCGTCGAGGGCGTTGATCTCCTGGTGCGGCACGAAGGGCGGTACGAAGATGAACGAGCCCGGGCCGCCCTCCGCGGTGAACTCCAGGTCGGCACCCCAGCGCATGCGCGCCACCCCGCGCACGACGTAGATGACGCTCTCCAGCTCACCGTGGTGGTGCGCCCCGGTCTGCGCGCCGGGATGGATAGTCACCGTGCCCGCCCACAGCCGCTGGGACCCGGTGCGGGAGTGGGTGATCGCGGCGGCCCGGTTCATGCCGGGGGTCTGCGGGGTGTTGGTGTCGAGCGCGTCGGCGGGGACGACGCGGACGCCGGCGGTGCGCCAGTCGGGGGCGGTCATGTCGCGACCCTAACCACGCGCCCCGACCGGCGCAGCCGCCTCGGAACGTCAGACCGCGGTGGCCAGGCTCAGGCCGAACCGCTCGTCGGGATCGACCCACCAGCGGGTCAGCTCGAACCCGGCGCCGGCGTACATCTCGCGCACGCCGTTGCGGTGGAACTTCGCCGACACCTCGGTGCGCATCTCCTCCCCCTCGGCGAACTCGACGACCAGGTCGAGCGCCCGGACGTGCACGGTCATCGCGCGGGTCGCGCGCAGCCGCATCTCGATCCACTCGTTCTCGGCGTCCCAGGCTGCGACGTGGGCGAAGTCGTCGGGCACGAAGTCGGCGTCGAGCTCGCGGTTGAGCACGTGCAGGACGTTGCGGTTGAACTCGGCGGTGACGCCGGCGGCATCGTCGTAGGCGGGGACGACGACCTCGGGTGCGACCACGAGCCCGGTGCCGAGCAGCAGCTGCTCCCCCGGGTCGAGCACCGAGCGGACGTGGGCGAGGAACGCGGCCCGCTCGGCGGGCAGCAGGTTGCCGATCGTGCCACCGAGGAAGGCGATCATGCGGCGGCCGCCGCGGGGCAGCCGGCCGAGGTCGCGGGTGAAGTCGCCGACGACGCCGCGCAGCTCCAGGTCGGGGTACTCGTCGGCCAGGGTGTCGAGGGCGCCGCGCAGGGCGGCCTCGCTGACGTCCTGGGGCACGTAGCTGCGCAGGATGCCGGCGCGGATGAAGGCGTCGAGCAGCAGCCGGGTCTTGGTCGACGACCCCGACCCGAGCTCGACGATCGTGTCGGCACCGGAGGCGGCGGCGATGTCGTCGACGCTGTCGGCGAGCAGGGCACGTTCGGTGCGGGTCGGGTAGTACTCGGGCAGTTCGGTGATCTGCTCGAACAGCTCGCTGCCGCGGGCGTCGTAGAACCACTTGGGGGGCAGCACCTTGGGCTCGGCCGTCAACCCGGCCGCGGCGTCGGCGCGCAGGGCGGCCGTCGCGTCGGACTCGGTGAGGTGGACGTCGAGCGCGGCGAGACTCATCGAATTCCCATCCGATCACCGGCGACGGCGTGGTTCCTGCTGTCGCCGTTGTCGCGGCCCACGGTCGTGAGCGCGTCGAGCTGGTACCGGCCAGGGGTGGCGCGCAGGAGGTGCCGGTCGGGCACCGGTTCCCAGCCGGGTCGGTCGTCGAAGGGTTCGGACACGACGGTGACGGCTGCTCCGGCGCCGCCGTCGGGGTGGATGCGGACCGACAGCGCGTGGTCCCAGGCGGTGGCCCAGATCGCGGTGCCGTCGGTGAGCAGGAGGTTCAGCCGAGACCCGGGCGCGGCCTCGGCCACCGCCGCGACGACGTCCGCGAGTGCCGTCCCGGGTTCCTCCCCGGCGCGCAGCCGGTGCCGGACGAGTGCCCAGAGGGCCGCTGAGTCCGTCGGGGCGTCGAGGGTGAGCAGGTCGGCGACGGGCAGCCGGCCGGCGAGCGCGGTGACCGACCCGGGCCAGCCGCGGACGACGCCGTTGTGGCTGAACAGCCAGCGTCCCTCGGCGAACGGCGCGGCGGCGGTGGCCACGACGGGCATGCCGACGGTCGCCGACCGGACCGCCGCGAGTACGGCACCGGACGACGTGGCCGCGGCGAGCGAGGCGAACGACGCGTCGGACCACATCGGCCGGTCGCTGCGGTAGCGGACGGGATCGGCCCCGGGCGCCGGGTACCAGCCGGCGCCGAAGCCGTCGGCGTTGACGGTGCCGCCGCCCCGCATGTCGGCCGGTGCCCACGACTGCCGCAGCAGCGCGTGGGACGGCTCGGTGAGCAGGGCGGACAGCGTCGTCGGCGGGCCGAGGTGGGCGAGATGGCGGCACACGCCGTCACAGCCCCCCGGCGGACTCGGTGCCCTGGCCGGACTCGGCGGGAGTCGCGTCGCGGGCGCAGCGGAACCCGGAGAAGATCTGGCGGCGGACGGGGTGGTCCCAGTTGCGGAACGTCGCCCGGACCGCCGACGGGTCGGTACCGAAGGAGCCGCCGCGCAGGATCTTGTAGTCGCCGCCGAAGAACACCTGGGAGTACTCGGGGTACGGGAACATCTCGAACCCCGGGTAGGAGTGGAAGCCGGAGTCGCACCACTCCCAGACGTCTCCCATCAGCTGGTGCACCCCGTGGGCCGAGACCCCGGCGGGATAGGTGCCGACGGGTGCGGGCTGCAGGTGGCGCTGCCCCAGGTTGGCGTGGGCGGGCGTGGGATCGTCGTCGCCCCACGGGTAGCGCCGGGACCGTCCGGTCGCGGGGTCGTGGCGGGCGGCCTTCTCCCACTCGGCCTCGGTGGGCAACCGCTTCCCGGCCCAGACGGCGTAGGCGGCGGCCTCGTGGAAGCAGACGTGGACGACCGGCTCGTCGGCAGGTACCGGCTCGACGACGCCGAAGCGGCGCCGCCACCAGGTGCCGGAGGCGTCACGCTCCCAGAACTGCGGCGCAACCAGGCCGGCCTCGACGCGGTGCGCCCAGCCGGTCTCACTCCACCACCGCGGATCGTCGTAGCCGCCGGCCTCGACGAACGCGGTGTACTCGCCGTTCGTGACCGGGTAGGTGTCGATCACGAAGGCGGGCACGTCGACCGGGTGGGCGGGTCGTTCGTTGTCGAGCGCCCAGGGTTCGACGGAGGTACCCAGCTCGAACCGGCCACCCGGGACCAGTACCTCGCGCGGGCCGAGCCGGACCGGGTCGACGCCCGCGGGCGGCGCCGGGGCGTGCAGGACGGGCGCACCGACGCGCAGCTGGTGGGTGGCGAGCATGGTCTCGTCGTGCTGCTGCTCGTGCTGGACGATCATGCCGAACGCGAACGCGTTGTCGACGAGCCGGCGCCCCCGCAGCGGGGTGCGGTCGAGCGCCTCGAGCGCCTTGTCGCGCACCTCGGCGACGTAGGTGCGGGCCTCGGACGGGGTGAGCAACGGCAGGTCGACCCGGCTGGCCCGGCTGTGCTGGAACGCGTCGTAGAGCCCGTCGATCTCCGGGCGCAGCGGCTCGCGGCCGCCGACGTCGCGCACCAGCCAGAGCTCCTCCTGGCTGCCGATGTGGGCGAGGTCCCACACCAGCGGCGACATCAGGGGCGAGTGCTGGGCCACCAGGTCGGAGTCGTCGACCGCGTCGGTGAGCGCCGTGCTGCGGGCGCGGGAGCGGTCGAGCAGCCCTGCCACCCGGGAGCGGACGGCCTGCTCGTCGAGCGTCGTGGGATCGGTCGTCACGCGGGTTCTCCTTCCGGGCGGCTGCCGACGAGCGGGCCCGCCTCGGTGAGGACGCCCCAGGCGTCCTGCGGATCGTCGGCGGGCCGGTCCCAGAGCCGTTCGGAGTCGAGCGGGTCGTCGGCCGGACATCTGCCCCGCAGGACCTGCCGGGCGATCATGTCCTCGAGGGCGTCGAGCACGGGTGCGGGTGCGTCGAGCGCACGCAGGGTCGAGCAGGCGAGCTCGAACACCGGCCCGGCCGCGGCGGCGATCGCCGGGTCCTCGAGGCCGCAGCGGGCGGCCTCGACCCAGCGGCCCGCCACGGGATGCGACAGTTCGTACGCCCGCTCCGTGACCTCGGGCAGCGACAGCAGCCCGACGAGCACAGCTGTGGGCAGCGCCCACCGGTCGCCCGCCTGGCCGTCGACGTAGCGGACCTCGAGGTGCCCGTGCGCGCGCACCGGCGGGAACAGCGTCGACACGTGGTAGTCGAGATCAGCCGTGGTCGGCGGCGTGGGCATGGCGCCGGCGATCCAGTCGGCGAACGTGACGCCCGCCGGCGCGTCCCACGGGCCGTCGTCGCGGCGCACGCACAACAGCGGTGTGGACAGCACACGGGCCGCCCAGTCGGCCTCCGGGTCGGCCGACAGCGGTCTGGGCGGGAACGTGCGGGCCGGGTCGGCCGAGAGCCAGCACGCCATGCGTGAGGACTTCCAGCCCGTCCGCCGCCCGTGCAGCACCGGCGAGTTGGCGAACGCGGCCAGCAGCACCGGGCCGAGGGCGTGCAGCGTCTCCCAGCGCAGCGGGAGATCGGCCGCGGTGCCGACGTCGAGGCACACCTGGACCGCGGTGGTGGAGCACATTCCGCTGCGGCCGTGGGGGCCGTTGCGGTCGAACGCACGCTCCATCGCCGCGTACCGCGGGAGCTCGAGGATGCGCGTCGGAGGTCGGAGCGGATCGGTGGCTCGTGGCTGAACCGTGAGGCCGTGCGCGGCGAGGCGGCGGTGGAGTTCCGCGGCGTCGGCGGAGACGGCCTCGATGAGCGATCCGAGGTCGGCGAGCGGTGGGCTGGCCAGCTCGACCTGGCCGCCGGGCTCGACCGTCACGGTGGAACCGTGCGGGAGCGGCTGGGCCGGGGACGACGGGACGAGCGTCGTGGGGGCGTGCGGACCGAGCGCCGCGGCGAGCGCGGCCCTGTTCGGCGGTGCCCCCGGCGAGGCACCTGTGTGGACGAGCCATTCGAGCTCGACCCCGAGCAACCGCGGTGGACCGTGTTTGAAACACACCGACGCCACGTAGGCCTCCGCCTCAGACAGGCTGCGCAGCTGCTGCACCCGTGCCTGGGAGGGGCCCGCCATCGGCTCGGCTACACCCGTCTCCTGCATCACCCGGAAAACGGTACTCGCGGGGACCGACATTCGCCGATGATCCGGAGGCGGCCATCAGGTTGCGGGGACACGTCCGGCAGGACTCGGCTGTAATCCGTACGTACGGAATACTGGGCCCGTGCCCCGCGTCAGCTCCGACCAGCTCGAGGCGCGCCGCCGTCAGATCCTCGACGGTGCGCGCGCCTGCTTCGCCCGTCACGGGTACGAGGGCGCGACGGTGCGCAGGCTCGAACAGACCACCGGGATGTCCCGCGGAGCGATCTTCCACTACTTCCGCGACAAGCAGGCGCTGTTCCTCGCGATCGCGGAGCAGGACGCACGGGTGATGGCCGAGGTCGTCGCCGAGCAGGGCCTGGTCCAGGTCATGCGGGAGCTGCTGTCCTCCCCCGACAGCCGCCCCGCGGGCTGGACGGGGACGTACCTGGAGATGGCGCGCAAGGCCCGGACCGACCCGACGTTCCGCGAGTCGTGGCAGGCCTACTCGGCCGAGCTGACGGGCGCGACGCGGGCGCGTCTGGAGCGGCAGGCGGCCTCGGGTGCGCTGCGCGCCGACGTCGACCTCACCGTGCTCACGCAGTACCTGGAGCTCGTCCTCGAGGGCCTCGTCTCGCACCTCGCGATGGGGCTGCCCGCAGGCGATCTCGGGAACGTCCTCGACGTCGTGGAACAGTCGGTGCGCCGCGCGGGCGGCACCCTCGCCGACGTCTGACCCGCATCGCCACGAGAACGGGGTCGGTCACGGTCCGGTGACGTCACCCGGACGGAGGTGGCGCCCGCCCGGGAGATCGGCGGGTTGACCGGCGTCACACCACCTGACAACGTGTGACCCGTCTGCTGGGTGCAGCGTCGCACCCGGTGGACGCGAACGACAGCACCGTACACACGTGCGGATTCACAAGATCGCCGGTCCGCTACGCAGCCGCGTCGGCGCTCCGGCCCGGTTCGTGCTGCTGCGGCGCGGTGTGAGCGGCGATCAGGACCGCGGCGCGCTCGTCGGTACGACGACCCCACGTGCTCGTGCACACGAACCCGAGCACCACGACGCCGAGCCCGCACCCCGTCACGACCCACCAGGCCGTGTGGCTCGCCGCGGCCAGCCCGACCGCGCCCGCCCCGGTCGTCCCCGCGGTGACGATCGCACCGAGCACGGCCACGCCCAGCGCCGACCCGACCTGCCGGCTGGTCGAGGCCACCGCGGCCGCGACGCCCGCCTGGCTCGGCGGCATCCCGGATACGGTCGCGTTGGTGATCGGCGCGTTGACCATCCCGGAGCCGATGCCGAACACCGCGTAGGCCACGAGCAGCAGGGCGATCGGGGTGGCGTCGGCAAGCGAGGTCAGCAGGACCCCGCCGGTGGCGATCCCGATCCCGCCGACGACGAGCGGGATGCGCGGTCCCCGGGTGCCGACGATGCGGCCCGACAACGGCGGCAGCAGCGCCACCCCGGCTGCCATCGGCAGGGTCAGCAGTCCGGCGTGCAGGGCGCTGTAGCCGCGCACGCCCTGCAGGTAGAGGGCGTTGAGGAAGAGGAACCCGGCCAGCGCGGCGAACACGGCGACCGCGATGACCGTCGCGGCGCTGAAGGAGACGCTGCGGAAGAACCGCGGGTCGAGCAGCGGTTCGCGGCGGCGCAGCTCGACGGGCACGAGCACCAGCAGGGCGACGAGCGCGAGGGCGAAGGCGCCCAGCACCTCCGGGGAGCCCGCGCCGCGCACGGGTGTCTCGATGATGCCGAACGTGACCCCGCCCAGCAGCGCGATGACGAGTACCTGGCCGACGGGGTCGATGCGGCGCGGCCGGTCCGAGCGTGACTCGGGCACGAACCGGGCCGTCAGCACGATCGCGGCGAGCGTGACGGGGACGTTGACCCAGAAGATCGACCGCCAGCCGACGGCGTCGACGAGCAGCCCGCCGAGCAGCGGCCCGAGCGCCATGCTGATGCCGGCGACGCTGCCCCACACCCCGATGGCCCGGGCGCGGTCGCGCCGGCCGGGGAACGTGTTGGTGATGATCCCCATGGCGACGGGGTTCATCATCGAGCCGCCGACGGCCTGCACCATCCGGAACGCGATCAGCGTCCCCGTCGTGGGGGCGAGGCTGCACAGCAGCGACCCGAGCCCGAAGAGACCGAGCCCGACCTGGAAGACGCGGCGGCGCCCGATCCGGTCACCGGTGGAGCCCGCCAGCATCAGCAGGCTCGCCAGGACGAGCAGGTAGGCGTCGATCACCCACTGCAGGGAACTGAGCGAGGAGCCGAGGTCGCGGGCGACGGCCGGCAGCGCGACGTTGACGATCGTGTTGTCGAGGCTGACGACGAAGAGGCTGGAGCAGCAGATGGCGAGGATGAGGAACCGTCGACGAGGTGTCTCCTCCGCCATCGCGCTCCGATCCGTCGCAGCCGAACCAAACACTTAGCACGCTACAACTGTTCGGCCCGGGTCTCGACGCTCAGTCGACGAGACCGTCGACACGGTGCGGGCCGGCGTGCGGGACCGTGCAGCCGTCGATCCCGCAGACCTCACCGTCGTCGACGAGGCCGACGGGCGCCGTGGCGAACTGCGTCCGGTACAGCACCGCGTAGCGGCCGTCGGCGGCGAGCAGCGCGTCGTGGGTGCCGCGCTCCACCACCCGGCCGGCCTCGACGACCGCGATCGTGTCGGCGGCGCGGACCGTCGAGAGCCGGTGCGCGATGACGACGGCGGTCCGCCCGGCGAGCGCCTCGGCCAGCGCCTCCTGCACGGCCGCCTCGGACTCCGAGTCCAGGTGCGCGGTCGCCTCGTCGAGGATCACCACCCGCGGTCGGGCCAGCAGCAGCCGCGCGATCGTCAGCCGCTGCCGTTCCCCGCCGGAGAGCCGGTAGCCGCGTTCCCCCACGACCGTGTCGAGCCCGTCGGGCAGCGAGGCCACCATGTCGTCGAGGCGGGCGCGGCGCAGCGCCGACCACAGCTCGTCGTCGGAGGAGTCGGGGCGGGCGTAGCGCAGGTTCGCGGCGACGGTGTCGTGGAACAGGTGCCCGTCCTGGGTGACGACGCCGACCGCCCCGCGCAGCGACGCGAACGTCAGATCCCGCACGTCGACGCCACCGACCGTGACCGATCCGCTGTCGACGTCGTAGAGCCGCGGGACGAGCGAGGCGATCGTCGACTTCCCCGCACCCGACGACCCGACCAGCGCCAGCATCGTGCCCGGCGCGACGTCGAGGTCGACGCCGTGCAGCACCTCGCGGCCGGCGCGGTCGTCGAGCACCGCGACCTCCTCCAGCGAGGCGAGCGAGACCTGGTGCGCTCCCGGATAGCCGAAGCGGACGTCGCGCAGCGCGACGCCGAGCGGGCCGTCGGGCACGGTGCGCGCGTCGGGCCGTTCGGTGATCATCGGTTCGAGGTCGAGCACCTCGAAGACCCGCTCGAACGACACCAGCGCGGTCATGACGTCGACGCGGGCGTTGGCCAGCGCGGTCATCGGGCTGTAGAGGCGGGTGAGCAGCAGGGCGAGCGAGACGACGGTGCCCGCCTCGATCCTCCCGGTGACCGCGAGCCACCCGCCGAGGCCGTAGACGAGCGCCTGTGCCAAGGCCGACACCAGCGACAGCGCGGTGACGAACACCCGCGACACCATCGCCGTCCGCACCCCGATGTCGCGCACCCGCACGGCGCGGGTGCGGAACTCGGCCGCCTCCTCGGTGGGCCGGCCGAACAGGGTCACGAGCGTGGCACCGGGCGCGGAGAACCGTTCGGTCATCTGCGCGCTCATCGACGCGTTGAGGTTGGCCGACTCGCGGCGCAGGTCGGCGATCCGGTGCCCCATCCGTCGCGCCGGGATCACGAAGACGGGCAGCAGGACCAGGGCGCACAGCGTGACCTGCCACGCCAGCCCGAGCATGACGACGAGCGCCAGCACGAGCGCGATCGCGTTGCTGACCAGGTTCGCGAGCGTCGACGTGATGGCCGACTGGGCGCCGATGACGTCGTTGTTCAGCCGGCTGACGAGGGCGCCGGTCCGGGTGCGGGTGAAGAATGCGATCGGCATGCGCTGCACGTGTTCGTAGACCGCGCACCGCAGGTCGACGATGAGCTGCTCCCCCACCCGCGCGGAGAACCAGCGCGACACCAGGCCGAGCGCGGCGTCGCTGACGGCGAGCGCGGCGATCCCGCCCGCGAGGCCGATCACGACGCCCGCCGCGATCTGCGCCGCGCCCGGCTCGCCCTCACCGCCGTGCACGATGGCGTCGACGACCTTCCCCGCCAGCAGCGGCGTCACCACGCCGATCACGGCGGAGGCGACGGTGAGGACGAGGAACGCGGTGATGCCGCCGCGGTGCGGGCGCGCGAACGCCCAGATCCGCCGGACCGTGCCCGGCGTGATCTTGCGTGGTGCGTCGGCGGCGCGCACGACGCCGCTCATCACCCTGAACCTGTTGTCCACCCCGTCACCTCCCGGCTGCGCACCTGCGGGCGCCCGGCCGGGAGCCGGTCAGCCCTCACCCAGCGCCAGCGAGCGCAGCCGGCGCAGCTGCGCGGCACGTTCGGCGGCGAGCGCTGCGGCGGGGTCGATCCCGTCGGCGACGCCGGCGAGCAGGGCCAGTGTCTCCTGCGCGGCCCCCGCGGGCGCGGCGGTCAGCGCGGTGACGAGCGCGTCGACGGCCGCGTCGAGCTCGGCGGCGGGCACGACCTTCTGGACGAGCCCGATCGCCAGCGCCTCCTCGGCGCCGACCCGGCGTCCGGACAAGCAGATCTCGACGGCGCGCGCGTAGCCCACGGCCCGCACGAGCGGGACGGTGCCGCCGAGGTCGGGGACGATGCCGAGCATGGTCTCGGCCATGCTGAACTGCACGTCGTCGGCCGCGATCCGCAGGTCGCAGGCCAGGGCGAGCTGGAACCCGCCACCGATGGCGTGCCCCTGCACCCCCGCGACGGTGAGCCGCTTCGGGTCGCGCAGCCAGACGAAGCCCTCCTGGAAGCGCGCGATCGTCGCGTCGCCCTCGGTGTCGGAGAGCCCGGCGATGTGCCCGATGCCGGGCGTGCCGTCGATGCCCTCGTGGGTGAACATGCGCTTGTCGAGCCCCGCGGAGAACGACCGGCCCGCGCCGCGCACGGCGACGACCCGGACGTCGTCGGGCAGTCCCTCACCGATCGCGGCGAGGGCCGCCCACGTGTCCGGGGTCTGCGCGTTCAGCCGGTCCGGCCGGTCGAGGGTGACCGTCGCCCTGGCGCCGTCGATCGCCAGGGCGACCCCACCACGGCCGAGGAGCGCGGCGTCGATCGCCCGGTCTCCGGTCGCAGCGTCCACCGGGTGCGCAGCGCTCACGTCGTTCCCGCCTTCCGTCTCAGGCGGGGCGGACCGGACGTCCGCCCCCGGATCGCGACGCTACCCGTCGCCTCCGGGGCGCCCACCGTGCACGTCGGACCAGGGCGTGCACGCCGGGCGTACCTCGTCGGACCCGCCGGTGCGGGCCCGGGTCCTACTTCTTCTTGGTGCGGGTCGCCCCACCCCGGCCGCGAAGGGTCACCCCGGTCTCGCTGAGCACCCGGTGCACGAACCCGTAGGACCGCCCCGTCTGCTCGGCGAGGGCACGGATGCTGGCGCCCTTCTCGTACTTCTTCTTCAGGTCCGTCGCGAGCTTGTCGCGTTGCGCCCCGGTGATGCGGGCGCCCTTCTTCAGGTCGGCCACACTGACCTCCTCCGCCGCGCCGCGGGCCGTCCGCGGCCCCCGAGCCCCGCTCGGCTCGCGGTGCGGCAATGATCGGCCACCGGCTCGGAACGTGCCAGGTGATCGACTCGATGATCGGTGAACGGTTCCCCCGAACGGATCACGCGGACGGGTGATCATCGCGCTCAGTGGCAGTCCGACGAGGTCATCCGGGTGTTTCGGACCCGAACCGACGACTTGCCGTGATCATCGGATTCGGCGCGACGCGCTCAGGCGAGCTGCACGAGCTCCAGATAGTCGGCCGACCAGAGGTCCTCCGTGCCGTCGGGCAGCACGATCACCTTGTCCGGGTCGAGCGCCTCGACCGCCCCCGGGTCGTGCGTCACGAGGATCACAGCGCCGGTGAAACGGCGCAGCGCATCGAGCACCTGCTCGCGGCTGGCCGGGTCGAGGTTGTTGGTCGGCTCGTCGAGCAGCAGCACGTTCGCCGAGCTCGACACCAGGCCCGCGAGCGCGAGCCGGGTCCGCTCACCACCCGACAGCGTCCCGGCGGGCTGCTGGAGCTGCTCGCCGGAGAACATGAACGTGCCCAGCACGGTGCGCAGCTGCTGCTCGGGGGTGTCGGGCGAGGCGTGGCGGATGTTCTCCCACACCGACGCCGACATGTCGAGCGTGTCGTGCTCCTGCGCGAAGTAGCCGGTGCGCAGCCCGTGACCGGGCAGGACCTTGCCCGCGTCGGGCTCCTCGGTGCCGGCGAGCAGCCGCAGCAGCGTGGTCTTGCCCGCACCGTTGAGGCCCAGCACGACGACCTTGGCGCCGCGATCGACCGCCAGGTCGACCCCGGTGAACACCTCCAGCGACCCGAACGCCTTCGACAGCCCCTCGGCGGTGATCGGGGTGCGCCCGCACGGCGCCGGGTCGGGGAAGCGGATCTTCGCGACGCGGTCGTGCTTCTGCTCCGGCTCCAGACCGGCGAGCAGCTCGTCGGCGCGGCGGGCCATGTTCTTGGCCGCCACGGCCTTAGTGGCCTTCGCGCCCATCTTCAACGCCTGCGTGTGCAGCGCCGACGCCTTCTTCTCTGCGTTGGCGCGCTCGCGGCGGCGGCGCTTCTCGTCGGTCGCCCGCGCGTCGAGGTAGCGCTTCCAGTCCATGTTGTAGACGTCGACCTCGCCGCGGGTGGCGTCGAGGAACCACACCTTGTTGACGACGGCGGCGAGCAGCTCGGTGTCGTGGCTGATCACGACGAGCCCGCCCTCGTGCGAGGACAGGAACGAGCGCAGCCACGTGATCGAGTCGGCGTCGAGGTGGTTGGTCGGCTCGTCGAGCAGCAGCGTGGTGTTGCTCTGGGCGCCGCCGTCGCTGGCCGCGAACAGGATGCGGGCCAGCTCGACGCGGCGGCGCTGGCCGCCGGAGAGCGTCGCGATCTGCTGGTCGAGGACGCGGTCGGGCAGGCCGAGGTGGTTGCAGATGCGCGCGGCCTCGGACTCGGCGGCGTATCCGCCGAGCGCGGCGAACCGCTCCTCGATGCGCCCGTACTCACGAACGGCCTTGTCGTTGTCGGCGTCGACCAGCTCGGCCATGGCCGTCTGCGCCTTCTCCATGCGGCGCAGCAGCTCGTCGAGGCCCTTGGCCGACAGCACGCGGTCCTTCGCGGTGACCCGCAGGTCGCCCTCGCGGGGGTCCTGCGGCAGGTAGCCGACGGGGCTGTTGGCGCCGACCTTGCCACCGTAGGGCTCGGACTCCCCCGCCAGTACGCGCATCGACGTGGTCTTGCCGGCGCCGTTGCGTCCGACGAGCCCGATGCGGTCGCCCGGCTGCACGCGCAGATCGGCCCCGGACAGCAGGATCCGGGACCCGGCACGCAGTTCCAGGTCGGTGGCGGTGATCACGAGAAGAGCTCCAGAATCCGGGGACGGCCGACGGGCAGGCGGGACGGCTCGCATTCGCGAGGGCGCTACCCGATCCGGATCACCTGCCCAGGGTACCGGCCCGGTCCGGCGAACTTCGCGGCACATAGGGGCCGACGTCGGCGACGTCACGTCCCGGGCCGCCCGCGCGGCCCCCGGCCAATAGGCTCCGGGGCGTGGAGGACATCAGCGGACCCGACCCGGCCACGCCGGTCGACATGGCCGGCCGGGCGGGCCTCGTGACCGGTGCGAGCCGGGGCATCGGGCTGGCCGTCGCCGCCGAGCTGTTGCGCCGCGGCGCCGCCGTCACGATCACCGCGCGCAAGGCGCCCGAGCTCGACGACGCCGTCGCAGCACTCGTGAAGGGCCCGGCGGGCGGCGACACGTCCCGGGTGCTGGGGATCGTCGGCAACGCGGGCGACGCCGCCGCCCGCGACGAGGCGGTCACCCGCACCGTCGCGACGTTCGGCAGCCTCGACGTGCTGGTCAACAACGCGGGCATCAACCCGGTCCACGGCCCGCTCATGGACGTCGACCTCGACGCCGTCCGCAAGATCTACGACGTCAACGTCGTCGCCGCGCTCGGGTTCGTCCAGCTCGCCCACCGCGCCTGGCTCCGCGAGCACGGCGGCGCGGTCGTCAACATCGCATCGATCGCCGGCGTCC
Organism: Pseudonocardia sp. SCN 73-27; assembly: GCA_001725415.1. GTDB lineage: Bacteria > Actinomycetota > Actinomycetes > Mycobacteriales > Pseudonocardiaceae > Pseudonocardia. The sequence goes on from MEGH01000009.1 coordinate 70,913, forward strand.
GCTCCTCGCGTGCGATCGCCGCCTACGGCGCGTCCAAGGCGGCGCTGATCCGGCTGACCTCCGAGCTCGCCGCCGAGCTGGGCCCCGGCATCAGGGTCAACGCCGTCGCGCCGGCCGTCGTGAAGACCCGGTTCGCGACGGCGCTCTACGCCCACGACGAGGAGGGCATCGCGGCGCGCTACCCGATGAAGCGGCTCGGCACCCCGGCCGACGTGGCGTCGCTGGTCGGCTTCCTCGCCTCCGACGCCGCCTCCTGGATCAGCGGCGAGACCGTCCTGGTCGACGGCGGGCTGCTCGCGACCGGCGGCGCGGGCTGACCGTGGCCGGCGCGCCTGCAACCGCGGACGTCCTCGTCGTCGGGGGCGGGCCGGCGGGCCGGGCGCTCGCCGCGGCGTGCGCGGCCCGCGGTCTCGCGACGACGCTGCTCGACCCGGCACCCCAGCGACCGTGGCGTTCCACGTTCGCCGCCTGGGCCGACGAGCTGCCGACGGACCTGCCGGCGGGTGCCGTCGCCTCCCGGTCGACGGGCCGGGCGGTCGCGCTGGGCGAGCACCGGCTGGGCTGGGACTACACCGTCCTCGACACCCCGGCGTTGCGCGCCCACCTCGACGACGCGACGGGTCGTGGCGGCGTGCGGGTCGTCGCGGGCCGGGCCGCGGGGCTGCTGTCCCCGTACCGGGTCGCCGTGACCGGCGGCGACGAGGACTCCGTCACCGCGCGGGTCGTCGTCGACGCCGGGGGCCACCGCCGGCCGCTCGGTTCCGGGCCGTGGCGGGACCGGGTCCACGCCGAGCAGACCGCCCACGGCGTCGTCGTCCCCGCCGCTGCGGCCGCGCCGCTCGTGCCCGACGGTGAGGCGCTGTTCATGGACTGGCGCCCCGACCACGGCGCGCCCGGCTGGCCGACGTTCCTCTACGGCGTCCCCCTCGGCGACGGCACGGTGCTCCTGGAGGAGACCTCGCTCGCCCGCCGTCCCGGGCTGCCGCTGGACGCGCTGCGCGACCGGCTGCACGCCCGGCTCGCCCACCACGGCATCCCGGTGCCCGCCGACGCCCGTGTCGAACGGGTCCGCTTCCCCGTCGACACCCCGCGCGACACCCGGCCCGGCGTCCTCGGGTTCGGGGCCGCCGCGCCGCTGGTCCACCCCGCGACCGGGTTCAGCGTCGCCACCGCGCTGACGCTGGCCCCGCGGGTCGCCGCCGCCCTGGCCGCCGCGCTGGCCGATGGCGACACCGGCGAGGCGGCGGTCGCCCGCGCCGACGGTGACGTCCTGTGGACCCCCGCGGCCCGCGCCGTTCACGCGCTGCGCCGCCGCGGGCTGGAGGCGTTGCTGCGCATGCCGTCCGAGGCCGTGCCCGCGTTCTTCGACACGTTCCTCGCGCTGCCCGCCCGGCACCGCTGGGCCTACCTCACCGCCCGCGACGACCTCGGCGCCACCCTCGCCGCCATGACCGCGCTGTTCGGCCGCTCCGGCTGGACGCTGCGCGGGCGGCTCGTCGGACCCGCGATGCTGCCCGACGCACCGGCGCTGCCCCCCGATGCGGGTGACGATCGCGCGCCGGGGGCCGCGCAACGCCACTACCGGCGGTAGCCTCCGCGCACGGACCGTGGTGGTCCGCCCCGAGACAGACCCTCGAGCACACCCGCGCGCCGCGGAGCCGGAGGATTCATGCCCGCCTACAAGACCATCGTCGTCGGCACCGACGGCTCCGCGACCTCCTTCGCGGCCGTCGACCGGGCCGGTGGCGTCGCCGCGGACACCGGCGCCCGGCTCGTCATCGTCTCCGCCTACACCCCGTCCGACCCCGGCGACACCGCCGACGCCGAGGACGCCCTCAAGGGCGAGGCCCACCTGGTGCGCGGCTGGACCCCGGCCGAGGAGGCGCTGCGCGAGGCCGCCGACCGGGCCAAGGCTGCCGGCGCCTCCGACGTCGCCGCCCACGCCGTCGACGGGTCCCCCGTCGACGTGCTGCGCGCCGCCGTCCGTGACCACGACGCCGACCTGCTCGTCGTCGGCAACCGCGGGCTCAACACGTTGTCCGGGAGGTTGTTGGGCTCCGTGCCGTCCGACGCGGCCCGCCGGGCGGGTGTCGACGTGCTCATCGTCCACACCACCTGACACTCCCCCGGACAGACGACCGCCGCCGGATCCCGAGGGGCCGGCGGCGGTGTGATGTGCAGGGCTGCGTCAGACGCGGAAGCCCAGGGCGCGCAGCTGCTCGCGCCCGTCCTCGGTGATCTTCTCCGGGCCCCACGGCGGCATCCAGACCCAGTTGATCCGGATGTCGTCCACGAGGCCGCCCGTCGGGCCGCTGGTCAGCGCCGCGCGGGTCTGCTCCTCGATCACGTCGGTCAGCGGGCAGGCCGCCGACGTCAGCGTCATGTCGATGACCGCTGTCTTCTCCTCGACCGCGAGCCCGTACACGAGGCCCAGGTCGACGACGTTGATCCCCAGCTCCGGGTCGACGACGTCGCGCATGGCCTCCTCGATGTCCTCCAACGAGGCGTCGCCCTCGGTCTTCGCCGCGGGGGGCTCGGGCATCCCGGCGGCACCCCGCACGACCTCGTCGGCGGCCGGCTCCGATGGAGCCGTCGTGCTTTCGTTCACCGTGTCGCTCATGCGTTCGCTCCCTTGCCGTCCTGGACCCGGACGACGGCGTCCTTGAACGCCATCCATCCGAGCAGCGCGCACTTGACCCGCGCCGGGTACTTGGCCACCCCCGCGAAGGCCACGGCGTCACCGAGGACCTCCTCGTCGGGCTCGACCTTGCCACGGCCCTGCGCCATCTCCTGGAACGCGGCGAGAATCGTCATCGACTCCTCGACGGTCTGCCCGATCACCAGGTCGGTCAGCACCGAGGCCGACGCCTGGCTGATCGAGCAGCCCAGCGTCTCGTGGGAGACGTCGAGCACCTTCTCACCGGCGTCGTCGAGCTTGACGCGCAACGTGATCTCGTCGCCGCACGTCGGGTTGATCTGCTGCGACTCCGCGTCGAACGGGTCCTTCAGACCCGACCCGTGCGGCGACCGGTAGTGGTCCAGGATGATCTCCTGGTACATCTGCTCGAGCTGCATCTACAGGCCCGTCCCGAAGAACTCCTGGGCCGCGCGCACGCCGTCGGCGAGCTGGGCGACCTCGTCGACCGTCGTGTACACGTGGAACGACGCCCGTACGGTCGCCGCGACGCCGAACCGGCGGTGCAGCGGCCACGCGCAGTGGTGGCCGACGCGCACGGCGATGCCGCGGTCGTCGAGCACCTGGCCGACGTCGTGGGCGTGCACGCCGTCGACGACGAACGCCACGGTCCCGCCCCTGGACTCCAGCGAGTCCGGGCCGATGATCCGCACGCCCGGCACCTCGCGCAGGGTGTCGAGCGCGACCTTCGTCAGCGCCATCTCGTGGGCGTGGACGTTCTCCATGCCCAGCGCCGTCAGGTAGTCGACGGCCGCGCCGAGGCCGACGGCCTGCGACGTCATCGGCACGCCCGCCTCGAAGCGCTGCGGCGGCGGGGCATAGGTGGAGCCCTCCATGCGGACCAGCTCGATCATCGAGCCGCCCGTCAGGAACGGCGGCATGGCCTCGAGGAGCTCGGTGCGCCCGTAGAGCACACCGACACCCGACGGGCCGAGCATCTTGTGCCCGGAGAAGACCGCGAAGTCGACGTCGAGCGCCCGCAGGTCGACCGGCAGGTGCGGCACCGACTGGCACGCGTCGAGCAGCACCAGCGCACCGACGGCGCGGGCACGCCGCACCAGCTCCTGCACCGGGGCCACCGACCCCAGCACGTTGGACTGGTGGGCGAACGCCACGACCTTGGTGCGCTCGGACAGCTCGAGCGCGTCGACGTCGATGCGCCCCTCGTCGGTCACCGGGTACCAGCGCAGGGTCGCGCCGGTGCGCCGGCACAGCTCCTGCCACGGCACCAGGTTCGCGTGGTGCTCCAGCTCGGTCACGACGATCTCGTCGCCCGGCCCGAGCACGAACCGCTCGGACTCGGGCCCGAGGCCGGTCCGGATCGAGGAGTTGCTCATCGCGTACGCGACGAGGTTGATCCCCTCGGTCGCGTTCTTGACGAACACCAGCTCGTCCGGGTCGGCCCCGACGAACGCCGCGATGCGGGAGCGCGCCGACTCGTAGGCGTCGGTGGCCTCCTCGGCGAGCTGGTGCGCGCCGCGGTGGACCGCCGAGTTGTGCTGCTCCAGGAACTCACGTTCGGCGTCGAGCACCTGGCGCGGCCGCTGCGAGGTCGCCCCCGAGTCGAGGTAGACCAGCGGGCGCCCGTCGCGGACGGTGCGCGACAGGATCGCGAAATCGGGGCGCAGGACCGCCGGGTCGAGCCCGGCCAGGCCCGCGCCGGCGGGGGCCTGCGCCGTGGTCACGACGCAGCCGCCGCGGCACCGGTGAACTTGACGTACCCGTTGGTCTCCAGCTCGTCGGCCAGCTCGGCGCCACCGGACTCCACGACCTTGCCGCCCGCGAAGACGTGCACGAAGTCGGGGGTGATGTGCTTGAGGATGCGGGTGTAGTGCGTGATCAGCAGGACGCCCACGTCGCCGGCCGCCTTGTAGCGGTTGACGCCCTCGGACACGACGCGCAGGGCGTCGACGTCGAGGCCGGAGTCGGTCTCGTCGAGGATCGCGACCTTCGGCTTGAGCAGCGACAGCTGCAGCACCTCGTGCCGCTTCTTCTCACCACCGGAGAAGCCCTCGTTGACGCTGCGCTCGGCGAACGCCTGGTCGATCTCCAGGTCGTCCATCGCGCCCTTGACCTCCTTGACCCAGGTGCGCAGCTTGGGCGCCTCGCCACGCACTGCGGTGGCCGCGCTGCGCAGGAAGTTGGCCATCGACACGCCGGGCACCTCGACGGGGTACTGCATCGCGAGGAAGAGGCCGGCGCGGGCGCGCTCGTCGACGGTCATCTCGAGCACGTTCTCGCCGTCGAGGAGGACCTCGCCGCCGGTGATCTCGTACTTGGGGTGCCCGGCGATGGCGTAGGCCAGCGTCGACTTGCCGGACCCGTTGGGGCCCATGATCGCGTGGGTCTCGCCGGCGCGGACCGTGAGGTCGACGCCGCGCAGGATCTCCTTGGCACCGGCGTCGGTGGTGACCGACGCGTGCAGGTCCTTGATCTCCAGAGTGGACATGGTGTTCTCGGTGACTCCGTGCTCGTGGCGGGTGGGGTGCAGGTTCGGGTGCCGGCTCAGACGCCGGTGACGGCCAGCTCGGCCTCGACGGCGGCCTCGAGCCGCTCGCGCAGCTCGGCGACCGGGATCCGGGCGAGGATCTCGCCGAAGAAGCCACGGACGACCAGGCGGCGCGCGACGTCCTCGGGGATACCGCGGCTCTGCAGGTAGAACAGCTGCTCGTCGTCGAAACGGCCCGTGGCGCTGGCGTGGCCGGCGCCGGCGATCTCGCCGGTCTCGATCTCCAGGTTCGGCACCGAGTCGGCCCGCGCGTGCGCGGTCAGGACCAGGTTGCGGTTGAACTCGAAGGTCTCGGTCTGCTCGGCGGCCGCGCGGATCAGCACGTCGCCGATCCAGACGGTGTGCGCGTCGGTGACGCCCTCCTCGCCCTGCAGGGCGTTCTTGTAGAGGACGTTCGACGAGCAGTTCGGCGTCGAGTGGTCGACCAGCAGCCGCTGCTCGAGGTGCTGGCCGGCGTCGGCGAAGCCGAGGCCGAACAGCTCCGCGGAACCGCCGGGGGCGGTGTAGTTGACGGTCGGGCTGACCCGGACCAGGTCACCGCCGAACGCGACGGACGTGGCGACGATCGTGGCGTCACGGCCCAGCGCGATGTGCTGGCCGCTGACGTGCACGGCGTCGTCGGCCCACTCCTCGGTGACGACGACGGTCAGCTTCGAGCCGTCGGCCACGACGAACTCGATGTTGTCGGCCAGCGCACCCGAGCCACGGCCCTCGACCACCACCGTGGCCTCGGCGTGCGGGGTCGTGCGGATCTGCAGATGCGCCACCGCGGTGGCACCGGTGCCGGGGCCGTTCAGCGTGATCGTGACCGGCTCCGGGGTGCCGTCGAGGGTGACGACGGTGGCCTCGCGGAACGCCGACCAGGCCTGCGCGGCGACGCGGTCGGCCGGGATGCCGCCCTTGCCGATGCGCTCGTCGTCGCGGCCGACGGACTCGACGGTGACCCCGTCGGCGGAGCCGTCACCGGCGGCCACGTCGATCACGGCGGTGCCGTCGAAGGCCGCGGTGCCGTCGTGCAGCCCGCGCAGGCGCTTCATCGGCGTGAAGCGCCAGTTCTCCTCACGGCCGCCGGGGACCTCGAAGGCCTCGACGTCGTAGGACAGGAAGCGCTCCATGGCGCCCGACGGCGGGACGCCGCCCTGGCCGTACTTCCCCTCGGCGGCCACGGCGACGTTCTCCGCGCTCGCCTGTGTCCCGGTGGTCTGGGACGAACTCATCCGACCGAACCCTCCATCTGCAGCTCGATGAGCCGGTTGAGCTCCAGCGCGTACTCCATGGGCAGCTCACGCGCGATGGGCTCGACGAACCCGCGCACGACCATGGCCATGGCCTCGTCCTCGGTCAGGCCGCGGCTCATCAGGTAGAAGAGCTGGTCGTCGCTCACCTTGGAGACCGTGGCCTCGTGCCCCATCGAGACGTCGTCGGTGCGGACGTCGACGTAGGGGTAGGTGTCGGACCGGCTGATCGTGTCGACGAGCAGCGCGTCGCACTTCACCGTGGAGCGCGAGTTCTTGGCCCGCGCGTTGACCTGCACCAGGCCGCGGTAGGAGGTGCGGCCACCGCCGCGCGCCACCGACTTCGAGATGATCGTCGACGACGTGTTGGGCGCCAGGTGCACCATCTTCGCGCCGGCGTCCTGGTGCTGGCCCTCCCCGGCGAACGCGATCGAGAGGACCTCGCCCTTCGCGTGCTCGCCCATGAGGAACACGGCCGGGTACTTCATGGTCACCTTGGAGCCGAGGTTGCCGTCGACCCACTCCATGGTCGCGCCCTCCTCGGCCTTGGCGCGCTTGGTGACCAGGTTGTAGACGTTGTTCGACCAGTTCTGGATGGTCGTGTAGCGGCACCGGCCGCCCTTCTTCACGACGATCTCGACGACGGCCGAGTGCAGCGAGTCCGACTTGTAGATCGGCGCCGTGCAGCCCTCGACGTAGTGCACGTAGGCGCCCTCGTCGACGATGATCAGCGTCCGCTCGAACTGGCCCATGTTCTCGGTGTTGATCCGGAAGTAGGCCTGCAGCGGGATGTCGACGTGCACGCCCGGCGGCACGTAGATGAACGACCCGCCCGACCACACGGCCGAGTTCAGCGCGGAGAACTTGTTGTCCCCCGACGGGATCACGGAGCCGAAGTACTCCTTGAACAGCTCCGGGTGCTCGCGCAGGCCGGTGTCGGTGTCGAGGAAGATGACACCCTGCTCCTCCAGGTCCTCGCGGATCTGGTGGTAGACGACCTCGGACTCGTACTGCGCGGCGACACCGGCGACCAGGCGGGCCTTCTCGGCCTCCGGGATGCCCAGCTTGTCGTAGGTGTTCTTGATGTCCTCGGGCAGGTCCTCCCAGGAGGCGGCCTGCTTCTCCGTCGAGCGGACGAAGTACTTGATGTTGTCGAAGTCGATCCCCGACAGGTCCGAACCCCAGCGCGGCATCGGCTTGCGCTCGAACAGGTTGAGCGCCTTCAGCCGGAACTCGAGCATCCACTCGGGCTCGTTCTTGAGGCGGGAGATGTCGGCGACGACGTCGGCCGACAGGCCGCGCCGTGCAGAGGCGCCGGCGACGTCCGGGTCGCTCCAGCCGAAGTCGTACCGGCCGAGCGTCGCGAGCGTCTCCTCCTGCGTCAGCTGAGGCTGCACCTCAGGAGCGGTCGTCATTCGGGCTGCCTCCCTGTCGGGACCGTGGTGGTCGTCCCAGTGGTGGTCGTGAGGGCGTGATCCTCCGGCGGCACGGGCACCGTTGCCCGTGGCCCGGAGTGATCCGTTCCGAGCCGCCGCAGGACATCGGAGGTGCCCTCCAGCGGAACGTGTGTGGTGCACGTGGCGTCGCCGCGCGCGATCGTGGCAAGGCGCTGGACGTGGGTGCCCAGCAGCTGCGCGAACGCCTTGGTCTCCGCCTCGCACAGTTCGGGGAACTCGGCGGCCACGTGGGCCACCGGGCAGTGGTGCTGGCACAGCTGCACACCGTGCGCGGCCGAGCGGGCCTGGGCAGCGTAACCGCGGGCCGTGAGGACCTTGGCCAGCGCGTCGGTCCGCGCGTCCGCGGAGTCGGCCTCCCGGATCTCCTCCGCGGCCTGCGGGCCGAGGAGCTCCAGCACCCGGTTCTCGGCGAACGCGCTCACCGCGGTGCCGCCCGCCATCTCGGCGAGGAACCGCAGCGCGCTCGCCGCGAGGTCGTCGTAGCCGTGCCCGAACCGGACCCGGCCGGCGTCGGTGAGCAGGTACTCGCGGGCCGGGCGGCCCCGGCCGCGGTTGGCCCGGCGCGAGGCCTGGCGGGCCTCGGCCTCCCCGTCGGCGATCAGCGCGTCGAGGTGGCGGCGGACCGCGGCCCCCGAGAGCTCCAGCTCCGCCGCGACGGCCGCGGCGGTGACGGGGCCCTGCTCCAGCAGCAGCCGTGCAACGGCGAGGCGAGTGCCACCGTCGGCGGCGGCGCCCTGGTCGGGCCCCTGATCCGCGACGGCGCTCTCTCCCTCGTCGGGACGCCCGGCTGTTTTCACAACACCAGTGTTGCTTATTTCTGGCCGAGGGGCAAAGGACCCCGTCCCGTCGGGTGAGCGCCGTCACCGGACCCCCCGCTCGCTACCCTCCGGACATGGCCGCACCGGGGCTCGACACGACCGGGCCCGGCGCCGTCCCGTCCCCCGGTCCGCCGCCCGCCCCGACGGGCCCGCGCGCCCGCGCCCGTCGCGACCCGTCCCGCATCGCCCGCCGCTTCGGCCTCACCGGGGCGCTGCTCATGGCGTTCGGGGCACTCGGCGCGGGTGCACTGCCGGTGCCCAACCCGCTCAACGGGTTGCGCATCCTCGGGCTGCCCGGGCGCAACGTCACCGTGGCGATCGCGATCACCTACGCGGGCATGGGCATGCTCGTCCTCGCCTGGCTGTGGATCGGCCGGATGCTCAACGACAAGGGCGCCGTCGCCCCGGCACCCGACCGGATCCAGCTGGCACGCACCGGGATCCTCTGGGCACTCCCCCTGTGCGCCGCGCCGCCGCTGTTCTCGAAGGACGTCTACAGCTACCTCGCGCAGTCGGCCATCACGGCCCGCGGCATCGACCCCTACGTGCTCGGGCCGGCGCAGGCCCTCGGTGTCGACGACCCGCTCACCCGCGCCATCCCCACGATCTGGCGCGACACCCCCGCCCCTTACGGGCCGTTGTTCCTCGGCCTGGGCCGCGGCATCACCGCGCTCTCGGGTGACGACGTCGTCCTCGGGCTGTTCCTGCACCGCATCCTCGCCCTGGTCGGCGTGGGGCTGATCCTGTGGGCGCTGCCCAAGCTCGCCCGCCGCTGCGGCGTCGAGCCCGGGCTCGCGCTGTGGCTCGGCGCGGTCAACCCGCTCGTGCTGTTCCACCTGGTCAGCGGCATCCACAACGAGGCCCTGATGATCGGGCTCATGCTCGCGGGCCTCGAGGTGGGCCTGCGCGCCCGCAGCCCGCTCGGCTGGCTGCCCGGTGCGGCGCTGATCACCGCGGGCGCCGCCGTCAAGGTCCCGGCGCTGCTCGCCCTCGGGTTCCTCGGGATGTACCTGGCCCGCAAGCGAGGTGGACGGGTCCGCGACGTGGCATTCGTCGCAGCCGTCCTCGCCGCCGTCGCCGTCGCGGTCCTCGTCGTACTGGGCTGGGCCACCGGTCTCGGGTTCGGCTGGGTCCACACCCTCGGCACCGCCAACAGCATCCGCAGCTGGATGTCGCTCTCGACCGACCTGGGGCAGCTGTCCGGCCAGCTCGGCATCCTCGTGGGCCTGGGCGACCACACCGACAGCACGCTCATGCTCACCCGCGGCATCGGCGGTCTCGCCGCGGCCGCGCTGTGCGCGATGCTGCTGTTCGCGACGCTGCGCGGGCGCGTCGACCCCGTCACCGGGCTCGGCGCCGGCCTGGGCGCGGTCGTGCTGCTCGGGCCCGTCGTGCACCCCTGGTACCTGCTGTGGGCGGCCATCCCGCTCGCCGCGACCCGAGGGCTGCCCCGTTACCGGCGCGCCGCGCTCGCCGCCTCCGCCGTGCTCGCCGTCATGGTCCCGCCCACCGGCGCCGACTTCGACTTCCGCGCCTACCAGCTGCCCATGGCGATCATCGCCGGGTTGCTGCTGGTCGTGGCCGCGGTCCTGGTCGTGCGACGCCGCCACCGCGTCACCGGCAGCCCTGACCGGCCGGACCCGCGGACACGCTCCGTAGACTTCGCGCCGTGAGTCTGCCTGCCGACGGGCCGAGAGAACCGACGTCGCCCGGACCGGCGTCGCACGGATCGGCCGTCACCGTGCGGGGCCTCGTCAAGCGCTACGGGACGACGACCGCGCTCGACGGTGTCGACCTCGACGTGCCCGCCGCGAGCGTCGTCGCCCTCCTGGGCCCCAACGGCGCCGGGAAGACGACGACCGTCGAGATCTGCACCGGGTTCCGCCGCGCCGACGCCGGCGAGGTCCGGGTCCTCGGAATCGACCCCGCAGGCGCGCCCGACGCGCTGCGCGCCCGCATCGGCGTGATGCCCCAGGGTGGCGGCGCCTACCCCGGCGTGCGTGCCGCGGAGATGCTGCGGCTGGTCGCCACCTGTTCCGCGCACCCGCTCGACGTCGACGAGCTCATCGAGGTCCTCGGCCTCGGTTCCTGCGCCCGCACCCCCTACAAGCGTCTCTCCGGCGGCCAGCAGCAGCGCCTCGCGCTGGCGTGCGCCGTCGTCGGCCGCCCCGAGCTGGTGTTCCTCGACGAGCCGACGGCCGGCATGGACCCGCAGGCCCGCAGGCTCGTGTGGGAGCTCGTCGAGAGCCTGCGCCGCGACGGCGTGGCCGTGCTGCTCACCACACACCTCATGGAGGAGGCGGAGGCGCTGGCCGACGACGTCGTGATCGTCGACCACGGGCGCGTCGTCGCCCACGGCAGCCCGGCCGAGCTCACCACCACCGGCGACAGCCAGGAGCTGCGCTTCCGCGCCCGCGCCGGCATGGACGTCACCGAGCTCGCCGCCGCGCTGCCCACCGGGTACCAGGCGGCCGAGCCCGCTGCCGGACGCTACGTCGTCCAGGGTCGGATCGACCCGCCCGTGCTGTCGGCCGTCACCAGCTGGTGCGCCGCCCAGGGCGCGCTGGCCGACGACGTGCGGATCACCCGCCGCAGCCTCGAGGACGTCTTCCTCGACCTCACCGGACGGGAGCTCCGCTCGTGACCGCCTCGGCGCCGGTGCCGGGGCGTTTCGCACCCGGCACCTTCAGCCCTCGACCCGGCCGCGGTGGCCTGGGCCGGATGCTCGCCGCGCAGTCGGCGCTCGAGCTCAAGCTCGCGCTGCGCAACGGCGAGCAGGTGCTGCTCACCCTGCTCATCCCGATCGTGCTGCTCGTCGGGCTCACCCTGGTCGGCGTCATCGACCTGCCCGAGCCGCGCGTCAACGCCGTGTTCGCGAGCGTCCTCGCCCTCGCCGTGATGTCGACGGCGTTCACCGGGCAGGCCATCGCGTTCGGCTTCGACCGCCGCTACGGCGTGGTGCGCCGGCTGGCCGCGACCGCACTGCCGCGGTGGCTGCTCGTCGCCGGGCGGCTCGTCGCGGTGCTGGGCACCGTCGTCGTGCAGGTCGTGGTCCTCGGGCTGATCGCCCTGGCCCTCGGCTGGCGCCCCGACGGCGGGGTCGCGACCGCGCTGCTGCTCGTCCTGCTGGGCTGCGCGGCGTTCGGTGGGCTCGGCCTGCTGCTGGGCGGCACGCTGCGTGCCGAGATCGTCCTCGCGCTGGCCAACGTCGTGTGGTTCGTACTGCTGCTGGGCGGCGGGATCGTCGTGCCGCTCGCCACGCTGCCCTCCGGGCTCGCGGCGGTCGCCGCGCTGCTGCCGTCGGGTGCGCTCGCGGAGGGCCTGCGGATCGCCCTCGCCGGTGCCGACGGGTCGCTGCTGCAGCCGGTCCTCGTACTCGTCGCCTGGGCCGTCGTCGGTGGCGTCGCGGCGGCGCGGCTCGTCCGCCTGACCTGACCCCGACTCCTGTCCGGTTCGTCTGCTTCTACAGTCTGTAGCGCGGACCCGACCGCGGTGCGGGGCCCGGCGACCGGGCCGCCTACCATCGGGACGTGGCCCGCTCCTCCCTGCTCGACCGTCTGCCCGTGACGCCCCCGGTGCTGATGGTGCGGCTCGCCGTCGCGGCCGTGGTCGCGCAGATCGGCATCGCGGTCACGGGATCGGTCGTGCGCGTCACCGGCTCCGGGCTCGGCTGCCCGACATGGCCCAACTGCAACCCCGGCAGCCTGATCCCCGTCGCCCACCCCGAGCTGCTGCCGCTGCACCAGTGGGTGGAGTTCGGCAACCGGCTGCTCGCCGTCGTCGTCGTCATCGTCTCGGGTGCATGCCTCCTCGCTGCGCTGGGGAGCCGGCCCCGCCGCACGCGGCTCGTCTGGCTGGCCGCCGCGATGCCGCTGGGTGTCGTCGCGCAGGCCGTCATCGGCGGCATCACCGTGCTCGTCGGGCTCGCGTGGTGGAGCGTGATGCCCCACTTCCTGGCCTCGATCGTGCTGGTCTGGCTCGCCGTCGAGCTCGTCGCCGAGGCACGCGACGGTGGCCCGACCGCCCCGGTCGTCCCCAGGGCCGTGCGCACGCTGGCGGTCGTGTCGACGGTCGTCCTGGGCGCCCTGCTGGTCGCGGGCACGCTGGTGACCGCCGCCGGCCCGCACGCGGGCGACTCGGCAACCCCCCGCCTCGGCATCCCGGTACCGGCGCTCGCGCAGCTGCACGCCGATCTGCTGTTCGGCTACCTCGGCCTCGTCGTCGGTCTCGGCTTCGCCCTGTGGGCCACGGACGCGCCCGCGAAGGTCCGGCGCCGCTACTGGTGGCTCGTCGGCGTCGTCCTCGCCCAGGGCGCGCTCGGCGGCATCCAGTACGGCCTCGGGGTCCCCGAGGTCCTGGTGTCGTTCCACGTGCTCGGCGCGGCTCTGGTCACCGCAGCCGCGGCCGGGGTCTGGACGGCGACGCGGACACCGATCCGCGGCATCGCCCCGATCCACCCGGGCAGCGCCACGACGCCCGACCCCACACCCGCCGACGAGGCCGCGGTCCGCGCCCGGTCCTGACCGGGTGCCCCTTGCTCCCACACGATCGCACCCCGGCAAGGAGGCCGTGAATGCGTGCAGTCCAGGTGACCGAACCCGGCGGGCCCGAGGTCCTCACCCTCGTCGACCTGCCCGAGCCCGAGCCCGGCCCCGGCGAGCTGCTCGTCGACGTCGCCGCGGCGGGTGTGAACTTCATCGACACCTACCAGCGCAGCGGCCTGTATCCGATGGAGACGCCCTACGTCGCGGGTCTGGAGGGCGCAGGGCGGGTGCGTGCGCTGGGTGCCGGGGTCTCCGGCGTCGCCGTGGGCGAGCGGGTCGCGTGGAGCGAGCAGCTGGGCAGCTACGCCGACGCGGTCGTCGTCGCCGCCGAGAAGGCCGTCCCGGTCCCCGACGGGGTGTCCGACGACCACGCCGTCGGCGCGCTGCTGCAGGGCATGACGGCGCACTTCCTGGTCACCGACACCTTCCCGGTCTCCCCCGGCGACACCGTGCTGGTCACCGCCGCCGCGGGCGGGGTGGGGCTGCTGCTGACGCAGATGGTCACCGCACGCGGCGGGCGCGTCGTCGCCACCGTCTCGACCGCCGAGAAGGAGGAGCTGGCGCGGGCGGCCGGTGCCGCGGAGGTGGTGCGCTACACCGAGGTCGACGACCTCGCCGGAGCGATCCGCGACGCCGCGGGCGGTGACGGTGTCGCCGTGGCCTACGACAGCGTCGGTGCCACGACGTTCGACGCCAGTCTGGCGAGCCTGCGCCGCCGCGGCATGCTGGTGCTGTTCGGCGGGGCGAGCGGGCCGGTCCCGCCGGTCGACCCGCAGCGCCTCAACGCGCAGGGCTCGGTGTTCCTGACCCGCCCGAAGCTGTTCGACCACATCGCCGACCGCGACGCGCTGCTGGCCCGGGCCGCCGCCGTCTACGGCGAGGTCGCCGCCGGGACGCTCGACGTGCGCATCGGCGGCCGCTACGCCCTCGCCGAGGCCCGCACCGCGCACGAGGACCTGGAGGGCCGGCGCACGACCGGGAAGCTGCTCCTGCTGCCCTGAGCGCCCGTCAGCCGATCCGGTCGGACAGCGAGACGACGATCCCCTCGGGGCCGCGCACGTACGCCATCCGCACGCTGCCCTCGAACTCGCCGCTGCCCTCGTACACGCCGATGCCCTCGTACACGCCGATGCCGCCGACGAGCCCGTAGCCGTCGGCGGCCACCGCGGCGACGGCGGCGTCGAGGTCGTCGACCTCGAGCCCCAGCCCGACGAAGAACGCCGTCACCGCGTCGAGGTCGGCGACGGTGATGCCGATATGGTCGAAACGCCGTACGTGTGTCACGGGTCCGTCCTCCGAAGGTCGCCCACCGGTTCGACCAGGGGACGGAGCCGCGAAGGGATTCTCGACAGCGTCCGTCAGAAGGGCAGGCCGAACACCGGCAGGCCGACGGCCGCGTCGACCGCGATCGCCGCGAACAGCACGCACAGGTAGATGTTCGACAGGTGGAACAGCTTCATCGGCGTCACGTCGCGGCCGGCCTTGACCGCGGCGTGCATGCGGTGGCTGCGGTAGACGAAGTACGCCCCACCCAGCACGGCGACACCGGCGTAGATCCACGACGTCACCGGGAGCAGCAGCAGCGTCCACAGCGCCATCACCCAGCTGTAGATCACGATCCGCACGGACACCTGCGTCGGCGTGGCGACGACCGGCAGCATCGGCACACCGGCCGCGGCGTAGTCGTCGCGGTAGCGCATGGCCAGCGCCCAGAAGTGCGGCGGCGTCCAGAAGAAGATCACACCGAACATGACCAGCGCGGGCCAGCCGACGTCGCCGGTGACCGCGGCCCAGCCGATGACGACGGGCATGCAGCCGGCCGCACCGCCCCACACGATGTTCTGTGACGTCCGCCGCTTGAGCAGCAGCGTGTACACGAGGACGTAGAAGGCGATCGCGGCGGCCGACAGCGCGGCGGCGAGCAGGTTCGTCGTGAGCGCGAGCCACGCCGAGCTGATCGCGCCCAGCACGAGACCGAAGATCAGCGCGTTGCGCGGCGGCACCACGCCCTTGGCCAGCGGACGCCGTGACGTGCGCTTCATCTTCGCGTCGATGTCGGCGTCGACCACGCAGTTGAGGGCGTGCGCGCTGGCGGCGGCCATCGCGCCGCCGACCAGCGTCGCGACGATCAGCCACACCGACGGGACACCGCGCTGGGCGAGGAACATCGCCGGCACGGTGACCACGAGCAGCTGCTCGATGATCCGCGTCTTCGTGAGCGCGAGGTAGGAGTCGACGACCCCGCGCGCCCGCTGCAGCCGGGTCGCGCCGGGATCGCGCCGCAGGCCCGCATCCGGTGTCGGGACCGGCTCCGCGGGTGTCGCCGGGGCGCTCACCAGTAGGTACCTCGCTCGATGTGGTGGGGCGGATCGCGTGGCTCGTCGAGGCGGGCCGTCGCGGTTCCGTGGCAGTTCCGTGCCGCACTTCTACAGCGCGTCGATGGTAACCGGGCGCATGACGGGCGGGAGCGTGGGGTAGACCGCATCGCGGCCCGACCCGCGGCACCGACGCCGGTGCAGCTCGCGGGCCGCCCGCCGGACCCCTCCGACGTCACCACCGACGGTGACCACGCGGACCGACGGGACCCGGTCGGGTCCACGTGGCGTCCACAGTGCAGTGACTCTCACGTCGCGTGTCCGACCCGTTCACGTCTGCCGTGAGGCCTCTGGCGGAGAAGGGCTCCGTGACTAGGCTGATCCCGACCGGACCCGCAACCGCGCGGGCCCCCACGATCCGAGACGACCCCAGGAGCGCAACCCGTGGCAGCGACCGACGTCTCCCCCCTCCTGCACGCCGACGTGCCCGCCGACTGGACCGACCTCGACCGCAAGGCCGTCGACACGATCCGGGTCCTCGCCGCCGACGCCGTGCAGAAGGCGGGCAACGGCCACCCCGGCACCGCCATGAGCCTCGCCCCGCTCGCGTACACGCTGTTCCAGCGCGTCATGCGGCACGACCCGTCGGACGCCGACTGGGTCGGGCGCGACCGGTTCGTGCTCTCGTGCGGCCACTCGAGCCTCACGCTGTACCTGCAGCTGTACCTGTCGGGCTACGGGCTGACGATCGAGGACCTCGAGGCGCTGCGCACGTGGGGCTCCAAGACCCCCGGCCACCCCGAGCACCGCCACACCCCGGGCATCGAGATCACGACGGGCCCGCTCGGCCAGGGCCTCGCGTCCGCGGTCGGGATGGCCATGGCCGCCCGCCGCGAGCGCGGCCTGTTCGACCCCGACGCCCCCGAGGGCGCCAGCCCGTTCGACCACCACGTCTACGTGATCGCCTCCGACGGCGACATCGAGGAGGGCATCACCTCCGAGGCGTCGTCGCTGGCCGGCCGCCAGGAGCTGGGCAACCTCACCGTCGTCTACGACGACAACAAGATCTCCATCGAGGACGACACCGACATCGCGCTGTCGGAGGACACGGCGGCGCGGTACGAGGCCTACGGCTGGCACGTGCAGGTCGTCGAGGGCGGCGAGAACGTCACCGGCATCCTCGCGGCGCTGGAGGCGGCCAAGGCGGAGACGCAGCGGCCGTCGTTCATCCTGC
Organism: Pseudonocardia sp. SCN 73-27; assembly: GCA_001725415.1. Taxonomy (GTDB): domain Bacteria; phylum Actinomycetota; class Actinomycetes; order Mycobacteriales; family Pseudonocardiaceae; genus Pseudonocardia. The sequence continues at coordinate 87,720 of MEGH01000009.1, forward strand.
TGCGCACGATCATCGGCTATCCGGCGCCGAACAAGATGAACACCGGTGCCGCGCACGGTGCCGCGCTGGGCGCCGACGAGGTCGCCGCCGTCAAGGAAGCGCTGGGCTTCGACCCGGCCAAGAGCTTCGACGTCGACCCGAAGGCGCTCGCCCACGCACGTGAGGTGCGCGACCGCGGACAGCGGGCGCACGAGGAGTGGAAGAGGTCCTTCGAGGACTGGGCCGCGCGCGAGCCCGAGCGCAAGAAGCTGTTCGACCGGCTCGTCGCCCAGGAACTGCCCCCGGGCTGGGCCGACGCGCTGCCGCACTGGGACCCCGACCCCAAGGGCGTCGCCACCCGCAAGGCGTCGGGCGCCGTGCTCGACGCACTCGCCGACGTGCTGCCCGAGCTGTGGGGCGGCTCGGCCGACCTGGCCGAGAGCAACAACACGACGATGAAGGGCGCCGACTCGTTCGGCCCCAAGGACGCCGCCACGAAGATGTGGAACGCGAACCCGTACGGGCGCACCCTGCACTTCGGCATCCGCGAGCACGCCATGGGCGCCGCGCTCAACGGCATCGCCCTGCACGGGCCGACCCGGCCCTACGGCGGCACGTTCCTCGTCTTCTCCGACTACATGCGCCCGTCGGTGCGACTCGCCGCGCTGATGAAGGCCGACCCGATCTTCGTCTGGACGCACGACTCGATCGGCCTGGGCGAGGACGGCCCCACCCACCAGCCGGTCGAGCACTTCGCGGCGCTGCGCGCCATCCCGGGCCTGGCGTTCGTCCGGCCGGGCGACGCCAACGAGACCGCCGCGGCGTGGAAGGCCACCCTGGAGCGTCACGACGGCCCGGTCGGCCTCGCTCTGACCCGCCAGAACCTGCCGGTCCTGGAGGGCACGTCCACCGACGGCGTCGCCAAGGGCGGGTACGTGCTGGCCAAGGAGTCGGGGGCCGACGGCCCGGCGCTCATCTTCATCGCGACGGGCTCGGAGGTGCAGATCGCCGTCGAGGCGCGCGAGGTCTTCGAGGCCGAGGGCGTCCCCACGCGCGTGGTGTCGATGCCGTGCGTCGAGTGGTTCGAGGAGCAGACCGACCTCTACCGCGAGGACGTGCTGCCCGCGGCCACCCGCGCTCGCGTCTCGATCGAGGCCGGCATCGCGATGCCCTGGTACCGGTACACCGGCGACGCCGGCGAGCACGTGTCGATCGAGCACTTCGGGGCCAGCGCCGACTACCAGACACTGTTCCGCGAGTTCGGGATCACCACCGAGGCCGCCGTCGCCGCGGCCCGTAGGAGCCTGGCGAGGGCCTGACCGGCCCTCTCCCGGCACGAGTGCACACCAACAGAGGAGCACCGATCCATGAGCAGTCACGAGCGGCTCGCCGGCCTCAGTGCGGCGGGCGTCTCCATCTGGCTCGACGACCTGTCCCGTGAGCGGCTGCGCAGCGGCAACCTGCGTGAGCTGATCGAGGACTGGAACGTCGTCGGCGTCACCACCAACCCGACGATCTTCGCCGGGGCCCTGGCCGACGGCGAGGCCTACACCGACCAGGTGCGCGACCTCGCCGCCCGCGGTGCCTCGGTCGCCGACGCGGTGCGCGAGATCACAGTCGCCGACGTCCAGCAGGCCTGCGACGTGTTCTCCGGCACGTGGGAGGCCAGCGGCGGCGTCGACGGTCGCGTCTCGCTGGAGGTCGACCCGACCCTGGCCCGCGACACCGAGGCCACCGTCGCCGAGGCGCTGGACCTGTGGAAGGCCGTCGACCGGCCCAACCTGCTGGTCAAGATCCCGGCCACCGAGCAGGGCCTGCCCGCGATCACCCGCGCCCTGTCCGAGGGTGTCAGTGTCAACGTCACGCTGATCTTCTCGGTCGAGCGCTACCGGCTGGTCATGGAGGCCTACCTGTCCGGCCTGGAGCAGGCGGCCGCCAACGGGCACCCGCTCGCGCCGATCACATCGGTCGCGTCGTTCTTCGTCTCACGCGTGGACACCGAGATCGACGCCCGGCTCGACAAGATCGGTACCGACGAGGCGAAGGCGTTGCGCGGCAAGGCCGGCGTCGCGAACTCGCGGCTGGCCTACGCGGCGTTCCAGGAGGTCTTCTCCCGTGAGCGCTGGGAGGCCCTGAAGGCCAAGGGCGCCAAGGCCCAGCGACCGCTGTGGGCGTCGACCGGGGTGAAGAACCCCGACTACTCCGACACCCTCTACGTCACCGAGCTGGTCGTCGCCGACACGGTGAACACGATGCCGGAGAAGACGCTCAAGGCGTTCGCCGACCACGGCGAGACCCACGGCGACCGGGTCACCGGCAGGGGCGCCGACGCCCAGGAGGTGTTCGACGCGCTCGAGCGGGTCGGCATCGACCTCACCGACGTGTTCCTCACCCTGGAGAACGAGGGCGTCGAGAAGTTCGACAAGTCGTGGGACGAGCTCGCCGCCACCGTGCAGGAGCAGCTGGACGGCGCGCGCTGACGTCCCCCATGAGGCTGGTCGATCCGGGCGACGGTCCGCTCGCCGCCGACGCTGCGCTCGTCGCGGCGCGGCTGGCGGGCGAGACCGTCGCGTCCCGGATCGGCGAGGCCGATCCCAGCGTGTGGGGCCGGGCGGCGACCGACGCGGTCGGCTGGGCCGCCCTGCCACGCACGTCACGGCCGTTGGTCGGGCAGATCGCGGCGCTGCGGGAGCGGTTCCGGGTCGACGGTGCGCGTCGCGTCGTGCTCGTCGCCGCACCCGGTCAGGCGCACGGTGCCGCGATGCTGGCGCGCGCGTCGGCGGCACCGCTGGAGGTGCTCGACTCGGCCGACCCGGGCGCGCTGCTCGACGTCCTCGAGGGCGACATGGGCTCGACGGTCATCGTGCACGTCGACACCGCCGGGCAGGCCGACGGCCCGACCGACGCGATCGTCGGGATCCTGCAGGACGCGGTCCGCGACGAGGGTGTTCGCGCCGAGGGACGGATCGTCGTCGTGACCGAGGCCGGGTCGCGGCTGGAGAAGCCGGCGCTGGAGGCCGACGTGCCCGTCGTGACCGCCGAGCGCGACGTGCCGTCGCGGTTCGGCACGCTGGGCGCGACGGCACTGGTCGCGGCCGGGCTCGCGGGTGTCGACGTCGAGCAGCTGCTGGCAGACGCCACGGGGGCCACCGAGGCCGTCACCGCCGACCACCCGGACAACCCCGCGTTGGTGCTGGCGGGGCTGCTGCTCGCCGAGGACGGCGGGCCGCTCGAGGTCGATCCCGAGAGCGGGCCGGACGGGCTCGCCGCATGGGTCGAGCACCTCGTCGGCGGCTCGACCGGGGGGCTCGGGCCGTTGCCGCTGCTCACCCCCGGCCGGGGCGGGCGTGGGCCCTCGCTCGAACTGCGCCGGGGCGGGAGCGCGTTCCGGACCCGTGGTGGGGTCGGGGCGCAGGTCGTGCTGTGGCAGTGCGCGGTCGCGACCGTGGCGCGGGTCCTCGGCGCCGACCCGTTCGCCGGCGGCGTCCTCCCGGCCGGAAGCCCGGAACCGGTGCGGCGCACCGCTGTCGACGGCGACGTCGAGATCCGGGCGGGCGACGGGATGCAGGCGACCTCCGTCGTCGAGGCTCTGCGCGAGCTCGCCGCGCGCGCCGGCGGGGCGATCGCCGTCGAGGCCTGGCTCGACCCGCGCGAGGACGCGTCGGCGGCTGTGCTCGGGCCCGAGATCGCCCGCCGCACCGGGCGGCCGACGACGTTCGGCTGGGCCCCGCACACCCTCGACGGCACCGGCCGCCACCACCGCGACACCCCGGACTCCGCGTTCCTCGTGATCACCGGCGACAGCGAGCATGATCACGGGCTACCGGGGGGCGGAGGCCTGGACGATATCGTCGCCGCGCAGGCGGCGGCCGCCACCGCCGGCCTGGTCGCCGACGGCCGCCCGGTGCTGGGCCTGCACCTGCGGGACCGCCTCGGCGGCCTGGTCACCCTCGCCCGCGCGGTCCAGGAGCTCTGACCACGGCGGACCGGCCAAGCATGCGTGACACCGACCAGACCTCGCACCGGCGGGGAGAACGGGGATGACACCGATGACGGCTGGCAGGACCACCGCCGGTCCGGGTGCGCTCGGCTGGACCAACCCGCTGCGCGACCCCCGCGACAAGCGCCTCCCCCGCATCGCCGGGCCCTGTGGCCTGGTGATCTTCGGCGTCACCGGCGACCTCTCGCGCAAGAAGCTCATGCCGGCGATCTACGACCTGGCCAACCGCGGGCTTCTGCCGCCGGGCTTCGCGCTCGTCGGGTTCGCCCGCCGCGACTGGGGCGCCGAGGACTTCGGCAAGGTCGTCTACGACGCCGTCCGCGCCCACGCCCGCACCCCGTTCCGTCAGGAGGTGTGGGACAAGCTCGCCGAGGGCTTCCGCTTCGTGCAGGGCTCCTTCGACGACGACGACGCGTTCGACCGGCTCGCCCAGACCGTGCACGACCTCGACCGGGTCCGCGGCACGGGCGGCAACCACGCCTTCTACCTGTCGATCCCGCCCGCGGCGTTCCCCGTCGTCTGCAAGCAGCTGGCCCGGTCCGGGCTGTCCGCGCAGGACGGCGAGCAGTGGCGCCGCGTCGTCATCGAGAAGCCGTTCGGCCACGACCTGACGTCGGCGATCGAGCTGAACGGCATCGTCAACGAGGTGTTCCCCGAGGACTCGGTGTTCCGCATCGACCACTACCTCGGCAAGGAGACCGTCCAGAACGTACTGGCGCTGCGCTTCGCCAACCAGCTGTTCGAGCCCATCTGGAACAGCCACTACGTCGACCACGTGCAGATCACCATGGCCGAGGACATCGGCCTCGGCGGCCGCGCCGGTTACTACGACGGCATCGGCGCCGCGCGCGACGTCATCCAGAACCACCTGCTGCAGCTGCTCGCGTTCACCGCGATGGAGGAGCCGGTCTCCTTCTCCTCCGACGAGCTGCGCGCCGAGAAGATCAAGGTGCTCAACGCCACCCGGCTCGTCGGCCCCATCGACGAGACCACCGCCCGCGGTCAGTACACCGGCGGCTGGCAGGGCGGCGAGCTCGTCCGCGGGCTCAAGGAGGAGGAGGGCTACGACCCGAACTCCCGCACCGAGACGTTCGCCGCGATCACCGTCGAGGTCGACACCCGGCGCTGGGCCGGGGTGCCGTTCTACCTGCGCACCGGCAAGCGCCTCGGCCGTCGCGTCACCGAGATCGCGGTGATCTTCAAGCGGGCCCCGCACCTGCCGTTCGACGCGACGATGACCGAGGAGCTCGGGCAGAACGCGCTGGTCGTGCGGGTGCAGCCCGACGAGGGCGTCACCATGCGGTTCGGGTCGAAGGTGCCGGGCAGCCAGATGGAGGTCCGCGACGTCACCATGGACTTCGGCTACGGCACCGCGTTCACCGAGGCCTCCCCGGAGGCCTACGAGCGGCTCATCCTCGACGTGCTGCTCGGCGAGCCGTCCCTGTTCCCGGTGAACTCCGAGGTCGAACGCTCGTGGCAGATCCTCGACCCCGTCATCGAGGCGTGGGCGTCGGCCGACGGCGGGCCCGACCCCTACCCCGCCGGCAGCTGGGGCCCGGAGACGGCCAACCACATGGTGGCCCGCACCGGACACACCTGGCGGCGGCCGTGACCCCCGCGACCACCGCCGCCCGTTCCGGGAGGAACCCCCGATGATCGTCGACCTTCCGTCCAGCACCACGTCCACGGTCAACCGCAAGCTCGTCGAGCTGCGCGAGAGCGGCGGCGTCATGGCGCTCGGCCGCGTCCTCACCCTCGTCATCGTCACCGACGACGGCGGCGGCGCCGAGGACGCCATCGAGGCCGCCAACGCCGCCAGCCGCGAGCACCCGTGCCGCGTGATCGTCATCGCCCGGGGCGCCCGCAAGGCCGCGCCGCGGCTCGACGCCCAGATCCGGGTCGGTGGCGACGCCGGCGCCAGCGAGGTCGTCGTCCTGCGCGGCTACGGCCCGCTCGCCTCCGAGGAGGCCGGCGCGGGCATGGTCGTGCCGCTGCTGCTGCCCGACGCGCCCGTCGTCGCCTGGTGGCCGGGCGAGGCCCCCGCCGTCCCCTCCGACGACGCCATCGGGCGGCTCGCGCAGCGCCGCATCACCGACGCGCTGTCGGCGCGCAACCCGACGAAGGCGTTCGAGCAGCGCCGCACCGGGCACGTCGCGGGCGACTCCGACCTCACCTGGACGAGGCTCACCCACTGGCGCGCCCTGCTCGCCACCGCGCTCGACAACCCGCCGCACGAGCCCGTCACCGGCGCCGTCGTCGCCGGGGAGTCCGTGTCGCCGTCGACCGACCTGCTCGCAGGCTGGCTCGCCGTCCGGCTCGACGTCAAGGTCAAGCGCTCGCCCGCGACCGACAACGGCGGCGGGATGTCGTCGGTGCAGCTCACCCGCCGCTCCGGCGCCATCGAGCTGCTCCGCCCCGACGGGCGCACCGCGACCCTGCGCCAGCCCGGCCAGCCCGACCGGATGATCGCGCTCACCCGCCGCGGCGTGCCCGACTGCCTCGCCGAGGAGCTGCGCCGGCTCGACCCCGACGAGATCTACGCCGAGGCCCTCTCCGGGATCGGGCGAATCTCCCGCGGCCGCACCCCGGTCAACCTCGTCCCCTGACGCACCCGCACCCTCGCCGCGAGAAGGTAGGTCCCACACCCATGGCGCCCCAACCGGACATCGTCGTCCACCGCACCCCGGACGTCCTGGCCGCCGCCGTCGCGGCCCGGCTGGTCACCAAGCTCGTCGACCTGCAGGCCGCCGGCCGCACCCCGCGGCTGGGGCTGACCGGCGGGGGCATCGGCATCTCGCTGCTCGAGCACCTGCGAACCGGGACCGCCCGCGACGCCGTCGACTGGTCGAGGATCGAGTTCTACTGGGGTGACGAACGGTTCCTGCCTCGCGGGCACGCCGACCGCAACGAGACCCAGGCCCGTGAGGCGCTGCTCGACCACGTCGCGATCGACCCCGCGAAGGTGTTCGCGATGGGCGCCGACACCGGCACCGGTCCCTCGGGTGCCGACGCCGCCGCCGAGACCTACGCCGACCTGCTCGCGAGCCGCGCCGCGCCCGAGGACCACGGGCCGATGCCCGCGCTCGACATCCTGCTGCTCGGGATGGGCCCCGAGGGCCACACGGCGTCGATCTTCCCGCACTCCCCCGCCGTCTACGAGACCGAGCGGACCGTCGTCGCCGTCCACGGCTGCCCCAAGCCCCCACCGACGCGCATCTCGCTGACGCTGCCGGCGATCCGCAACTCCGTCGAGGTCTGGGTGATGACGACCGGTGAGCCCAAGGCCGCCGCCGTCGCCATGGCGCTGACCGGGGCCGGGGAGGTCGCCATCCCGGTCGCCGGGGTGAGCGGACGCAGCCGCACCCGGTGGCTGCTCGACAGGTCCGCAGCCTCGAAGCTGCCCCGCGACCTCGTGCCGCCGATCGCCTGACCGTCCGTGACCGTCCTGGTGGTCGATGGCGCCAATGTCGTCGGCTCGCGTCCAGACGGCTGGTGGCGTGACCGCGCCGGAGCCGCTGCCCGGCTCGCGTCCCGGCTCGCCACGGCGCTGGCGGCCGGGCCGTCGTCGACCGCCGACGTCGCCGCATCCGTCGACCGGGTCGTGCTCGTCCTGGAGGGCGCGGCCCGCGCCGCCTCGATCGAGCCGGTGGACGGCCTCGAGGTCGTCACGGCCGCGGGAGACGGTGACTCCACGATCGTCGACGTCGTCGCGGAGCTCACCGGGTCCGGCGCCGAGGTGGTCGTCGTGACCGCCGACCGGCTCCTGCGCACGAGGGTCGAGGCCGTCGGCGCCGGCACGGCCGGCCCGGGCACCCTCCTGCGCGCCCTCGACACCCTGTGAGCGGCAACGCCCTGTGAGCGCCTCGCAGACCGCCGCGCGCAACCTCACTGCTGTTCCGGCGGCGGAGACAGACCGTGAGGTTGCGCACGGTATCCAGCCTCGGGGCGCAACGACTCGGGCCGGCGGCGCTCAGCCTGTGATGCGGACCGCGACCTGCTCGTCGGCGACCGTGTAGGCCTCCCACGCGAACGTGCGACCGCTCGTCCCGACGTACTCTCGCCACGCCCGGGCCTCGTGCTGCTCCCAGCCCGGGTAGTTGAAGAACTCGTCGAACAGCACGACGCTGCCCGGCCGCAGTCGCGGACCGACGAGATCGAGCACCGTCGCCGTCGACGAGTACAGGTCTGCGTCGAGGTGCAGCAGGTCGACCGGGCCCGGATGGGCGTCGAGAAAACCGGGCAGGGTGTCGGCGAACAACCCGACGACGATCTCGGCGCCCGGCACCTCCGGCGGGACGGTGACGTCGTCGAACACGCCCTCCCGGAACCCTGCACGCCACGTCTCGGGCAGACCCTCGAACGAGTCGAACCCGGCGACGCCGCCCGGGTCGCCCGCGCGGGCGTCGGCGATGCGCGTCAGCGTGCCGCCCGTGTAGACGCCGAACTCCAGCGCCAGCCCCCCGCTGGGGGCCTTGGCGATCGCGTGGTCGAGCGTCGCGAGAGGGTCGGGCAGTGCGACCGCGTCGCGCAGCTCCGCCTCGACGAACCGCGACGTCGACCGGACCGCGGCCCGCTCACCGGCGGCCACCAGGTCGCGCCGCGAGCGCCGCTCGGCGGCGTGCAGCTCCTCGGTGACCGCGCCCTGCACGCGGGTGACCACGTCGGTCAGCTCGGCGCGCAGCGCGGCGATCTCCTCGCGCAGCGCGGCGGTCTGGTCGTCGACCCGACGGGCGACGACCTCGTCGACCGCGCGCATCATCCTGGCGCGCAGGGACCCTCGGAGCCTCCGACGGTCCCGGCCCACGTGCAGGTGACGGATCAGAGCTCGCGGGAGGCGCGCAGCCGACCCAGGGCCTCTTCGAGGATGGCGGCCCCGTCCGCGTCGCTGCGGCGCTCCTTCACGTACGCGAGGTGCGTCTTGTACGGCTCGTTGCGCGGGGCCGCGGGCGGGGCGGTGTGGTCACGCCCGGCGGGCAGGCCGCAGCGCGGGCAGTCCCACGTCTCGGGGATCTCCGCCTCGGCGGCGAACGACGGGCGCGTCTCGTGGCCCGTCGCGCAGAAGTAGGCGACCCGAACACGGGGCGCGGTCTCGCCCCGCTCGGACTCACCCATCGGACCGGCCCCGACACGGGTGCCTCGGATCGCGTTGCCACCAGACATCGCCATGGCTCTTACTCCTTCTCCGACCGGTACCGGCCTCGTCAGCCGAGCTTGATCAGCACGCCGGTGCCGACGATCGAGATCAGCCAGATCGCGGCAGTGAACAGGGTCATCCGGTCGAGGTTCTTCTCCGCGACGCTCGATCCGGACAGGCTCGACTGGACGCCGCCGCCGAACAGGCTGGACAGACCGCCGCCGCGACCGCGGTGCAGCAGGATCAGCAGCACCAGCACCACGCTGGAGGCGATGAGCACGATATCCAGGGCGAGCTTCATCCCATCCTCATTCACATCGGGGTCCACCAGGCTACCCGTCGACCATGTGTACCGGCCCGGGGGTCCGGATGTGCCTCTCCTGTGTGCTCGCGCAGCGCAGCGCGGGCGTTACGGACGGCGTCCGGCGGTCGGTACGGACAGCGACGGGGCGGGGCCCGGAAACCCGGACCCCGCCCCGTCGTGGCTCTCCGAACCGGGCCGCTAGGGCAGCGGGCCGCCCGCCGCGATGGCGCACAGCTTGGCGAACTCGTCGGGGTCGAGGCTCGCCCCGCCGACGAGCGCGCCGTCGACGTCGGCCTCGGCGACGATCTCGCCGACGTTGCCCGACTTCACCGAGCCGCCGTAGAGCACCCGGACCGCGCCCGCGACGGTGTCGCCGTAGAGCTCGGCCAGCGTGGCGCGCAACGCCGCACACACCTCCTGTGCGTCGGCGGGGCCGGCGACCCGGCCCGTCCCGATCGCCCAGATGGGCTCGTAGGCGATGACGAGCGTCGCCGCCTGCTCCGGCGTCACCTTCTGCAGCGCCGCGGCGAGCTGCGCCGTGCAGTGCCCGACCTGGCCGTCGGCCTCCCGTACGTCGAGACCCTCACCGACGCACAGGATCGGCACGATCCCGTTGGCGAACGCCGCGCGCACCTTCGCGTTGACGACCGAGTCGTCCTCGTGGTGGTACTCGCGGCGCTCCGAGTGCCCGACCGCGACGTAACGGCACTGCAGCTTGGCCAGCATCTGGCCCGACACGTCGCCGGTGTAGGCACCCGACTCGTGCTGGGAGATGTCCTGCGCGCCGTGGGTCATCAGCAACCCGTCGCCGTCGATGACGGTCTGGACGCTGCGGATCGCGGTGAACGGCGGCAGCACCGCCACCTCGACCTTGTCGTAGTACTTCTCCGGCAGCCCGTACGCGAGCTTCTGCAGGAAGGCGATGGCCTCGAGGTGGGTGAGGTTCATCTTCCAGTTGCCGGCGATGAGCGGCTTGCGGCCGGTCGGTGTCCCAGCGGGCGGGGTCACGGGCATCCTCGTCTTCTGTTCGTTCCGACCCGGGCGGTCGGTGGTCGTC
>MEGH01000009.1:98207-99665 GCA_001725415.1 Pseudonocardia sp. SCN 73-27
CCCGCCGGTCGCGCCGCCTGACCGGGTGCGGCGCGACCGCGGATCAGGCGGCGCGGATCGAGCGGCGGATCAGCGGTCCAGCACGGACAGGCCCGGCAGGGCCTTGCCCTCCAGGTACTCCAGCGATGCGCCCCCGCCGGTCGAGATGTGGGAGAAGCCGTCCTCGCCCACGCCGAGGGCCCGGACGGCCGCCGCCGAGTCCCCGCCCCCGACGACGCTGAACGCGCCCGCGGAGGTGGCGTCGACGATCGCCTGTGCGACACCGCGGGTGCCCTCGGCGAACGGCTCCATCTCGAACACACCCATCGGGCCGTTCCAGAAGACCGTCCTGGCCCCCGCGAGCGTCTCGCCGAACACGCGGACCGTGTCGGGTCCGACGTCGAGACCCATCCAGCCGTCGGGGATCTCGTCGGCCGCCACCAGCTGCGTCTTCGCGTCGGCGGAGAACGCGTCGGCGACGACCACGTCGGTCGGCAGCACGATCTTGCCCGACTCCAGCAGCTTCCGGGCGTTCGCGATCTGCTCGGACTCGAGCAGGGACGACCCGACGCCGTAGCCCTGCGCGGCGAGGAACGTGAAGCACATCCCGCCGCCGACGAGCAGGCTGTCGACGCGCGGGAGCAGCGCCTCGATGACGGCCAGCTTGTCGGAGACCTTCGAGCCGCCCAGCACGACCGAGTACGGCCGCGCGGGATCCTCGGTGAGCCGCCGCAGCACCTCCACCTCGGCCTGCACCAGCCCGCCGGCGTAGGCCGGGAGGTCCTGCGCGACGTCGTACACCGACGCCTGCTTGCGGTGCACGACCCCGAAGCCGTCGGACACGAACGCGGCGTCGTCACCGACCATGGACACGAGCTCGTCGGCCAGCGCCGCGCGCTCGTCGTCGTTCTTGCTGGTCTCGCGGGCGTCGAAGCGGATGTTCTCCAGCAGCACGACGTCGCCCGCGGCGAGGTTGGGCAGCTCGGAGCCCCGGACCAGCCGCACCGGTGCGCCGAGCAGCTCGCTCAGCCGCGACGCGACGGGCTCCAGCGACAGCGCCGGGTCGGGGCCACCCTTGGGCCGGCCCAGGTGCGCGGCGATGACGACGATCGCGCCCGCACCCGACAGCTCCGAGATCGTCGGGAGCGAAGCGCGGATCCGGCCGTCGTCGGTGATGCGGTCACCGTCGAGCGGGACGTTCAGGTCGGACCGGAGCAGGACCGTCCGGCCCTCGACGCCGTCGTCGAGGAGGTCGTCGAGCGACTTCACAGCTTGGAGGCGACGAGCGCGGTGATGTCGGCGAGGCGGTTGGAGTAGCCCCACTCGTTGTCGTACCAGCCGACGATCTTCACGAGGTTGCCCGACACCTTGGTCAGGCCCGCGTCGAAGATGCACGAGTGCGGGTCGGTCACGATGTCCGACGACACGATCGGGTCCTCGGTGTACTTGAGGACGCCCTCGAGCGGGCCCTCGGCCGCG
>MEGH01000010.1 GCA_001725415.1 Pseudonocardia sp. SCN 73-27
GCCGTCCACACCGGCCCGCTCGGCTCGCGCGCTCCTGCCTCCGGCCCGCGCGCGGCCGGCGGACCGGCTATCCGGCCCACCCCACGGAGAAACGCCAGAACTCAACCCGCAGAAGCGGCGAACAGCTGGTCGACGTCAGCGCGCCTCTGCACCTGCTCGGGCGACGCGGGCCAGCTCCGCGACAACCACGTCGGTGAAGCCGCCTGCCCCGCCATGTCCAGCGTCGTCGATCACGTGCAGCTCACTCGTCGGCCAGCCCTGATGAAGCCGCCACGCCACGTCGAGGGGGCTGCTGACGTCGTAGCGTCCATGAATGAGAGAGCCCAGGATCCCATCAAGGGCGGATACATCACGCAGGAGTTGCCCTTCGGGCAGGAAGGCGCTGTGGCGCCAGTAGTGCGTGACCAGGCGCGCGATCAGGTAACGGATCTCGGGGTCCTGGAACCGGGGGTCGGGGCTGTAGCCGGGAGCGAGGGACACGTGGACGTCCTCCCATGCGCACCACTCGCGGGCGGCGTGCTCGCGCACCGCCGGGTCAGCATCGGCGAGCATCTCGGCATAGGCGTCGACAATCCGCTCGCCACGAAGATGCGGGAGAACAGCATCGGCGAACCGTGACCATTGCTCAGGGAAGACGCGCCCCATGTCCTCGGTGATCCAGCGGACCTCGCGCTCGGTGGTGTTGGTGACCGCCGCGAGGACCAGACCAGACACCCGCTGTGGGTGGGTCTGGGCGTAGGCCAGCGCCAACGTGCTGCCCCAGGAGACTCCGAGGACGACCCACGAGCTGATGCCGTGCAGCTCGCGAAGCTGCTCGATGTCGGCGAGCTGGTGCTGTGTCGTGTTGGTCCGGGCGAGGTCGACGTCCGGATCGGCTGCCGACGGGCGGCTACGGCCGCAACCACGCTGGTCGAAGAGCACGACGCGGAATCGCTCCGGATCGAAGTAGCGCCTCGCTCGGGGAGCTGCTCCGCTGCCGGGGCCGCCGTGGAGGTAGAGAGCGGGCTGCCCGTCCGGGTTCCCACAGCACTCCCAGTAGATCGACTGACCATCCGAAGTCATCAGGACTCCGGAGTCGTAAGGCTCACTCGGGGGGAACAGGGGCACAGAAGCTCCTCGGGCACCGGGGCGGACCCTGGGACCGTAGCCAGGCACAGATCGACAGCACGGGCTCCGCCCGAACCCGGCACCGCTCCGAGATCAGTCGAGTGCGGCGGGGTACTGACCTCCTCACGGCGCGCCGAGACGGCTACCGGCCCGCCGGCCGGGGCACAAGGCGGGACAGCGTGCCTTGCACCCCGACCGGCGGGCCGGAAGGGTGGAACCCGCGCCGCGAGGAGATCAGCACCAGGACCCAGCGTGTGAGGGCGAAGGACGGCCGCGCGGACTATGCACGGACGCAACGCGGGGGCGCGGGGCATCGTCGCAGGTCAGAGCCCGGATGCCAGTGTTCTGTAAATCCGTCGGCTTAGCCTACGAAGGTTCGAATCCTTCACCTGCCACACCCTGTGAGAACGGCCCCTGAACTGCGGAAACGTGGTTCAGGGGCCGTTCTTGCGTTGTCCGGCCGTGTGCGGCTGCGCGGCAGTGCCTGGCACGGTGTCCGCCGCTCGGCCGGGTTCGGTGTCGACCCTCAGGGCGCTGTCGGCGGTACTCCGGTGTCGAGCCGGGTCGACGTCGCTGCCGCGTCGGCCGCGACGCAGCGCAAGGGCTCATCCGGTTCAGGTGATGCCGCGAGGCGAACGCCGCGGACGATGGCAGGTCGGCCACCGCCGGGCAGGGGGGCGCGATCGACACCCTGTGTTGCTCGATCCGGGGCAGGCGGGTGTCTTCGGCCGCGTTCGTGGGCGGCCGGCAGATGGTGCGGAGGCCACACCGGGTGCTCCGGTGACGCGTGACCCGGGCGGCTCCGGGTCGATGGCCCGGGAGCGCACAGAACGAGGAGGCCGCTGTGCCGAGCAATGACCTACTTGTCGTCATCAATTCGCTCGGTCTGCTGTTCGCGATCCTGAACTCGTTCACTCTCGGTCTGCGGTTCCGGGTGGGGCGGACGCTGGAACACTTCTTTCAGAACTGGCGACTTGCCGTACGCGCTCTGCTCGTCAATTTCGTGGTTCTTCCAGCCCTCGTCATCGGGTTCGCCGCGATCGTGCCCGTGGATGCCGACATCAAGATCGGATTCTGCATCGTCGCGCTGGCGGCAGGTGCGCCGTTCGCGCCCGCGATCACCCGTCTGGCCAAGGGCGACGTCGCCACGTCCGAGTCGCTGTTCCTGGTCATGGTGGTCGTCACGGTCGTCCTCGTGCCCTTCGTGCTGCCGCTCGCCGTGGCCGCCGTCGTGCCCGGCGTCGCACACCCTGGGATCTGGACCGTCGCCTGGCCGTTGCTCGCGTTCGTGATCGCACCCCTGCTGATCGGCTGCCTGATGCGCCTCCGGTACGACGAGGCGGTGTCGGGCTGGGCGCGGCCCCTGCTCATCGTTCAACTCGCCGGCCTGGTCCTGTACGTCAACCTCTTCATCTTCGCGTTCACGAACCTTTTCGTCGCCGTGTGGTGGGGGGCCTACGTCGCTGCGATCGTCGTCCCGGCCCTCGGTATCGCACTCGGCAGCCTCATCAGCCGCAGGAATGCACCGATCAGGCGCGCGACGATGATCACGACCGCGCAGCGCAGCATCACCGGCGCCATTGTCGTGACGATCTTCGACTACACCCAGCCACTGGCGAATGTGTCGGTGACGGTCATCAACACGGTCGGAATCGTCATCCTGCTGATTCTCGCTCTCGAATGGAGGAGAGCTCGATCCCGCGAGCATTCCGTTCCGGGTCCGGCCGGCGCGACGCCGGCTCGTGAAACGGCCTCGCGCGCACCGTAGGGAGGAAGCGCGTCAGGTGCCGATCCAGCCGAGCCACGTGGGCAGGACGAGCGCGGCGAGGTGGTCGTGGCCCGCGGCGCCGGGGTGGGCGCCGTCGCCGTCGCGGACCTCGGTGGTCCAGACGTCGTCGTCGGCAAGGTCGTGGACGACCTCGACGAAGGGCGCGCCGGCCGCGGCGCAGACGTCGCGGAACCGCGCGCTCAGCGCGACGACGCGGCGGTTCACCGGGCCGTCGGCGATGGGCGGCGGACCGACCACGAGCGTCGGGAGGCCGGCGTCGGTGAGGAGGCGCTGCAGGTTCGCGACGCTCTCGTCAGGATCGACCCGCAGGGCGCCGTCCTCGACGATGCTGTCGTTGACGCCGAACGAGACGACCAGGCGCTCGTCGGACGCGGGCGCTCGGCGGGCCGCGACCTCCCGCTCCCAGCGTTGCAGGACCTCGCGGCTGGTGTCGCGGCGGACGCCGAGGTTGTAGGCGGTGGTCGGGATGCCGCGTCGGCCGGCGGCGGAGACGAGCCGGCCGAACCAGCCGCGGCAGTCGGGGTCGCCGACTCCGGCGACGAACGAGTCCCCGAGGGCGATGACGCGGAGGTCCCGGGCGGTGCTCATGGGCCGAGCGTCGCACGGACGCCGAGGTCGCGGCCGGCGTCGCGACGTGCTCGTCGAGGTGCATCGGCTGTCGGGTTTCACGGCCCGTCTCGACCGGGGGGCGGCGGGCGTGGCGGCCCTCGACGGTCAGCCCAGTACCGGCATTGCGGCGGCGAGGGCCTTCCCGGCCTTCGACGGATCCAGGCGGCCGGCGCCGATCAGGACGCGTTCGGCGTCGCTAAGGTCCTGCGGGAACGCCGCTCCCGCGAGAGCTTCGACCGTCGCGCACCCCAGGCGCAGGCACTCGGCCGTCGGAGAGCCGACGGTGACGTCGCGGCTCAGGTCGAGGTGGTGCACGGCGAGCTCGACGGCCCAGGTCGCGAGGAAGTCGCCGCTCGCGAGGACCCGGCCCTGGAAGGCGACGGGATCGTCCGGCATCCGGTCGACGGCGGTCCCCACCGCGTCGGCGGCCATCCGCAGGTGTCCGACCGCGCCGCTCGGCCGCCGGTAGGCCGACGCGGTGCGGCGGGTCCACAGGATGCCGTCGACAGGGTCGGCGCCGTCGTCGGTGGACGGGACGTCCGTGCGCCAGTAGGAGGCGGCGTCGGTGTCGGGGGCGGAGGAGCTCGGGGTGACGACGCCGCCCAGCATCTCCTGCAGCCCGGTCCGGACGTGCACGACGAGGTCGACCGCGGCCCAGCCGTGGCAGCGGCTCGCCGTGAGCGGGTCGCTGTCGCTCGCGGATCCTGCCGCGGCGACGAAGGCGTCGGGCTGACCGAGGAACCCGGTCAGCCCGGTCGGGTGGTCGACGTGCAACGAGGCGGGCACGCACCGATGCCAGGAGCGGCGCGGCTTCTCAGTGGCGTCAGAGTTGCAGGGAGGCCTCGATCTCGGTGAGGGTGGCCTGGGAGGCCGGGTCGAGTTCGTGGGTGCGGAGCTCGGCGGCGACCTCGGCCGCCCGGGCGGTGTCGCCGGTCCGGGCCAGGAGCTCGACGAGGTGGAGCAGCGCGGCGACCCGTCGGGCCAGGGGCGTCGGGGTGGCGGGCGACGCCGGCGGCGAACGCGTCGAACAGTGCACCGGTGTCGGGGACGACGACGAGCACGTTACCGAGCGAGCCGGCGGGGTCGTGGGCGTCGAGACCGAAGAAGTGCAGGTCGAGAGCGCCCCGTCGGAGGGCGGCGTAGGGGTTGGGTCTGGCCTGGCGGTAGGTGACCTCGAAGTCGAGCGCCTCGTAGAAGGGGATGACGTCGTCGAGGGATCGGCACGGCAGGATCGGGACGATCTTCTCGGTGGTCACCCGAAAACCCTAGGGGCGATACGTCCGATTCGACACGGACGAGTTTCGGGGTCGGGGCACGGCGGACGATCTCGGCGATACGGGCCTCGGTGGCGTCGTCGAATCCGGTCAGGACCCAGGCGGCCTGCATGAGCTGGTGCGGTGAGCCTCCTCGACCTCGTGGTGGGCCTTCTCGGTGAGGCCGAGGGAGAAGGTGTCGTCGTCGAGCCGGAAGAAGACGATGACGGGCGGTTTGCCGCCGATCGCGTAGCCGGGAGCGCCGTAGTACATGAGCTGTGGGCGCAGCGGCGATCACGTCGAGCGGCTGCCGTCGTCGCACCAGCCCATGGTGTGGGTGCCGGACCGGCTGGCGGAGGTGCTCGGCGCGATCGAGATCTGAGACCGGCCTTCACCGCAGGTAACGGATCGGGAGCGTCCTGCGACCCCATCCGCGGCGACCCGTGGTGAAGGAGAACCTGCAGGTGGAAAGCGTCGACGTCGGCAGCGCGCTGGACAGCCTTCTTGCCATCGCGGTGGTCGCGGCGCTGGCGCCGCTGCTGCTGGGCCTGGTGCCGAGGCTGCGGATCCCGCAGGTCGTGTTGCTGCTGGCCGGGGGGATCGTGATCGGTCCGCAGGTGCTGGGGTTGGCGACCCCGCAGTCGGTGGAGGCGCTCGCCGACCTGGGGCTGGGCTTCGTGTTCCTGCTGGCGGGCTACGAGATCGATCAGCGGCTCTACCGTGAGGACACGGGGCGCCGGGCGGTGGTGGCGTGGTTCGTGGCGTTGGCGTTGGCGTTGGGGGTCACGGGGATCCTGGCGGCGACGGGGTACGTGCACGCGTTCGTGGCCGTCGCGCTGGCGTTGACGACGACGGCGCTGGGCACGCTCGTCCCGATCCTGCGCGAGAACGGGATGCTGCGGGGCCGTCTCGGCGGGCACCTGCTGGCGACGGGTGCGATGGGTGAGCTGCTGCCGATCCTCGCGATCGCGGTGTTCCTGGGTATCACGAGCCGGTTCGTGGCGCTGCTGTCGTTGGCGGCGGTACTGGTGCTGGCGGTGCTGCTGAGCCTTGCGGCGCGGACGATGCGGCCGGGCGGGCGGATGGCCGGCGTGCTGCGGGACCACCAGCACGAGACGAGCCAGATCACGTTGCGGCTCACGGTGTTGTTGCTGGTGCTGCTGCTGGCGGTGACGGAGCGGTTCCATCTCGACGCGGTGCTGGGCGCGTTCGTGGCCGGGATGGTGTTGC
Source organism: Pseudonocardia sp. SCN 73-27 (assembly GCA_001725415.1). Lineage (GTDB taxonomy): Bacteria > Actinomycetota > Actinomycetes > Mycobacteriales > Pseudonocardiaceae > Pseudonocardia. The sequence goes on from MEGH01000010.1 coordinate 5,989, forward strand.
GGCGCTGGGCGGGTGCGAGTGCGCCGGCGTTGGAGGAGAAGCTCGACGTCGCCGGGCACGGGTTCCTGATCCCGATCTTCTTCGTGTACTCGGGGATGAGGATCGACCTGCACGCGATCGCGTCGGCTCCGTTGCGGCTGTTGGTGTTCTTCGGGTTGATGCTGGTGGTGCGGGGTGCGCCGGCGTTGCTGATCTATCTCGGTGTGCTGTCGGCGCGCGAGCGGGTGCAGACCATGCTGGTCTCGGCGACGGCGTTGCCGCTGGTGGTGGCGTTGACCGAGATCGGGTTGCGCAACGGGACGATGCTGCCGGAGAACGCGGCGGCGCTCGTCGGGGCCGGGGTGTTGACGGTGCTGGTGTTCCCGACGCTCGCGGTGGTTCTGAACCGGCCCGCGAAGACCGATGCCACTGCACCGGAGGGCGCGCCGCCGCGGCACCCCGCGACCTGACCAGTCAATCTTGATTCATTCAAGAGAATCGGCCAGACTGCGGGGCGTGTCGATGACCGCGGACCACGAACGCATGCTGCGTGAGGCCTCGCTGCGGGTGACCCGCCCGCGTGTGGCCGTGCTGTCCGCGGTGCACGACGAACCGCACGCCGACACCGCGTCGATCATCGGTGCCGTTCGTACGGAGCTCGGCGAGGTCTCCCACCAGGCGGTCTACGACGTGCTGCGCGCGTTGACGGCGGCCGGCCTGGTGCGGTGCATCCAGCCGCCCGGTTCCCCGGCCCGCTACGAGTCGCGGGTCGGGGACAACCACCACCACGTCGTGTGCCGGTCCTGCGGCGCCGTCGCCGACGTCGACTGCGCAGTGGGTGCAACCCCCTGCCTGACCGCATCCGACAGCCACGGCTTCGCGATCGACGAGGCCGAGGTCGTCTACCGGGGCCTCTGCCCGGCCTGCGCCACCGCCGCCGGCCGATCCGCCCCTCCATCCCGGAAGGAATCCCGTGTCTGACAAGCCCGACGCCGTTGTGGGAGAGATCAACCAGGAGGAGGCCGGCGGCTGCCCCGTCGCGCACGGGCGGTTCTCGCACCCCACCGAGGGCGGGAGCAACCGTGACTGGTGGCCGAACCAGCTGAACCTGGCGATCCTGCGCAAGCACCCGGCCGTCGCCAACCCGATGGACGCCGACTTCGACTACCGAGAGGCGTTCGCGAGCCTCGACCTCGACGCGCTCACCGCCGACGTCGACGCGGTCATCACGACGTCGCAGGACTGGTGGCCCGCCGACTTCGGCAGCTACGCGGGCCTGTTCATCCGCATGGCGTGGCACAGCGCCGGCACCTACCGGGTGGAGGACGGTCGCGGCGGCGCGGGCGCGGGCATGCAGCGCTTCGCCCCGCTCAACAGCTGGCCGGACAACGGCAACCTCGACAAGGCCCGTCGGCTGCTGTGGCCGGTGAAGAAGAAGTACGGCAAGAAGATCTCGTGGGCCGACCTGCTGGTCTTCGCGGGCAACCGGTCGCTCGAGGTCTCCGGCTTCACGACGTTCGGCTTCGGCGGCGGGCGTGCAGACGTCTTCGAGCCCGACCAGGACGTCTACTGGGGTCCGGAGCGTGAGTGGCTCGGCGACGAGCGCTACACCGGCGACCGCGACCTGGAGCGTCCGCTCGGCGCCGTCCAGATGGGCCTGATCTACGTCAACCCCGAGGGACCCAACGGCAACCCGGACCCGCTGGCCTCGGCCCGCGACATCCGCGAGACCTTCGCGCGCATGGCGATGAACGACGAGGAGACCGTCGCCCTCATCGCAGGCGGCCACACCCTGGGCAAGGGCCACGGTGCCGCCAACCCGGACGAGAACAACCACGTCGGCCCCGAGCCCGAGGGCGCCTCGATCGAGGAGCAGGGCCTGGGCTGGAAGCAGGGCTTCGGCACCGGCAAGGGGCGCGACACAATCACGTCGGGCCTCGAGGTCACCTGGACCCAGACGCCGACGACGTGGAGCAACAAGTTCTTCGAGAACCTGTTCGGCTTCGAGTACGAGGTCACCAAGACCCCCGCCGGTGCGTGGGCGTGGGTCGCGAAGGACGGGTCGGGCGACAACCAGATCCCCGACCCCGAGTCCGGTGAGCTGAACCGTCCGGTGATGATGCTGACCAGTGACCTCGCCCTGCGCGTGGACCCGGTCTACGAGCGCATCTCGCGTCGCTTCCTGGAGAACCCCCAGGAGTTCTACGACGCGTTCGCGCGTGCCTGGTTCAAGCTGACCCACCGCGACATGGGCCCGATCGAGCGCTACCTCGGCCCGCAGGTGCCGCAGGAGGAGCTGCTCTGGCAGGACCGGGTGCCGGCGCGCGGCGACTACACGCTGTCCGACGCCGACGTCACCGACCTCAAGGCGAGGATCCTGGCGACGGGTCTGTCGGTGTCGCAGCTGGTGTCGGCGGCATGGGCGGCGGCGTCGTCGTTCCGCGTGTCCGACAAGCGCGGTGGCGCCAACGGCGGCCGCGTCCGCCTGCAGCCGCAGGCCGGCTGGGAGGTCAACGACCCTGACCAGCTCGCGCAGGTCGTCCGCGCCCTCGAGGGTGTGCAGTCCGCGTTCGGCAAGGACGTCTCGTTCGCCGACCTCGTCGTCCTCGCGGGCGTCGCGGCCGTCGAGAAGGCTGCGAAGGACGCCGGTCACGACGTGACCGTCCCGTTCACGCCGGGCCGCACGGACGCCACCCAGGAGCAGACCGACGTCGACTCGTTCTCCTACCTGGAGCCCACGTCCGACGGCTTCCGCAACTTCCGTGGCAAGGGCCACCGCCTGCCGGCCGAGTACCTGCTGGTCGACCGGGCGAACCTGCTGAACCTGTCGGCGCCGGAGATGACCGTGCTCGTCGGCGGTCTGCGGGTGCTGGGTGCCAACACCGGCGGCTCGACGGCCGGGGTGCTCACCGACCGCGTCGGCACCTTGACCAACGACTTCTTCGTGAACCTGCTCGACATGGACACGACGTGGTCGTCGGTCGCCGGTGACGACGACTCCTTCGAGGGTCGCGACGCCTCGGGTGCGGTCCGCTGGACCGGTACCCGCGCCGACCTGGTGTTCGGCTCGAACTCCGAGCTGCGCGCCGTCGCCGAGGTGTACGCCTCCGACGACGCGGAGGACAAGTTCGTCGCCGACTTCGTCGCGGCGTTCGCCAAGGTCATGGACCTGGACCGGTACGACGCGCGCTGACCCCTCGCGGGTCCGGCGGCCCTTCCCGCGCCGCGGGGAGGGCCGTCACGCGTGGACGCCGGCCCGCTGCTCGGCGTGGGCGCGGACGTCGGACTGCAGGTCGTGCACGGCCGGCAGCGTCGGCAACAGCTCCCGCCGGGCGGTGAAGGCGCGGAACGTGGTGCCGACGGTGATGCCGTGCGCCGGCCTGTCGACGACGGTGACGACGTCGCCCGCCTGCACCGGGCCCGGCTCCAGCACCCGCAGGTAGGTACCGGGGCGGCCCTCCACGGTGAACCGCGTGATCCAGCCCCGGCGCTCCAGCCACACCGCGAAGGTGTTGCAGGGCAACCGTGGCGTCGTCACCTCGAGCAGCAGACGGGCTCCGACGCGCCAACGTTCCCCGACCACGGCGCCGGTGATGTCGACGCCCGACGTCGTCAGGTTCTCCCCGAACACCCCGGCCTCGATCGGGCCGAGCTCCGGACCCCAGAGAGGGCGAGGTCCTCGCGCGCGTAGGCGTAGACGGCCTGCCCGGGTCCGCCGTGGAAGCGGGCGTCGCAGATGTCGTCACCGGCGAGCCCGCTGCGGGCCGGGCCCGGTACCTCGACCGCGACGGGACCGACGACGGGCCGCTTGTCGATGCCCGTGAGGCCCGACCTCGGCGAGATCGACCGCGCCACACCCACGTTCACCGACTCCACGGTTGACACGCCACGACGGTATGTCACCCGCCCATGCGGGTACCGACTCCCGTGGGTGGCCGGGCTCATCGGTGCAGGCTCAACGTCGGGGGCGGTGTTCCTCCACGGCCCGCGCCCCGGCCTCGTCGCCGTCGGCGCGCAGTCCGGTGATCACGCCGTCGACGTCGGCGGCCGGCCGGTTCTGGCTCAGCTTGAGCTTGGCGTCGACGCGCTCGATCCGCAGCTCGATGCCGACGATCGCCCGCAGCTGCCCCGCGACGAACCTCTCCGGGGCGTCGTCGACCGACCAGGCGGGGGCGCGGCCCGCCTCGTGCAGGTCGGTGAGCCTTCGGACGACGTCGTCGACCCACGCCGGGTCGTCGTGCACCGTGACCGTGCCGTGGACGTGCGCGGTGACGTAGTTCCACGTCGGGACGACCCGGCCGTGCTCTGCCTTCGACGCGTACCAGCCCGGGCTGATGTAGGAGTCGGGCCCGCGGACGATCACCAGGCCGGGCTGCCCGTCGGCCCGCGTCCAGTGGTCGTTGTTGCGGGCGACGTGGCCGAGCAGGGCGCCACGCTCGGGGTCGTGCACCCACGGCAGCAGCGTCGCCTCCAGCCCGGCGGGACCGGCCGTGACCAGCTCGGCCGCGCCCGGCCGGTCGAGCAGGGCGCGGACGTCGGCGTCGACGGGGGCGAAGTGCGTCGGGACGTACACGACCCCAGTATCGGCGTTCAGTCCGTCACCTTGAACGCGAGCTCGGTGACCCACGCCCCGATCGGGACCTCCGCGGGGTGGGTGTGGAACAGCTCGAGCCGGCAGCCCCAGCGCCCGTCCGCGGCCCGGTCGAGACGTAGGCCCTGCTCGTCGGCCCAGGCCTGGAGCTCCGTGGTGGCCTGGACCAGCTCGTCGGGATGGCCGCGGTGGGTCAGTCCGGCGTAGCGGCCCGCGGGCAGCACAGCGGCGTCGACGCTCTCGTCGCCCTCGACGGGGTCGGCGACCGGGACACCGCCCTCGACCAGCAACGTACCGTCCATGTCGGTGGTCAGGTAGCGCAGGAACGGTGCACCCGCAGGCGCGATGCCCCGGCCCGCGAGCCACCCGAACAGCTCGGGGATGCGATCGGCGATCTCCCCGATCGTGGTCATGGTGACCTGGCGGGTGGTGAAGACGTACGGCTGCGCCGGCCGCTCCGCGACGTGCGGAGCCTCGGTGTAGGTGATGCCCATGCACAGACGACCGCCGCGGCGGCCGGAAGTCATCGGTCGGCGTCGCGGCGCCCCGACGACCGCAGCAGCAGGACCGCCGCCCCGAGCAGCACGATCCCGCCCAGCACGACCAGAACGACCAGCACGACCAGAACGACCGGCCCGGCGGGGCCGACGAGCCGGTCGCGCAGCCCGCCCACCGACGGCACGTGGTACCAGAGCACGCCGCCCACGGCGGCCGCCGCGACGACGTGCGGGTCGGGCGTCGCGTTGGCGTCGCCCTTGGTCACGAACGGCGCTACACGTCCCCGTCGAGGGAGAGCGACGGGAGCAGGTCGCGGGTGTAGCGGTAGGCGGGATCGACGAGGGCCGGGCCGGCCTTGAAGTCGAGCAGACCCCCGGCCCCGAGCGGCGGGCGCAGCAGGGTGACCCCGGCGCCGTCGGCGAGCCGGGCCCGGTCGCCCCGGGAGCTGGCGAGCATCAGCCCGCGGACCAGCACGTCGGGAAGCGCCGGGGCGTGCAGGGGTGTACGACGCCGCACCCGCGAGCCCAGTACCCGCCAGCCCGACAACGTCTCGCCGAAACCCGCGGTCGGGCCCGGGTCCTCCTCGGGCGCGAGGTCGACGGCCAGGATCCGGCCACCCCGCAGCATCGCGGACATGACGTCGACGGGCACGTTGTTGAGCACCCCGCCGTCGACGAGCAGGTCACCCTCGTGCGGCACCGGCGGGTATACGCCGGGCAGCGAGATCGACGCGCGGATCGCGCGCCAGGCCGGGCCGCGGTCGTGCACCACCTCGCGGGCGTGGCCGAGCGATGCGGAGACGCAGAAGAACGGCAGCCACAGGTCCTCGATGTCCCAGCCGAAGACGGGCACGTCGCGCAGCAGCCGGGTGACCTTGCGCGCCGACGAGTACGACACCAGCGGCAGCGTCGCGGGCACCATCGAGCCCTGCCGCACCATGGCCTGGACCGACGTCTCGAGCCGGGCCGCGTGGTCGAGGCCGCCCGCGCGCAGCCCGGCCATGATCGCCCCGATGCTGGTGCCGGCGACGGCGTCGACCTCGACCCCCGCGTCGTCGAACGCGTGCATGACGCCGAGGTGCGCGAACCCGCGCATCCCGCCGCCGCCGAGCACCAGCCCGCGGGCGGTGCCGGCGACGTGGCGCGCCAGCCGGGCGAGGTCGGCGGCGCGGCCCTCGCGCAGGTGGTGGTGCAGGTCGACGTCGCGGCCGGCGAGCCACCGGGAGGTGCCGACGGGCTTCTCGGTTCCGGACGGATGCAGCAGCACGAGGTCGGCGCTGCGCCCCGGCCGCGCGGGCCCGGGTGCGGGGTCGGCTCCGGAGCGGGCGACGAGCAGCACCCGGTCGGCCTGCCGGACACAGCGCCGGGTCCAGGCGGTGTCGTCGGGATCGGCGACGTAGACGACGAACCGGTGCTGCTGTTCGGCCTGCTGGAGCCGGGCGACGACCGCGCCGTTGCGGGGATCGGCGGTGTCGACGTCGGCGGCCCCGCCACCGACGGTGTCGCGGGACAGAACCGCGACCGTCCCGTGTGCGGTGAGCGCCCGGACGAGCGCGGGGACGAAGTCGCCGGGCACCGGGGCGCGGCCGGCGGGCAGCACGGCGACGGTGTTCGCCGCCTGTGGCACGGGGACGACCTCGACCGGGCGCGCCGAGAGCCGGACCAGCTGGCGGCAGAGTCCGAGCAGCGCGGCGGGGTGGCGGTGCGCGAACGTCTCGAACGCGGCGGCGGACAACGTGAGCAGCATCGAGTCGCGGACCGCCCGGGCGCCGGCGCCCGCGGTCGCCCCGCCGAGCAGCGCGGCGGCGTCGACGACCTGGCCCGGCGCCCGCGGCGAGACGGACCCGTCGGCCCCCACGACCTCGACGCGCCCATGTCCCACCAGCAGCAGGGTGTCGCCCACGGCGATCGGCTCCCCGGCGCCGACGTGCACCGGCTCCAGGTGCGGCAGCAGCCCGCGCAGGGCGTCGCGGTCCAACCCGCCGAACACCTCCGTCCCCGACAGGAAGTCCAGCGCCGCACCGGCATCGGGGCTGTCGGGGTCGCTGAAGCTTTCGACGAGGAACAGCATCGTGCGCCGTCGCCGCCCACGACCACGCCCGGCGACGATGGCGTCGCGGTCGAAGAATTCCTCGGACATCGCTACGCCATCAGGTCGGCGGCCAGCGCCCGGTACCGATCGGTGACCGGATGGTCCGGGTTGTCGACGACGAACACGCCCGCGCTCGACAGCGCCATCAGCTCGTCGGAGTGGGGCACGACCGTCGCGACCCGGCATTCGTAGGCCTTCTCGACGCGCTCGCGGACCTCGTCCTCGTCGAACACCGCGGGCGACTTGTTGACGACGAGCACCATCGTCGGCACCGCGAGCTTGCGCGCCACCGTGACCGTGACCTGCGTGCCCTCGTAGTCCTGGTGGTCGGGGCGCAGCACGATCGCGAGTGCGTCCGACATCGCGATGGCCAGCAACGTCTCCTCGTTGAGGCCCGGGTGGGTGTCGAGCAGCAGGACGTCGAGGTCGAGAGCGTCGATCAGCTCGCGGAACCCGTCGCCCAGACGGCCGACGTCGTAGCCGTCGTGCATGACACGCGCGATGTCCTGCGGCGCGACACTCGACGGCACCAGCCAGATCCGGCCCCCACCGGTCAGCGCCGGTGGGGTGACCTCGTAGGCCGCCTCCGGCATCGTGCACCGCCCCCACAGGTAGCTGTTGAGGCTGTGCCCGACCCGGTCCTGGTCGAGCCCGAACAGCACGTGGATGCCCGGCGACAGGATGTCGGTGTCGACGACGCCGACCCGCCGGCCCTGCGCCGCCAGCAGCGCCGCCACGTTGGCCGAGGTGTTGGACTTCCCCGTGCCGCCCCGGAAGGAGTGGATGGAGACGATTCGGCTCACGGACTCTCCGTCCCGGCGCCGCCGCCGCGCAGGCTCGCAGCCTTGCGCTGCAGGTCGGCGAAGTAGTCGGTCTCGGTGATCTCGGCGACGCGCCGCGCCGCCCGGGCCTGGTCGATCTCGATGCGCAGCGCCCCCACCTGCTGTTCGAGGCGCTGCTCGCGGGCACGGACCTCGCGCGCCATCGTCTGGAAGGTCCGCGCCAGCCCGCCGAGGGCGTCGTCGCGGGCGGCGACCCCGTCGAGCGTCGACGGCGTGAACGTTCCCGCCTCCACCTCACCGGCGGCGCGCAGGACCTGCCCGACCTGCTCCAGGTAGTCCTGCTCGACGTCGCGCAGCCACTTGCGTGACAGGCCCGCCCCGATCCGCGCCCGCAGCAGCACGGGATCGAACGGCTTGGGCAGGAAGTCCTCCGCGCCCAGCTCGATGCACCGCACCGCCTCGGCGGTCTCGTCGGCACCGGAGACGACGATGACCGGGACGTGGCGCAGCCGCGCGTCGGCCCGCATCCGGGCCAGCACCTCGTGCCCGTCGAGGCGGGGCATCAGCAGGTCGAGCAGTACGAGGTCGATCCCGGGGGAGGCGAGCCGGTCGAGCGCCTCGACGCCGTCGCCGGCCGTCTCGACATTCAGCCCCTCACGCTCCAGCCCGCGTCGCAGGAGCAGCCGGTTGGTGGGGTCGTCGTCGACGACGAGGACGGTCCCGGTGCGCTGGTCGCTCACGCGCCGGCCACCTCCTTCTCAGGGCCGGGGAGCGCGGCGCGGAGCTCGGCCCGCAGCGGTGCCAGCGCGTCGGCGATCGCAGTGACGGCGCCGGGGTCGAGGTCACCGGCGGCGGCCCGTTCCTCCACCGCGGCGCAGCGCTGCGACAACGCGGTGGCGCCGAACAGCGTGGCGTTGGACTTGAGGGTGTGCGCGGCGCGGCGGACCCGCGGCGCGTCGGCGGCGGCGAGGCCCTCGCGCAGGTCGGCCTCGAGCACCGGAGCGTTGGTGGCGAACTCGCCCACCAGCTCGGCGGCGACGTCGGCACCGTACGAGGAGACGAGCTCTCCGAGATCGGCCTGCTGTCGTGTCCCGACGGGCGGGGCCGGGCTGCGGTCCAGCGCCGCGGCCAGGTCGGCGATCCGGACCGGCTTGGTCAGGTAGTCGTCCATCCCCGCGGCCAGACACTCCTCGCGGGCGCCCGCCATCGCGTTGGCGGTCAACGCGACCAGCCACGGCCGTGACTCCGGCGGCCGGGCGGCGGTGATGCGGCGCGCGGTCTCCAGGCCGTCGAGCTCCGGCATCTGCACGTCGAGCAGGACGACGTCGTACTCCCGTTCCTCCAACGCCGCCAGCACCTCCAGACCGGTCGCGGCGGTGTCGGCACGGTGGCCGAGGCGTTCGAGCAGCAGCAACCCGACCCGCCGGCCGACGGGGTTGTCGTCGGCGAGCAGGAGGCGGAGCTCGTGGGACGCCCGTCGTTCGACAGGGACGTCGGCAGGTCCGGCGTCCCTCGCGCTCGTGTCGAGCAACCCGACCAGCGTCTCCGCCAGCGGACCGCGGCGGACGGGCTTGGTCAGCCACGCGTCGATCGGCGCGGCCGGGTCACGGTCGGCGCCCAGCGACGACAGGCACACCGTCGGCACCCGGTCGATCCCGGCGAGCGCGGTGGCGAACGCAGCGCCGTCGAGACCCGGCATCAGCAGATCGGTGACGACGACGTCGAACCGCGCCCCCTCCCGGACCCAGCCCAGTGCCTCCTCGGCCGTCGCGGCAGCGCGGGCCGTCATGCCCCAGGACGCGCAGTGCGCCACCAGGATCCGGCGGTTCGTGGCGTTGTCGTCGACGACCAGCGCCGACCGCCCCCGCAACGACTCCACCGGCCCGTCCGACGCCGTCCCCGGCCGCTCGGCCGGCGCACCGACCAGGGTCACCGTGAACGTCGACCCCCGGCCCGGCTCGCTCACGACGACGACCGTGCCACCCATCAGCTCCGCCAGCCGCCTGCTGATCACCAGCCCCAGCCCGGTGCCGCCGTGGCGGCGCGTCGCCGACCCGTCGACCTGGCTGAACGAGCGGAACAGCAACGCCATCTGCTCGGGAGCAAGGCCGATCCCGGTGTCGGCGACGTCGATGCGCAGCGCCCACACGTCGCCGTCCCGGTGCGCCGACAGGGTCACGACGACCTCGCCGGACTCGGTGAACTTCACCGCGTTGCCCACGAGGTTGACCAGGATCTGGCGCAGCCGCCCGGGATCACCCAGGACCGCCTCCGGGGCGTCGCCGTCGACCGCCGCCACCAGCTCCAAGCCCTTCGCCGCGGCCCGGGGCGCCAGCAGCCCGAGGGTGTCCTCGATGCATTCGCGCGGGTCGAACGGCTTCCGGACCAGCTCCAGCTTCCCGGCCTCGATCTTGGAGAAGTCGAGCACGTCGTTGATGACGGTGAGCAGCCCGTCGGCGCTCTGCGCGATCACGCCGGTGTAGTCGCGCTGCTCGTCGGACAGCGGTGTCGCCGACAGCAGCTCGGTCATCCCGATGACGGCGTTCATCGGGGTGCGAATCTCGTGGCTCATGTTGGCCAGGAACGCGCTCTTGGCCTCGTTGGCCTCGTCGGCGGCGGCCCGCGCGGCCTGCGCCTCCTCGAACAACCGGGCCGCGGTGATCGCGCCGGCCAGTTGCCCCGCCACGGTCTCGGCCAGCGCCAGCTCCGCGGCCGAGAACCGGCGGTCGCGCTCCCCGGTGTCGAGCAGCACCACGCCGATCACCTCGTCGCGGGCCAGCAGCGGGGCCGCGACGAGCCCACCGCTGAACCGGCCCCGCCCGACCAGGCGACGCAGCAGCCCGTCGGGCGAGCCCGAGGGCGTCCAGACCGCGCGACGCTGTGCGAGCGCACGCCCGATGGGGCCGTTGTCGTCGCGCCCGAGCTGGGCCCCCGATGTGAAACCGCTGCCGTGCGCGGCCTGCACCCGCAGCGCGCCGTCGGTCCCGTCGACGAGCGCGACCGCGACGGCGGGGACGCGGAACAGGTCGGCGGTGTCGTCGGCCGCGCGGTCGAGCACCGTGCGCAACGTCGGCGCCGACGCCACCGTCCGCGTCACCCGACCCAGCACCGCCAGCTGACGACGGTCCTGCGTGAGGCTCTGCGCGATCGCCCCCGCGACCGACGCGATGATCAGCCCGATGCCCATCCGGTAGGTGATCGACACGACGAGGAACGGGTGCCCGTAGACGATGGTGCCGACCGCCTCGCGGATCGTGTAGACGACCGTCAGCGCTCCGATCGTCCACATCGCCCCGCGGAGCTGGAAGCGGATCGCCGCCTCCATCGGCAGCACGTACAGCACCGCCCAGATCGCCGTCTCGGTGTCGAACGTGTACACCGCGACCAGGCCGACGAACACGACCGCATTGAGCAGCAACGCCAGCACACTGATCCGGCGCGCCCGCCGCAGCGTCGTCATCGACGGGATCGCCCGCCAGAACGCGACGTTGCCCGCGGCGAGCAGGAATGTCAACGCGAGGGCCGCCTCCAGCAACCCCGGCGGGTACGGCAGGTAGTAGGTGAGCACCTGGACCAGCGCGAACGCCACCCCGCCCCACCGGATCCGGACCATGATCCGTTCGGCGCGGACCAGCCGGGCGAGCTCGGCGGTCTCGGCGGTCTCGAACTCGCCGGCGCCGATGGACGCCACCACGTCCGATCGTCGCCGCGCCGTCATGACGATGATGAAAGCAGCCGGTGGGAGGCCACGTCATCCCGGTGTCGTCGAACGGCTTCCGTCACTCGGGCGGAGGTCGACGGCGCATCCGGCCCCGGAGAACCGGCCGTGTGCTCGAGTCGGCTGCGTGCTCGTGGACGAACCGGGGCACCAGCCGGATGTAGGCCACCATTCCGAGCACCTCGACGAGCGTCTGCGTGACGACGACCGCCGCCGCGGTGGGAGAGAGCGCCAGGGCGAGGGGGAGCACGACGAGCGAGTTGCGGGTCGCGCCGCTGAACACGACGGCCCGCCGGCCCGGGACGTCGAGCCGCAGCAACCGGGCCACGGCGAGCCCGAGCAGCGGCATGACCATCAGGAACGCGACGAAGACCGGCACGACGAGCAGCACCGTCGGATCGCCGCCCAGCGTCGGCACCTGCGACACGACGACGACCAGCAGCGTCCCCACCATCAACGGGACCATCAGGGCCGTCGCGCCCGTGGTGACGACCTCACCCGCCCGCGCCCGCCCCGCCCACGCCTGCACCAGCCACGCCAGGACCAACGGCACCACGATCAGCACCAGGAACGCCTCGGCCAACGGGCCGAGCGCGTCGCCGCGGATGTCCGGGCCGCCCAGCAGCGGCATGTAGACCGGCAGCAGGAGCATCTGGGCGATCAGCAGAAGCGGGGTCGCGGCCAGCAGCCGGTCGGCCGCGGCGTCGGCGAGCCGGCTGAACACCACGACGTAGTCGACGCAGGGCGCCAGCAGCACGAGCAGCACCCCGGCCCGGATCGCGTCACCGGCCGGCAGGAACGCCGCCAGCCCCGCGACCACCAGCGGGACGACGACGAAGTTCACCACCAGCACCGCGCCCAGGAACCGGCCGGCCCGCAGCGACCCCGCCAGCTCCCGCGCCGGAACCTGCAGGAACGTCACGAACAGCAGGGCGCCCAGCACCGGGTTCACCGCCGTCGACAAGCCCGGTCCGGCAGCCGGGGCGAGCAACCCGACCACGGCGCCCACCACGATCGCGCCCACGTACAGCGGGACCTGCCGCCGCTCCAGCGCCTCCGCCGCGCCCGTCAGGCGGGGCAGGGGAGGGGGCACTCCGGGGTCGTGCACTCCACCAGGCTCTCGCAGCGGGCCTCGGCGACGGCGCGCAGGTCGTCACGCACCGCGGTCAGCGCCGCAATGCGCTCCTCCACCTCGGCGATCTTGTGGCGGACCCGTACCTGCAGGTCGGGGGCACCGCGCAGCAGCGCGACGACCTCGTCGAGCCTGAACCCCAACCGTTGCGCCGCCTTGATCGTGCGCAACAGCCCGACCGTCGACGCCGGGTACTCCCGGTGCCCGCCCAGGCTGCGCGCAGGCTCGGGCAGGACGCCGCACCGCTCGTAGTAGCGCAGGGTCTCGACGCTCACGCCCGCCCGCGCGGCCACCTCCCCGGAGCGCAGCGTCATCGGCTCAGCCTGTCGAGGACGTCGGTGTGCTGTGACGGCACCTCGATGCCGAGCAGGGTCTCGCCGGCCGACACCCTCACGTCGAAGGCGAAGAAGGAGCAGCAGTCCGACTCGCGCGCCGACAGGCGCCGCGCCACGTCGGCGTCGACTGCGGGCAGCCGGACCAGCAACCGGGTCGGCCCCGTGCGCCGCAGCGGCGTGACCGCGCGGGCGAACAGCGCGTCGAACTCGGCCTCCCGCAACGGCCGCTGCGCGGTCGGCAAACTGCACGAATCCGGTGCCCAGCCCATCGGGTGACCTCCCTGTCGTCGCTCTCCTCATGACGGTAGGCCCGGACCCGGGTACGGGATGCAACTCCGCGCCCGTGACGGATGTCGTTCGCGCGACGCGACCGTCGGCATCGACAATGCCGACATGCCGAGGGGGCAGCCGATCTCCCAGTGGTGCCCGTACGGGTCCTCGATCCGCCCGAGCCGCCAGCCGTGGCTGTCGCCGACGGGTGTGTGCAGGGTCGCGCCCGCCGCGACCGCTCGTGCGACGACGACGTCGGGGTCGTCGACGACGAGCAGCAGCCGCGTCGTCGCCCCGCCGACCGTGCGCGGGCTCGCGATCCCGTGCGGCGGCGACTCGTCGTGCACCCAGAACCGGGCGTCGCCGACGGCGAGCTGGGCGACGATCGACTCGTCACCGACCTGGAACTCCACCCGCGCCCCGAACGCAGCCGTGTAGAACTCGAGCGCCGCCGGCCCGCCGCGGACGCCGAGCTCGGGGACGATCATCACCAGCCGCCCTGCTCGAAGATGCCGACGACGTTGCCCGCGGGATCGCGCAGCCGCGCGTAGAGCTCGGGCGTCTCGCCCCCCGGCGGCTCGTCGACGGCCCCGCCCGCGGCGACGGCGGACTCCAGCGTCGCGGCGACGTCGCGGACCAGCACGTTGACGAGGATCCCCGGCGGCCCGGCGGGAGGCTGCCCGGCCACGAAGTGTCCCGAGACCTCGGAACAGCCGTCGTCGAACGCGGTCCGGCCGTCGTCCTTGCGGCGCACGTCCCAGCCGAACACCGCGGCGTAGAACGCGGCGGCGCGCTCGACGTCGTCGACCGTGATCAGCAGGTACGCGAGCTTGCCCGCGGCGAGTGTGGGTGGCACGGTCGGCCCCTCTCATCGGATATGGTCACACCATAGTGAATTCACCGGAGACGAGCAGGCCCTATCGCTCGACGGTCCGGCGGGAGCAGGCCCGCCGCACCCGGGCGTCCGTGCTCGCCGCCGCCCGCGAGGAGTTCCTGGCCAGGGGCTATGCCGCGACGACCGTGCGGGCCGTCGCGCGGCGGGCCGACGTCTCCGTGCCGACGGTCGAGCAGCTCTTCGGCACCAAGCGCGCCCTGCTGGCAGCGGTCGTCGACGTCACGACCGCGGGCGACGACGAGCCGGTCGCGATGCTCGACCGCCCCGCCGCCCGCGCCGCGGCGGGCCACGACGATCTCGCGACGTTCCTCGCCGCCGTCACCGACCTGGTCGCGACGGTCGCGGCCCGGGTGTCGGGGGTGCACGCCGTCGTCGACGCCGCGGCGGCCGGCGACCCTGCGATCGCCGAGCTGGCCCGCGAGATCGACCGGCGCCGGCGGGTGGTCGCGGCGTGGCTCGTCGACGGGGTGGCTGCGCGGGGTGCGCTGAGGGCGACCCGGGACGAGGCCGTCGACACCGCGGCGGTGCTGCTCGACCCCGTGGTCCACCGCCGGCTGGCCCACTCCGAGACGCCGTATGCAGCCTGGCTCGCCGACGCGCTCACCCGGCTGCTCGTCGAATAGGTTCCCGGGCGTGGACGGGTTCGAGCTCGTCCAGGTCGACGTCGCCCGGTTGTGCGCGCCGCTCGACGACCCCGCCTTCTGCAACCTCTCCGTCTGGCAGGACTACCCGTCGTTGCACGCCTTCGGCCACCGCGGCGAGTACGGCCGGTTCGTGCGGGCGCGGGCGCGTTGGGTCGTCGCGACGCGGCAGCCGTCGACCGCGCTGTGGTGGGTACGCGCGGGCACCCGGCCGAGCATCGGCGACGCGCTGCGTCGCCCGCGGCACCTGCGCGACCACGCCCGGAACCGCGCGCGTTCGGCGTCCGCCGCCGGTTCACCCCGGACGGCCGCCGGGAGTGAACGTGCCTCGCACGGCGGTCCCGCCGATCTCGTCGTCGGCCTCGACGGTTGCGACGAACCCGTTGTGCACGAACCACTCCCGCAACGCCGGGGCCTGCTTCGTGCTCGTCTCCACCAGGAGCACGCCGCCCGGGACAAGCCACTCCGGCGCCCCGGCGACGACCCGGCGGGCGACGTCGAGACCGTCGGCGCCGCCGTCGAGCGCGACCATCGGCTCGTGCAGCCGGGCCTCGGGCGGCATCGTCGCGACGGCGTCGGTCGGGACGTAGGGCGCGTTGGCGACGACGACGTCGACCCGCCCCCGCAGGTCGGCCGGGAGCGCGGCGTAGAGGTCACCCAGGTGGACGCACGGCAGGTTGCGCTGCGCACACGCGACGGCGGCCGGGTCGACGTCGGCGGCGTGCACCTCCGCCGCCCTCGACTGGGCCATTACCGCCATCCCGACAGCCCCTGCGCCACAACACATGTCGACGACGATCCCGCCCGCGCGGGTCGCCGCGACCGCCAGCCCGGCGAGGAACCCCGTCCGCTGCCGGGGCACGAACACCCCCGGCTCGACGACGACCCGCAGCCCACGGAACTCCGCCCATCCGACGATCTGCTCCAGCGGATCGCCCGCGACCCGGCGCGCGACCATCGTCGCGAGCGCCCCCGCCGACTCCGCTTCGCCGAGCAGCAGTGCCGCCTCGTCCTCGGCGAACACGCACCCGGCGGCGCGCAACGTGGCCACGGTGCGGTCGCGCAGCACAGGATCGGTGAGCAGCTCGGACACGGGCCGAGTGTCGCGCCCGTCGGCCCGGGTCCCCGCACCGGGCGTGTCGTCAGTGCGCCGCGGCCGCTCCGACGACACGGTCGCGGGCGGCATCAACGTCGAACGTGTCGTGGGAGCGTCGACGAAGCGCTGATCACACGCCCGCCGACGAGGGCCCGGCCAGCAGGGGACAATCCGACCGTGAGCACGCTGACCGGCGCCATCGCCCTGCCCGACGGCACCCTCGTGCGCGGCCGGGGCCGCAGGGAGGTGGTGCCGGACGGGCCGGAGCCGGAGTTCGGCCTCTACCTCGGATCGCCCGAGCGCCGGGGGCTCTCCCGCAAGCCCGTGTGGCTGCCGACCTGGCCCGCGGAGTGGCTCGACTGGCCCGACTTCCGCACCCCGCGCGACGACGCCCACGCAGCGGCGCGGATCGTCGCCGGCTACGAACGCGCGCGAGCGGGGGAGCGGGTGGAGGTCGCGTGCCGGGGCGGCACCGGGCGCACCGGGACCGTGGTGGCCTGCATGGCGATCCTCGCCGGGCACCCCGCCGACGACGCCCTCACCTGGGTGCGGGCCCACTACCGGCCGCGCGCGGTCGAGACGCCCGCTCAGAAGCGGTGGATCCTGAAGTTCCCGACGCTCGTCGGCTGAGCACGCAGGTCAGAGAGGCTGCTCGTCGGCCTCGCTCAGCCCGGCGGCGGCCAGGGCGACGTCGAGCCCGTCGTCGTGGCGGACGATCCGGCTGATCCGCCCGTCGCGCGCGGTGAACTCGGTGGCGACGCTGCGGGTGTTGTCGTCGTCGATCCAGCGCGCGTCCTGCAGCGCGACGCCGACGTCGCCGCGGGCGAACCAGCGCACCGTCGACAGCGTGATGCCCGAGCCGGCCACCCACTGCCGCAACACGTCGACACCGTGGGCGGCCCCGCGGGGACCGCCCACCTCCACGTCGTCGGTGACCAGCGCGGCGGCCGCGTCGACGTCCACCGCGTTGACCGCACCCTCGAAGGCGCGCAGGAGGTCGGGGGTCATGCCCCGATCCTGCCGCGCCCGCGGCGGTCCGGCAGCCCCTATTCGGCTCCGGTGACGGCGACGAGCCCGGCGGCCTGGATGCCGGCGACGGCGGCGGCCTCGTCGTTGAGCGACGCGTCGCCGGTGACGCCGACGGCGCCGAGGAGGTTCCCGTCGGCGTCACGGACGAACACGCCGCCGGGGACCGACAGGATCCGCCCGCCCGCGAGGGTGGCGACGGAGGTGAAGAACTCGGGGGAGTCGGCGGCGCGGGCGGCGATGGCGCGGTTAGTCATGCCCAGCGCGAGCACGCCGTAGGCCTTGGCGACGGCGAGGTCCGGCCGCAGGTTGCCCGAGTTGTCCTGGCGCGCCAGCGCGACGAGCGCGCCGCCCGGGTCGAGGACCGCGACGGTGAGCGGGTTGAACCCCTGCTCGCTGCCGTGGGCGAGGGCGGCGGTGACGACGGTCTGGGCCTGCTCGAGGGAGATGCTCACGCGGGGAGCCTGCCACATCGTGGAAGTGTGATTCCGCGTTCTCGCAACAGGTCACATCCCGTACTCGCGCACGACCTCCGCGACCCGGACCCGGTACGCGACGTACCACTGCGCGCGGCCGCGGCGCTGCGCCTCGACGTGCTCCGCGACCCGTTTCCACGCGCGCGCCGACTCCTCGTCGCGCCAGTACGAGACGGTGATGCCGACGCCGTCGCGCACCGACTCGACACCCAGATGTCCGGGCTGCCGGGCGGCTCGGGGGTGCGGGCGATCAGGTCGGCCTCCTCTGCTCACGACCTGGTCAGGGAACCCACCGCAGCGCGCGCCTCCTCTGCCGCGAGGTCGGCGTTGACCATCGCGCCCGCCTTCGCCCCCGCGGCCGCCGACGCCCCGACCTGCGCGTACGGGTCGGTCAGGTTGCCCGCGGCCCAGACGCCGGGGACGGCCGTGACACCCATGGCGTCGGCGGCGACAGCGGTGCCCATGTCGTTGGGCAGGTCGTGGGTCTGCAACCCGAGGTCGGCGAGCAGGTCGGGACGGGCGACAGGCCGCGACCCGACGACGATCGCCTCCGCCGCGACGACCTCACCGGACGCCAGCGCCAGCCCGGTGACGGCGTCGTCCTCGACGACGACCCGCGCCACCTCGCCCTCGACGACCCGGACACCGATCGCGGCCATCTCCTCGGCCTGCTCGTCGCCGAGCGGGGGCTGCTGGTGCAGGACGATCGTGACGTCGTCGGACAGCTGGTGGAACAGCAGCCCCTGGTGGACGGCCATCGGACCGGTCGCGAGCACGACGATCTTCTTGTCGCGCACCTCCCAGCCGTGGCAGTACGGACAGTGCAGGACGTCGCGGCCCCAGCGGCCGGCAAGCCCGTCGACGGCGGGGAGCTGGTCGACGACGCCGGTGGCCAGCACGATCCGTCGCGCGTGGACGGTGGTGGCGTCGTCGAGGGTGAGGGCGAAACCGGCGTCGTCGCGGACGGCGGCCCGGGCGCGAGCGGGGCGCACGACGGCGCCGTACTGCTCGACCTCCGCGCGGCCCTTGCGCAGCAGCTCGCCGGGCGGGGTGCCCTCGTGGCCGAGCAGGCCGTGCACGCCGGCGGCGGGGGCGTTGCGGGGCTCGCCCGCGTCGAGGACCAGCACCGAGCGCCGGGACCGGCCCAGCATCAGCGCGGCGGAGAGGCCGGCGGCACCGCCACCGACGACGACGACGTCGAAGTTCTGTGTCATGCCGTCAACGGTGCACCCGGACCGTGCCATTGCGCCAACCTCGTTGCCGTAGTAGCAAGGATTCATGACGACCGATCCGACGGCCCTCCTCGCACGGGTCGGACCCCGGCTGGCGGAGCTGCGCCGCGAACGCGACCTCACCCTCGCCGCGCTCTCCCGCTCCACCGGCATCTCCACGAGCACCCTGTCGCGGTTGGAGTCCGGGCAGCGCAAGGCGACGCTCGAACTGTTGCTGCCCATCGCCCGCGCCCACGGCGTGGGCCTCGACGACCTCGTCGGCGCAGAACCGTCGGTCCCCGACCCGCGGGTGCGCGGCCTGCAGCCGATCCGGATGGGCGAGGCCGCCGCCCACCCGCTCACCCGCGGCCCCGTGCAGCCGCGGCCCTACCGGCTCGTCTACCCGCCCGGCCTCGAATGCGGCGAGCTGCGCACCCACGAGGGCTACGAGTGGGTCTACGTCATCAGCGGACGGCTCACGCTCCTGTTGGGCGACAAGGAGATCGTGCTCGGCTCCGGCGAGGCCGCGGAGTTCGACTGCCACGTCCCGCACGGCTTCGCCACCGGTGACCAGCCCGTCGAGGCGCTCAGCCTGTTCGGCAGGCAGGGTGAGCGCATCCACCTGCGGGCGAGCGGCCGCCGGGCCTAGATGTGACGCCGGCGCCCACGCGGCCGCCGGGCCGGGACCGGCCACGTCACGGTCAGCTCCTCGCCCTCGGCGAGGTCGGCCCAGCGGGACTCCATGTCGCGCAACGCCTCCGCCGCCTCCAGTACCCGTGCGGGATCGACGTCGGCGCGCTGCTCGGGCCGCAGGTGCGTCGTCGCCGCGGCCCGGACCTGCTCCGCGGACGTCAGCCGTTGCTCCACAACGTGCTCGACCAGGTTCGCCAGCAGCTCGGCCGCCTGCAGTCCACCGCGGCGCTCGCGCAGCAGCACCGCCGACTTCTCCCCGCCGTGCGGCGGCCGCCTGCCCTCGAGGTGGGTCATGCTGCGGAACACCGCGCCCGCCGCGACCGACCCCCAGAAGCCGCACTGCTCCCCGATCGCCCGTTCGACGACGAGATGCACCAGGTCGTGCGGCAGCCCCGGCCCCGCGACGCCGCCGTCGACACTCCAGCGCACGCCGTCGGCCCGGCGCACCACGCTGTGGGTGCGCCGTCCCCGCGGCAGCTTGGTGAATGCGACGTCCACCCGATCATCATCACAGCGCCGTCGACCGGATTTCCCGGACGCTGCCGGCCGCGTCGGGCCTGCCGGGCTCGGCGTGTCAGCCGCTCGCCGGACCGACCGCGGCGATGAACCGCACCGCGCGATCGAACGCGTCGATCGCCGCGTCGGTGTTCGCCTCCGCGGACCCGCCCGCGGCCGCCGACCGCGCCGCGACCCCCGGCGCCTGCGCCCCCTGCAGGTGCAGCCCGACGAACGCGTGCCCCGCGCCCGGACGGACCAGCGTCGTCACGCGCGGGGAGCGGGCGGCGATCGCGTCGGCGAAGGCGCAGGACGGCCACAGCCGGTCGGCGTCCCCGCAGATCGTCAGGACCGGCCCGGCGATCGCGGCGTCGTCGATCGTCGCGCCGGGCGCCTGCGGGTCGTCCTGATGGGCGACCGAGGCGTAGGCGACGTCGCGCCCGCCGAGCGTCCAGGCCGCGATGTCCGGCGAGACGCTGCTCGCGTGCACCACGGAGCTGGGGGAGTCGGCGACCACCCCGGCCACCAGCTCAGGAAAGTCGACGGCCAGCAGCTGCGCCACCTCGCTGCCCCGGGAGACGCCCCAGACGACGATCCGGTGCGGGTCGCCCCCCGGCTGCGCGGCCAACGTCCGCAGCGCCCCGGCGAAGTACTCCAGCGGGATGCGGCTGAGGGTGGGCGGGAGGTCGGGCAGCCCGAAGTAGGCCACCGCGAGCGACGGGAAGCCGTTGCGCGCCAAAGCTGCGGCCAGCGGGTCGACCGTCAGCCCACCTTCGGCCCCGCCGACGACGAGCACCGCCGGCCGGGCTGCGCCGCCACCGTCCGACGGCAGGTGCAGCTCGCCGTGGAATCCCGTGCCGGCCACGGTCTCGTGGACCGCGAAGGGGTCGACGGGCTGCGTCACCGGTGCCGACGCGCACCCTGCGAGCGTGAGCGCCGCGACGAGCAGCCCGGCCGCCAGTCGTCGTCGCACGCACCGGTTCTACCCCGCGGCCCTGTGCCACCCGTGTGAGCCGCCACGGGCCCTTGTGCGCGGAGCGCTCATGCGTCGACGGCGCGCGGACGGAGTCGGGCGCCCGGGCCGGGGCGGGCGACGGTGCCGCGGCGTGGATCGACGTCGTGCCCCGAGGCGCAGCGCAGGGCCACGTGCACCGGCGCCCCGCAGTCGCGGTGCTCGACGACCACGGGTGGGCCGTCGTCGTCGGCGAGATGGGCGTCGCCCCATGCCATGAGGGCGAGGACGACGGGCAGCAGGTCGCGGCCCGCGGCGGACAGCCGGTACTCGTGACGAACCCGTCGCCCGGGTTCGCGGTAGGGCTCGCGCTCGACGAGCCCGGCGTCGACGAGTCCGGCGAGCCGCCGGGACAGGACGGTGCGGGCGACGCCGAGGTGGGCGGCGAGGTCGTCGAAGCGGCGCAGGCCGTTGAACAGGTCACGCAGCAGCACGAGCGTCCAGGCGTCCCCGACGATCGCGGCCGTCCGCGCGACGGAACAGTTGCCCGTGTCGAGGTCGGCCCATCTCGTCGTCCCGTCCATCGTCACAGCCTAGCTGGGTTGCTCAGCGATACCCAGCGCTTCTAGAGTCGCGGCATGTCCGCTCAGCCCGACGGTCCCGTCCGGTCCCGCACCTACGAGTGGGGCGACCCGAGCGTCAGCGCCGCCGCGGCTCGCGTCGACGACGGCCTCACGTTCCTGCGCCGCATCGCGGCCGGCGAGCTCCCGGCGCCACCGATCGTCGACACCCTCGGGATCACGCTGGTCTCCGTCGAGGTGGGGCGCGTCGAGTTCGGCCTCGAGCCCGCGGAGTTCCACTACAACCCGATCGGCTCGGTCCACGGCGGTGTGTACGCGACGCTGCTCGACTCCGCCGCCGCGTGCGCCGTCCAGTCGCGGCTGCCCGCGGGCGCGTACTACACGAGCCTGGACCTCACGGTGAAGTTCCTGCGCCCCATCACCGACACGACGGGCGCGGTGCGCTGCGTCGGCGAGGTCCTGCAGCTGGGTGGGCGGACGGCGCTCGCGCAGTCGCAGCTGCTCGACGGCGACGACCGCCTCCTCGCCCACGCGACCAGCAGCTGCATGATCTTCCGCCCGGCCGCGGCCTGACCCTCGAACCGGGCGCAACCTCACGGTCGTGATCCGGCGCCGGGACGACCGTGAGGTTGCGCGCGGATCCGGCACGGCGGCCGTCACCACGGGGCAAGCTCATCCGTCCGGCGGCACGACAGGGCCGGGTCGGCGCCTAGCGTCGGGGTGGTCGGGCTCACAGGCGAGCAGCTGGGTCGAGGCCGGCACGGACCGGTCCGGCGCGGGGCGGGGCCGGGCGATCCCGGGGAGCGACCATGGCCCGACGAGACATCGAGTTCGACGCCGAGGGCGTCACGCTGCGCGGCTGGTTCTACGACGGCGAGGGGGCGTCGGGGCCGGCGCCGACGATCGTGATGGCCCACGGCTTCTCCGCGGTGAAGGAGATGTACCTCGACTCCTTCGCCGAGGCCTTCGCCGCCGCCGGGCTGAACGCGCTGGTGTTCGACAACCGCAACTTCGGGGCGTCGGACGGTGAGCCGCGCCAGGAGATCGACCCCTGGGAGCAGGTGCGCGACTACCGCCACGCCATCACGTACGCGACGACGCTCGACGAGGTCGACCCGACGCGGATCGGCATCTGGGGCAGCAGCTACTCGGGCGGACACGTGCTGGTGGTCGGGGCGATCGACCGCCGGGTGAAGGCGGTCGTCGCGCAGGTGCCGCTGATCAGCGGCTCGGCGAACATCGGCGAGCTGGTGCGTGCCGACTTCCGCGCCGGCTTCCGCGAGATGTTCGACGCGGACCGGGCCGCGCGCTTCGCCGGGGACCCGCCCGCGATGGTGCCGGTCGTCGACGAGGACCCGCTGGCCCCGTCGGCGCTGCCGACGCCGGACTCGTGGACGTGGTTCACCGAGACGGGCAAGGACCGGGCGCCGTCGTGGCGCAACGAGGTGACGTTGCGGACCGTCGAGATGCTGGGCGAGTACGAGCCGGGCACCTACATCGGCCGGATCAGCCCGACGCCGGTGATGCTGGTCGTGGCCCGGCAGGACCACCTCACGCCGGCGCATCTCGCGATCAACGCGTTCGAGGACGCGCGCGAGCCGAAGCGCTTGGTGATCCTGCCGGGCGGGCACTTCGACGCGTACGTCGACGGGTTCGACGGCGCCTCCGCCCCGGCGCGCGACTGGTTCGTCGAACACCTGGGCGGCTGACGGCCCGCCGCGCCCGGGTCAGCCGATGCCCACCTCGCGGCATCGCGGCCCGGGCGCGGGGTGCACGGTCTGCAGGCCGCAGAGTCCGTCGCCGTCACCGGAGCCGGTGGGGGCCTGGCACGTCCAGACGTGGTGGCCGCGGCACGGGCAGGGGATCCAGCCGACGAGGACCCGGCGGGGGCCGAAGGTGTGGCCGTCGGGGCAGCGGACGGGGCCGATGGGCTGCCAGCGGCCGTCGCCGCGCTTCACCAGGGTGCCGATGCGCTCGGCGCGTTCGAGATCGATGCGCTGCCACCAGACGGCGAGGTAGGCGGAGTGGCGGTCGCCGGGCTCGTCGCCGGTGCCGTCCCACGGGTGGGCCTCGTCGACCCAGGTCCGTGCCTCGTGGTGGATGTCGGCGACGAGGTCGGGGCCGCCGAAGTCGTGTGCGTCGCGTAGCAGTTCGTCGTGGAGAGCGCAGATCACCACCCACCCTGGCCCTGGTGCCGTGGAGGGGTCAACGCGGCTATCGGGGTGGTTCGCGCTGCGCTGTGTCCCGATCCACAGGATGTGACCAACCTGTGGATCAGCAGGCGACGTGTGGGTGAATTACAGGGATGTCACCTACGGTGATCGATCCACCACCTGTGGACAACTCATGATCGACGTGAGCAGGTCACTGCTGTGAGTGAGACGCGGCTCGGTCACCCGCGGTGACGGATCACGACACCGAGACGGCCTGCAGCGCCGCGACGACCGCCTCCCTGCCGAGCACGACGGCGTCCTCGATGCGCGGGACGTCGACGGTGAGCCCACGGACGCCGGCCGACCGGGCGGGGGTGATCGCCATCAGGTGGGCGTCGCCGCGGTCGGGATGGGCGGCGTCGGAGAGCAGGTCGAGGCTGTCGGCGTGGCGGCGCACGTCCTGGGTCATCGCGCCGAGGCCGGGGACGACGACGTCTATCCCCCGCGCCCACAGCGGTGGACGCGTCCCGGGGTCGGAGCGGCGCAGCTCGGGGACGGTGCGGGTGAGCAGGGCGAGAACGTGGGTGGCGCCGTCGCGCAGCGCGCGGGCGACGGGCATGGGGTCGCTGACCGAGCCGTCGAGGAACCGGCGGTCGCCGACGAGCACGGGCGGCCCGGCGAGCCACGGGATCGACGCGGTGGCCCGCATGACGCGCTTCCAGGTGTCGCGGTCGGGCAGCCGCTCGAGGACGTGCGGGGTCATGTCGGCGGCGTCGGTGACGACGACCCGCAGCGGGATCGGGCTGTCGCGCAGCGCGTCCCAGTTCGTCGGCTTGACGTGGACGAGGATGTGGTCGATCAGATGGTCCAGCGACACCATCGGTTTGCGTGTGCCGAGCCGGCGGGGGTCGATGAACTCCTTGCAGGCCATGTCGTCGGGGAAGATCCGGGACGCGTCGTAGCCGTGGCCCAGCACCAGCGCGGTGCCGACGAACGCGCCCGCCGACACCCCGTAGACGACGTCGAAGGCGTCCGAGAGCCCGGCGGTCTCCAGGGCGTGCACCATCCCGCCTGCGTAGGCGCCGCGCATCCCGCCGCCGCCGACCACGAGCGCGATCCGGTGCTCGTCGCTGCGCGCGAGGGGCTTGCTGCCCTCGGCGCGCCGGCGCAGCAGCGCGCGCACGACCTCGGCGTCGCCCGACAGCTCCGCGTGGGCGGAGGGGAGCGGCGCGGACGGCATTCCCCGATTGTGACGCGGCCGCGGCGCGGACCGGCGCCGAACCGGCCGACGTCACGTCGCGGCGGCGACGGCATGCTGACGCCATGGTGGTGGCGTGGTTGTGGCTGCTCGGCGCGATCGCGACGGAGATCGTCGCCACGACGAGCCTCAAGCTGTCGGAGGGTTTCACGAAGCTCGTGCCGTCGATCGTGGTGGTCGTCGGGTACGTGGCGGCGTTCGCCCTGCTGTCCCAGGCCCTGAAGCAGTTCGAGGTGGGGACGGCGTACGCGCTGTGGTCGGGGATCGGGACGGCGGCCGTCGTGCTGGTCGGGGTGGCGTTGCTGGGGGAGGGGATCAGCCTGGCGAAGGTCGGCGGGGTGGTGCTGATCATCGGGGGCGTGGTGCTGCTGAACCTGTCGGGAGCGCACTGACCCCGGCCCGGGAATCCGTACGGGCAGAAGGAGACCCGCCCGTGATCACGCGCCGGTAGGGTCGCCGCCGTGGGTGTGCTCGATGTGGACGTGGACCCGGAAGAGGTCGGTTTCGACGCCGGCCGGCTCGCGCGCATCGACGCGCACTTCCGCCGTTATGTCGACGACGGGCGGCTGCCCGGCTGGTCGATCGCCGTCGCCCGTCGCGGCCGGGTGGCGCACGTGGCGCACTACGGCAACCGCGACGTCGAGGCGGGCCTGCCGGTCGAGCCGGACACGGTGTGGCGCATCTTCTCGATGACCAAGCCGATCACGTCGGTGGCCGCGCTGATGCTCTACGAGGAGGGCCTGCTCGGCCTCACCGACCCGGTGTCGCGCTACATCCCGTCGTTCGCCGAGCAACGGGTGTACCGGTCGGGGTCGGCGCTCGCCCCGGCCACCGACCCGGTCACCGAGCCGATGCGGGTGTGGCATCTGCTCACGCACACGTCGGGCCTGACCTACGGCTTCCACCACTCGCACCCGGTCGACGAGATGTACCGGCTGCGCGGCCACGAGCTCACCACCCCGGCGGGGGTGGACCTGGCCGCGGCGTGCGACCAGTTCGCGTCGCTGCCGCTGCTGTTCCAGCCGGGCACCGAGTGGAACTACGGCGTGTCGACCGACGTGCTGGGCCGGGTCGTGGAGGTCGCGTCGGGCATGTCGCTCGACCGCTTCTTCGCCGAGCGGATCCTGGGCCCGCTCGGGATGACCGACACCGCGTTCCAGGTCGCCGACAGCGCCACCGACCGGCTGGCCACGCTCTACGCCGCCCGGCCGGGCGGCGGGCTCCTCGTCAGCCCGCTGGGTGAGCTGATCACCAAGCCGCCGACGTTGCTGGCCGGCGGCGCGGGCCTGGCCTCGACGCTGCACGACTACCACCGCTTCGCCCAGATGCTCGCAGGCGGCGGCGCGCTCGACGGCGTCCGCCTGCTCGGCAACCGCACGCTGGCCTTCGCCACCCGCAACCACCTGCCCGGCGGCGCCGACCTGGAGACGATCGGGCGGCCGATCTTCGCGGAGTCGACGTACGCGGGCGTCGGTTTCGGGCTGGGCTTCTCCGTCGTCATCGACCCGACGGTGGGCGAGCAGCTCACCAGCGTCGGCGAGTACGCGTGGGGCGGGCTGGCCAGCACAGCGTTCTACGTCGACCCGGTCGAGGACGTCACAGCGGTGCTGATGACACAGCTGATGCCGTCGAACACCTACCCGCTGCGTCCGCAGCTGCGGGCGCTCGTGATGCAGGCCCTGGTCGACTGAGCCGGACGGAAGGAACCCCATGAACAACGCCCTGGCCATGACGATCCGGGTGATCGTCGTCGCGGTCGCCCTGTGGGTGGCGACGCTGATCATCGGCGGCATCCGCGTCGGCACCGAGGTCAACCCGAACTCGACGACGGCGTCGACGATCGGCACGCTGCTCGTCGTCGCGATCATCTTCGGCATCGTGAACGCGGTGCTCAAGCCGATCATCAAGGTGATCGGCTGCCCGCTCTACATCCTGACGCTGGGCCTGATCAGCCTGGTCGTGAACGCGCTGCTGCTGTGGCTGGTCGGCTGGATCGCCGGCAAGGTCGCCCTGCCGTTCGCCGTCGACGGCTTCTGGGCGGCGTTCTGGGGCGCGATCATCGTCGCCATCGTGTCGTTCCTCCTGCACGTGCTGATCCCGGACAAGCTCGACCAGCGATGACGCTGCGCGCCGAGGCCCGGGCCTGCGGGTCCTCCGGTCGAGAGCCCGGCCGACCCGGCCCTCCGACGGGACTCGGCGCTTCCGCAGATCAGCGGTCGTGAGTGGCAATGGTCGCCATAGCGACCATTGCCACTCACAGGGTTCAGACGGGCCAGGTCTCGCGGCGCCAGGCACCGTCCCAGAACATCCACTCGTAGCGCGACGTCGTGTGGAAGTGCCGGCGCATGCGCTCGATCTCGGCCGGACCCGCGGTCTCGCCGATCCGGTCGGTGACGGCGAGGACGGCGTCGACGACCGTCTGGAAGTCCTCGTCGCCGTACATGGCGATCCAGCGCGCGTACAGCGGATCGGGGGAGCTGCGCTCGAACAGCTCGGCGCCGACCTTCGCGTAGATCCAGTAGCAGGGCAGCACGGTGGCGACGGCCTCGGCGTACGACCCGCCGTGCACGACGGCGAGCAGGTAGCTCAGGTAGGCCTGGGTGGCCGGGGCGATCGGCTCCTTCGCGGCGGCCTCGGGAGTGGTGCCGAGCGCGTCGACGAGCGCGGCGTGCATGCCCTGCTCGGCGGCGACGGCGCTGGTGGCGCTCGTCGCGAACATGACGGTCTCGTCGTCGGTGGGGGCCTTGGCGGCGCACGCGGCGAGCGCCTTGGAGTAGCCGCGGAGGTAGTGGGAGTCCTGCACGATGTAGTGCCGGAACGACTCGTGCGGCAGCGACCCGTCGGTCAGGCCGGTCACGAAGGGGTGCGCGAGGACCTTGGCGTAGATGTCCTCGACGTCGGACCACAGCTGTTCGGTGAGGCTCACTCCCAAGAATCTAGGTGATCATCTGCGCAGGTCGTGGCGGTGTAAACGCGTTCCGTGCGCACAGTGTGAGATACTCGTCACTCCATGGGGTCGGTCATGTCACGGCGTGGCGGGGGTAGGCGACCATGGCCTGAGAGGGTGCGTTTCAGTGTCGAGGCGCTCGTCCGTACGTGTCACGTCGACGGCGAGGAGAGCGAGTGAGCCCGATGGACCACCACGAGAAGATGCGGCTGCGTGCCGCAGCCTTCCGCGCGACCCGGCTCTACCCGGGTCCGGTCGGTGAGATGATCTCCAAGGAGCTTCTCACCTGGGAGGAGTTCGGCTACCGGCTCGGCGGTACCCAGCTGATCATGCGGCTGGTCGACCACGTGCTGAAGACGCCGCTGGCCACCCCCGGCGAGGCCGCGGCCTAGTTCTGCCCTCGGCCACCGCACCTCGCCGACCGGACAGCTCCGGCCGTCCGGTCGGGTAGGCCCGTCCGGGGCGCCGTCCGAAGTGCGCGGACGGCCGAAGGGCAGGGCCGGACGTCAGTGGCGACTACCGAGCGTGGCTACGGTGTCCCGAGCGTCATGCCCGCGTTCGCGGAGTCGCCGGCCGGCGCGGCGTTGTCGGTCGTGGCCCCGATGGCCGTCGACACGACGACGACCGCCGCGAACGAGACCACGGTCCCGAGCCGGCCGACGACGTCCACGATGGTCCCGACACGGCTCCGGACCCGGGCGGCCCCGACCGCCCGGGTTTCCACGACGCCGCTCCCCAGTGACGTCGCGGCCGACGGAGCCGGCCGGGTCCGCGCGTCCGCGAGGATGCGGGCCGGCGGAACGATTCGCTGGGTGGGCACGTCCATGAACGAGCCCGGCGCAGGCACCGGGCGAGCCGGGGGCTGGGCGACCGGCGTCGTCATGGCGGACCACCTCTCTGGGGGAGCGCGGCCACCGAAGGCGGCCACCTGTGCGGGTCCCTGGGACTCCCCGGGTGTCCGTACGTGGAGCATGTCGCCGGCGCGAGCGCGACCGTTAGCGCTGATCACACTATCGGGGTCTTTGGTCCCGGAACGGATCGACCCGCCACCCGTGTGGGTGTCAACCGGCGACGAGCCGCTCCCGGAGCGCCCGTTTGAGCACCTTGCCCGCCGCCGAGACCGGGATCTCGTCGACGAGCACGATCTCGCGCAGCCGCTTGTAGGGCGTGACCTGCGCATTCACCCGCTCGACGAGCTCCTGCGCGCCGCCGTCGTCGAGACCGGGCGCGACGACGAACGCCACCGGCAGCTCGCCGACGTCGGCCTGCGGGCGTCCGACGACCGCCGCCCCGGTCACTCCGGGTTGCGCGTGCAGCAGCTCCTCGAGCTCCCGGGGGTACACGTTGTAGCCCTTGTAGATGAGCATGTCCTTCTGCCGGTCGACGATGCGCAGGTAGCCGTCGTCGTCGAGGACACCGACGTCGCCGGTGTGCAGCCAGCCCCCGGCCAGTGTCGCCGCGGTCTCGTCGGGCCGGTTGCGGTAGCCGCGCATGACCTGCGGCCCGCGGATGCACACCTCACCCTCCGTGCCGTCGGGCAGCTCGTCGCCGTCGGGGCCGAGGATCGCGATCTCGGTGTCGGGCACCGGTGGGCCCACCGTCCCCGGCTTGCGGACGGCCGAGCGTGCCGACGGCCCGATCGTCGCGCCCATCGTCACCTCGGTGAGCCCGTAGCCCTCCGCGATGACGACGTCGTCGCCGAGCCGGGCGCGCAGCCCGCCGATCAGCTCGACCGGCAGCGGCGCGGCGCCGGAGCTGAGCCCGCGGACGGAGGTGAGGTCGCGCGTCGCAAGGTCGGGATGGCGCAGCAGCGCCGCGTAGAGGGGTGGGGCGCCGGAGAGTGTCGTGGCCCGGAACCGTTCGACGTCGGCCAGGTAGGCGGCGGGTTCGAAGCGTTCGTGCAGGACCATCGTCGTCCCCGACAGGATCGGGACGTTCAGCCCGCCGATGGTGCCCATCGCGTGGAACCACGGCGCCAGACAGATGGACACCCCCGTGCCGAGGCGCGTCGGGTGCTCCTCGGGCGGGCTGGTCTGCTCGATCCACAGCCCGCCCTCGTCGTCGACGCGGCTGACCGCGCCGGCGCCACCGCACGCGTACTGCAGGACGTTGGCGACGACGTTGCGGTGCGTCAGCTGCACCGCCTTCGACCGGCCCGTCGTGCCGCCGGTGTAGGCGAGGTGCGCGAGGTCGGCGGCCGGCACGACGCCGGGGTCGAACGGGTCGGTCGCGGCGGCGGCGTGGAAGTCCTCGAAGTCGAGCGTGCCGTCGGGCAGCGGCGGGCGGTGGGCCGGGTCGACGCCCTGGTCCCGGTCGGTGACCAGTACCAGCTCCACCGACGTCCGGTCCCGCACCCCGAGCAGCGCGGGCGCGACCGGTGCCCACGTCACCGCCGCCCGGGCGCCGGAGTCGGCGAGCTGGGCGGCGAGGTCCTCGGGCGGCAGCAGCGGGTTGGCCGGGGTGAACGTCGCGCCCGCCAGCAGGGTCCCGTAGTAGGCGATGGCGTACTGCGGGCAGTTGGGCAGGTTGATCGCGACGGCGTCGCCCCGGCCGATCCCGGTGGCCCGAAGCGCCTGCGCGAATGCGCACGCCCGCGCATACAGATCGGCGTAGGAGAGCTCCCGGCCCTGGTAGTGGACGACGATGCGGTCGCGGAAGCGCCGCGCCGAGCCGGCGAGAACCGCGCCCACCGCGACGTCCGGGTACTCCAGCGTCACCTGCGACCGGGCCGTCACCGCGCGCCCCCCGGGGTGAAGGCCACCGGCAGGTGCTTGACGCCGTTGATGAACATCGAGCGCAGCCGGTGCGGGGGCGCCGTCGCGTGGATGTCGGGCACCCGCGTCAGCAGCTCCCGGAACATCACCGACATCTCGCGACGGGCCAGGTGCGCACCGAGGCAGAAGTGCGGGCCGGGACCGCCGAACCCCACGTGGTGGTTCGGCGACCGGAGAACGTCGAACCGGTCGGGGTCGGGGAAGTACGCCGGATCGCGGTTCGCGGCCCAGTAGAACAGCGCGAGCTTGTCGCCCTCGCGCAGCGGCGTCCCGCCCAGCTCCGTGTCCTGGGTGCAGGTGCGCCGCATGAAGATCACCGGCGACGCGACGCGCACGATCTCGTCGACCGCGGTCGGGGTGACGCCGTCGATGTCGGCCAGCCAGATCGCCCGCTGGTCGGGGTGCTCGGTGAGCAGCTGCAGTCCCCACGAGATGGCGTTGCGGGTGGTCTCGTTGCCGGCGACGACGAGCAGGATGAAGAAGCTCGCGAGCTCGTCGGGGGTGAGCCGCTCGCCGTCGATCTCGGCGTTGACCAGCGCGGACGTGACGTCATCGGTCGGGTTCTTCGCGCGTTCCTCGCCGAGCTCGCGCATCAGCTGGGCCAGCCCGCCCGCGGCGGTGAGGATCGCGGTGACGGTGTCGGTGCCCTCGGGCACGTACTCCGGGTCGCCCGCGCCGAGCACGACGTTGGAGGCGTCGAACACGAAGTCGTACTGGCTCGCGGGCACGCCCATCAGGTCGCACACGATCTTCATCGGCAGCCGGGCCGCGATCTCGGTGACGGCGTCGCACTCCCCGCGGTCGATGACGTCGTCGACGATCTTCGTGGCGGTCGTGGCGACCTCGTCGGTGAGCTGGGCGAGCCGGCGCGGGGTGAAGCCGCGGGACACGATGCGGCGCATCCGGGCGTGCCGCGGGTCGTCCATCCCGATCATCGAGCCGAAGAACTCGACGAACTCCGGTGGGATGTCGGGGATCGACGTCGAGCCCTTGCCGGAGCAGAAGACGTGCGGGTGCCGGCTGGCCTCGTGAACGTCGTCGAGGCGGGTGACGGCGTAGAAGCCGCCGTCGGGGTCGCGCCATGGCGACTCCGGTTCCGGGTGGTAGGAGATGGGGTCGCGTTCGCGCAGGGCCGCGAAGCCCGCGGCCCGCTCGGCGATCGGCGCGGCCCAGAACCCGTCGAGGTCCGACAGGTCGTACCCGGTGACATCCGGCGTCATCGCCGTACCCCCCGTACTGGTGTGAGCAGTCGCTCACACCATAGTTACCCGCGGGTACGCGCGGGAGGTCTCACGACCCGGTCGTGTCGAGCAGCCCCCGCGACCAGGCCAGCGACACCGCCTCGGTGCGGCTCGCGGCGCCCAGCTTGGCCATCACCCGCGACAGGTGGACGCTGACGGTCTTCTCGCTGATGAACAACTCGGCGCCGACCTGCTTGTTGGTGCGCCCGCCCGCGACCAGCTCCAGGACGGCGTGCTCGCGCGGGGTGAGGACGTGGGGCACCGGCTCCCGGCCGCCCTCGAGGGCGACCCCGCCGCGGTCGGCCAGCTCGCGCACCGCCGCGGCGAGCGGCCCGGCGCCCAGCTCGGTGGCGGTGGCGAGGGCGCAGCGCAGCTCGTCGGCGGCCTCGGCGCGGACGTCGGCGGTCGCGTCGACCGCCAGCAGCGCCTCGGCCCGTCGACGACGCGCCAGCGCCTGCCGGTACCCGTCGCCGTAACCGAACGCCACCACGACCTCGGCCCACCGCTCCGGGGCATCGGCGTCGCCACGGGCGCGGGCCAGCTCCGCCTTGATCCGTGCCAGCCACGCCAGGCCCTCGACGCCCAGGTGTGCGCCCCGCGGCGTGCCCTTCTCGGCCGCCTCGCGGCCGGCGGCGGCGAGCTCCTCGGCGCCCTTCACCGCATCGGCACGGGCGAGCGCGCCCGTGGCCGCGAGATCGGCGTACGCGGCGACCCCGATGGCGCACAACATGATCGCGGCCAGATGGTGCGGGTCCCACGCCAGCAGCCCCTCGCGCGCCGCCGCGATGCGCTCCAGCGCCTGCTGCGGCTCCCCGCGCCACAGTGCCGACTCCGCGCCCGCCTGCCCGATCAGCAGGAGCACCTGGTCGTCGGTGGGACGGCCCGCGAGCAGGTCGGCGATCCGGCGTTCCGCCGCGTCGAACCGGCCCCGGCCCACCGCGGTGAGCAGCGCCGCCGCGGCCACCCGCGTGGCCACCGTCTGCGACACCGCGGCCGCACCCATCCGGGCGGAGCGTTCCGCGTCGTCCCAGTCACCCCGCATGTGCGCGGCCAGCACGTGCGCCACCCGCAGCTCGAGCCCGTAGCCGCTCCACGTCGTCCCGGTGGCGGCGGCCCGCTCCTCGCCCGCGGCGAACTCGGCGACCGCCTCGCCGAGGCGGCCCGCGTCGAGCAACGAGATGCCGGTGTTGAAGAACGTCCGCAGCTCGACGCCGAGGTTCCCCGACGTCCGTGCCAGCTCCTTGGCCTCGGCGAGCCGGCTGCGTGCGGCCACGTCGCGGCCCAGCGCCTCCTCGCACACCGACAGCGTCACGAGTGCGTCGGCCTGCGCGGCGACCGCGTCGTCGGGACTCTCCAGGCCACGGTCGACGACCTCACGGGCCACCTGCAGCGCCGCGTACGCCCTGCTCCCGGCCTCGGCGATGTCGTCGAGCCGCACCGCCGACCGGGCCGCGACGGCGTGTGCCCACGCCAGGTCGCCCGACAGCGGCGCATCGGCGTACACGGCCAGCGCCTCGGCCACGACCCGGCGCGGCTCCTCACCCTCACCCATCTCCAGCAGCCGCAACGCGTACCGCACCCGCAGGTCGGCCGACTGCAGCGGATCGGCCTCGCGGTCGGCCAGCTCCACGGCCCGCCCGGCCAGCGCCACCCCGCGGTCGGGGTCGCCGGTGGCCGCGGCGGCCCAGGCCGCCCACCGCGTGATCGTGATCTCGGTGACGCCCGTGACCGTCTCGGCGTCGGGGACCGCGGGCCACAGGCTCAGCGCGCGCTCGGCGTGCAGCAGCACCTCTGCCGGGCCGCCGCGGCGGTCGGCCTCGTCGGCCGCGCGCACCGAGGCCGACAACGCCAACGGCAGGTCGTGGGCCGCGAGTGCGTGATGGGCGAGCTCGGCGACGGCCCCGGATTCCTCGCGGTCGCCCGGGCCGTGGGGCGAGAGCAGCGCCGCGAACGCCGCGTGCAGCCGGCTGCGTTCCCCGGGCAGCAGGTCCTGGTAGACGGCCTCGTGCAGCAGGGCGTGCCGGAAGACGTAGGTGTCGGACGCGGTGACCGACCGGCCGCCCGGCTCCGGCACGAGGATGTGGTGGGCGACGGCGGAGCGCAGGGCCGTCTCCAGAGCGTCGACATCCATGTCGAGCACGGCGGCCAGCCGGTCGTGCCGGACCCGGCGCCCCGCCACCGACGCCGCCCGCAGCACCCGCCGCGCATCAGGGGTGAGCCGGTCGAGCCGGGCCAGCAGCACCTCGGCCAGCCCGTCGGGCACCCCCTCGTCGGAGGCGGAGACGAGCTCCTCGGCGAAGAAGGCGTTGCCCTCGCTGCGCCGCGCGATCCGGGCGATCGACCGGTCGTCCAGCGCGCCGTCGGCGAGCTCCCGCACGAGCGCCTCGGCGTCGGCCACCGCGAGCGCCCCGAGGTCGACACGGGCGACCGCGGGCAGCCGCACCAGCTCGGCGAGCAACGGGCGCAACGGGTGCCGACGGTGCAGGTCGTCGCCGCGATAGCTGGCCAGCACCAGCAGCCGCTGCGTGCCCAGCCGGGACGCCAGGAACACCAGCAGGTCACGGCTCGACGTGTCGGCCCAGTGCACGTCCTCCAGCACCAGCAGCACCGGCTCGTCGGCCGAGCGCAGCTCCAGCACCGACAGCACCGCGTCGAACACCCGCAGCTGCCCCAGGTCGCGCTCGCCCGCGCTGATCTCCTCCCGCGGCCGCGACCCCGGCAGCAGCCGGTGCAGCGTCGGGTGCGCGTCGACCAGATCGGGCCGGTCGGCCGCAAGCCCGCGCAGCGCCTCGGTGAACGGCAGGTACGGCAGCGTGGCCTCGCCCGTGTCGAGGCAGCGCCCGGTGAGCACGGCGAACCCTTCCGCCTGCGCCCGCGCCACGGTCTCGGCGATCAGCCGCGTCTTCCCGACGCCGGCCTCGCCCGCCAGCAGGACGGCACCGGCCGACCCGGCGGCGGCCGCGTCGAGCGCGGCGGACAGCGCGCGCAGCTCCTCGCGGCGGCCGACCAGCGGGATCCCGACGCCCAGCCGCGGCACGTCGCTCATGCTCGCACGGGACTCCGACGTTTCTCGCCCGAGTTCGCCACCGGCCGAGCCCCCGTGTCCGCGACGGGTGGAACGGGGTCGCGCACGGCCGCCTCCCTGCGGCGTCTGCGGCGCGCGGCCCGCGCCAGGCGGGCCAGCCGGAACTCCTCGGCGTCGGCGAGGAGCCGGTCGCGGTGGACGAACATCTCGGCGTCGAACTGATGGCTGACGAACATGACTCCACGGTCGTGCTGAGGCCCCCGGCCCGGCATCGGACATTCACGCCGTCCCGGTCCCCGTGGCCCCTCGGGGTCGGGGTAAGGGCCTTACGCCGGAGGCGGGAGCAGCCCGCGGCGGTAGGCGGCGACGAGGCGGCGCGGCACGAGATGCCGCTTCCCCTCCAGGACGACGGGCACCAGGTCGGGCGCGTTCGCCTTCCACTGCGCGCGGCGGCTGCGGGTGTTGGCGCGCGACATCCGTCGCTTGGGGACGGCCATCAGTCGTGTCCTCCTCGGTCGTGCCGGTGTTCGGCCGGGGTGCGGGTGGGGCCGTCGGTGGGTTCGCAGGGGTCGGCGTGCCACCATCCGAAGGGATCGGACAGCTCCGCCCAGGCGGCGGGGCCGGCGGCCACCTCGTCGTCGGTGAGCAGGGCGGCGTGCAGGGCGGCGTCGATCG
Organism: Pseudonocardia sp. SCN 73-27; assembly: GCA_001725415.1. GTDB lineage: Bacteria > Actinomycetota > Actinomycetes > Mycobacteriales > Pseudonocardiaceae > Pseudonocardia. Next base: position 41,524 of record MEGH01000010.1, read on the forward strand.
TCTCGGGACGCGTGCCGTCGGACAGCACGACGACGTCCTGGCAGCGGTCGCCGAACCGGTCGTCCCAGCCGGCGGCGGCGAGCGCGACACGCTGCGGGTCGGCGGCCTCCCACACGTCGGGGCCGGTGCCGGCGAGCCAGGTGCCGGCGTGCCCGATCTGCAGGCCACCGCCCGCCGACTCCAGCCACAGCACGTCGGCGGGCCGGGTCGCGAGCCACACCCGCCCGCGGGTGCGGACGACGCCGTCGAGCAGCACGTCGATGGCCTGGTGCAGGCGCTCGGGATGGAACGGGCGGCGGGCGGAGAAGACGTGCAGCGCGAGGCCGCAGTCCTCGTCGAGCGGGGGCGTGCCGCGCAGCAGGGGTGCGTGGACGTCCTCGACGCGGCCGCGACGGGCGTCGGTGGGCAGGTGGCGCAGGCCGAGCAGCTCGGGGTCGGTGGTGACGGCGGCGAGCGTGGCCCGGCGCGCGGCCGGGGTGAGCCGGGCGAGCGCTGCATGGGTGCGGGCGAGCGTCCAGCCCGAGGCGGTGCCACCGAGGACGAGCAGGTCGGCGAACTCCGCCTGACCGGTGACGACCTGGGCGACGGTGCGTTCGTCGTCGGGCAGCCGGGCGACGTCGCGGTCGTCGAGCTCGGCGTCGCCGGTCGCGTCGTCGAGCCAGCTCGCGGAGTCGACGGCGGTGACCACTCCGCGCAGGTCGAGGACGTCGGTGACGACGGTGCGACCGCCGCCGGGGGCGTCGGTGAGGACGTGGGCGAGGGCCCAGCAGACCTGCTCGGGTTCGAGGACGGGGTCGAGGTGCAGCACGACACGGGTCGCGGTGCGGGCCTGGCGCAGCAGCTCGGGGAGCAGGTCCTCGCGCAGCGTGCAGGAGACGCAGCCGTGGGCGAGCCGGACGTCGGTGGTGGTGTCGGTCCGGGTCGCCGGCGTGTCGGCGGTGCCGATCGTGGTGGTGCGGACGCGGCGGCGGACGAGGCCGTCGGCGACGTCGCGCAGGTCGTGGCCGACGACGACGGTGCCGGGCGCGGCGAGCAGCAGCCGGGCGACGCGTTCGGTGATCTCGCGGGGGAGTCCGGCGAGCACGAGCAGCTCGGTCGGCGGGGGCGGGTCGGGTGGCACGGCGTTCCTCCTCGTGGTGACGTCCGGTGTACTGTAGATGAAAATGATTCTCGTTATTAGGAGGGTGCATGGCGAGGACAGAACTGCGGCCGATCGTGCGGCTGCGATCCACCGCCGGCACGGGCACGACGTACGTGACCCGCAAGAACCGGCGCAACGACCCCGACCGCATGGTGCTGCGCAAGTACGACCCGAAGGTCCGCGCGCACGTCGAGTTCCGCGAGGAGCGCTGATGCCCGCCCCCGCCCGCCGCCCGCGCCCACGGGGGTGAGGACGTGTCCCGTCGCTGCGACCTGACCGGGCGCGAACCCGGCTTCGGCCGCTCGGTCTCGCACTCCCACGTCCGCACGAGCCGCCGCTTCGACCCCAACGTCCAGCGCAGGCGGTACTGGCTGGCCCCGGAGGGCCGGCACGTGCGGCTGCGCCTGTCCGCCGACGCCATCCGCACCGTCGACCGCATCGGCATCGAGGCGGCCGTCGCCCGCATCCGCGCCCGGGGAGGGAAGGTCTGATGGCGAGCACCGCCAAGATCGCCGCCAACGAACGACGCAAGCGGATCGTCGCCCGCCACGCCGAGCGCCGCGCCGAGCTCACGCGGATCCTCGTCGCCCCCGGCTCCACGCCGGATCAGCGCGACGCCGCCCGTCGCGAGCTCTCCCGCCAGCCCCGCGACGCGAGCGCCACCCGTGTCCGCAACCGCGACGCCGTCGACGGACGCCCCCGCGGGCACCTCCGCGCGTTCGGTGTCTCCCGCGTCCGGCTGCGAGAGTTGGCCCACAACGGGTACCTGCCCGGCGTGCGCAAGTCGTCCTGGTGACGGGTACGCGTCCCGGGCGTCGCGCGACCCCGTCCGGGACGCGTTCCCGCAGGTCGGACGATGCGGACACCCCGCGTGCGACGCGTGCCGACGGGGGTGTGTAGAGTTCTCCGGGTCAGCCGGGGACGCAGTACCCACCACCCGGAAGACCGTGCCGCCCCTTTAGCTCAGTCGGCAGAGCGTCTCCATGGTAAGGAGAAGGTCTACGGTTCGATTCCGTAAAGGGGCTCGAGCAGAACCCGGTGCCGCGTAGCATCGGTCCTGCGCAGCGGTGTAGCTCAGTCGGTAGAGCAAGCGGCTCATAATCGCTGTGTCGCCGGTTCAAGTCCGGCCACCGCTACCACACCGTCGATCACAGAGAAGCGCAAGCAGGAGGCACCCGCGATGGGTAAGGCCACGGACGTTCGGCCGAAGATCACGCTGGCGTGCGAGCAGTGCAAGCACCGGAACTACATCACGAAGAAGAACCGTCGGAACGATCCCGACCGTCTCGCGATGAACAAGTTCTGCCCGAACTGCGGCACGCACCGGGAGCACCGCGAGACCCGCTGAGCGTGCCCGACGAGAGCTGGGTCGGCCGGTCACTCGATCCGTCCGACCCGTACCAGGTCAGCCGCGTGAAGATCCGCGAGTTCGCCACCGCCATCGGTGAGGACTCGCGGATTTGTCATGAGGTGGACGCGGCACGCGCCGCGGGTCACCCCGATGTCGTCGCGCCCCCGACCTTCGCCGCCACGATCACCATGCCGCTGATCGAGGCCTTCCTGCGCGAGCCGGCCTTCGGCTGGGACTACTCCCGCATGGTCCACGGCGACCAGTCGATCACCCTGCACCGGCCGATCCGTGCAGGTGACGAGCTGGTCACCGTCATCCACGTCGACGACCTCTCCACGCGCGCGGGCAGCCACATGCTCACGCTGCGCTGCGAGCTCACCGACGCCGACGGTGCCGACGTCGCCAGCACGAAGGCAATGCTCGTGACGCAGGCCGCCCCGTGAGCCCGGTGACCGACTTCTCCGCCGTCGCCGAGGGCGACGAACTGCCGCCGCTCACGCTGCGGGTCACCCGGGCCGACCTGGTCCGCTACGCGGGCGCCTCCGGCGACTTCAACCCCATCCACTGGAACGATCGCACGGCCGACGCCGTCGGCCTCCCCGGCGTCATCGCCCACGGGATGCTGACGATGGCGCTCGCCGGCCGGTTCGTCACCGGCTGGGTGGGCGACCCCGCGGCCGTCCGCTCCTACGGCGTCCGGTTCACCCGGCCCGTGGTCGTCCCCGACGACGACGAGGGCGCCACCCTCGAGCTCTCCGGCAAGGTCAAGGCCCTCACCGAGGCCGACGGCGTCCGGATCGCGAGGATCGACATCGTCGCGAAGTTCGACGGCCGCACCGTGCTGGGCCGCGCCGCCGCCGAGATCGCCCTTCCGGGCTGACCACGGCCGGTCGGCTTGCCCCACCCGCCCGGTGGGTCGATGCTGCGCACGTCACACCGGATCTCCGTCGTGGGGCTCCGGCGCCATCGTCGCAGAGGAGCAGAACGTTGAAGTTCGCCAAGCTCGTCGACAAGGCCTGGGAGGACAAGACGGCCGCGGAGATCCTCGCCGCGCCGCCGTCGGCACTGGAAGGCCTCACCCCGAAGCACGACGAGCAGCTCGCCGCCTTCGGCATCAAGACCATCCAGGACCTGGCCGACTGGAAGTACGCGAAGCGCGCCGCCGCACTGGCCGCGCTGGCCGGCACGGACAAGTAGCTCCACGTACGACGAGGGGGCGGGCGCCGATCGGTGCCCGCCCCCGTCCCGTCCGTCGCCGTGCTACTTCGCCTCGGCCAGCAGCTCGCCCATGCGGGTCACGCCCGTGCGCAGGTCGTCGTCGCCCAGGGCGTAGGAGAGCCGGAAGAAGCCGGGCGTGCCGAACGCCTCGCCGGGCACGACCGCGACCTCGGCGTGCTCCAGGATCGCCGCGGCCAGGTCGACGCTCGTGTGCGCGACCGTTCCGCGGATCTCCTTGCCCAGCAGCTCACCCACGGCCGGGTAGGCGTAGAAGGCGCCGCGCGGCGTCGGGCACTGCACACCCGGGATCGACGAGAGCAGCTCGACGATCAGCCGGCGCCGCCGGTCGAACGCCTCACGCATCTCGGCGACCGCCTCCAGCGAGCCCGAGACGGCCTCCAGCGCGGCGCGCTGCGACACGTTCGCGACGTTGGACGTCAGGTGCGACTGCAGGTTCCCCGCCGCCTTGATCACGTCGGCCGGGCCGATCATCCAGCCGACCCGCCAGCCCGTCATCGCGTACGTCTTCGCGACGCCGTTCAGCACGATCGTGCGGTCGGCGATCCCGGGCACCACGACCGGCACCGACGCGGCCTCCGCGCCGTCGTAGACGAGGTGCTCGTAGATCTCGTCGGTGATGACCCAGACGTCGTTCTCCGCGGCCCAGCGGCCCACGGCCTCGGTGAGCTCGCGGGAGGCGACCGACCCCGTCGGGTTCGACGGCGAGCACCACAGCAGTGCCTTCGTCCGCGGCGTGCGAGCGGCCTCCAGCTGTTCGACCGACGGCAGGTAGTCGGCCTCCGGGCCGGTCACGACCTCGACCGGCACGCCGCCCGCGAGGCTGATCGCCTCCGGGTAGGTGGTCCAGTACGGCGCGGGGAGGATGACCTCGTCGCCCGGGTCGACGATCGTGGCGAACGCCTGGTAGACGGCCTGCTTGCCGCCGTTGGTGACCAGCACCTGGCTCGCGGCGACCTCGAAGCCGCTGTCGCGCTTCGTCTTCACGGCGATCGCCTCGCGCAGCTCGGGCAGCCCTGCGGCGGGGGTGTAGCGGTGGTTCTTCGGGTCGGCGCACGCGGCCTGCGCGGCGGCGACGATCGCCGGCGGCGTCGGGAAGTCGGGCTCGCCCGCCCCGAAGCCGATGACGGGCCGCCCCGCCGCCTTGAGCGCCTTCGCCTTCGCGTCGACGGCCAGCGTGGCCGACTCGGCGATCCCCCCGATCCGGGCGGAGATGCGGTTCCGTGACGTCGACGTGGTCGAAGCGGTGGCCATACGGCCATGTTCCTCCACGGTTCCGGGGCTCCCGCCAGCGGGTTTCCGGCCCTGCTCAGGGCCTCCGCGGGGGTGGGAGGTGTGCGGTTTCGAGCCGCTGCAGGGGGTGCCGTACACTCGTTGAGCCGGGTACGTCGTGCCGGTGGTGCGTGTGCGGAGATCGCGCGGGAGATCGTTCCCGGGGATCACCGGACCCCCCGCCGTGGCGACATTCGCCCGCCCCGAGCCGGTTCACAGCCGGTAGGGGCAGGCTATAGGGGTGTAGCTCAACTGGCAGAGCAGCGGTCTCCAAAACCGCAGGTTGCAGGTTCAAGTCCTGTCACCCCTGCCATCGCGACATGCACGGAGACACCAGTACGAACGGTTGTGACAGGGCCGGGCGGCACGCGCCCGGCGCGGGCGGAGGACAGCGGGCGTGAGCGAGGAGCAGGACCGGTCCGGGCGGGAACGCCCGAGCACCGCGGCCGACCGTCGTGGTCGGCGGGCCGCGGCGGCATCCGGTGCGTCCGCCGCGGGCAAGGGCCGCGCCACACCCGTCCGCGACAACCGACCCACCAAGGTGTCGGTTCCGAACCGGCTCGCCCGGTTCCTCCGCGAGGTCGTCGCCGAGCTGCGCAAGGTCATCTGGCCGACGCGCAAGCAGATGGTCACCTACACCATCGTCGTCCTCGTGTTCGTGTCGTTCATGGTCGCGCTCGTGGCCGGGTTCGACTTCGTGTTCGGCCAGGCGGTGGGAGCGGTCTTCGGACCGTGACGAGCGTGGCCGACCACCCCGGCCGGCGGATCACCCGGACGCCGCCGACCACGCAGACGAAGGAAGCGAGACGTACGTGACCTCCCCAGACGGCAGCCACGGAGCAGCCGACACCGACCTCACCGCAGACGAGATCGCGGCGAACGAGGCGGTGATCGACGCCGTGTCCGGTGACGACGACGTCGAGGACGAGTCGGCGTCCGTCCAGGAGGTCGACGCCGAGCTGGCGCACGACGAGGACTCCACCGACGACGCAGCGGAGTCCGACGAGGCCGTCGCCGACGACGCGGAGGTGGGCGACGAGGTCGACGCCGAGGCGGTCGAGGCCGAGGTCGACGACGAGCTCGATGCCGACGCCGAGGGCGACGACGCGGAGGCCGCCGTCGCCGAGGTCGACGAGGACGCCGACCCGGCCGAGGAGCTGCGCGAGGCACTGCGTCGCGCCCCCGGCGACTGGTACGTCGTGCACTCCTACGCCGGCTACGAGAACAAGGTGAAGTCGAACCTCGAGACCCGGGTGCAGACCCTGGACGTCGAGGACTTCATCTACCAGGTCGAGGTGCCCACCGAAGAGGTCACCGAGATCAAGAACGGCCAGCGCAAGCAGGTGCAGCGCAAGGTGCTGCCCGGCTACATCCTGGTGCGCATGGAGCTCAACGACCAGTCGTGGGGCGCCGTGCGCAACACCCCGGGTGTCACCGGCTTCGTCGGCGCCACGTCGCGGCCCTCACCGCTGACCATCGACGACGTGCTCAAGTTCCTGCTGCCCAAGACCGAGCCCGCGAAGAAGGACGCCGCCAAGTCCGGTGGCGCCGCCGCGACGCCCGGCAAGGCAGCGGTCGAGGTCGACTTCGAGGTCGGCGAGTCGGTCACCGTCATGGACGGCCCGTTCGCGACGCTGCCCGCGACGATCAACGAGGTCAACGTCGACGCCCAGAAGCTCAAGGTGCTCGTCTCGATCTTCGGTCGCGAGACGCCCGTCGAGCTGGGCTTCAGCCAGGTCTCCAAGATCTGAGGCAGGCCGGCACCCACTGAACTCGCGCCCCGGCAGGCAGGTCCGCGGCGCACCCCGAGCAGGGATCGAAGAGGAAAACAGAAATGCCTCCCAAGAAGCGGAAGCTCTCCGCGATCATCAAGTTGCAGATCAAGGCCGGCGGAGCCACGCCGGCGCCGCCGGTCGGCCCCGCGCTGGGTCAGCACGGCGTCAACATCATGGAGTTCTGCAAGGCGTACAACGCCGCGACCGAGTCGCAGCGTGGGGACGTCGTGCCCGTCGAGATCTCGGTGTACGAGGACCGCTCGTTCACCTTCGAGCTCAAGACGCCTCCCGCCGCCAAGCTGCTGCTCAAGGCCGCGGGCGTCGAGAAGGGCTCCGGCGAGCCGCACACCAAGAAGGTCGCCTCGGTGACCATGGCGCAGGTCCGCGACATCGCGCAGGTCAAGATGCGCGACCTCAACGCCAACGACATCGACGCCGCCGCGAAGATCATCGCCGGCACCGCGCGTTCGATGGGCATCACGGTCAACGGCTGACAAGCCACACCCCGCAGTTGTGGGAGAGCCTGCGCGGCTCGCACCACGATCTGACCAGGACTGAAGGACAGAGATGAAGCGCAGCAAGAACTACCGCAAGGCCGCAGAGCTGATCGAGCGCGACCGGCTCTACACCCCGCTCGAGGCCGCAGGCCTGGCCAAGCAGACCTCCGCCGAGTCCAAGCAGGACCCGACGGTCGAGGTCGCCATGCGCCTGGGCGTCGACCCCCGCAAGGCCGACCAGATGGTCCGCGGGACCGTGAACCTGCCGCACGGTACCGGTAAGACCGCCCGGGTCATCGTCTTCGCCTCCGGCGACAAGGCCGCCGAGGCCGAGGCCGCCGGCGCCGACGTCGTGGGCGCCGAGGACCTGATCGAGCGCATCCAGGGTGGCTGGCTGGAGTTCGACGCGGCCATCGCCGCGCCGGACCAGATGGCCAAGGTCGGTCGCATCGCCCGCATCCTCGGCCCGCGTGGCCTGATGCCCAACCCGAAGACCGGCACCGTCACCCCGGACGTCGCCAAGGCCGTCAGCGACATCAAGGGCGGCAAGATCAACTTCCGGGTCGACAAGCAGGCCAACCTGCACCTGGTCATCGGCAAGGCGTCGTTCGACGCCGAGAAGCTGGTGGAGAACTACGGCGCCGTGCTGGACGAGATCCTGCGCGCCAAGCCGTCGGCCGCCAAGGGCCGGTACATCAAGAAGATCACCGTCTCCACCACCTCGGGCCCCGGCATCCAGGTCGACCCGAACCGCACGCGCAACCTTCTCGTCGACGAGGCGCCCAGCGCCTGACGCGAGACCTGCTCGACCGACGCCCCCGCCGCCTCCCGCGGCGGGGGCGTCGTCGTGTTCCCGGGGTTGCCGAAGCGCCGGGCGCAACCTCACTGTCGTATTTCGCCGCTCCGGCAGCAGCGAGGTTGCGCGCCGGCTCGAAGCGTCGGAAGAAGTTGACGTGTCGGGTTTTTCCGACGTAAGTTGGGCACGTGCCCGACGACGTCTTCGACGCACTCGCCAACCCCGTCCGCCGACGGCTCATCGAATTGTTGGCCCAGGGGCCGCGCACGGCGGGTGACCTCGCGGCGCAGTTCTCGCTGAGCCGCCCCGCCGTGGCCGAACACCTGCAGGTGCTGCGCCGCACCGGCCTCGTCCGCGACGAGCAGGTCGGCCGGCAGCGCAACTACCACCTGACCGGCGAGCCGCTCGCCGAGGTCGAGGCCTGGCTGCACCCGCTCGAACGCTTCTGGCGGGCTCGCCTGCGTGTCCTGGCGGACGTCGTCGAGAACCCCGAACCCGAGGAGAACTCGTGAGCGAGATTGCCACGATCACCGTCGACCAGTACGTCGCCGCCTCGCCCGAGCGGGTGTGGCGCGCGCTGACCGACCCCGAGACCCACGCCCGCTGGTGGGCACCCGGCGACATCGCCGGCGTCGTCGGCCACCGGTTCCACCTGGAGATGCCGGGCTTCGGGTCGATCCCCTGCGAGGTACTGGAGGCGCAGCCGCACGAGCGGTTCGTCTACACCTTCAACGGCGACTGGACGCTCACCTGGACCCTGGTCGCCGAGGGCACCGGCACCCGCCTGCTGCTGGAGCACTCCGGGTTCGACCTCGACGACACGCGCGCCCGCGCCGCCTTCGAGCGGATGGGGCCCGGCTGGCGCGACGTGGTGGTCCCGCGGCTGGCAGCCCTCGTCGAACAGGCCGCGGCCTGACTCCGCGCCGCGCGCAACTACCCGGTCGGTTCTGGCCGCGCCAGAGCAGCGAGGTTGCGCGCCACCATTCGCGCGCAACCGCATGGTTGTGCCGACCCCCGAAACGCAGCAGCGAGGTTGCGCGCGGCGGTTGTCAGGCCCAGTCGATGAGGACGGCGGCGGCGTCGACGGTCTCGGCGCCGGTCGCGCCCGCGGCCCCCGGGGTGCGAGAGAACCTCGGGGCGGCCGCCGCTTGGGGGACGCCGTTCTGCTCGACGATCGTGTCCCGCGCCGTGACGTGCGGGTGCGCGGCGGCCTCGGCGAACGACAGCACCGGGGTCACGCAGGCGTCGGTGGGGGCGAAGACGTCGGCCCACTCGTCGCGGGTCCGGGAGGCGAACACCCCGGCGATCCGGGCCCGGACCACCGGCCAGCCGTTGCGGTCGAGCTGGTGCGGCAGGTCCTCCCCATCGAGCTGGAGGCCCTTCAGCAGCGCCGCGTAGAACTGCGGCTCGATTGCCCCGACGGCGACGTGCCGGCCGTCGGAACAGGTGTAGGTGTCGTAGAACGGGGCGTGCCCGTCGAGCAGGTTGGCGTCGGGCTCGTCGGTCCACAGCTTCTGCGCGAGCAGCGACCACACCATCTGCACGAGGATGCTGGCGCCGTCGATCATGGCGGCGTCGACGACCTGGCCCTCGCCGGAGCTCTTCGCCTCCCACAGCGCGGCGAGGACGCCGACGAGCAGCAGCATCGAGCCGCCGCCGAAGTCGCCGACGAGGTTGAGCGGCGGCACGGGCCGTTCGCCCTCGCGGCCGATGGCGTGCAGCGCCCCGGTGAGGGAGATGTAGTTGATGTCGTGGCCCGCCCGGTCGGCGAGCGGGCCCTCCTGCCCCCAGCCGGTGACGCGGCCGTAGACGAGGCGGGGGTTGCGCCGCAGGCAGTCGTCGGGGCCGACGCCGAGGCGTTCGGTCACGCCGGGCCGGTAGCCCTCGATGAGCAGGTCGGCGCGTTCGACGAGGCCGAGCACGGTCTCGCGGCCGGCGGGGTCCTTGAGGTCGGCGACGACGCGGCGACGGCCGCGCTGCACGACGTCGGCGGAGCTGTCGCCGAGCTGCAGGCCACCGGGGCGGTCGATGCGGACGACGTCGGCGCCCAGGTCGGCCAGGATCATCGCCGCGTGCGGTCCCGGCCCGATCCCGGCCAGCTCGACGACTCTCAGTCCTGCCAGCGGCCCCTTGCCCACACCGACTCCTTCGTCCGCACCGACGTCCTTGCGCCGACCCTAGATCAGGGACGGTCGCGCCTCATGCGACGGCGGTCTCATGCGACGGCGGTCTCACGCGACGGCGATGGGATCCTGGTCACCGGTGACGACAGCGCCGTCGAGGCCGTACCAGGCCTGGGCGAGGTCGTCGAGGGCAGCGTCCATGCGGTCACGGCGCAGGGTGAACGGCAGCCGCAGGTTGCGTTCGAACGCGCCGTCGATGCCGAACCGGGGCCCGGCGGCGAGGAGTACGCCGTGGCGGCGGGCGGCCGAGGTGAGCCTGCTCGACACCGGGGCGCCGAGGTCGAGCCACAGGCTGAGGCCGCCGCCGGGGCGGGCCGAGGTCCAGGTGGGGAACAGCTCGGCGAGCCGGCCACGCAGGTGGTCGCGGGCGGCGAGCAGCTCGGTCCGGCGGGCGTCGGCGACGGTGGCGATGTCGTCGATCAGCCGGGCGGCGAGGAGGTGGTCGAGGACGGCGCCGCCGAGGTCGATGGCCGGCCGGACCGACGCCAGCCTGCGGATGGTCGCCGCCGGGCCCCGGATCCAGCCGACGCGCAGACCGCCCCAGAAGATCTTGGACGCCGAGCCGACCGTGATGACCAGCGACGACTCCGCGGCCCCGCCGAAGGTGGCGAACGGTGCCGGCTGCGGCACCGACAGGGGGAGCTCGCTGAGCGTCTCGTCGATGACGAGGGTCGTGCCGGTGCGCCGGGCCAGCGCGACGAGCGCCTCCCGGTCGTCGGGCGGCATCAGGTGGCCGGTGGGGTTCTGGAAGTCCGGGATCAGGTAGGCGAGCCGGGGCGCGGCGTCGCGGACCCCGGCGGTGACCTGGTCGAGGTCCCAGCCGTCGGCGGTGAAGGGCACGGGCACGGGCCGGCCGCCGCGGACACGGATCGCGTCGAGCGCGTTGGGGTAGGTCGGGTGCTCGACCAGGACCCGGTCGCCCGGGGTGACGAGCGCGTTGAGGACGAGCGCGATCGCGTTCTGCGCGCCGGACGTCACGAGGATCTGGTCGGGCGTGGTGGGCAGGCCGCGCTGGGTGTAGCGGCGGGCGATGGCGGCGCGCAGCACGGGGAGGCCGGTGACGTCGTAGCCGTGGTTGCTCAGGTGGGCGTCGAGGTCGCCGACGGCGGCCGCGGCGGCGGCCCGCACCGCGTCGAGCGGCGCCGGGAGCGCGGCGAAGGCCAGGTCGTGGACGGTGTCGTCGTGGACCGGCGTGAACGCCCCCAGCGGTGGGGTTTGTTCGCCTGCCCGGGCGTCGGGCAGCCGGGTCCAGCTGCCGGAGCCGCGCCGGCTGTGCAGGAACCCGTTCTCGCGCAACGACTCGTACGCGGTGGCGACGGTCGTGCGGCTCACCTCGAGGGCGCCGGCGAGTTCGCGTTCGGCGGGGACGCGGGTACCGAGGGGGAGTCGGCCGTCGAGGACGAGGAGCCGGATCTGGTCGGTCAGCGCGGACGCCAGGGCGCGGCCCTCGGGCGGACGCCACGCGCCGAGGATGCGCGCGAACGTCTGGGCGCCGATGCGCCGTTCCAGGTCGTCATGGGGCATGACGGGCCACTCTCTCCGAATTGGCTATGCCGGACCAGGCCAATCGTAGACACGATAGAGGCATGACACCACTATTGGTTCTCGTTCTGGTCCTCACCGCCCTCGCCGCAGCGGCCACCCGCTACGGCGCCGACAGCCGCGAACGCACCGGCGACGACGCCTTCGAGCGGCCACCGCGCCGGCACACGCTCATCGGTGACCTGGCGGCGCTGGGCTCACGGCTGGCCCGGGCCGCCGCCCGCCCACAGCACACCACCGACACGCGCGCCGCTCAGGGAGTCCACTCCCAGTACCCGCGCGCGAAGACCTCCACCGCGTGACCGCCACGGTCGCGACGCTCGGCGGTGTAGTGGTAGCGACCCGGCTGCCACCTGTCGTGCATCGCGACCGCGGCGAGGTGGTCGAGCGCCCACTGCTCCCACACCAGCGGCACCTCCGGCAACGGCTCGGGGGCGTCGCACTCGATGTCGGTGAACGGGTGCATGTGGCCGCGTAACGGCGTCCACATCTGCACGTCGAGCCACACCACGTCCATGATCGCCTCCGCCGGGAGTATCGGCGGGGACGACGCCCATGACCTGCGGAGTCACCCGAACAGGCGTCCCTCTCAGGCGTCGAGCAGGTCCGCGCGCCCGGCCTCCTCGAGGCTCTGCCGGTACGGCCCGAACAGGCCCTTGGCCAGCGGCAGCACCGTCAACAGCTTCGCGACGGGCCCCTTCGCCCGCACCTGTCCCTTCGCCAGAGCCACCGGCAGCACGACCTTGCCCAACCAGAACCTGTTCCCGGTGTCGGCCGACATGAACAGCTCGACGTTCGGCGTCGGCCCCTGGCCCGCACCGGTGTGCAGCTCGGCGTTCGGCATGTCGACGGTGATCACCGCATCCGGGTCGGTGTAGGTCACCCGCAGCACGACGCCCGACGGCTTCAGCTTGGCCACCAGGTCCGGGTTCTCCATCCCGATGCGGAACACCCCGCCCAGGAACCGGTAGACCTCGTCCTCGTTCGCGAACGCCGCCACGGCGCGACTCCTCCCGTCGACTGCCGGGCAGTCTGTCCGACGCCGGGCCCCGCGCACGACTCCCTGATCGGGCCACGGTTGGCCCGGCTGGGCCGTCAGCGGGGTTCGTCCAGCAGACCCGCCCGCCCCGCCAGCGCCGCCGCCTCGATTCGGTTCGCCGCACCCAGCTTGTGCAGCAACGACGCGATCATCCGCTTGGCCGTCCGCTCGCTCACCAGCAGCGGTCGCGCGATCTCGCTGGTCTCGCACCCGCGGGCGAGCATCGTCCACAGCTCGACGTCGCGCTCGGTGAGCCTCTCCAGCAGCCCGTCCGCCGTGCGGTCGGCGGCGACGAGCAGCGCGTCGAGCAGCTCGGCGCGCACCACCCGCACCCCCGCCACCAACGCCAGCAGCGGCGCCACCAGCACCTGCGGATCGGCCGACTTCCCGAGATAGCCGTCGGCACCCGCGCGCAGCGCCGCGGCCGCCAGCTCCAGGTCCTCGGTACCCGACAACGCCAGCACCCGCGTCGCCGGATACGCCGCCTTCACCCGGCGGATCGTCTCCACCCCGCCCAGCGGCGGCAGCGCGAGATCCACGATCGCGATGTCGGCCGCGTGCTTGCCGACCAGCGCGACGGCCTCCTCACCCGCCGTCGTCGACCCCGCCACGACGAACGCGTCACCCGCGCGCGACTCCAGCAGCAACGCCAGGCCCTCCGCGAAGAGGGCATGGTCGTCGACGATGACGACGACGTGCCGACCGTCCTGCACGGCGTGACCCTACTGTCGGCGCGTGCATCCGCGGCAGGACAGCCCACACGACAGAGCCACCGACGAACAGTGGACGACGTCCGTCCTGCGCCTGCTCGTCGTCGCCGCTGTCGCGCTCGCGCTGGTCATCGGGCCCCAGCTGGCACGCGGGATGCTCACCGCCGCATGGGTCCTCGTCGCCGCGACCACCGGCTACGCCGTCGCGCAGACCGTCGCCACCTGGCGCGGCCGCCCTCTGCTCCCGCCCTGGCTGGTGACGGTCGTCGACGGGCTCCTCGTCGTCGTCGGCTGCGCGTGGACCGGTGGTGCCGACAGCATCATGGTCGCCGCGCTGCCCCTGGTCGCGATCGCCGCCGCCGTGCGGGGAGGGGCCGTCGCCGGCCGGGTCGGCGCCCTGCTGCTGGGGCTGGCCTACACGGTCGCCGCCGTCGTCGGATCCGATGCCGACGTGCCCCTGGGCGAGCGGTTCCTCGCCGGTGCCTGGTGGACCGGTTTCCTCGTCTCGTTCGTCGTCCTGGTCGGGGTGCTCGTGCGGCTCCTGGAACGGCAGGCCCGCGACGCCGAGGCCGAACGCGCCGTGCGGGCCCGGCTCGTCGAGACCCAGCGCGCCCGCGTCGACGGCGTCCGCGTCGTCCTCCACGAGTTCCGCACGCCGGTCGCGTCGCTGTCCGCGCTGGCCGCCGACCTCGCGGCCGGGCGTCTCGACGGCCCCGCCCGCGACCGCGCCCTCACCCTGCTCGCCGACCACGCCACCCACCTCGACGACATGCTCGACGGCCTCGCCGACCTGGCGCTGACCGACGGCAGCCCGCTCGGCCGGGTCCGTGACCGTGCCGTCCCGCTCGCCGAGCTGGCCGCTGCCGTCCTCGACGCGGCCGGTGTCGACCCCGCGCGCCGGGTCGCGACCGTCCGTCCGCCGGACGCCGCCGTCCGCGCCGACCCCCAACGGCTGCGTCGGCTCCTCACCAACCTGGTCGAGAACGCCGCCCGGCACGGCGCCGACGCCCCCGTCGAGCTGGTCCTCGCGCACGCCGGCGGCCGCCTGACCGCCGAGGTCCGCGACCGCGGTCCGGGACTTCCCGCAGGTCAGGAGGGCATCGTCACGGCCAAGGGTGTCGCGCTGGGGGAGCGGCGGGGCACCGCAGGGCTGGGACTGTGGATCGTCGAAGCGCTGGTGACGTCGATGGACGGGGAGCTGACCCTGCTGCCCCGCGACGGCGGCGGCCTCGTCGCCCGCCTGAGCCTCCCGCTCCCCCCGGCCTGAGCCGGGCCGCCGGTTCTTGCAGGGGCCGGGAGGTCACGCGAACGGGTGGTGGCACCCGCGGGACAGCGCAGGCGCGGGTGAACCGGTGTGCAAGCGACGTGATGGGGGTCATGCTTCCCGCCATGCGGACGACGGCAGCGGTGCTGTGGGAGGTCGGGGGGAAGTGGGAGGTCGGCGAGGTCGACCTCGATCCGCCGGGCCCGGGTGAGGTGCTCGTCGAGCTGACGGCGAGCGGCCTGTGTCATTCCGACGAGCACCTGGTGACGGGCCAGCTGCCGGTGGGGCTGCCGATCGTCGGCGGCCACGAGGGTGCGGGGCGGATCGCCGCGCTGGGCGAGGGCGTCACCGAGGTGGCGGTCGGCGATCCCGTCGTGCTGGCGTTCCTGCCGTCGTGCGGGCGCTGCACATGGTGCGTCCGCGGCATCACCAACCTGTGCGACGACGGCGCCGGCGCCACGCTGGGCCCGCAGCTCGACGGCACGTACCGCTTCCACTCGGGCGCCGAGGACATCGGTCAGATGTGCCTGCTGGGGACGTTCTCGAAGCACACCGTCGTCCCTGTGAAGTCGGTCGTGCCCATCGACGAGGGCTTCCCGCTGCACCTCGCGGCGCTGGTCGGCTGCGGTGTGACGACGGGCTACGGCTCGGCGACGAAGACTGCCGATCTGCGCGCGGGCGACACCGCGGTGGTGATCGGCGTCGGCGGGGTAGGGGCCAACGCGATCCAGGGTGCCCGGATCGCGGGGTGCCGTCACGTCGTCGCGGTGGACCCGGTGGAGTTCAAGCGGGAGCAGGCGACGGTGTTCGGCGCGACCCACACCGCGCCCGACCTGAACGCGGCGTGGGAGCTGGTGTCGGAGCTGACCCGAGGCCGGCTGGCCGACGCGGCGATCATCACGACGGGTGTCGCCGAGGGCGAGATGGTGCAGCCGGCGCTGGAGCTCGTCGGGAAGCGGGGGCGGGTCGTCGTGACGGCGCTGGCGCCGCACGAACAGGAGACGGCGACGATGTCGCTGCTCGACCTCACGGTCTACGAGAAGCAGGTCAAGGGCGCGATGTTCGGCAGCGCGAACAGTCAGCACGACATCCCACGGCTGCTGGAGCTGCACAACACCGGCCAGTTGAAGCTCGCGGAGCTGATCACGGCCGAGTACGCGCTGGAGGACGTCAACCGCGGCTACGACGACATGCGCGCGGGCCGCAACATCCGCGGCCTGATCCGTTACTGATTCGGGGGAGAGCGCAATGACGCGCAGCATCGAGCACGGCAAGCGCAACGGCTTCGCGAGCCTCGGCCGCGGAGGGCTCAACCGGGACTCCTTCCCGATGCGGCTGTTCGCCAAGGGCAACGCCAAGCAGTGGAACCCGGCCGACATCGACTTCTCCCAGGACGCCCGCGACATCGCTGCGATGACCGACGACGAGCGCTGGTGGACCTTCGCCCTGGCCGCGCAGTTCATGGCGGGGGAGGAGTCGGTGACGCAGGATCTGCAGCCGTTCGTCGCCGCGATGGCCGCGGAGGGCCGGTTGGCGGACGAGATGTACCTGACGCAGTTCGTCTTCGAGGAGGCCAAGCACACGGACGCGTTCCGGCGCTGGTTCGACGCCGTCGGGATGACCGACGACCTCCACTCCTACATCGAGTTCAACGAGCACTACATGGAGATCTTCACGAAGGCGCTGCCGGCGAGCCTGTACGCGCTGGCCGACGACCCGTCGCCGCGCAACCAGGTGCGGGCGTCGGTGACCTACAACCACATCGTCGAGGGCACGCTCGCGCTCACGGGGTACTTCACGTGGGCGAAGATCTGCACGAGCCGCGGCATCCTGCCGGGGATGCAGCAGGTCATCAAGCACATCGGTGACGACGAGCGGCGCCACATGGCGTGGGGGACGTTCACCTGCCGTCGCCACGTCGCCGCCGACGACGCGATGTACGACGTGGTCGACGAGCGGATGCAGGAGCTGATCGTGCCGTCGATGGGCGTGGTCACGGGCACGTTCGACAAGGTCGAGCAGGACGGCGGGCAGGTGCCTTTCGGCGTCGACATGAACGAGCTCGCCGAGTACGCGATGGACAAGCTGGGCCGCCGCCTCGGGGCGATCGAGTCGGCGCGGGGGGCGGATCTCGCGGTGATCGACGTCGACGCCTCGCCGGAGGCACTGGAGGAGCGGTTCCATGTGGAGGACTCCCGTGAACTTGCTGCGGCAGCGCCATGAGCGGCGCGACGCGCTCGCCCGGCTCGACCCCGGCAAGGACTTCCACGAGATCTACCGGCAGTTGTCGCTGTACGAGTTCCCGTGGGACATCAACCAGGCACTGAGCTTCGCGCTGTTCCGGACGTACGCGGTGCCGTCGATCGGGAGGCTCCTGCACACGACGGGGGAGTTCACCAGTCGCGTGCAGAAGCGCTACGACGACACCGGCCTGCTGCTGGAGGCGGTGCTGGAGCACGGCCTGTCCTCCCAGGAGGGCCGCACGGCCGTCCGTCGGATCAACGGGATGCACCGGTCCTACGACATCTCCGACGACGACATGCGCTACGTGCTGTCGACGTTCGTGGTGACGCCGATCCGCTGGCTCGACTCCTACGGCTGGCGGCGGTTGACCGAGGCCGAGAAGGTGGCGTCGGCCAACTACTACCGCGAGCTGGGCCGCCACATGAACATCCCGGACATCCCGGCGACGTGGCAGGACTTCGAGACGCTGCTCGACGAGTACGAGGCCGCGCACTTCGCCTACGACCCGGGGTCGCGGGCAGTGGCCGACGCGACGCTGGCCCTGTTGGCGACGTTCCCGCCGAACCATCTGGCGCCGCGTCCGGCGGTGGACGCGTTCGCGCGGTCCCTGATGGACGCGCCGCTGCGCCGGGCGCTTGCCTACCCGTCGCCGCCGAAGGTCGTGGAAGTGTTGTCGCGCAGGGCTCTCCGCGCGAGAGGGTGGTTCGTCCGGTTCATGCCGGTGCGGACGGAGCCCAGCATGTTCCGCGACCTGCCGGGGGTGCGCAGCTACCCGACGGGATTCACGGTCGAGGGACTCGGGACGTTCCCGAAGGGGTGTCCGGTGACTCAGGGCAGTGACGGTTCCGGCACCCGGCCGCAACACGCCCTCCGTTCGGACCAACTTGGCGACGGGACCACAACTCGTCAGTAACCCACCTCGACCAGCCTCGTTGACCGGTTGTCGGTAGCCGACTGCGCGCTCCCCAGCACCCGCGGCGGTCTACCGCATTCATGGTCGAATGGAGGCGCGTCGCGTGCCGGGTGTCGAGGTGAAGGTCGACGGGCTGTCGAAGTCCTTCGGGCGCGCGAACATCTGGTCGGACGTGTCGCTCACGCTGCCTCCGGGCGAGGTGAGCGTGCTGCTGGGCCCGTCGGGCACCGGCAAGTCGGTGTTCCTGAAGACCCTGATCGGGCTGCTCAAGCCGGAGAAGGGCTCGATCGTCATCCACGACACCGACCTGGTGCACTGCTCGGAGACGCGGCTGTACGAGCTGCGCAAGCTGTTCGGGGTGCTGTTCCAGGACGGCGCCCTGTTCGGCTCGATGAACCTGTACGACAACATCGCGTTCCCGCTGCGGGAGCACACGAAGTTCGCCGAGTCGAAGATCTCCGACATCGTCGCCGAGAAGATGGAGATGGTCGGCCTCACCGGCGACGAGAAGAAGCTGCCCGGTGAGATCTCCGGCGGGATGCGCAAGCGGGCCGGGCTGGCCCGGGCGCTGGTGCTCGACCCGGAGATCATCCTGTTCGACGAGCCCGACTCGGGCCTCGACCCGGTCCGCACGGCCTACCTGAACCAGCTGATCATCGACCTGAACGCGCAGACCGACGCGACGTTCCTGATCGTCACGCACGACATCAACACCGCGCAGACCGTCCCGGACAACATCGGGATGCTCTACCGCAAGCACCTGGCGATGTTCGGGCCGCGGGAGGTCCTGCTCACCAGCGAGGAGCCCGTCGTATCCCAGTTCCTGAACGGGCGGCGGCAGGGCCCGATCGGGATGAGCGAGGAGAAGGACACCGCGCAGGCCGAGCGGGAGATGGCCGAGGCGGGCGACCTCGACGGGCTGCCGCCGCTCAAGCCGCAGCTGGAACCGTCGGCGGGGCTGCCGCAGCGGCGCGCCGTCGGGAGGCGCCGGGAGCGTGTCGAGTCGATGATGCACACGCTGCCGTACGCCGCCCAGGAGGCGATCCGGGAGTCCTACGAGCAGCCGACGCAGTGGATGCCGGCCGTCGACCAGCCCACCGCGCAAATCCCTGTGGTGGACGAGGGGCGGCACCGCTCGTCATGACCTCCCCGACGCTCGTCACCCGGGCCCTGACCCCGGTCGGCAACCTGTTCGCGCTCGGCGCCTCCGTGGTGCGGATGACGTTCAGACGGCCGTTCCAGCTCGGCGAGTTCATCGAGCAGACCTGGTTCGTCACCAAGGTCTCGGCGCTGCCGACGGCACTGTTCACGATCCCGTTCGGCGCGACGATCGCGCTGCTGCTGGCCGAGCTGACCCGCCAGTTCGGGGCGCAGAGCCAGACGGGCGCGGGCAGCGTGCTGGCGATCGTTCAGCAGGCCGCGCCGATCGTCACCGCGCTGCTGATCTCCGGCGCCGGCGGCAGCGCCGTGTGTGCCGACCTCGGGGCCCGCACCATCCGCGAGGAGATCGCCGCGATGGAGGTACTGGGCATCTCGCCGATCCAGCGGCTCGTCGTGCCGCGGGTCCTCGCGATGACGGTGACGGCCGTGGTGCTCAACGGGCTGGCGACGGTCGTGGGCGTCGGCGGCGGCTACTTCTTCAACGTCGTGATCCAGGGCGGGACGCCGGGCGCCTACGTCGCGAGCTTCTCCGCGATCGCGCAGGTGTCCGACATCGTGGTGTCGGAGATCAAGGCGGCCCTGTTCGGCTTCACGGCCGGCGTTGTCGCCGCGTACCGCGGGCTCAACCCACCGCCGGGCGCGAAGGGCGTGGGCGACGCCGTGAACCAGGCCGTCGTCATCTCGTTCGTGCTGGTCTTCCTGATCAACCTCGTGCTCACGGCCCTGTATCTGCAGATCGTCCCGCCGAAGGGCGTCTGATGGCCACCTCGATCGGCACCCGGGCCCGGCGCGCGATGCGCGGCCCGCTCGACCAGCTCGAGGAGCTGGGCGACCAGCTGTCGCTGTATGCGCGGGCGATCGCGTGGATCCCGCGCACGCTGCGCCGGTACCGCAAGGAGATCGCCCGGCTGCTGGCCGAGGTGAGCTTCGGGTCGGGCGCACTGATCGTCATCCTCGGCACGGCGGGCGTGATGGCGGCGCTGTCGCTGTTCGTCGGCTCGCTCGTCGGCCTGCAGGGCTTCCGTGCGCTCGACTCGCTCGGCGTCGAGGCCCTGACCGGCTTCATCACGGCGTACTTCAACACTCGCGACATCGCGCCCCTGGTCGCGGCGGCGGCACTGACGGCGACGCTCGGCGCCGGGTTCACCGCGCAGCTGGGCGCGATGCGGATCTCCGAGGAGGTCGACGCGCTCGAGGTCATGGCGGTGCCGAGCGTGCCGTTCCTGGTCACGACGCGGGTGATCGCGGGGATCGTCGCTGTCATCCCGATGTACACGATCGGTCTGCTGGCCAGCTTCGTCGCCTCACGGCTCAACGTCACGGTGATCAACGGGCTGCCGGGCGGCACGTACGACCACTACTTCGACCTGTTCCTCCCGGTCAGCGACGTGCTGTTCTCCTATCTCAAGGTCATCGTGTTCGCCACGGTGATCATCCTGATCCACTGCCACTACGGCTACCGCGCCAAGGGCGGCCCGGCC
Organism: Pseudonocardia sp. SCN 73-27; assembly: GCA_001725415.1. Classification (GTDB taxonomy): domain Bacteria; phylum Actinomycetota; class Actinomycetes; order Mycobacteriales; family Pseudonocardiaceae; genus Pseudonocardia. Next base: position 62,129 of record MEGH01000010.1, read on the forward strand.
GGTGTCGGTGTGGCGGTGGGCCGGGCGGTGCGGCTGTCGATCGTGTCGACGGCGATCCTCGACTTCTTCCTGACGCTGGTGATCTACGGGACGTCGACGTCGGTGCAGGTGGCCGGATGAGGTCGACGCGCAAGGTGCTGCAGGGCGTCGCATTCGTCGCGGTGATGGTCCTGCTGGTCGGGCTCGCCGTCGCGAAGTACGCGGGGTCGTTCCGGTCGGGCGTGCCGGTGACGCTGCAGGTCGACAAGGCGGGCACGCAGCTGGCGACGCGGGCCGACGTGAAGGTCCGCGGGATGGTCGTCGGCCAGGTCGACGACATCTCCACCAGCGGCGGCGTCGTCACCGTCAGCATGAGCCTCGACCCCGACAAGATCGCCGCGGTCCCGGCGGGGGTGTCGGCGCGGCTGCTGCCCAAGACGTTGTTCGGCGAGAAGTACGTGTCCCTGGTGCCGCCCACGGCGTCGACGGGCAGGCACCTGCAGGCGGGCGACGTCATCCCCGAGGACCGAAGCCAGACGGCGCGGGAGCTCGAACGGGTCCTCGACGGGCTGCTGCCGCTGCTGCGCGACGTCGAGCCGCAGAAGCTGGCCACGACGCTGGGCGCGCTGTCGCAGTCGCTGTCGGGCCGCGGCGAGGAGCTGGGCCGGACGTTGGTGCAGCTGAACACGCTGGTGAAAGGCCTGAACCCGAGCCTGCCCGACCTGACCGCCGACATCACCCAGCTCGCCGACTACGCCGACAACCTCAACGGCGCCGCTCCCGACCTGCTCGACGCCCTCGAGGACCTGACGACGACGAGCCGGACGCTGGTCGACGAGAGCGCGAACCTGCAGGCGTTCGCGTCGTCGGTCACCGGGGCCTCCGACGACCTGACGGGCTTCCTGCGGGCCAACGGCGACAACATCGTCGCGCTGTCGGCGTCGAGCCGGCCCACGCTGGAGTCGCTGGCCCGCTACGCCCCCGAGTTCCCGTGCTTCTTCCAGCAGATGGCCGGGCTGATCCCGTTCGCCGACAACGCGTTCGGCGAGGGCTCCGCCCACCCGGGCATCCACATCACGCTGGAGATCACCAACAACAAGGGCAAGTACAGCCCCGGCGAGGAGCCCCGCTACCTCGACGACCGCGGCCCGCGCTGCTACCCGATCACCTACCCGGGCGCGCAGTCCCCGCCCGACGGGCCGTTCCGCGACGGGTCGAAGCCCTCACCGCCCGCGGTGGGCAACCCCGTCGGCAACCCGGAGGCGTTCGGCGTCAACACCTTCGGCACCTACGACGGCCGCCAGTCGTGGAACGGGGTCCGCGGCGGGACGGTGAACAACGAGCCGGCGTCGTGGCGGACCGGGATGGGGCTGGCCAACTCGCCTGCCGACCGGCAGATGGTCTCCGAGGTCGTGGCCGTGCAGCAGGGCGTCCCGCCCGGGCAGGTCCCGGCGTGGAGCAGCATGCTCGTCGGACCGCTGTACCGCGGCAGCGAGGTGACGCTGACGTGAGCCGTGTCCCCGTCGCACCGCTGGTCAAGTTCCTGGTGTTCGCCGTCGTCACCGCCCTGGCCACCACGGTCCTCGCGTTGACGATCGCCAACTCCCAGGGCGGGGAGCGCACCGCCTACAGCGCCCGCTTCACCGACGCGTCGGGCCTGCTCGCGGGCGACGACGTGCGGATCGCGGGCGTCGTGGTCGGCACGGTCGACTCGGTGGAGATCGTCGACCGACGGTTCGCCCAGGTCGAGTTCAGCGTCGACTCCGCGCAGCGGCTGCCCGGCTCGGTCACCGCGGCCGTCCTCTACAAGAACCTGATCGGGCAGCGCTTTCTCGCGCTCGCCCAGGGCGAGGGCGGCAACCCGGTGCCGCTGCCGCCGGGCGGGGAGATCCCGGTGCAGCGCACGACGCCGCCGCTCGACCTGACCACGCTGTTCAACGGGTTCCAGCCGCTGTTCGCGGCGCTCGACCCGGAGCAGGTCAACAAGCTGTCGATGGAGATCGTCGAGGTCCTGCAGGGTCAGGGCGGCACGATCGACAGCCTGCTGTCGAGCACGGCGTCGCTGACCAGCACGATCGCCGACCGCGACCAGGTGATCGGCCAGGTCGTGGACAACCTGAACGCGGTGCTGCAGACGGTGTCGGACAACGACCAGCAGCTCGACGACCTCATCGTGTCGCTGCGCGAGCTGGTGTCGGGGCTGGCAGGGGACCGCAAGCCGATCGGTGACGCCATCGCGTCCCTCGGCGACCTGACCACGACCACGGCGGGGCTGCTCGAGGAGGGCCGGCCCGCGCTCAAGCAGGACATCGCGTCGCTGGGCAACCTGTCCGACCAGCTGAACCAGGGTGAGCCGACGATCGAGCACTTCCTGCAGTTCGCCCCGTACAAGCTCAACAAGCTCGGCCGGGCAGCCAGCTACGGCAGCTGGTTCCAGTTCTACCTCTGCGGGCTCTCCGGGTCGGTCGGCATCGGCGGCCTGGTCCCCGCGCAGGAGCTGCCCGTCTTCCAGTCCGACGCGCCGCGCTGCGGGGCCGACCCGTCCGGTTCCGGGGGCGAGAGCCCGCCCCTGCTGCCGGCCCCGTCGAACCTGCCGATCCCGACGCAGCTGCCGAACCTCCCTGTCCTCGGAGGTGGCTCGTGACGTTGTCACAGCGGCCCGTCGCGCTCGCCACGATCGGCATCGTCGTCCTGCTCGTCGCCGGGCTCCTGGCCTTCAACGGCCCGTCGCTGTTCGGCGGCACCACCTACTCCGCCGAGTTCACCGAGGCCGCGGGCCTGCAGCCCGGCGACAAGGTCACCGTCGCCGGCGTCGAGACCGGGCGGGTGCGCAGCGTCGAGCTCGACGGTGACCACGTCCTCGTGACCTTCCAGGTCGACGACGCGTGGCTCGGCGACCGCACCACCGCGTCCATCGGTATCCGCACCCTGCTCGGCGCCAAGTACCTCGCGCTCGACCCACAGGGCGGCAACGACCTCGACCCCGACACGGTCATCCCGCGCTCGCGCACCGCGTCGCCGTTCGATGTCGTCGAGGCCTTCAACGGGCTGTCCGGCACCCTCGACCAGCTCGACACCGACCAGCTCGCGAAGAGCCTCACCACGCTGGCCGACACCTTCCGCGACACTCCGCCCGAGGTCCGCGGTGCGCTCGACGGCCTCACCCGGCTGTCGACGACGATCGCGAGCCGCGACGACCAGCTCCGCAGCCTGCTGGCCGGCACCCGCACCCTGTCGACCACGCTCGCCAACCGCCGCGGCGACATCGACCAGCTGCTGTCCGACGGCAACCTGCTGCTCGGCGAGCTGCAGCAGCGTCGTGACGCCATCTCCACGCTGCTGTCGGGCACCCGCGCGCTGTCCGAGCAGCTGCGCGGGCTCGTCGCCGACAACACCGAGCAGCTGCGCCCCACCCTCGAGGCCCTCGACCGGGTCGTCGAGGTCCTGCAGCGCAACCAGGACAACCTCGCCCAGGTGCTGGAGAAGGAAGCCGTGTTCGTGCGGCTGTTCGCCAACTCCGTCGGCAACGGTCGCTGGTTCGACAACTACGTCTGCGGATTGCTCCCGACACCGAGCATCGGCCCGCTCAACCCGGGGGGATGCTGACATGCCGGAATGGGCCCGGGACAGGTCCCGCATGCAGCTCGTCGCGCTCGTCTCGGTGATCGCGGTGCTGCTCGCCGCCGGCATCTGGCTGGTCACCGGTCAGCCGGGTCGCAAGATCACGGCGTACTTCACCAACGCGTCCGCACTCTTCGACGACAACTCCGTCCGCGTCCTCGGCGTCGGCGTCGGCACCATCGACAAGGTCACGCCCGAGGGCACGCAGGTGCGCGTCGACATGACGATCACCGACGACGAGGTGAAGCTCCCCGCCGACGTGAAGGCCGTCGTCATCTCGCCGAGTCTCGTCACCGGCCGCTACGTCCAGCTCACCCCGGTGTGGACGTCCGGCCCGGAGATGTCCGACGGCGCCGTCATCCCGTTGGAGCGCACCGCGGTGCCGCTGGGCGTCGACGACCTCAGCCGCACCGCCACCGAGCTCGCCCGTGCCCTCGGCCCCGACGGCGCGAACAAGCAGGGCGCGGTGTCCGACGCGCTCGACGTCGGCGCCGCCAACCTCGCCGGCAACGGCCAGGCCCTCAACGACACGATCCACAACCTCGGCCAGCTGTCGACGACGCTCTCCGGCTCCAGCGACGACCTGTTCGGCACCATCACCGAGCTGCAGAAGTTCACCGAGACCCTCAAGAACAGCGACGGCACCGTCCGCGAGTTCGCGGGCCGCCTCGACTCCGTCACCAAGATCCTCGCCGACCAGCGCGAGGACCTCGGCGGCGCGCTGCGCGACCTGTCGCTGGCCCTCGGCGAGGTGCAGCAGTTCATCGCCGACAACCGCGAGGCGCTCAGGTCGAACGTCGACAAGCTGACCGAGGTCACCGGCGTGCTCGCGGACGAGCAGCGGGCGCTGGCCGAGATCCTCGACGTCGCACCCACAGCCGTCGGCAACCTCGCCAACACCTACAACGGCGCTTCGGGCACCCTCGACACCCGCGCGAACATCAACGAGCTGACGTTCCCGCCCGTGCTGTTCCTGTGCACGATGCTGCGCCGCTCCGGCCCGGTCCCGGCCAACCTGACCGACGCCTGCAACGCGCTCGAACCCGTCATCTCCGGGACGGTGCCGCTGCCCAGCGCGGCCGCGGTCATCACGTCGCTGCAGCAGGGGACGGTGCCGCCGTTCCCGGCCATGGCCGTGCCGCTCGACCCGCCGCCCGGGCTGGCACTCGCCCCCGCCACGCAGGCGCCCCCGCCGACCACCGCGACCCGGACGGCACCACCGCCGACCACCACGACCATCGCGCCCGGTCTGCTCCCCGGCCTGCTCGGAGGTGGCCGATGAAGGCCCGGCTCGTCGCCCTGCTCGGGGCCGCCGCGCTGCTGCTGTCGGGCTGCGGGGTCCTCTCCGGCGGGCTGCGCGGCGTCGACCTCCCCGGTGGCGCCGACCTCGGTGACGATCCCTACACCGTGACCATCCAGTTCGCCGACGTCGCCGACCTCGTCCCGCAGTCGCTGGTCAAGGTGGCCGACGTGTCCGTCGGCAGCGTGTCCGACATCCGCGTCGACCCCACCACCTGGAACGCCCTGGTCACGGTGAAGGTCAACCGCGGCGTCACCCTGCCCGGCAACAGCCGCGCCACCGTCCGCGCCACCAGCCTGCTCGGTGAGAAGTTCGTCGAGCTCGCCCCGCCCACCCAGGGCGCCACCGGCACCCTGCGCGACGGCACCACCATCCCGATCGCCGCGACCGGCCGCGCCGCCGAGGTCGAGGAGGTCCTGGGCGCGCTGTCGATGCTGCTCAACGGTGGCGGCGTCGGCCAGATCAAGACGATCTCCACCGAGCTCAACAAGGCCCTCTCGGGCAACGAGCCCGAGATCCGGTCGCTGCTGACCAACCTGGACACCCTCGTCGGCACCCTCGACGCCCACAAGTCCGAGATCACCCGCGCGCTCGACTCGATCAACAGGCTCGCAGCCACCCTCGCCGACCGCCGCGGCCAGATCGCCGACGCCCTGCAGCAGCTCGGCCCCGGCATCAAGGAGCTGTCCGACCAGCGCGAACAGCTCGTCGACATGCTCAAGGCGCTCGACCGGCTCTCCGGCGTCGCGACCGACGTCGTCGACCGCAGCCGCGACGACCTCGTCGCCGACCTGCGCGCCCTGCAGCCGACCCTGGCCAAGCTCGCCGAGTCCGGGCAGAACCTGCCCGACTCCCTGGAGATGCTGGGCACGTTCCCGTTCACCGACGCGGCCGTCCCCGCCTTCGCGGGCGACTACGCCAACCTCTACGTCCGCGCCGACCTCGACCTCAAGGACCTGCTCGACAACCTGTCCCGGTCGCGCGAACCCCTCGTCGGGCCCGACGCCCCACTGCTCAACCAGCTCCCCGGGACGGCCGCGCTGCTGGCACCGCTGCTCGGCGGCGACCCGAACCGGCCCGCGTTCCCGCTGCTCGGCGAGGTCCCGACACCGCTCACCCCGGACACCCCGCAGACGTCGCCGCCCCCACCGCCGCCCGCCGACGCCACCACACCCGGCCCCCCGCCCGGCACCACGACCGCGCCCCCGGGTGGCGGCGGGCTGCTCGGCGGCATCCTCGGAGGTGGCCGGTGATCACCCGCACCGTCAAGCTGCAGCTCATCGCGCTGCTCGCCGTCACACTGCTCGGCGTCGGCTACGTCGGCTTCCGCTACGCCGGGCTCGGCAACGTCTTCGGCGCCACCACCTACCCCGTGACGATGAAGCTCGCCGACTCCGGCGGCATCTTCTCCGGGGCCGACGTCACCTACCGCGGTGTCAGCGTCGGCCGCGTCGGCGACCTCACCGTCACCGCCGACGGCGTCGACGTCCGGCTCGACATCCGCAGGACCGCGCCCGACATCCCGGCCGACCTGCGCGCCGCCGTCCGCAACCTCTCCGCGATCGGCGAGCAGTACGTCGACCTCACCCCGCAGACCGCCGGCGGCGCCATGCTCGGGTCCGGCTCGGTCATCCCCGTCGACCGCACGTCGGTCCCGGTCCCGGTGAACGACCTCGTCGCGAGCCTCGACGACTTCGTCCGCTCCGTGCCGCTCGACTCCCTGCGCACCGTCATCGACCAGCTCGGCACCGCCTTCGCCGGCACCGCCCAGCCACTGCACCAGCTGCTCGACTCCTCCAACGAGTTCACGGGCGCCGCCGTGAACGCTCTCCCGCAGACGAAAGCGCTGCTCGCCGACGGCCGCACCGTCCTCACCACGCAGAACGACATCTCCGGCCAGTTCACCGACTTCAGCCACAACCTCGCGCTGCTCGCCGCCCAGCTGAAGACGTCCGACCCCGACCTGCGACGGCTCATCGAAGCCGGACCCGGTGCGGCGCAACAGGTCTCCGCGCTGCTTTCGGAGAACGGAAGCGGGCTCGGCACCGTCATCGACAACCTGCTGACGGTCAGCCGCGTCGCCGAACCCCGCCAGGCCGGGCTGCGGCAGCTGCTCGTCACCTACCCCGGCGTCGTCGCCAGCGGCTACACCGTCGTCCCCGGCGACGGCACCGCCCACCTCGGCCTCGCCGTCAACCTCTTCGACCCCATCGTCTGCGCCAAGGGCTACGAGACCACCCAGCGCCGCGCAGGCAACGACGTCGCGGAGACCCCCGTCAACGCGAAGGCCTACTGCGCCGAACCGCCCGGCAGCCCCAGCGACGTCCGCGGTGCGCAGAACGTCCCGCGCGCCTCGACGCCGAAGCCGCCCCCGGGCACCCGCAGCGGCGGCGCCGGCCAGATCCTCCCCGCCGGCTCCGACCCGGACCCGTGGCGCATCCCGCTGACCACCCCGGCGCAGATCCTCGAACCCTGACCAGCGATGATCCCTGGACCCGTGCTCAACAGAGTGAACGCAGTCCCCGATGGCCGGCTCCCCGCCGCCGGATGGAGTGCCCGATGACGACGCACGCCCCGGAACGACCCGACACCTCCGCCTCGGACTCCGGTGGTCACACGGCCGCCGCGGTGCCCTCGTCCGGGCTCCGCCGCGGGCTCTCGATCGCCGTGGCCGTCGGTGCCGTCCTCGTGCTCGTCACCGGGGTGCTGTGGATCGTCGCCGCCACCAGCGGCAGCACCCGCCTCGCCGACGACCGCGACGCCGCGCTCGTCGCCGCCCGGCAGGCCGCCACCACGGTCACGTCCGTCGACAAGAACGACGCCGACGCCACCCTCGCCCGGTGGGAGTCCGTCGCCGCCGACGCCCAGCTCGACGAGTTCCGCACCAGCCACGACCAGTACGCGCAGATGATCGGGCAGTTCCCGGCGAGCGCGCACGGCACCGTCACCGACGCGGCCGTCGGTGAGCTCGACGAACGGGCCGGCACGGCGCGCGTCATCGTCGGAATGGACGTCGCCCTCGACGACGGCGGCAAGACCCCGCCCACCCGGCAGCGCCTCCAGATGCAGATGAAGCGCACCGACGACGGCTGGAAGGTCGTCAAGATCGCCCCGGTCGGCGGCGCGACCGGCTGAGCCCGGTCCCGCGATCCGCCCCGGTCCCCGAGGTCGACCGACTCCCAGGAGGTCACCGACATGCCCCCGACCCACCGCCGCCGCCCCGCCGGCATACGCGCCCCCCGCGTCGCGGGCCGCGTCCCCGCGGGCACCACCCCTCGCCCCGCCGACGACCGGGGCCCCGAGCCCGTCACCACCGAGACGCTCGCCTCCGAGGCCGACGTCGAGCCCACCCGCACCGCCCCGACCCGCCGGCGCTCGCGCCCCCGCGGGGTCGCCGCGGTCGTCCCGGCCCGTGCGCGCCGCCCCGAGGCCGTCGACGAGGTGGAGGAGCCCTCGGAGGAGCCCTCGGAAGAGATCGACGTGCCGGAGGACTCGGCGGAGGTCGAGGCCGGCGAGGTCGCGGGGCAGGACGAGCCCCGGAAGGGCTCGCTGCTCGACCGACTGCCCGTCGCCACCACGCGGAAGGCGACGGCGCTGGTCGCGGCGGTGGCGGTCGTGCTGCTCGCCGCCGCGGTGTTCATGGGCGTCTCCTGGTGGCGCACCGCGCACTCGCCCGCGGCCGAGAACGCCGCGCTCGTCGACGTCGCCACCACCGCCCAGGTGTCCCAGCAGCTCGGCGACGCGGTGAAGAAGGTCTACTCGTTCGACTACACCCGGCTCGACCAGAACGAGAAGGCCGCCCGCGACGTCATCACCCCCGACTTCCAGGCCGACTACGACAAGCTGTTCGAGCAGGTCCGGAACCTCGGCACGCAGCAGCAGGCCGTCGTGACCGCCACGATCTCCCAGATCGCGGTCCGCGAGATCCACGGTGACACCGCGACCGCGGTCGTGTTCGTCGACCAGCAGGCCACCAAGGCCGCCTCGACCGACGGCCAGACCCAGGCGGCGTCCGCGGGCCGGCTGACCGTCACGGGCAAGCTGGTCGACGGCGTCTGGAAGATCGCGGACGTGCAGGTCCTGTAGGACGTTGTGAGCGGTAGTGATCGCCATGGCGACCACTACCGCTCACGACCGTGCTCGCGCAGTCCCGAGCGGGTACCCCGCTCTCCGCGGCCTGCGGCCGGGCGCGTACCCTCGACGACGGTTCCACCGAAGACCGCAGGTCTGCGGGTCCGGGGCGAGTGTCCCGGAGCCGTACGAAGGTCCCGTGCACACGGGCGGCCCGCGCAGGAGGACGAGGTTCCCGGGCCGCAATCGTGTGCCCCTACGCCCCGTGCGCTCCTGCGCCGGGGCGTTCGTCGTTTCCTCGGGAGTCGGAGGCGGTGGATCGCACCGACACCGAGAGGAGGCACAGGGATGGCCCGACCCGACAAGGTCGAGGCGGTCGACGAGATCGCCAACCGGTTCCGGGGCGCGACCGCCTCGGTGGTCACCGAGTACCGCGGCCTCACCACGGCCCAGCTCACCGAGCTGCGCCGCTCGCTCGGCCCGGACGCCACGTACCGCGTTGCCAAGAACACCCTGGTGAAGCGGGCGGCCGAGGACGCAGGCGTCGAGGGTCTCGACGCGCTGCTGACCGGCCCGACGGCCATCGCCTTCGTCAAGGGCGAGCCCGTCGACGCGGCCAAGGCGCTGCGCGACTTCGCCAAGGCGAACCAGGGCATGGTCATCAAGGGCGGCTTCATGGACGGTCGCCCGCTGACCGTCGCCGAGGTCAACCAGCTGGCCGACCTGGAGTCCCGTGAGGTCCTGCTGGCCAAGCTGGCCGGCGCGATGAAGGGCAACCTGGCGAAGGCCGCCGGCCTGTTCGCGGCGCCCGCGTCGCAGGTCGCGCGTCTCGCGCAGGCCCTGGCCGACAAGCGTGCCGAGGGTGGGGACGCCCCCGCCGCCGAGGCCGCGAGCGAGTCCGACGCCGAGGCGTCCGAGTAACTCGGTGACCGGCGAGAGCCGATCACCCCACCCGAAGCTGTAACCGAGAAAGAGAGCCGACAATGGCGAAGCTGTCCACCGACGACCTGCTCGACGCGTTCAAGGAGCTCACGCTCATCGAGCTGTCGGAGTTCGTCAAGAAGTTCGAGGAGACCTTCGAGGTCACCGCCGCCGCCCCCGTCGCCGTGGCCGCTGCCGGTCCCGCTGCCGGTGGCGCCCCCGCCGAGGCCGAGGCCGAGAAGGACGAGTTCAACGTCGTCCTCGACGCCGCCGGTGACAAGAAGATCCAGGTCATCAAGGTCGTCCGCGAGCTCGTCTCGGGCCTGGGCCTGAAGGAGGCCAAGGACCTCGTCGAGTCGGCCCCGAAGCCGATCCTCGAGGGTGTCGCCAAGGACGCGGCCGAGGCCGCCAAGGCGAAGCTCGAGGAGGCCGGCGCGAAGGTCAGCCTGAGCTGACGTCGTACCGCTTCACAACCGAAGGGCGGCACCGGGTTCCGGTGCCGCCCTTCGGCGTTCGTGGCGTCGGGGGAGGGGCTCAGCGCCCGCGCAGCTCCCGGCGCAGCAGCTTGCCCGACGCGGTCTTGGGGATCTCGTCGAGCACCTCGACCTGGCGCGGGTACTTGTAGGCGGCCATGCGCCCCTTGGCGAACGCGATGAGCTCGGCGGGGGTGACGTCGTGGCCGGGGCGCAGGCTCACGAACGCCTTGACGGTCTCGCCGCGGTACTCGTCGGGCACGCCGACGACGGCGGCCTCCCGGACGGCCTCGTGCTCGTAGAGGACGTCCTCGACCTCGCGGGGCCACACCTTGTACCCGCCCGCGTTGATCTGGTCCTTCTTGCGGTCGACGATGTAGAACCAGCCCTGGTCGTCCATGTAGCCGACGTCGCCGGTGCGCAGCTCGCCGTCCGGGAACGTCTTCGCCGTCTCATCGGGCTTGTTCCAGTACCCGGGGACGACCTGGGGCCCGCGGATCGCGATCTCGCCGACCTCGCCGGGCGCCAGCTCCTGCCCGTCGTCGCCGACGATGCGGGAGTCGGTGTCGAACCAGGGGAGCCCGACCGAGAGGGCCCCGGACGTCTCGTCGACGGGAGCGGTCGCGCCGCGGGGGACGGCATGGCTGGGGGAAGTGGTCTCGGTGAGGCCGTAGATGTTGTGGATGTAGCGGCCGTACTGGCGCTGGAAGGCCTCGACCGTCGACGGCGGGATGGGCGCCCCGCCGGACCACAGCTTCGTCATCGAGGAGAAGTCGTCGGCGGTGGCGCCGTCGACGTTCATGAGCGCGATGTAGACGGTGATGGACGCGACGGTGAAGGTGGGCCGGTGCTCGCGGACGGCGTCGACGGCCACGCCGGGTTCGAAGCGGTGGAACAGCACGAGCGGGGCACCGGTGAGCATGGAGAGCGCGATTCCGGCGACGAGCCCGGTGATGTGGAACAGCGGCGCGACGCCGTAGACGACGTCTCTCGGGCCGATGGAGCACCAGTGCCGGAAGGCCTCGGCGTTGAACGTCATGTTGCCGTGGCCGTTCATGGCGCCCTTGGGCGGGCCGGTGGTGCCGGAGGTGTAGGTGAGCATCGCGACGTCGTCGGAGGCGAGCGTGACGGGCGGCGGGGTGGTGCCGCGGAAGCGCTCGAGCAGCTCGGCCATGTCCACGACGGACACTCCCGCGGGGGCGGTCTGCTCCTTCGCGGGGATGCGGGTGACGCCGGAGAAGAGGCGGGAATCGTTGCGGGACTGGTACTCCAGCTCCGAGGTGGTGACGACGGTGCGCACCGGGGTGCGCTCGACCACCGACGCGGCGACGTCGCGGTAGAGCGACTCCAGCGTCACCAGGACGGTGGATCCGGAGTCGTTGAGCAGGAGCTCGACCTCGCGTTCGCGGTTCATCGGGTTGACCGAGACGGCGATACCCCCGGCCTTCCAGATGCCGACGAGCCCGATCACGAACTGGGGCACGTTCTGCAGGTAGAGGGCGACGCGGCCGCCGCGTTCGAGGCCGGCGTCGAGCAGGGCGGAGGCGAAGGCGTCGGAGAGGGTGTCGACGTCGCGGCGGGTGAGGCTGCCGTCGAAGTAGTGGATCGCGACGCCGTCGGGGTCGGCCTCGACGCCTCCGCGGAACATGCTCAGCGCGTCGGGGTACGCGGCCGTGACCGTGTCGGGTTTCCCCGCCTCGTAGAGCGCGGTCCACGGCTTGTCGGCGTACGCGGTCATCGGGCTCCTTCGCACTCGGCGGCGACCACGGTGGCGCCGTCCCGGGCGGCTGATGCACCTGCATCGGGCCGTCGCGGCCGATCGTCAGGTGCCCCTGTTCCCGTGTCAAGGTGGGCACCGTCGCGCTGCGTGACCGTGGCGGGGCCGCGGCGTACGGGGGTACCGCCCGTCGTTCGGACGAGCGGTCGGAGCGTGGAGGGGGCCGACCCGTCGGGCGGTCGCCGGGCCTCCGCGAGGGGTTGTCGCAGGCCGGGAGGCTGCAGTCCGGCGCACCGCTCGACGGGGGCGCTTGCCGGTCGTCCGCCGAAACAGACCACTTACCGACGGGTAGAGCCTTGACTCGGTGCGCCTGTCAGGTCACTCTTAGGTCTCGATGGTTCCCTAGCCGAGAGGCTCGGATACCCATCTCGACAGCGGCTGCGTTTGCGGCTAGACTGCTTCTTTGCGCTGCCTCCGCCCAGGTGACGTGTGCGCGCTGTCGAGAGTCTCCCCGATCGGGGCTGGTTCCGGCCGCGGACTCGGAACCTGGTCAGAGGCGACGCGTCGACAATAGACGGCGTCCATCGATCCTCGACCAGCCCGACGATCGCCTGTCCGGACCTCCCGCCCGGACGGGACGAGCAGACGGTAGCGCCTGAGGGTCGGTGTACGCCAGACGAGAGCGTAGTTCTCGGAAGGACGCATCTTGGCTGTCTCCCGCGCCACCGTGACCACTGCGACCCCCGGCTCCGCCGTCTCGGCAAACCCGAGTTTCCCGGGTGCGCCGACCCGGGTGTCGTTCGCGAAGATCCGCGAACCGCTCGAGGTGCCCGACCTCCTCGACCTCCAGATCCAGTCGTTCGAATGGCTGATCGGGAGCGAGAACTGGTTCCAGCGTCGTATCGACGCCGGTGACGAGAGCCCTGTCGGTGGTCTCGAGGAGATCCTCACGGAGATCTCTCCGATCGAGGACTTCTCCGGCTCCATGTCCCTGTCGTTCTCGGACCCGCGCTTCGACGAGGTCAAGGCCTCCGTCGAGGAGTGCCGCGACAAGGACATGACCTACGGCGCCCCGCTGTTCGTCACCGCGGAGTTCACCAACAACACCACCGGCGAGATCAAGAGCCAGACGGTGTTCATGGGTGACTTCCCCGTGATGACCGACAAGGGCACGTTCATCATCAATGGCACCGAGCGCGTCGTCGTGTCGCAGCTCGTGCGTTCGCCCGGCGTGTACTTCGACCACGCCATCGACAAGACCACCGAGAAGGACGTCTACTCGGTCAAGATCATCCCGAGCCGCGGGGCGTGGCTCGAGTTCGATGTCGACAAGCGCGACACGGTCGGTGTCCGCATCGACCGCAAGCGCCGGCAGCCGGTCACGGTGCTGCTGAAGGCGCTGGGCTGGACCAACGAGCAGATCCAGGAGCGTTTCGGGTTCTCCGAGACGATCATGGCGACGTTGGAGAAGGACCACACCGCCGGGCAGGACGAGGCGCTGCTCGACATCTACCGCAAGCTGCGTCCGGGTGAGCCGCCCACGCGGGAGAGCGCGCAGACCCTCCTGGAGAACCTGTTCTTCAAGGACAAGCGCTACGACCTGGCCAAGGTCGGCCGCTACAAGGCCAACAAGAAGCTGGGCCTGGCCATCGAGAACTCGGTCGGCACGCTGACCGAGGAGGACATCGCCACGACCATCGAGTACCTCGTCCGGCTGCACGCCGGCGAGACCTCGATGCCCGGCGGCGGCACCGGTGCGGCCGGCATCCCCGGGGAGACCGTCCCCGTCGAGACCGACGACATCGACCACTTCGGCAACCGTCGCCTGCGCACCGTCGGCGAGCTCATCCAGAACCAGGTCCGTGTCGGCCTGTCCCGGATGGAGCGCGTCGTCCGCGAGCGCATGACGACGCAGGACGTCGAGGCGATCACGCCGCAGACCCTGATCAACATCCGGCCCGTCGTGGCCGCGATCAAGGAGTTCTTCGGCACCTCCCAGCTGTCGCAGTTCATGGACCAGCACAACCCGCTGGCCGGTCTGACGCACAAGCGGCGTCTGTCCGCGCTGGGCCCGGGTGGTCTGTCCCGTGAGCGGGCAGGCTTCGAGGTCCGCGACGTGCACCCGTCGCACTACGGCCGCATGTGCCCGATCGAGACCCCTGAAGGCCCGAACATCGGCCTGATCGGCTCGCTCTCGACGTTCGCGCAGGTCAACCCGTTCGGCTTCATCCAGACCCCGTACCGCAAGGTCGTCGACGGTGTCGTGACGGAGCAGATCGACTACCTGACCGCCGACGAGGAGGACCGCTACGTCGTCGCGCAGGCCAACGCGCCGCTCAACGACGACGGCTCCTTCACCGAGGAGCGCGTCCTGGTGCGCCGCAAGGGTGGCGAGGTCGACTACATCACCCCGGCCGGCGTCGAGTACATCGACGTCTCGCCGCGCCAGATGGTGTCGGTCGCGACGGCCCTGATCCCGTTCCTCGAGCACGACGACGCGAACCGCGCCCTCATGGGCGCGAACATGCAGCGTCAGTCGGTCCCGCTGCTGCGCAGCGAGTCCCCGCTCGTCGGTACGGGCATGGAGCTGCGTGCCGCGGTCGACGCGGGCGACGTGCTCGTGGCCGAGAAGGCCGGTGTGGTCGAGGAGCTGTGCGCCGACTACATCACCGTCATGGCCGACGAGGGCACCCGCCAGACCTACCGCCTCAACAAGTTCCGGCGGTCGAACCAGGGCACCTGCAACAACCAGAAGCCCATCGTCGACGAGGGGCAGCGGGTCGAGGTCGGGCAGGTCCTGGCCGACGGTCCGTGCACCGAGAACGGCGAGATGGCGCTCGGCAAGAACCTCCTCGTGGCGATCATGCCGTGGGAGGGTCACAACTACGAGGACGCGATCATCCTCTCGCAGCGCCTGGTGCAGGACGACGTCTTGACGTCGATCCACATCGAGGAGCACGAGATCGACGCCCGCGACACCAAGCTGGGCGCCGAGGAGATCACCCGGGACATCCCGAACGTCTCCGAGGAGGTCCTGGCCGACCTCGACGAGCGCGGCATCATCCGGATCGGCGCCGAGGTCCAGCCCGGCGACATCCTGGTCGGCAAGGTCACGCCCAAGGGCGAGACGGAGCTGACCCCGGAGGAGCGCCTGCTCCGTGCGATCTTCGGCGAGAAGGCGCGCGAGGTGCGCGACACGTCGCTGAAGGTGCCGCACGGCGAGAACGGCAAGGTCATCGGCATCCGGGTCTTCTCCCGCGACGACGACGACGAGCTCGCCCCGGGCGTCAACGAGCTGGTCCGGGTCTACGTCGCCCAGAAGCGCAAGATCCAGGACGGCGACAAGCTCGCCGGTCGCCACGGCAACAAGGGCGTCATCGGCAAGATCCTCCCCGCCGAGGACATGCCCTTCCTGCCCGACGGCACGCCTGTCGACATCATTCTCAACACCCACGGTGTCCCGCGTCGTATGAACATCGGCCAGGTCCTGGAGACCCACCTCGGGTGGATCGCCAAGTCCGGGTGGGAGATCGAGGGCAAGCCGGAGTGGGCGTCGAAGATGCCCGAGGAGCTCTACTCCGTCGCGCCGAACACGAACACGGCCACGCCGGTGTTCGACGGTGCGAAGGAGCAGGAGATCACCGGTCTGCTCGCGTCGACGCTGCCGAACCGCGACGGCGACCGCATGGTCGGCCCGGACGGCAAGGCCCAGCTGCTCGACGGGCGTTCCGGCGAGCCGTACCCGTTCCCGGTCGCGGTCGGCTACATGTACATCCTGAAGCTCGCGCACCTGGTGGACGACAAGATCCACGCGCGTTCCACGGGTCCGTACTCGATGATCACCCAGCAGCCGCTCGGCGGTAAGGCCCAGTTCGGTGGCCAGCGCTTCGGTGAGATGGAGTGCTGGGCGATGCAGGCCTACGGCGCGGCATACACGCTGCAGGAGCTGCTCACCATCAAGTCCGACGACGTGGTGGGCCGGGTCAAGGTCTACGAGGCCATCGTCAAGGGGGAGAACATCCCCGAGCCGGGCATCCCGGAGTCGTTCAAGGTGCTGCTGAAGGAGCTTCAGTCGCTGTGCCTGAACGTCGAGGTGCTGTCCAGCGACGGTGCGGCCATCGAGATGCGCGACACCGACGACGAGGACCTCGAGCGGGCCGCGGCGAACCTGGGCATCAACCTGTCCAGCCGTCCGGGCTCCGACTCGATGACCGTCGACGACGTCGTCAACTGACCCTGCCCAGAGCCGAGTAACGAAGGAACAGAGGACTCACATAGTGCTCGACGTCAACTTCTTCGACGAGCTGCGCATCGGCCTGGCCACCGCCGAGGACATCCGCCAGTGGTCGCACGGCGAGGTCAAGAAGCCGGAGACCATCAACTACCGCACCCTGAAGCCGGAGAAGGACGGGCTCTTCTGCGAGAAGATCTTCGGTCCGACCCGCGACTGGGAGTGCTACTGCGGCAAGTACAAGCGCGTCCGCTTCAAGGGCATCATCTGTGAGCGCTGCGGCGTCGAGGTCACTCGCGCCAAGGTGCGCCGTGAGCGGATGGGCCACATCGAGCTGGCCGCGCCCGTCACCCACATCTGGTACTTCAAGGGTGTCCCCAGCCGGTTGGGCTACCTGCTCGACCTGGCCCCCAAGGACCTCGAGAAGATCATCTACTTCGCCGCGTACGTCATCACCACGGTGAACGCGGAGCTGCGCCACCAGGACCTCTCGACGCTCGAGAACGAGATGACCGTCGAGCGCAAGAAGGTCGAGCAGCGTCGCGACACCGACCTCGAGGCCCGTGCCCAGAAGCTCGAGGGTGACCTGGCCGAGCTCGAGGCCGAGGGCGCGAAGAGCGACGTCCGCCGCAAGGTCAAGGAGGGTGGCGAGCGCGAGATGCGCCAGCTCCGTGACCGGGCGCAGCGCGAGCTCGACCGTCTCGACGAGATCTGGACGACGTTCGCCAAGCTCGACGTCCAGCAGCTGATCGCGGACGAGGGGCTCTACCGCGAGCTCTACGACCGCTACGGCGACTACTTCACCGGCTCCATGGGTGCCGAGGCGATCCAGAAGCTGCTGGAGACCTTCGACATCGAGGCCGAGGCCGAGAACCTGCGCGAGACGATCCGCTCGGGCAAGGGGCAGAAGAAGCTCCGCGCCCTCAAGCGGCTCAAGGTCGTCGCGGCGTTCCAGGCCACGGGCAACTCGCCCATGGGCATGGTGCTCGACTGCGTCCCGGTCATCCCGCCGGACCTGCGCCCCATGGTGCAGCTCGACGGTGGCCGCTTCGCGACGTCGGACCTGAACGACCTGTACCGCCGCGTCATCAACCGCAACAACCGCCTCAAGCGACTGATCGACCTCGGCGCGCCCGAGATCATCGTCAACAACGAGAAGCGGATGCTGCAGGAGGCCGTCGACGCGCTGTTCGACAACGGCCGTCGCGGCCGGCCGGTGACCGGTCCGGGCAACCGCCCGCTCAAGTCGCTGTCCGACCTGCTCAAGGGCAAGCAGGGCCGGTTCCGTCAGAACCTGCTCGGCAAGCGTGTCGACTACTCGGGCCGTTCGGTCATCGTCGTCGGCCCGCAGCTGAAGCTGCACCAGTGCGGCCTGCCCAAGCAGATGGCGCTGGAGCTGTTCAAGCCGTTCGTCATGAAGCGGCTCGTGGACCTCAACCACGCGCAGAACATCAAGTCCGCCAAGCGGATGGTCGAGCGCGGACGCTCGCAGGTGTGGGACGTGCTCGAGGAGGTCATCTCCGAGCACCCCGTGCTGCTCAACCGTGCGCCGACGCTGCACCGCCTCGGCATCCAGGCCTTCGAGCCGCAGCTGGTGGAGGGCAAGGCCATCCAGCTGCACCCGCTGGTCTGCGAGGCGTTCAACGCGGACTTCGACGGTGACCAGATGGCCGTGCACCTGCCGCTGTCGGCAGAGGCGCAGTCCGAGGCCCGGGTGCTGATGCTCTCGAGCAACAACATCCTGTCCCCGGCGTCGGGTCGCCCGCTGGCCATGCCGCGTCTGGACATGGTCACGGGTCTGTTCCACCTGACGCGTGAGCGCCCCGGTGCGACCGGCGACGGAAACGTCTACGGTTCGGTGTCCGAGGCGATCATGGCCTACGACCGCAAGGTCCTCCACCTGCAGGCGCCGATCAAGATCCGGCTCCCCGGTGTCGAGCCGATCCCCGGCATCGAGGTGCCCGAGGGCGAGGTCTGGCTGGCGGAGACGACGCTGGGTCGCGTGCTCTTCAACGAGCTGCTCCCGACGGGGTACCCGTTCGTCAACGAGCCGCTGCCCAAGAAGCGTCAGGCCGCGATCATCAACGACCTGGCCGAGCGGTACTCGATGACCGAGGTCGCGCAGTGCCTCGACCGCCTCAAGGACGCCGGTTTCTACTGGGCCACCCGGTCCGGTGTGACGATGGCGATCGACGACGTCGTGGTTCCTCCGAACAAGCAGGAGATCCTCGACGGCTACGAGGCCAAGGCTGACCAGGTCAACAAGCGCTACCAGCGTGGTGCACTCAGCCACCAGGAGCGCAACGACGAGATGGTCAAGATCTGGACCCAGGCGTCCGAAGAGGTCGCCAAGGCCATGGAGGACAACTTCCCCGAGGACAACCCGATCCCCACGATCGTGAAGTCCGGGGCCGCGGGCAACATGACCCAGGTCCGGCAGCTCGCCGGTATGCGTGGTCTGGTCGCGAACCCCAAGGGTGAGTACATCCCCCGCCCGATCAAGGCCAACTTCCGTGAGGGCCTGTCGGTGCTGGAGTACTTCATCTCCACGCACGGCACCCGCAAGGGTCTGGCGGACACCGCGCTGCGGACCGCCGACTCGGGCTACCTCACCCGTCGTCTGGTCGACGTGTCGCAGGACGTCATCGTCCGCGAGATCGACTGTGGCACGTCGCGTTCGGTCGCCATGACCGTCACCGAGGAGACCAGTGACGGGACGATCATCCCGCACCGCTACATCCGCACGTCGGTGTACGCGCGCTGCTCCGCGGAGGAGGTCGTGGGCCCCGACGGCGAGGTGATCGTCGCTCGCGGCGGCGACCTCGGCGACCCGGCCCTCGAGGCGCTGGTCGCGGCCGGCGTCCGCAGGATCAAGGTGCGCAGCGCCCTGACCTGCGAGTCGGCCACCGGCATCTGCGCCACCTGCTACGGCCGTTCGATGGCCACCGGCAAGCTGGTCGACGTCGGCGAGGCCGTCGGCATCGTCGCCGCGCAGTCGATCGGTGAGCCCGGCACGCAGCTGACGATGCGTACGTTCCACCAGGGTGGCGTCGCGGGCGACGACATCACGACCGGTCTGCCCCGTGTCACCGAGCTCTTCGAGGCCCGGGTCCCCAAGGGCAAGGCGCCGATCGCCGACGTCGACGGCCGCATCCGCATCGAGGACGGCGACCGCTTCTGGAAGATCACCCTCACCCCGGACGACGGTGGCGAGGAGATCGTCTACGAGAAGCTGTCCAAGCGGCAGTGGCTCGCGATGACCACGGTCGACGGCCAGGAGCGTCCGTTGGCCGACGGCGACCACGTGCACGTGGGCCAGCTGCTCCTCGAGGGCACGGCCGACCCGCACGAGGTGCTGCGTGTCATGGGCCCGCGCGAGGTGCAGCTGCACCTCGTCGCCGAGGTCCAGAAGGTGTACCGCACGCAGAGCGTGGACATCCACGACAAGCACATCGAGGTCATCGTCCGGCAGATGCTGCGCCGGGTGACGATCATCGACTCGGGTGCGACGGAGTTCCTGCCGGGCGCGCTCGCCGAGCGTGGCGAGTTCGAGTCGGAGAACCGTCGTGTGGTCGCCGAGGGCAACGAGCCGGCCTCCGGCCGTCCGGTGCTCATGGGGATCACCAAGGCCTCGCTGGCGACGGAGTCGTGGCTGTCCGCGGCCTCGTTCCAGGAGACCACCCGCATCCTCACCGATGCCGCGATCAACGGTAAGCGCGACAAGCTCGTCGGGCTGAAGGAGAACGTGATCATCGGCAAGCTGATCCCGGCGGGTACGGGTATCGGCCGGTACCGCAACATCCAGGTCCAGCCGACGGAGGAGGCCCGTGCGGCCGCCTACGCGCTGCCGAACTACGACGACGGCTACTACAGCCCCGACGTGTTCGGCACGGGCACCGGTGCCGCGGTGCCGCTGGACGACTACGACTTCGGGCGCGACTTCCGGTAAGAGGAAGCGTGACGGGGCCTGCGACGGCGGGCCCCGCCCCGAGGACGGTCCCGGACGGGGCCGGACACTGCTCTCCCGTGGCGGTGTCCGGCCCCGTTCGGCGTTCCCGGGCCACGCCGAGGTGTCGGGCGGATGGCGTGGCGGTGACCGTTCAGGGTCGGATTCCGTTGCCGGGCAACGGGTGCGGCGTTCGCCGCCGGGGTGGGCCGGATCACCGACCGCCCCACCCGGGTCAGCTCGGGGGCCGCGCCGCATCACCGCGTGGATCCGGCCGGTGATCGGGAATCATTCCCCGCCCAGGGGCGTTGAGGACGTCGACAGCAGGGGATTCGCATGTCCTGAGGTGCGACGAGCGGGCGTTCGCGAGCGGCGAGCGGGTGAGTCGGCTTGCGAGGACAGCGGTCGTCGGGCACGCTGCGGGGACCCAGCGTCGCCGACATCGGACCCGTTTTGACCCTCTCGTCAGAGGGCGGGTACTCTGTTGTCTTGCGCTCGACCATGGTCGGGTAGCTCCGTGTGCTGTCGTCCCGGCGCGCCGGCCCCCCGGGGTTCTGGCAGTGCCGATCGGTCCAGCCGCGGCCGCTCGGACTCCCGTCAGGGTTTCCCCGCCCTGGAGTGGGGTTCACCGAGCGCGACACGCCCGACCTCGGGATACGGGAGCCTCCGGGTTCCTCGTGCCCCGGGCAGAACGAGCAAGTACAGCCGAGCACGCCGACGGGAAGAAGCACACGGTCCATGCCCACGATCCAGCAGCTGGTCCGCAAGGGCCGCCAGGACAAGGTCGCCAAGACCAAGACCGCCGCGCTCAAGGGAAGCCCCCAGCGCCGCGGGGTCTGCACGCGCGTGTACACGACGACCCCCAAGAAGCCGAACTCCGCGCTGCGCAAGGTCGCCCGCGTCCGCCTGTCCAGCCTGATCGAGGTCACGGCCTACATCCCGGGTGAGGGCCACAACCTGCAGGAGCACAGCATCGTGCTCGTTCGCGGCGGCCGTGTGAAGGACCTGCCCGGCGTCCGCTACAAGATCGTCCGCGGTTCGCTCGACACGCAGGGCGTGAAGAACCGCAAGCAGGCCCGCAGCCGGTACGGCGCGAAGAAGGAGAAGAGCTGATGCCCCGCAAGGGTCCCGCCCCGAAGCGGCCGTTGGTCTCCGACCCCGTGTTCAGCTCACCGCTGGTCACCCAGCTGGTGAACAAGGTCCTCAAGGACGGCAAGCGCTCCCTCGCCGAGCGCATCGTGTACGCCGCGCTCGAGGGCACCCGGGAGAAGACCGGCACCGACCCCGTCGTGACGCTGAAGCGCGCGCTGGACAACGTCAAGCCGGCCCTCGAGGTCCGCAGCCGCCGTGTCGGTGGCGCGACCTACCAGGTCCCGGTCGAGGTCCGCGCCACCCGGCAGACCACGCTGGGCCTGCGCTGGCTGGTGTCGTACGCCGGGCAGCGCCGCGAGAAGACCATGGTCGAGCGACTCATGAACGAGCTCCTCGACGCGAGCAACGGCCTCGGCGCCAGCGTCAAGCGGCGCGAGGACATGCACAAGATGGCGGAGTCCAACAAGGCCTTCGCCCACTACCGCTGGTGACGGGCCCGATCGTCCGCGCCAACCGCTGAGGGAGAGAGCTGACAGTGGCACGGGACGTGCTGACGGACCTGGGCAAGGTCCGCAACATCGGCATCATGGCGCACATCGATGCCGGCAAGACCACCACCACCGAGCGGATCCTGTTCTACACCGGGATCAACTACAAGATCGGTGAGGTCCACGACGGCGCGGCCACGATGGACTGGATGGAGGAGGAGCAGAAGCGCGGCATCACGATCACGTCCGCCGCGACCACCTGCTTCTGGAAAGACCACCAGATCAACCTGATCGACACCCCCGGGCACGTCGACTTCACCGTCGAGGTGGAGCGGAACCTGCGGGTGCTCGACGGGGCCGTGGCCGTGTTCGACGGCAAGGAGGGGGTCGAGCCGCAGTCCGAGCAGGTCTGGCGGCAGGCCACCAAGTACGACGTCCCCCGCATCTGCTTCGTCAACAAGATGGACAAGCTGGGCGCGGACTTCTACTTCACCGTCGGCACGATCCAGGACCGGCTCGGCGCCAAGCCGCTGCCGATCCAGCTGCCCATCGGCTCGGAGAACGACTTCATCGGCGTCATCGACCTGGTCGAGATGCGCGCCCTCACGTGGCGCGGCGAGGTCCAGAAGGGCGAGGACTACGCCGTCGAGGAGATCCCGGCCGACCTCAAGGACCGCGCGGAGGAGTACCGCACCGCGCTGGTCGAGGCCGTAGCCGAGACCGACGACGACCTCATGGAGGCATACCTCGGCGGCGAGGAGTTCACCGTCGAGCAGATCAAGCAGGGCATCCGCAAGATCGTGAACCTGCGCAGCGCGTACCCCGTGCTGTGTGGTTCGGCGTTCAAGAACAAGGGCGTCCAGCCCCTGCTCGACGCGGTGATCGACTTCCTGCCGTCGCCGATCGACCTCCCGCCCGTCGAGGGCACGCTGACCGACGGGGAGACCCCGGCCAGCCGCAAGCCCGAGAAGGAGGAGCCGTTCTCGGCCCTGGCCTTCAAGATCGCTGCGCACCCGTTCTTCGGCAAGCTGACCTACATCCGGGTGTACTCGGGTCGGGTCGCCTCCGGCGCCCAGGTCGTGAACTCGACCAAGGACCGCAAGGAGCGCATCGGGAAGATCTTCCAGATGCACGCCAACAAGGAGAACCCGGTCGACGAGGCCCTCGTCGGCCACATCTACGCGGTCATCGGCCTCAAGGACACCACCACCGGTGACACCCTGAGCGACCCGCAGAAGCCGATCGTGCTCGAGTCGATGACGTTCCCGGACCCGGTCATCCAGGTCGCGGTGGAGCCGAAGACGAAGGCCGACCAGGAGAAGCTGTCGACGGCGATCCAGAAGCTCGCCGAGGAGGACCCGACGTTCCAGGTCTCCCTCGACGACGAGACGGGTCAGACCATCCTCGCCGGCATGGGTGAGCTGCACCTCGAGGTGCTGGTGAACCGCATGAAGAGCGAGTTCAAGGTCGAGGCCAACATCGGCAAGCCGCAGGTCGCGTACCGGGAGACCATCCGCAGGACGGTCGACAAGTACGAGTACACGCACAAGAAGCAGACCGGTGGTTCGGGTCAGTTCGCCCGCGTCATCATCAAGCTCGAGCCGCTCGACACGGCCGATGGTGCGCTGTACGAGTTCGACAACAAGGTCACCGGCGGTCGCGTCCCGCGCGAGTACATCCCGTCGGTCGACGCCGGTGCCCAGGACGCCATGCAGTACGGCGTGCTGGCCGGCTACCCGCTCACGGGCATCAAGCTGACGCTGCTCGACGGCCAGTACCACGAGGTCGACTCCTCGGAGATGGCCTTCAAGGTCGCCGGCTCGATGGCGCTCAAGGAGGCGGCCCGCAAGGCGGACCCCGCCATCCTCGAGCCGATGATGGCCGTCGAGGTCACCACGCCCGAGGACTACATGGGCGACGTGATCGGCGACCTGAACTCCCGCCGTGGCCAGATCCAGGCCATGGAGGAGCGGGCCGGCGCCCGGATCGTCAAGGCGCTCGTCCCGCTGTCGGAGATGTTCGGCTACGTCGGCGACCTCCGGTCGCGGACCCAGGGCCGGGCCAACTACACGATGGTCTTCGACTCCTACGCGGAGGTTCCGACCAACGTGGCCAAGGAGATCATCGCGAAGGCGACGGGCGAGTAAGAGGCTCCGGCCGCGGACCTGTAAGGTCCGCGGCCCGGTGGCTCGTCACCCGTCACCACCCGGCGCCGGACCCCGGCTCCACCCCCCAAGACCTGCCGTCAGCACGGCGGACACAAGTACTCAGTCCAGGAGGACACTGCAGTGGCGAAGGCGAAGTTCGAGCGGACCAAGCCGCACGTCAACATCGGCACCATCGGTCACATCGACCACGGCAAGACCACGCTGACGGCGGCCATCACCAAGGTTCTGCACGACAAGTACCCGGACCTCAACGAGGCCTCGGCGTTCGAGAACATCGACAAGGCTCCCGAGGAGCGTCAGCGCGGCATCACGATCTCGATCGCGCACGTCGAGTACCAGACCGAGAAGCGGCACTACGCGCACGTCGACTGCCCCGGTCACGCCGACTACATCAAGAACATGATCACCGGTGCGGCGCAGATGGACGGCGCCATCCTGGTGGTCGCGGCGACCGACGGCCCGATGCCCCAGACGCGTGAGCACGTGCTGCTCGCCCGCCAGGTCGGTGTGCCCTACATCGTGGTCGCGCTGAACAAGGCCGACATGGTCGACGACGAGGAGATCCTCGAGCTCGTCGAGCTGGAGGTCCGCGAGCTGCTGTCGTCGCAGGAGTACCCGGGCGACGACCTGCCGATCGTCCGCGTCTCGGCGCTCAAGGCCCTCGAGGGCGACGCCGAGTGGGGCGCCAAGCTCCTCGAGCTCATGGACGCGGTCGACGAGTCGATCCCGGAGCCCGAGCGCGACACCGACAAGCCGTTCCTCATGCCGATCGAGGACGTCTTCACGATCACCGGTCGCGGCACGGTCGTCACCGGCCGTATCGAGCGCGGCATCGTCAAGGTCAACGAGACCGTCGAGATCGTCGGCATCCGCGAGAAGAGCACCTCGACCACCGTCACCGGTGTCGAGATGTTCCGCAAGCTGCTCGACGAGGGTCGCGCCGGTGAGAACGTCGGCCTGCTGCTGCGCGGCATCAAGCGCGAGGACGTCGAGCGCGGCCAGGTCGTCGTGAAGCCGGGCTCGATCACCCCGCACACCGAGTTCGAGGGTCAGGTCTACATCCTGTCCAAGGACGAGGGTGGTCGGCACACGCCGTTCTTCAACAACTACCGCCCGCAGTTCTACTTCCGTACCACGGACGTGACGGGCGTCGTGACCCTGCCTTCGGGCACCGAGATGGTCATGCCCGGCGACAACACCACCATGAGCGTCGCGCTGATCCAGCCGATCGCCATGGAGGAGGGCCTGCAGTTCGCCATCCGTGAGGGTGGTCGGACCGTCGGCGCCGGCCAGGTCACCAAGATCAACAAGTAAGTACCCCCGGTTGGGGAGGCCGCACAGCCGTGTGGCATCCTTGACGGGTTGCGCGTCGACCGCGGCGCGCGGGACCTGTTCCCGCGCGCCGCGTTCGATGCCAGCCCCCAGAAAGCTCTCGAGCATCCCCCGTGGATGCACGTGACCCGGGGACCAGTCTGCAGGACGAGCGCGACACGCCCGACCTCGTGGACCGGAGCCCAGGGAGTGAGACCTGAACAGAGCGCGAGCCCACGGCGGATGTCGTACGGACATCGGCGCAGAGGCACGAATTCGGGTGCGGGGCTCCTCCGCGGGCGCTACCCGGTGGACCGTGAAGCAGCGGTAGGAAGAAGAGGACGACCGAGGACATGGCGGGACAGAAGATCCGCATCAGGCTCAAGGCCTACGACCACGAGGCAATCGACGCGTCCGCTCGCAAGATCGTCGAGACGGTGACGCGTACCGGTGCCCGGGTCGTCGGGCCGGTGCCGCTGCCGACCGAGAAGAACGTGTACTGCGTCATCCGCTCGCCGCACAAGTACAAGGACTCGCGCGAGCACTTCGAGATGCGCACGCACAAGCGGCTGATCGACATCCTCGACCCGACGCCGAAGACGGTCGACGCGCTCATGCGCATCGACCTGCCGGCCAGCGTCGACGTGAACATCCAGTAGGGCTGACCAGGCGATGACTGACAGGCAGATCACCGGGATCCTGGGCAAGAAGCTCGGGATGACCCAGGTATTCGACGAGAACAACCGGGTCGTCCCGGTCACCGTGGTCCAGGCCGGACCCAACGTGGTGACCCAGATCCGAACCCAGGAGACCGACGGCTACGTCGCCGTCCAGCTGGCCTACGGCGCGGTCGACCCGCGCCGGGTGAACAAGCCCGAGACGGGCCACTTCGCCAAGGCCGGCGTCACGCCGCGGCGCTACACCGTCGAGCTGCGCACGACCGACGCGGGCGAGTACTCGCTCGGCCAGGAGATCACCGCCGAGGCCTTCGAGGCCGGCGCCCTGGTCGATGTCGTCGGCACCAGCAAGGGCAAGGGCTACGCCGGTGTCATGAAGCGGCACAACTTCAAGGGCCTCGGCGCCAGCCACGGCACCCAGCGCAAGCACCGCTCGCCGGGTTCCATCGGCGGCTGCGCGACCCCGGGTCGTGTCTTCAAGGGCCTGCGGATGGCCGGTCGCATGGGTTCGGTGCGCGTCACCACCCAGAGCCTGACCGTCCACCGGGTCGACGCCGAGCGCGGCCTGCTGCTGATCAAGGGCGCTGTGCCCGGTCCGCGCGGCGGCCTCGTCGTCGTCAAGACGGCCGCGAAGGGTGGTGTGCAGTAATGACTTCCTCTGGGACCTCGGTCGAGGTCAAGAACGCCGAGGGCAAGGCTGACGGCAACGTCGACCTGCCCGGCCACGTCTTCGACGTGACGGCGAACATCCCGCTGATGCACCAGGTCGTCGTGGCCCAGCAGGCCGCGGCCCGCCAGGGCACGCACAGCACCAAGACCCGCGGCGAGGTCCGCGGCGGTGGGCGCAAGCCGTACCGCCAGAAGGGCACCGGCCGCGCCCGTCAGGGCTCGGTGCGCGCGCCGCAGTTCACCGGTGGTGGCGTCGTCCACGGCCCCACACCGCGCGACTACTCGCAGCGGACCCCGAAGAAGATGAAGGCCGCCGCCCTGCGTGGCGCCCTCTCCGACCGGGCCCGTGGCGGTCGCGTGCACGTGGTGTCCGGCCTCGTCGGTGGGGACACCCCGTCGACCAAGGCTGCGCGCCAGGCCCTCGAGGCCGTCGTCGGCGCCGAGTCGCGCGGCGTTCTCGTCGTCGTCGGCCGCGACGACTCGGTGAACCTGTTGAGCCTGCGCAACCTGCCGCAGGTGCACCTCATCGCCCCCGACCAGCTCAACACGTACGACGTGCTGGTCAACGACGACGTCGTGTTCACGTCGGAGTCGCTCGAGGCGTTCCTCGCCGGCCCGGTCGCGGCCGCGCCGTCGAAGCGTCGCGCCGCGAAGATCGGCCTGCTGAAGGCCGCGTCCGGTGACGCCGCCCCGCACGGATCGGGCAGCCACGCGCCGCTCGACGACGTGTCGGTCGCGCCCGAGGGATTCCCGATCAAGGGCAACGAGGACTCGAAGCTGTACCACGTGCCGGGCTCCGCCTTCTACGACCGCACGGTCGCCGAGGTGTGGTTCGCCACCGCGGCTGACGCCGAGGCCGCGGGCTTCGCTCTGCCGCCGTCACAGCGCAAGGTCGCTGAGGAGGAGAGCAAGTGATCGCCGATCCGCGCGACATCCTGCTCGCGCCGGTGGTGTCGGAGAAGAGCTACGGGCTGCTCGACGAGCGCCAGTACACCTTCGTCGTCCGCCCGGACGCGAACAAGACCGAGATCAAGATCGCCGTGGAGAAGGTGTTCGGGGTCAAGGTGCTCAGCGTCAACACGCTGAACCGCCCGGGCAAGCGCAAGCGCTCCCGCACCGGCTACGGCAAGCGCAAGGACACCAAGCGCGCGATCGTCACGCTGTCCGAGGACAGCAAGGCGATCGACGTGTTCGGCGGCCGGGCGAGCTGAGGGAGCGAGCAGACCCATGGGCATCCGCAAGTACAAGCCGACGACCCCCGGTCGTCGTGGTTCGAGCGTCTCGGACTTCGCCGAGATCACCCGCTCGACGCCGGAGAAGTCGCTGCTGCGTCCCCTGCACAACAAGGGTGGCCGCAACGCGCACGGCAAGGTGACCGCCCGCCACCAGGGCGGCGGCCACAAGCGTGCGTACCGGCTGATCGACTTCCGTCGCAACGACAAGGACGGCGTGCCGGCCAAGGTCGCGCACATCGAGTACGACCCCAACCGGACCTCGCGCATCGCGCTGCTGCACTACGCGGACGGCG
This sequence comes from Pseudonocardia sp. SCN 73-27, assembly GCA_001725415.1. Classification (GTDB taxonomy): domain Bacteria; phylum Actinomycetota; class Actinomycetes; order Mycobacteriales; family Pseudonocardiaceae; genus Pseudonocardia. Next base: position 90,321 of record MEGH01000010.1, read on the forward strand.
AGAAGCGCTACATCCTCGCGCCGGCGAAGCTCAAGCAGGGCGACGTCGTCGAGGCGGGGCCGAAGTCCGACATCAAGGTCGGCAACAACCTGCCGCTGCGCAACATCCCGACCGGCACCGTGGTGCACGCGATCGAGCTCCGCCCCGGCGGCGGCGCGAAGATCGCCCGCTCCGCGGGGTCGAGCGTGCAGCTGGTCGCCAAGGACGGGCCCTACGCGCAGCTGCGCATGCCGTCCGGTGAGATCCGCAACGTCGACGTGCGCTGCCGCGCCACCATCGGCGAGGTGGGCAACAGCGAGCACTCCAACATCAACTGGGGCAAGGCCGGCCGCATGCGGTGGAAGGGCAAGCGCCCGACCGTCCGCGGTGTCGCCATGAACCCGGTCGACCACCCGCACGGTGGTGGTGAGGGCAAGACCTCCGGTGGTCGCCACCCGGTCAACCCCAACGGCAAGCCCGAGGGGCGTACCCGCCGCACCAAGCCGTCCGACAAGTTGATCGTCCGCCGGCGCCGTACCGGCAAGAAGCGCTGAGCAGGGAGGTAAAGACATGCCGCGCAGCCTGAAGAAGGGCCCGTTCGTGGACGACCACCTGCTCAAGAAGGTGGACGCGCTCAACGAGTCGGGCAAGAAGACCGTCATCCGGACCTGGTCCCGGCGGTCCACGATCATCCCCGACATGATCGGCCACACGATTGCGGTGCACGACGGCCGCAAGCACGTGCCGGTGTTCGTGTCGGACGCGATGGTCGGCCACAAGCTGGGGGAGTTCGCGCCCACGCGGACCTTCCGTGGCCACATCAAGGACGACCGCAAAGCGCGTCGGCGCTGAGCGGCCCGAGTAGCGACTAGGAGAGGTGGAGAGACATGGCTGACGACAGCCAGGACACCGCCGGCGCCGCGCTCGAGCCTGCTCGCGCGTTCGCCAGGGCGAGGTTCGTCCGCATGTCGCCGACGAAGGTGCGGCGTGTGGTCGAGCTGATCAAGGGGCGTCCGGTCGCCGAGGCTCTGAGCGTCCTGCGGTTCTCGCCGCAGGCCGCCGCGGAGCCGGTGGCCAAGGTCGTGGCGAGTGCCGCGGCCAACGCCGAGAACAACTTCGACATGGACCCGGAGACGCTCGTCGTCGCGGTCGCCTACGTCGACGAGGGCCCGACACTGAAGCGTATCCGGCCGCGTGCGCAGGGTCGTGCGTACCGGATCCGCAAGCGGACGAGCCACATCACCATCGAGGTCGAGTCGCGTCCGGTCGCCAAGGCCGGCGGTCGCGCTCGTGGCGCGAAGGGGAGGGCCCGCTGATGGGGCAGAAGATCAACCCGCACGGGTTCCGGCTCGGCATCACCACGGACTGGAAGTCCCGCTGGTACGCGGACAAGCAGTACGCGGAGTACGTGAAGGAAGACGTCGAGATCCGTCGCCTGCTCTCCAAGGGCATGGAGCGGGCCGGCATCTCCAAGGTCGAGATCGAGCGAACCCGTGACCGGGTCCGCGTCGACATCCACACCGCGCGTCCGGGCATCGTCATCGGCCGCCGCGGCGCCGAGGCCGACCGCATCCGCGGCGCCCTCGAGAAGCTGACCAAGAAGCAGGTCCAGCTCAACATTCTCGAGGTCAAGAACTCGGAGTCCGACGCGCAGCTCGTCGCGCAGGGCGTTGCCGAGCAGCTGTCCAACCGCGTCGCCTTCCGTCGTGCGATGCGCAAGGCCATCCAGTCGGCCATGCGCAGCCCGCAGGTCAAGGGCATCCGGGTGCAGTGCTCGGGCCGTCTCGGCGGTGCGGAGATGTCGCGCTCGGAGTTCTACCGCGAGGGTCGCGTCCCGCTGCACACGCTGCGCGCGGACATCGACTACGGCCTCTTCGAGGCACGCACGACCTTCGGCCGCATCGGTGTGAAGGTCTGGATCTACAAGGGTGACGTCGTCGGTGGCCGCCGTGAGGGCGCGCCCGCCGCCGCCGAGCCGGGTCGTGGTGGCCCGCGCCGCGAGCGTCCCGCCCGCCGCCGTTCCGGTGCCTCCGGCACCACGGCGACGAGCACCGACGCCGGGCGCGCCGCAGCGGAGCAGGCCGGCGGGGGTTCGGTGGCCACCACCGAGGCCCCGAGCACCGGTGGGGAGTCCTGAGCCATGCTGATCCCGCGCAAGGTGAAGCACCGCAAGCAGCACCGGCCGCACCGCACCGGCGCCTCGACGGGCGGGACCCGGGTCACCTTCGGTGACTACGGCATCCAGGCCCTCGAGCCCGCCTACGTGACGAACCGGCAGATCGAGTCCGCCCGTATCGCCATCAACCGGCACATCCGCCGTGGTGGCAAGGTGTGGATCAACGTCTTCCCGGACCGGCCGCTGACCAAGAAGCCCGCCGAGACCCGCATGGGTTCCGGTAAGGGCTCGCCGGAGAAGTGGGTGACCAACGTGAAGCCCGGACGGGTGCTCTTCGAGATGAGCTTCCCGAACGAGCAGACGGCTCGTGAGGCGCTGCGTCGCGCCATCCACAAGCTGCCCATGAAGTGCCGGATCGTGACCCGCGAGGGTGGTGACATCTGATGGCCTCCGCGGGTACCACCGCTGCCGAGCTGCGCGAGCTGACCGACGAGGAGCTCGTGCTGCGCGTCAAGGAGTCCAAGGAGGAGCTGTTCAACCTCCGATTCCAGATGGCGACCGGGCAGCTGGACAACAACCGGCGGCTGCGGACCGTCCGCCACGACATCGCGCGCATCTACACGGTGATGCGCGAGCGTGAGCTGGGCCTGTCCGTCGCCCCGACCGACAACGAGGGCGCAGCATGAGCGAGGAGAACGCCACGCAGCGCGGGGAGCGCAAGGTCCGCGAGGGACTCGTCGTGTCCGACAAGATGGACAAGACGATCGTCGTCTCGCTCGAGGACCGCGTGAAGCACCCGCTCTACGGCAAGGTCATCCGGCGGACGAGCAAGGTCAAGGCGCACGACGAGGCCAACACGGCCGGCGTCGGCGACCGCGTCCGCCTGATGGAGACCCGACCGCTGTCCGCCACGAAGCGCTGGCGCCTGGTCGAGATCCTGGAGAAGGCGAAGTGATCCAGCAGGAGTCGCGTCTGCGCGTCGCCGACAACACCGGTGCCAAGGAAATCCTGTGCATCCGGGTGCTCGGCGGCTCCGGCCGACGCTACGCGGGGATCGGCGACATCATCGTCGCCACGGTGAAGGAAGCCATCCCGGGCGCCGGGGTGAAGCGCGGTGACGTCGTCAAGGCCGTCATCGTCCGCACCGTCAAGGAACGGCGCCGACCGGATGGTTCCTACATCCGTTTCGACGAGAACGCCGCCGTGCTGATCAAGCCGGACGGCGAGCCGCGAGGGACTCGCATCTTCGGGCCCGTCGGTCGCGAGCTGCGCGACAAGCGGTTCATGAAGATCATCTCCCTCGCGCCGGAGGTGCTGTGAGCATGAAGGTCAAGAAGGGCGACACCGTCGTGGTGATCGCCGGCAAGGACAAGGGTGCGCGGGGCAAGGTCATCCAGGCCTATCCCGACCGCGACCGCGTCCTCGTCGAGGGCGTCAACAGGATCAAGAAGCACACGCGCGTCAGCCAGAACCAGCGCGGCGCGCAATCCGGCGGCATCGTGACGCAGGAGGCCGCCATCCACGTCTCGAACGTGATGGTCGTCGACTCCGACGGCAAGCCGACCCGCGTCGGCAAGAAGGTCGTCGAGTCCGAGGACGGCGGCAAGGCCAAGCGCGTCCGGATCTCCCGCCGCACCGGGAAGGAGATCTGACATGACGACCGCCGAGAAGGTGGCGCCGCGCCTCAAGCAGCGCTACCGCGACGAGATCAAGGGCGAGCTGCGCGAGCAGTTCTCCTACTCGAACGTCATGCAGATCCCGGGCGTCGTCAAGGTCGTCGTGAACATGGGTGTCGGCGACGCCGCCCGTGACGCGAAGCTGATCGACGGTGCCGTCCGCGACCTGGCCGCGATCACCGGCCAGCGTCCGCAGGTCCGTCGCGCCACGAAGTCGATCGCACAGTTCAAGCTGCGCGAGGGCATGCCGATCGGCGCGAAGGTCACGCTGCGGGGCGACCGGATGTGGGAGTTCCTCGACCGTCTGCTGACGATCGCGCTGCCCCGTATCCGCGACTTCCGCGGGCTGTCGGCCACACAGTTCGACGGTCGGGGCAACTACACCTTCGGTCTCACGGAGCAGTCGATGTTCCACGAGATCGACCCCGACTCGATCGACCGTCCGCGCGGCATGGACATCACGGTCGTGACGACGGCGACCACCGACGAGGAAGGCCGGGAGCTGCTGCGCAAGCTCGGCTTCCCCTTCAAGGAGAGCTGACCCGCATGGCCAAGAAGGCACTGCGAATCAAGGCGGAGAAGACGCCGAAGTTCAAGGTCCGCGGCTACACGCGCTGCCAGAAGTGCGGGCGCCCGCGTGCAGTCCTGCGGAAGTTCGGCCTCTGCCGCGTCTGCGTGCGCCAGATGGCGCACGCCGGCGAGCTGCCGGGCGTGAGCAAGTCCAGCTGGTAATCACCAGCTGCTTTTCCTGATCGCCACAGGCCCCGCACGCGTCCAGTCATCTGGGCCGGGGGGAACCAGGGCGGGAAAGTAGTACGCCATGACGATGACCGATCCGATCGCAGACATGTTGACCCGTCTGCGGAACGCGAACTCGGCATATCACGACCAGGTCGTGATGCCGCACTCCAAGTTGAAGGTCGCCATTGCGGAGATCCTTCAGAAGGAGGGCTACATCGCGTCGCACCACACCGAGGACGCCGAGGTCGGCAAGTCTCTCGTGGTCGAGCTCAAGTACGGCCGCAACCGCGAGCGCAGCATCGCCGGTGTGCGCCGGGTCTCCAAGCCCGGCCTGCGGGTCTACGCGAAGTCCAACAACCTGCCGCGGGTCCTCGGAGGCCTCGGCGTCGCGATCATCTCGACGTCGAAGGGTCTCCTGACGGACCGTCAGGCCAATCGGGACGGCGTGGGTGGGGAAGTCCTCGCCTACGTCTGGTGAGAAGGGAGAAGTAGCGATGTCGCGCATCGGGAAACTGCCGATCACCGTTCCGTCGGGCGTCGACGTGGCCATCGAGGGCCGCACCGTCACGGTCAAGGGGCCCAAGGGCACCCTGTCGCACACCGTGATCGAGCCGATCAGCGTCGAGCGTGGTGACGACGGCGCAGTGGTCGTGAAGCGTCCGGACGACGAGCGGAAGTCGAAGGCCTACCACGGCCTCACCCGCACACTCGTCAACAATCTCGTCATCGGCGTCACCGCCGGTTACGAGAAGAAGCTCGAGATCGTCGGTGTCGGTTACCGCGTCGCGCTGAAGGGGTCGAACCTCGAGTTCGCGCTCGGCTTCAGCCACCCGGTCGTCGTCACGCCGCCCGCGGGCATCACCTTCGCCGTCGAGTCGCCCACCAAGTTCTCGGTGGCGGGCATCGACAAGCAGCTCGTCGGCGAGACCGCCGCGAACATCCGCAAGATCCGCAAGCCGGAGCCGTACAAGGGCAAGGGTGTGCGGTACGCGGGCGAGGTCGTCCGCCGCAAGGTCGGAAAGACGGGTAAGTGATGGCTCAGACAGAGACGATCTCGGCCAACGCCAAGAAGCGCGCCGCGTCGAACATCTCCAGCACCCGGCGGGTGGCGCGCACGCGTCGCCACGCGCGGCTGCGGAAGAAGATCCACGGCACGGCGAACCGTCCCCGGCTCGCGGTCAAGCGCAGCTCGCGGCACATGTTCGTGCAGCTGATCGACGACCTGGCCGGCCACACGCTGGCGTCGGCCTCGACCCTCGACGCCGACGTGGCGTCGCTGGAGGGCGACAAGAAGGCCAAGGCGGCCAAGGTGGGCGAGCTCATCGCGGCCCGCGCCAAGGCCGCCGGTGTCGACGCGGTCGTCTTCGACCACGGCGGCAACGGCTACCACGGCCGGATCGCAGCTCTGGCCGACGCCGCCCGCGAGGGCGGGCTGGAGTTCTGATGACCATGAAGCACACTGAAGGGAACGTCTGATGCCGGGACGTACGCGGCGTGACGGCGGAGGCCCCGGTGGCGGCAGCGGCGACAACCGCGACCGCCGGGACCGCCGCGACGGAGGCCGTGGCGGGGCGGCCCAGGACAAGACCCCGTACATCGAGCGGCTGGTCACGATCAACCGTGTGGCCAAGGTCGTCAAGGGTGGTCGGCGCTTCAGCTTCACCGCGCTGATGATCGTGGGCGACGGCGACGGCCTCGTGGGCGTCGGCTACGGCAAGGCCAAGGAGGTCCCGGCGGCGATCGCCAAGGGTGTCGAGGAGGCGAAGAAGAACTTCTTCCGCGTCCCCCGCATCGGCGGCACGATCGTCCACCGGGTCCAGGGCGAGGCGGCCGCGGGCGTGGTCATGTTGCGCCCCGCGAGCCCCGGTACCGGTGTCATCGCCGGTGGCCCGGTCCGCGCGGTCCTGGAGTGCGCCGGCATCCACGACATCCTGTCGAAGTCGCTCGGCAGCGACAACGCGATCAACGTCGTCCACGCGACGATCGCGGCGCTCAAGATGATCCAGCGTCCGGAGGAGGTCGCGGCCCGCCGTGGCCTGCCGCTGGAGGACGTCGCCCCGGCCGCCATGCTCCGTGCGCGCGCCGAGGCCGCCGCGGCTGCGAGGGTGTGAGCGACGTGGCCGACAAGAAGCTGAAGGTCACGCAGGTCCGCAGCGCCATCGGGCGTAAGCAGAACCAGCGCGAGACCCTGAAGTCCCTCGGGCTTCGCAAGATCCGTCAGTCCGCGGAGTGGGACGACAACCCCCAGGTCCGCGGCATGATCAACACCGTACGGCACCTCGTGACGGTGGAGGAGGTCGGTTCCTGATGACCGAGTCCATCAAGATCCACGACCTGCGTCCCGCGCCCGGCGCCAAGACCGCGAAGACCCGTGTCGGTCGTGGTGAGGGCAGCAAGGGCAAGACCGCGGGCCGCGGTACCAAGGGCACCAAGGCGCGCAAGACGGTCTCCCCGGCCTTCGAGGGCGGGCAGATGCCGCTGCACATGCGGCTGCCCAAGCTCAAGGGCTTCAAGAACCGCTTCCGCGTCGAGTACCAGGTCGTGAACGTCGGCGACCTCGCGGTGCTCTTCCCGGAGGGTGGCGAGGTCGGCCCGGCCGAGCTCGTCGCCGCCGGTGCGGTGCGCCGCAACGAGCTCGTCAAGGTGCTCGGCACCGGGGAGCTCGACGGTGTCGCGCTCACCGTGACCGCGCACAAGTTCTCCGGCAGTGCCAAGGAGAAGATCGTCGCAGCCGGCGGGACCGCCACCGAGCTGTGAGCTGGCCGACGCCGCTCGTTCCCTCATCGTCCCCGTCGAGTACGGGGCGCGGGAACGGGCGGCGTCGCCGCTGTTAGAGTCGCTCGCGTCCGCCACTCGCACCTGCGGTGTGCGGACGCCGGGTCGTAGCCGGCCGTCTCGGCCCCCGTGCGGGGCCCGGCGCCGCAGGCCCCACCAGCAGCCGGTGAAGCCGGCCACCGGCGGTCCGCCGCCGACGTAGTAGGAGGGGCCCGAGTGCTCAGCGCGTTCCGGTCAGCACTGACGACGCCAGACCTACGGAAGAAGATCCTCTTCACGCTGGGTGTCGTCGCGGTCTACCGCCTGGGGGCGAACATCCCGTCGCCCGGGGTGTCCTTCCCGAACGTCCAGCAGTGCATCGCCGCCGTCGAGGGCGGCGCGAACTCGGGCGTCTACTCGCTCATCAACCTCTTCTCGGGCGGCGCGCTCCTGCAGCTGTCGATCCTCGCGCTCGGGATCATGCCGTACATCACGGCCAGCATCATCGTCCAGCTGCTCACCGTCGTCATCCCGCGGTTCGAGCAGCTGAAGAAGGAAGGGCAGTCGGGTCAGGCCAAGCTGACCCAGTACACCCGCTACCTCACGATCGCCCTGGCGATCCTGCAGGCCACGGGCATCGTGGCCCTCGCGGTGCGCGGTGTGCTGTTCCAGGGCTGCAACGTCCCGGTCATCCCGGACCAGAGCATCTTCACGCTCGCCGTCATGGTCATCGTGATGACCGCCGGCTGCGCCATCGTCATGTGGCTGGGTGAGCAGGTCACCGAACGCGGCATCGGCAACGGCATGTCGCTGCTGATCTTCGCCTCGATCGCGCACCGCATCCCGGCCGAGGGCAAGAACATCCTCGACAACTCCGGCGGCCTGGTGTTCGCCGGTGTCTGCGTGTTCGGCCTGGCCATCATCGCGAGCGTCGTGTTCGTCGAGCAGGGCCAGCGGCGCATCCCCGTGCAGTACGCCAAGCGCATGGTGGGCCGCCGCATGTACGGCGGCACGTCGACGTACCTGCCGCTCAAGGTCAACCAGGCCGGTGTCATCCCGGTGATCTTCGGCAGCTCGCTGCTGTATCTGCCCAGCCTGATCGCGCAGCTCGCGGGCAGCGGCGACAGCTGGTTCCAGCGCTTCGTGCAGACCTATCTCGTCGACCAGTCGAACTGGTTGCACATCGTGTTGTACGTAGCACTGATCATCTTCTTCACGTACTTCTACGTCGGCATCACGTTCAGCCCCGAGGAGCGGGCCGACGAGATGAAGAAGTTCGGCGGCTTCATCCCGGGCATCCGCCCGGGCAGGCCGACGGCCGAGTACCTCAACTTCGTGCTCTCCCGCATCACGCTGCCGGGATCGCTGTACCTGGGCATCATCGCGGTGCTGCCGAACTTCTTCCTCGGCGTCACCGGCAGTGGCCAGAACCAGAACTTCCCGTTCGGTGGTACGGCCGTGCTGATCATGGTCGGCGTGGGCCTCGACACCGTGAAGCAGATCGAGAGCCAGCTCATGCAGCGGAACTACGAGGGTTTCCTGCGTTAAGGTGCGATGGACGGCAGTCGGCGCGGCGCGTCACCCGCAGCCGCACGCTGCCCCGTCCCGCCGCTCGCCGCACCCCGCCGGCGACTTCGGCACCACCGCGATCGTGTTCTCAGGGAGGTTGGTTTCGCGTGCGACTCGTTCTGGTCGGTCCGCCGGGGGCGGGCAAGGGTACTCAGGCTGTGCGGATCGCCGAGCAGCTCGGCATCCCGCACATCTCCACCGGTGACCTGTTCCGGGCCAACCTCGCCGAGGAGACCCCGCTGGGGCTCGAGGCGAAGGGCTACATGGACGCGGGCAACCTCGTCCCCGACTCGGTGACCGTCGGCATGGTCAAGGCGCGCCTGGCCGACCCCGACGCGGCCAAGGGCTTCCTTCTCGACGGGTTCCCGCGCACCACGTCGCAGGCCGACGCGCTCGGCGAGATCCTGTCGGAGAGCGGCGACGAGCTCGACGCCGTCGTGGAGCTGCAGGTCTCCGAGGACGTCGTCGTCGAGCGGCTGCTCGCGCGCGGCCGCTCCGACGACACCGAGGCCGTCATCCGCAACCGGCAGCAGGTCTACCGCGACGAGACCGCGCCGCTGCTCGACTACTACCGCGACCGGCTCGTCACCGTGGACGCCGTCGGCGAGGTCGCCGAGATCACCGACCGGGTGTTCGCGGCCCTGCCCGAGAGATGACACGGTCGGAGCGCTGAGTCCCGCTTCGGCGGCGGCGCCACGAGTTTCCAAGGAGCGCGTCGATGAACGGCGGCAGAGGCGGGGTGCGGGGTGCGTTGGCCCGTTTCCGTGGACGTGACATCGAGCTGAAGACGCCGGGTGAGATCGAGGCCATGCGGGTGGCGGGGATCCTCGTCGCCCGCACCCTCGCCGCGGTGCGCGCGCTCGCCGCACCCGGCGTCAGCACCGCCGACCTCGACGCGCTGGCCGAGACGACGATCCGCGAGGGCAACGGGGTGCCGTCGTTCCTCGGCTACCACGGCTACCCGGCGTCGATCTGCGCGTCGGTGAACGACCAGATCGTCCACGGCATCCCGTCGGCTGCGCAGGTGCTGGCCGAGGGCGACATCATCTCCGTCGACTGCGGCGCGGTCGTCGAGGGCTGGCACGGCGACTCGGCGGTCACGCTGGAGATCGGCGCCGTGTCCGAGGCCGACCACCAGCTGTCGGTGGCGTGCGAGGAGTCGCTGTACGCGGGGATCGCCGCGGCGCTGCCCGGTGGCCGCCTCACCGACATCTCGCACGCGGTGCAGAACGCTGTCGAGAAGGCCGCGAACCGCGACCGGGCCGACTACGGGATCGTCGCGGAGTACGGCGGCCACGGCATCGGCACGTCGATGCACATGGACCCGTTCCTGCCCAACTACGGCGACCCGGGCCACGGCGTGAGGCTGCGCCCGGGCGTGGTGCTGGCCATCGAGCCGATGATCACGGCCGGCGAGCCGGAGACCCGGGAGCTCGAGGACGGCTGGACCGTCGTCACGGCCGACGGGAAGCGGGCGGTGCACTGGGAGCACACGGTGGCGATCACCGACGACGGCCCGCGGGTGCTGACGGCCGCACCCTGACCATTCAGGGCGCGCCGACCTCGTCGCCCGCGTGCTCGTCTGCCGTGCCTTCCGAGGCGGGCGCCGCCGGGGGAGCGGTGTCGAGCGGGTGGGCGAGCTCGTCGCGGTCGAGCCGCCAGCCGACGACGGCCGCCACCGCGAGCAGCACCGGCACGGTCCCGGCGAGCAGGAACGTCAGCGGGATGCCGACCCACTCGCCGATCGGCCCGGCCAACGCCATCGACACGGGCATCAGGGCGAGCGAGACGAAGAAGTCGAGGCTCGACACCCGGCCCAGCAGGTGCGGCGGCACGCGCCGCTGCAGCAGCGTCCCCCAGATGACCATCGCGCCGGCGCTCGTGACGCCGACGGCGAACGCGATGACGACCATGACCAACAGCAGGTTCGTCAGCCCGATGAAGGCGAGCGGGACGCCGCCGATGCCCCAGGCCAGGATCATCACCGTCAGGTAGCGGCGTGGGAGCCGGATCGACGACGTCGCGATCGACCCGACGGCGCTGCCGATCCCGAAGGCACCGAGCACGAGGGCGTACTCGCTGGGGCCGCCGCCGGTCTGGTCGCGGACCGCGAACGGCAGCAGCACCTCGATCGGTCCGATGACGACGAGCACGTACAGCGACGAGAACGCGAGCGTCGCGAAGAGCCAGCCGGTGCGCAGCAGGTAGGCGAAGCCCTCGCGGACGTCGGCGAGCACGGACGGGCGCCCGTCCGTGCCGACGGGGTCACCGGGAGGGGTGCGGTCGATCGCGGGGGTCCGGCGCATCGCCAGCAGGGGCGGCAGCGCGAGGCAGAAGCCGATCGTAGCGGCGAGCAGCCCGGCGGCGGGGAACAGCGCCCCGACGACGAGCCCTGCGACCGCGGGCCCGGCCGCCTGCACGGCGACCGGCCGCAGCGTGCCCTCGACACCGTTGGCGGCCAGCAGCTCGTCGGCCGGCAGCAACGAGGGCAGGATCGCCGACGCGGACGGATAGTAGAAGGCGTCGGCCGTGCCGAGCAGGAACGCGACGACCGCGAGGTGCCAGAGCGCGAGAGTTCCGGTGAGCGCGAGCGTCGCCGCCACGGCCGCCGACGCGATGCGCACGGTCTCGACGGCGCCCAGTACACGTCGGCGGGGGAGCCGGTCGGCGGCCACCCCGCCCGCGAGCACGCTCAACAGCAGGCCGGCGCTGCCCGCCGCGGCGACCAGCGACAGCTGACTCGGGCCGCCGCCCAGCTCGATGACCTGCCAGACGATCGCGACCAGCCAGATGCCCGTCGCGAACAGGGAGAACAGCATCGACGACGCCAGCAGCCGGTACTCGCGGTGGCGGAACGGCCGCAGTGCCCGGGGGAGGCGGGTAGGGCCGGGTGCGGCGTCGTGACGGATCTCCACATCGGGATGCGACCACCTCGACCCGGGTCCAGGTCAAGTGAATTGTCCGTTCCGGCAGGGATGTGGCGGGGCCGGTCCCGCGCGCGTGTACCCGACTGTGAAGGCCCTCCGCAAGACCCGTACACTGGTTGTTCGGCGCGTTGGATGCGCCGGTTCCGTCGTGCCTCCCGCATGTCGCCTCCGGTGTCCCTCGTGCCCACCGGACGCGGTGACCGCAGCCAGAAATTCCTGTCGGCGGTCGTTGCCGTCCGCAGCACCACCTGTCAGATGCACGTCGTACGCACGACCTCACGGAACGCGGAGGACATGGCCAAGAAAGACGGGGCGATCGAGGTCGAGGGCCGGGTCGTCGAACCCCTGCCGAACGCGATGTTCCGCGTGGAGCTGGAGAACGGGCACAAGGTCCTGGCTCACATCAGCGGGAAGATGCGGCAGCACTACATCCGGATCCTCCCGGAGGACCGGGTGGTCGTGGAGCTCTCACCCTACGACCTGTCCCGCGGCCGAATCGTCTACCGCTACAAGTGATCGCCCGCTCCACCGGAACAAGAAGGCAGAAGACGTGAAGGTCAAGCCGAGCGTCAAGCCGATCTGCGACAAGTGCAAGGTGATCCGCCGTCACGGCCGGGTCATGGTGATCTGCGAGAACCTGCGCCACAAGCAGCGCCAGGGCTGAGCAGCACCGGCACGTCGCGGTCGTCTCGACCGCAGCTCTCACGAGCGTAAGAAGCACCCGACGCACCTGTCGCGCCACACGGGCGCGGCCCACCCCCGGCCCCCAGGCCGGGGCCCGGACCACGAGTCGGACCGGGGCGGACGTCGGGCAGACCTGGGGATCAGAACAGAGGAGAACACCGCCGCATGGCACGACTCGCAGGCGTCGACCTCCCCCGCGACAAGCGGATGGAGATCGCGCTCACCTACATCTTCGGGATCGGGCGTACCCGGTCGCTGGAGATCCTGAACGCCACGGGTATCAGCAAGGACCTCCGGTCGAAGGACCTGACCGACGAGGACCTGTCCGCCCTGCGCGAGTACATCGAGGCCAACTTCCGCGTCGAGGGTGACCTCCGCCGCGAGGTGCAGGCCGACATCCGCCGCAAGATCGAGATCGGCTGCTACCAGGGGATCCGGCACCGCCGGGGCCTGCCGGTGCGTGGCCAGCGCACCAAGACCAATGCCCGCGGCCGCAAGGGACCGAAGAAGACGGTCGCCGGCAAGAAGAAGGCAGGTAAGAAGTAATGCCGCCCCGTACCCGTGGCGCGGCCGGACCGAAGAAGGTCCGCCGCAAGGAGAAGAAGAACGTCGCGCACGGCCACGCGCACATCAAGTCGACGTTCAACAACACCATCGTGTCCATCACTGACCCGACCGGTGCCGTGATCGCGTGGGCCTCCGCCGGCCACGTCGGTTTCAAGGGCTCCCGCAAGTCGACGCCGTTCGCGGCGCAGATGGCCGCGGAGAACGCCGCCCGCAAGGCCGCCGAGCACGGCATGAAGAAGGTCGACGTGTTCGTCAAGGGCCCCGGCTCCGGTCGTGAGACCGCGATCCGTTCGCTGCAGGCCGCCGGACTCGAGGTCGGCACCATCAGCGACGTGACCCCCCAGCCGCACAATGGGTGCCGCCCGCCCAAGCGGCGCCGGGTCTAAGGGAGAGGGAGTAACCAGACATGGCTCGTTACACCGGACCCATGACCCGCAAGTCCCGCCGACTGAAGGTCGACCTCGTCGGCGGCGACCAGGCGTTCGAGCGCCGTCCCTACCCGCCCGGCCAGCACGGCCGGATCCGGATCAAGGAGACGGAGTACCTCCTGCAGATGCAGGAGAAGCAGAAGGCGCGCTTCGCCTACGGCGTTCTGGAGAAGCAGTTCCGCCGCTACTACGAGGAAGCCAACCGGCGTCCCGGTAAGACCGGTGACAACCTGCTGCAGATCCTCGAGTCGCGGCTCGACAACGTCGTCTACCGGGCGGGCCTCGCGCGCACCCGGCGGATGGCCCGTCAGCTGGTGAACCACGGTCACTTCCTGGTCAACGGCCAGAAGGTGAACATCCCCAGCTTCCGCGTCGGCCAGTACGACATCATCGACGTCAAGCCGAAGTCGCTGGGCACCGACCCGTTCGTGATCGCCAAGGAGCTCGTCGGCGACCGTCCGGTCCCGGCCTGGCTCCAGGTCGTCCCGTCGAACCTGCGCATCCTCGTGCACCAGCTGCCCGAGCGCGCGCAGATCGACACCCAGGTCACCGAGCAGCTGATCGTCGAGCTCTACTCGAAGTAAGGCTGTATTCCCCCTCGTCAGAGGGTCCCCCCGCCCTGAAGTGGGGCGGGGGGCTCACTGCGGCATCAAATAGTGGTTGCCGCGGCATACACAAGGAGAATCACTGTGCTGATCTCTCAGCGCCCCACCCTGACCGAGGACTCGGTCACCGAGACCCGGTCGCGGTTCGTCATCGAGCCGCTCGAGCCCGGCTTCGGCTACACGCTCGGCAACTCGCTCCGCCGGACCCTGCTGTCCTCCATCCCCGGCGCGGCCGTGACCAGCATCCGCATCGACGGCGTGCTGCACGAGTTCACCACCGTCCCCGGGGTCAAGGAGGACGTCACCGACATCATCCTGAACCTCAAGGAGCTCGTCGTGAGCTCCGAGGAGGACGAGCCGGTGACGATGTACCTGCGCAAGCAGGGCCCCGGCCCGGTCACCGCCGGCGACATCGTGCCCCCGGCCGGTGTCACCGTGCACAACCCGGACCTGCACATCGCCACCCTGAACGACAAGGGCCGCCTCGAGGTGGAGCTCGTCGTCGAGCGGGGCCGCGGCTACGTGCCGGCCATGCAGAACAAGGCCACCGGCGCCGAGATCGGCCGCATCCCGGTCGACTCGATCTACTCGCCGGTCCTGAAGGTGACCTACAAGGTCGAGGCCACCCGTGTCGAGCAGCGCACCGACTTCGACAAGCTGGTGCTGGACGTCGAGACGAAGCCGTCGATCACCCCGCGCGACGCGCTCGCGTCGGCAGGCAAGACCCTCGTCGAGCTGTTCGGCCTCGCCCGCGAGCTGAACGTCGACGCCGAGGGCATCGAGATCGGCCCGTCGCCGCAGGAGGCCGACACCATCGCGGCCTTCGCGATGCCGATCGAGGAGCTCGACCTCACGGTCCGCTCCTACAACTGCCTCAAGCGCGAGGGCATCCACACCGTGGGTGAGCTGGTGGGCCGGTCCGAGGCCGACCTGCTCGACATCCGCAACTTCGGCGCCAAGTCGATCGACGAGGTCAAGATGAAGCTCGTCGGCCTCGGCCTCGCGCTGAAGGACAGCCCGCCCGGATTCGACCCGTCGGCCGCGGCCGTCGAGTACGGCTCCGACGGGTTCGACCCCGACAACTTCGGGGACGACGGTCAGGACTACGCAGAAACGGAGCAGCTGTAGCCATGCCTCAGCCCACCAAGGGTCCCCGCCTCGGCGGTTCGCCCGCGCACCAGAGGCTGATCCTGGCCAACCTGGCCACGCAGCTGTTCGAGCACGGTCGCATCACCACCACCGAGGCCAAGGCCCGGCGGCTGCGTCCGTACGCGGAGCGCCTGATCACCAAGGCCAAGAAGGGCGACCTGCACAACATCCGGCAGATCGCCAAGGTGATCCGGGACAAGGACGTCATCCACCGTCTCGTCACCGACATCGGCCCGTTCTTCGCCGACCGCAACGGCGGCTACACCCGCATCACCAAGACGCTGCCGCGCAAGGGCGACAACGCCCCCATGGCCGTGATCGAGCTGGTGTCGCAGAAGACGGTCACCGACGAGGCCGACCGCGCCCGTCGCGTCGCGGCGTCGCAGAACAAGGCCGAGGACAAGGTCCAGGCCGCTGCGGCTGCTCCGGCGTCGGAGGAGCCCGCAGCCGAGGAGTCGACCGCGCCGTACGGCGAGGGCAGCCACGCCCCGCTGGACGACCCGCAGGAGGCCCCCGAGGGCTTCCCGGTCAAGGGCAACGCCGACTCGATGCTGTACCACCTCCCCGGGACGTCGTTCTACGACCGCACCGTGGCCGAGGTCTGGTTCACCGACGCGGTCACCGCCGAGGCCGCGGGCTTCTCGCTGCCGAAGTCGCAGCAGGAGCTCGAGGAGGACGCCGACGCGTCCGTCGAGAAGGCCGAGGCCGACGCTGAGGCCGACGCCGGCGACGCCAAGGGCGACGCCTGAGCATCACCCCGCACCACGACGAGCCCGCCGCCCACCCGGACGGCGGGCTCGTCGCCGTCGTGCCCACTGTGCCTGCTCCCACGAACAGGTACCGGCTCGACATCTCCTACGACGGCACGGACTTCTCCGGCTGGGCGCCGCAGCCGTCGCGGCGCACCGTGTACGGCGAGATCTCCGATGCGCTGCACCGTCTTCTGCGCGAGCCGGTCTCGCTGACGGTCGCGGGTCGTACCGACGCCGGGGTGCACGCGAGCGGGCAGGTGGCCCACGTCGACCTGGCCGTCTCCCTGGCGATCGAGCCGGACCGGCTCGTCCGCCGGCTCGCCCGGCTGCTGCCCCCCGACGTGCGGGTGCGCGACGTGCGCGTCGTGCCGCCCGACTTCGACGCCCGCTTCTCCGCGCTGCGCCGCCACTACGTCTACCGCGTCACGACGTCGCCGTGGGGCGCCGACCCGTTGCGCGCCAGGGACACCCTCGCCTGGCCGCACCCCGTCGACCTCGACGCCGTCGCCGCCGCCTCCGCCGGGCTGGTCGGCGAGCACGATTTCGCGGCCTTCTGCAAACGCCGCGAGGGCGCCACGACCATCCGCGAGCTGCTGCGCTTCGACTGGTCGCGCGACGCCGACGGCGTCCTGCACGCCGAGCTGAGCGCCGACGCGTTCTGCCACAGCATGGTGCGCAGCCTGATCGGCGCGATGCTCGACGTCGGCCGGGGCCGTCGTCCCGTCGACTGGCCGGCGAGCCTTCTGGACCGCACCGAACGCGTCTCCGACGTCGCCGTCGCTCCCGCGCACGGGCTGACGCTGGTGCGCGTCGACTACCCGGCGGACGACGAGCTCGCCGCCCGCGCGGCGGTCACGCGCAACGTCCGCACGCGCTGACGCCCCGCGGCGCGCACCCGCGCCGCGTCGAGTTCGAGACCCCTTGAACCCCGACATGATCGAACCAATCCGACGTCGAACTCGGCGGAGTCTCCGAGGCGCCCGCGCAGCAGGATCACGTGGCGGTCAGGCGTTCCTCGCGGCGGCGCGCGATGCGGGCGTGCACGAACAGGCTCAGCGCCAGCCAGAACATCGGCCACGCGGGCCAGAAGAACGGGGCCGCCGACGTCGCCCAGCCGATGATCAGCATCGTCGCCATGGCCGCGACGACGATCGCGTGCACGCCCAGCCGGGTCCGGGCCTGCTTCGACAGCGGCGGCGCGGGCGGCGGGGGCGGGACGGGCAGGTCGGCGGTCAGCTCGACGAGATCGGACTCGAAGCGCGCCGCGTAGGCGGCGGTCTGCCGCTCGTCGGCCTCCTCGAGCGTCAACCGGCCCTCCGCCAGCGCGGTGCGGATGCGCTCGGTGGCGCCCTCGCGATCGGCGTCGCCGATCCGGACCGGGCGGGTGGGGTGCTGCGGGAGCGTGGTCATCGGAAGCCTCCTGGGGCGTCTCCTCGGCGTCGACGTCGAGCATGGCGTCGAGGTGGGTGTGAGCGCGTCGGGCCGTGGAGGGCTCTCGACGTCGACCTCCGGTAGGCCTCCGGGACACCGGCGTACGCCCGGGGGAGTACGGGAGGCGTCGCCGCGGCGACGATGACGCGGCAGGCGGGCGGCCCTACCGTTGGGCCGTGATCTCCGACCAGCCCGTCGCCGCGGCGCGGCCGAACGCCGCCGCGGCCACTCGTCGGCTGAAGGTCGTCGTGCCGGCGGTGGTCGTCGGGATCATCCAGGTCGGGGCGTGCACCGTCGCCGGCCGCTGGCAGCCCGACGCCCGCCCGCTCGACGTCTGGGCCTACCTGCTGCTGGTCGCCGGGCCCGCGGCGCTGCTCGTCGTCCGCCGCTACCCCGTCCCGGTGCTGATCGCGACGGTCGCGGCCTCGTTCGCGTACTTCAGCCTCGGCTACCCGGGCGGCCCGGCCGTCCTCGCGGCGATCGTCGCGCTGGTGGCCACGGTCGTCGCCGGGCAACGGCTCGCAGCATGGCTGGTGGGGGTCGTCGGGATCGGCGGCTACCTGCTGGGACACGCATTGGCGGGCGACGCGATCGCCGGACCCGGGGTGGGCGCGCTGGTGGGCTGGACGCTCGTCGTGCTCGTCGGGTCCGAGGGGGTACGGATCCGGCGTGAGCGGATCGCCGAGGAACGCCGCCGGGCCGAGGAGTACGGGCTGCGCTGCGCCACCGAGGAGCGGCTGCGCATCGCCCGCGAGCTGCACGACGTCCTGGGCCACCACATCTCGCTGATCAACGTGCAGGCCGGTGTCGCGCTGCACCTCATGGACGGTGGCGGCGATCCCGCGCAGACGCGCGAGGCGCTGACGGCGATCAAACGGTCGAGCAAGGAGGTCCTGCGGGAGATGCGCACGACGCTGGGGGTGTTGCGGGACGCCGACGAGGCCGCGCCGCGGGGCCCGGTGCCGGGGCTCGGCGCCATCCCGGACCTGGTCGGACGGGTGCGCGAGGCGGGCGCGGACGTCCGGCTGGTCGACGACGGGCCGTTCGGCGAGGTCGGCGAGCAGACCGGTCTCGCGGCATACCGGATCGTGCAGGAGGCGCTGACCAACGTCCGCCGGCACGCGCCGGGCGCGGCGACTGTCGTCTCCTTGCGGCGCACCGGGTCCGAGCTGCACGTGACGGTCGTCGACGACGGTGTCGGGGCCCCGGCGGCGAGAGCCGAGGACGGGGCCGGGCGAGGGATCGCGGGGATGACCGAGCGGGCCGCTGCGCTCGGCGGGACTCTCACCGCGGCACCGGTCCCGAGCGGCGGGTTCCGTGTCGACGCGGTCCTCCCGGTGGGGGCGGCGTGAGCATCCGGGTCCTGCTGGCCGACGACCAGGCCCTCGTCCGCGCCGGCTTCCGCGCCCTGCTCGACGCCCAGCCCGACGTGTCGGTCGTCGCCGAGGCCGCCGACGGCCGAGACGCCGTCAGCCTCGCCGCCGCGGAGAAGCCCGACGTCGTCCTCATGGACATCCGCATGCCCGTCATGGACGGCCTCGCGGCGACGCGGGAGATCGCGTCGGACCCCGGGCTCGCGGGCGTGCACGTCGTCGTGCTGACGACATTCGCCGAGGACGAGTACGTCTTCGAGGCGATCCGCTCCGGCGCGAGCGGGTTCCTGGTGAAGGACACCGAACCGGCGGAGCTGGTGCACGCGGTGCGGGTCGTCGCCGGTGGGGACGCGCTGCTGTCGCCGGGCGTGACGCGCCGGCTGATCGAGGAGTTCGCGGTCCGGTCCTCGCCCGCCGGCAGCTCGGTGGCCGCAGCACTCGCGGTGCTCACCGACCGTGAACGTGAGGTCGTCGCCCTCGTCGCGGGCGGGCTCACCAACGACGACATCGCCGAGCGGCTCGTCGTGAGCCCGGCAACGGCGAAGACGCACGTCAGCAGGGCCATGGGCAAGCTCGGCTGCCGCGACCGGGCGCAGCTGGTGGTGCTCGCCTACGAGAGCGGGCTGGTGCGGCCGGGCTGGGCCGGCTGACGGGTTTCCCCGAACGCCCACGGGCGGGGTGGTCGCGCGGATACGGTCCGCGCCATGGTCCGCCCGACCGCTCCCGCCCCGGCGCGGACGCCCGCCACCCGCGACCAGGCCGACGCCTACCGCTTCGGGATGCGCCGCATGGAGGCCGCGCTCGTCCGCGGTGACACGGTGCTGCTGCACGAGCAGCTGCGCTCGCAGCGGCGCGCCGCGTTCGCCGGTGTGCTGCTCGCGCTGCTGGTGCTCGGCGGGGTGGCCGCGCACGGGACGTTCACGTCGGCGACCGACTGGACGAAGGAGAAGCTCGTCGTCGCGAGGACCGCCGGGACCATGTTCGCGGTCGTGGCGGACCCGCCGAGACTGGTCCCGGTCGCGAACCTGGCGGCGGGGCGGCTGCTGCTCGCCGCGTACCGCGTCGGGGGCGGCCCGACGGCGCTGCCGAGACCCGTCGCCGACGAGCAGCTCGCCGGCGCGCCCCGGACGGCCGTGGCCGCGGTGCCGGGCGCGTCCGGTGTCCGGCCCGACACCCCCGGCCCGACGGCCGGCTGGGCGGTGTGCGACACCATCGAGAACTCGGCGCTGACGAGCACGACCGTCGTCGCCGGGGTGGTACCCGACGACCTGCCCGGGACGGGCGCGGCCGTGCTTGCCGAGAGCGGCGGGCAGGCGTGGGTGATCGCCGACAACCGCCGCTATCGCGTCGACCCCGGGGACCGGGCCGTGCTCGACGCGCTCGGCGCCGACCGGCGCGCCGTCCGGCCCGTCGGGGCGGCGCTGCTCGCGTCGCTGCCCGAGGGCCCGGCGCTCACCACGGCCTCCCGTGGACGCTCGGGCGACTGGCCGCGCCCACCCGCGCGGTGGGCCGACGCCACGTCGGAACCGGTGCTGTGCCGGGTGGCGACACCCGCCGACCCCCGGCACCCTCAGGTCGTCGCGGCCGCGGTCGTGCCCGCCACCGCGGGGGCCGTCACCGTCGGCCTCGCGCAGGCCGACCAGGCCGGCCCGCGTGCCGACGCCGTCGTGCTCGGCGCAGGCGCCGGCGGCCCGATCCGGCTCGCCTCGGACCCGTCACGGCTCGCGCTGGTGTCGACGACCGGTGTGCTGCACCCGGTCACCGACGAGGGAACGGCCGAGGCCCTCGGCATCGGGGACGCCGCCGACGCACCGGACTGGGCGCTGCGGCTGCTGCCCGTCGGCCCGGCCCTCGACCTCGCCGCCGCGACGCGCATGGTCGACGTCCTCGACCGCGTGGGCTGAGCTCATCCCGACGAGCGCCGCCGCGTCCCGTCCGGGTCGTCCTCCGGGCAGCTTGCCCGATCATCGTTGTAGCGTCGGCGGGACAACGATGTCGACGACCCGAGGAGCGCACGTGTCGACGGACGGAGCCCGGGTTCTCGGCGAGAGCGGGCCGGCGGTGCTACTGATACCCGGCGGAGCGGAGACGAGCGACGGGTTCTTCCCCGGACTCCCCGAAGGCCTTCGGGACGACCCGGGCTGCCGGGTGATCCTCTACGACCGGCCCGGCGCCGGCAGCTCGTCGCGGGACGGCTCGCTCGCCGACGCCTCCGGCCACATCGCCGCCATGATCGACGAGCTCGGCTGCGGCCCGGTCGTCGCCGTCGGGCAGAGCCTCGGCGGCGCCGTCGCCGCGCTGCTCGCCCGCGACCATCCCGAGGCCGTCGCCGGGCTCGTGTTCCTCGACCCCACTCCGCTCAACGACCCGGCCGGCTGCGCCCGGCTGGAGCGCAGCTTGGGTGCGATCGTCGCGCTGAGCAGGGTCCCGTTGCTGCGCAACGTCTTCGCCGCCGCGCTACGAGCCTCGTTCGCACGGCAGCGGCGCCGGCTGCGGATGCGTCCCGACTGCGCGGAGGCCCACGAGCGGATCGGCGACCTCGACATCCCGAAGCTTGCCCGCGCGGTGCAGGGCATCACCGCGGTGTCGGCGGGCTTCCGGGAGTCGGACCTGCCGCGGGTGCCGGCCGTCGTCGTCACCGCGGACAGGCTGCCGCACAACAAGATCCGGATGGCGCACGCCCGGCTCGCGGCCGCGCTCGACGCCCCGCTGGTGTCGTGGCCGGGGGCGCAGCACAACCTGCAGCTCGATCATCCCGACGAGACCCTCACGACCGTCCGCGACCTCGTCCGCAGAACCACCGTCTAGGGACGGCGGCGCAGCGACCGGACCACCAACGGCAACGCGGCCGCGCACGCGACGACGATCGCGACCGCCGCCCCCGGCGCGAGCGGCGGCTCGACGTCGACCCGCTCGCCCAGGCCGGGGAGCGGCGCAGTGGGCCGCCCGGTCGGGGGTGGTTCCGGCGGAGTCGCGGGCGCCTGGGCTGCTGCCGTGTCGGCCGTCGGGTGCCGGGCCAGCGCTGCCACGGGATCGACCAGACCGTTGCCCACCGCGTCCCGCGGGACGGAGGGTAGCGACCGCGCCGTCGCGACGATGGTGTCGACGATCTCGCGGGCGCTCGCGTCGGGACGCTGCTGCGTCAGCAGCGCCGCGGTGCCGGCGACGAGCGGTGCCGCGAAGCTGGTTCCCCGCACCGGGTCCCGGGTGAATCCCGCGGGCGCGCCGAGTGTGGTGAGCCCGGCGCCGGGTGCGGCGACGTCGACCCACGGGCCGCGGACGCCGAACGGCGCGGGCCCGCCCCGCGCGTCGAGGGCGCCGACGGTGAGCACGTCCTCCCCGAGCCAGCCGGGCAGCGCCACCTGCCCGTCGGTGCAGGCACCCTCGCCGACGTTGCCGGCTGCGGCCACCACGACGACGTCGTTCTCCGAGGCGTACCGCAGCGCCGTGCGCAGGGGAGCAGCGGCGTTCTCGGCCTCGGCGGGGGTGACGCACGCGGCCTCCGACACGTTGACGACGTCGACGCCGGCCCGGACGGCGACGACGAGTGCGTCGGCGAGCGTGCGGGTGTCGCCCACGCCCGTGGGCGAGTCGGCCAGGGTGAACTTCCTGCTCGACTGCCGGATCGAGAGCAGCATCGCGTCCGGGGCGACGCCGCGGAACCCGTCGTCGGCGCCCGCGGACGCGGCGAGCAGCCCCGCGACCGCGGTGCCGTGGCCGTCGCAGTCCTCCAGACCCGATCCGCCGCGGACGTAGTCGCCGCCGCCCGCGACCCGCCCGGCCAGCCGCGGGTGCGGGGCGATGCCGGTGTCGATGACGGCGATGCGGACGCCGCGGCCCGTCGCGAACCGGTGTGCCGCATCGAGTCCGAGCGCCGCGAGCTGCGGGTCGAGTTTCCGTGGGCCAGGCGCGCCGCCGGTGTCCTCACACGCGTCGGGCGCCTGCAGGCCCGTCACCGGGACACGCGGCGGGCTTCCCGGGGGCAGCGTCGCCTCGACCGCCGGCAGCGGACCGACGGCCAGCACCACGGCAACAGCGAGCGCGGTGATCACAGCACGTGCACCACGGCGAGCAACCCCGACGCGGCGACGGCCAGCGGGGCGGCGGCCGCGACCAGCGCGGCCTCGACCATGTCGAGCGCCCGTCGCGCGACGGGCGAGAGCGTCGGCGTCACCGGTCCCGAGTCGCCCAGCACGGCGACCCCCCCGACGAGCGCGGCCACGGCGATCGCCGCGCCCGCCGTACCGGCGAGCGCGACCGGCACCAGCCCGGCCAGACCGGCGACCACGCATGCGCCCGTCAGGACCCGGGTCACGCTCGCGTCGGTCGTCCCCCGGGTGCGCAGCCCGAGCACCACGGCGACGACGCCCGCCAGCGCGGCGCCGGACCAGCCCGCAGGGGAGGCGAGCGATGCCGCTCCTGCCGCGACCACGGCGACCGCGCCCGCGGTGCCCGTCAGGTAGCCGCGGGCGAGGTCGGCACGGTCGGCCAGCTCGTCGGGGGAGAGCCCACACGCCGGGTCGGCGGAGGCCAGGTCGTCGAGGTCGGACGCGACGATCGGGCGCGGCACCCCCGCCAGCCGCAGCGCACACCGGGGCAGAAACGGCGCGACCGCCACCGCGACCGCCGCGACGATCGCCGCGACCTGGGGGCCGTCGGCGCCGGTGAGCAGCGCCCCGGTCGCGGCGAGCGACAACGTCGCGGCCACGGTGACCGCGGCAAGCAGCGCCGGCGTCACGACCCGGACGACGAGCTGGCCCGCCGCGGCGACGACCCCGGCCGCGGTGGCTGCCAGCAGCAGGCCCGCCGCGCCGCCGGGCAGCGCGGTCCAGCCCGCCGCGGCGGCGAAGGGCACCGCGGCCAGCGCGGCGACCCGGGCCTCGCGCAGCCCGTCGTCGTCGGGCGGGCGGCGTCCGGCGACGACCACCCCACCGAGGGCGAGCACCCCCGCGACCGCGGCTGCCGGCCACCCGGCGCCTCCCGCGGTCAGGACGCCCGCGGCGACCGTCGCGAGCAGCAGCGCGAGCACCGTCCGCAGCGCGTCGCCGCGCCCAGGCGCGTGCTCACCGGCCGCGCGGGCCAGCACGTCGACGGGATCGTCGAGCACCGGCGGCGGCGGCGTGATCGCGTCGGGACGGAACTGCAGCAGCTCCCCGTCGAGCAGCCCCAGCGCCGCGAGGGAGGCGGCGGGCGGCAGCGCGACCCCCGACGACGTCATCAGCCGCCACCGCGCCGGGGTCGTGGCCACGGGCGGGCGGCCCAGCAGGTCGAGCAGCATCGGGACCAGCTCGGCCACCGGTATCCCCGTCGGGAGCGCGACGTCGGCGGTGCGGTGGGGCGCGCACACCGTCACGCGGCACCACGCCGACGCGGTGACGACGGGCGGGTCGGCCTCGGGACGGCCGGCGCGTGCCGCGGCGGCGCGGCGGGCAGCGGCGAACGGGTCGCCACCCATCGGCACGGTGGCGCCGGGATCGGGCGGGGCCGGGAACGGCGTCACGGGGCACCTCGGTCTTCGGTCCGGGCGAGGCGGTTCCGGGTGCAACGTGATTGCCGGAACGGCCTCGCCGAGGGCGGGGTGGTGCCTACTGTCGCCGCGCACCCGGCCCACCGTGGGCCGTTCCGGGAAAGCCGGTGGCAGATCGTTCGCACCTGATCGCACGCCGCCGCCGGGCAGAGGCGCGGGAGGACGGCGCGTGGGCACGATCGGGAAGGCGCGGGCACGTCGCGTCGTGGCGCCGATGCCGGGTGGCGAGCTGCTGCTGGAGCCGCCGCCGGAGCTCGAACGCGTCGTCCCGGGCGGGATGCTCGCCCGGCTGCTGCCGATCGGGATGATCACGGCGTCGATCGGGATGATGTGGGTGCTCGCGCGAGAGAACCCGTCGATGTGGATGTTCGGCGCGATGATGGTGCTCTCCAGCATCGCGATGCTGGTGTCGGGCAACTCCGCCGGGCAGGGCGGCGCCGCGCGGGCCGCGGGGCTCGACGAGGACCGCCGCGACTACCTGCGCTACCTCCGGGTCCAGCGCGACCGGGTCGTCGCCGTCGCCGACGCGCAACGGGCCGCGCTCCTCGGAACCCATCCGGACCCCGCGGCGTGGCCCGACGTCGTCGCCGCCGGGCGGCACTGGGAACGCGGCCCGGCCGACCCCGACTTCGCCCAGGTCCGCGTCGCGCTCGGTGTCCAACGGCTCGCGACGCGGCTCACCGCACCCGAGACCGGGCCTGTCGACGGCGTCGAACCCGTCACCGCGGCGGCGTTGAGGCGCTTCCTCGGCCGGCACTCCGTCGTCGCCGACCTGCCCGTCGCGCTCGACCTGCGCGCCGGCGCGACGGTCCGGCTCGAACGCACCGGCACCGGCCCCGGCCCGGCGCGCGGCCTGGCTCGCGCGATCATCGCCCAGTACGTGCTCTGGCACGGCCCCGCCGACGCGGTCGTCGCCGTCCTCGCCGCCGACCCCAAGCCGTGGGACTGGGTGAAATGGCTGCCGCACAACGCCCACGGCCGCACCGTCGACGCGCTCGGCCCGGTCCGGCTCGTCACCTCGGACCCGGACGAGCTGCGCAGGTTGCTGGCCGCCGACCTCGCGGCGCGCCCGCCAGGC
>MEGH01000011.1:0-123862 GCA_001725415.1 Pseudonocardia sp. SCN 73-27
CAGCCAAGTTCGAGCAGGCGTTCTACGCTGCCCAACGGGACGACCGCGCGGCGGTCGAAATCCCATGAGCCGGGCCTCCATCAGACCCAGGGCGACTCACTTGTGCGGCTCAGGCCCTGGTCGTCCGGGACGCCGTTTGTGGCGCACTACTCGGCATTCGTGCGGCCTGCTCGTCCGGTGATCTACGGCGGGTTCACGCCCGTCGCACAGCTGACCGCAGCGACGGAGGTCCGCGTAGAACTCCTCCAGGACCTGCGTGGTGACCTTGGCGATCGACACATGCCCCAGCCGGGGGTCGATCACGCGCCGGACGTATCCGCGATACCCCTCCATCGTCGACGCTTCCGCCTCATGCGTGCGTAGCCAGGACGTCAGAGCAGCGCCGAACGTCGCCTTCGTCCGAGGGTTGCGCTGCTCGTCAACGGTTCCCAGCAGGCGCGTGAGGATCTTCTGCGCCTCGTGCTCGTCCCGCGTGGACTCGGTGAGGTAGTTCGGTTTGCCCGTCACCGGGTCGGTGCCCGCGTAGACAAGGACCTGGAACGAGTTGCCGCGACGGCGGACGTGACCGCGGGGGCGTGAAGCCTTGCCGCTCGTTCGGGCCACGAGCAGAGCGTAGCCGATGACACTGTCATTGACAGGCTTCGCGCGGCGACGCCGCAGATGGCACGAACGTGCAGGTCAGGAACGGTGGGCCCCCGGGGGATCGAACCCCGAACCCGCGGATTAAAAGTCCGCTGCTCTGCCGATTGAGCTAGAGGCCCCGGGCGCCGGAGCGCCCAGGTCAGACTACGACCTGCCGCCGACCCGCACGCCCTGCCCTCCGGCGTGTGCCGGTGACCTTCGTCGCGCCGCCACCCCGACCTGCCGTCGGTCACGGTGCGTCATGGGCGATCCTGCTCCGATGCGTGCATTGCGGACTTCCGCGACGATCGTCCTCGCCGCCCTGCTGCTCGTCGGCTGCTCGAACTCCGAGCGCCCGTCGGACGCGCCTGCGACCGCGGTGAACGCCCAGACCCGCGCGGTGGACGTCAGCAGGGAGTTCTCCGCGTCCGACACGGCGGCGATCACCTACAAGACCGATCTCGTGCCGGTGGGCTCGTCGGTCGCGGTGTCGTCGCGCTCGGGGGGCGGGTCGTCGACGGTCACGCTGACGGTCACGGGTCTGCTGCCCGACCACCACTACGGTGCGCACGCCCACAGCAAGCCCTGCGGCGCAGCGGCTGCCGACTCGGGGCCGCACTTCCAGAACAAGAAGGACCCGGTGACGCCCAGCGTCGACCCCGCCTTCGCCAACCCGCAGAACGAGATCTGGCTCGACCTGTCGACGGGTGGGTCGGGCGCCGCCTCGGCGACGTCGAAGGTGGCGTGGGACTTCACCGACGCGGCGGCGCCGAAGTCGGTGGTGGTGCACGCGAACCACACGTCGATGGAGCCGGGGAAGGCCGGCACGGCGGGCGACCGACTGGCCTGCGTGAACGTCGGCTTCTAGACGGAGGACAATCGACCGGGTGAGCGTGCAGGACCTCGTCGCCCGCCCGGCGACCGCAGCGGCAGCACCGGCCCCGACGCCGGTGCTGCCGCCGCTGCGTATCGGGAAGTTCTCCGTCGACACCCCGGTGGTGCTGGCGCCGATGGCCGGGATCACGAACCCGGGTTTCCGGCGGCTGTGCCGCGAGCAGGGCGCGGGCTACTACGTGTGCGAGATGATCACGTCGCGTGGCTTGGTGGAGCGCAACCCGTTGACGTTCCGCATGATCGCGTTCGACCCGGACGAGCACCCGCGGTCGATGCAGCTCTACGGCGTGGACCCGGCGACGATCGGTGCCGCGGTGCGCACCGTCGCCGAGCGGGACCTGGCCGATCATCTGGACCTGAACTTCGGCTGCCCCGTGCCCAAGGTGACGCGCCGTGGCGGCGGGGCGGCGTTGCCGTACAAGGTGCGACTGTTCGAGCGGATCGTGCGGGCCGCCGTCGAGAACGCCGCGCCCGCAGGGATCCCGGTGACGGTGAAGATGCGTATCGGGATCGACGACGAGCACCACACGTTCCTCGAGGCCGCGCGGATCGCGAAGGACTGCGGGGTGGCGGCGGTGGCGCTGCACGCCCGGACGGCGGCGCAGCGCTACTCGGGCACGGCCGACTGGTCGATGATCTCCCGGCTGCGCGACGCGATGCCCGCGGAGCTGCCCGTGCTGGGCAACGGCGACATCTTCTCCGCCGACGACGCGCTCGCGATGGTCGCGCGGACCGGCTGCGACGGCGTGGTGATCGGGCGGGGCTGCCTTGGCAGGCCGTGGCTGTTCGCCGACCTGGAGGCAGCGTTCGCGGGCCGGCCGTTGCCGACGCCGCCGGACCTGGGCACGGTCGCGGCGACGATCCGCCGGCACGCGGTGCTGTTGTGCGAGCACATGGGCGACCACAAGGGCATCCGCGACGTCCGCAAGCACATCGCCTGGTACCTGAAGGGGTTCCCGGTGGGTGGGGACGTCCGGAAGCGGCTCGGGATGGTGGCGAGCATCGACGAGCTCGACGAACTGCTCGCGCTGCTCGACCACGGCGAGCCGTTCCCGGCCGACGCGGAGGGGCCGCGTGGGCGGCAGGGTTCGCCGGGGCGTGTCGTGCTCCCGGAGCACTGGCTGGACGACCCGTGCGACCCGTCGGTCCCGTTCGGCGCGGAACTGGATCATTCCGGCGGGTGATCGCCTCTACGGCCGGTGCAGGGGTCCTCGCCCGGTCGTGTGGAGTCGGGCGCAAAAGTGTTGCGCAGGCGCGGAAACCTCAAGGGTCACACCCGTCACGACGAGACAATCGGCATGGCGACGGGGGTGATGACGTGAGCGACGCGACCGTGACGGCGGGGCCGATGCCGATCGGTGACGTCGAGCCGACCCCTGCCGCGGCCGCGGCCCGCGCCGCGCGGCACACCGCGGAGGCCGAGAAGCTTGCGGCGCAGGGGCTGTGGGAGCAGGCGTACACGCATCTGCGGGCGGCGGTCCGGCTGCACCACCTGGCGGGCAGCGCCACGGCGGCACCCGACGAGCTCGACCGGTTGCGCCGCGAGCACGCGGAGGCGCGGGAGCAGAGCCGTCGGGACAGCCTGACGGCGAGCTACAACCGTCGGTATCTCGACGAGCGGCTCGACGCGCTGCTCACCGATCTCGCCGACCTGGGCGACGACACCGTCCGCACCGCCGGCATCTGTGTGGCACTGGCCGACATCGACCACTTCAAGCTGGTCAACGACACCCACGGCCACCTGCTGGGAGACCGGGTGCTGCAGCGCATGGTCGCGGAGCTCGACGCGGCGCTGCCCGATGGCGCGTTCTGCGCCCGCTACGGCGGCGAGGAGTTCGCGCTGGTCATGCCGGGCCGCGCACTCTCCGACGCGGTGCGCTGGTGCGAGGCGGCGCGGGAGCGGGTCGCGCAGCACCCGTGGCACGAGCTGCACCGGGACCTGCGGGTCACGGTGAGCATCGGCGTGGCGCACTCCGACAGCCGCCCCACCGACGTCGAGCGGCTCATCGGGGCCGCCGATGCGCACCTGTACACGGCGAAGCAGGCCGGCCGGAACGCCGTCGCGTACCGGTCGGAGCGCACCGGGCTGGTGCGGCTGGCGGGTCCGGCGTCGCGGCGGCGGTCGATCCCGCAGCCGGTCCGCACCACGGGGTGATCACGCCCCCGGGCGGTCGCGAGGAGTCGCCTCCGTAAACTCGGACGGACGCGGGGGCGGATCGTTCGGCCGAACACGGCCGGGTCCGCCCTCTCGCGTGTGGCCGAGGAGGTGACCGTGCCGAACGGGTCGGACCGTCCGCGAGACCCCTCGGCCCGACGCCGCCCGCGTGCCCCCCGCGAGCCGGGTTCGCCCGATCCGCGTGACGACGATCCCGCTGATCGGCGCAGTCGCGACCCCCGTCGGGACGATCCGGCGCCGCCCACGTCCGTGCTGCCCGAGGTGGGTCGGGGCCGCCGCGAGCGTGATCCGGTCACAGAGCAGTTCACGCGGCTGCAGCCGCGGATCGGCGACGCACCCGAGCCCCGGGACCGGCCGCCGGCGCGGGACGAGGAGCGGGACGGCCCGCCGACGACGGCGATCCGGTCGGCGACGCCGCCGACCGCCGCGATCCCGACGACCGCCATCCCGACCGTCCCCCCGCCACCGCCACCGGAACCCCCCGCCCGGCCGGCGACGAGTTCCCTCCCGCCCGGCTTGATCGAAGCCCTCGACATCAGCGGGATCGCGCCGGCAACCGACGCCGACGACATCGACGCACCGGTCGACCTCGCCACCCCGGACGACGGCCACGCGCGTCGCCGGAAGATCGACGAGAGCCTGACCCGGCTGTCGGCGGCACACCGCGGCCCCGTCGCGCCGCGCGACAGCGCCGCCGAGGACATCGACGAGGACATCGATGCGGACGAGGACGACGAGCACCCGCCGGAGGACGAGCGCGAACCGCTCCCGGCCGGCGGCCCGTGGTCCCCGGACATCGACGCCCGCACGCGACGGTTGCGCTGGGCGGCGGTGGCGGCGGCGCTGGTCGTGTTCGTCGCCATGACGGTGGGCTGGTCGTCGAAGCTCGGCCTGGACGGGCGCATCCAGCAGGTGGCGGCGTTGGACCCGGAGTCGGCCGCGGTGCTCGACGCCGACACCCAGGCCGGCACGAGCAACGTGCTGCTGCTGGGCGTCGACACCACGACGGGCACCGATCCGGGGTCCGACACGATCGTCCTGGCCCACTCCCCGGCCGACGGCGGCGCGGTGACGCGGCTGTCGTTCCCGCGCAACCTGGAGATCAACCGGCCGCCGTGCCAGCGCTGGGACCCGGCCGCGGGCGCCTACCTCGACCAGACGGTGCCGGCGGAGACGCGCACGACGATCGACACCGCCTATCGCTCGGGCGGGCCGGCGTGCGTGGTGCGGGTCGTGCAGCAGCTGACAGGGTTGTCCGTGTCCGGGTTCGCGGCGGTCGACCTGGGCGGGCTGGGCGACATGGTGGGGGCACTGGGCGGGCTGCCGGTGTGCCTGGACCGCCCGGTCGTCGACGGGGTGCTCGGGACGGTGGCCCCGGGCGCGGGCGAGGTGACGCTCGACGCCGCAACGGCGGCGGGGGTGCTGCGGGCTCGGCACGTGCAGGGCGACCCGGGGACCGACGAGGGGCTCGTCGACCGGCAGCAGCGGGTGCTGGCGGCGGCGCTGGACGGGGCGCTGTCGACGTCGGCACTGCTGAACCCGTTCGGCAGCAACGCGTTCGGGCAGGCCCTCGGCCGGTCGGTGGTGGCCGACGGGATGGACGCCGACGAGCTGCTCTCGGCGGCGTTGACGGTGCGCGGCATCGGGTCCGAGCCCGGCCCGTTCGTCGCGGTGCCGACGTCCGGGGAGATCAACACCCGTGGCAACGCGGTGCTGCGTGAACGGGACGCGTCGGCGCTTTTCAAGGCGTTGCGGACGGGGGCACCGCTTCCTGAGGTCACACCGAGCACTGTCGACGTGCCGGCGCCGTCGGCGATATCGCTGGACGTGCTCAACGCATCGCAGCGCACCGGCCTGGCCCAGGACGTGGCGTCGCGGCTGCGGGCGGTGACGTTCGGGATCGGGTCGGTGGCCAACGCGTCGCGGCCCGCGGCCGACACGGTGATCCGGTTCTCGCCGGACCGGTCGGCGGAGGCCCAGGTGGTGGCGTCGGCGGTGCCGTCGGCACGGTCGGTCCCGGACGCGACGGCGAGCGGTGTGCTGCAGCTGGTGCTGGGCGACTCGTTCGACGGGACGATCCGGGCGATCCCCCCGACCGCGGCGGGCGGGTCCGCGGCCGCGGGCCCGGTGTCGGGAGCCTGTTCCTGAGCCGCTGCAGGCCTCTGAGCAGGCGGAAGACCGCGATCGTTCACCGTGGGTTCACCCTCAGGATCGGACTCGGAGGACGCTTCGCCGTAGGCTTCCCCCATGCGTGACCACTACCAGGAACAACTCGACGAACTGGCCAACCGGCTGGCGGACATGTGCGATGGGGTGGCGGCCGCGCTCGACAAGGCCACACGTGCCCTCCTGAACGCCGACCTCCAGCTCGCCGAGGAGGTCATCTCCGGGGACATCGGGATCGACGGCATCCGCGACAAGGCCGAGGAGCAGGCGTTCGCGCTGCTCGCGCTGCAGGCACCGGTGGCCACGGACCTGCGGATCGTCGTGTCGGCCATCCACGGCGCCGGCGACATCGAGCGCATGGGCGACCTTGCCCTGCACGTGGCGCAGGCGGCCCGCCGCCGGCACCCGCAGCCCGTGCTGCCCGACGAGATCGCCCCGTACTTCTCCGAGATGGGCCGCGTCGGCGTCGAGCTGGCCACGAAGGCCGCCAACGTCATCCGCAGCCGCGACCTCGCCGCGGCGGCGGAGCTCGAGACCGACGACGACGCGATGGACGACCTCCACCGGCACATGTTCACCGTGCTGATGGACCGCGACTGGGACCACGGCGTCGCCGCGGCGGTCGACGTCACCCTGCTCGCCCGCTTCTACGAGCGCTACGCCGACCACGCGGTCGCCGTCGCGCGCCGGATCGTCTACGTGGTCACCGGCCAGATGCCGGGACCGCTCACCGTCTGACCGATCCTCCCGGACCGGCCCCGCTGTTTGGCGCGGGCCCGGTTCGGGGACACATCGGTCATGTCGAGCAACGTGTATCGCGTGACCGAGATCGTCGGAACCTCCACCACGAGCGTCGACGAGGCGATCACGAACGGGGTGGCACGCGCGTCGCAGACGTTGCGCAACCTGGACTGGTTCGAGGTCACCGAGATCCGCGGGCATCTCGCCGAGGGCGGCGTCGACTACTACCAGGTCGGGCTCAAGGTCGGCTTCCGGTTGGACGACGAGTCGTCACCGAACCCGTGACACTCGCAGTTCACGCGGCGTTCACCTCGATCACCGTGTCCGGCGACGTCCGTTTCCTAGATTGTCGCGGTGCGTGATGCGCTGCAGGTGCAGCTGACCGATCTGACGGGCCGGCTGGCCGTCATGGCCCACGACGTCGCCCAGGCGATGCGCGATGCGACCACCGCCTGCCTGGACGGCAGGGTCCGGCTGGCCGAACGGGTGATCTCCGGGGACGCGTCGATCGACGCGTGTCGTGACGCGATCGAGGAGGCGGCCGTCTCGATCCTCGCGCTGCAGCAGCCCGTGGCGACGGACCTCCGGCGGGCGCTGGCGGTCATCCACGTGGCCGACGACATCGAGCGGATGGGCGACCTGGCCGAACACGTCGCGAAGTCGGCTCGTCGGCGCCACCCGGCGTCGCCGGTGCCGGCCGAGGTCCACCCGCTGCTGGAGCGGATGGCCGATACGGCGATCACCATGGCGCTCAAGGCGTCCGACGTGCTGCGGACGGGCAACGTACTGCTCGCCGCAGAGCTCGACGGCGACGACGACGAGATGGACCAGCTGCACCGTGAGGTGTTCGCGGTCCTGATGGACACGAGCTGGCCACACGAGGTGACGGCGGCCGTGGACCTGACGCTGCTGGCCCGGTTCTACGAGCGGTACGCCGACCATGCGGTGGCGGTGGCGAAGCGCACCATCCACGCCGTGGTCGGCGGCGGGCCCGACCCCCTCCCGATCTGACCCGCCGCCACTCGCGGTCTCCCGCGCACACCCAGGCAGAGCCGAGGTCCGGCTGCGGCCGGGCCCCGGGTTCGGGGCCCGGCCGCAGCCGGGCGATGGCTCACCCGAAGCGGCCGGAGATGTAGTCCTCGGTGGCCTGCTCGGTGGGGTTGGAGAACATCTTCGGCGTCTCGTCGATCTCCACCAGCCGGCCGGGCTCACCCGTCGCACGCAGGTTGAAGAAGGCCGTCTGGTCGCTGACGCGGGCGGCCTGCTGCATGTTGTGCGTGACGATGACGATCGTGTAGTCCGTCTTGAGCTCGGAGATCAGGTCCTCGATCGCGAGGGTCGAGATCGGGTCGAGCGCGGAGCACGGCTCGTCCATCAGCAGGACGTCGG
Organism: Pseudonocardia sp. SCN 73-27; assembly: GCA_001725415.1. Classification (GTDB taxonomy): domain Bacteria; phylum Actinomycetota; class Actinomycetes; order Mycobacteriales; family Pseudonocardiaceae; genus Pseudonocardia. The sequence continues at coordinate 7,988 of MEGH01000011.1, forward strand.
GCTGCACCGCGATCGCGCGGGCGATGCAGAGACGCTGCTGCTGACCGCCGGAGAGGCCGCCGCCCGGCTTGGCGAGCCGGTCCTTGACCTCGTTCCACAGGTTCGCGCCGCGCAGGGCGCGCTCGGCGACCTCGTCGAGCTCCTTCTTGCCCTTGCGGCCCTGCAACTTCAGCCCGGCCACGACGTTGTCGCGGATCGACATCGTCGGGAACGGGTTGGGGCGCTGGAACACCATGCCGATCGTGCGGCGCACGCCGACCGGGTCGACCGACGACCCGTAGATGTTCTCGCCGTCGAGCAGGACCTCGCCGTCGACGCGGGCGCCGGGGATGACCTCGTGCATGCGGTTCAGGGTGCGCAGCACCGTCGACTTACCGCAGCCGGACGGGCCGATGAAGGCAGTGACGCTGCGGGGCGCGACGGAGAGGCTGACGCTGTCCACGGCGTGGAACTTGCCGTAGAAGATGTTGACGTCCTTCAGGTCCAGACGTTTGGCCACCGGGAGCTCTCTCTCACTTCGTCTTCGGGGCGGTGACCTTGGACAGGAAGGCCGCCAGGAGCTGGAAGATCGTGATGATCAGGATGAGGGTGATCGCCGCGCCCCAGAGCCGGTCGGCGCCGGCGTCGGTGGGGTTGGTGCGCTCGACGGTCATCATCAGCGGCAGCGATGCCATGTTGCCGCCGAAGATGTCGAAGTTGATGTAGGGCGCGTACGCCACCAGGATCAGCACGGGTGCGGTCTCGCCCATGACGCGGGCGAGCGCGAGCACGATGCCGGTGAGCATGCCCGACAGCGCCGTGGGGATGACGACCTTCACGATCGTCTTCCACTTGGGCACGCCGAGCGCGTACGACGCCTCACGCAGGTCGTCGGGGACGATGCGCAGCATCTCCTCCGTCGAGCGGACGACGACCGGCAGCATCAGCAGCACGAGTGCGAGCGACACCGCGAAGGCGCTGCGAGGCAGGCCGAAGATCGAGATCCAGACCGCGTAGACGAACAGCGCGGCGACGATCGAGGGGACACCGGTGAGGATGTCGACCATGAACGTCGTCGCCCGGGCGAGCCGGGTCCCGGCGCCGTACTCGACGAGGTAGATCGCGACCATGATGCCGATGGGTGTCGCGATGATCGCGCAGACGAGACCTTGGAGCAGGGTGCCGACGATCGCGTGGTACGCGCCGCCGCCCGCCTGTCGGGCGAGCAGGCCGTTGAGCGACTGCGACCACCAGGACGAGCTGGCGATCGCGGCGATGCCCTGGCTGACGACGGTCCAGATGACCCACACCAGCGGCACGAGCGCGATGAGGAACGCGAGCGTCATCAGGACGGTCGCGACGGTGTTGCGTGCCTTGCGGCCGGCGCTGATGCCGGTGAAGGTCGGCGCGGTCGCGGACTTGTCGAGGTCGACGGTGGTGCTCATGCCTTGGCTCCCGAGCGCGCGATGACCCAGCGGGCTGCCGCGTTGACGAGGAACGTCAGCACGAACAGGACGAGACCCGCCGCGATGAACGCGCCCGCCGACAGGTTGTTGTTGAGCTCGGCGAACGACAGGGCGATCTTCGAGGCGAACGTGGCGCCACCGTCGAAGAGGCTGCCCGTGAAGATCGCGGGCGTGGCCGCCAGGATGATCATCAGGGCGATCGTCTCGCCGAGCGCGCGGCCGAGGCCGAGCATCGAGGCGCTGACGTAGCCGGCGCGGCCGAAGGGCCACACCGTCATCCGCACGACCTCCCACTTCGTCGCGCCGAGGGCGAGTGCCGCCTCGATGTGGGCGCGCGGCGTGCGCGCGAACACCTCGCGGCTGATGGCGGTGATGATCGGCAGGATCATGACCGCGAGCACGATGCCGGCGGTGAAGACCGTCGCACCGGCGATCGACACGTTGCCCGGGGAGAACAGGAAGAACCAGCCCAGGTTGTCCTGCAGCCACAGCGCGAACGGCTGGATCACAGGCGCCAGGACGAACAGGCCCCAGAGGCCGAAGATGATCGACGGCACGGCGGCCAGCAGGTCGACCATGTAGCCGAAGGGCCGCGCCACCTTGGCCGGCGCGTACTGGGTGAGGAACAGGGCGATGCCCAGTCCGATCGGCATGGCCAGGACCAGCGCGAACAGCGACACCTCGACGGTGACGAGCAGCAGGTCGAGGATGCCGAAGTGCAGGTTGTTCGGGTCGCCGGCCTCGAACTGCCGGCTGGTGAGGAAGTTGGCGTTGTTCTGCAGCAGCGGCGGGATCGCCTGGATCAGCAGGAACACACCGATTGCGCCGATGAGCGCGACGACGAAGGCACCCGAGCCCGTGGCGAGGAACCGGAAGATCCGGTCGCCACGCTGGACGAAGGTGGCGCCGGCGGTGCCCTGTTCGGGGGGCGGAGGTTCGGTGGGGGGGATACCGGCCTCCGGAACCGAGGCTGAGACGGAAGCGCCCCACCGGTCACCGGGTTCACCGATGCCGGCGGGGCCGTCCGTCACGGTCGGGTCGCTCAACGCACGCCCTCGCCGGAGCTCGGGCGGCGCTGCGCGCACGCGCTGAACTGATCGATCGCTCGCTCGAGCTCGCTCATTGCGTCGTCTCCGTGATTCTGCCAGTGGGCGAAGGTCAGGCGATGGCCTGGATCGCGGTCAGCAGCTTCTGCTGGAACTCGGCCGGGAGCGGCGCGTAGCCGGCGGCGGAGAGGTTGGCCTGGCCGTCGGTGGCGGCAACCGTCAGGAAGGACTTGACGGCGGTCGCGGTGGCGGCGTCGTAGCCCTTCGAGCAGACGATCTCGTACGTCGCCAGGAACAGCGGGTACGAGCCGGCCGGGGGCTCGGCGTAGGTCTTGGTCAGGTCGAGGGTCAGGTCGTTGCCCTGGCCGGTGACCGTGACGCCGGAGATCGCCTTGCCGACGTTGGCGTCGGTCAGCTCGACCGCACCCGAACCGCTGTCGATCTTGGCCATGCCCAGCTTGTTGTCCTGCGCGAACGACAGCTCGACGTAGCCGATGGAGCCCTCGGTCGCGGCGATGGCCTGCGCGACACCCGCGGAGCCCTGCGCACCGGAGCCGACGCCACCGTTGAACTTCTTGCCGGCGTCCTGGGTCCAGGCGCCCTTCGAGGAGGCCTTCAGGTACTTCTGGAAGTTGTCGGTGGTGCCCGAGTCGTCGGAACGGAAGACGACGTTGATGGGCGTGGCCGGCAGGGTGACGCCGCTGTTCAGCGCCGCGATGGCCGGGTCGTTCCAGGTCTTGATCTGGCCGTTGAAGATCTTGGCGGCGGTCTCGCCGTTGAGGGTGAGCGAGTCGGCGCCGGCGACCTTGTAGGCGATCGCGACGGGGCCGAACACCATCGGCAGGTTCCACGCCGGGTTGCTCTGGCAGCGGGTCGCGGCCGGGCCGGTCTCGGTGGAGCTGAGGGCGGAGTCCGAGCCACCGAAGTCGACGAGGCCGGCGGTGAACTGCTTGACGCCCGCGCCGGAACCGGTCGGGTTGTAGGCGATCTTGCTGTTCGAGCACTTGGCCTGGTAGGCCTGCGCGAACACGTCCATCGCGTTCTTCTGGGCCGACGAGCCCTCGGCCGTGAGGCTGGCCTTGCCGTTGCAGTCGACGGCCGGCGAGTTGGCCGACGAGGTCCCGCCGGCACCCGAGCCGCCGGCGTTGGGGTCGCTGCCACATGCGGCCAGCAGGATCGCGCCCGCCGCCGCCAGTGCGACCACGAGCCCGTGGCGCTGGAGCTTCACTGGAATTGCCTCCGCTTGATCACATTTGTACGGCTCGGGGCGGCCGTTCGCGGAGGACGGTAGGCAGCCCGGGTGGCTAGCCGACCCTGATCAGATGAACGAGGAATGAACACATCACAGGGCGTGCTGTGGATCACCACCCGATGGTGGTCGACGTGATCGTCTGACCAGCGCCGACACGACCACGGGTCGGGTTGCGCGGACATGAACGACGATCAGCGGCGGTACATCACGTGCGAACGCCACGGGGTGAAACCCAGGCGGCGGTACACGGCGACCGCGGGCGCGTTGTCGGACTCCACGTACAGCATCACCGCGTCGAGACCCTGCGCACGCAGGTGCTCGAGCCCCGCGATCGTCAACGCCCCACCGAGGCGCCGGCCCTGCGCCGCCGGGTCGACCCCCAGGACGTACACCTCACCGATCGCGGGCCCCTCCGGGCCGGCCGGGTGGACCTTCGTCCAGTGGTAGCCCAGCAGCCGCTCGCCCTCGACGGCGAGCAGGAACCCGGCCGGGTCGAACCACGGCTCCGCCTCCCGCTGCGCGACCTGCTCGTGCGTCCAGCCGCCCTGCTCGGGATGCCAGTCGAACGCGGCGTTGTTGACGCGCAGGAACTCCGCCTCGTCACGGCCGGGTTCGTACGCGCGCAGCACCACGCCGTCGGGGAGCTCAGCGGCGGGCAGCGGATCGCCCAGCTCGCGGCGCATCTGCCACAGCTCCCGGACCTTCGCCATGTCGTGCGTGACCGCGAGCCGTGCGGCACCCGGGTGCTCGCCGTGCGCCCACACCTCGACCGGACCGCCCGCCCGGGCGACGACCTCGTCGACGAGTGACGTGCCGATCCCCTGCCGACGGAACCGCGGATCGACGACGAGCTCCGCCGTCGCCGCGCCGTCGCCGGAGGTGTCGAGCTGCGCGTACCCCGCCACGGCACCCTCGGCCGACGCCAGGACGTGCACGATCCCCGGGCCGCCGTGGCGCAGGTTGATCAGGATCTGCTCCGACAGCGGGGCGATCCCGTCGGCCTCGGCGGCCGCGTCGGCGAGGGCCCGGACCGCCGCGGCGTCCTCGTCGCCGATGCGGTCCGACGTGGACGGTGAGGCGGTTCCGGTCATGTCCCGAACCCTACGCGGGCCCAGCGGCGGTCAGCTGCGGTGCGACACGGGCTCCGGGGCCGGGTGCCCCTCCTCGTCGTCGTCGGACTGCTCGTCGAGCCCGCCGACCGCGACACCCATCGCGCCACGTGACGGCCGCACGAACTTGTAGCCGACGTTGCGCACCGTGCCGATCATCTGCTCGTGCTCGGTGCCGAGCTTGGCGCGCAACCGCCGCACGTGGACGTCCACGGTGCGGGTGCCGCCGAAGAAGTCGTAGCCCCACACCTCCTGCAGCAGCTGCGCGCGGGTGAACACCCGGCCCGCGTGCTGCGCGAGGTACTTGAGCAGCTCGAACTCCTTGTACGTGAGCTCGAGCAGGCGGCCCCGCAGCCGCGCCGAGTACGTCGCCTCGTCGATCACCAGCTCGCCCAGGACGAGCGCGCCACCGGTGGTCGCGGCGTCGCCACCGGGGCGGGCCCGCAGCAGCCGCAGCCGGGCGTCGACCTCCGCCGGGCCTGCGCCGGGCAGCAGGATCTCGTCGACGGCCCACTCCGAGGACACGGCCACCAGCCCGCCCTCGGTGAGGATCGCGACGACGGGGACGTCGGTCCCCGTGCTGCCCAGCAGCCGGCACAGGCTGCGTGCGGCGACGAGATCGGTGCGGGCGTCGACCAGCACCGCGTCGTGGGGACCCGCGTCGAGCAGGGCGGCCACCTCGGGGGCGGCCGTGCGCACCCCGTGGGGCAGCAGCGTCAACGCGGGCAGGACCGACCCCGGATCGGGATCCGCAGTCAGCAGCAGGAGTTCCACCGCCGGCTCCTCTCCGCCGGGGGCGCGACCAGGCCGACCGGCACGTCACACGCGAAGCTCGACTCACGGCGACGGGAGCCGGTCCGCCCGGTGCCCGCCTCCGCGCGACCCGGTCGGGCCCCACGCGGAACGCTGGAACCATATCGGTTCAGCTGCACGATGTCCGGCGATCGCGGCGCACCTCACGGGCCTCCGCGGCCGTCCGGACGGGGCCGCCAGGGGCGGCGCCGGGCGCGCCCACTACCGTCGACGGGTCGGTTCGCCCGTGTCGGAGGTCGGAGTGAAGCGCCTGCTCGTCGCGCTGGTCGTGCTCGTCGGCGTCGTCCTGGCCGTCGACTACGGCGCGGCCGCCCTCGCCGAGTCCGCGGTCTCGCGGCAGATGCGCACCCAGCTCGCCCTCACCGACGACCCCGACGTCCGCATCAACGGGTTCCCGTTCCTCACCCAGGCGATCTCGGGCGAGTACCGCAGCATCGACGTCACCGCCACGCACCTGTCGGTCGGCCCGCTGCGCGAGGTCGAGGTCCGCGCCCAGCTGCGCGACGTCGACGCGCCGCTGTCGATGCTCCTCGGCTCCGGACCCAAGACGTTCACCGTCGCCGAGGCCGACGGGACAGTCCGCATCGACGCCGACGACCTGCAGCGGCTCATGCCCGGCGTCACCAAGATGCGCATCGACAACATCGACCGCACCACGCTGACCGACCTGGTCGACGAGGGCGCCTCGTCGTCGCTGCTCGGGGTGGACCTCGACTCGTCGGCCCGGGTCGTCGGCACCGTCGACCTCCCGGTGCTCGGCGAGAAGGAGGTCTCGGTCATCGCGTCGTTCCTGCTCGACGGCCGCGACATCCTGATCGTCCCCCACGACTTCCGCGTCGACGACGGCCACGGCGACCGGCTCCCGCTGCCGGCCTCGCTGGTCTCGTCGCTGAAGGACCGCTTCACGATGCGCATCAGTCCCGGCACGCTGCCTTTCGAGGTGACGCCCCGGCTGCTGCGCCCGCGCGACGGCACGATCGAGATCAGCGGCACCATCGAGAACATGACGATCGGCGGAGCGTCCCCGCTCGCCCAGTGAGCCCCGCCGGAATGTCCGCCGCGTCACCGGCGTTGGGCCGCACGTGAACACCACCGGGTTGTGGGTGGTCGTCGGCGTGCTCGTCGTCGCGACCGTGGCCGGGCTCGTGATGCGGGCCCGCACCGGACGTGTCCGGACATCCACGGTCCCGGCCGCTGCCGCGGGATGGTCGCTCGCCGGCCACGACCCCGCCGCCGACGACCGCGTCCTGCTGCTGCAGGTGTCCTCCCCGGTGTGCACCCCGTGCCGCCAGACCGCCACGCTCCTCGACGAGCTGAGCGCCACCACCCCCGGTCTCGTGCACGTCGAGGTCGACGTCTCCGACCGGCCCGACGTGGCCACCGAACTGGGCATCATGCGCACCCCGACGACCGTCGCGTTCGACCGGTCGGGCACGGAGCTGCTGCGCGTCTCCGGGGTGCCACGGCGTCCCGATCTCGTCGACGCGATCACCCCCTCGCTGGGCACGTGACGCACGCCATGCATCCCGACCCTCGGACCTGGGATTCCCGCTTTGCGGGATCCTCCGTTACTCTCGGCACCGTGAACTGGCCGCTGACCAAACGACGCGCAGTCGATCTGTGCCGCGTCGGCAGCTGCCTGTGTCGCGTCTCCTGAGGCCGGCCCACTCCCGTCCACCCGTGTGACACACGGGCACGCGTGCGCGCCGGACACGAACCTCGATCCGTTCGTATCCAGGAGAACCCATGTCCACACCGGATGGCTCCGCCGCGCCCGCGGCGGGTCCCGGTCCCGCCCCGGGTGAGCCTTCGCTCGACCCGCGCGGCGTCCGCTTCGCCGCGTCCCTCACCACCGTCGTGCTCGTGCTCGTGCTGCTCGCAGGCAGCGGCTGGCTGGCCGCGGCGCAGGCCGTCGTGTTCGCCGTCGGGGCGTTCGCCGGCATGCGGTTCGCGCCCTACTCGCTGCTGTACCGGGCGCTGCTCGCACGTCGCCTCGGCCCGCCCACCGAGCGGGAGGACGCCGCACCCGTGCGGTTCTCCCAGCTCGTGGGCTTCCTGTTCGCCACCGTCGCCGCGATCGGCTACCTCACGGGCGCGACGACCCTCGGGATCGTCGCCACCGCGTTCGCGCTCGCGGCGGCATTCCTCAACGCGGCCTTCGGCTTCTGCCTCGGCTGCGAGATGTACACCCTCATCTCCCGCACCCGGGCCCGGCTTCGGGCCCGCAACCCGCACACCGCAGAAGGAGCGACCGCATGAGCCGCGAGGACGTCCTGGTCACCACGGACTGGGCCGAGAAGAACCTCGGCGCGGAGGGCGTCGTCTTCGTCGAGGTCGACGAGGACACCACGGCCTACGACGGGGGCCACATCCCCGGCGCCGTCAAGTTCAGCTGGACCACCGAGCTGACCGACCCCGTGCGTCGCGACGTCCTCAGCAAGGAGGACTTCTCCGCGATCCTGTCCGCCAAGGGCATCTCCAACGACGACACCGTCGTGCTCTACGGAGGCAACAACAACTGGTTCGCGGCCTACGCCTACTGGGAGTTCAAGCTCTACGGCCACGAGAACGTCAAGCTCATCGACGGTGGCCGCAAGAAGTGGGAGCTCGACGGCCGCACCCTCACCACCGAGGTCGCCGACCGCCCGGCCGCCAGCTACACCGCCAAGGACGCCGACCTGTCGATCCGCGCGTTCCGTGACGAGGTCGTCGCCTCCATCGGCGTGAAGAACCTGGTCGACGTGCGCTCGCCCGACGAGTACTCCGGCAAGATCTTCGCCCCCGCGCACCTCCCGCAGGAGGTGTCGCAGCGCCGCGGCCACGTCAAGGGCGCCATCAACGTGCCGTGGAGCAAGGCGGCCAACGAGGACGGCACCTTCAAGTCCGACGAGGAGCTCACCGCCCTCTACAGCGACGCCGGCCTCGACGGCGGCAAGGCCGTCATCGCCTACTGCCGCATCGGCGAGCGCAGCTCGCACACCTGGTTCGTGCTGCGCGAGCTGCTGGGCCACTCCGACGTCAAGAACTACGACGGCAGCTGGGTCGAGTACGGCTCGCTCGTCGGCGTGCCGATCGAGCTCGGGGCGGGCAACTGATGTGCGGCGCACCTGGCCAGGCCGTCGCGCTGCCCGCGGGCACCGACCTGGAGAAGCAGACCGTCCTCGCCGGCCGCGTCGTCGCCGAGGGTTCGCCCGTCGGTGGCGCGTTCGTCCGCCTGCTCGACGGCACCGGCGAGTTCACCGCCGAGGTCGTGTCCTCGGCGTCGGGCGACTTCCGGTTCTTCGCCGCGCCCGGCACCTGGACCGTCCGCGCGCTGTCGCGCTCGGGCAACGGCGAGGCGGTCCTGACCGCCGACGGGCCCGGCCTGCATCAGACGCAGGTCGCGGTCGCCTGACACGCACCACGCAGTACCTCGAACGCCGCTCCGGACCTCGCGTCCGGGGCGGCGTTCGGCGTGACGGGCACCCCACGCGACTATGCTCCGCGGCCGTGCACTGGATGTTCACCGGACTGTTGATCGCGGTCAGCGTGGGGATCGCCGGCTACACCGGCCTCCTGTTGCGCAGGCTGTTCACCACCACCCCCCACCACGACGAGGCACAGTGAGCTCCCCCTCCGACCCGGCAGACCCCTCGGCCCCCGCCGATCCCTCGGCGCCCACCGAGCCAGAGCTGAGCACGACGATCCAGGGCCCCGCGCACGCCGCGCCCGACTCGCCGCAGCGCAACCGGCCCCGCTGGGAGGACCTGCCGGTCCCCGACGACACCGCCAACCTCCGCGAGGGACCCGACCTCAACGAGGCCTGTCTCGGCCTGCTCCCCCTGATCGGGGTGTGGCGCGGCACCGGCGAGGTCGTCTACCCGACGATCGACGGCCCGTACCACTACGCCCAGCAGCTCGTGTTCGCCCACGACGGCCGGCCCTTCGTCAGCTACGAGGCCCGCGCCTGGCTGCTCGACGAGGACGGCAAGGTCATCCGGCAGGCCGCCCGCGAGACCGGCTTCTGGCGGCCCCAGGCCGACGGCACCCTCGAGGTGCTCATCGCGCACGCCACCGGGATCCTCGAGATCTTCTACGGCAAGGCCCGCACGCTGACGTCGTGGGAGATCGAGACCGACGCCGTCGCCCGCACCGCCACGGCCAAGGAGGTCACCGGCTCCCACCGGCTCTACGGCCTCGTCGAGGGCGGCGACCTCGCCTACGTCGACGAGCGCGCCATGATGGGCCAGCCCATGCAGCCGCACCTCTCGGCCCTGCTGCACCGCATCGCCGGCTAGACCCTGTGCGCGGTAACGGTCGCTGTGGCGACCATTACCGCCCACGACCTCCGGGCGGGCCTCAGCCCTCGGCGGCCCGCAGCGTCGCCACCTCACCGGCCGGGATACCGGCCAGGCGGGCGATCTGCGCATCGTCCAGACCGGCCGACGCCAGCTTGTCGACGAGCCCCGCCAGCGCGTCCTGCTCGTGCCGGACCGCCTCGACGAGCCGGTCGAGCTGACCACGTACCCGGTCCAGCTCGACCGTGGCGCCGACAGCGCGATCCGGGTCGTCGAGCAGGACCGCCAGGAGCCGGTCGCGCGCGGCGCTGTCGGGCGCCTCGACGGCGGGCTGTGGCGAGCGGGTCCGGTCGGCCGCCGCCCTGTTCGCCAGCGCGTTCGCGACGGCGTCGGCCAGCGTGCGCCCGGCGCCCGCCGACTCGTCCGCCGGCGGGGGGACCGCACGCAGCACGGCGCCGGTGGGCGTCTCCTGTCTCGCCGCAACGGGTCGCGGCGCGTCGTCCGGCTCGTCGTCCGGTTCCTGGAGCCCGGCGCCGGGGGCACCGGCGCCGGGCCCGTCCCCGGCGGACGCCGTCGCGTCGCCGGTGGTCCGCCGCCCGGCCTCGGGGCCGGGGGTGGTGTCGTCGGCCAGTGTCAGGTCGACGCGCAGCCACGGTGCCGCCACGTTCGTCTCGTCCGCGGGCTCCTCCGCGGCCGTCGCCGCGGCGGCACGCTCGGGCACCCGGACCCGCACCGACGTCGACGCCCGCCGCGCCGCCGCCCGCTGCAGCAGCATGTCGGAGCTGACGGGCAGCGGCGTCGTGTCGGGGTCGCGGACCTCGCTCGTGACGAGGGGGCGTCCGCCGCGGAGCGCGGCCAGGTCGCCGACCGTCGAGACCGAGGGCGACACGTCGGACTTCTCGGGGGCCGCCTGCGAGGGCTCCGCCTGCTCCGACTCCTGGGGCGCCGCGTCCTCCGCCGGCGCCGCGGCGTCGGCTGCAGCGGCCGCGGGACCACCGACGGCACTCGGCGGCTCCCCCGGGACGACGACCGGCTCCTGGGCGGGCGCGGTCAGGGCGGCGGTGGTATCCGCCGCGATCCGGCGGCGTCGCCTGTGACGCAGCGCCACGACGACCAGCACGACGACCGCGACGAGCACCACGCCCGCGACCACCAGCCAGCCGATGGGCACACCAAGTGGCGCAAACGCTTCAGCCGTGAAGGGCGACACCATGGGCGCGCACGGTACGCGAGGTCACATCACCCAGCGCAACCGTTGTCACCCGGAGCGTGACCCCGAGGTCGAGCGGCCCGAACGGGTGTCCTTCGCGCCCTTCGCGTCGTCGGACGACCCCCCGGTCCCCGCGGCGTCGCGGCCGGCCGCCAAGCCGTTGCCGGCCGGCGACGACCCCTGTGACGTGCGATTGTCCGCGGCCTTCGCCCTGTTCGCGGACGCCGTCGCGGGCTTTCCGGCACCGTTCGCCGCCGCTGTTCCGGCGCCGGCGGACCCGCCGCCGTTCGTGCCGGACGACGACGCGGCGCCTCCGGCGGCCTTCTGCGATTCAGCCGATCCGGTGGTGCCCTTGTCCGCGGCCTTGTCCGACGTCGTGTCGGCGGTCTTCGCCCCGGACTGCGCGGCGCCCGTGGACGTCCGGGTCGTCGGCGCGTCCGCGCGGGCGGCTCGCTCCGACGCGGGCCTGAAGAGGTCGGCCGGCTGGGACATGTCGCCGTCGGGGCGCATCGACACCGTGGCTGCGTCGCCGGCACCCGGCCGTCCCTGACCGCCGCGGGCGGCAGGCATGTCGGCGGGCGAGGGGTGGGCGGCCTTCTTCGAGGCGCCCTTCTGCGGGCCCTTCGGCGCGCCGGCCTGCGACGGCGGCTTCTGGGCCTGCGGCGTCTTCCGGGCCTGCGACGGCGGCGTCTTCTGGGCGGGCGCCTGCCGGGCCGGCTGCTGCTGCTGCTGCTGCTGCGCGGGGGTCTTCTGCTGCACCGTCGGGGCGGACGCCGGTGTGCCCGCCGGCGGCTTCCGGCCGCCCGGTGACTGTGCGGCCGGCGGTGACGAGTAGCCCCAGGACCCGGAGGCGGCCGGTGCGGCGGGGACCGGACGCGACCCGGCCGGCGGACCGGACGGCTTCTGCGCGGCGGCCTGCGGCGGCCCGGCGGGCTTGGCCGCAGCCGGCTTCGCGGGAGGCGCGGGCGGGCCGGCGGGCTTCTGGCCGGCGGCCGGATTCCGGCCGCCGGCAGCGGCAGCGGCAGCGGGTTTCTGACCGCCACCGGCGGCGGCAGCGGGCTTCTGCGTCGCGGGAGCAGGGGACTTCGGGCCGGCCGGCGGCGCGGACGTCGGCGCGGGCTTCGGCGCGCCCGCGAGCGCAGCACCGGACTGGGCGGCGGCGGGCTGGGCAGCACCAGGACCGGCCGGTCGACCCGCGGCCGCCGGAGCGCCGGCCGCTGCAGACCGTCGCGGGGCGACAACAGGCTTGGGCGCGCCACCCGCCGCCGGCGGGCTCGCGGGCGGCGAACCCGCAGCGGCCGCAGGACCGGCGGGGATCGACGGCGCGGAGACGATGGTCGGCATGGACGCGGCGGGCTGGGCAGTGGCGGGAGCGGCACCCGGTCGGGCGGCGTCGAGCTCGCCGCGCATCCGGGCCACGTCGCGGGCGAGCTCGTCGCGCCTGCGGGTGAGCTCGTCGACCTCACGACGGGCCCGGGCCCGGATCTCCTCCGCCTCCTGCTCGGCGTGGGCGAGGATCGACTGCATCCGGTCGGACATGCCGTCGATCGGGTCGACCGGGCGCGGACGCGGCGCAGGCGGCGGCCCGGGCCGCGGCGGACTCACGGGGCGGGTTGCCTGCGCGGCGTCGAGATCCGCGCGCATCCGGGCCAGTACGCGGTGCAGGCGCTGGATGTGGTCGTCGACCTGGCGGCGCGAGTAGCCGCGGAAGACGACGTCGAAGTGCGTGGCGCCGGGGGACCGGTCGCCGCCGTCGGCCGACATCGCGTTACCTCCTGACCCGGGCATCCAGACGCCGAGCCTACCGTCAGCGAGGCAATGCGTTCACCCTGTCGGAGCAGAGATCAGCCGGTCGGTGCGATCCCGGGCTCTCCCGCGGCGTCGTGCCGTGGCCGGTTCCGGGTCCGGGCAGGGGTGGGTGAGGTTCGCCTACGATCGGGTCGTGGACACCTCGCTGCGGCAGACGCTGCACCGTCGTGGCCTGCGCATGACACCGCAGCGTCAGCTCGTCGTCGACGCGGTCCGCGAGCTGGGCCACGCGACGCCCGAGCAGATCTGCACGCGTGTCCAGCAGACCGCGCCGGCCGTCAACATCACGACGATCTACCGCACGCTGGAGCTGCTGGAGCGGATCGGCCTGGTCCGCCACACGCACCTGGGGCACGGTGCCCCGACGTACTCCGAGCAGGACCACCAGCACGTCCATCTGGTGTGCCACCACTGCGGCACGGTCGCGGAGGCGCCGACGGACCTGATGGACGCGCTCGCGGCACGGCTGCGGGACGAGTCCGGGTTCACCCTCGACGCGACGCACGTCGCCCTGTCGGGCCGCTGCGCCGACTGCGCCGAGGACGCGGACGACGCGCCGGAGCCGGGCGACGTCCCGGCGAGCCACCAGCACGACCACGCACACGACCACCACACAGAGGGGAGCGCGCGGTGACCGAGCCGCAGACGGACGTCGAGACCGCCGGACCGGAGGCACCGGTCGATCCCGACGAGGCGGTCCCCGCCCACCGTGGCGATCCGTTGGCCGAGCAGCGGGCGATGGCCCGGGGCGCGGCGGTCGTCGACCGTGGGCACCGTGAGGTGATCGCCGTCCCGGGTGAGGATCGGCTGAGCTGGCTGCACCTGCTGCTCACCCAGCACGTGAGCGAACTGCCGGAGGGCTTGGCCACCGAGGCGCTGGTCCTGGACCTGAACGGCCGGGTGCTGCACCACATGAACGTCGCGCACGTCGACGGCGTGGTGTACCTCGACACCGACCCCGGCGACTCCGCCGAGCTGCTCGACTACCTGACGAAGATGGTGTTCTGGTCGAAGGTCGAGCCGCGGGACGCGACGGCGGAGTTCGCCGTGCTCAGCGTGGTGGGGCCCGACACCGCCGCTGTCCTCGGCGCCGCGGGGGTTCCGGTCCCGGCAGCGCCGTCGGGTGCGACGGCGCTGCCCGGTGGCGGGTTCGTGCGGCGGATGCCGTGGCCGGGCAAGGACGCGGCCGACGTCGTGGTGCCGCGCGCCGAGCGGGAGGCCTGGTTCGCGCGGCTGACCTCGGCTGGTGCCCGCGCCGCCGGCGCGATGGCGTTCGAGGCGTTGCGGGTGGAGTCGCTGCGGCCGCGGCTGCGCGTCGACACCGACGAGCGGACGATCCCGCACGAGGTGGGGTGGATCGGCGCGGCCGTGCACCTGACCAAGGGCTGCTACCGGGGCCAGGAGACGGTGGCGCGCGTCGCGAACATGGGCAGGCCGCCGCGCAAGCTGGTGTTGCTGCACCTCGACGCGGGCGACGAGGAGCTCCCCCACGCCGGCGACGCGGTGTTCAAGGACGGTCGTGCGGTCGGCCGGGTCGGCACGGTGACGTTGCACCACGAGCTGGGCGCGGTCGCGCTGGCGCTGGTGAAGCGTTCGGTGCCGGTCGACGCGGAGCTGGTCGCGGGTGTCGACGAGCGGGCCGCCCCGGCGCGGATCGACCCGGACTCGATGCCGCCGGAGGAGACGACTCCCCCGCCGGGACGGGCGGCGCAGTCGGGGCTGCGGGGCTGAGCGGCCCCGGCCGTCAGCCGTTGCCGCGGCGCGCGGCGACGGCTCCCCAGAAGTCGCGCAGGTCCTCGTAGCAGGACTGCGCGACCTCGGCGTCGCCGTCCTGGAGTGCCTGCAGGGCGTCCTGGACGAGCTCGGCGGAGGTGTCGTTGCGCAGGGCGTCGTCGTCGAGGAACGTGACGAGCCCGCCGTAGTCGAGCTCGACGACCGACGCACGGTCGAAGCGGGCCAGCCAGCCCGCGGTCTCGGCCAGTACCTCGGCGGGGCCGTCGTCGCCGATGCCGGAGCGGACGATCTTCTCGGCGCGTTCGGCGCGGGCGAGCGCGGTGCCGATCGGGACCTGCCAGTGCACCCGCCGCCGCTCGTGGAGGCTCAGCCGGCGGGCGTCGGGGTCGACGAGGGAGAACCAGGGCAGCGGGACGGTCCAGGCGGACGTGACGACGTGGGCGGCGCCGTCGCCGATCTCGGCGAGCGCGGCCTCGGCGTCGCGGCGGGCGGCGGACTCGGGCCCGCTGAGGACGGCCGCGCGCAGGACGGGTGGTTCCTCGGCCAGGAAGGCCAGGAGCGCGGCGGCGGCGCGCGGCCGGGTGTCGAGCGGGCAGACGAGCGTCTCGCCCTTCTCCGACGTCGTGACGAGCACGTCGACGGTTCCGGCGGGCAGCGTCCCGGCGCCGAGACCCGAACGCAGGCAGCTGTCGCGGTCGAGGGCGCCTGCGTCGACCGCGTCGACGGGGCCGCGGCGGAGGGCGTCGCGGACGGGCGCGCCGGTGGGGCCGTCGAACGCCCGGAGGGGTTCGTAGACCCGCAGGTACGACAGGAACGGCTCCGGCATGGACCGGATGATTCCAGGCGCGGGGCTGTTCCGGGTCACACCATCGATGCCACGTCGCACGGTGGCGGGTCAGCAATGTACGGTGGACCCCAGGATATTGATGACATGAATGGGGCCGCCGAGACATCCGGCCGCCCCTTCCCTGTTGTAAGGGGGACCAGCCATGGGGCGCGGACGAGCCAAGGCCAAGCAGACGAAGGTGGCCCGCGAGCTCAAGTACAGCTCCCCCACGATGGATCTCGATGCGCTGCAACGCGAGATCGGTAGTGGGACGGCTCCTTCTGACGACGAGGAGTACGACGAGTACGACTCGTACTACTCCTCCTACGCCTCCAAGGACGACGAGGCGGACGAGGACGCACCCCGCCGCTAGGCGGTCCGTCCCGTCGTCGTGGACCGGGCGCCTCGGCGCCCGGTTCAGTGTGTCCACGTGATGCCGACATTCGGCGTCGGTGGCCGTATACGCATCTACTTGTTATGGTTGATACATAACAAGTAGAGGGGTGACGCGACGATGGGTCGGACGGCCAGAGCTCTCCTCACGGGGGTCCCGCACCTGGTGGCGGTGACGCCCGCACTGGTGACCGCGCTCGTCGCGGCCGACCGGATGCCGGTCGAGCCCGCCACACGCTTCACGTTCGACGGCACCGCGGTCTCGACCATGCCGTACGCCGCGATGGTGGCCTCGATCGCCGCGCTCGGGGTGGCGCTCGCGCTCGTCTTCGGGGCGATGGGTGCTCGCCCGACCGCGGCCCGGGTGTCGTCCGTCGACACGGCGCGGTTCTTCGGCGCGGTCTCGTGGGCGACGGCGGGCCTGCTGGGCTCGGTGCTCTACGCAGCGACGGCGGCCAACGTCGACGCCGCGTCGGCCGCCGAGGCGACCCTGCCCGCCGGGCGGCTGCTGATCGCCGTCGGCGTCGCGGTCGTGGCCGGCGCCGTCGGGTACCTGGTGACACCGTCGCTGCCGCCGGCCCCCGAGGAGCCCGCGGGCGCCCCGGTGGCGGTCGGGGCGACGGAGCGGGTGAGCTGGTCGCGCCGTGTCGAGTCGCGGATGTCGCTCGCCCTGGGGGCGATCGTCGTCGTCGGCGGCCTGGTCCTGGGCTGGCTCGCCGGGTGGCTGCCGGGTGCACTGCTGATCGTGGTCGGGCTGGCCGTGCTACTGCTCGGCTCGTCGGCGCTGGTGACGGTCGACCGCCGCGGGCTCGTCGTCGCGCTGGGTGCGCTGGGGTGGCCGCGGCTGCGCGTCCCCGTCGACGACATCGTCTCGGTGACGACGGGCGACGTCTCCCCCGCCCAGTTCGGCGGCTGGGGCTACCGGCTGGTCCCGGGCGGCTCGGGCGTGGTGCTGCGCAGCGGTTCCGCGGTCATCGTGACGCGGCGGTCGGGGCGGCGGTTCACCGTCACCGTCGACGACGCGCACACGGCCGCGGGCCTGCTCACCGGCCTGGGCCACGAGGTGTCCTGACGTGCTGTTCCGGATCGACCCGGCCCGGCCGGTCCCCCTGGCCGACCAGATCGCGGCCAACGTTCGCCGTGGCATCGCCGACGGGACGGTCGCGCCGGGCGAGCGGCTGCCCCCGGCGCGGGAGCTCGCGGCGTCGCTCGACGTCAGCATCCACACGGTCCTCGCGGGCTACCAGCAGCTGCGCGACGAGGAGCTGATCGAGCTGCGCAGGGGCCGGGGCGCGACCGTCCGTGAGGGGTTGCGACCCGACCGCGCGGCCCTGCTGGGCCTGGTGCACGATCTCGTGGCGGCCGCGCGTCGCATCGACCTCGACGACGAGGAACTGCTGGATCTCGTCCGGTCGACCGCATCGGGTCCGTGATCCACACACCCGTCGGGGTGACACCGCCCGACCGGCGGTAACGCGGCTTTTGCGCGGGGCGATCGACCCGGCAGAGGCTCGTCCTCGACGGGCTCGGGCGACACGTCGTGCCGCGTGACGTGGATCATCGCGGTAGTGTCAGCCTGACGAGAATTTCGGGACGTCAGGAACGGATCACGATGCGTGGCAACCTGTTCGCCGTCGGCGTGGACCTCGTGGTCCTCACCGTCCGCGGAGACGATCTGTGCGTGCTGCTGGTACGCCGCACCGAGAAGCCCTTCGAGAACTCGTGGGGCCTGCCCGGCGGGTTCGTCGCGCCCGACGAGGACCTGCCCGACACTGCGGCCCGCGAGCTGGCCGCCCAGACCGGAGCCGGTACCGCCGGGCGCGTGTCCGGCCACCTGGAGCAGATCGCGGGCTACGCCGCGCCCGACCGCGACCCCCGCGGCCGCGTGCTCTCCGTCGCCTTCCTTGCGCTGCTGCCCGACATGCCCGACCCTGACCAGCCCGACGTCGTCAGTGGCTGGCACCCGGTGGCCGACGTCGCCGATCTCGCGTTCGACCACGCCCAGATCCTCGCCGACGGCGTCGAGCGCGCCCGCGAGACGCTCGAGTACACGACGCTCGCCGCCGCCTTCTGCCCGCCGGAGTTCACCGTCACCGACCTGCGCCGGGTCTATGAGGCCGTGTGGCGCACCGAGATCGACCCGCGGAACTTCTCGCGCAAGGTCACCTCGACGCCCGGTTTCCTGGTGCCCACGAACCGTCACGTGACGGGCGGCCCCGGCCGGCCCGCGCAGCTGTTCCGCCGCGGCCCGGCCACCCGGCTGCACCCGGCGATGCTGCGCGAACCCGCCGTCCGCGTCGGCTGACCCGCCCGCGCCACCCACGGCGCGCAACCTGACGGTCGTCCCGAGGCCCGGAACTCAGCAATGAGGTTGCGCCCGGTTTCCGAGCGCGCGCGGGTCGGTGGACCTGTCAGAAGCGCGGGTGCTCGCCCTGCAGCTGCACGCGGGCGCCCACGCCGGTCGGCTCGTCGCCCGAGCCGCGGCGCACCTCGCCCAGCACCCACGACGGCACGTGCCGCGCGGTGAGGACGGCCAGGGCGCGGTCGACGTCGTCGGGCGGGAGCACGGCGACCATGCCGACGCCCATGTTGAACGTCTTCTCCATCTCGGCGCGCTCGACGCGGCCGCGGGAGGCGATCAGCTTGAACACCGGCGCCGGCGTCCAGCTGCCCCGGTCGGCGACGGCGACGAGGCCGTGCGGCAGCACGCGCTCCAGGTTGCGGGCCAGCCCACCGCCGGTGATGTGGGAGAACGTCCGGACGCCGGTCTCGGCGGCCAGCGCGAGGCAGTCGCGGGCATAGATGCGCGTCGGGATCAGCATCTCCTCGCCCAGCGTGGTGCCGAACTCCTCGACGTGGCCGTCGAGGGGCATCCGGGCGATGTCGAGCAGGACGTGGCGGGCCAGGGAGTAGCCGTTGGAGTGCAGGCCGGAGGAGCCCATGGCGAGCAGGACGTCGCCGGGGCGGACGCGCTCGGGGCGCAGCATCGCCTCGGCGTCGACGATGCCGACACCGGTCGCGGAGATGTCGTAGCCCCCGGCCTCCATGAGACCGGGGTGCTCGGCGGTCTCGCCGCCCAGCAGCGCGCAGCCGGCCTGCTTGCAGCCCTCCGCGATGCCCTTGACGATCGACGCCACCTGCTCGGGGACCAGCTTGCCGACGGCGATGTAGTCCTGCAGGAACAGCGGCTCGGCGCCACAGACGACGAGGTCGTCGACGACCATCGCGACGAGGTCGAGGCCGATGGTGTCGTGTTTGTCCATGGCCTGGGCGACGGCGACCTTGGTACCGACGCCGTCGGTGGACGCCGCGAGCACCGGCTCGGAGTAGCGGCTCAGCTTGGGCGCGAACAGCCCGGCGAACCCGCCGATGCCGCCGAGGACCTCGGGCCGCGTCGCCATCTCGGCGTGCGGGCGGAACGCCTCGACGGCCTGCTCGCCCGCCTCGATGTCGACGCCCGCCGACGCGTAGCTGGCCCGCGGGGCGTCCTCGCGGTCCTGCACGTTGTCCTCGGGCACGGTCGGCGTGGGCGGCATGGGGTGATCGCTCCTGACGGCCGCCCGGGGGGGCGCCCTGTCTGTTCACGGCCGCGGGTGCGGCCTGTCGTCTGTCGGCCGCGGGGCACGGCCGTGATCGTCGGCGTGGTCGTCGGCGCAGTCCCGGCCCGTGTCCCGCACGGGGTCCCGCACGCGGTGCAACGCGGCGGGGCGCCCTGGATCATCATGGCCGCTCACCGGCCGGGAGGTCGAGCCCGGACCGGCGCGAGCCGGGGTCGGGACCCCGGGTCGCGGGGTCCGTTCAGGGACGGCGCAGGGCGTCCGCCGCACCGTAGCCGACGGACAGCGGGGTGGCATCGCCCGACGTCTCGGCGGCGACACCGGCGAAGCTCTTCTTCGCGTCGGCGGCGGTGCCGTCGTCGGTGAGCTCGAGCAGGTGCTTGCCGAGGCGGGCCTCCTCGGGCAGCGCGATCGGGTACTCGCCGTCGAAACAGGCACAGCAGAGCCGGCTGCGGGGCTGCTCGGTGGCCGCGACCATGTTGTCGATCGACACGTAGCCGAGGGTGTCGGCGCCGATGGAGCGGCGGACACCGTCGACGTCGAGGCCGCTGGCGAGCAGCTCGGCGCGCGTCGCGAAGTCGATGCCGTAGAAGCAGGGCCAGCGCACCGGCGGGGACGCGATGCGCACGTGCACCTCGAGGGCGCCGGCCTCGCGCAGCATGCGGACCAGCGCACGCTGGGTGTTGCCGCGGACGATCGAGTCGTCGACGACGACGAGACGCTTGCCGCGGATGACGTCGCGCAGCGGGTTGAGCTTGAGCCGGATGCCGAGCTGGCGGATGGTCTGCGACGGCTGGATGAAGGTTCGGCCGACGTAGGAGTTCTTGACCAGGCCCTGGCCGTAGTCGATGCCGGAGCCCTGGGCGTAGCCGATCGCGGCGGGGGTGCCCGACTCGGGGACCGGGATCACCAGGTCGGCCTCGACGGGGTGCTCCTGCGCGAGCCGACGGCCGATCTCGACGCGCGTGGCGTGCACGGAGCGGCCGGAGATCGTGGTGTCGGGGCGGGCGATGTAGACGTACTCGAACACGCAGCCCTTGGGCTCGGGGTTGGCGAACCGCGAGCTGCGCATGCCGTTCTCGTCGATCGCGATGAGCTCGCCGGGCTCGACCTCGCGGACCATGGAGGCGCCGACGATGTCGAGCGCCGCGGTCTCGCTGGCGACGACCCAGCCGCGCTCCAGCCGGCCGAGGACGAGCGGGCGCACGCCCTGCGGGTCGCGGGCCGCGTAGAGGGTGCGCTCGTCGGCGAAGACCAGCGAGAACGCGCCACGGGCCCGCGGCAGGACGCGCATGGCGGCCTCCTCGAGGCCGGTGTCGGCGGCGTCGGCGGCCATGAGCTCGCACAGCAGGTCGGAGTCGGTGCTGGTGCGGAACGAGCCGCCGGCCAGACCGCGGGAGGCGATCTCGTCGCGCATCTCGGCGGTGTTGACGAGGTTGCCGTTGTGGGCGAGGGCCACGCCGCTGCCGGTGGCGGTGGTCCGGAAGGTCGGCTGCGCGTTCTCCCAGGTACTGGACCCGGTCGTCGAGTAACGATTGTGGCCGACGGCGAGGTGCCCGCGGAGCGACGACAACGTCTGCTCGTCGAACACCTGGCTCACCAGGCCGAGGTCCTTGAACACCACCATGCGGTGACCGTCGGAGACGGCGATACCGGCGGATTCCTGGCCGCGGTGCTGGATGGCGAACAGCCCGTAGTAGGCGAGCTTGGACACCTCCTCACCGGGCGCCCACACGCCGAACACACCGCATTCGTCGTGCGGGACGTCGTCGTCGGTGTCGGGGTGGGGGGCGGGGTGCTCGTTCCTGCCGGAACTCAACGCACACACTCTCCTCAGCTGACGGCGGGCAACACCGTGCGCCGATTCTACGCGGCGCATGGTCGAGAGCCCATCCCACGGGACCCGCGTCACCGATCGCGGTCCACGGGAATACCGGACCGGTCAGCGCCGGGAGCGGCGCACCAGGTCGGGCACCCACGCCGCGGGGCCGGCGTCGCCGAACCAGCGGCCCTGGCCGAGGTCGCAGCCGAGACGTTCGAGCCGGTCGGCCTGCGTGCGCGTCTCCACCCACTCGGCGGTGACCTCGAGGTCGAGCGCGTGGGCCAGCTCAACCAGCGCGCGGACGATGCTCTCGTCCATCGGGTCCGGGGCGGGGTGGCGCAGCCCGTCGATGAACGAGCCGTCGATCTTGAGGGCGTGCACGGGAAGCCGCCGCAGCCACGCGAGGCTCGACCAGCCGGTGCCGAAGTCGTCGAGGGCGAGCCGGACGTCGGCGCCGCGCAGGGCGCCCAGCACGTCGAGGGCGAGCGCCTCGTCGCCGAGGACGGCCTGCTCGGTGATCTCCAGTTGCAGTTTGTGCGGCGGCAGGCCCGATTCGGCGAGCGCGTCCTCGACCGCCTCGACCCAGCCGGGGGCGACGAGCTGCACGGGCGAGACGTTGACGCTGACGTAGGGCGACGCCTCACCGAGCACGTCGTGCCAGCCGGCGGCCTGGCGGCAGGCCTCGCGCAGCACCCACCGCCCGAGGGCGACGATCGCGCCGCTGCGCTCGGCGAGCTCGATGAACCGGCCCGGCCCGATGACCCCTTCGACGGGGTGCTGCCAACGCACGAGCGCCTCGGTGCCGAGGACGTGCTCGTCGCGCAGCCGGACCAGCGGCTGGAAGGCGAGCCGGAACTCGCCGCGGTCGACGGCCTCGGGCAGGCCCGCGAGGAGGGTGAACCGGGCGGCCTCGCCGGCGTCGCGCTCGGGGTCGAACAGCACCCGGCGGCCACCGCCCTGCGCCTTGGCCCAGGACAGCGCGACGTCGGCGGAGCGCATGAGCTCCTCGGGGACGGTCGTGCCCGTCGGTGCCTCGCTGACGCCGATGCTGGCCGTGACCGTCAACGACCGGCCCGCCAGCTGGAACGGCGGTGTGAGCGCGTCGAGCAGCCGGTCGGCGAGGGCCTTCATGTCCTCGGCGCCGGTGGTGTCGAGGGCGAGCACCGCGAAGTCGTCGCCACCGGTGCGGGTGACGAGGTGGTCGCCCGCCGCCATCTGCAGCCGGCCCGCCACGGCGAAGAGGAGCTCGTCGCCGACGGAGTGGCCGAGGCTGTCGTTGACCGACCGGAACCCGTCGATGTCGACGGCGCACAGCCCGGCCCGCCGGGCCGCCCCGGGTACGAACGCCTGCCGCAGCTGGGCCTCGGCGACGCCCCGGTTCGGGAGCCGCGTGAGCCGGTCGAGGGTGGCGGCGCGTTCGAGCCGCGACCGCAGCCGGTGCCGCTCGGAGATGTCCTGCACGACGGCGACGACGCGGTCGGGTTCGCCGCGGTCGTTGCGGACCAGGGTGGCGTTGAGCCGCGCCCAGACGACGATCCGGTCGGGGCGGACGAGCCGGACGTCGATCTCGACGCTGTCGGGTCCGTCGGCGGACGCGACGCGGTGGTAGCTCTCGACGAAGGTGGCCAGGTCGTCGGGATGGACGAAGTCGGCGGCCGAGTGCGGGAGCTCGGGTGGCTCGTCGACGCCGAAGAGCCGGTAGAGGGCGGGGTTGGCGTCGACGACATCGCCGGCGAGGCTGCCGACGGCGATCCCGACGCGGCCGCGCAGGTAGAGGGCCCGGTAGTGGAGGTCGCCGTCGGTGAGGACGCGCTGCAGGTCCTCGGGGGGCCAGCGGGTGGCGGTGAGCAGGTCCTGACGTTCGCTCTCGGCGCGTTCGCGCATCGCGCCGAGGTAGCCGGCGACGAACTGGTCGAGCGCGGTGGCCAGGCGGCGGCCGCCTTCGGGGCCGGTGGTGCCGAGCATCGCCTGCGCGTCGCTGCGCAGCAGGCCCAGCGTCGGTGGGAGGAGCTCCTCGGGCTGGGGACCGCCCGATCCGAGGGGGCGGTTGGCGGGTCCGCAGTGGTAGAACGAAGCTCCGATGCGGCGTGCGGCGGGCGGCCAGAACGGGTCGGCCCGCAGGACCGTCGACAGCCGGCGCAACAGGGTGCGGAGCTGACCGATGGCGGGGCTGCCGACGCCGGGCAGCAAGTCGGCCCAGCGGTCGGCGAGACGGCTGGCCGGGTCGGGCACGGAGGGCCCGGTACCGACGGGTTCGACCGGCTCGACAGCCCGCAGGGCACGGCCCGGTTCCGGGGCGGCCCGGTCGGACGGCCCGGGCAACCGCGCCACGACCATGCCCGTCACCTCCGTCGCCCGTTGCGTGACGACCGCAAGATCGCGCACGCCGCGGCGCCATCTTCGACCGCCAGTGGCCATTTGACCACCGACAGGTGTTGCGGATCATCCATGCAGGTGACACAGCCGTCACCTGTTGTCAGCGCAGCGGTAGCAACGTCGCCACCTCAGGTGCACGCGATCCGGACGCAGTGAGCACACCCGTGTGAACCGCATCACACCAGGTGAGGATACCGCGGGAGAGCGCGAGCCACGTCCTGGGATCGGCTTCGACGACGTTCGGCGGGTTACCCCGGGTGTGTCGTGGCCCCTCGACGCACTGCACCGCGCCGAACGGCGGAACGCGTACCTCCACCGTGTGGCCGGGCGCCCGCTCGACCAGCAGGGCGAGGCTCGCCTTCACCGCGGCCTTCACCGTCACCCGGTCGGGCTTGTCCCCGCCCGCGAGCCAGGCCCCGATCGGGTCAGCGCCGGGATCCGGTCCCGGGCCGGGCGACGACAGTCCCGGGTCAGGCACCGAAGAGCCTCGGCAGCGTGCCCTCCCACGCCTCCCGCATCTCGTCGGCCGACAGCGGGGCGAGCGTCTCGATGCGCAGCCCGTCGCCGCCCGTGGTGCCCAACCGCTCGGCCGGGACGCCGGCCGCCTCGGCCCGGGCCAGGAACGCGTCGGCGTCGGCCACCGTGACCAGCACCCGGCCCGCCGACTCGCTGAACAGCGCGACGAACGGGTCGAGCCCCGACGGCAGCGTCACCTCGGCGCCGTTGCCGCCGACGAGGACCGCCTCGACGAGCGCCTGCGCGAGGCCTCCGTCGGACAGGTCGTGCGAGCCGTGCAACTGCCCCTCGGCCGCGGCCGCGGCGAGCAGCTCCGCCAGCCGCTGCTCGGCGGCCAGGTCGACCGCCGGCGGCAGCCCGCCCAGGTGCCCGTGGACGACGTGCGCCCACTCGCTGCCGCCCAGCTCGTCGCGCGTCTCCCCCAGCAGGACGACGGCGTCGCCCTCGCCGGTGAAGCCGCTGCGCACCCGCTGCGCGACGTCGTCGATCACGCCGAGGACGCCGATCACCGGCGTCGGCAGGATCGCGCGGTCGCCCGTCTGGTTGTAGAAGCTGACGTTGCCGCCCGTGACGGGGATGCCCAGGGTCGCGCAGCCGTCGGCCAGACCGCGCACGGCCTGCGAGAACTGCCACATGACGTGCGGGTCCTCGGGCGAGCCGAAGTTCAGGCAGTTGGTCACCGCGGCCGGGACCGCACCGGAGACGGCCACGTTGCGGTACGCCTCGGCCAGCGCCAGCTGCGCCCCCGCGTAGGGGTCGAGCGCGGCGAAGCGGGCGTTGCAGTCGGTCGACACGGCGATGCCGCGGCCGGTCTCCTCGTCGATGCGCACGACCCCGGAGTCGGCCGGCTGGGCCGACGCCGTGTTGCCGCGGACGTAGCGGTCGTACTGCTCGGTGACCCACGCCCGGCTGCACAGGTTCGGGCTCGCGGCCATCCGCAGGATCTCCGCGCGCAGCTCCGACGGCGACGCCGGCCGCGGCAGCCGGTCGGCCGCGTCGGCCTGCAGCGCGTCCTGCCCCGCCCCGCGCTCGACGGGCCGCTCGTAGACCGGGCCGTCGTGGGCGACGGTGCGCGGCGGCACGTCGATCACCGTCTCGCCGCGGTGCGTGATCCGCAGCCGGTCGCCCTCGGTGACCTCACCGATGACCGTCGCGATCGTCTCCCACTTCGCGCAGACGGCCATGAACGCGTCGACGTCCTCGGGCCGCACGACCGCGCACATGCGCTCCTGCGACTCGCTGGACAGGATCTCCGCCGCGGTCATGCCCTCCGCGCGCAGCGGCACGGCGTCGAGCTCGACGTGCATGCCACCGTCGCCCGCGCTGGCCAGCTCGCTCGTCGCACACGACAGGCCGGCGCCGCCCAGGTCCTGGATGCCGACGACGAGACCCGCGTGGAACAGCTCGAGGCAGCACTCGATGAGCACCTTCTCGGTGAACGGGTCGCCCACCTGCACGCTCGGCAGCTTCTTGCGGCCGCCGCCGTCGGCGTCGCCGTCGAAGGTCTCGCTGGCCAGCACCGACACGCCGCCGATGCCGTCGAGGCCCGTGCGGGCGCCGAACAGAATGATCTTGTTGCCGGTGCCCGACGCGAACGCCAGGTGCAGGTCCTCGACCCGCATCGAGCCGACACACATGGCGTTGACCAGCGGGTTCCCGGCATAGCTGGCGTCGAACACGACCTCGCCGCCGACGTTGGGCAGGCCGAGGGAGTTGCCGTAGCCACCGACGCCGGCCACGACACCGGGGAGGACCCGCGCGGTGTCGGGCGCGTCGGCCGGGCCGAAGCGCAGAGGGTCGGCCACCGCGACGGGCCGGGCACCCATCGCCATGATGTCGCGCACGATGCCGCCGACCCCCGTGGCCGCGCCCTGGTATGGCTCCACGTAGGACGGGTGGTTGTGCGACTCGACCTTGAACGTCACCGCCCAGCCGTCGCCGACCTCGACGACGCCCGCGTTCTCCCCGATGCCCGCGAGCATCTTGGCGCGCATCTCGTCGGTGGTGGTCTCACCGAAGTAGCGCAGGTGCACCTTCGAGGACTTGTACGAGCAGTGCTCGCTCCACATCACCGAGTACATCGCCAGCTCGGCGTCGGTGGGGCGACGGCCGAGGATGTCGCGGATCCGCGCGTACTCGTCGTCCTTCAGGCCCAGCTCGCGATAGGGCTGCGGCTGGTCGGGGGTGGATGCGGCGCGCTCGACGGAGTCGACGGAGTCCAACTGGGGAACGGTCCCGGTCACGACATCAGGGTAGTCAACGGACCGGCGCGACCTGCGGCGACCGAGACGGGCCTCACCGCTGCGCCGGCTGCCGGGCCCCGAGGCCGCTCCACGCGAAGCCCGCCAGCTCGACGACCGCGGGGTCGAGGAGGTTGCGTGTGTCGACGACGACGGGCCGCCCGACCAGCCCGGCGAGCCGCGCCCAGTCGAGCGTCCGGTACTCGGGCCACTCGGTGAGCACGACGCCGGCGTCGGCACCGCGGGCAGCCTCGTACGGGTCGGCGCAGACGGAGACGACGGCCGGGTCGATCCCGGGCGTCCCGGGCGTGACCGCGGGGTCGTGGCCGGCCAGCTCGGCACCGGCCTGGCGCAGCAGCGCCGCGACCCGCAACGCGGGCGAGTCCCGCACGTCGTCGGTGCCGGCCTTGAAGGCGAGGCCGAACAGGGCGAGCCGGCGGCGGGCCAGCGAGCCCGACCGGGTGCCGGTGACGGCCGTGCGGACCTTGTCGACGATCCGCTGGAACTGGCGGGTGTTCGTGTCGATCGAGGCCCGCAGCAGTCGGAACTCGAAGTCGACCGAGTCGGCGACCTGCAGCAGCGCGTGGGTGT
Source organism: Pseudonocardia sp. SCN 73-27 (assembly GCA_001725415.1). Lineage (GTDB taxonomy): Bacteria > Actinomycetota > Actinomycetes > Mycobacteriales > Pseudonocardiaceae > Pseudonocardia. Next base: position 35,004 of record MEGH01000011.1, read on the forward strand.
CCTTGGGCAGGCACGACCCGCCCCAGCCAGGCCCCGGGTCGAGGAACGCCTGCCCGATGCGCCGGTCGTAGCCGATCCCCTCGGTGACGGCGTGGATGTCGGCGTCGAGGCGTTCGCACAGCTCGGCGAGGGCGTTGACGTATGACAGCTTCATCGCGAGGAAGCAGTTCGCCGCGTACTTGATCATCTCTGCGCTGGCGGCGTCGGTGAGGACGGCGGGCGCGCCGAGCCGGGTGAACAGGGCCGCGACCAGCGCGGCGGCGTCCTGGTCGGCGGACCCGACGACGACCCGGTCCGGGGTGAGGAAGTCCTCGACGGCCGAGCCCTCCCGAAGGAACTCCGGGTTGCTCACCACGGCCACGTCCGGCCGGTCGAGCATCTCCGCGGTCCGCGCGGCCGTGCCCACGGGCACCGTCGACTTGTTGACGACGACCGCGCCGGCAGGGAGGTCGTCGCGGATCTCCTCGATCACGGCCTCGACCGCGCCCAGGTCGGCGACCCCGCCGACGCCCATCGGCGTCGGGACGCAGAGGAACACGACCTCCGCGGGCCCGTCGTCGGCCTCGAGCTCCTTGAGGGCGATGCCCGCGCCGACCACGAACGACAGCCTGCGGGCGGCGAGCCCCTCCCCGACGAGCTCGGCGAGCCGCTCCTCGCGGATGCCGATCTCGGCGTGGCGGAGCCGCTCGATCTTCACCGCGTCGACGTCGGCGCACACGACGCGATGACCGAGCGACGCGAGACAGGCCGCGGTGGTGAGCCCGACGTAGCCGGCTCCGACAACGACGACGCGCCGTCCGAACATCGCGACCGACCTCCTTCGAAGTGGGACTGTTGGTCCAATCAGGGCACTAGTATCGTCCGAAAGCAGTACTCGGTTTGCGTCGATCCATCGAAGGTGTCCATGCGCGCAGTGGTGACCGGCGGCGCCGGGTTCGTCGGATCGCATCTCTGCGAGGCGCTGGTCGCGCGGGGCGACACCGTCGTGTGCGTCGACGACCTGTCGACCGGACGGGCGGCCAACGTGGCCGCGCTGGCCGGGAACAAGCGGTTCCGACTCGTCGAGCACGACGTCAGTACACCGTTCGAAGTGGACGGACGGGTCGACGCCGTGGCGCACCTCGCGAGCCCGGCCTCGCCCGTCGACTACCACGCCCGGCCGCTGCAGACCCTGGCCGTCGGCAGCCGCGGCACCGAGCACTGCCTGCAGCTGGCGCTGCGCAATGATGCCCGGTTCGTACTGGCCTCCACCAGTGAGGTCTACGGCGACCCGCTGCAGCACCCGCAGACCGAGGACTACTGGGGCAACGTCAACCCGATCGGCCCGCGCAGCGTCTACGACGAGGCCAAACGGTTCGCCGAGGCCCTGTCCGCGGCCTACCGCCGCACCCTCGGTGTCGACGTCGGGATCATCCGGATCTTCAACACCTACGGCCCGCGGATGCGCCCGACCGACGGCCGCGTCGTGTCGTCGTTCGTGACCCAGGCGCTGCAGGGCGAGCCGTTGACGATCTACGGCGACGGCAGCCAGACGCGCAGCTTCTGCTTCGTCGACGACCTGGTCCGCGGCATCGTCGCGATGCTCGACGGCAGCGAGCCCGGCCCGGTCAACCTGGGCAACCCGGCCGAACGCACCGTGTCCGAGCTGGCCGCGCTGGTCCTCGCGCTCACCGGCTCGACCGCGCCGGTCGTGCACCTCCCGCTGCCCGTCGACGACCCCACCCGCCGCCGGCCCGACATCACCGCGGCCCGCACGCGGCTGGGCTGGGAGCCGGTGATCGACATCGACGAGGGTCTGCGGCGGACCATCGCCTGGTTCGAGAGCCGTGAGGGCGTCCTGCCCGCCGACCCGGCGCGTGTGCTCGGCGCCGCCGGCGCCTGACCCCGCTCGATGGACCCTCTCGCGCCGCACGTGCGCCCGGCCCCCGGCATCCGCGACGACCTCACGGCGCAGCTGGCGCACCTGTCCGGTGGCGAGGTCGTCGACGCCCCGCCGTCGGGGCCGACGTTCGCGCCCGGACCGCCGGTCCGCCGCGCCCTCGGGCGTGACCTGCTCGTCCCCGTGCTGGGGCGCTGCGACCGTGTGCTCGTGGCCGTGCTCAGCGTCGGCTGGGTGGCGAGCCTCGTCGTGTTCTGGGTGTGGTGGCTGCAGCCCTCGCACCGGACGAGCTGGGCCGGCCTGGCCGTCAACAGTGCCGTCCTCGCCTACCTGACGCTGCTGCCGTCCTACTTCCTGCTGACGGCGAACCGGCTGCGCCGCGTCGACCCACGACCACGGGTGCCGGCGCTGCGCGTGGCGTTCGTGGTGACCAAGGCGCCGTCGGAACCCTGGCCGGTGGCGCGGCGCACGCTCGCGGCGATGTGCGCACAGCGCTTCCCCTACGGCTACGACGTGTGGCTCTGCGACGAGGACCCGACGCCGGAGACGCTGCGCTGGTGCCGCGAGCACGGCGTCGGGGTGTCGAGCCGGCGCGGGGTCGCGGCCTACCACCGCGACACGTGGCCACGGCGCACCCGCTGCAAGGAGGGCAACCTCGCCTTCTTCTACGACCACCGCGGCTACCGCGACTACGACGTCGTCGCCCAGCTCGACTGCGACCACGTTCCGGGACCGGACTACCTCGCCCACATGGTGCGCCCGTTCGCGGACCCGGCGGTCGGCTACGTCGCCGCGCCCAGCGTGTGCGACCAGGAGGGCACGGGATCCTGGTCGGCGCGTGGCCGGCTGCACCGCGAGGCGCCCTTCCACGGCGCCATCCAGGCCGGGCACTCGGCCGGCCTGGCCCCGGTGTGCATCGGTTCCCACTACGCGGTGCGCACCGCCGCCGTGGCCGGGATCGGCGGGATCGGCCCCGAGCTCGCCGAGGACTTCTCGACGGCGTTCCTGCTCAACTCCGCGGGCTGGCAGGGCGTGTTCGCCCTCGACGCCGCCGCGCACGGCGACGGCCCCCTGACCGTCGGGGCGATGCTGACGCAGGAGTTCCAGTGGTCGCGCAGCCTGACGACGCTGCTGATCGACCTCGTGCCGCGCCACCTCGGCAGGCTGCCGTGGCGGCTGCGGGTGCGGTTCTTCTACGCGCTCGTCTTCTACTCGCTGCTCGTCGTGACCACGGCGGCCGGGCTGCTGCTGCCGCCGATCGCCGCGGTCACGGGCATGCGCTGGGTGCAGGTCGACTACGTCGAGTTCCTGCTGCACTGGTGGCTGCTCTCGACGTGGCTGGTCGCGGTGCTGCTCGTCCTGCGCCGCAACGGGTTGCTCCGGCCGCGGCGCGCGCCCGTCGTGAGCTGGGAGAACTGGCTCTACGCGCTGGCCCGCTGGCCGTACGTGGCCTGGGGTGTCCTCGCGGCGGTCGTCCAGCGGTTCCGGCCGCGGCCCATCACCTTCCGGGTCACGCCCAAGGCCCGCGACGGCCTGGAACCGTTGCCGGTGCGGGTCGCCGCCCCCTACGCGGTGTTCTCGGCCGCCCTGTCGATCTGCGCGTTCGCCGGGGAGACCCGCACCGGCGCCGTCGGGTACGTGGGCCTGTGCCTGCTCGGCGCGGTCGCCTACGCGACGGTCACCACGGCGGTCGCGGCCCTGCACGGCGTCGAGGCGGCCCGTGCGGCCGGGGTGACCCGCTGGTCGGGCGTGCGCCGCACCGCCACCGCACCGTTGCTGGTCGGGGTCGTGTGCTGGGCGCTGCTCGCCGTCCCCGCTGTGCTGTTCCCGTTCTACGTCTCCATCATCCTCGCGACCTGACCTGTATCGAAGGTACGCCGTGGCCACGGTGCTCGTCACCGGCGGCGCCGGGTTCATCGGCTCCCACACGTGCGTGGAGCTGCTCGCACACGGCCACGACGTGATCCACTTCGCCGCCCGCAAGGCCGTCGGCGAGTCGGTGACGATCCCGCTGGAGTACTACCACACCAACGTCGGCGGCACCGTCACGCTGCTGCAGGCGATGCTCGACCACGGCGTGCACCGGCTCGTGTTCTCGTCGTCGTGCTCGATCTACGGAGACACCGGCGCCGGCCTGCTGGACGAGAGCCTCCCCGCCCGGCCGACCAATCCCTACGCGCGCTCGAAGTGGATGTGCGAGCAGGTCATCGCCGACGCCGTCGTCCGCCGACCCGAGCTCGCCGCGGTGGCGTTGCGCTACTTCGACCCGGCCGGGGCGCACCCGAGCGGGCTGCTCGGTGAGGACCCCCGCGGCGCCGTCACCAACGTGTTCCCGCTGCTCGTGCAGGTCGCCGCCGGCCGCCGCGAGCGGCTGCAGATCTTCGGCGGCGACTACCCCACGCCGGACGGGACCGCCGTGCGCGACTACGTGCACGTCGTCGAGATCGCCGACGGGCACCGCATCGCCCTCGACCGGCTCGAACCCGGGATGCGGGTGCTCAACCTGGGCACCGGCGTCGGGACGTCGGTGCGGCAGCTGGTCGCGGCGTTCGCGCAGGCGTCCGGGCGGCCGGTCCCCCACGACGTCGTGGACCGCCGGCCCGGTGACGTCGCCGAGCTCGTCGCCGACACCACGCTCGTGCAGCGGAAGTGGGGCTGGCGGGCGCGTCTCGACGTGGCGGCGATGTGCCGTGACGCGTGGCGGTTCCAACAGCGTCATCCCGAGGGCTACCCGGGCTGACGCGGCCGGCGCCCCTGTCAGGGTCGCTGCATCGCCCCGACGTCGGAGCCGGTGAGCGGAACCGGGGCGCCGGTGCGGTCGACGAGCGCGGTCTGCGGGGCGACCAGCGCGGTGACGTCGAGGCCCGCGCCGAGCAGCGGTGACCCCGCACCCGGCACGAAGCCCGCGTCGGCGGCCCGGTCGTCGGCGGCGGTGGCCGTGAGACCGACGAGCGGGCCGGGCAGCAGCGGGTCACCGACGATGCCCGTCGGCACTCCGCCCTCGGTCTCCTGCCCAGTGGCGGCCCGCCACGCCTCGGGGGTGCCGAACACCGCCCCGCCCCAGCGCACCGACCACGGCACGCCGTCCGCGACGTACGCGTTGCCGGCGAGCACCGCGGTGTCACGGCCGATGTCCTGCTCGGCGACGACGAGCGGTCCCGCGCCGCGGCTGACGAACACGTTGTCGCGCACCACGACCCCGGAGATGCCGGGGCCGAGCCGCAACGCCGACGACGGGTCGCCGGCCTGCGGCGCCATCACCACGGTGTTGTGGTGCACGCGCACGTCGTCGGTGCGCCCGAGGACGGTGATCCCGCCGTAGATGCTCCAGCGGCGGGCGTCGCCGCTGCTGATGTTGAACCTGACCACGCTGCCGCGGTGCACCGCGTTGTCCTGGCCGGTGTAGACGAGGTAGCCGGGACCGTGGTTGTCGTAGGACAGGTTGTACTGCATGACCGAGTTCGACGTGTTCTGGTCGAGCCCGAAGCCGCCGCCGTCGGCCTTGCGCGCTGTCCGGTTGCGGTACGACAGGCTGTGCTCGATGACGACCCCGTCGGAGTCGTACGTCCAGATGCCGACCGGGCCCTCACCCGACCCACCCGAGCCACCGTTGTCGTGCGCCACCGACCCCGACACGGTCGCCCCGCGGACGCTGCCGACCACGATGCCGCTGCCCGTGTTGTGCCGGGAGTTGGCCGGGTCGCCACGGTTGCCGAACGCCGTGACCCGCGAGACCGTGAGCCCCTCGTGGGCGTACGCCGGCGCGGCCGGGTCGAGCTCCGGACCGTAGACGGCGAGGCCGGCGTCGCGGTTGTCGTGGGCGACGACGTCGTCGACGACCGCGTCGCGGAACCCCGCACCGGTGTTCGCCGCGCCGATCTCGACACCGTTGACGAAGCCGCTCGCGTCGACGCGCGTGACGGTGACGCCGTCGAGCATGCGCCCGCCCGGCAAATCGTTGTAGAGACGCACGCCCGCCGAGCCGGCCACGAACCGCCCCGGCCCGACGACGACGAGGTCACCGATGCGGACTCCGCCGGTGTCGAGGACGAGGACCGCGGAGTCCTGGTCGCTCTGGATGCGGGCCCGGCCCTCGCCGTAGCTCCCCACGACCACCGGCTTGGCGGGATCGCCTGCGTCCTCGGCGTCGATCCGCAGCCGCCCGGCGAACGTCGCGCCGCCCTCGAGCAGCAGCCGGTCGCCGGGCACGAGCCTGACCGACGACGCCCGGTCGAGCGTCCGCCACGCCGTCCCCTCCGACGTGCCGCGGGCGGCGTCGTCACCGGTGGGGCTGACGTAGAAGGTCCGGTCGCCCGGCGTCCCGCCGAGGGCCGAGCACGACGACACCAGCAGGGCCGCGAGCAAGGCCGCGGCAGCCGTCGACCGCCGGGCACGAGGACCCGCCACCGTGCCTCCTCACCCTGGTGTCGCTGCGGGAATTCTAGGGCCGCACCGGCACCGGGCAGAGAAGTTCGATCATGCCCGAGCGGGTGAACCTCAGACCGGGCGCTCGCCGCCGGGCAGCTGGACGACACTCACGAAGAAGTGGTCGATCTGCTTGATCGCCTCGATGAACCGGTCGAAGTCGACCGGCTTGGTGACGTAGGCGTTGGCGTGCAGCTGGTAGCTGCGCAGCACGTCCTCCTCGGCCTGCGACGTCGTCAGCACGATCACCGGGATCGCCGACAGCTTCGGGTCGGCCTTCACCTCGGCCAGGACCTCACGGCCGTCGCGGCGGGGCAGGTTGAGGTCGAGCAGCACGAGGTCGGGGCGGGGCGCGTCGGCGTACTGGCCCTCGTTGCGCAGGTAGGCCATCGCCTCCGCGCCGTCTGTGACGACGTCGAGCCGGTTGTGCAGGTACTCGTCGAACGCCTCACGGGTCATCAGCACGTCGCCCGGGTCGTCCTCGACCAGCAGGACGTTGATCACTCTCGCGTCGTCGGTCATCGTGGTCCTTCCCGGCCGGCGACGACGGTCGCCGGTTCGGTGTCGTCGGTGTGCGCCGCCCTGCCCTCGCTGCGCGAGCCGCGGGGCGGGACGAGGGTGAACCGGATCGTCGTGCCCGGTTCGGTGCGCGGGTCGGTGTCGACCCAGATGCGGCCACCGTGGAACTCGACGATCTTCTTCGCGAGCGCCAGGCCGATGCCTGTCCCTGTGTAGACGTCGCGGCCGTGCAACCGCTGGAAGATCACGAACACCTTGTCCGCGTACTCGGGCTCGATCCCGATGCCGTTGTCCGACACCGAGATCTCCCAGCCCTCCCCCTGCTCCCCGACGGGAGTCGCTGCGATGCGCACCACCGGCGGCACGTCGGGCCGGCGGAACTTGATCGCGTTGCCGATGAGGTTGGTGAACAGCTGCAGGAGCAGTTGCCGGTCGCCCTCGACCGAGGGCAGCTCGCCGACGACGATCTCGCCGTCGACCTCCGCGCGTTGCGCCTCCTGCGTGTCCGACGCGGAGGAGACGACGTCGCGCAGCGCGAGCACCGCGAACCCGGCCGTCGTACGGCCGACGCGGGAGAAGGCCAGCAGATCGTTGATCAGCCGCTGCATGCGCTGGGCGCCGTCGACGGCGAACTCGATGTACTGGTCGCCGCGCTCGTCGAGCTTGTCGCCGTAGCGGCGCTGCAGCAGCTGACAGAAGCTCGCCACCTTGCGCAGCGGCTCCTGCAGGTCGTGGCTCGCGACATAGGCGAACTGCTCGAGGTCGCGATTGGAACGTTCGAGGTCGCGGGTCTGCTCATCGAGCCGCTCGGCGGTCTCGCGGGCCCGCTCGAGCTCGCGGACGATGTGCGCGCGCATGGCCTCGACGTCGTCGCCGAGCATGACGATCTCTCGTGGTCCGCTCGTCTCCACCCGGTCGGTGACCCGGCCGGAGACGACACCGCGGACCTTCGCCGCCAGCTGCGATATCGGGTGCAGCACCGCACGGCGCAGGACGATCCCGGTGGCCACCAGGAACAGCACCGACAGCACGGCCACCGCGATGCCGACGGCGCCCACGAACGTCGCGGCCGTGTCGAGCCGTTCGCGGGCGGCGAGCCGCTGAACCTCGAGGTCGGCCTGCATGTCGTCGACCGCGCGGCGGACGGGGTCGAACAGGCTGCGCCCGTCGTCGGGGGTGACGGCGTCGGCCGGGCGGCCGGCGCGGACCCCCGCGATGGCCGGGTCGGAGTAGCCGGTGTGCCAGGCCGCGACGAGCGTCTCGACGCGGTCGAGCCGCTCGCCGAGGCCGGGGACGCGCAGCGTCAGGGCCCGCAGCGACGTGGTCGCGTCGCGTTCGGCGGCCAGCCCGCCGACATAGGGGCCGAGCGACTCCTCGCGTCCGCTGAGCTGGTAGCCGCGGACACCGGTCTCCTGGTCGACCAGTGCGGTCTCCAGCGACTGGCCCGTGCGCACCGCCGGGCCGATCTCGTCGAGGAGGTCGGAACGGGCGGAGTTCAGCCTGGCCAGCGAGAGCGCCCCGACGACCGCGGCGATGACCGCGAGCAGCAGCGCCGTCGCCGCGACCGCACCGAAGATGCGCCCCAGTGGCCAGCGCCTGCCCTCGTCGGCGCGGGCGCGGCCGTCGACGGGCAGCCCACCGCCCTTCCCCACGCGCAGCCGCGGCCTCCGCGACCGTGTGCGGGCGGGATCGGTGCCGGAGCCGGTCACGCCATGCCCTCGCCGGAGAGCAGGAGGATCGCGACGTCGTCGGCGAGCGGGCCGCCGTTGATCTCCTCGGCCAGCTCGACGAGCTTGCCCGGCAGCACGTCGAGCGGCGTCGCGGCGTTCTCGGCGAGGAGGGCGAGCAGGCCCTCCTCCCACAACGGTTCGTCGCCGCCGCGGCCGCGGCCCTCGATGAGGCCGTCGGTGTAGAGCAGCAGCGACCAACCCGGGTCGAGCACGATCTCCCGCGGCGTCCACTCGGCGTCGGCGTGGATGCCCAGCGGCAGGCCGACCCGGGGCGGCTCGGTGCGCGGGTGCGGCCCGAGCAGGATCGACGGCGGGTGCCCGGCGAGGCGGACCAGGCCACGGCCGGCACCGGCCGCGCCGAGCGGGGTGATCGCCATCGTGCACACCGTGGTGAACAGGCGCGGATCGTGCCGCTCGCTGACGAGCACCTCCTGCAGCTTGGGCAGCAGCTGCGGCTCGGCGACACCGGCCAGCACCAACGCCCGCCACGACACCCGCAGCAGCGCACCCAGTGCCGCCTCGTCGGGGCCGTGACCGCACACGTCGCCGACGATCGCGTGCACCGTGCCCGACGGGTCGAGGACCGCGTCGAAGAAGTCGCCGCCGATCACCGACCGGGTTCGGCCCGAGCGGTAGAACGTCCGCGCCGCCACGCCCGAGCCCGCCAGCAGCGGCGTCGGCATCAGGCCGCGTTCCAGACGCACCGACTCGGCCGCCGCGAGCTGCTCCTCGCGCAGCCGGACCAGGCCGGCCTCGGCGCGGCGACGCTCGATCGCGTACCGGATCGCGCGGATCAGGACCGGCCCGTCGGCCTTGCCCTTCACCAGGTAGTCCTGCGCCCCGATACCGACGGCCGCGATGCCCAGGTGCTCGTCGTCGAGGCCGGTGAGCACGCACACCGCCGCACTGGGGTCGGCGTTGAGCAGCCGGCGAAGGCCGTCGAGGCCGCCCGTCGTCCCGGGCGTGTTGAGGTCGAGCAGTATGCAGTCGGCCGACGCGTACAGCCGGTGTTCGAGCACGTCGACCAGCGAACCCGACACGCTCAGCTCGACCTCGGGATCGACCTCCGACAGCAGCTCCTCCACGAGGAACGCGTCGCCCGGGTCGTCCTCCACGAGCAGGACCCGGCGCCCCGGCTCGACGGGAAGGGCGCGCGTCACGTGATCGTGCTCCTCCCCTGCCGGTGCCGCGTCCGCGGCGGTCGCGACAGACTAGAGCCGACCACCCACCCCACCGCGACCCGGGACCGCGGCTCAGGCCGCGGCGACCGCCCCGATGACCGACGTGAACAGACCCAGGCCATCGGTCGACGGGCCGGTCAACGGGTCGATCGCGTGCTCGGGGTGCGGCATCAGACCGACCACCCGGCCGTCGGCCGACGCGACCCCCGCGATGTCGGCCGTGGCGCCGTTGGGCGCCCCACCGACGTAGCGGAACACCACCCGGCCCTCGCCCTCCAGCTCGGCCAGCGTCGCGGCGTCTGCCACGTAGCGGCCCTCACCCGACTTCAGCGGGACGACGATCTCCTCCCCCGGGGTGAACCCGGACGTCCACGCCGTCGCCGCCGACTCCACCCGCAGACCCTGGTCGCGGCAGATGAAGTGCAGCCCGGCGTTGCGCACCAGTGCACCGGGCAGCAGCCCGGCCTCGCACAGGATCTGGAAGCCGTTGCAGATGCCCAGCACCGGCAGCCCGCCACGCGCGGCCTCGACGACCTCACGCATGATCGGCGCCTGGCTGGCGATCGCGCCCGCCCGCAGGTAGTCGCCGTAGGAGAAACCACCCGGCACCACCACGGCGTCGACACCGCGCAGGTCGTGGTCGCCGTGCCACAGCTCGACGGCCTCCGCACCCGCGCGACGCGCCGCCCGGGCAGCGTCGACGTCGTCGAGTGTGCCGGGGAACGTGATCACACCGATCCGCATGCTCATACCCGCGTCACCGTCCAGTCCTCGATCACCGGGTTGGCCAGCAGGTCGCCCGCGATGCGGTGCAGGGTCTCGTCGTCGAGCGAGTCGTCGACCTCCAGCTCGAAGTGCTTGCCCTGCCGTACATCGGCCACCCCGGCGATCCCGATCCGCGTCAGGGCACGCGTCACGGCCTGCCCCTGCGGGTCCAGGATCTCGGGCTTCGGCATCACGTCAACGACCACTCGCGCCACGCCACGAGAATACGGGGACGAATCTCGCCGATCACGCCCACCTGCGGTGATGAACGGGCGAGCGGTTGTGACGCTGCCGACGCCCAGCCCCCGGATCAGGGCCGTTCGCTGGCGTGAGACGCGTCCCCAGGAGAAGAGTGACCGCCGTGCAGATCACCCACTTCGGCCACGCGTGTGTGCTCGTCGACACCGGAGCCGCCCGGCTGCTCTTCGATCCGGGGACCTTCTCGTCGGGCTTCGAGAAGCTCGGCGGGCTCGACGCCATTCTCGTGACCCACCAGCACTTCGACCACCTCGACGAGGACCGGCTGGCGCCGCTGCTGGCGGCCAACCCGGAGGCGCGCCTGATCGTCGACGTCGGCACCTCGACGATGCTGCACGACTACACGCACGAGGTCGTCGCGCCCGGGGAGTCGTTCTCCGTCGCGGGCGCCGCGATCGACGTCCTGGGCGGAGACCACGAGGTCATCCACCCCGACATCCCGATCGTGCCCAACAACGGCTACCTGATCGACGGCACGACATTGCACCCCGGCGACTCGTTCACCCCGCCGCCCGGCGAGCTCGACGTCCTGCTGCTGCCGACGGGCGCGCCCTGGCTCAAGCTGTCCGACGCCGTCGACTACCTGCGCGCGGTCGAGCCCCGCACCGCGGTGCCGATCCACGAGGCCGTGCTCTCCCGGCCGGCGATGCACTACGGCATGTTCGAGAACCTCGGCCCGGCCGGCACGACGGTCCAGGTCCTGGAGCGGGAAGCCGCCACAAAGGTCTGACCCCCTCCGCGCGCAACCTCACGGTCGTCCCGGCCGCGGATCGCGACGCTGAGGTTGCGCCCGGTGCGTCGTGGTCAGGCCGCGCCGGCGTGGAGGCCGTCCGCGTAGGTGTGGGGGCGCGCGCCCGCCGCGAGGACCGCGTCGACGGCCGAGAGTGCGGCCTCGACGCGCAGCGGGCGGCGCAGGTCCTTGGCGCGCAACCCGAGCCGGACGAGCCCGTCGCGGCGCGCGACCCGGCCCGCCTCGGCGACGAGCATCCGGCAGCGCCAGTTCTCGGGGGCGTGCCGGTCCTCCGGACGACGCTCGCCCGAGACCCGGAAGCCCAGCACCCGCGACGCGATCGACGTCCCCTGCTGCAGCGCGTGCACGGCACTCTCGTCGGCGCACAGGGCGAACTCGTTGTCTCGCAACGCCGCGAGCGTGCCCGGCGAGGCGAGCCAGCGGGGCGGCGCGAAGAGGTCGGTGTCGAGCCCGGCAACGCGCGCGGCGCGCCGCGCCGCCGTGAGCCGCAGCCCGGCCTCGTGCTTCGGCAGCACCGCGAACTCCGCGCGGCGCCCGATCGGCACCGGGGAGGCCTGCCAGGCGCCGATCGGGTCGGGCGTGTGATCGAACCCGTGGAGCAGGACCGCGTCCCCCGCGGTCCGTCGGGCCCGCAGCCAGTCGACGACGCCCGGGTCGGCGGCCTCACGTCGGACCCGGGGCCGGAACAGGTGCGACACCCCGACCCCACGGGCTCCCAGCTCGCCGACGAGCGCGGCGGCCGGGTCGAGCGCAGCCGGGTCGGCGGTCAGTCCGGACAGGGAGACCAGGAGTCGCGGGGCCATGCCCCCATGGGGCCACACCGCCGGTGAACCACGCACCCCGGGCCGGGCCAACTTCTCACGAACCCCAGGTGGTGCCCGTCAGCCGCTCGTAGACCTCGACGTAGCGCGCGCGGGTGGCGGCGACGACGTCGGCAGGGACCTCGGGGCCGGGCGGCGTGCGGTCCCAGTCGAGCGTCGACGACCAGTCGCGCACGTACTGCTTGTCGAACGAGAACTGCGGACGGCCTGGCTCCCACTGGTCGGCAGGCCAGTACCGGGACGAGTCGCTGGTGAGGACCTCGTCGCCGAGGACGATCCCGCCGGCGCCGTCGAGCCCGAACTCCAGCTTCGTGTCGGCGACGATGATCCCCGCCGGCGCGGCGAGCTCGGTGCCGCGGGCGTAGACGGCCAGCGTCAGGTCGCGCAGCCGCTCGGCGGTCGCGGCGCCCACGGAGTCGACGACCTCGTCGAACGTCATGAACTCGTCGTGCTCGCCGACGGGCGCCTTCGTCGTCGGTGTGAAGATCGGCTCCGGCAGCTTCGAGCCCTCGACGAGCCCGGGCGGCAGCGCGATTCCCGAGACGGTGCCCTGCTTCTCGTACTCCTTGAGGCCCAGCCCGGTGAGGTAGCCGCGGGCGATGCACTCGACGGGGAGCATGTCGAGCTTGCGGCAGCGGATCGCGCGTCCCGCGAACTCCTCCGGGACGTCGGTCGCGGAGACGACGTGGTTGGGGACCAGGTCGGTGGTCCGCTCGAACCACCACAGCGACAGCGCCGTGAGCAGCGCACCCTTGTCGGGGACGGTCGTCGGCAGCACGACGTCGTAGATCGAGAGCCGGTCCGACGTGACGAGCAGCAGGTCGCCGTCGAGGTCGTAGACGTCGCGGACCTTGCCCGAGTGCAGCAGCTTCACAGGATCGCTCCAGGGGTGTAGGCGGCCGCGTCGGGGTGGGCGGCGGTGATCTCCTCGACGCGGGCGACGACGGCCGCGACCTGGGCGCCGGCGGCGCCGGTGAACGACAGCGGGTCCGCGAGCAGCCCGTCGAGCAGGCCCGCGGGCAGCGCGAGCCGCTCGTCGCCCTGCAGCCGGGCGATCAGGTCGTTGTCGACCTGGCCCTTCTCGCGCATGGCCAGTGCGACGCCGACGGCGTGCTCCTTGATGACCTCGTGCGCGGTCTCGCGGCCCACCCCGGCACGGACGGCGGCCATGAGCACCTTCGTCGTCGCCAGGAAGGGGAGGTAGCGGTCGAGCTCGCGGGCGATGACGGCCGGGTAGGCGCCGAACTCGTCGAGGACGGTGAGCGCGGTCTCGAAGAGGCCGTCGAGGGCGAAGAAGGCGTCGGGCAGCGCGACGCGACGGACGACGGAGCAGAACACGTCGCCCTCGTTCCACTGCGCGCCGGCGAGCTCGGCGGCCATGGCGGCGTTGCCGCGCAGCACGACCATGAGTCCGTTGATGCGCTCGGCGGAGCGGGTGTTCATCTTGTGCGGCATGGCGCTCGACCCGACCTGGCCCGGCTTGAAGCCCTCGGTGGCGAGCTCGGCGCCGGCCATGAGGCGGATCGTCGTCGCGAGGCTCGAGGGGCCGGCCGCGAGCTGGACGAGCGCGGAGACGACCTCGTGGTCGAGCGAGCGCGGGTAGACCTGGCCGACGCTCGTCAGCGTCCGCGCGAAGCCCAGATGGCCGGCGACGCGACTCTCCAGATCGGCCAGCTTCGCCGCGTCGCCACCGAGGAGGTCGAGCATGTCCTGCGCGGTGCCGACCGGGCCCTTGATGCCGCGCAGCGGGTAGCGGCTCCGCAGGTCGGTGAGGCGGTCGTAGGCGGCGAGCAGCTCGTCGGCGGCCGAGGCGAAGCGCTTGCCCATCGTCGTGGCCTGGGCGGCGACGTTGTGGCTGCGCCCGGCCATCACCAGCTCGGCGTGCTCCGCCGCGCGGCGGGCCAGCCGGGCCAGGATCGCGACGGTCCGGTCGGCCACCAGCTCCAGCGACAGCCGGATCTGCAACTGCTCGACGTTCTCCGTCAGGTCACGGCTCGTGAGGCCCTTGTGGACGTGCTCGTGGCCGGCGAGGGCGTTGAACTCCTCGATGCGGGCCTTCACGTCGTGCCGGGTGACCCGCTCGCGGGCGGCGATCGAGGGCAGGTCGACCTGCTCGACGACGGCCTCGTAGTCGGTGATCGCCTGCTCGGGGACGTCGACACCGAGGTCCCGCTGAGCGCGCAGCACCGCGATCCAGAGCCGGCGCTCCAGCACGATCTTGTACTCGGGCGACCAGAGCCGGACCAGCTCGGGGCTCGCGTAGCGGGAGGCCAGCACGTTGGGGATCACGTGCAGGAATCCTATGCGCTGCCCCGTGAGTGGCGTTATTGGCCATGGCCAATAACGCCACTCACGACCGGAGGTACGACCGGAGGTTCACAGGCGAGGGGCCAGCGCGGACGCCACCGTCGCGAGCTGCGACTCGAACGGGATGGCGCCGGAGTCGCTGTCGGACACCGACGTCACCGCGACGTAGCCGCCCGACGCCGTCGGCGAACCGGCCCGCGCCCAGCCCACCGGCTGCCCGTCCTCGACCGGTTCCCCCGCCGGCGTGAAGACGACGCTCAGCACGCCGTGCGCGGGCCCGTCGTCGACCTCGAGGGCCACCTCCCGGCCACCGCCCTGCTTGCACACCATCGGCACCGCGGCCTCGCGGGCGTTCGCGACCGGCGGCAGCGCCTCGTTCAGCAGCGCTCGCAGCCCGGGGTCCTGCATCGGCACACAGCCGGTGTCGGACGGCCCCGGCACGGTCGGCGCTGCCGCGTTCGGGGGCACGGCGGCGTCGCCGCGCTCCAGGTTCGGCGCACCACCCGCGGCCGACGACGCCGTCTCCGCTCCGCCCCCGGTCGCGGCGATCCCGACGGTCACCCCGCCCAGCACGAGCACCACCGCGGCCACGCCACCGGCGACGGCCGACCGGCGCCGCGCGGTCGCCTTCTGCGAAGCGCGGACGACGTCATCGATGCCGAAGCCGGCGGGCGGCGCGGTGGTCGGTGCCGCGGTGCGCAGCATGTCGGTCAGGTCCTGGTCGTTCGTCTCACCCATGTCGGCCCCTCCTCAACCGGCCGGACGCAGGTCGTCGATGCCGTCGCCGAGCGCGGCGCGCAACGCCGCCAGCCCGTGCGACGTCTGGCTCTTCACGGTGCCCTCCGAGCAGCCGAGCGCTTCGGCGGTGGCCGCGACGTCGAGATCGTCGAAGTAGCGCAGCACCAGCACGGCGCGCTGGCGCGACGGCACCGAGCGCAGGGCCGTGACGAGCGTCTCCCTGGTGGCGACGCCGTCGCCTGCGTCACGCGCCGGGGCCGCGTCGGGCACCTCCGAGGTGAAGCGTTCACGCCGCCACGGACGTCGGGACTCGTCGACGACCGAACGCATCAGCGTGCGACGCACCCAGGCGTCGAGCACCCGGACGTCGTCCCGGCCACGGATGCGGCGCCAGTGCCGGTGCAGCGCGACGAACGCGGCCTGGGCGTGGTCGTCGGCACGGTGCCAGTCGCCACACATCAGGAACGCGGTGCGCCGCACGGTGTCCCGGCGGGCGTCGAAGTACTCCGCGAACTCCTGCTCGGCGGACGTGTCCACACCGTTCCCTCTCCTGCAGTACCCGCTCCGTCACGCCCTGACGGATTCGGGACGTTCGACGTCGCGTACACGGTTGCAGCACCACCCGGTCTTCACTCGAACAGACCAACTCCGTGACCATCTCGTGACGCAGGCGCGACCTGACCGTCGTCGAGATGCTTGAATCCGACGGGTGCGACCCACCTCACGTGCCCGCCGCGCGAAGCCCGAGTCCGCTCCTGTCGACCTCCGGTCCGACACCGTCACCCAGCCCACCAAGCAGATGCGCGCCGCGATGGCGGCCGCGGAGGTGGGCGACGACGTCCTCGACCGCGACCCGACGATGCGCGCGCTGGAGGAGCGGGTCGCCGGCCTGCTCGGCGCCGCCGACGCGCTGTGGACGCCGTCGGGATCCATGGGCAACCTCATCGCTCTGATGGCGCACCTGACCCGGGGCGACGCGTTCCTCGCGCCCGCGGGCTCCCACGTCCTCGAGGCCGAGCTGGGCACCGCCGCGTGGCTCGCCGGCGGGATGCCGCGGCCGCTGGAGCACGACGGCGGCCCGGGCAAGATCACCCCCGACGCCGTGCGCCGCGCCGCAGGCGGGCCCGGGGCGTACTACACGATGCGCACCAGCCTGCTGTGCCTGGAGAACACCCACAACGCCGCGGGCGGGACGGTCACCGCGCCGGAGGAGCACGCCGCCGTTGCCGCGGCCGCCCGCGCCGCAGGGCTGTCGGTGCACCTCGACGGCGCGCGGCTGTGGCACGCCGCCGTCGCGCTGGGTGTGCCCCCGGGTGCGCTGACCGTCGGCGCCGACACCGTGCAGGTCTGTCTCAGCAAGGGCCTGGGCGCGCCCGTCGGGTCGCTGGTCGCCGGATCGGCGGAGTTCACCGAGGAGGCGCGGCGGCTGCGCAAGATGCTCGGCGGCGGAGTCCGCCAGGGCGGTGTGCTCGCCGCGGCCGGTCTCGTCGCGCTCGACCGCGTCGACCGGCTCGCCGAGGACCACGAGCGCGCTCGTGTGCTGGCCGAGGGCCTGCGCGAACGCGGCTGGCAGGTCGCCGACCCGGAGACGAACATCGTCCTGATCGGCGTCGCCGACCTCGCCGGCACGCTGGCCCGCTTCGAGGAGTCCGGGGTCCGGGTCGCGCCGATGGGCGGGAAGGTCCGGCTCATGACGCACGCCGACCTCACCGACGACGACATCGACACCGCCCTCGATCGCATCGGGCCCGTCGAACGCGAACGCGAGGCCGTGCCGCCCCACCCCGCGCCCACGGCCCCGCCGACCGGCCCCCGGTCGCTCAGGCGGACGGCGGGCGCGGCCGGTCGCGCTCCAGCGAGGCGAGCCGGGCGTTGACCGCGCGCAGCTCGACGAGCACCTCGTCGAGCCGCCTCGTCGTGTCCTCCAGCTCGTCCTCGGTGCGCCGCGCCGCCTCGGCCGCGGTGGTGCGGATGTTCGTGAGGAACCAGCTCGCGATCGACGCCGTCACCACACCGAGCAGGGCGATCCCCGCCACCATCAGTGTCGCCGCGACCAGCCGGCCCTCGAACGTCACCGGGTAGCGGTCGCCGTAGCCGACCGTCGAGATGGTGGTGATCGTCCACCACAGCGCCTCACCGAACGTCGTGATCGACGCGCCCGGGGCGTCGCGTTCGGCGTCGAGCACCGCCAGCGCGGCGACGAACCCGACCAGCGTCACCGTGCCCGCGACGTAGACGGCGACCCGGCCGCGGAAGTCGTCACGCAGCTGGCGGTTCAGCACCCCGATGATCGTGACGACGCGCAGCGCCCGCAGTGGCCGCAGCACCGGCAGGACCAGGATCAGCAGGTCGAGCACATGCGTCCCGACGAACCGCAACCGTCTGTGCGCCAACGCGATCCGTACCAGGTAGTCGACGCCCATCAGCAGCCAGATCACCGTCAGCACGGTGTCGAGCGCCTCGTGCACGGCCGGCGTCAGCGACCGCTGCAGCACCTGCCACGTGTAGACGGCCAGGAACACCACGGCCAGCCCGGTCAGCGGCCAGTCGACCCGACGGTCCCAGGCGGCGATGCGCGGCTCGTCCATGGGCCCCGGACGATAACCCCCGCTCCGGGGGTCTCCCGCGAGGACCTGCCCCGCGGGGAGGTCGTCGTGGGCGTCACACTGCCCGGGGCGTCGAGTCGTCGGGCTCGTCGGTTGCGGCTGCGTCGGCGGCCACAGGGTGCCGCGAGTTCGAGCACTGGCTCACAGCCACGCCCGCAGTCTGCGCAGCGCCTCCGAGATGTCGTCGGTGCCGCCGGCGAAGGAGAACCGGATGAACCGGTTGCCGTCGACGGGGTCGAAGTCCACCCCCGGCGCGACGGCGACGCCGGTCTCGGCGAGCAGCCGGTACGTCAGCGCCATCGAGTCGTCGGCCAGGTGGGACACGTCGGCGTAGACGTAGAACGCGCCGTCGGCCGGGGCCAGCCTGTCGATGCCCATGTCGCGCAGCCCGTCGAGCAGCAGGCCGCGGTTGTGGGCGTACCGTTCGACGTGCCCGTCGACCTCCACGTAGGACTCCGGGTCGAACGCCGCCAGCGCCGCGTGCTGCGGCAGCGCGGGCGGGCACACCGTGAAGTTGCCGGTCAGCCTGTCGACGGCCCGGCGCAGCCGCGGCGGCACCACCAGCCAGCCCAGCCGCCAGCCCGTCATCGAGAAGTACTTCGAGAACGAATTGACGACGATCGCCTCCCGCGAGGTCGACCACGCGCACGACGTCGCGGGCGACCCGGCGTAGCCGATGCCGTGGTAGATCTCGTCGCTCACGAACTGGACGCCGTTGCCGTCGCACCACGTCGCGAGCGCGGCGAGCTCGGCCGGGTCGAGCACCGTGCCCGTCGGGTTGGCCGGGCTGGCGACGATCAGGCCCGCGACGGGCTCGTCGAGCGCCTCCAGCATCTCGACCGTCGGCTGGAACCGCGTCTCCGGCCCGCACGGCAGCTCGATGACCTCGCACCCGAGCGCGGTGAGGATGTTGCGGTAGCAGGGGTAGCCGGGCCGGGCGAGCGCCACGCGGTCGCCGGCGTCGAAGGCGGCCAGGAAGGCCAGCAGGAACCCGCCCGACGAGCCGGTCGTGATCACGATGTCGTCGGCGTCGATCGCGACGTCGTAGGCCTTCGCGTAGTGCCCGGCGACCGCCTGGCGCAGCGGCTCGATCCCCAGCGCGACCGTGTAGCCGAGGACCTCGGTCTCCAGCGCCGCCGCGGCCGCCGCCCGGACCGCCTTCGGCGCCGGTGTCGACGGCTGGCCCGCCGACAGGTTGACGAGGTCGCCGTGGCTGCGGGCCCGCTCGGCCGCGGCCTGCCACACGTCCATGACGTGGAAGGGCGGGATCTGCGAGCGAAGGGCTTCGGGGCGCGGACCGGTCACGTCCAGAGACTAGGAGACGCCCGGCCCGCGGCGCGCCCGGCAACCTGCTGGACGACGCTCCGGTGCGCCCGAGCAGCCGCGCCCGACCTCATTGCCCGTGTTCGGCCCCTCTGGCTCAAGGGGTCGGGACGACCACGAGGTTGCGCGCGGCGGTCGGCTCAGGTCATGACGACGCCGCCGTCGACCGAGACGGTCTGGCCGGTGATGTTGGCGGCACGGTCCGAGAGCAGGAACGCGACGGTCTCGGCGATGTCCTCGGGCGTCTGCGGGCGGCCCATCGGCACCATGGCCCCGACGAACCCGGCGAAGAGCTGCTCGGGCGTCGCGTCGGCGTGGGCGGGGTCGTTGGCGATGAGCCACTCGCTCGTCTTGCGCCACATGTCCGTCCAGATCAGGCCGGGCATGACGGTGTTGGCGCGCAGCCCGGTCGGCGCCCCGACCCGCGCGACGACGTGCGTCAGCTCGATCACCGCGGCCTTGGACGGGCCGTAGTCGGCAAGCATCTCCATGCCGAGCCGGGCGCCGATCGAGGCGATGTTCACGACCGCCCCGGGCCTGCCCGCGCGGCGCCGAACCAGCTCCTGGCAGGTGAGGAACGTGCCGCGGGTGTTGACGGCGAACGTCCGGTCCCACTGCTCCTCGGTGAGCTCGGTGAACGGCACGAACATGCCGACTCCGGCGACGTTGGCGAGCGCATCGACCTCACCGAGGCCGAGCCCGCCGGCGGCCTCGAACGCTGCCTGCACCGAGGCGCGGTCGCGGACGTCGCACGTCGTGTGGGCGACGGTGGCGCCGTCGGCGGCGAGCTTCGCGGCGACCTCGGCGACGGCGGCCCCGTCGACGTCGGTGAGCAGCACGGGCCGGTCCTGTGCGAGCCGGGCGGCGACGGCGGCGCCCAGCCCGCCCGCCGCCCCGGTGACGAGCGCGACGCTCACGGGATCTCCCGCGCGATCTCCGGGGCGAGCAGCTCGGCGGCCCGTGCGGCGGTGATGACGTCGGCGGGGTCGGGCTTCTCGATCCTCCGAGAGGCGCCGTCCTCGTAGACGTGCTCCCCGATGAGCCGTCCTCGCTCGTCGTAGGGCCAGACGAAGGCGAGGGTGCGGGTGAGCAGGTAGACGTCGCCCGGGTCGTCGCCGGCCTGGACGGACCCGAACACGCTCTCCCCGAGCATCGCGCCGGGCAGGAACTGGCAGAACTCGACCTCGCCGGAGAACCCGTGATCGTAGACGGCGATCTCCTGCCGGTTGACCCACATGACGAGGGCGTCGGCGGCGACGAGGGACTGGTAGAAGCCCCTGACCTGCTCCATCCCGTCGAGGATCACCGTCTGGCCACCCTCGTGGAGACGGTAGTGCGGGTGCTCGACGGTCTTGTCGGGGGCGAGCAGCTCGTCGTAGCGGCCGGCGACCTCCAGCAGACCGTGCATGCGGTAGTTCTTCAGGATCGCGCGGTGCCGCGGGTTGTCGGTGGCGGCGATCTGCTTCTCCAGGCTCGCGAACATGTGGGTGAAGTCGTGCTCGTAGCGGCTCATCCGGGTGGGCTCCTCGTGACGACGCGGGTCGGTGTCGGGACCGCCACCATCACCGCGCCCACCGCCCGGGGTCCATGACAAAGACGACCGTATGACGTGAACCGATCGACTAACGCCGCTGGTCAGGACTAGCCTTTTGACAGGGAGGCGTCGCCGTGGACCTCAACCTGCACCTCGTGCGCTACCTCGTCGCGGTCGTCGACGAGGGGCACTTCGGTCGCGCCGCGGCCCGGCTCTACGTGAGCGCGCCCGCGCTGAGCCAGCAGGTCCGCAAGCTGGAGCGGGCCGTCGGGGCGGAGCTCGTCGACCGGACCGCGCACCCGGTGCGCCCCACCGAGGCGGGCGCGCGGTTCCTGGCCGAGGCCCGGGAGGCGCTGGCGGCGGCCGACCGGGCGGTGGCCGCCGTCGAGTCCTACCGCCGCGAGGTGGCGACGACGCTGCGGCTCGGGTTCATGACGGCGTCGGCGGGCCCGCAGGTCCGGGCGATGGTCGACGAGCTGCGCCGCGGCGAGCCCGACGCCGTCGTGCGGCTGGTCGAGCTGCCCTGGCACCTGCAGGCGTCCGCGGTGCGCGACGGGACCGTCGACGCCGCGCTCGTTCGGCCGCCGATCTCCGACCGGTCCGGGCTGCGGTTCGATCTGGTGCGCCGCGAGCCGCGGGTCGTCGCCCTGCCGGTGACGCACCCGCTCGCCGGACGCGACACGGTCGCGCTGGCCGAGCTGGACGGCGAGCCGCACGTCACCGGCGACGAGCTCGACCCGGCGTGGGTGCGCTGGTGGGCGTGCGATCCCCGGCCCAGCGGTGTGCCGGTGCGCTACGGGCCGTCGGTACGGACGATGGACGAGCTGCTGGAGGTCGTCGCCGCGGGGCAGGCGATCGCGATCACCGGCGGGTTCGTGGCCGACAGTCACCGTCATCCGGCGGTGGTGTTCGTCCCGGTGGCCGACGTCGAGCCGTGCCCGGTGTCGTTGTGCACCCGGGCGGCCGACCGCTCGAAGCTGGTCACAGCCCTGCGCCGGGCGCTCCGCACGATCCGCACCCCCGACGACGCCCCACGCGCAACCTCACGGTCCTGATCCGCCGCCGCGACGACGGTGAGGTTGCGCGCGAGAACGGCGCGCAACCTCATTTGCTGCGATTCGCCCTCCGCGACGACCATGGGGTTGCGCGCGGCTTGGGGCCCCCGGCAGTGCCTCACGACTGCGGACGGGTCGGGTCGAGCGCGGGCCGCGCCGGGGACGTCGGTCAGGCGCGGGCTTGGATCGCGATCTCGCCGCGGGCGGCGCGGGCCGCGATGTCGGTGCGGTGGTGCGACCCGGGGAGGTTGACACCCTCGAGGCGGCCGTAGGCGTCGGCGCGGGCGGCGTCGAGGTCGTCGCCGGTGCCCACGACCGACAGCACGCGCCCACCCGCGGAGACGACGGCACCGTCGTCGCGGCGGCGGGTGCCGGCGTGCAGGACGCCCTCGGCCTCGGAACCGGTGATGACGTCGCCCAGGCGCGGGACGCCGGGGTAGCCGTCGGCCGCGACGACGACGGTGACGGCCGAGCCGTCGGCCCACTCCAGGGCGGGGGCGTCGGCAAGGGTGCCGGTGGCGACGGCGCGCAGCAGCCCGGCCAGCGGGGTGCGCAGCAGGGCGAGGACGACCTGGGTCTCGGGGTCGCCGAAGCGGCAGTTGAACTCGATGACCGACGGCCCGTCGGAGGTCATGGCCAGGCCGGCGTAGAGGAGCCCGGAGAAGGGGACGTCGCGGCGAGCCATCTCGTCGGCGACGGGCTGCACGACGCGCGTGACGATGTCGGCGACCCCGGCCTCGTCGAGCCAGGGCAGCGGGGCGTAGGCGCCCATGCCGCCGGTGTTGGGGCCGCAGTCGTCGTCGCCGACGCGCTTGAAGTCCTGCGCGGGCACGAGCGGGACGACGGTGGTGCCGTCGACGAGGCAGAACAGCGACGCCTCGGGCCCGTCGAGGAACGACTCGAGCAGCACGGGGTGGCCACCGTCGAGGAGCGTGGAGGCGTGCGCGCGGGCGGTCGCGCGGTCCTCGGTGACGACGACGCCCTTGCCGGCGGCGAGCCCGTCGTCCTTGACGACGTAGGGCGGGGTGAACCGGTCGAGCGCGGCATCGAGGTGGGCGGGGCTGTCGACGATCTCGCAGCTCGCGGTGGCCACCCCGGCCGCGGTCATGACGTCCTTGGCGAAGCTCTTGGAGCCCTCGATGCGGGCCGCGGCGGCGCCGGGGCCGAAGCAGTCGATGCCGGCGGCGCGCACGGCGTCGGCGACACCGGCGACGAGCGGGACCTCGGGCCCGACGACGACGAGGTCGGCCGACCAGTCACGGGCCAGCGCGACGACGGCTTCGGCGTCGACGACGTCGACGCCGCGCTGTTCGGCCACGGCGGCGGTGCCGGCGTTGCCGGGCGCGCACGCCAGGGCCGTCACCGCGGGGTCGGAAGCCATGCTCAGGACGAGGGCGTGCTCTCGGGCTCCGGAGCCGATCACCAGGACTCGCACGGTCGGCAAGGGTAGAGGCCCGCGGCGGCCGGGTGGCCACCGCATGCAGGATCCGGACGCGCGTCACAACCCGGGGTCGCCGCGCGTTCACCCGGGTGACGTCACCCGGACGGCTTCCGTCGCCTCGCCGGACGTTCCGCGACTCCAGACTGACCCGATCATCGCCCTATCTGGAGGACTGCCGGTGATCGACCTCGGTTCCGGTGCCACGAAGCCCCTGGTCATCGCCCATCGGGGCGCGTCGGGGTACCGGCCTGAGCACACCTCGGCGGCCTACGAGCTGGGGGTTCGGCTGGGTGCGGACGCGCTCGAGCCGGACCTGGTGAGCACGGCCGACGGGGTGCTCGTCGCCCGGCACGAGCCGGAGATCGGGCGGACGACCGACATCGCGTCGCGACCGGAGTTCGCCGACCGCCGGACGACGAAGACGGTCGACGGGATCACGCACGAGGGCTGGTTCGTCGACGACCTGACGTTGGCGGAGCTGCGGACGCTGCGCGCGGTGGAGCGCATCCCGGACGTGCGCCGACGGAACACCTTGCACGACGGCCGCTACGGGGTGGCGACGTTCGACGAGGTCCTGGAGCTGCGAGCGCGGCTGTCGGCGGAGGTGGGCCGCCCGATCGGGCTGTTCCCGGAGATCAAGCACTCGAGCTGGTTCGCGGAGCGTGGGCTGCCGATCGAGCCGGCGCTGGTCGACGCGCTGGACCGGCACGGCCTGAACCGGCCGGGGTCGCCGGTGTGGGTGCAGTCGTTCGAGACGGCGAACCTGGTGGCGTTGCGGGGCGCGCTGCGGACGGGTCTGGTGCAGCTGCTCGACGACCACGGCGCGCCGGCCGACCTGGCCGCGGCCGGTGACCCGCGCACGTTCGCCGATCTGGCGACGCCGGCGGGGTTCGCAGGGATCGCCCGCTATGCCGACGCGGTGGGTGCGGCGAAGCAGCTGGTGGATCCGCTGCTGGTGTCGGAGGCGCACGACTTCGGGCTGTCCGTGCTGGTGTTCACGCTGCGCAACGAGAACCGGTTCCTGCCGGCCGACCTTCGGCGCCCGGGTCACGACGGCGCGTGGCACGACGACGACTACGGCGACGCCTTCGCCGAGTGCGAGCGCTACCTGCGCCTCGGTGTGGAGGGCATGTTCAGCGACCACCCGGACACGGCCGTCACGGTCAGGGACGCGCTGGTGGCGCCCCTGATCAGCTGACCGACGACACGAAGGCGCGCAACAGCGTCCGCACCTGCCCGGGGCGTTCCTGGTGCGGGAAGTGCCCCGCCCGGTCGAGAACGTGCTCCTCCACGCCGGCGCCGGCCCAGCGCGCCGAGGCTGCAGCCGTGGCGGGCAGGACGCAGGGGTCGTCGGCACCGTGGATGGTGAGCACGGGCGCGGTCACGGGTGCGGCGACGGCGGCCGCGAACCGGCGACCCTCGGCGCGCAGCTGCGAGCGCATCGCCCACCGGTAGTACTCCATCGAGGTGTGCGCGACGGCCCCGATCCTGATGGCGGACCTGTTGTACGCCATCGTCTCGACGAAGTCGTCGGTGGTGGTCCAGTCACGCCCGGACCAGCGGCGCATGATCGTCTCGACGCGCGCGCCGTCGTCGGCACGCAGTGACCGTTCGGGAAGCCGCGGGAGCTGGAAGCCGAGCGCGTAGGAGGCGGTGGCCCGGCCCTGGCCGCGCGGGTCGCGCCAGAACGCACGCCGGAACGCGAGCGGGTGCGCCGCTCCGACGACACCGAGCCCGGCGACGAGCCGCGGGTGCAGCGCGGCCAGGGTCCAGGCGATGAAGCCGCCCCAGTCGTGCCCGACCACGGTGGCGCGTTCCTCGCCGAGGGCGCGGATCAGCCCGGCGACGTCACCGGCGAGCGTCCACAGGTCGTAGCCGCGGGGCGGTTTGTCGGAGTCGCCGTAGCCGCGCAGGTCGACGGCGACGGCCCGGTACCCGGCGGCGGCGAGGTCGGTCAGCTGGTGGCGCCACGACCACCAGAACTCGGGGAAGCCGTGCAGCAGGACGACGAGCGGCCCGCTGCCGGCCTCGACGACGTGCAGCCGGATCCCGTTGGCGGACACGTCCCGGTGCGTCCAGGGACCCTCGATCCGGACGATCGACGGGTCCGGACCGCGCCGCCGTGCGCCCACCTGTCAGGTCAGCTCGGGGGTGTCCCCGGACTTGCCGCGGCTGCCCAGCACCTGGGCGGTGTCCTTCAACGAGTTGATCGTGCGCTCCGGCTTGCGGATCTTGCGCACGCGCAGGTAGCCGAGGAGCCCGAACAGGCCGGCGACGAGGATCATGGCGCCGAAGACGATGCCGAAGGCCGCGGCCCGGTTCAGCCAGATCGCCAACAGCTCGGCGATGGCGAAGAACAGGAAGAACAGGCTGAACAGCACGATCGTCAGGGCGACGATGAAGAAGACGCTGCCCTGCACGCCCTTCTTGACCTCGGACGTGACCTCGGCCTTGGCCAGCTCCACCTCGGAGCGGACGAGGGAGGACAGGTGCGTCGTGACGTCCTTGACGAGCGCGCCGACCGACTGGTCCTCCGGCCTCACCGGGTCGGCGGACAGCGGGATCGAGGGCAGCACAGGCGGAACGTCCGTGCCGCCGGTGTTGGTCGGGCTGGCCACCGCGGTCCCCTTCTTCTGTCCTGCTGGGATTGTCGTGCGCGATCACGGCGGCGTTTCCGGGGAGCCGGTGACACGTCGTGATCGGGAGCCATCGTGCCACGCCCCCATACGCGATGCCCGTTCAGGCGCAACCGTCATCCGGTCGTGACGTGGACGGGGGCTGCGCTCCCCTGTGGACGCGCCGTCTGCGCACCAGCATGGCGGCGGCGATCAGCGCCGCGGCGGCGCTCGCGAGCAGGACCGCAGCCTTGGCGGCCTCGGCCGTGGCCGGGAGGTCGGCCAGCGACAGCTCGGCGATGAGCAGGCTGACGGTGAACCCGACACCGCCGAGCATCGACACGGCGAGCATGTCGCGCCGCCCCAGCCCGGGTGGCCGGCTCGCCGGGACGAGCCGCATGACCAGCGCCGACAACCCGAAGATGCCGATGACCTTGCCGACGAGCAGGCCCACGACCACGGCCTGCGGGACAGGGTCGGTGACGACCGTCCGCAGCGCCTGCGCCCCGAGCGGCACCCCGGCGGCGAAGAGCGCGAACAGGGGCACGCACAGCCCGGCCGACCAGGGCTGGAGCCGGTGTTCGAGGCGCACGGCGGGCGGGTCGCCCTCGCCGGGGTCGGGCCGGACGCGGGTGAGCAGGCCGAGGACGACGCCGGCGATCGTCGCGTGGATGCCGGCCTCGTGGACGGCGGCCCAGGTGACGACGGCCAGCGGCACGTAGAGCCACCACGCCCGGACGCGTCGGCGTTGCAGGAACCAGTACGCGAGGGCGCCGGCAGCGGCGACGAGCAGCGGGACGAGGTGGATGCCGGCGGAGAACACGACGGCGATGACGATGATCGCGCCGAGGTCGTCGGCGACGGCGAGGCCCAGCAGGAAGATGCGGGCGGTGACGGGCAGCGTCGATCCGGCGAGGGCGAGCACGCCGAGCGCGAAGGCGATGTCGGTGGCGACGGGGATCGCCCAGGCCTGGTCCATGCCGGGGGCGCCGCGGCCGACGAGCAGCGCGATCCCGGCAGGGACGACCATCCCGCCCAGCGCGGCGGCGACGGGCAGCAGCGCCCGCCGCGTCGACGACAGCTCCCCCACCACGAGCTCGCGTTTGAGCTCCAGCCCGACGACGAAGAAGAAGACGGCGAGCAGCCCGTCGGTGGCCCACTGGCCGACGGTGAGGTCGAGCCCGAGCGCGGCCGGCCCGAACCGGGCGTCGCGGACGGCCGCGTAGGCGTCACGCCACGCCGAGTTGGCCCAGATCAGCGCGATCGCGGTGGCGCCGAGCAGCACCATGCCACCGACGGTCTCGGTGCGCAGGTAGCGCGCGAACTCCGACACGGGCTCGGGGATTCGGGGGGCTCTCACGGGCGGCTCCGGGGGCGGGCGTGCGGATGCGACTCGCCGACCAGACTTCCCGGCACACCGGGACCGAGCCTACCGGGTGCTCAGTCGGGGAACGTCGTCCAGCGCGACGCAGCCCACAGTCCGCCCAGCAGCGCCAGGACCGCGGCGACGACGAGGAAGACGCTGAGCTCGACATCGCGACGCTGCACGTCGACGGTGCGCGGGAGGTCGGACAGGACGCTCTGCAGCCGGTCGGCGTCGGCGGCGGCGAAGTAGCGCCCGCCGGTGGTGTCGGCGACCTCCTGCAGCGCGCCGTCGTCGGCGACGAGGTAGCCGCGGCCGCCGACCCCACCGCCGCCACCACCGCCGCCGCCGCCGTTGCCGTAGCCGCCGCCGAAGCGGCTGTCGCCGGAGCGGCCCAGCTGCGCGGCCGAGCACACCATCGACGTGGGGTTGTCGGTGCCGAAGCCGATCGGGTAGATCCGCACGCCGCGTTCGGCGGCGACCTTGGCCGCGTCCTGCGGGGTGACGCCGGTGGTGTTGGCGCCGTCGGTGAGCAGCACGACGATCTCGGGCGCGTAGGTTCCGGGGGCGCGCGGCGGTCGCGCCGGCGTCCCGGGGGCGGGATCGGAGGGGGCGACGTCGGGGTCGATCTCGGAGATGGCGTCGACCGACTTGAGGATCGCCGAGCCGATCGTCGTGCCGCGGCCGGTGGTGAGTCCGTCGAGCGCGGTGGTGACGGCGTCGCGGTCGGTCGTCGGGGACACGGCGAGCTGCGCGAACCCGGAGAACACGACGAGCCCGATGCGGGTCTGGGAGTCCTGTTCCTCGACGAACTTCCGGACGGCCTGCTGGGCGGCGGTCAGCCGGTTGGGGTCGACGTCGGTCGCGCACATGGACCCGGACACGTCGAGTGCGACGATGAGCGCGGCCTGGGAGACGGGGACGTCGACCTGCGCCGACGGCCGCGCGGCCGCCAGGCCGAGGAAAGCGAGCGAGGCCAGGACCAGCGCGACCGCGGCGTGCCGTTTCCAGCCGGGGCGCTTCGGCCCGGCCGCGCGGACGACGGCGAGGCTGGAGAACCGGACGGCGTGCCGCCTGCGCCGCAGCTGCCACACGTACGCGCCGGCGAGCAGCGGCACGACGAGCAGCGTCGCGAGCAGCCAGGGCCACTGGAGACTCAAATCAGACCACCCGCCCCGTCCAGGCCAGCGAGAGCGCGCCGCCGATGCCGAGCAGCAGCACCCCGGCGACGGCGACGAGCGCGGTGAGCTCGACGCGCCGGTTCTCGACGGTCCACTCCAGCTCGACGGCGTCGTAGACCGCGGACAGCGCGGCAGGGTCGGCGGCGGCGAAGTAGCGCCCGTCGGTGCGCTCGGCGATCTCGCGCAGCAGCGGCTCGTCGAGCTTCGTGGCGACCTGGAAGCCGTCGATCTGCAGCACCGTCCCGCCCGGGCTGCCGAGGCCGACGGGATAGACCTTCACCCCGGCCGTGGAGGCGATGTCGGCGACCTGCAGCGGGTCGGGGTCGGCGGTGTTCTCGCCGTCGGTGAGCAGCACGATCGCGGCGGAGCCGTGGTAGCCGAGGTCGGGTCCGGTGGGTTCGGGACCGCCGCCCTGCTCGGAGGGGACCACGACCTGCTTGCCGACGATCGCGCCCAGCGCCGTCTGCAGGCCTCCGCCGAGGGCGGTGCCGCCCTGCGGGGCGAGCCGCTCGACGGCGGCGACGGCGCTGGTGCGGTCGGCCGTCGGTTCCTGGGTGACGACGCCGGTGGCGCCGAACGCGACGACGGCGATCCGCACCGACGAGGGCTGGCGCTCGACGAACTGCTTCGCGGCGGCCTTGGCGGCGTCGAGGCGGGTCGGGGTGAGGTCGGTGGCGGCCATGCTGCCGGAGACGTCGAAGGCGAGGACGACGGTGCCCTCGCGGCGGGGCTCCGGGATGGACGCCTCGGGCCGGGCGAGCCCGGCGACGAGCAGCAGCAGCGCGAGCAGGAACAGCCCGGCCGGGACGCGGCGCCGCCACGTCGACGGCCGCGCGGTGGCGACGAGACCTTGCTCGGCGAGGGCAGCGCGGCGCGCGGCCCGGGCCCGCAGCCGGCGGACGTACCAGACGACGACCAGCGGGACGACAACGAGTGCGAGCAGCGCCCACGGCCACCCGAACGTCAGTCCCGCGCCCTCGTTGATCGTCCCGCCGTTCATCGTCGGCGCCTGCGGAGGTCGGCGATCCGGAACAGGGCCCGGACCAGGTCCTCGTCGGTGGCCACGGTGAACAGGTCGAGCCCGGCGGTGCCGAGGTCGGCGGCGAGCGCGGCCTGGCGGGCGTCGGCGGCCTCGCGGAGCCGGGCGCGGAACGCGGCGTCGCCGGAGTCGACGAGGATGACCTCCCCGGTCTCGGCGTCCTCGACGTAGACGAGCCCGGCGTCGGGCAGGTCGAACTCGCGGGGGTCGACGACCTGGACGGCGACGACGTCGTGGCGGCGGGCGAGCAGACCGAGGGGGCGCTGCCAGTCGTCGTCGGCGAGGAAGTCCGACACGACGACCACAAGGCTCCGCCGGCGCAGGATGCCCGTCGCGGCCCGTAGTGCGCCGGCGAGATCGGTCCCCGTCCCCCCACCCGAACGTTCCCGAAGCAGCCGCGACAGGATGCGCAGCACCTGGTTGCGCCCACCCGCGGGCGGGATCGTCTCCCGCACCGAGCTGTCGAACAACAGCGCGCCGACGCGGTTGCCGCCGCGGGACAGCAGCTGCGCCAGCACCGCGGCCACCTCGACGAGCACCACGTGCTTGCGCCGCTGCACCGGCCCGAAGTCCATCGACGCCGACCCGTCGAGGACCAGCCACCCCGTGACCTCGCGGTCCTCCAGGTACTGGCGGACATGCGTGACGTCGGTACGGGCCGTGACGTTCCAGTCGATGTGGCGCAGGTCGTCGCCGAGCTGGTACTCGCGCAGGTCGGCGACGTCGACGCCACTACCGCGGAACATCGTCCGGTGGTCGCCCTGCAGCCGCCCGTCGAGGCGGCGCAGCACCCGCCACTCGAGCCGCCGCAGCACCCGCTCGGGCGTGAGCGGGGAGGTCATGGCGCTTTACGACGCACGGGTTCGCCGACGTCGGGTGTCGAGACCGCGCCCAGCACCTTGTCGAGCAGGTCGTCGGCGGACACGTCGTCGGCCAGGGCCTCGTAGGACAGCACGATGCGGTGGCGCAGGACGTCGCGGGCGAGCTCGCGGACGTCGCCGGGAAGGGCGTAGTCGCGGCCGCGCAGGAACGCCAGTGCCTTTGCGCCCAGCACCATGTTGATCGACGCGCGGGGGCTCGCCCCGAAGGACACGTACCGCGCCAGCTCCCCCAGCCCGGCGCCGGACAGGTCGCGCGTGGCGGTCGCGAGGGACACCGCGTACTCGATGATCCGCGGGTCGACGTAGACGTCGTCGGCCTCGGACTGGAAGCGGCGCAACGTGTCCAGGTCGAGCACCGGGGTGGGCCGGGTGGGCGGGCTGGTCATCCGCTCGACGACGACGAACTCCTCCGTCGCGCTCGGGTAGCCGACGATGACCTTGAGCATGAAGCGGTCGAGCTGCGCCTCGGGCAGCGGGTAGGTGCCCTCGGACTCGATGGGGTTCTGGGTGGCCATGACGAGGAACGGGTCGGGCGCGGGGTAGCTCTCGCGGCCGATCGTGACCTGCCGTTCCTGCATGACCTCCAGCAGCGCGCTCTGCACCTTGGCCGGGGCGCGGTTGATCTCGTCGGCGAGCAGGAGGTTGGTGAACACGGGCCCGAACGACACGTCGAAACGGCCTTCGCGCTGGTTGTAGATCCGGGTGCCGACGACGTCGGCGGGCACGAGGTCGGACGTGAACTGGATGCGCTGGAACTCCCCGCCGACGGCGCTCGCGAGGGCCTTGACCGCCATGGTCTTGGCCAGGCCGGGGACGCCCTCGACGAGCAGGTGGCCGCGGGCCAGCAGCGCGACGAGCATCCGTTCGAGCAGGGCGTCCTGCCCGACGATGGTCTTCTTGACCTCGTACAGGGTCTGCTCGAGCGGCCCGTGCGCGTCGTCGGCCATGCGTCTCCCCCGGGGTGTCGGACGGCTACTTCATCGGTCCGCCGGCACCCCCGGCGGCGGTGGCGATCGGGACCGCGAATCCGATCCCGACGAAGAAGTCCTGGTCGGCCGGGTTGGCCAACCCGGTGACGATCCCGACGACCTGCCCGGCCCGGTCGATCAGCGGGCCGCCGCTGTTACCGGGGTTGACCGCCGCGTCGAACTGGATGAGGTCGGACAGCGTGGGACCGCCCGGTGCGGCGATCGAGCGGCCGAGTGCGGACACCACGCCTGCCGACAGGCTGTCGCGCAGGCCGAGCGGGTTGCCGACGGCGAACACCGTGTCGCCCACCGCCGGTTGGCCGCCGAGGACCGCGGGTACGACGACCTGCGGCAGCTGGTCCACGGCGAGCACGGCGACGTCGGTGGCCGGTTCGGCGTCCACGATGCGCGCACCCGTGGTGGTGCCGTCGGCGAATCGCACCTGGATCGCGGCCGCCCCGTCGACGACGTGCAGCGCCGTCAGCACGGCGCCCTTCGCCGAGACGACGATTCCGCTGCCCAGCGCGGTCTCCGTGGGCCCGCCACCGGGCCGTTGCGAGGTGACCGTGACCAGCGACGGGCCGATGGCCTGATAGGCGACGGAGGCGTCGGCGGGGGCGTTGCGGGCGTCCTGCTGGGCCTTCTCGATGCCGCTCTGGACCGACTTGTCGACGTCGGCCTGCGTCAGTGGCGGCGGCCCCGAGGGCACGAGCCACCAGACGAGGAGTGCGGCCACGACGACGGCGACGGCCGCTGCGCACACGATCCACCACCGCCGCCGGCGTGATGATCGTTCCGCCGGGGGCGTGGGGGTGTCGTCGATCGGGGTCTGCTCGACCGGCGGCACTTCGCCCAGAGTACGCGGCGAATCCCCAGGTGAATGGGCTGATCGGGGGATAGCAAAGCCTGGGAGCACCCGTTCAGGGGCCGTCATTTCGTCGGAACACACATGCATTCGGTCGGCGCCGGCCGGTGCCCGCTCGGCCCGGCCGAGCTCGGCCGTCGCTACGCCGCCGTGGCGCTCGACATGGCCGGTGCCGTCACTCGTCCGGACGGCCCCGCAGCTTCTTGATCGCACCGCGGCGGGTCTTGGCGTCCATCCGGCGCCGCTTCGCCCCCGCCGACGGCTTCGTCGGCCGCCGCGTGGGCGGGTCGGCCTTCGTCGCCTCCCGCAATGCGTTCACCAGCCGCTCCCGGGCCGCGTCGCGGTTGCGCAGCTGGCTGCGGTGCTCCGACGCCGTGATGGTCAGCACCCCGTCGACGAGCCGGTTGCCCAGCCGGGCGACCGCCCGCGCCCGCAGCGGCTCCGGGATGCTCGGCGAGCCCGCCACGTCGAACGACAGCTCCACCCGCGAGTCCGTGGTGTTCACGCCCTGCCCGCCCGGGCCCGAGGCGCGCGAGAAGCGCCACCGGAGCTCTCGCTCCGGCAGCACCACGTTGCGGCGCACCACCAGACCGTCGTCGGACACGCGCAGTACCTACACCGCGGCGGGCCGCGGGGACCAGCCCAGTACCGGTCCCAGGCGCGTCGCCGTGTCGGTCAGGATCTGGACGTAGTCCTCCGGCGCGAAGCTGAACGGCAGCGCGAACACCACCTCGGTCACCGCGCGGAAGGCCTCGTGGGCGTGCAGCTGTTCGGCGATCCACTCCGAGGGGCCGACGATGTCGCGGGCGAACAGCATCCCCGCCGGGCCCTGCGGCGCGGCCGTGCGCGGGGTGCGCGCCGCGGCGTAGGCCTCGTACTTGGCGCGCTGCTCGGGCGTCGCCGAGTCGGTCGGGACGACGACGAGTCCCTGCGACACCCGACCCTGCGGATGCTCGGAACGGAACGCGTCGATCTGGGCCCGCTGGATCGCCGCGAACCCTGCCGCCTCGTTGCCCTCGGCCCGCACGACGGAGCTGGTCAGCAGGTTCATCCGCAGCTCACCGGCCCGCCGCGCCGAACCGAGGCTCGCCGCGCCGTACCACATCCGCGACCGCAGACCGGGCGAGTGCGGCTCCACCCGTCGCGAGTAGACCTCGAACCCCTCGGTCCCCTCGAACGTGCTCGCCTGCTCACCGGCGACGAGCCGCAGCAGCCGGGTGAGTCGTTCGTCGCCGAAGTCCTCGTTGTCGGACTGCGGGTACAGGGCGTCGCGGACCGCATCCAGGTTGCGCGGCGGGCCCACGCTCACGCCCGGGTTCAGCCGACCGCCCGAGAGCAGGTCGACCGTCGCCAGGTCCTCCGCGAGCCGCAACGGGTTCTCCCAGCCCAGCGGCGTCACCGCGGTGCCGAACTCGATCCGGTGCGTCCGCTGCGACGCCGCCGCCAGCACGGCGACGGGCGAGGAGATCCCGTACTGCAGGTGCCGATGCCGGAGCCAGGCGCTGTCGAACCCGAGCTGCTCGCCCAGCTCGACGGTTCGCAGCGTCGTCTCGTGCCCCGGCCCCGGATCGGCGCCGTCGAAGAGGCCGATGGTGAGGAAGCCGAGCCTCTCCAACGGCCGTCCCGTCTCGGTCAGTCCTCGCCCTTCCCGTCCTTCATGCCCGACGAGATCAGGTCCATCACCGTCGAGTCGGCCAGCGTCGTCACGTCGCCCACCTCGCGGTTCTCCGCGACGTCACGCAGCAACCGGCGCATGATCTTGCCCGACCGCGTCTTGGGCAGCTCGTCGACGACCATGATCTGGCGCGGCTTCGCGATCGGCCCGATCTCCTTCGAGACGTGGTCGCGCAGGGCCTTGATGGCGTCGGCGCCCTTCGCCTCGTCCTGGGCGACGTTGCCGCGCAGGATCACGAACGCCACGATCCCCTGGCCCGTCGTCGGGTCCGACGCCCCCACGACCGCCGCCTCCGCGACCGTCGGGTGGCTGACCAGCGCCGACTCCACCTCGGTCGTCGAGATGCGGTGCCCCGACACGTTCATGACGTCGTCGACACGGCCCAGCAGCCAGATCGCGCCGTCGTCGTCGAACTTCGCCCCGTCGCCCGCGAAGTAGTAGCCCTGCCGGGCGAACCGCGACCAGTAGGTGTCGCGGTAGCGCTCCTCGTCGCCCCAGATACCGCGCAGCATCGACGGCCACGGCTTGTCGAGCACCAGGTACCCGCCGCCGCCCGGGCCGACCGGCTCCGCCTCCTCGGTGACGACCTCCGCGCTGATGCCCGGCAACGTGCGCATCGCCGACCCCGGCTTCGCCGCCGTCACGCCCGGCAGCGGCGAGATCATGATCGCGCCCGTCTCCGTCTGCCACCAGGTGTCGACGATCGGGCAGTTGTTCCGGCCCACGTTCTCCCGGTACCAGATCCAGGCCTCGGGGTTGATCGGCTCGCCGACGCTGCCCAGGACCTTGAGCGAGGAGAGGTCGTACTTCTCCGGGATCTCCTTGCCCCACTTCATGAACGTGCGGATCAGGGTGGGTGCGGTGTAGTAGATCGTGACGCCGTACTTCTGCACGATCTCCCAGTGCCGGCCCTCGTGCGGGGTGTTCGGCGTGCCCTCGTACATCACCGACGTCGCCCGGTTGGCCAGCGGCCCGTAGACGATGTAGCTGTGCCCGGTGACCCAGCCGATGTCGGCGGTGCACCAGTAGACGCTCTCGCCCGGCTTGTGGTCGAACACCACGTTGTGGGTGTAGGCCGCCTGGGTGAGGTAGCCGCCGGACGTGTGCAGGATGCCCTTCGGCTTCCCCGTCGTCCCCGACGTGTACAGGATGTAGAGCGGGTGCTCGGAGTCGAACGACTCGTAGTCGTGCGTGTCGGCCTGCCGGCCGACGATCTCGTGCCACCACACGTCGCGGCCGTCGGTCCACGGCACATCGGTCTCGGTCCGCTTCACCACGAGCACGTGCTCGATCGACGGGGTGTCCGCCACCGCCTGGTCGGTGTTCTCCTTCATCGGCGCCGGCTTGCCGCGGCGGTACTGCCCGTCGGAGGTGATGAGCAGCTTGCACTCGGCGTCCTCGATACGCGACTTCAGCGCCGACGGCGAGAACCCGCCGAACACCACGCTGTGCAATGCGCCCAGCCGCGCGCACGCCAGCATCGCGAACGCCGCCTCGGGGATCATCGGCAGCTGGATCGCGACCCGGTCGCCCTTGCCGACGCCCAGCTCCGTCAGCGCGTTCGCCGTCCTGCACACCTCGCGCTGCAGATCGGCGTAGGTGATCGTGCGGGTGTCACCCGGCTCGCCCTCCCAGTGGAAGGCCACCTGGTCGCCGTGCCCGGCCTCCACGTGCCGGTCGACACAGTTGTAGGCGACGTTGAGCTGCCCGCCCACGAACCACTTCGCGAACGGGGCGTTCCACTCCAGGACCGTGTCCCACTTCTTCGACCACGACAGCCGGTCGGCCTGCTCCGCCCAGAACGCCTCGCGGTCGGCGTCGGCCCGGTCGTACCAGTCCGCCGTCGCATTGGCCTGGGCAGCGAACTCCTCGCTCGGCGGGAAGGTGCGGCTCTCGGTGGACAAGTTGCTCAGCGTGGCGCCGGACTCGGCCATTTCCTCACGTCCTCCTCGTGGCTGCGGCTCCCCCTCCCGGCGGTGGGTACCGGCGGCGCGGCACGACCTCGGCGGGGACTCCGTCTCGGGTGCGAACGGTAGTGCGCGGACGCAACGGATGCACCGTCAGTACGGAGAGGGGACCACCGGGTCACCGGGCAGGGACGACCTCGGTGACAGCATGTCGTCGTGACCCCGTCCTCCACCACAGATCCGCTGGCACCACTCGTCGCGCTACCCGGAGTCGCCGACGCCGTCGCCCGTGTCCGGGACGCGCTGGTCACGGTGCACAACCACCCGGCCAACAGGCGAGGGTTCCCCGCCAACGCGGCCGAGTCGGCCCTGCGCGGCGCCCGCGCGTCGGCGGCGATCGACGGCGCCCCGCTGAACACCCCGGACCTCGTCAGCAACCCCCTGCTGGCAGGTGCCGCGCGGGTGGCCGACGAGCACGCCCGGCTCGTCCCGGTGTGGAAGGCCGCCCCGCTGCAGGCGCTCGCCCGGCTGCACGTTCTCGCCGCCGCCGACCTCGTCCCCGCCGCCGACCACGCCGACTCGCTGGGACGCCCGCGCCCCGGCACCTCCGACCGGCTGGCCCTGCTCGCCGACCTCGTCACCGGCGGGACCCGCGTCCCCGCACCCGTCCTCGTCGCCGTCGTCCACGGGGAGCTCCTGGCACTCGCTCCCTTCGGCACCGCCGACGGCGTCGTCGCCCGCGCCGCCGCCCGGCTCGCCGCCACCGCCTCGGGTCTCGACGTGAAGTCCCTCGCCGTCCCGGAGATCGGGCACCTGCGCCGGCTCGCCGAGTACCGCGCCTCGTCGGCCGCGTTCGCCGGTGGCGGGGCCGACGGGGTGGGCGCGTGGCTGCTGCACTGCTGCGCGCAGTGGGAGGCCGGGGCGGCGGAGGCGACGTCGATCGCGTCGTCCCGCTCCTGATCCTCGTCCGGACATGAGAAAGGCGGCACCCTCGCGGGTGCCGCCCCTCTCGCACGTCCATCCGGGGTCCAGGCGTGCACTACGTGTCGTGCTCCGGCCTCGGCGTCCGGCGTCCCGGTACGCAGGCCCACGACGACATGCCTCCCGCGGCGTGCTGTGCGTGGAGTGCCCGGCGTTCGTGCACGGAGCCCGTGCGGGGGAGACGGGTACTTCTCTGCCGTACCGCCCCTGGCCGTCCGGAGTCCGTGCCGTCATTTGTAGACCGTGACCGCGGGCACATCAAGGGTCGAATCGGGTGCACCGGCAGGTGGACTCCGGGTGACGGAACGGCGTCCGACGGAACCCGGATGGGGGCTGCCCCGAGCGCGTCACAAGACGTAAAGATGGACGTTTGTGCTGCTCAACGCCGGTGACGCTGCCGCGACCGGTGCACTGTCCAGCCGGCGCCGGCCAGTGCGACGGCCCCCGCTCCGACCGCCGCGAGCGTCGCCGGGCGCGCCACCTTCAGCCGTGAGCCCAGTGCCACCGGATCCGCGAACGTCACCACCGGCCAGCCGCGTTCCTCGGCCTCCCGACGCAGGCCCTTGTCGGGGTTCACCACCATCGGATGGCCGACCGCGGCGAGCAACGGCAGGTCCGTGATGGAGTCGGAGTAGGCCCAGCAGTCGGCCATGTCGTAGCCCCGCTCGGCCGCGATCTCCCGCGCCGCCTCCGCCTTGTGCTCGCCGTAGCAGTAGTAGTCGATGCCGCCCGTGTAGCGGCCGTTGCGCACCGCCATCCGGGTGGCGAAGCAGCGATCGGCACCGACGAGCGCCGCGATCGGTTCCACGACCTCGACCCCCGACGCCGAGAGCACCACGACCTCCTCCCCGGCCGTCTGGTGCCGCCCGATCAGCTCGACCGCCTCCGCGTAGATCAACGGCTCGACGATCTCGTGCAGCGTCTCGGCCACGATGGACCGGACCTGCTCGACCTCCCAGCCCGCGCACAGCGCCGTGATCCGCTTGCGCAGCATGTCCATCGTGTCGGCATCCGCGCCCGCGAGCAGCAGCATCAGCTGGGCGTAGACGCTGCGCAGGACGGCCCTGCGGCCGATCAGCCCGTGGCTGCGGAACGGTCGGCTGAACGCCAGCGCGCTCGACCCCGCGATGATCGTCTTGTCGAGGTCGAAGAACGCCGCCGACGTGGGGGTCTGCTGGGGCGGTCCGGGCACGTCGCGGGAGCTTGCCAGATGCCGGTGACGACCTCGCGGCACGGCGCGCGGCACCGCACGCCCGACGCCCGGAAGCACATCCGGCAGAGGGGCGCGAATCCGGCCCGTATCGGGCTACGATTGAGGCGGCCCGTTCGCGGGCCCGCGGTTCAGCTCGACCCCCCGGGGCTGAACCACCGACGGCCCCCGCCACTCCCCCCTGGCGGGGGCCGTCCCATGTCCGGCGTGTGCCGGAAGCGTTGGGCTGCAGCGGATCTCGGTTGGCCGCCAGGCTGCCGGGTGTGCGGTGCCCCTGGCATCGTGGCACGCCTCACCGACACCGTCGGCTGTCCACAGCCACCATCGGGTCGATCCGTCCACATCTCCACAGAGCTGTCCACAGTCTCCGGTGGATGGCCCCACGCACCCGTTCGCGCCGACACGCTCGACGTCGAACAGCGCACCGCCACCCGGCGGGCCGGCGAAACGGGACGAGGACAGATGGACGAGCGACGCGCACTGCTGATGGTCGACGACCCCGATCTCCTCGACGCCGTGCTGCGCCTCGCCGCCGCTGCGGGCTGCGAGGCCCACCGCACACGACCCCACCGACGCCCGCCGCCACTGGGCCGACGCGGCGATCGTCGTCGTCGATGCGAGCGCGGCGGAGCGGTGCGCCCGCGCCGCGCTCCCCCGCCGCGACGGGATCGCGCTGGTCACAGCCGCGAATCCGCCGCCGCATGTGTGGCGGCTCGGGCTCGTCGTCGGGGCCGGGAGCATCGTCGAGCTGCCCGAGGGCGAGCTGTGGTTGGTCACCGCGTTCACCGAGGCCACCGAGAACGCGGGCCCGCCGGGCGCCGTTCTGGCCGTCGTCGGCGGCTGCGGCGGGGCCGGCGCCTCCGCGCTCGCGGCCGCGACCGCGCTACGTGCAGCCCGCGACGGGACACGCACCCTCCTGCTCGACTGCGACCCCCTGGGTGGCGGGCTCGACCTCATGCTCGGCGCCGAAGACGTTCTCGGCGTGCGCTGGCCCGAGCTGTCCGTCGTGGACGGACGGATTCCCGCCGCTGCGCTCCACGAGGCACTGCCCGCCATGGGCGACAGGGGACTGTCCCTGCTCTCGTGCGACCGGATCGGACCCGGTCCCACCGCCGGGGCCCTGCGCGTGGTCGTCGAGGCCGGGCGGCGCGCCGGCGACATCGTGGTGTGCGACGTGCCCCGCCAACCGGGGGACGCGGCGGCCGTCGTCCTCTCGGCTGCCGACCTGACCGTTCTCGTCGTCCCCGCCGACGTCCGGGCCTGCGCCGCAGCCGCCCGCGTCGCCGCCGACCTCACCACCCGGTCGCCCGCGGTCGGCCTCGTCGTCCGCGGGCCCTCCCCGGGCGGGCTCACCCCCGTCGAGATCGCCCGGGCGCTCGACGTCCCGCTCCTCGCGTCCATGCGCCCGCAACACGACCTCGACCGCCGGCTCGAACGCGGCCAACCGCCCGCCGACCGTGGTCCGCTCGCCGACACCGCCGCCACCCTGCTCACCGAGCTGCGCGACCGCTCCCGGCTCAGCCGCACCGGACGGTCGTCGTGAGCACCCTGGTCGACCGGGTGCGGTCCCGGCTCGCCGAAACCGGCGGCGAACCCACCGCCGCGGCCGTCGCCGCCGCGATCCGCGCCGAGGCCGGTGGCGTCGTCTCCGACCTCGACACCCTCGCCGCCCTGCGCACCCTGCGCCAGGAGTTCACCGGCGCGGGGCCGCTCGACACGCTGCTGCGCGATCCCCGCACCACCGACGTGCTCGTCAGCGGCGGCACGGTCTGGGTCGACCGCGGCCGCGGGCTCGAACGCACCACCGTGTCGTTCGCCGACGAGGCCTCCGTCCGCCGCCTCGCACAGCGTCTCGCCCTCGCCGCCGGGCGCCGCCTCGACGACGCCAGCCCCTGCGTCGACGGTTGGCTGGCCGACTCCGGGGTGCGGCTGCACGCCGTCCTCTCCCCCGTCGCCGCCGACGGCACCTGCCTCTCCCTGCGAGTGCTGCGGCCCGCGGCGCACGACCTCGACACCCTCACCGCGCTCGGCACCGTCGACGCCGCCGGGGCGGCGCTGCTGCGCGCGGTCGTGGTCGCCCGGCTCGCGGTCCTCGTCTCCGGTGGGACCGGCAGCGGGAAGACGACGCTGCTCACCGCACTGCTGTCGGCGGCCGACCCCGCCGAGCGCGTGGTGACCGTCGAGGACGCCGAGGAGCTGCGGCCCCGGCACCCGCACGTCGTCCGGCTCGTCGCGCGGCCCGCCAACGTCGAGGGTGCCGGTGGGGTGGCGCTGCGCGAGCTCG
The DNA here is from genome assembly GCA_001725415.1 of Pseudonocardia sp. SCN 73-27. Taxonomy (GTDB): domain Bacteria; phylum Actinomycetota; class Actinomycetes; order Mycobacteriales; family Pseudonocardiaceae; genus Pseudonocardia. Next base: position 75,306 of record MEGH01000011.1, read on the forward strand.
TCCGGCAGGCGCTGCGGATGCGACCCGACCGACTCGTCGTCGGTGAGGTCCGCGGTGCCGAGGTGTGCGATCTTCTTGCCGCCCTGAACACCGGTCACGACGGCGGTGCCGGGACCGTGCACGCCAACTCGCCCACCGAGGTCCCCGCCCGGATCGAGGCCCTCGCCGCGCTCGGCGGGATGGCCCCCGCAACCGCCCACAGCCAGCTCGCGGCCGCGGTACAGGTCGTGCTGCACATGAGCCGCCGCGACGGACAGCGCATCCTCGACGGTGTCGGCGTCCTCGGTCGGCGCGACGGGCGCGTCGTCGTGGAGCCCGCCTGGACCCGCGCCGGCGGCTGGGCCGGTGGCCGCGACGCCCTCGGCGCCCTGTTCGCCGCCCGTGGCCAGGCACTGCCGTGGTGAGCGCCGCTGCCGTCGCCGCGCTGGCCGCGGCGGTCCTGATCGCTCCCCAGCGGCCCGCGGCGGCCCGGCTGCGGCACGTGACCGGTGCCGTGGGCGGGCCTCGGCGGCTCCCACGGCCGACCGTCGGCCTCGGGGTCGTGCTCGGCGCGACCGTCGTGACCGGGCTCGCCGTGGGCGTCGGCGGGGCCGTCGCCGGGCTGCTCGCCGGCGCGATCTGGGTGCGCCGCCACGCCGCCCGGCGGGCCGCGGACGCAGCGTCCGTCGCCGGGACCGAGCTCGCCGACGCCCTCACCCGCATCTGCGACGAGCTGCGCGCCGGAGCCCACCCCGCCGCTGCGCTGTCCGGGATCGACACCGACGGCCCCACCGCCCGCGACGCGCTGCGCCCTGCCGAGGCCGCCCTGCGTCTCGGCGAGACCGTCCCCGCCGCCCTCGCCCGCTCGGCTCCGCATCCCGCGCTCACCGACGATGTCGACCGCGTCGCCGCCGCCTGGACGCTCTCCGACCGGCACGGCATCCCGCTCGCCACCCTGCTGTCCTCCGTCGCGACCGATGTCCGGTGGCGGGTCGAGTTCGGCAACCGGGTCCGCGCCGAGCTCGCCGGGCCGCGTGCCACCGCGACCGTGCTCACGCTGCTGCCCGTGCTCGGCCTCGGGTTCGGGCAGCTCATGGGGGCCGACCCCATCGGGGTGCTACGCGACGGCCTCCTCGGCGCGGTACTGCTCGTCGGCGGGACGCTGCTCACGGCAGTCGGCGTCGCGTGGTCCGAGCGCATCCTCGCCACGGCGGTCCCCCGATGACCGTGCTGTTCGCCGCTGTCGCCCTCCTCGCCGCCGCGGCGCTCGTCGCCACCGACGTGCACGTCAGCCGCACCCGGCTGGCACTGCTGCACCGCCCCGCGCCGGTCCTGCTCGCCGCGCCGGCGCCGGCGCCGGTACGCCGCGCCTGGATGGTCACCGGCGGGATCGCGGCAGGGGCGCTCGGCACCGCGATCGACGGCCCCGGCACGGGGCTGGTCCTCGGGGCGGTCGCCGTCGCCGCGTTCCTGCTCGTCGCCCGCCGCGCCCGGGCCGCCGACGCCGGGGAGTCCCCCGCCGAGCTCGCCGGCGGTTGGGAGCTGCTCGCCGTCTGCCTCGACGCCGGGCTGCCCCTGCCCACCGCCGTCGACGCCACCGCCGCGCGCCTCACCGGCCCTGCCGGGCGCGACCTGCGCAGGGTCGCCGGCCTCCTCGAGCTCGGCGCCGATCCCCTCCAGGCCTGGCAGGGTGCGGCCGACCGCCCCGCCCTCACCGTCTTCGCCCGCGCCGCCCGCCGGTCCGCCGCCACCGGCTCCGGCATCGCGCACGTCGCCCGCACCGAAGCGCACCGGCTGCGCGGCGAGCTCGTCGACACCGCCCGCGCCCGGGCCCAGCGCGCCGCCGTGACCATCACCGGCCCGCTCGGCCTGTGCTTCCTGCCCGCGTTCCTCGTCCTGGGCATCGCACCCGTCGTCGTCGGGCTCGCCGGCGACGCCCTGGCCCTGTGGTGAGCCCTCCATGCCCACCACACGGATCGATCGGTCCCCCATCCGAGAAGGAGAAGTCCATGTCCACAGCTCTGCGCCGCCTGCGCCGCTTCCTCACCGACGACGCGGGGATGAGCACGGTCGAGTACGCGATCGGGACGCTGGCCGCCGCGGCCTTCGCGGCCGTGCTCTACAGCGTCGTCAGCGGGGAGAACATCGTCACCGCACTGACAGGGCTGGTCGAGCGCGCGCTCTCCTCGACCGTCTGAGGGGCACCCGTTCCGACGACCGGGCCGACGACCGGGGCGCCGTGACCGTGGAGGCCGCCATCGCGCTCGGCGTCCTCGTCGTGGTCGCGCTCGCGGCGATGGGCGCCGTCCTGGCTGTCGTCGCGGCCGTCCGGTGCACAGACGCCGCGCGGGAGGCGGCACGGCTCGCGGCCCGGGGTGAGCCCGACCGCGGCCGTGTCGTCGCCGCACAGCTGGCACCGCCGGGCGCGGTCGTCGAGATCGGGACGCGGGGCGACGACGTGGTCGTCTCGGTGACCGCGTTCGCGGTCCGGCCGTTCCCGTTCCGCGTCTCCGGCCGCGCGGTCGCCGCGACGGAACCCGGCGGCCCCGATCCCGCGGCGGGCGTCGCCGCGGCCACCGGCCTGCTCGCCCTTCGCCGCTGCCGGGTTCGCCGTCGGGCTGCTGCGACGCGGGCCGGGGGTTCCGACGACGCCGGGGTCGCCACCGTCTACGCCGCGCTGGCGGCGGTGCTCGTGCTGGGGCTCGCGGTGGTCGGGATCGACCTCGGCGGGGCCGTCCTCGCCCGGCACCGGGCCGAGGCGGCCGCCGACCTCGCCGCGCTGGCCGCCGCCACCGACGCCGCCCTGGGTCAGGACGCCGCCTGTGCCCGGGCCCGCACGATCGCCGCCGGGATGGGCTCCACGCTGCGGCACTGCGCGCTCGACGGATGGGATGCGCTGGTCGAGGTCGGCACCCCGCGCGCAGCGGTGTTCGGCGACTCCGAAGCGCTCGGACGAGCCCGCGCCGGCCCGGTCGAACCACCATGACGACGGCGCGTCCTCCACGACACGCCGAACGGGTCGGGCGGCGCGCCGGCCGTCGGGACACCCGGCCGACGGGCGGAGAGCAGGCGAGGTCCAACCGGCGCAGACCCGACGTCCGACGGAGCCACTCGCGGCGACGAACGGTCGACACCCGGGGACGAGCGGGGGACGCCGACCGTCCAGTGCGCTGTTTCCGCACGTCGGGGCCGCAAAGGTCACCGATCGGCACCAAGACCCGCGCTCGTCGTTGCACGTGCACCGATCGGCGACGACCGGTGGCGGGAGCAGGTCGTCCCCTGACCTACTTGAACCCGTCAGGGCAACGCCGGACAGGCCGAACCCCGACGCCGAGCACGCTCCCCAGACAGCGGTGGGGCCGAAGCGCCTTCGAGCCGACCCCCATTCGGCTCCACCGCATTCAGGGCCGCTGCCGGCCGGTCCGGCCCCCGACGGGTCGGCCGGCGGCGGCCATCTACCCAGCCTGCTCGGCGCCGACGACGCTGCGGCGGCTCGCCACGCAGATCCGTCCACGCTGCGGATGGTCATCGGGCGTTCAGGCTGCAGGCCGAGCGCCGACGGTGGAACCGAGGCGCCCACCCCTCAACGCGCGCCGGTCGGGACTCGCCGGCGGCGACGCAGCCGGCTCGGCGCAGAGCGCACGATGGCACTCCGACGCGGTCGCCCCAGGCCAGCGCCGCGCCGGTTCCGCCGCCACTGCGCGAGTTCGCCGGTCGGCGCCCCGACCGCACGCCGCGTGCCGACCGAAGAAGTCGCGCGCCGACCGCACCGCGAAGTGCGCGGGCTGGTCGGCGCACCCGCCCCCGCGCGGCGGGTCAGCTCGTCCGGAGCGTCGCGATCACCAGATCGAGCACCACGATGGCGCCGGCCTTGTCGAGGGGGTTGTTACCGTTGCCGCACTTCGGCGACTGCACGCAGGAGGGGCAGCCGGTCCGGCAGCCGCACTCGGCGATCGCGGCGCGTGTCGCCCCGAGCCAGTCGGCGAGCACGCCGTGGCCGCGCTCGGCGAGGCCCGCGCCGCCGGGGTGCCCGTCGTGGACGAAGACGGTGGGCAGACCGGTCTGGGGGTGCAGTGCCGTCGACATGCCGCCGATGTCCCAGCGGTCGCAGATCGCGAAGAGCGGCAGCAGCCCGATCGCGGCGTGTTCGGCGGCGTGCAGGGCGCCGGGGATGCGGGCCGGGGGGATGCCTGCGTCGGCGAGGGCGGCGTCGTCGATCGTGTACCAGACGGCGCGGGTCGCGAGCTTCTGCTCGGGCATGTCGAGCGGCACTGTCTCGAGGATCCGGCCGTCCGGGGCGCGGCGCTGGTAGCCGACGACCTGCGTCGTCACGCAGGTCTCGCCGAAGCTCACGGTGACGGGACCGTGGTCGGCGCGGCTCAGCTCGCCGACGATCTCGACGTCGGCGGTGGAGCGGGCGTCGGTACGCCAGTCGGGGGTCTCGGCGTGGACGAGGGCGAGCCCGGCGTCGAGGTCGAGCGACTCGACGACGTAGCTCTCCCCGCGGTGCAGGTACACGGCGCCTGGGTGGGCGGTGGCGGGTGCGGAGCCGGCGTCGACGGTGCCGAGCATCCGCCCGGTGCCGGCCTCGACGAGCGCGATCTGTCCGAGCCCGGAGCCGCGGATGTCGACCGATCCTGCGGGCATGTCCTGCGTCGACGGCCAGAACCAGCCGGTGGGCCGTTTGCGCAGGACGCCGTCGTCGACGAGCGCGTCGAGCACGTCCGCCGCAGGGGTCCCGGCGAAGACGTCGTCGAGGTCGGCCTCGGTCAGCGGCAGTTCAGCGGCCGCGCAGGCCAGGTGCGGGGCGAGGACGTAGGGGTTGGTGGGGTCGAGGACGCAGCGTTCGACCGGGGCGCCGAGCAGGGCGTCGGGGTGGTGGACGAGGTAGGTGTCCATGGGGTCGTCGCGGGCGACGAGGACGACGAGGGCTTCCTCGGCGGCGCGGCCGGCGCGGCCGGCCTGCTGCCAGAAGGAGGCGCGGGTGCCGGGGAACCCGGCGACGACGACGGCGTCGAGCCCGGCGATGTCCATGCCGAGCTCGAGGGCGTTGGTGCTGGCGACGCCGAGGAGCTGTCCGCGGGCGAGGGCGGACTCGAGCTCGCGGCGTTCCTCGGGGAGGTAGCCGCCGCGGTAGGACTCGACGCGGGAGCAGAGGTCGGGGGCGGCGTCGGCGAGGAGACGTCGGGCGCCGATGGCGGTGAGCTCGGCGCCGCGGCGGGACCGGACGAAGGCGAGCGTGCGGGCGCCTTCGACCACGAGGTCGGCGAGCATCCGGGAGGCCTCGGCCCCGGCGGGCCGTCGGACGGGCGCGAGATTCTCGCCCGTGAGCTCGGGGAGCAGCGGCGGTTCCCAGAGGGCGACGGTGCGGGCGGAGCGGGGCGAGCCGTCGTCGGTGACGGCGGTGACGTCACGCCCGGTGAGGACGGTGGCGAAGGGTCCGGGGTCGGCGACGGTGGCGGAGGCGAGCACGATCGTGGGCCGGGAGCCGTAGCGGGCGGCGACGCGCAGCAGCCGGCGCAGCAGGAGCGCGACGTGGGACCCGAAGACGCCGCGGTAGGTGTGGCACTCGTCGACGACGACGTAGCTGAGCCGGCGCAGAAAGGTCGCCCAGCTCGCGTGCCTGGGCAGGATCGAGCGGTGCAGCATGTCGGGGTTGCTGTGGATCCAGCGGGCGTTGCGGCGGGCCCAGTCGCGTTCCTCGGCGGGGGTGTCGCCGTCGACGCAGGTGGCGCGGACGTCGGGGATGCCGAGGGCGTCGAGGGCGCGGAGCTGGTCGGCGGCGAGCGCCTTGGTCGGTGAGAGGTAGAGGGCGGTGGCGCGCCGGTCGGTGGCGAACCGGGTGAGCACGGGGAGCTGGTAGACCAGCGACTTCCCGGACGCGGTGCCGGTGGCGACGACGACGTCGCGGCCGGCGTGGGCGAGTTCTGCGCCCTCGACCTGGTGCGACCAGGGTTCGGCGACTCCGCGGGCCTGCAGGGCGGCGACGACGTCGGAGGGCACCCACGCGGGCCACGACGCGGGCCGGCCTGGCCGTTCCTCCAGCCGGACGCTGTGGCGAAGGGGGCAGAGCGGGTCGCCGATGTCGGCCTCGGCCCCGGCGAGGACCCGCCCGAGCAGCCGGTCTCCCCGCCCGGGAGCAGAACTGGACCGGGTCGCGGGAGCCGCATCCGTCACCGACACGAGCGTCTCCCTCCTGGTCGCCCGACACGGCGAACCCGTCGAGGTTGACACACGGGACCGACAGCGTGGCGGAGGCTCCCCGGAATGCCGCCGTGACCAGAGAGATCACGATCTTGTGATCGAACCGTTACCACATCTGTGGTGTCCGACAACCCATAGCGGTGCAGATCACCCTGCCCACCTACACTGCCAACGCTCGGCATCTCTGTCACCAGGGATGACGGGCTGTGACGCCAGGGATGTCGTCGTCAGTCAGCGTTCCTGGCACCAGTGTCCGCACGATCCAGGAGAACGCATGCCCTCGTCCACCCTCGCGGCGATCGATCTCGCCGCGGGCGACCGCGTCATCGTCGGCGTCGTCGCGGTGGTCGCGCTCGCAGCCCTGGCCATCGGCTTCGTCCTGCTCAAGGAGGTTCTGGCCGCAGGCCAGGGCACCGAGAAGATGCAGGAGATCGGCCGAGCGGTCCAGGAAGGTGCCGCGGCTTACCTCAACCGCCAGTTCCGCACGCTCGGCATTTTTGTCGTGATCGTGTTCGTCCTGCTCTTCGCGCTCCCCGCCAACGGCTGGGGCGAACGCATCGGTCGCTCCCTCTTCTTCATCGTCGGCGCGGTCTTCTCCGCGACGATCGGTTACCTCGGCATGTGGCTGGCCACCCGGGCGAACATCCGGGTCGCCTCGGCGGCGCGCGAGGAGGGCGGGCGCGAGAAGGCGACCCGCATCGCGTTCCGCACCGGTGGCGTCGTCGGCATGTTCACCGTCGGTCTCGGACTGTTCGGCGCCTCGATCGTCGTGCTGGCCTACGCCGGTGAGGCACCGAAGGTCCTGGAGGGCTTCGGCTTCGGTGCCGCGCTGCTCGCGATGTTCATGCGTGTCGGCGGCGGCATCTTCACGAAGGCCGCCGACGTCGGCGCCGACCTGGTCGGCAAGGTCGAGCAGGGCATTCCCGAGGACGACCCCCGCAACGCGGCGACGATCGCCGACAACGTGGGCGACAACGTCGGTGACTGTGCGGGCATGGCCGCCGACCTGTTCGAGTCCTACGCCGTCACGCTGGTCGCGGCCCTGATCCTGGGCAGCGCGGCGTTCGGCCTGCAGGGTCTGCTGTTCCCGCTGATCGTCCCCGCGATCGGTGTCATCACCGCGGTCATCGGCGTGTACATCACGCGGGCCAGGCCCAACGAGGGCGGCCTGAAGGCGATCAACCGCAGCTTCTACATCTCGGCGCTGATCTCCGCGGTCCTGTGTGTCATCGCGGCATACCTGTACCTGCCGGGTTCGTTCGGCCAGCTCGGCAGCAACGGCACGGGCACGCCCACGGACGCCGGCGTCGTCGCGGCCATGGCGGGGTCCGACCCGCGCCTGATCGCCTCGATCGCGGTGATCATCGGCATCGTCCTCGCGGGCATCATCCTGTGGCTGACCGGTTACTTCACCGGCACCGAGGACAAGCCCGTCAAGACCGTCGGCGAGTCGTCGCTGACCGGCTCGGCCACGGTCATCCTGGCCGGCATCTCGATCGGTTTCGAGTCCGCCGTCTACACGGCGATCGTCATCGGCGCGGCGGTGTTCGGCGCGTTCGCGCTGGCCACGGCGTCGATCACCGTGGCGCTGTTCGCGGTGGCGCTGGCCGGTACCGGCCTGCTCACCACGGTCGGCGTCATCGTCGCGATGGACACCTTCGGTCCGGTCTCGGACAACGCGCAGGGCATCGCGGAGATGTCGGGCGACGTGGAGGGCGACGGCGTCGGCATCCTCACCGAGCTCGACGCGGTCGGCAACACCACGAAGGCGATCACCAAGGGCATCGCGATCGCCACGGCGGTACTCGCGGCGACGGCGCTGTTCGGGTCGTACCGCGACGCGATCACGCAGGCGGTGGGCGAGATCAACATCGCCTCCAACACGGCGTTCAGCTTCGAGGTGTTCTCCCCGAACACGTTGGTCGGCGTGATCATCGGTGCGGCGGTCGTGTTCATGTTCTCGGGCCTGGCGATCAACGCCGTGACCCGCGCGGCCGGCGCCATCGTGTTCGAGGTGCGGCGGCAGTTCCGCAACGACCCCGGGATCATGGCGGGGACGAGCCGTCCGGAGTACGGCCGCGTCGTCGACATCTGCACCCGTGACTCGCTGCGCGAGCTGGCCACCCCCGGCCTGCTGGCGATCTTCGCGCCGATCGCGGTCGGCTTCGGTCTCGGTGTCGGCCCGCTGGCCGGCTACCTGGCAGGTGCGATCGCGTGCGGCACCCTGATGGCGATCTTCCTCGCCAACTCGGGTGGCGCGTGGGACAACGCGAAGAAGCTCGTCGAGGACGGCAACCACGGCGGCAAGGGCTCGCCCGCGCACGAGGCGACGATCATCGGTGACACCGTCGGTGACCCGTTCAAGGACACCGCCGGCCCGGCGATCAACCCGCTGATCAAGGTCATGAACCTGGTCTCGGTGCTCATCGCCCCCGCCATCGTGGTGTTCTCGGTCGGCGACTCGGCGAGCCCGGCGCTGCGCATCGTCATCGCGCTGGTCGCCCTGGCGATCATCGTCGCGGCGGTGGCCGTGTCGAAGCGCCGGTCGACGACCATCTCCGACACCCCGGTGGAGGAGCAGGTCGGCTAGCCCGTCCCGCGTCACCGCAGGTCACGACGAAGGCCATCCACCCCGCACGTTCGGGTGGGTGGCCTTCGTCATGTCCGGAGGGTCCCAGTAATGTCCGTGCGCCCGCGGCGCACCGAAGCGTCGGAGCTCCCCGGAGGGTGGCGATGCGTCGTTCGAGGTCACACACCTCGATGCGGCTGCCCGCGCCCTCGCTCCGCTGCGTTGCGCCGCCATGTCCCACGAGAGAACCGGAGCATTCAGTGCGCCGTACCCCCCGATCCCTGAAGGTCTCGCTCGTCGCCCTCGCGGCGGCGGCGACGACCGTCCTCGCCGGCTGTGGCGGCCCCAGCGACGCCGACGTCAAGTGGGCCGACGGTCTGTGCGGCTCGATCAGCACGTTCACCGACGCGGTGAAGACGCAGCCGAACTTCGACGCGTCGAACCCCGACTCCGCGATCCAGGGCCTCGAGGACTACCTGGGCACCGCGAGCACGGCCGTCCAGGGCTCGATCGACTCGATGGACAAGCTCGGCCCGTCGCCGATCGACGGCGGCGACCAGGTCGTCACGCAGCTGAAGACGACGTTGACCTCGGTGAAGTCGTCGTTCGACCAGGCCCGCCAGAAGCTCGACGGCGTCGACACGAGCAACCCGACGGCGATCACGGGGGCGTTGACCGAGGCGCTGAGCCCGCTGCAGGAGCTGTCGAAGATCGACACGAGCGGCCTGAACGGCAACGCGGACATCAACGCGGCCGCGTCGAAGGCCGCCAACTGCCAGAAGCTGCAGCAGCAGAACGGCTGACGCAGGCGCCCGGCGGCGGGCGGCCGGGTACTCCCCGGGCCGCCCGTCCCACGTGTGGGGGAGACTGACGGGCGGAGTGCCGCCGCTCGACCCGTCAGGAGCCACGCATGCCGCGCCGCCCCAGGCCGTTCCGCGCCGCCCTCGCGTTCGTCGCGCTGGCGCTCACGCTGCTGGTCGGGGGGTGTTCGTCGGTCGTGACCGGCACGGCCTCGGCCGATCCGTCGCCGCAGCCGACGGAGGGCGTCGGCGCCGACCCGGTGAAGTGGATGGACAAGGTCTGCGGCTCGTTCCAGCCGATGCTCGACGCGTCGCAGAAGGTGCCGGACCTGGCCAACGCACGTGACCTGCCGACGATCAAGAAGTCGTTCAGCGACTACCTGGGAACGGTGGTGGCCGGGGTGCAGCAGTCGCGCACGCAGCTCAAGGACGCGGGGAAGTCGCCGGTGTCGGGTGGCGACGACGTGGTGGGCCGCATCGACGGCCTGTACGGGCAGTTCGAGACGAGCCTGACCGAGGCGAAGACGAAGGTCGACGCCGTCGACCCGAACAACGCCGCGGCGTTCCAGGCGGCGCTGACCGATGCGACGAACTCGCTGACCAAGCTGTCGCAGTCCGGGGGCGGGCTGGGCGACACGAAGCCGTTCATCCGGCTCAACCGTGCGGCGGACGCGGCCCCCAACTGCCAGAAGCTCGGGGCGCGCTGACGGGTGCACCGTCCGGCGACGGGAGCCGCCGGTCCGGCGTGCCGCACTTCCCGTTGATCGAACACATGTTCTACCGTGCGGGCCGTGGCTCAGCTGTCGCTGTTCTCCGCGGAGGCCCGGCCGGTACGGCGCACCGACCTGGCCGGGCTGCTGTGCGGCCCCGGCCGGATCGTCCGGTTCGGCAGCGGGACGACGGCCCGGCTGAGCATCGACGTGGCCGACGCGGGGCGGGCCCGTGCGGTGCGCGCGGCGGCCGCTGCGGCGGGCCTGCGCCTGGAGGCCAAGCCGGCCGACGACGGGTCGGTGTCACTGCGGTCGGCGTTCCGCTGCGATCTGGTGTCGATGGCGCTGGCCTGGAGCCGCGACGACGCCAAGCACGTCCCGGACGACCTGCAGCTCGACGGTTCGGTGCTGCGGCTGTGGGCGCTGGCCTCGGGCCGGGCCGACACGCGCGGCGGCTACCTGCTGGCGCTCGACCCCGAGGCCCCGCACACCCATCGCCCTCTCGTCGCGGCGGCGTACCGTGCAGGTGTCTCTCCGGCGCGGGTCGGCACCGACGACGCCCCGGCGTTGAGGATTTCCGGCGCGGCCCGGGTCCGCAGGCTCGTGGAGCTCGTGGGGCCGGTCCCGGAGCGGGTCCCGGCGGCCGACTGGCCGCGGTGGTGGGGCCGTGCCTCGTGATCGCAGTTGACGGCCTGGTTACGCTCCCGTCCGTCACAGAGCATCACGACGTGACAGATGCAACACGCCCGGTGAATGTGCGAACGTGGCGAACGGTGCCGGTGTTGTAGGGATACTGGCCTGCCCGGCTCCCCGGCACGGGGACGGGCGATCGAGCAGCCGACGGCGACCCGGATCGACGGGCCGACCGGCGACGATGGAGTAGGACCAAGGTGGCAACCCGAACGACGCGTTCGAAGGCCGGAGCCGACGAGGGCTCCGGAGCAGCTGCGGGTGGCAGCCGTCGCGGCGGCACCCCGACGGCTGCGGCCTCGGGCCGCCCGACCAGGCGGTTGGTGATCGTCGAGTCGCCGACGAAGGCGAAGAAGATCGCCCCCTACCTGGGCAAGGACTACATCGTCGAGTCGTCCGTGGGGCACATCCGTGACCTCCCCCGCGGCGCGGCCGACGTGCCGGCCAAGTACAAGGGCGAGTCGTGGGCCCGGCTGGGGGTCGACGTCGACAACCAGTTCCAGCCGCTCTACATCGTGACGCCGGAGAAGAAGAGCAAGGTCTCCGAGCTGCGCGACGCGCTCAAGTCGGTCGACGAGCTGCTGCTCGCGACGGACCCCGACCGCGAGGGCGAGGCCATCGCCTGGCACCTGCTCGACACCCTGAAGCCGACCGTCCCGGTCCGCCGGATGGTCTTCCACGAGATCACCGAGTCGGCGATCCTCGCGGCCGCGGAGAACCTGCGCGACCTCGACCAGGACCTGGTCGACGCGCAGGAGACGCGCCGCATCCTCGACCGGCTCTACGGCTACGAGGTCTCCCCCGTGCTGTGGAAGAAGGTCATGCCGAAGCTGTCGGCGGGCCGTGTGCAGTCGGTGGCGACGCGGCTGATCGTGCAGCGCGAGCGGGAACGGATGGCGTTCGTCTCCGCGTCGTACTGGGACATCGCCGCCACGCTCGACGCGGGCGCCGAGGCCACCCCGCGGACGTTCGGTGCGCGCCTGGTCGCGATCGACGGCAACCGCGTGGCTACGGGCCGCGACTTCGGTGCCGACGGCCGGCTCAAGTCCGACGCCGTCGCCCTCGACGAGGCCGGTGCGCGCCGGCTGGCGGAGGCGCTCGACGGGGTCGGCCTGACGGTCTCGTCGGTCGAGTCGAAGCCGTACACCCGCAAGCCCTACGCGCCGTTCATGACGTCGACGCTGCAGCAGGAGGCGGGCCGCAAGCTGCGGTTCTCCGCCGAGCGCACCATGCGCACCGCGCAGCGGCTGTACGAGAACGGCTACATCACCTACATGCGTACCGACTCGACGACGCTGTCGGCGTCGGCGATCGACGCGGCCCGGGCGCAGGCCCGTGAGCTCTACGGCGACGCGTACGTCTCGCCGCAGCCGCGGCAGTACACGCGCAAGGTCAAGAACGCCCAGGAGGCCCACGAGGCGATCAGGCCGTCGGGCGAGACGTTCCGCACCCCCGGCCAGATCGCCCGCGAGGTCGACGGCGACGACTTCCGCCTCTACGAGCTCATCTGGCAGCGCACCGTCGCGTCGCAGATGGCCGACGCGCGGGGCACGACGATGAGCGTGCGGATCGTCGGCACGGCCGCGACGGGTGAGGAGGCGACGTTCGCCGCCTCGGGTCGCACGATCACGTTCCCCGGCTTCCTGAAGGCCTACGTCGAGACCCTGGAGGAGGGCAGCGACGGCCAGGCCGACGACGCCGAGTCTCGGCTGCCCAACCTCACCGAGGGTGCCGCCGTCACGGCCACCGAGCTGAACCCCGACGGGCACTCGACGAACCCACCGGCCCGCTTCACCGAGCCGAGCCTGGTCAAGCAGCTCGAGGAGCTGGGCATCGGCCGCCCGTCGACGTACGCGTCGATCATCAAGACCATCCAGGACCGCGGCTACGTCTGGAAGAAGGGCTCCGCCCTGGTCCCGTCGTGGGTGGCGTTCTCGGTGATCGGGCTGCTGGAGCACCACTTCGGCCGCCTCGTCGACTACGACTTCACCGCCGCGATGGAGGACGAGCTCGACGCCATCGCCGCCGGGAACGACTCCCGCACCGCGTGGCTCAACGGCTTCTACTTCGGCGCCGCACAGGGCTCCGAGGGGTCGGTCGCCCGCGCGGGTGGGCTGAAGAAGCTCGTCGGGGTGAACCTCGAGGAGATCGACGCCCGCGAGGTCAACTCCATCCCGATGTTCACCGACGCCGAGGGTCGCGACGTCGTCGTGCGCGTCGGCCGGTACGGGCCGTACTTGGAGCGGATGGTCGACGACGCCTCGCAGCGCGCCAACCTGCCCGAGGACCTGCCGCCGGACGAGCTGACCGCTGAGATCGCCGAGCAGCTGTTCTCGGTGCCGCAGGAGGGCCGCTCGCTGGGCACCGACCCGGTGACGGGGCACGAGATCGTCGCCAAGGAAGGCCGCTTCGGTCCCTACGTGACAGAGATCCTCCCCGACCCGGAGCCTCCCGCCGAGGGCACCACAAGCCGCAAGAAGGCCCCGGCCAAGCCGAAGCCGCGCACCGGTTCGCTGCTGAAGACGATGAGCGTCGAGTCCGTGACGCTCGACGACGCGCTGCGGCTGCTGTCGCTGCCGCGCCTGGTCGGCACCGACCCGGAGAGCGGCGACGAGATCACCGCGCAGAACGGCCGCTACGGCCCGTACCTCAAGAAGGGGACGGACTCGCGGTCGCTCACCGACGAGGAGCAGATGTTCACCGTCACCCTCGAGGAGGCGCTGGAGATCTACAAGCAGCCCAAGCAGCGCGGTCGCCGCACGGCTGCGGCCACGCCGCCGCTGCGCGAGCTGGGCAACGACTCCGCGACGGGCAAGCCGATGGTGATCAAGGACGGCCGCTTCGGCCCGTACGTCACCGACGGCGAGACCAACGCGTCGCTGCGTAAGGGCGACAGCGTCGAGGAGATCACCGACGAGCGCGCCTCCGAGCTGCTGGCCGACCGTCGGGCCAAGGCGCCCGTCAAGAAGGCGCCGGCCCGCAAGAAGACCGCGGCCGCCTCGAAGACGACCACCACGAAGAAGGCCCCGGCGCGGCGCAAGACGCCCGCCGAGTCCTGACCCGGGGGCTACGCGAGCAGCGCCTTGACGGCGGCGGCCACCCGGCCGCCGTCGGCACGGCCCGCGGCGGCGGCGTTTGCCTTCTTCATGACCTGGCCCATCTGCCGCTGCCCGGGCTTCTCGCCCAGGTCTGCCTCGACCTCGGCGACGGCGGTGGCGGCGATGGCCGCCAGCTCGTCGTCGGTGAGCTGCGTGGGGAGGTAGCCCGCCAGTACCTCGCCCTCGGCGATCTCCTGCGCCGCGAGCTCGGTACGCCCGGCGGCGGAGAACGCCTCGGCCGACTCGGCGCGCTTCTTCGCCTCCTTGGCGATGACCTTGAGCACCTCGTCGTCGCTGAGCTCGCGGGCCTCGGTGCCGGCGACCTCGGCGTTGCCGATCGCGGTCAGCGTCATCCGGAGGGTGCCCTTGACCAGCTCGTCGCGAGCCTTCATGGCAGCCGTCAGGTCGTCACGGAGGCGCTGCTTGAGTTCGCTCACGGGCGTGAACGTACCCTGGCCGTGTGAAGAGCTGGGCGCGAGTCGCACTCGGGGCGACGACGACCGGGGCCGCAACGATCGCGTACGCGGCGGGCGTGGAGCGGCGGCGCTGGACGCTTCGGGAGGCCTCGCTGCCGGTGCTGGCGCCGGGGAGCCGGCCGGTCCGCATCCTGCACGTGTCGGACCTGCACATGACGCCGGGCCAGACGTCGAAGCAGCGGTGGGTCGCGGATCTGGCGGCGCTGGAGCCGGACCTCGTCGTCAACACCGGTGACAACCTGGCGCACCCGCGCGCCGTCCCCAGCGTGCTGTCGGCGTTGAACCCGCTGCTGGAGCGCCCGGGCGTGTTCGTGTTCGGCAGCAACGACTACTTCGGCCCCACCCCGAAGAACCCGGCCCGCTACCTGGGCCGCAACGAGAAGCGCATCCACGGCGACCCGCTGCCGTGGCGTGACCTGCGCGCGGCGCTCGTCGAGCGCGGCTGGGCCGACGCCACGCACAACCGGGTGTCACTGACCATCGACGGCGTGCGGATCAGCGCCGCGGGCGTCGACGACCCGCACCTCGGCCTCGACCGCTACCCGCGCATCGCTGGCCGTGTCGACGACGCCGACCTGCGCCTGGGCCTCACTCACTCCCCCGAGCCGCGGGTGCTCGACGGTTTCGCCGCCGACGGCTACGACCTCGTCCTCGCCGGCCACACGCACGGGGGGCAGCTGCGGATGCCGGGCGTCGGCGCGATCGTCACCAACTGCGGGATCGACCGCTCCCGCGCCCGTGGCGCCTCCCGCTGGGGCGCCCACACCTGGCTGCACGTGTCGGCCGGGCTGGGCACCTCGCCGTGGGCCCCGGTGCGGTTCGCGTGCCCGCCGGAGGCGTCGTTGCTGACGCTCGTCCCGCGCCCCACCGGCCGTGTCGCGCAACAGGGAACCCCCGCGTCGGCGGCTGTGGACGTCGGGTAGAGTTCACGACGGCTCGCAGGAAGTTCGCGGGCCTTCGGGGTGTGGCGCAGCTTGGTAGCGCGCTTCGTTCGGGACGAAGAGGTCGCAGGTTCAAATCCTGTCACCCCGACCACACAAGGCCCAGGTCAGTCGACCTGGGCCTTCGTCGTTGCCCGGTCTCGGTACACATGGACCAGGTACCGCAGGTCGGCGCGCGAGCCGTCGGGCGTGTGTCCGAGCAGCAGGACGGCCCGTCCGTCGCGCCAGACCGGGCGCTCCCGGTCGCCGAGGTCGATCACGTCGTCGGGTTCCGGGGTGCCGGCGACGCCGTCGATCGGGACGTGGCCATGAGCTCGGCGTCACGCCGGGCCCGCCGGGGCGCCCATCCGCCACGGTGACGCCGCGCGCCCAGGTCTTGACCTTGACACGGTGTCAAGGTCTGGACTGGGGTCCAGGAGGTGGTCCCCATGACCCCGGAGCAGAACCTCGTCAGGGCGTTGGAGCACGCCGACGCGTCGGTACGCCTGCGGGCGGTGATGGCGGCGGGCACGGCCCCGGCCCCGGTCCACGTGACGACGCTGGTCGACCGGTGCGCGGTCGAGCCCGACTTCTCCGTGCGCGAGCTGCTCACGTGGGCGCTGACCCGGCACCCGCCGTCGGCGACGGTGCCGGTGCTCGTCGACGAGCTGCGGTCGCCGCGGGCGCAGGCGCGCAGCCAGGCCCTGCACACCCTGTCGAAGATCAAGGACAGGGGCGCGTGGCAGGCGATCACCCGCGAGCTGCTCACCGACCCCGACGACGAGGTGGCCCGCGCCGCCTGGCGGGCCGCAGTGGTGCTCGTGCCCGACGACGAACGGGTCGCGCTCGCCCGCGTGCTGGCCACGCAGCTCGGGCGCGGCGACAGGGAGGTGCAGCTGAGCGTGAGTCGGGCGCTTGTCGGGCTCGGCGAGACGATGCTGCCGGTACTCGAACAGGCGGCGGCCGACCCGCGGGTGCGGCAGCATGCCGTTGCCACGCAACGGTTGTGGTGTGACCCCGACGCGGGGTTCACGCTCGCGGTCGAGGAGGCCAAGCGGGTGGTGGCGCTCGGTGACACAGCGGTGGGGGTGTGACGGTCGGTGCTGATCGGCGACGTGGCCCGTCGGTCCGGGGTCAGTGCGCGCATGTTGCGCCACTACGACTCCCTCGGCCTCGCGCGGCCGACGGGCCGTACCGGGGCCGGCTACCGGGAGTACGCGGAGGAGGACATCCGGCGGATCCTGCACATCGAGATCCTGCGGTCGCTGGGCCTGTCGTTGCGTGAGGTCGGGCGGGCGCTCGACGAGCCGGGATTCGCGCCGTCGGAGCTGGTCGACGACCTGGTGGCGCGGACGCGGGAGCGGATCGCGCGGGAGACCGAGCTGCTGACGCGGCTGCGCCGCATCCGCGCGGCCGAGCCCGTCGGCTGGGAGGAGGTCCTGCAGGTCATCGCGCTGCTGCAGGGGCTGGGATCGGACAGCGCGGGGCGCCGGCAGCGGGCCGCCCTGTCGGCCGACGACGTCGTACCGGTGGAGGTGCTGGTCGAGGCGGCGTTGAGCGAGACCGATCCCAACGTCGCCGGTGCCCTGCGGTGGGCACTGGAGCGGTCGGGTACCGGCGGGCTCGCGCAGCTGGCCGACGCCCTGTCCTCCCCCGACGCCGCGGTGCGCAGGCGCGCCGTCGAGGCCCTCGCCGAGCTGCCCGACGAGGCCGCGGCCCCGGTGCTGCGTGGCGCGCTGGCGAGCGACGACCTCGTCGTCCGCCGGCGGGCCGCGCTCGCGCTCGGGAACCGCGGCGTCGCGGGGACGGCGCCGACGCTCGTCGACATGATCGTGGCGGGGGCCGACGACGTCGACGCCGCCGACGCACTGAGCGCCCTCGGCCATCCGGCGTCGCCTGACGCAGGCGTTCGCGGGGATTCCGGGTCCCGTGGCGTCGCGTGCGCTGGCTGCGCTCGTGGCCGACGACGACCCCGGGGTCGCAGCCACTGCGACATATGTGTCGTCTCTACGCGACGCGAAGTGATCGCCGTCACGATCACCGGGTCGTCTGTTCCGCCTCCAGCCCGTTTTCCTGGGACGCTGGAGGAGTGACCTCCCGAGATTTGTCCGTGTTCGTCGGCGCGGCCGCACGGAGACCTCAGCTCGTCGGCGCCGTCGCCCCCAGCGGCCGCCGGCTCGCGGACGCTCTGGCCACGGTCGTCCCCCGCACAGGCTCCCCGTTCGTCGCGGAGCTCGGGCCCGGGTCCGGGACGGTCAGCCGTGCCGTCGCCCGGCGGCTCCCCGGCGCCGGCCGCCATCTCGCGGTGGAGATCGACGCGGGCTTCGCCCGCCACCTGCGGCGGCGCTTCCCCGACACCGAGGTCGTGCACGGCGACGCCGCCGACCTGCGCGCGATCGTCGACGCCCCGGTCGACGCCGTGATCAGCGGGCTGCCGTGGTCGCTGTTCGACGAGGGCCGCCAGCGCATGATCCTCGGTGCGGTGCGCGACGTCCTGGCCCACGACGGCGCGTTCACGACGTTCGCGTACCGGCATGCGGCGGGCCTGTCGGGGGCGCGCCGGTTCCGTCGGCTGCTCGACGAGCACTTCGACGAGGTCGTCGACGGCCGCACGGTGTGGCGGAACCTGCCGCCGGCGGGGGTTCTGTTGTGCCGCAGGCCGATCGGCAAAGCGGCCTGAGCTCAGCTGTCGTTGTTGCCGCCGCCGGACTTGTCCGGCAGATACGGCTCGATCGCTGCGGCGAGCTTCGCGGCGGTCATCGACTGCAGCCACATGTGCCCCGGCCCGCGGATCTCGGCCATGAGCAGCGAGTCGCCGAAGAACTTGTTCTTGATGCCCTTGACCGTGGCGAACTGCAGGTCCATCCCCGAAGTGAACAGGGCCAGGTGTCCCGGGTGGACGATCATCGAGTCGCCGGCCCCGAGGTCGTACTCGACGATCTCGCCGGACAGCTCGACCCACGCCGTCCCGTTGCCCGACAGCTTCTGGAAAACGACGCCCGCGCCGCCGAAAATGCCCGCGCCCAGCCGTTTCTGCAGCGCCACCGACACCTCGACGTCGCTGGTGCTGGCGACGTAGCTGCCCGACTGGACCATGAACTCGTCGGCACGGTCGATGGTGAGCTCGCGGAAGACGCCGGGCATGCGGGCGGCGAAGGCGACCATGCCGCCGTGGGGTGCGGTGTACTCGGTGAGGAACAGCTGGCCGCCGCCGAGGGCGCGTTTGAGCCCGCTCATGAACCCGCCCCGTCCCCCGGACCCGAACCGGGTCGACGTGTCGAGCTGCAGGCCCGGCGTGTACCAGGACACCTCGCCGCCCTCGGCGGTGATGCGCTCACCGGGTCCGAGCTGGACCTCGAGGACCGGCATCGTCGTCCCGATCGTGCGTGTCTGCACCGAGCTCCCCCGTCGTCGACGTCGCGGATGATCGCACCGTAGCGCCCGGAGCCCACGTCCACGATGGAATCATCGGCCTGCGTCCTCGGCTGCGACCCGGATGCGCCGGCGCAGCAGCAGCGGAGTGGCCAGCAGCAGGACGCCCGCGGCGGCGATCGCGACACGCGGCCCGGTCGCCGCGGCGAGCAACCCCCACAGGGCGGTGACCACGGCGATCGCGGCCTTCGTCGACACCGACCACGCCGTGAGCGCGCGGACCACGCTCTCGTCGGGGAGCAGCCGCAGCCGCGTCGTCGCCAGCACCGGGTTGAACACCCCCGCGCACCCGACCAGCCAGAACTGCACCGCGATCACCAGCACGATCCCCCATGGCCCGGCCGGCACGAACGCGATCACCCCCGACGACACGGCCCGCAGCGTGCCGCCGACGCGCAGCACCGCCGAATCCCCGAACCGCTCCACCAGCCGCCGCGACATCCGGGCGCCGGCGAGCCCGCCGACGCACGGTGCCCCGAACGCCAGCGCGTACTGCCACGGCGCGAACCCCAGCTCCCCCAGTATGAGCACTGCCGCGAGCGGCGCCGTCGCCATGATCAGCGAGTTGACGGCGACGACGTTGAGCAGCAACGGCCGCAGCACCGGATGGCGCAGCAGTACCCGCCATCCCTCGACGAGATCGCCCGGCCGGACCTTCGGCGCCGCGACCACCGGCTCCTCCGAGACGGGCCCGATCCGTCGGATCCATCCCGCCGACGCCAGGAAGCTCACGGCGTTGGCGACGACCGTCGTCACCGGACCCAGCACGCCGACGGCGAGCCCGCCCAGCGGCGGCGCGACCGCGGTGGTGACCCACGTCGTCGACTCGAACCGCCCGTTGGCGACGAGCAGGTCCGGGTGCGCGACGACCGACTTCAGGTAGGCGCCGCTCGCGGCCGTGAACGCGATGTCGGCCGCCGCGACCACCACGGCCACCACCAGCAGCTGCGGCACTCCGAGCCACCCGAGCAGGTACGCCACGGGGACGGTGGCCAGCACGGCGGACCGCACCAGGTCGGCGCCGATCATGACCGGCCGCGGCCGCCGCGCCGCGACGAACGGCCCCGCCAACGTGGCCAGCACCGCCCCCGCCGCAGGACCGGCCGCGGCCAGCAGCGACACCTCCACCGGGCCCGCGTGCAGGACGAGGATCGCGATCAGCGGGAACGCGTCGAACGCGAGCCACGTGCCCGCCGCGCTGGTGGCGAACGCCGCCCACAGCAGGCGGAACCGCCGCCCCAGCCCCCGCCCCATCCGTAGAGCATCGCGTGGGGCACCGACAGTTCAGGGGTCGGGGGGCAGGCTCGCGAGCATCGCGAAGAACACCTCGACGAACCTCGGATCCCACTCGACGAACGGGCCGTAGATCGCCCCGGGAGGCGGCGTCCACGCGAGGAGCTGGTCGACGATCGCGGCAGCGAGGTCGGCGTCGACGGTGTCGCGGGCGACCACCACCGGCGGGGCGAGCCCGTTGACGCGGTCGACGATCCGCGTCGTCGTGGTGTTGCGTGGATCGGCGGCCCAGACGTCCTCGAGGACCGTTGTCGCCCGTGTCCGGCCGTCGACGACGGCGTCGATCTGCGGCTGCCACGGCGGCACCAGGACCGGCGTGAAGAACTCCCCCACGCGGCGGCCTCGCTGGTGCGTGAGCAGCGCGGGGGCGAACCACGACGACGAGCACGACGTGTTGACGTAGCCCAGCGTCGCGCCCTCCAGATCGGCCGTCGTCGTGGCCGGGTCGTCGACGCGGACGACGAGCACCGCCGGCTGCACGGGCTCGCCGGTCCGCGACGACGTCGCGATCGCGAGGCCGCGGTAGGCGGGGTCGTCGGCGAATCGGTGGTAGTCGGCAGCGGGTACGAAGCCGATGTCGGCGTCGTGGCGGGCCAGCTCGCCGTCGATGGCGACGAGGTCGGTCGACGGCTCCGCGACGATCCCCGCTGCGGCGAGGAACCCCACCCAGGGCGCGTCGCCGACCGTCAGCCCCAGATTGGCGTCGAGCACGAACGTCGACGAGCTACCCATGATCCCTCCGCGTGACACCGGCCACATACGGAGTCGTTCGTGCGGTGCCTCCCCGTTACTCGACGTCGTTCCGGACGCAACCGTCGAGATCGAGTACGGCATGCCGGTCTACGGGGCCGGGCGGCGGATGAGGATCAGGGCGTGCAGCCGGTCGAACAGCTGGCGGTGGTCGGGCGCGATGTCGTCGGCGTAGGCGCGCACGGCGTCGTCCATCCGGGCAGTCTCCCCATCCCGCCCGGCGGAAGCACCCCGACCACCGCCGAGCTCGACAGGAGACTGTTTCGATCATGTTCCGGACCAGCATGAGGTCGGACTCCGCGGGGTTCTCAGGCCCGCTCGAACCGCACGTGCACGACCTCGTCCGACGCCACCAGCTCGGTGCAGACGTACCCGTCGGAGTCGACGCCGTCGAGCAGCCGGGCGCCGCGTCCGAACAGGACGGGGACGACGGCGAGGTGCATGGAGTCGACGTACCCGGCCTGCAGGTACTGCCGGATCGTCTCGGCCCCGCCACCGATGCGGATGTCGGCGTCCCCCGCGGCGGCGCGCGCCTGGGCGAGGGCGTCGTCGATGCCACCGGTGACGAAGTGGAAGGTGGTGCCGCCCTTCATCTCGACGGGTTCGCGCTCGTGGTGGGTGAGCACGAGGACGGGGTGGTGGTAGACGGGGTCGTCGCCCCACCAGCCGGTCCAGGACTCGTCGCCCCAGTCGCCGCGGATCGGACCGAACATGTTGCGGCCCATGATGGTGGCGCCGACGCCTGCGGCCGCGGCGATCGCGACGTCGTCGTCGAGGCCCGTCGTGCCGCCCTCCTCGCCGACCATCGAACGGAAGGTGCGGGTCGGGTACATCCACTCGTGCAGGCGGGGGCCGCCGACACCGAGGGGCGCGTCGAGGCTCTGGTCGGGCCCTGCCATGTAGCCGTCGAGGGAGACGGCGACGCTCACGCGCAGTTTTCCGGTCATCGTGTCCTCCTGTGTTCCATCTGGATCACCATCAGGTCGGAGCCACCTGGAACTTCTCGACACGCGACGCGGAGAAAGATGTCGAGCGCCGGCCAACGGCTCCGACCATCCTGTGTGACGCGCCCCGACCGGGGGCGCGGCCGACCGCGAGGAGCGATCGTCGTGAAGTACATGCTGCTGATCCACAACCGTCCCGGCTTCGTCGAGGAGCTCACCGAGGACGAGCGCACGGAGCTGTTCGGTGAGGTCGACCGGATCATGGGCGAGCTGACGGAGTCGGGTGAGCTGGTGGGCGGGCAGGCGCTGGCCGACCCGTCGACGGCCGTCACGATCCGGGGTGTCGACGGCCGCCCCGCGGTGACGGACGGGCCGTTCGCGGAGAGCAAGGAGCAGTTCGCCGGGTACGTGGAGGTGGACTGCGCGTCGCAGGAGCGGGCGGTGGAGATCGCGTCGTCGTGGCCGGACGTGCGGTTCGGCGGCGGGGTGATGGAGGTCCGCGCCGTGATGCAGGAGTCCGGGGCGGAGATGTGACGTCCCGCGTGGTCGAGGACCTGCTGCGCGGCCTCGCACCGCAGGTCCTCGGCACGCTCGTGCGCCGCCACGGGCAGTTCGACGCGTGCGAGGACGCGGTGCAGGAAGCACTGCTGGCGGCGGCGACGCAGTGGCCGGCGCAGGGCGTGCCGGAGAAGCCGCACGCGTGGCTGGTGACCGTCGCGACGCGGCGACTGACCGACGAGTGGCGCAGCGAGAGCGCGCGTCGGTCCCGGGAGGAGGCGGTGGCGGCGCTGGAGACCGCCGCCCCGCCGGGCGAGGCCGGCCCCGCGGACGACGACACGCTGCGACTGCTGTTCCTGTGCTGCCATCCGCAGCTGTCGGGTCCGTCCCAGGTGGCGTTGACGCTGCGGGCCGTGGGCGGGTTGACGACGGCGGAGATCGCGGCGGCGTTCCTGGTGCCGGAGGCGACGATGGCGCAGCGGATCAGCCGTGGGAAGCAGCGGATCCGGGCGACGGGTGCGCGGTTCACCATGCCCCCGCCGCAGGAGCGGGCGGCGCGGCTGGCGGCGGTCATGCAGGTGCTGTACCTGGTGTTCAACGAGGGGTACACGGCGTCGGCCGGCCCGTCGTTGCAGCGCACCGATCTCACCGCGGAGGCGGTGCGGCTGGCGCGGGAGCTGCGCCGGTTGACGCCGGACGAGGGCGAGTCGGCGGGGCTGCTGGCGTTGATGCTGCTCACGGATGCGCGGCGGGCGGCGCGGACGGACGCGTCGGGTGCGCTGGTGCCGTTGGCCGAGCAGGACCGGTCGCGCTGGGACACCGCGATGATCGACGAGGGTGTCGCGCTGGTGACCGAGGCGCTGACGTGGCATCCGCCGGGGCCGTACCTGGTGCAGGCGGCGATCGCGGCGGTGCACGACGAGGCCGCCCGCGCCGAGGACACCGACTGGCGGCAGATCGTCGCGCTGTACGGGGTCCTCGCCAGGGTGGAGCCGAACCCGATGGTCACGTTGAACCGGGCGGTGGCGGTCGCGATGGCCGACGGGCCGCAGGCGGGTCTCGATGTGCTGGACACGTTGCGGTCCGACGAGCGCATGACCGCGCACCATCGGCTGCACGCCGTGCGGGCGCACTTGCTGGAGACGGCGGGCGCACACGACGAGGCCCGGGCCGCCTACCGGGAGGCGGCCCGGCTCACGACGAGCCTGCCGGAGCGGCGTTACCTGGAGTCCCGCGCCGTCCGGACCGGTCGTGAGCGGCAGTAGTCGCCATGGCGACCGTTGCCGCTCACAGGGAGACGTCGGGCGGGTCAGCGCAGGTCGAGGCGCATGCAGCAGCGGGGCCAGCGGTCGAGGCCGCGTCGGGTCTCCTCCGCGCGCAGTGCGGCGAGGCCCGGGGTGATCTCGTCGTCGCCGAGGACGCGGAAGCCGCGGCGCCGGTAGTACGGCCCGTTCCAGGGCACGTCGACGTAGGTCGTGAGGGTGACGGCCGACAGCCCGGCGGCGAGGGCGCGTTCGGTGTTGTCGTCGAGCAGGGCGCGGCCGACGCGGAGTCCTATGTGGGCGGGGTCGACGGAGACCTGTTCGACGTGGGCGCAGTCGTCGACGACCTCGGCCTGCAGGTATCCGGCGGCCCGGCCGTCGATGTCGACGACGCGGATGACACCGGCGGCGACGAGCCGGAACATCTCGTCGGGGCTGGGCGACGGGTCGTCGGCGACGGCGTCCATCCCGATCTCGCGGAACCGTTCACCGGCGGCGTCCTCGATCTCGATGAGGCGCGTGACGTCGGCGGGCCGGGCGGGGCGGACGCTGTGCTCTGACACGACCGGACGGTACCCGCCCGCGAATGTGTACGGGCGTCTGAGACGGACGTTAGGGTGATCATGTGGGTCACCGCGAGGAGCTGCTGGCGGGCGCGCAGGAGTGCCTGCACGACAAGGGCTGGGGCCGGACGTCGGCACGCGACGTCGTCGCCGCGTCGGGCACGAACCTCGCCTCGATCGGCTACCACTTCGGCTCCAAGGACGCCCTGCTGGCGGCCGCTCTGGTCGCGTCGACGGCCGAGTGTGCGGAGGCGGTCGACCAGGCCCTCACCGACGACGCGCCCGCCACCCCGGCAGGCGATCCGCTGGACCGGTTCGAGCGGACGTGGGAACGCGTCGTCGAGCGCGTGGCCCGCGACGAGCGGATGACGACGGCGACGGTCGAGGCGCTGGCCCAGGCGCCGCGGGTACCGCAGGTGCGGTCGGCGCTGGCGGCCGCGGCCGACCTCACGCGCGAGGACCTGGCGCTGACCTTCCACGCCACGGGTGACGACGAGGAGCGCACCCGGGTGCTGGGCGCGTTCTACCAGTCGTTGCTGCTGGGGACGTTGGTGCAGTGGGCGGTCGACCCCGCCGGGGCACCGACGGGACGCGACCTCGCGGAGGCGTTGCGCGTGATCGTCACCGACTCCGGGAGCAGCTGATGTCCGATTCCGACGAGTTCTGGACCTCGCACGGCGTGCGACTGCGTCGGGCCCGGCGCACCCCAGGTGAGAGGAACTGGCTGTTCCTGCCGGGCGGGCCGGGGATCGGGTCGGAGAGCCTGCGCGAACTGGTCGACGTGGCCGCGTGCCCGGGGACGAGCTGGCTGGTCGACCTGCCCGGCGACGGGTCCAACGTCGACGCTCCCGGCGCGCCGCCCGATCCCTACGCGCTGTGGCCGCACGTTCTGCTGGAGGCTGTCGACGCCGTGCCGGACCCCGTCGCGGTGGGGCACTCGACGGGTGGCGAGTACCTGCTCGCGGTTCCCGCGCTGGAGGAGCGCGTCGCGGGGCTCGTCCTCGTGAGCACCGCGCCCGACTGCTCGTGGATGCCGACGTTCGAGGCCATGTGTGCGGCGGACCCGCTGCCCGAGGTCGAGGCGGCCACACAGCGGTACGGCGCCGAGCCGACGGATGCGAACCTCGCCGCGATCGCGGTGGCGTCGGCGCCCTGGAACTTCACGCCCGAGGGCGTCGAGGCGGGCCGGGACCTGTTGGCGCGCATGCCCTACAACCGACTCGCAGTCGAGTGGTCCGACGTCAATTTCGACCGCTCCTACACCGCGGCCTGGTTCCCGGAGACGCTGCCGACGCTGATCCTGAGCGGGGGCGCCGACCGGATCGTCGACCAGTCGCTGTGGGACGACCCGCGCTTCACGGGACCGAACGTGCGGCGGGTCGTCGTCGACGGGGGTGCGCACTTCCTGTGGACGGAACGCCCCGACGCGGTGGCGGCGGCGTTCGCGGACTTCGCCGTCTCGACGGCCCGGTAGGAGCTCAGCGGTCGCCGCGCGGGCGCCCGACCCCGGCGACGTAGAGCACCCCGAGCACGACGATCGGGATGACCGTCCACACGAACCACGGATAGACCAGCTCGAGGTTGGTGACGCTGACGATCCCCCAGACGACGACGTTCACCGCCACCACGCTGCTGAAGATGATCGCGAGGATCCGCATCGCGGTGCCGCCGCCGGTGTCGGAGAAGATCGCGCGCGGCGCTGTGGGTGTGCGGCGGGCCGGGGCCGGCGGGGGCGCGTCGGGGATGTCGGGCAGGTCGGCCGTGACGAGGGCGAGGTCGCCGCGGGTCTTGCCGGCCCAGACGGCCTGGACGCGCTCGTCGTACTCGGTGATGTCGAGCAGGCCCTGCCCCTGGGCGCGCAACAGCATGTCCTGCACCGCTTTGCGTTCGGCGTCGGACACCCGGATCCGGTCACTGGGGACGGGCTCGCTCACGACGGCCATCGTGCCACGACCCTCACCGCCTCCGCCGCCACCTGCACTCATGCGAACAGGTGCACAGGTTGCGGTCAGGTTGGCGGACACGGCCACGGACACGTCGGCGGGCAGAGCGCCTCGCTGGAGGTGCTGGCCGACATCGCCGGTCGGTCGGGGAGCTGCTCGCCGACCGGCACGGCCTCGCACACGTCACCCTCCAGGTCGAGCCGCCCGGCGCACGCACCCGGTGCCACGAGCTGAGCTGGTGACGGGGAGGATCGGGGCGTGCACCCCGACGCCGCCGTCCCCGACCGGCTCTTCGACGACGACGCCCGCGAGCAGCGCTGGCGCGCCCGGTTCACCGCGGTCCGGATGTCCCGACCGCAGTGGGCCGAGGACGCGCCGGACCGCTGCGTCTACACGTCCAACTCGGGCGGTACCACCGAGGTGCACACCTGGGACCGCGCCACCGACCTGCACCGCAAGGTGACCAGCCGCCCCGCCGGCACCCACTCGGCCACGCTGCCGCCCGACGGCGAGCACGTCTGGTGGTTCGACGACACCGACGGCGACGAGTTCGGCCGCTGGGTGGCCGAGCCGTTCGCCGGGCTGCCCGCGGGCGACCGGCCGGCCGACGCGATCCCCGGCGTCGAGGACGGCTACCCCGCGGGCCTCGAGCTCGGCCGCACGATGGTCGTCGCTGGCACGTCGACCGACGACGGGTCCCGGATCTGGCTGCACCGCAACGGCTCCTCCGAGCCCGCCGAGATCGTGTACGAGTCGTCGGAGGACGCGGGCGTCGGCGCCCTGTCCGAGGACGAGACGCTGCTCGCGATCAGCCAGTCCGAGCACGGCGACTCCCGCCACCCCGACGTCCGGGTGCACCGCACGTCCGACGGCGCGGCGGTCGCGGAGAAGTCCGACGGCCCGGGCAAGGGCCTGACACCGCTCGCGTTCAGCCCCGTCCCCGGCGACCAGCGGCTCCTGCTGCTGCACGAACGCCGCGGCCGCGAGGAGCTGCTGATCTGGGACGTGGCCACCGACACCGAGGCCGAGATCGTCCTCGACCTACCCGGCGAGGTGATCGCCGACTTCTATCCCGACGCGTCCGCGCTGCTGGTGTGGCACACCCACGCCGGCCGGGTCCGGCTGTTCCGCCACGACCTCGCCGACGGCACCCTCACCGAGCTGCCCACCGCGCCCGGCACCGTGGGGTCCGCCGAGGTGCGCCCCGACGGCACCGTCGAGTACACGGCGTCGTCGGCGGCCGAGGCCCCGACGATCCGCGCCCTGCACCCCGACGGCACCGACCGGGTGCTGGTCGCCCCGCCCGGCGAGCGTCCGCCGGGCTCGGTCCCGGTGCGCGACGTGTGGGTCGACGGCCCCGGCGGAAAGGTGCACGCGCTCGTCGCCGAACCGGAGGGCGACGGCCCGCACCCGACGGTGTTCAGCCTGCACGGCGGCCCGCACCACGCCGACGAGGACCGGTTCAGTGCCATGCGGGCGGCATGGGTCGACGCCGGGTTCTGCGTCGTCGAGGTCAACTACCGCGGCTCGACGGGCTACGGCTCGGCGTGGCGCGACGCCATCGAGGGCCGCCCGGGCCCGACCGAGCTGGAGGACGTCGCCGCCGTCCACGACTGGGCCGTCTCGTCCGGGACGGCCGATCCCGCGCGGGTGGTCGTGGAGGGCTGGTCGTGGGGCGGGTTCCTCGCCCTGCTCGCGGCCGGGACCCAGCCGCAGCGGTGGGCCGCGGCGATCGGCGGTGTGCCCGTCGCCGACTACGTCGCCGCGTTCGAGGACGAGATGGAGCAGCTGCGCGCGTTCGACCGCGCCCTGTTCGGCGGCTCCCCCGACGAGGTCCCCGACCGCTACCGGGTCGCCTCGCCGCTGACCTACGTCGGCGACGTCCGCGCGCCCGTGCTCGTGCTCGCCGGTGAGAACGACCCGCGCTGCCCGATCCGCCAGATCGACAACTACCTCGACGCGCTGGCCGCCCGCGGCGACCTGCCCTACGAGGTCAGCCGGTTCGACGCCGGGCACGGCTCGCTCGTCGTCGAGGAGACGATCCGGCACGTCGCCACGGAGATCGACTTCGCCCGTCGTGCCCTGGCCGATGTCCGCACGGGGTGACGTCACCCCGGTGTAGCTCGCCGGAAACATCCACCCTCCACGATGGGGATGCCTGAGGGGGTGGACGACGTGACGCTGTGGCGCGTGCACGTGGAGCTCGAGGACAGGCCGGGCCGGCTCGGAGAGCTGGCGACGGTCGTGGGTGGCGCCGGCTGCGACATCGTGGCGCTGCACGTCGTCGGGGAGCCGTCCGACGACGGCGCGGTGACCGACGAGTTGCTCGTGAAGGTTCCCGACGACGTCGAGGCGGGCGAGCTCGTCGAGGCCGTGGGATCGGCGGGCATCCCGTGCACGCTGCTCGTGCGCGCCGACGCCGCGGAGCTGTCCGACCCGGCGACGACTGCGCTCGCCCTGGCCCGAATGGTCGCGGCCGATCCGGGCAGCGCGCCGCGGGCGGTCGCGACGATGCTGCGGGCCCGGCTCGTGGCCCCCGACGCACCGGGGCACCCGCACACCCACACCCTGCGGGTCGGCACCCAGCAGGTCCGGCTCGGGCGGGCGTGGCCGTTCACCGCGACCGAGCTGTCGCGGGCGGCGGCCCTGCTGGAGCTGGCCTCGCAGCTCGGCCTCGCCACGCCCGCCCGCACCCCGACCGACGACCGCGTCCTGCTGCTGCGCGACGGCACCGAGGCGCTGCTGCGCGCGGCATCGCCCGAGGATGCGCTGCTGGTCGCCGCCCTGCACGCGCGCTGCTCGCCGGAGACCCGGCTGGCCCGGTTCGGCCACCCGTCACCGCAGCTGGCGCCGGGGCTGCTGCAGGCCGTGCTGGCCGGGGAGAACGGCGGCCGCTCGGCGGTCGCGACCACGATCGACGGCGGCAGCGTCGTCGGCCTCGTGACGCTGGAGGACCGCGACGGCGAGGTGATGTTCACCGTCGTCGTCGAGGACGGCTGGCAGGGCCGCGGCCTCGGCACCTCGCTGGTGCGCAGGGCCGTCGAGATGGCGCTGGCCGCGGGTGCCGACATGCTCGCCGCGTCGACACCCGGTGGCGACATGCGGCTGGCACGGCTGCTGCGCCGGGCCGGGCTGCGGCCGACGGCACGGTTCGTCGGCGACGCCCTCGTCGTGTCGGCGCCGCTGGTCACCGCTGCCGTGGCGGGCTGACCCGGGTCAGCCGAGGAGGTCGAGCACTTTCTCCGGCGGCCTGCCGACGACGGCCCGGTCGCCCAGGACCACGATCGGTCGCTCGACCAGGATCGGGTTGGCGGCCATGGCGTCGAGCAGCGCGTCGCGGTCGGCGTCGGCCAGGCCGAGCTCGCGGTAGACGGCCTCACCGGTGCGGATGATCGCGCGCGGGTCGTCGGTGCCCAGCTTGCGCAGGACGCCCTCGAGATCGGCGCGGGTCGGGGCGTCGTCGAGGTAGCGCACCACGTCGGGCTCGACGCCGTGCTCGGCGAGCAGGGCGAGCGCACCCCGGCTCTTGGAGCAGCGCGGGTTGTGCCAGACGACGGGCCGGTCTTCGGAGGTCACGCCGGGGATCGTAGGCGACCCGCTCCGACCTCACGGTCGGCGCCGCGGCAGGCCGCGCACAGTCCGCGGAAGACCACGACCGCCGTCTCGACCCGGTAGCCGGCCGCGGCTGCCGGGTCGAGATGGGCCGCGACGCCCAGGACCTGATCGACGTGCGTGGTCTCCCCGCACGCCCGACACACCAACCGGTGACGCTCCATGGCCCTGGCTTACCAGCCCGTCTGCGGTGGGAGTGGTGCCCGTCTCAGATCGAGACCGGTCACCGCCCACGCTCAGGCGTCAGGCAGGAACACCTCTTCGAGCACGAACGTCTCGATGTCGAGGACGAACCCCCTGACCCGCGTGTCGGGATGGAGGAACGGGTCGTGCCGCAGCTGCGCCATGTCCCGGCGCACGCTCGTCATGGGGTCGCTGAAGGCGTGGGTCCGCCACGCCGGGCGCATCCCCGTCTCCGCCGCCAGTTCCTCCGAGAACTCCTCGTCCGTGAACGTCGACAGACCGCATCCGCCGTGCTGCACGAGCAGCACGTCGCGGGTGCCGAGCTTGCGCTGGCTGATCGTCAGCGAGCGGATCGTGTCGTCGGTGACGACGCCGCCCGCGTTCCGCAGCACGTGCACCTCACCGAGTTCGAGACCGAACAGGGTGAACGCGTTGATACGTGAGTCCATACACGTCACGAGCACGGTCTTCAGCGCGGGCGGCACCGCCACGCCCTCCGCCGCGGCCGCCGCGAGTGTGCCGCCGCCCGCCTGGTACCGCTTGATCAGTTCGTCGCTGCTCACGAACGGAACGTTATCGGCGACGGGCTGATCACGCGTTACCGTGTGACCTGCACGGCACCGCCATGCACGGATCACACCCGCCGGAGGGTTCGTGAACGCGACGGACGCCCCGGTGGCGGCACGGGAGCCGGCGCGTGTGGTCGCGCTGCTGGCGCCGGCCGGGGTCTACCTCGCGGTGCGGCTCGTCGGGGTCCTGGCGCTGGTCTGGCTGTCCCTGACGCACGGGGTGTCGCCGGTCGACCGGCTCCGCGCCTGGGACGGCGACTGGATGCTCGCCATCGCGCAGTACGGCTACAGCGGTCTCCCCGAGACGATGCTCGACGGGCACGGCCACCACACCCCGTTCACCGCGCTCGCGTTCTTCCCCGGGTACCCGATGACGATCACGGTCGTCGCGCCGCTGCTCGGGGGCAACGAGGTCGCCGCCGCGCTCCTCGTGTCGCTGGTGGCGGGCGTCGTGGCCGCCTACGGGCTGGCCCGGATCGGCGAGCTCGTCCCGGGCGGGTCGCGCCGCGTCGGCCTGCTGCTCACGGCGCTGTTCGCGGCGGCACCCATGGCCGTCACGCTCAACATGGCCTACACCGAGGCGCTGTTCTGCGCGCTGGCCGCGTGGTCGCTGGTCGGGCTGCTGCAGCGGCGCTGGCTGCTCGCCGGGGTGATGTGCGGGCTGGCCGGCCTGGTCCGGCCGACGTCCGAGGCGCTCGTGCTCGCCGTCGTCGTGGCGGCGGTCGTGGCGCTCGCGACGCGTCGTGACGGCTGGCGTCCGGTCGTCGGCGCCCTGCTGTCGGTGACGGGGATCGCCGGGTACCTGATCTTCGTCGCCGTCCGCACGGGCGAGCTGACGGGCTGGTTCACCGTCCAGAGCAGCGGCTGGGACGGCGGCATCGACGGCGGCGTCGCCAGCATGACGTTCATCGTCGCGACGCTGACCAGCCGTGACGCGACGCTCATGTACTACGTGTCGGCGATCGTCCTGATCGGCGTGCTCGTGCTGTTCGGGCTCTCGGTCGCCGCGCGGCTGCCGGTGCCGCTGCTCGTGTACGGCGGCGCTGTCGTCGCGACGGTGTGGCTTTCCTCGGGCGTCATGGCCTCACGCCCGCGGCTGCTGCTGCCCGCGTTCGTGCTGCTCCTGCCGATCGCACTCGGCCTGGCCAAACGCCGCCCCGCGACGGCGGTGTCCGTCGTCGTGGTGGCGGCGCTGGCCTCGGCCTGGTTCGGCGCCTACTCCCTCACGGTGTGGCGCTACGCCATCTAGACCCTGTGAGTGGCGCTCAGAGCGACGCCGCGACCGTCTCGGCGATCTCGTAGGTGTTCAGCGCGGCGCCCTTGCGCAGGTTGTCGCCGCACACGAACAGCTCGAGCGTGTTCGGGAAGTCCAACGCCTGCCGGATGCGCCCCACCCAGGTCGGGTCGTCACCGACGACGTCGGCCGGGGTCGGCCACTCGCCGGCGGCCGGGTCGTCGCGCACCACGATCGTCGGCTGCTCCGACAGCACCTTGCGGGCACCGTCGACGGTGATGTCTCGCCCGAACGTCGCGTGCACCGCGAGCGCGTGCGTGGTGACGACGGGGACGCGCACACAGGTCGCCGACACCTTCAGGTCGGGGATGCCGAGGATCTTGCGCGACTCGTTGCGCACCTTGAGCTCCTCCGACGACCAGCCGTCGTCCTTGAGCGAGCCCGCCCACGGCACGACGTTGAGCGCCAGCGGCGCCGGGAACGGCGAGTCGGTGCCCAGACCGGCCTCGGCGAGCGCCGCGGCGACATCGCCCGCCTTCTGCCCGACGTCCTTGCCCGCGACGGCCGACAGCTCCGCCTGCAGCCGGTCGATGCCGGGCTGACCCGCACCCGACGCCGCCTGGTACGACGACACGACGAGCGCCTCGAGCCCGAACTCCCGGTGCAGCGCGCCCATGGCGGCCATCATCGACAGCGTCGTGCAGTTGGGGTTGGCGATGATGCCCTTGGGCCGGTCGGCGGCCTTGTCCGCGTTGACCTCCGGCACCACCAACGGCACGTCGGGGTCCATCCGGAACGCGCCGGAGTTGTCGACGGCCACCGCGCCCCGCGCCGCCGCGATCGGCGCCCACTCGGCGCTGATCTCGTCGGGCACGTCGAACAGCGCGATGTCGACGCCGTCGAACACCTCGGGCTCCAGCAGCCGGACGGTGACGTCCTCACCACGGACCCTGAGCACCTTGCCCGCCGAGCGGGCCGACGCGACGAGCCGGATCTCGCTCCACGGCACGGTCTCGCGGGCGTCGATGATGTCGATCATCGTGGTGCCGACGGCACCGGTGGCACCGACGATCGCGACGACCGGGCCCTTCGACGCGCTCATCTGCTCTCCCTCGCAAGCTCGGTCATCGTCCGGTTCCCGCGTACACGACGGCCTCTTCCTCGCCGCCGAGCTCGAACGCGTCGTGCAGGGCACGGACGGCGCCGTCGAGCTGATCGGCGCGGCAGATGACCGAGATGCGGATCTCGGAGGTGTTCATGGTCTCGATGTTCACGCCCGCGTTGGACAGCGCCTCGCAGAACGTGGCGGTGACGCCCGGGTGGTTGCGCATCCCGGCCCCGACCAGCGACACCTTGCCGACCTCGGGGTCGTACACGACCTCGTCGAAACCGATGCCGCCCTTGGCCGCCTCCAGCGCGGCGACGGCGCGCGGGCCGTCGGTGCGGGGCAGCGTGAACGTGATGTCGGTGGTGCCGACGGACTCGTGGGAGATGTTCTGCAGGACCATGTCGATGTTGATCTCGGCATCGGCGACGGTGCGGAAGATCCGGGCCGCCATACCGGGCGTGTCCGGCACGCCCATGACGGTGATCTTCGCTTCCGAACGGTCGTGCGCGACCCCGGTCAGGATCGGGTTCTCCAACGAAATCTCCTCGATCGAGCCGGCGACCAGCGTCCCCGGCTTGTCGTTGTACGAGCTGCGCACCCGCAGCGGCACGTTGTAGCGGCGGGCGTACTCGACGGCGCGCAGGTGCAGCACCTTCGCGCCGGACGCCGCCATCTCCAGCATCTCCTCGTACGTCACCGTGTCGAGGTGCGCGGCGTCCGGGACGATCCGCGGGTCGGCGGAGAAGATGCCGTCGACGTCGGTGTAGATCTCGCAGACGTCGGCCTCGAGCGCCGCGGCCAGCGCGACGGCTGTCGTGTCCGACCCGCCGCGGCCCAGCGTCGTGATGTCCTTGGAGTCCTCGCTCATCCCCTGGAAACCGGCGACGAGGACGATCGAGCCCTCGTCGAGCGCGCTGCGCAGCCGGCCCGGGTTGACCTGCACGATGCGGGCGTCGCCGTGCTTGGACGTGGTGAGCATCCCGGCCTGCGAGCCCGTGAACGAACGGGCCTCGGCACCGAGGGAGTGGATCGCCATCGCGACGAGGGCGTTGGAGATGCGCTCACCTGCGGTGAGCAGCATGTCCATCTCACGGGCGGGCGGCGCGGGCGAGACCTGCTCGGCGAGGTCGGTCAACTCGTCGGTCGTGTCTCCCATCGCGGAGACGACGACCACGACGTCGTGGCCCTCTTTACGCGTCCGGACGATCCGTTCCGCGACCTTCTTGATGCGGTCAGCGTCCTGAACCGACGATCCGCCGTACTTCTGCACGACGAGGGCCACGCCGTCCTCCTGTCCTGGCGCCGCTCGACGACGACGCTGCGTTCGGCTCGGGCCCGGACCGGTCGACATGTTCGCCCGACCGCCCGCGGGCCTGGTCGGGGCGCCAGCCTACCGGCGCCGAGCAGCGGCGTTAACCTCGATGACCGATGCCACAGACACCGACGGCGCCCCGCCCCCGCTCGCGGGGTGTGCCGGGGCCCGCCGTGAGTCCGGACACGTCCGCCTCCCGGGGGCGTCGAGGGGTCACGACGATCCCGCTCCCCGCGCTCCCGCCGGCTCCGGTCGTGCGTGCCGCGCTCGCCCCGGCGGTCGTCTATCTCGCAGTGCGCGCCTTCTCCACCGCGGTGCTCGTGCTCCTCGTCGGCGCCAACGGCGGCCGGCTCGGCGACCGCCTCGACGCGTGGGACGGCCACTGGTTCCTCGGCATCGCCCAGGGCTGGTACGGCGACGTCCCGCTCGGCCTGGTCGACGCCAGCGGTGCCCGCACGGCCGCGACCCCGCTCGCGTTCTTCCCCGGCTACCCCACCCTCGTGGCCACGGTCCGGTTCCTGACGGGCATACCGATGCTCGCCGCGGCGATCGTCGTGACGGTCGGCGCCGGCGTCGTCGCCGCCTACGGCATCGCGCGGCTGGGCCGGGCCGTCCCCGGCGGCTCCGCGCGGGCCGGGCTGGTGCTGGTCGCGCTGTTCGCGTCGGCGCCGATGGCCGTCGTGCTCTCGATGGCCTATTCCGAGGCCCTGTTCTGCGCCGGCGCCGCCTGGTGCCTCGTGTTCCTGCTCGAACGACGGTGGGTGGCCGCCGGACTGTGCTGCCTCGCCGCGGGCGTCGTGCGGCCGACGGCGTGGGCGCTGCTGATCGTCGTCGTCGCGGCCGCCGCCGTCGCCCTCTGGAAACGGGAGGACGGCACCCGGCCGTGGGCCGCGATCGCCCTCGCCCCCGTCGGGCTGCTCGGCTACCTCGCCTGGGTGGGCGCCCGCACCGGCTCACCGACCGGATGGTTCACGCTGCAGGCCGTCGGCTGGGGCTCCCGCGTCGACGGAGGCCAGGCCACCCTGCGATGGGCCGGCTCCGTCCTCGCGTCCGGGCCGTCGATCTTCGAGGTGGGGACGATCGTCGCCCTCGCCGGCGCGGCCGTCCTGCTCGTCGTGGGGCTGCGCGACGCCGCCGCGGCGGCCCTGCCGTGGACGCTCTACTGCTACGGCGCGATCGTCGTCGCGATGGACGTCGGCAGCGCCGGGGTGATGGCGTCGAAGGCGCGGCTGCTGGTGCCCGCGTTCACGCTGTTGATCCCTGTCGCGATCGCGCTGGCGAAGCTGGCCGAGCGGCATCGCGTCGCAGCCGTCGGGATCGTCGTCGGCGTGGTGCTCGCGTCGGCGTGGTTCGGCGGGTACGCCGTCGCGATCTGGCCTGCCGCGATCTGAGCCCGGCCGCTCTCAGGAGATTCGGCGCACCAGGCGCACGACGACCGCCGTGATCAGCCACCAGATCGCCGCCGCCACGCCGTAGTTCAGGGTGACCCGCAGCTTCGGCTCGTCGGGCAGGAACAGGTCGTCCAGGCCCAGCGTCAGCCGGCCCGCGACGTCGGCGACGAGCTGCGTCAGCCCGTTGGCCGGGTTCGCGTCCAGCAACGTCAGCACGATGTGCAGCACGAGGAACGCGACGATGACCATGCCGACGATCCGCAGCGCCGTGGCCAACATGCCCGCGCCGCGACGCGCCGAGGTGCCCACCGCCATGTGTTGCCTCCGCCCGCTCGGTGACCGCCCCGCCATCCTGACACGATCACGCGCCCGGTACCGGGCGGCGCGGCCGACCGATCGGGTACCGGGCCCCGCTCGTCGTGTGCAGCCGTCCCGCTCGTTCTGTGACGCCGCCCTGCTCGTCACGTGAGTCGGATCCCGCGATGCGGGAGGGCGCTTGCCGTCGGGGCCGCACGAGGGTCTACAGTCCAAGCCATGGCGCGCCTGCTCCTTCGCCGCCGCGGCGGGGTCTGACCGACCGGCCCCTCGTCGCGGGGTGTTTGCGTGCCTGCCGGTCACCACGCCCCGGCACCGAGGAGCACCCCGCACCATGAGCATCTCCCCCGACGCTTACACCTCGTCCAGCGCGAGCCGCGTCCGGACCCCGTCCAATCCCGCGCCGGCCGACCAGGCCCCGTGGAACCCGCAGCGTGGATCGCACCTGCCGTTCCACCGCTACCGGCCCTTCCACGAGATGGTCGAGCCGGTCACGCTGAGCGACCGGACCTGGCCCGACACCCGCATCACCAAGGCCCCCCTGTGGTGTGCGGTCGACCTGCGCGACGGCAACCAGGCCCTGATCGACCCCATGAGCCCCACGCGCAAGCGCCGCATGTTCGACCTGCTGGTTCGCATGGGCTACAAGGAGATCGAGGTCGGCTTCCCCGCCGCCAGCCAGACCGACTTCGACTTCGTCCGCGAGATCATCGAGGGCGACGCCATCCCCGACGACGTCACCATCCAGGTGCTGACCCAGGCCCGCCCCGAGCTCATCGAGCGCACCTACGAGGCCTGCGAGGGCGCGCCCCGCGCGATCGTCCACCTCTACAACTCGACGTCGATCCTGCAGCGCCGCGTCGTCTTCCGCTCCGACCGCGCGGGCATCTCCAAGATCGCCACCGACGGCGCCGAGGACGTCCTGCGCTTCTCCGAGAAGTACCCGAACACCGACTGGCGCTTCGAGTACTCCCCCGAGTCCTACACCGGCACCGAGCTGCAGTACGCCGTCGACGTCTGCAACGCCGTCAGCGAGCTCTGGCAGCCCACGCCCGAGTCGCCGATGATCGTCAACCTGCCGGCGACCGTCGAGATGGCCACCCCCAACGTCTACGCCGACTCCATCGAGTGGATGCACCGCAACCTCGCCCGCCGTGACGGGATCGTGCTGTCGCTGCACCCCCACAACGACCGCGGCACCGGCGTCGCCGCCGCCGAGCTCGGCTACCAGGCCGGCGCCGACCGTATCGAGGGCTGCCTGTTCGGCAACGGCGAGCGCACCGGCAACGTCGACCTGGTCACCCTGGGCATGAACCTGTTCACCCAGGGCATCGACCCCCAGATCGACTTCTCCGACATCGACGAGATCCGCCGCACGGTCGAGTACTGCAACCAGCTGCCCGTCGCCGAGCGCCACCCCTGGGGCGGCGACCTCGTCTACACCGCCTTCTCCGGCAGCCACCAGGACGCGATCAACAAGGGCTTCCAGGCCATGGAGGCCGACGCGACCGAGGCCGGCGTCGCCGTCGACGACTACCGGTGGGAGGTCCCCTACCTGCCCGTCGACCCCAAGGACATCGGCCGCACCTACGAGGCCGTCATCCGGGTCAACTCGCAGTCCGGCAAGGGCGGCGTCGCCTACATCATGAAGGCCGAGCACCAGCTCGACCTGCCGCGGCGGCTGCAGATGGAGTTCTCGAAGGTCATTCAGAACTACACCGACACCGAGGGCGGCGAGGTCTCCCCCAAGGAGATGCGCGACGCCTTCGACATCGAGTACCTCGACCGCGCCACCCCGCTGAAGCTGCTGCGTCACAAGCTCACCAGCGACGGCGAGGGCCGCGACGAGATCGTCGCCACCGTGCGCGTCGAGTCCGACGTCCACGAGATCGCCGGCAGCGGCAACGGCCCGATCGCAGCATTCGTCGACGCGCTCGCCGGCATCGGGTTCGACGTCCGCGTCCTCGACTACCACGAGCACGCGCTGTCCTCCGGGGACGACGCCCGCGCCGCCGCCTACGTCGAGTGCACCATCGAGAACAAGGTCCTCTGGGGCGTCGGGATCGACAGCTCCATCGTCAGCGCCTCGCTCAAGGCCGTCGTGTCGGCCGTGAACCGGGCCATGCGCTGACCCCCTGAACGTGACCGCCGGCCCCGCGCGATCCGCGGGGCGGGAGGTCCTCCACGGCCGCGCGCCGGGTGACGACCTCGCCCGGAACGGCCGACGGCCCGGGAGGGGCGGACGATCGGTCCGCCCGCCCGGGCCGCTGTACGTCAGTGGTGACTCCGTGTGACGGTTCGGGTGCCGTCAGGCGGGGTCGAACTCTCCGGCCTTGACCCCGGCGACGAAGGCGCTCCACTCGTCACGGGTGAACGACAGTTCGAGGGCACGGTCCTTGGTGTCACGCACCAGGACGGCACCGTCGGAGGTCTGACCGACCTCGACGCAGTCGCCGAGACTGCAGAAACTACTGACCTTGAACTCGGTCACCGCCCGCCCCTTCACTGTTCAGAATGCGCGAGACGGTATCGCCTCATCGTTTCAACGGCGTCACGGCCCCCGCGGCAACGCTCCCACACGTCCGCGTGAATCTCCCGATAGAGCTTCACGTCGGATTTCGCGTCCATGAAGGTGTCGCCCGCGTGCCCTTCGACGTACACGACGTCGTCGAGGGGATCCCGCAGTTCGAGAACCGTGAACTGGCCGGCCATCGCCCGGTGGAAGCCGATTTCCAGTCCCAGCACACGGATTTCCACAGTGGGCAGTTCGTTGAGTTCCAGCATGTGGTCGATCTGCTCGACCATCGTCGACGGCCCGCCGACGCGCCGCATGAGGAGCGCCTCGTCGACCACAAGGGACAGTGCGAGCGGTTCCTGCGCGGCCCTCAACCGCTGCTGACGTTCGAGCCGCAGATCGACCAGGCTCGCGATCTCCGCATCGGTGTGATGCGGCAGGAGGGCGCGGAACACCTCGCGCGCGTACCCCGCGCCCTGGACGAGCCCGTGTGCCACGGTCATGCTCACCGCGCGCACATGCGTCGCCTCCGTCTCCATCGCCGGATAGCGGCCCGGCGAGTCCATGACGAAGCGTTCCGACTGGACGCCTTCGGTGTAGGTCTCCCACCAGCCCTGCTCCCGGCCCTCGCGGGCGAGACGCAGCAACATGTCACGCTCCGTGCCCGATGCGACGCCGTAGATGCGCATCAGCTCGCGGACGTCGGGCGGCTTGGGTATCCCCTTGCCGTTCTCGAGCCTCGAAATCTTGGACGTCGAGCACGACATCTCACGGGCGACGTCCTCCAGGTGCAGCCCCGACTTGTTCCGAAGCCGCCGCAGCTCGGCGCCGAGGCGGCGCCTCGGACCGGCGGGACCATGCGCTTCGGCCATCACAGGCTTCCTGGGAGTGCGGGGCTGGGGCCGGCGGGGACGTGGCGCGACCGACGAAGCGTACGACATGAGAATTCCTCGTGCAATCTCATCGGATTGCAATTGCACGATGGGCTCTCGTGCGGCATTCTCATGTCTGCCCGCACGATCCGGTTCCGCTCTCACGGAACCCGTGTCGGAGAGAGGAGGCGTCATGGAGAACTGCCACAGCGCCTCCCGAGTCGCGCCCCGCCAGCCTGACGGAAACGCGCCCGCAACCCGGGCGACCCGGCTTCCGCACCCGTCCCGGCACGTGCCGGGAGCACCGACCTCCCGGCAACCGGCCGGGTCAGGAGATCACGGGAAAGGGCTTCACGATGAACGAGAAGGCACGCACGGCTGACCGCACGGTTCGCGCCACCCACCGTCACGGCAGGTGGTCGCCATGATCACCATCCTGCTCGTCGGCTTCGGCGCACTCGTGGTCATCGCGGTGATCGTCGGCATCGTCGACGCTGCCCGCGCCGCCGACCGGCGCTTCGTCGCCTCCGAACGCCGCCTCGCCTGGGAACGTCGCCAACAACACCGCCGCGCCGCCGCGACGGCCTCCACCTGGGGCGACGAGGACGACTGAACGGGGTCCGGTACCGACGGGGGGTCGGCGCCGGACGGGCCGCCGCGCACCGCGCGGCGGCCCAGGCCGCCGCGCACCGCGCGGCGGCCCACCCCTCCCGCGGGTACCAGCCGCGGGGCTTCCCCGATCGGGAACGTCGTCGACGGACCGCGACCCGGTCCGCTCCCGAGAGGAGGTCGTGATGACCGTGTTCGTCGCGCTGGGCATCGCCGCACTGACCGTCGTGTCGGTGATCGTCGGACGGCTGTCGGCCGCCGATGCCGTCGAGGCCCGCCACGCACAGCAGACCCGCAAGCACTGGGACCTCTACCTGTGGGAACAGGAACTGATCAACGCCGCAGAGGTCCGCGGCTGCCCCAGCTGCCGGCTCCTGCGCCGCCGCGCCGAGCTGCACGGCAACCCACCCGAGGAGTAGTCCTCAGAGGGCGCGGCGCCCTGCAAGCGCCCGGCCGAGCGTGAGCTCGTCGGCGAACTCGAGGTCGCCGCCCATCGGCAGCCCCGACGCCAGCCGCGTCACCGTCAGGCCCGGGAAGTCGCGCAGCAGCCGCACCAGGTACGTCGCCGTCGCCTCGCCCTCGGTGTTGGGGTCGGTCGCGATGATGACCTCGGAGATGTCGGTCTCGTCGGGCGCCGGACCCGTCCCACCGAGGCGGGCCAGCAGCTCACGGATCGTCAACGAGTCGGGGCCGATGCCCCCCAACGGATCCAGGGCCCCGCCGAGCACGTGGTAGCGCCCCTTGAACTCCCGGGTCCGCTCGACCGCGAGGACGTCCTTGGGCTCCTCGACCACGCACACCATCGTCGGGTCGCGACGCGCGTCGGCGCAGTAGCGGCAGCGCTCGTTCTCCGACACGTTGTTGCAGACGTCGCAGAACCGCACACCCTGCTTCACCCGCTGCAGGACCTCCTGCAGGCGAGTGACGTCGGCCGGATCGGCCGCGAGCAGGTGGAACGCGATCCGTTGGGCGCTCTTCGGCCCGACGCCCGGCAACCGGCCCAGCTCGTCGATCAGGTCCTGGACCGGCCCCTCGAACACTGTGTCCCGCTCGTCAGAAGCCGGGCAGGCCCAGGCCGCCGGCCGCACCGCCGAGGCCGCCCGCGAGCGGGCCCATCTTTTCGGCCTGCGCCTGCGACGCCGCCGCGCTCGCGTCCTGGAACGCGCCCACGACCAGGTCCTGCAGGGTCTCGACGTCGTCCGCGTCGACGACCTTGGGGTCGATCTTGACGCCGCGCACCTCGCCGGCCGCGGTCATCGTCACTTCGACGAGACCGTTGCCCGCCTGGCCGGTCACCTCGAGGACCTGCAGCTCCTGCTGCGCGGCGACGAGCTGTTCCTGCATCTTCTGCGCCTGCTGGAGAATCATCGACATGTCGGGCTGACCCGGTTGCACAGCGCTCTCCCGTCATTTCGCCGCGTGTCCGCTCCGGACCGCGCCCGGTCGCCAGGGTAGCCGTGCGAAGCTGTCGGCCGTGTCCGCCCCGAGCCGTAGCCCCCTGCTGGTGCTGGCGGCGGCTGTACTCGCCGCGTGCGCCACCGCCGCGCCGGTCAGCGGCACCCCGACGCCGCCGTCCCCGACCGCACCGTCCTCCCCCGCACTGTCGTCCCCCGCAGCCGCGCCCACCGAGCCGCTGCCGACGACGTCCGCGGCCCGCGCGAAGGTCGTCGTCCTCGACCCGGGCCACAACGGCGGCAACTCCCGCGACCTCGCCGCCGTCAACGAGCCGGTGCCCGACGGCCGCGGCGGCACCAAGCCCTGCAACACCACCGGCACCCAGACCGACGCGGGCTACACCGAGCACGCCTTCACCTGGGACCTCGCTCAGCGGGTGCGGGACAAGCTCACCGCGAAGGGCCTCACCGTCGTGATGACGCGCGACAGCGACACCGGCGTCGGACCGTGTGTCGACGTCCGCGGCGCCGCCGGCGAGAAGGCCGACGCCGACGTGGTGGTCTCCCTGCACGCCGACGGGTCCGCCCCCGCCAACACGGGCTTCCACGTCGCCTACTCCGAGCCGCCGCTCAACCCCGCGCAGGCCGGACCCGCCCACGTGCTGTCGGGCGACCTGCGCGACGCCCTGCGCGCCGGCGGCTTCCCCGTCTCCGACTACGTGGGCCGCGACGGCCTGTCGCCTCGCCGTGACCTCGCCGGCCTCAACCTCTCGACACGGCCGACGGCCCTGGTGGAGTGCGCGAACATGCGCAACGCGGGTGAAGCGGCCCTGGTGACCTCCGCCGACGGCCGCGAGCGCTACGCCACCGCCATCGCCGCAGGCATCGAGACGTTCCTGGCCCGCTGACGTTCACGCCCCCGACCTCAGCGTCGCCGCCGAGTCGAGGATCGCCCGCGCCATCGCGCCGGCGGCCGGCGACGTCGACCGGCGCGACGTCTGCAGCGTGAAGTCGAAGGCGTCGAGATCGGGCAGTCCCGCGAACGGGACGAGCCCGTCGGGCAGGAGCGTCTCGGCGTGTGCCACCACCCCGAGCCCGGCCAGCGCCGCCGCCCGCAACCCCGACAGCGACGAGCTGGTGCACGCCATCCGCCACTGCATCCCTGCCCCCTCCAGCGCGGCGATCGCCGACGCCCGCGACAGGCTGGGCCGCGGGTAGGCGATCAACGGGACCGGGCCGCCGTCGAGCCGGAAGCCCGGTGCGGAGACCCACACGAAGCGGTCGCGCCACACCGCCGTCCCCCGTGCGCGGCCCGGCGAGCGTTTGGCGAAGATCAGGTCGAGGTCGCCGGTGTCCAGCGCCGGTTCGAGGGTCTCGCTCAGCCCGACCGTCAGCACCAGGTCGACACCGGGATGGCGGCGGCGGAACCCGGCGAGGATCGTCGTCAACCGGGTCACGA
This sequence comes from Pseudonocardia sp. SCN 73-27, assembly GCA_001725415.1. Classification (GTDB taxonomy): domain Bacteria; phylum Actinomycetota; class Actinomycetes; order Mycobacteriales; family Pseudonocardiaceae; genus Pseudonocardia. The sequence continues at coordinate 118,010 of MEGH01000011.1, forward strand.
CGAGGTCCTCCGACAGCCCCAGCCGCAGCCGGCCGCGCACCTGCACGCTGCGGAAGTGGGCCAGCGCGCGGTCGCCGGCGTCGAGGATCGTCGTGGCGAACTCGACCATGGCCTCGCCGTCGGCGGTCAGCGCGACGGTGTGGGTGTCGCGGGTGAACAGCGTCCGGTCGACAGTCTCCTCCAGCTTGCGGACGTGCTGGCTCACCGTGCCCTGCCGCACGCCGAGGCGTTCGGCGGCGCGGGTGAAACTCAGGGTGTCCGCCACGGCGGCGAAGGAGCGCAGCAGCACTGGGTCCAGCACGGCGGTCATCGTAGTCTGCAATGACAGACAGCGTGGTGCACATGTTTCCGAATGACTGTCGGGCGCCGAGCATGGACGTGTGCTCGACCGTGTCCGCCGAATCCGGCCCGACCTGTTCATCGTGGCGCTGCTCGCCGTCATCGGGATCGCCGCGCTGCTGCCCGCCCGCGGCGCCGTCGCGACCGGCTTCGGCCACGCCACGACCGTCGCGATCGGGCTGCTGTTCTTCCTCTACGGCGCACGCCTGTCGACCCGCGAGGCGATCGACGGGCTGCGCCACTGGCGGCTGCACGGCACCGTCCTCGCCGCGACGTACGTGCTGTTCCCGGTGCTCGGCCTCACGGTCCTGCTGCTGCCGAGCTCGGTCCTGCCCCGAGACCTCGCCCTCGGTGTCGTCTTCCTCTGCTGCCTGCCGTCGACGGTCCAGTCGTCTATCGCGTTCACCTCGCTCGCGCGCGGCAACGTCCCCGCCGCGATCTGCGCGGCGTCGCTGTCCAACCTGCTGGGGATCGTCGTCACCCCGCTGCTCGCGGCGCTGCTGCTGTCCTCGCACGGCGGTATCTCGGGCGGCGCGGTCCTCGACGTCGCCCTGCAGCTGCTCGCCCCCTTCGTCCTGGGTCAGCTCGCGCGCCGCTGGATCGGCGGCTGGGTGGCCCGCCACAAGAAGCGGCTGGTGATCGTCGACCGCGGCTCGATCCTGCTGGTCGTCTACGTCGCCTTCAGCGAGGGCATGGCCGAGGGCATCTGGGGACGACTGTCCGTCGCCTCCCTGCTGACGCTCGCCGGCATCTGCGTCGCCCTGCTCGCGGCCGTCCTGCTGATCACGTGGTTCGCGCCGCGCCGCTTCCCCTACGCCGACCGCGTCACGATCATGTTCTGCGGGTCGAAGAAGAGCCTGGCCACCGGCCTGCCGATGGCCGGGGTGCTGTTCGCGGGCGACCAGGTCGGCCTCCTGGTGCTGCCGATCATGCTGTTCCACATGATCCAGCTGATGGCCTGCGCGTACATCGCCGCCCGTCTGTCCCGCCGCGCCGAGGCATCCAGCGCCGTCGCCGTCGCGGCCTGACCCCGCTGTGCGCCGAGCGTGTGATCAGCGCCCCCGGTCGACGCTCACGACACGCTCGACGAACAATCCCGCGGTGAACGTGTCACTGGAGCGCCGCGATCGACTCCGGTGACACGTTCGGTGCCGGGACGCCGCGCGCGGCGAGGGCGCGGGCGACCAGAATCGCGATCTCCCTCATCGAGTTGTCGCCGCCGACGTGCACCAGCTCCCAACCGGCACGAGTCAGCTCGGCCTCGCGCGTGAGGTCGCGTCTGGCCCGCCCCGGGGTCAGGTGGTCCGCGCCGTCGTACTCGACCCCGACCATCGCGTCGGGGTAGGCGAGGTCGAGTCGGAATCGGCCCACCCGGTGCTGCGGCACCGGGGTCGGGAGACCTGCGAGCACGATCGCCAGCCGCATGCGACTCTCGCCCGGCGACTCGGCCCGCCGGTCGGAGAGCGCGACCACCCGCGGGAGCCGCCGCGTCCCCCGCACCCCGGGATGGCGACGCGCCGGCGCGAGCACCGCCTCCGGGTCGAAGTGGCCGACCCGGGCCAGTGCGTCGACCGCTGTCACCGCACGGACCAGCGTCTCCCTGCGCCCGAGGTCGTACGCGGTCCGCAGCGGTGAGGTGACGGCGATGCCGTCGACCTCACGGACCTCGCCGACGTGCGGCCGGAACCGGTGGACCCGCAGCCCTGGCCGCGGACGGCGGTCGCTGCCGGGCAGGACGATCTCGGCCTCGGCGCCGGCCGGCGCGCAAGACGCCCCGAGCAGTTCGGCGGCGGCCCAGCCTGCGACGATGCCTCGGCCGTGAGCGTCGAGGTACGCGGCGACTGCCCGTGCCCGCAGATCGAGGGGGACACCCGCGCCGACGTACACGTCCGGGAAGAGCCTCACGAAGCTCGGTCCTCGCAGCGCGCCGTCGCCGACGTGTCCGGCCGCGATCGCACTCGACCCGCGAAACGGCCTGCTCCCGATCTCCACGGGCACTTGGACGGCGAGGAACGCTGTCCGGTTCCGGCGCATCCGACCCGATCGCCGAGCGTGTGATCAGCGCACCGCCCCCGCGCTCATCACACGCTCGGTGTCGGCCACCGAACGCGAGCGTGTCGTCAGCGCTGCGGAGTCGCGCTGATGACACGTCCGGTGAGGCGGGTCAGTGCTGGGTCGTGGTGCGGGCGAGGCGGCGCGTGATCACCAGGTTGGCGATCTCCACCAGCACGATGCCGACGACGGCGACTGTGAGCCCGACCAGCATCGTCTGGGTGTCGCCGGCGTCGAGCTGCCAGAAGTCGCGGCCGAAGGGCAGCGGCGCCAGCAGGGCGTAGGCGAAGGCGGCGAGGGAAGCCAGGATCAACGCGACCTTCCACATCGCGAAGGGCCGCGCGACGACGGCGAGCACACCCGTCGCGATCAGGTACAGCGTCAGGACGGCTGCTGTCTTCTGCTGGATCTCGGTCGCGCCGGGGTCGGTGCGCACGATCAGGTAGGTCACGACCGTCCCGACGCCCGCGATGATCCCCGACGGCGCGGCGAGCCGGAGGACGCGCTTCACGAAGCCGGTGCGGGCGCGCTCGGTGTTGGGCGCCAGCGCGAGGAAGAACGCCGGGATGCCGATGGTCAGCGAACCGATCAACGTCAGGTGCCGGGGCAGGAACGGGAACGGGACGCCGATGGCGCCGATCGCGATGGCCAGCAGCACCGAGTAGACGGTCTTGGTGAGGAACAGGTTGGCGACGCGCTCGATGTTGCCGATGACGCGGCGGCCCTCGGCGACGACGTGCGGCAGCGTCGCGAAGGAGTCGTCGAGCAGCACGATCTGGGCGACCGCGCGGGTGGCCGGGCTGCCGGAGCCCATGGCGACGCCGATGTCGGCGTCCTTCAGGGCGAGGACGTCGTTCACGCCGTCGCCGGTCATGGCGACGGTGCGCCCCCGCGACTGCAGCGCACCGACCATGGCGCGCTTCTGCGCCGGGGTGACGCGGCCGAACACGGTTCCGCCGGTGACCTCGTCGGCCAGCAGCTCCTTGTCGGTCTCGGGGAGCTCACGGGCGTCGATGGGCGCGTGGGCGCCGGTCAGCCCGAGCGACGACGCGACCGCGCCGACGGACAGGGCGTTGTCGCCGGAGATGACCTTGACGTCGACGTCCTGCTCGGCGAAGTAGGCGAGCGTGCCTGCGGCCTCGGGGCGCACCTTCTGCTCGAGGACGACGAGGGCGACGGGGTCGATGTCGCCGGGGCCGACGGGGTCGTCGACCTGGCCGGTGCTGCTGCCCAGCAGCAGGACGCGCAGGCCCTCCGAGCCGATGCGCTCGGCCTCGGCGGCGTCGGCGCTGCCCTCGGGGAGCAGCACGTCGGGAGCGCCGAGGACCCAGTTGCCGCGGTCGGCGAAGCTCGCTCCGCTCCACTTGCGTGCCGACGAGAACGGCTGCGTCGCCGACACCGTCCACGTGGGCGACGGGCAGGCCTCGGCGATCGCGATGAGGCTGGCGTTCGGGCGCTTGTCGGAGACGCCGAGCGCCCCGAGGGCCTCGCGGGCCCGCGTCTCGTCGTGAGTTCCGAGGGCGGTGACGCGGGCCAGCCGCATGCCGTTCTCGGTGAGGGTGCCGGTCTTGTCGGCGCACACGGTGTCGACGCGGGCGAGGCCCTCGATCGCCGGCAGCTCCTGGACGAGGCAGTTGCGCTTGCCGAGGCGGATGACGCCGACCGCGAACGCGATGCTGGTGAGCAGCACGAGGCCCTCGGGGACCATCGGCACCAGGGCGGCGACCATGCCGCGCAACGCCTCCGGCAGGTCGTTGCCGACCGTGCGGAACTGGCTCCAGATGATCAGCGCCGCCGCCGGGACCAACAGGTAGGTGATGATCTTCAGGATCTTGTCGATGCCCGACCGCAGCTCGGAGTTGACCAGCGTGAACTTGCTGGCCTCCTCGGCGAGCTTCGCCGCGTAGGCCTCCCGACCGACCTTCGTGGCCTGCTGCGCCCCGCCGCCCGCGGCGACGAAGCTGCCCGACAGCACCTGGTCGCCGGGCTGCTTGTGCACCAGGTCGGACTCACCGGTCAGCAGGGACTCGTCCACCTCGAGCCCGTCGGCCGCCAGCACGATCCCGTCGACGACGATCTTGTCGCCCGGGCCGAGCTCGATGACGTCGTCGAGCACCACACCGCTGGGCGCCAGCTCCGCCGTCGTCCCGTCGCGCCGCACCCGGGGCCGGGCCTCGCCGACGATCGCGAGCCGTTCCAGGGTCCGCTTGGCGCGCAGCTCCTGGAAGATGCCGATGCCCGTGTTGATGATGATCACGAAGCCGAACAGGCCGTCCTGGATCGGGCCGATCACCAGGATGATCGCGAACAGCACGCCGACGATCGCGTTGAACCGTGTGAAGACGTTGGCGCGCACGATTTCGCCGACGGTGCGGCTGGCGCGGGCGGGGACGTCGTTGGTCTGGCCCGCAGCGACCCGTTCGGCGACCTGGGAGGCCGTCAGCCCCGTCGTGACGTCGGTGGGCGGCGACTCGATGGTGCTCACGTCGGCGGAGCCTACGCAGGTCGGACACCGGTGTACCCGGGTGCCAGCACCCCAGTCCCGCCCGATTCACCCATTTTCGTTCTCAGGGTCCTTCGGGGTCGTGCCTCACTGGCGGTCGATCGCCTTGGCGCCCAGCTCGGCGGTGAGCAGCTCGATCGCCGCCTCCTCCGGGTCGCGACGCTCGACCGGCCCGTTGCTCGAGTCGGCCGCGGCCTCGGCCATCATCGCCTCCTCGTCGTCGGGCGGAGGCTCGTCCGAGGGTGGCTCGGGCGGGAGCGGGATGCCGTCGTCGGGGGCGGAGCGGCGACGCGGCGCGGCGGGACGCTCGGCGGCCGAGGGCCGGGTGTGCTCGCGGCGGGTCGGCGGCGCGGCCGGTTCCCGGCGGGGCGGGGCGGCCTGGGCGGGCGGTGCGGCGTCGCCGAACTCGCAGCGGACGCGCCAGCGCACGCCCAGTACTGCGTTGAGGGCGTCGGCGATGATGTCGAGGTTGCTCTGCTCCGACAGCAGCCGCGCCAGCGCGGCGGTGCCGGCGGCGAGGACCAGCGTGTCGTCGGCGACGGTGCGGACCGTGGCGGTGACCAGCAGCGCGTGCGTGCGCATCTTGCGCTGCTTGGTGGCCGACAGGACCTCGGGCCACACCCGCCGGACGGCGGCGGCGTCGAGCCCGCGGCCCGCGGGTGCCTCGCCGGCGGGGGGCTCGGCGGCGGCGGGCGGCGGCTCCGGCGCGACCGGTTCGGCGCGCGCGGGTTCCGGGCGCCGGGATGCGGCGGGCTCGCTCGTCGGAGGCGCCGCGGGCTCGCGTCTCGGAGGTGCGGCGGGCTCGCGTCTCGGCTCGGCCTGTTCCCGCGGCGGCGCGGCCTCACGCGACTGCGGCACGGCAGGCTCGCGGCGCTGCGGCGCACCGGGTTCCGCGCGCTCTGCGGCGGCAGCGGGTTCGGGGCGCTCCTCGACGGCGGGCGGCTCGTCCGGCGGAGCGG